>CAWHWK010000005.1:0-73914 GCA_963833005.1 uncultured cyanobacterium | reverse complement strand
GGCTTACGTGAGTGGGAATAGTCGGCTATCTTGCTCAATGTGCATATTGGCATCGGCTCACGATGTTCAGAATGGCGCAAAGCACAATTTGACGACTTGGCTAGAGCTAGCGCTCATGGAAAAGCAAAGCGGCTGGAGCTTTCAGCAAGGTAAATGGTTAAGCGCGTTAGACATTGACCTATTGAAACAAGTTCAAGCCTCAAAGCGACTCTCTGAGGCACTATACGAGCTACGCCTAGTAAAGCGATGGGGTTTGTTGTTTACAATCGCACTACTGAGAACCACACCATTGGCTGTGTCCATGCTGTGGCAAAACCAGGCATTGGGGGCGATCGCAACTATCGTCAGCGGCAGAGGCATCTATGGGTTCGGGCAGGACATATAATATCGCCTGAAGAGATAGAGAAGCATCTAAACAACTTGAACAGAAAGGCGCGGTCGAACAAGCTTTACCTTTCAAACCTTTATACTTAAATTCACTATCTATACTTAATATACTTAATTCTATATATTTATTTTTGAAATTATTTTACTGAAATAGCTTTATATACTAAAATTTCGTGTATATTGTGTATAGATAGATAATAGACTCGGTTGAAAACGATGTCCTCACTTTCCCCATTAGCAGAGAAAGCACTTGAGCAGTGCTCTACCCAGTGGCTGAAAACATTGCTTCGGGAGTTCTTACCTCAAATCATTGGCTTACCTAACACGCCAGCAGGTCAGCAGCAGGCAAAGCAATGGGACGCTTTAATCAAAGAAAGAATGGCTCTGAGAGGGCTGGAAACCCCTACACAGCAAAAGAATCCAATAACTGATGTACGGCAAGTCATCAAAACCATCGATCCTCAGCATCCGGCTCTAGATGAGGTGGGCTTTACGAAGGAGGAGTGGACGGAGATCAACATGCCCTCTGAGCAGGCTGTAGCTCGCCGGACGGCAAAGCCTATTGCGAATCCAGAAGAGATTGTTAGGCGAGCAGAAGGGCTGCTGAAGTCGGACTCATGGAGCGAAATTGCAGCGGGCTTGGCAGTTGTCACAGGGCGGCGGGCGGCAGAGGTGATGCAGACGGCTCAGTTTGAGCAAGCTTCTCAATGGTCGGTCTGGTTTACAGGGGCTTTGAAGCGACGAGGAGAAGAGGTAGAACTGCGATTTGAGATTCCAACACTGGTCAAGGCTGCGAGCGTTATCTCTGCAACAAAGCGGTTACGACGGGCTGTAGATACATCAGGAATGAGCAATCGGGAAATTAACCGAGCGTATAGTCATGCCATTGCTCAGGCTTGCGATCGCACCTTTACTGATTTGGTGCCCAGCAGAGAAGGGAAGGACAATCTCTATACTCATCTGTTTAGAGCGGTGTATAGCACCATCGCAACTTTTTGGTACTGCCCGTCTGAAGTGCCTGAGCTGGAGTTCAGAGCCGCTATCCAGGGCCATTATCAAATACTTGAAGAGGGGCAGACAGAGCTGAGGCGATCGCTCGCGGCCAGTCGTCACTACTTTGACTATGAGATTGCTGACAAAGTAATCGCAGCGCACAAGGGCCAGCGTAAGGGTATCAAGCTCGAACAGCCTGACGTTGAAGTGATATCAGCATTCAAACCGAAATTGTCAGAGGTCAAACCACAGGAGGACATTGTTATGAGTCGTATTGGCATTACTGAAGATGATAAGCAGCGGGTGTTGGCTATTCAGGAGGAGATGAGTATTGGCACCCAGCAAGACACAATGCAGGCGATTTTGAACGCTGCTGATGCGGCGATCGCACTGGCTGGGGTGTTGGAATGCCAGCCTACGGAGGTAGCTGAGCGGGTGGAAGAACTCAGGGAAGCGTTGGAGCAGGGGAGGCGGCAGAATCGTGAGCTTCAGGCAAAACTGGCAGAAGCAGAGCAGATGGTGGGTGTTGCAGGCGGTAGCACTGGCACAAATAAAGTAATTGAGCAGTCGTTGGCGATGGCTCATGAGTTTAATACTCATCTGAAAGGTGAGAATGAGCGGGTTAGGCAGCAGTTGGGTGCGGCGAATGCCGAGGTCGAGACTTTGCGATCTCAGCTCACTCGATTTGAAGCTTCGCAGCAGCAGTTGACACAGCTTCAGCAATTGCTCAATGGAGGGCTGGGGGGAGTGGTTGGGCAGGCTCAGCCAGTAGCTCAGGCTCAGGCAGTGGCTAGGCCAGTGGCACAGCAGCGGAGTGTGCAGCCGGTAGCAACTACGCAGACGCAGCCTACTGTGCAGGAGAAGCACTCTGAGGAGGGGAGTCACACGGACAAGACTCAGCGGGAAATTGCTAATCTCATTCGGGAAATCATGCAGTACAACGACCAGCAGGCTACTGATGATAATGAGCGTTGGTTGGTTAATCAGTCTACGCTTAAGCAGCTTTCGACCCGCTCTCAGACGATCATAAAGAGAGTACTTGAAGGGGAAATGGCTGAGGAATTACAGGCGCATCATGACAAGTATGGGCTCTATGGCAGAAGGGCCAATGTTGGCAAAGATATTGAAACGCTTAAGGCTGCGCTGGGCATTCAACGATAGAAGGGAAGCGAAAGAGTAGAAGGCGATCGCAAAGCCTCTTCTAAGAAACTACCCTAGCCAGCGTCTGGCTGAGGTACCAGTTCAAAGCCCATCTCTTTGGCTCTACGCTTGAGATTTTTGACCACGCGCTGTTGATGTTTCTGTTCATAAGCATCGACACCCATATCGACATAAGCGTCACCAGTCGTCCATAAATGGTAGAAAATTCGAGCTAACTTATGAGCCGTTGCGGTGATGGCTTTGGGTGGGCCGAGCCGACTACGCAACCGACGATAAAAAGCACCCAGCGCGGTTTTACTATTTGCTAAAGATTGAGCCGCCATGCGAAATGCCTTAGCCGCTCGATTGATAACTTTACGGGTTTTAGCGCTGAGGACTTTGCCGCCACTGATACGGCTACCTGGGGAAAGTCCCAACCAAGAAGCAAAATGTTTGACGGTTGGGAAGCGCGTGGGGTCAAGGCCGACCTCAGAGAGGATGGTTTGTACTGTCAGCGATTCGAGGCCATCAATTTGAGTGAAATCGACGCCACTGATCCGATATAGATGAGCCCGCAAGTCAAATTCAGGGGCATTGCGACTAGGTTTACGGCCTTTGGGACGGGGCGGTAAAGGCGGTTCTGCTCTATCGTCTGAGTCAAAGTTGCTCAGCGTCTGCTCAATTTGTTGATCACACGACTGAATTTGCTGACGATAGGTGTCGTATAACTGAAGCTCTTGAGTGAGAATGAATAGCTGCTCAGCTCGATAGTCACCGACCAAGGCGGCGGCAATATCTGTTGCCGAGCGCTTCGTTCTTGGGTCTTTCAAAGAGGCTAGTCTTTCTGGGTTGCGTTCTCCGGCAACAATCGCTCGAATAATGGCCATCCCCGTCACGCCCGTCACGTCACTGATCACTCGATTTAAATGGAGATTCATTTCAGTCAAAGCTTTTTGCATTCGCTGAATGTGAGTACTCGCACTTTGAGTGAGGCGTTCTCGGTGGCGAATGTAGCTGCGCAACCCGCAAATCGCGTCCTTGGGGCGAAAAGATGCTGAGAGTAAGCCATAGCTGTGCAGTTGTCGGAGCCACTGGCAATCGAGCACATCGCTCTTTCGACCCGGCACCATTTTCACTCGACGAGCGTTGACCAAGAACACCTCCAAACCGCTGGTTTCGAGAATCTGAAAGACCGGTATCCAATAGACACCTGTCGATTCCATCGCCACGGTAGTGACACCGCATTGTTTGAGCCAAGCGGCCATAGCGTAAAGGTCACCCGTAAAGCAGCTAAACTCTCGCACGGAGGCTGAGTCGCGCTCCGGTGGAACACTCACCCAGTGAGACTCTGCTCCAATATCGATACCAGCAGCATGAGGGTGTATTGCGCAAATTTCAGGCTCTATCGGTGATTTAGACATACCCTTTTGGGGAGAGACAACCAGGGTGCCCTGACCGGGGACGGGTATGCGGAAAATCTTCTAATCGGGATAGGCAGTGCCTTCACCAGGGTAATCACCACACGTCCTAGAACCAGGCTCCTGCTCAGGCGCTTAGACACTAATGAGGCTGCGGTCATAGGCGGTCAGAACACGACTTCATCATAGAAGAAAATTAAGTTTCTTTCGTCAATCACTCAGGATGATGAGCTGAGTTAAAGGCTCTAAAAGAGAATCGCTCAGCTATCCATCACTACGTTACAGACAATACCTTGGGGGCTTCAGCAGGGATGCCATCAGTTTCACAATCGGCTAAGTACTCATCCACTGAATTGACAAAATCAGCAGCTAGCTCAGCAACATTGTTACCGTCATATACGATGACGCTGTTTTCTAGCCCCTCTACAGAGCCCTGCAAGTAGCCCGTAGTATCGCGTTCCGCGCCTCCCACATAACCCTTATGCTCCAGACGGATGGCCGTTCTAGTCCATTCATCGCTAATCGCCATACTCGTAAGCTCCCTACGCCGTCATCAGCTCGGCTTGCCTCACTTGATCCAAAGCATGAGCATTTTGCAAGTTAAGCCATAGCTCAGGGCTTGTCTCCAATACGACACCTAGCTTAAGCGCCATTGCCGCTGTAATGGCCAGCTCACCAATAATTAACTGCTCAACAACTTCAGGCGATATATCTAGCTTAGTCGCCAGATCTACTGGAGTCGTGCCATAGGTATCCAAGTAGCTATGTTGTAGGTGCCAACCAGCACTTTTGCGTTGGCGCTTATGGGAGGTCGTAGCAGTCAAAGGCTTCATCACTCTCCTGGACTCATTGCTCGTAGTCGATCTTGGTTTTCAGCGCTGAAAGATGACTAATGATACAGTATCACTATTGATACTAATGTAGCGATGGCTAGCATTCGGAAAATTTTGGCAAGTATGGAGAATAATCCCAAAGGGATCAAATTCTCTGATTTGTGCAAGGTTTGTAACCACTTCTTTGGTGAACCCCGGCAAACGGGCGGTAGTCATCGAGTTTATAGAACGCCCTGGCAGGGCGAACCCTATGTCAATATCCAATCGAAACAAGGGAAAGGGAAGCCTTGTCAGGTCAAACAGGTTCTAGCAGCAATTGAGAAAATAGAGGCAATGTGATGGATGCTAAATTTTACACTTACAGAGTGTTTTGGTCTGAAGAAGACGAGGAATTCGTCGGCTTGTGCGCTGAGTTTCCAGGACTCAGTTGGCTCGATGAGAATCAGCAGACCGCTTTCTCTGGCATTATCGACTTGGTTCAAACTTGTATTAACGATTTAGAAGCCAATAACGAGTCACCTCCAGCACCACTGTCAAAGAAGCAGTACAGCGGGAAATTTATGGTGAGGATTCCGCCTGAGCAGCATAGAGAGCTGGCCATTCAAGCCGCTGAGCAAGGTGTTAGCCTAAACCGACTGGCAAGCAAGAAACTATCGGCCTCACCAGAAGCAGGATAGTAATGTAGCCAGGTCATCAGTGGGCGAGAGCAAAAACAACTGTACGACCACGCATTCATAATTCCAAAACTAAGTATCTATACCTATCTTCTTAAGTAGAATTTTCGCACCAGAATCACCCAGGGCCTTACCAAATTCTCACATATTTTCTCTCTTATCTTTGGGATTTTAGCTCTTTAATTCTTCCATTACTATAACAAAACACCCCTCATTTCCCCACGTTTTGGGCTTCACTAGCATAAGCTAAGAGCCTGACATATACTGCATTACAGCGATTCATTTCAGAAGCAGCAAGCTGTGACTACAGCATCTCTCAAAGGTCTAAATAGCGATTCTCCTAGGAGAGGCTACGCCATCGCTCTTTTGGTTTTCAGTCAGTATTTTTATGGTTTCTCAAGCTTCTGATTCAGGATTGCGCAATCGGCTGGTTACGGTTCGGTTCACCACAGCTGAGTATCAGCAGGTCATCAGTAGAGCGGCGGCAGTGGGACAGCAGCAACCAGCTGTCTACTGTCGGCAGCGATTATTAGCAAATGGGCGCAATCAGCCTACGCTCCTTTCGCCGACGATGCTATCTGAGGTGCGATCACTCAGAATGACTTTGGGTCACCTGGGCAATGCACTCAACCAAATCGCCCACCGGCTCAATCAAGGTGAAGCGGCCAGTTCTGCAATGATGAAAGATACCCGTAGGTTACTAGAGGCAGTTCGCACTGAAGTCGGGGGGTTCCACAAGACTCTAAAATGATTGGAAAGTCTACGACTGGCAACGATTTCTATGGCTGTGTGCGATATGCACTAGATGAAGAGAAAGGTCTCAAGCAGGCACACATCATTGGCGGCAATACGATCGGCAGCAGCGCCGCTGAACTGTCTGCGGAATTTTCTCAAAATCAGCGGGCGAAGCCTTACATCAAAAATCCGGTCTGGCACATTGCGTTGAGTTCACCGATACACGAACAGTTGAATGATGCTCAGTGGCAGCAGGTGGCGATCGCCTATCTAGACTTCATGGACTGCGATCTCAGCAATCATCAGTATGTAGTCATTCGGCATCACGATGAGCCGCAGGGCCACGTCCACATTGTGGCAAACCGCATCGGCGAAGATGGTAGCGTTCATCATCTTCGATGGGACAGGTTAAAAACCATTCAGGCGACCCGAGCATTAGAGGAGAAGTTTGGCTTCCTGTCTGCGAAGCCAGGGGAGAACCTTCGGCGGCACGTGCGATCGCTCATTGATGAAGCCGCTTATAACCGACCGAGTCTATTGACCTTCTGCCAGCGGTTAGAGGCACGGGGCCTGATGCCTGAGCTGTATCAACAGGGAGGGAAGATCACGGGGATTGCCTACCTCTACCAAAATCAGCGAATGGCTGGCTCTGTGCTGGGGAAAAGCTATAGTTTGCCAGGGCTTCAGAAGGTGCAGCAGGTCTGCTATCAGCCTGAGAAAGATTTTGCCTCGCTGGCGCAGATGGGGTATACGAGACTGCGTGGCGCAAAGGCTCCTTGGCCTTCTCGGGCACAGATTGCCTGGATGTCACGCACCGGGCAATTGACACCACGTATTCAACAATGGATGAGAGAAAAAGGCGCTGACCCGGAACAGTTTAGAGAGGCAGGGTTTACCTACGAGCAGCTGCGGGATGGGATGCAACAGCTATCGCAGGGGGCGATGGCACAGCATAGTAGTTCGCATACCAGCTCTCCAGAATGTCAGAGGCCAGGACTTGAGCTTTGACTTATTTACTCCCCTGCTCGGCGGGTGATCCCGGAGCGCAGCGCAGGGTGAGGCCGCTGAGTAGGTTGTTCAAAATATTCAGATAAAAGCTTCTGCGGATAGTTGTGAGCGACGCACTTATTCATTTCTAGAACAGCATGAACCTTAAAAGTTAAGATGCTACGGCTTTTAGAAGTTGCTCAAGTCCAAAGTTTTGCTTAATACAGTCGATGTCTATTGAGCGGCCACCAGACCACACCCGAACAATAGAGAGCTGCGCGTCAGTCGGCTTTGGTGCTGCTTTTTATTGCCCGTCTTCCCATAAGCTCCATCACTAATAAATCAACGGGCACTAGGAGTCTAGAGCCGTTGTCGAGTGAGATCTCAAAGCACCGCTCTTTGGCTTCATAGCTGACAGACTCTATCAACGTTGTGATGACTTTAGTTGCGAGCATCCTTAATTACTTCCATAGCAGCTTTAAGTTCGTTTAGTCGCGCCTAGGCTAGCTTGAGTGCAGCTTTTTGAAACTTGGACTCTTTGGAGCCACCACATAGGAAAATCGCACAGGCGGAAAACGCTCATATCAGCCCCCGGAGCGCGATCGCTCAGAAGAGATGAAAATATTAATCCGGCGGATGCCAACCTATACTGCCGACGACTAAGATTTGAACTGGCTGATCGCCGAGGGCACTGGGTTTCAGCTTTCTGAAAGTTCAGCTATAAACCGTCGAGAGTATACCTCTGTCCACAGCTTTCGAGAAAGCGACAATTAAGCGGCGCAGCGTCTCCGGAATCCTAGTTTTACTCATTAGTGAGGGGCAAGCACTGAAATATCGTGGCCTCGTTCAAGCAGAATAGCCGCAGACTTAGCCCGAGTCATCATGATTTGGTTGAAGTGCGCTGATAGAACTTGGAGCTGTTCTGACTCATTTGAGGTTAGCCCGACTCGTTGCCGCTTTTCAAGTAGCGCTTGCATCAAATCGTTGTCTTCCTCGGAAGCCGCTGATGTAGCTGAATTCCAGAGTTCTTCATCAGTCAGCAAAGACAGGTGCGCTAACCGAGCGGTGATATCTGACGTCAGCGCTTCATCAGTCGCTATGGCTGAGTTCAAGAGATGCACCGTTTCTTCTGGCAAAGGGCGCTCAGACTTGGTCGATAACTCCACGAGTCGTCGATAGGTGGCATCCGGCAGATGTAGCGTAACTGTCTGTAGCTCCATCAGTTTTATTTTCTCTTTCACATAAACTTAATTATACGGCTGGATTATTGCGCCTGTATAGGGTGATGGGATGAATGCAAAACAGTTGTATAAGTAAAGGGGGAAAGGAGTTGAGCTTTCGCGCTTCTCTCTAGGCAGCGATCGCACAGAAGACGGCGGCGGCAAAAGTCACACGAATAGCAGGATGAAGATAGGGCGCGATCGCTACACTAGCGCGCGAAATAGTCCATCCACCTCAGCACCGAATGTTGACATACAGCGCTTGATTTGGGCTCCTCGGCGTAGGTTACTGCCTGAAAAAATGAGCGGTCAGCAGGCATAAACGAGATGGCTTCTCAATACCCGTCATGCAGGCAGCTCGCATACATCGAGCGGCGCAAAGCGATAATGAGTGCTTAGCATTGCTCAAATGGACTGTTTCTTCAATGATGATTATGAAGAGCTGGCTTCCCCGGCATTTGAAGCTAGCTCTCGGGCTTTGGAGATCGCACGCTCGGCTATTCGTAGCTGCGTTGCGATCTGGTTCAGTTGGTTGCGGCGTTCTATTCCTTTTCGGCCTTCTACGTTACGAGGGTCGCCACTTTTACTCAGGTGGATTACTTTCACCCGGTTCGGATGTTCGGCATAGAGGGCGATCGCCCTCAATCGGCAACATACAGAAATGGAGAAAGCGCGTGATCGCTACTGGCAGCGGTGCTGCTCGTAAAGGTGACCGCGCTGACCCATAGAAGTAGCAGACAAAGGCAATCACACTAGCTACTCGTAAACCGGGCGATCGCTCTCATCTCGAATCAACGGCAACAGCTGCACCTCATAACAACGATTCCATAGACTGAACTCTGATTTGATTTGTGTCTGATATCAAATATGTTCGCTGTAAGGACATACAGACAGCGCTTGCAAAGTCTCTGTCTATCCTTATCCAAGCCATCACCTTTCATGCCTAGAAGAAGATCGAGAAGACAATCCAAGTCCACTGCCGCTGCCATCTCCCTTGCAATAAAGGCCATCGCTGCCGCCATCAGCGCACTCGTGCTGGCTGCGATCGCCTACTACAACTGGGCTTCTAAGGTTGTTAGGTCAAAGCGTAAGATTGCGGCCTATCTCGCGCCTGTTGGGTTAGTGGCAATGGTTTCTATCGTCGGCCTAGCTGCGCCCTCAATGGCACTGACTTAGGCGGAATTAAGCGGCCATCTTGGCTTTGAGAACGGTGCGAGGTTGTCTCATTCGAGGGAAAGGCTTAGGTCTACGTTTGACGACTCTAGGTTCATGGCGATTCGGCCGCGCCGGTAAAGTGTCCTTAGCAATGTCATCAAGTAGATGTGCATAAAGCCGCTGTCGTATGTCTTGTGTGGTTGTCGCTAGTAGCGGAAGCATCTGACTAAAGAGTTGTCGAGTGCCCTGAAAAGAGAGTTTTGAGCGCTGATAGTCAAGCAAAGGAGCCGTTTTTTCCATCACGCTGCGCAGCAAGTTGTAGGTAAGCAGATGCGTCCAGATTTCTTTACGCACCATCTCAGGTGTCTTTGCAGTAAGCATTTCCATCTTTAAGGTTGTTTTGAGATGTCGCAAGTTGACTTCAGCTGCTTGCCAGCGCCAGCCATAGAGCGCTGTGAGGTGGTCAGCGGTATATCGTTGGGCATCTAATAAGGTGGTTACGACAATCACGAATTGGTCTCGAAAGCCGTTACGTGGGAGTCTTAGGCAGACTTCTCTTACCCTCAACGTCTCGGGGATAGTCGCAAACTCATCGGCACTCATATGAGCAGGAGCCGTGCTGGGTTTATGCCATTCGACCTCGTGATCTCGGGTTGCGTTCTTCCGTCCAGTGCGAAAATCGGTCGCTCTCGCATGGTGCTTGCGTAAGACGCCATCGGCTTGCTGTCTGCGAATGAGCGCTAGGTCAACATAGCTGCCATAGGCTTGGTCAGACATGGCCACATCGTCAGGCGATAAGTCCTCATAGGGCAAACGACTCATGACAATTTCACTCATCGTTTTTGGGGCGACGCAAGCTGAGACCACCGCGCCCGTCAGCAGACAGAAGAACACCACCACTCGAGCAAAGGGAAAGCCGCAGCCTTCGGCTTGATTGCCATGCTGCGGGTATGCCGCTTGACTAGCAGCGCTATCGGCCATCAACACAGTGGTGCCGTCAAAGACTTTCACCCGCCGACCGCACCAGTAGTGGGCTTTGGGTACTTGCGCTGCCAACGCTGCCGCCGTTTCTGGAACGAGCCGCTGCAACAGGGCTTCGGAGAGTCGCCCTCGCGCTTTGCTATAGGCTCCTGTATCGGAAGAGGGCGGCGCTTCTCCCGCTGCTATCAGCCATGTACTCATACATTTGAGCGTGTTACGCAAGCTTTTATCCGCAGATAAGACTTGGTGAATCATTGCCCACAGCGTCACGACTGGCGTGTACAGGCGACTACGATACGCAATCCTTTCTTCCTCGAGAATTTGATTGAGTCTTGATGCTGGCAGGATATCCTGCCATGGCAATCCTAAACTTTTAGAAAATTGTTCCTTGAGTATTTCGGCTGATTGAGACATAGTAGAAAGTGATATTTGGGGCTTGCAAGGTCTAATATGTATATCTATCAGACCTTGCAGCCTTTTTCTACTGTTTTGCCTTTTCTTAAGTCAGTGCCATTGAACCCTCGGTATGCGCTCACGCATCCTGAGCCTGCCCTTGATGGTGGCAGCGGTGGTGACGTTGTTATGGAAACAAGTGCCCTCAGTCAATGAGTTGACCCGTCAGCTGAATCGCAAAGACTTACTGTGGGCCAAGGCCGTGAGCGTGAGCCGTCAGGCCGTGAGCGAACGCTTTTTAAGCTTTCCACATACACTGTTTGAGCAGGTGTTTAAGACGTTGGTGCCGACGTTCAAGGCCCGCTGGGCAGAGCGGAGTCGGCCACTGCCAGTAAGTGTGGCTTATGCACAACAACACTTTGAGCAGATATGGGCGGCAGATGGGTCAGTGCTCGAAGCGCTATTCCGTAAGCTCAAGAGCTTGGAATCTTTACCGGCTGGTCAATTAGCAGGCAAAATCTGTACGGTGATTGAAATCGGCTCTCAGTTGCCGGTCGAGATTTGGTTCTCTGCGAATGCGAAAGCGCACGACTGCAGCAATTCCAAATTCCAATGTACGGACATCCATGTGAGAGAAAAGGGTGAAGGATAGTCCTTCTAAAGTGATGCTGATGAGTATTATGATGTGTCATGACTTGAGCGCCATCGCCGCTTAGCTTTTTTAGGTGTCGTATCAGCCAACATGAAATCAAGCAACGCATTCCAGCTTTCAAAGTATAGATACTTGGTGAGCGCCAAAACATCTTGAAAGAAGCCTTGCCGAGTGCCCCGAATCTGTCGAATCGCTTGATAGCGTTCATCCGCTAAGGCAAGTACTGTATGGAATAGAAATGCCAATAGGTTGAGCGTCAGCAGCAGGGTCGATAAATGTTGCTTGCCATGGCCAAAGTTATGTTCCAAGTTGTAGCCCTTGGTTTTCAACACATTGTGATTTTCATTTTCTGTTTTCCACCGACAGCGGCCTGCGGCTGCCACATCAATCACCTGCGGCGCACTCAAGGGGTGATCGGTCACCCAACTGTTGCCATAGAGGCGATGTCCATCGCTTTTACGGGTCACCGTGAGTTCACACCAGTTAACCGATAGGCTCGGTTCTTCGACTCGCAAGGGCACGTCATTGAGATAGCGATAGTGCCAAATTTCATCGGTCTTGCCGTTTGAAACAGTACGCTCTACGGTCTTCACTTTGCCGTTGGCTGCGTTGAAGGCAATCCAGTCATAGAGCGCCGGGTGTGACTCCGGCAAGCAGACGAAAATGTAGTTGAATCCGTTGTTGATGGCTTCTTCGCACATCGGTTGGCGGCTGAAGAGGTCATCGCCCAATAGGGTCACGGCACGTGCGATGGCCATGGATTGATGAGCGCATATCCAACGTTTGGCCGCAGCCTGTTCACAATCTTGCTTGGTGTGGCCATCCTGAGGGGTGATAAACGCTGGGGACAGCGAAATCACAGCCGATTGAGTCGGGGCGACAATGACGGGCAAGATGGCTTTGTGACTATAGGTGACCTGCCCCTTGCGGGAAGTGCGCTTGGAGCAACACGGGCAGCTGATGCTTTTGGAGCTGTAGTATTCTGTGCCGTCTAAAGCTACCAATAGATTGGAGCCTAAGACTTCGAAACTTTTCAGGTAACCCTGTTGCGCTAGGGCCTGATAAATTCTATCAAATACCTTGAACAGTCCTATTGCGGCGATTGGGTCAAGGATATTGCGAATCTGTTCGAGGCTCGGGATCTGGGTGAGGCCAGACAGGCTTTGAGCATTATTTCGGCCTTCACGGCTGTCGAGATGACGTTGGTATTCTAAGAATGAGTTGCTTTGCATGTAGAAGGCTCCAAAGGCTCCCAACATCGCATCGCTCAGACTGTAAAGCCTGCCATTGCTTGGCTTTCTCGGATCTGATAGGGTCTCTATGCTGGCTTCAAGAGTACTTCGTAGACCGTCGAAACTGAGCGATAGCGTTGTCATGAGCAGGGGGCCTTGAGCAGTTGCCGAATATGCTGACTATACTGGGTGTTGCGCTAAATTTAGGCTGTCAATTTTGAATTTGGAATTGCTGGCACGACTGTCAATTTCTCGATAACTTGCTGGCCTTGGCAACGGCCAAAACGCTTTTGATTCTCGACCGAGGCTTCTACGACTTCGCGTGGTGGGCACAGCTCATCGCCCAACAGACTCACTTTATCTGTGCCAGTAAGTCGAATCTCAAGTACACCGTGATACTAGAGTTCTCGCTCACCCATGACTTAAAAGACCGGCTGGTTACCGTTGGTCAGACAAAACAGGGTCAGCCGCTGCTGAGACTACGGTTGATTGAGATTCGCCAAGGCAAGGGCTGGTATCGATGCCTGACTTCTGTACTCGAACCAGACGTGCTGCCACCCTATGTCGTTGCGGACCTATATGCGCATAGGTGGCGGATTGAAGACGCCTTTCACCTCGTAAAACGGCTATTAGGCTTAGCTTATCTCTGGACGGGCTCGCTCAATGGCATCAAGCTGCAAATTTGGGCCACTTGGTTGATGTATGCCGTCTTAGTCGATTTGTCCGATGCGGTCGCTGAGGCGGTTCAATTACCCCTCGAACGCATCTCTAAGGAAATAGTGTGGCGTGGCCTCTATCATTTTAATGATGCCTATAACCGTGGCCTCGCGACTGACCCTGTGGCTTACTTGGCCGCCCCTGAAAATCGAGACCTGAGCGTGGTTAAAACTATTCGTAAGCCGCCTAAGATAATCGACCTCAGACCCCGTATTCAGAGCCTTCCAGACTCCTCTTGACTAACCTCTCTCGTGTTTAACTTGCTACCCATCCCTACCAGCTCAAAATATTGAATCAAGACATCAAGCCGAGATATTGAGCTAGGAGATTGAGCACCGAGCTTGGTCCTCAACTTTTTTATCTTTTGGCTATCTACTTATGCCGAATGTGCTCATACACACCTTCGTACTGATCTCCCGGCGTCTTCCAAGAATAGTCGTAGGCCATACCCCGTTTTGCCAGCCGCTCAAAGTCTTCCGGCTTTTGATGATACAAATTCAAAGCCCGACCGAGCGCCGACTCCAGCGCATAGCTGTCATTCTCAGAAAACACAAATCCATTGCGAGCTTCCACCGGATGGTCTGAGTCATAATCCACATCAAAAATAGTATTCACCAAGCCGCCAACCCCTCTGACGACCGGCACTGTGCCGTACTTCAGGCTAATAATTTGGGTCAACCCGCAAGGCTCGTAGTTACTTGGCACAATCATCACGTCCGCCGATGCATAGATTAGATGCGCTAGCTCTTCGTCATAGCCAATCTCTAAATGGCAGTCAGGGTTCTCGTTCAAGTGCAGCTTTTCATGCCAGAACCAGTCATTTAACCCCGGCTCTGAGGCCGAGCCTAGCAGCACAAACTGAGCGTCATGCGCCAGGCTGTAGTACAGGCCGTGGTGCACCTGATGCACGCCTTTTTGCTGATCTAACCGGCCAATAAACGCCACAATCGGCTTGTCGTTTACCCCCAGCATCAGCCGCTCGCGCAGCGCCTTTTTATTCACTGCCTTATTTTCAAAATCTGCAATGCCGTAGTTCGCGGGCAGCAAACTGTCCGTTTCTGGGTTCCACACCTGATAGCTCAGCCCGTTCAAAATGCCGCCAAACTTGTCTTGATACACGTCTAGCGTGGGCTGCAAACCACAGCCAATGTCGGTAAACCGTGCCTCCCAGGCATGATGAGGTGAAACGGTGTTTACGTAGTTGGCATATACAATGCCGCCTTTCATAAAGTTAATCGCACCGGCAGTGTTGTTATCACCAATGCGATCGCGGCTGCCATAATATGCCTCCCGATTCAGCCCCACCCCCTGCAAGATATCTGTACTCCAGGTTCCCTGATGCTTAAAGTTGTGAATGGTATAGCACACCCGCTGATTGGCCATACCGTGATGTTTATACATCTCGAACAGCATCACCGGCACTAGCCCCGTTTGCCAGTCATGGCAGTGAATCACATCCGGGCGCTTGCCGCTCTTTAGCAAAAACTCCAGCGCCGCCTTGCTAAAAAAGGCAAATCGAACCTGATCGTCCCACTCACCGTAATACTTACCCCGGCTAAAAAAGCCCTCAACCGAATGCGGCTCAATGAAAAAGCAAAGCTGACCATGCACCCAACCGCAATCGACAGAACAGTGAATCGTTCCGCCATTCCAGGGCACATACAAATTCTCATACGCCTGGTGCATTCCCCACACCTGGTCGTAGCGCATACAGTCGTACTTCGGCAGCACCACCTCCACGCAGTGCCCCCGCCCATCCATCTCCCGGCTCAATCCATACACCACATCGCCTAGGCCACCCGCTTTAACAACAGGCGCACACTCAGAAGCAATTTGAATGATGTACATGAGCAACTCCAAAGATTTTGTAATGAAAGTTTATGTAATACCGCTATTCAAGCAGAAAGAGGGACGAATTTCGACCCACCAAAGGTCTTGTTTTAATAAAGCCTCACCCTCGCGATCGGCGTCACAGACCTCAGCTCATAAGCAGAAAGCTCATAGGCAAAAAGCTCAGCGGGTAGTTGGCCAAGTTATTGACTAACGTTAAAAAACAAACCGCCTTGACTTTACTTATTACAGACTTCCGGGCCCTTTCGCTACGCTTAACAACGTGACCCATCAATGTAGATCGACTGCCAGAAACGCCTTTAAAGGAACTCTTCTATATGATCGCCAGCGCACCTGATAAATATTCGGGCGAATACTCGGACGAACATTCGAGCAAGCATCCAGCCCTCAACGATACCCGCTCAGGCTTGCCCAACATCTGCGGCTGGGAAAGCACCCTTACCGAAGTGACCAACCACGCTGACCCGGTCTTTGTGCCTCGCACCAACCTAGATCTCTCAAAAATCACCGCTGGGTTTGCCTGCGCCCTTCACATGCACCAGCCCAGCGTGCCAGCAGGCCACGATGGCACCACCATCAGCAATCTCCAGCGAATGTTCGAGCATCCTGGCGAAGGCGACAATCACAATGCCAGCGTCTTTGCCTGGTGTTACAAACGCATGGGCGAATGGATTCCCGACCTGGTTGCCAAAGGTGAAAATCCGCGCATCATGCTCGACTACTCTGGCAATCTCTTTTGGGCCTTTCGACAAATGGGCCGCGAAGATATCATTGGCGACCTAAAGCGCCTGTGCGAGCCCCAGTACGAACCCTATGTCGAGTGGCTAGGCACCATGTGGAGCCATGCGGTTGTGCCCTCTACCCCTATCCCCGACATCAAGCTGCACATTCAGGCTTGGCAGCATCACTTTGCCGCCCTGTTTGGCTACGATGCGCTCAGACGGGTCAAGGGCTTCTCGCCGCCAGAAATGCACCTGCCAAATCATCCAGACACCCTGTACGAATACATCAAGGCGCTCAAAGACTGTGGCTATCGCTGGCTACTGGTGCAAGAAGACTCCGTCGAACAGCTCAATGGTGACAGACTTCATCACGATGACAAATACGTGCCCAATCGGCTGATTGCTCGCAACTCGCAGGGCGAAGTCATCAGCATCACCACCCTGATCAAAACCCAAGGTTCGGATACCAAGCTAGTGGCTCAAATGCAGCCCTACCACGAGGCCAAAAGCCGAGGCCGTCAGCAAATTGGTGAGGTGACCGTGCCTTGCTGCGTATCGCAAATTGCTGATGGTGAAAATGGCGGCGTGATGATGAACGAGTACGGACGAGACTTTGTGCCTTTTTGGGGGCAGATCAAAGACAATGGCCGCACGGCAGAAGGCGTCGTGGGCCTAAACGGCACTGAATATATAGAGATGATTGAAGCGGCGGGCGTCAATCCTGATGACTACCCTCGGTGTCAGGCGGTGAGTCAGCACAAGATTTGGCAGCGGGTAGATCCTGATAGCGCTACGCCAGAAGCGGTTGCGATCGCTATCGAACAGATCCAAGAAAGCGATCATCAGTTTCATATGGACGGGGCGTCTTGGACCAACGATCTGAGCTGGGTTAAGGGCTACGAAAATGTACTAGGCCCCATGAATCAGCTCAGCGCTCGCTTTCATCAAAAGTACGATCCGCTGGTTCAAGCTGACCCTAGCGTGACGCAGCAGCCTGAGTATCAGGTGGCGCTGCTGTATTTACTGCTAGTCGAAACGAGCTGCTTTCGCTATTGGGGCCAGGGCGCTTGGACAGACTATGCGCGATCGCTGTATCAAAAGGGAGAAGACGCTTTGCAGTAGCAGTGAACAAGGACAGCTAATGCAGACGCCCTGCCGAAAAACAGGCTCATTCAAAACAGTACGCTAATCCATCTCTTGCAGTTACTTCAAGGCACTGTGATCTTATCCCTCAGCAATTCCTTGTAAATTTCAACAATTCGCTCTGCCTTCACATTCCAGGTAAACGCGTTTGCTCGCTGAACCGCACTATCGGCCATTTGCTGACGAAGTGAGGGGTTAGTCGCTAAATGCTCTATGCTTTCAGCCAGCGCCTGCACCACAAACGATCGCGAAATCGGCTCAATCTTGTAACCCGTCTTCTCTGTTACATATTCACCAATGCCGCCATTGTTCACCACGATACAGGGCAACCCGTTAGCCATCGCTTCTAAAACCACCGCGCCGCCAAACTCCCGCACAGACGGAAAGCAGAAAATATCAGACTGGCGATAGTACTGAAGTGTTTCTGTCTGTGCAACCCAGCCAGTAAACGTCACCGTCCGCCCCAAATTCAGCGCTGCCACCTGACGCTCTAGCGCATCTCGCTCCGAACCATCGCCGACAATTGTTAGCTGTACCCGCTGCAAAATGTCAGCAGGCAGCTTAGAGAGAGACTCAATTAAAATATCAGCACTCTTGTAGGGAACCAAACGCCCCACGAACAGAAGATTCAACAGATGATCTGACGACCGTTTTAGCGACTGCTCTGGCGACTGCTCTGGCCGATGGTCCGGTACAGGCACTGCCGTCTGTGCACTGACTTGCGCTGTCGGCAAAGACTTTACAAACTCAGGCATCAAGCCATTTTCATAAAACAGCTCTACGCGCTCATCACTCAAATCAAACAGACGTTTGATTAAACCGGCAGTATAGCTAGAGCCCGCCAAAATATAGTCTGCCTGCTGATAGGTCTTCTGGTAGCCTGGAATCAAAAATCGACCCACCGAGCGCAAAAAATTCAGGCCAGAAAATTCTCGTCTGCCTACTGACTTGAACCCATCTGGATAAGGCACCCCGCCATTCACCGGACCTAAGACAAAAGGCGTCCGGTCGCAGGCATCAACAACTTTAACCGGATAGCGAGGCACCATTGGCGTAATCGCATGAACAATGTCATAGCGCCCTTGCTCAATAGCAGGCGCAAACTGCTGATACACCTGGCGATTGAATTCAGCATAGATAGGATAGGCCAGCGTTAAGCGCAGCGGCCAAATGATCTTGCCTTTAATGCGGCTGAGCCTGTCTGCCACGATGTAGTAGCGTCTACTCCAATCGCTTTCATATAAATAGACAATATCGCTATCAGGATGCGCCCGCTTCAGGCTCGCCTGATTTCTGCCGTGCGTTATTAGTGTCACCTCAGCTCGCTGGCTGATTTCTTTATAAAAGTTGTAGCCCACTAAAGGCACCGAAGAACCCTCAGGATTACACTGCTCGACAATCAGTAAGACCTTCAGCTTTTTATCCATATCTTCAAAAACTACCCACTGTCCACTGTTTTGTAAGACGCAGATATTACTTAAAGGTTCAACCAAATGTTTAGCCAAACGTTCGGCTGGACATTTGGCTAAACATTTACTGGGCGATCGCGGCCTCAACGCTTACCTCAAAGACCGTTTCAAACCACTCTTTTTTATAAGCCAAGTTCCACAGCTCTAGTTCACAGCCATTATCAACATCACTCGGCGTCAGATACAGATGAAGCGCCTGAGCTTTCCTGTCAAAGACCGCTTGCACGGCGGTAATCGCCTGAGATCTTGCCCGATCTAGCGCTACCGCTAGCCGTAAAATAGCGCTGAGCTGATCAACTAGCTTCCGCTCATGCTTGCCCGGTAGGTTGTTGTAATTTTCGTGGCGGCGCTTTGGGTAGCTCTTGCGGTGATAGCGGGCAATGTTGCCGATAATTTCTACCTCAGTTTCTGTAAACCCGAGCAGCCCGCCATTGCGAATGAGATAGTAAGAGTGCTTGTGATGCGCCGAGTTACTAACATAGTGACCGCTGTTATGCAGCATCGCTGCCGCCCACAAATACTCTCTTTCTAGCAGTCCTAGCGAATGCACCTCATTGCGGGTTTGATCGAACAAACTCACTGCAAACGCAGCAACGGCTTCCCCGTTCGCCTTATATTTTCGTGAGAGCTTTCGCACTGAGCGATCGCGAATCGATTCTTGAAACGCCATCCGATCTTCAATCAGACCGTGCGTTAGCATCCAGTCTACCACGACCCCTTCGCGCAGGGCCCGCTCACAAATTTTGAGCGATCGCACTTTCAGCAGATCCATTGCCACCTGCAAAATCACTGCCCCGGCCACAATGATTTCTGCTCGCCGATCAGACATTCCTGCCAGCGCCAGTCGCTCTTCGCAAGTCATCTTTCGCAGCCGCGTTACCCAGTCGCTCAGCTCATCATAATCAATCTTATAGCCGTTGAGCGGATCGGGTTCTGCGCCCGTTTTATCCGCCGCAATTAAGGTTGCCAAGCACTCAATCGTTCCCGAAGTGCCAATCATCCGCAGCGGCTGATTCTTCTGCATCTGGCCTTCCAACTGGTCTTCTAACTGGTCTTCTAACTGGCCTTCCAGCTTACGGGCAAGCTTACTTTTTAGCCCGTCCACCGTCGGCTCTAGCACCCCGTGCACATAGGCCCGCAGATACTCAAACTCTTTTTTGTCAACCGGGTCGCTATTGATAAACCGGGCCGTCAGCCGTACCGCCCCCACCTTGCTACTACTCAAAAAATCATGCACGCCCCCTCGACCCGCAATAATTTCAGTAGACCCACCACCAATATCAATAATCACATGGGGCTTTCCCTTCAGCTCCACCCCAGAAATCACGCCCAGATAAATTCGCCGAGCCTCTTCTGTTCCCGAGATTAAATTTACCGACAGCCCCACCGCTGCTTTTACCCGGTCGATAAAGAGCTGGCCGTTTCCGGCTTCGCGCACCGCGCTAGTTGCCACCGCGACAACGTCATCCACCTGTAGGCTTTCGGCAATCTGCATACAGCGCTTCAGCGCGGCAATACATCGGGTCATAGCCGCTTCAGTCAAGTCTCCAGTCTCTTCGCAGAAGTCTCCTAGCCGAACAGTCTCTTTCTCTTTTCCAACAATATTAAAAGCGGGCAGCGTCGCATCAATGCGAGCGACCACCATATGAACAGAGTTTGTACCGATATCAATCGCCGCCAGCACAAACTCTGGCTTTTCTTGAGCACTCAGCCGCGCCCGTAGACGCTCGTCGCGCTCTGTTGAAGTTGGCACCAGCGAGGTTGGCACCGGTTGAACTGGCGCAGCGGATACAGAAGAAGCTGACACAGCGGATGCAGAAGAAGCTGACACAGCGGATGAAGAAGAAGACGGACTAGCTGGAGTCGCAGCGATCGTATTTGCCATCGGGATTTAGAAATGAGAAAACAGCACGATTTCTCACTTATCCTACAAGCTGGCTAAGCGTTAATAGCAGTTTTTTTGATCTGAGCTGGTAAAGTTTTGGCAAATCTGTGGGCGACACATCACCTTTACTCAGGAAGAAGCTTGTTGAACGACACTTGCTAAACGACACTAGCTGTTCGCCAAAAACTGCTGGCGAATCTTTTCTGTGCGCTTACGATTGGCTCCTAAGTCTGACTTGCCGAGCCGGGCGGCTGTGCGCGTATGAATTGCCGATTCGTCAGGCACCGCATAAAACTCGACGTCATCGACAAAGCCCATCAGCTTGCTGGAAAATTCGGCATAGAGATAGTCGTCGCTGACAACGTTAATCGTGGAGCGTTCCATGCCTTCAATGACTTGCTTTAAGCGGGCGATCGCATCTTTAGCCGAGCCAGTATAGGTAAAAGGTGCGATCGCATGTTCCTTATCGTCAGCCGGCGCCTGCGAACACACACAGTTTGGCGTATCGGGGCAGGGCTTCAGTTGCCCATCCGTAATGCCCAAATCCGTAGGCGCAGTTCCTGAAAAAGAAAATAAAGACATTATGGATACTCCTGATATTTTAAAACTGCAAGACCGAAATGCAGCAGACCGAAATGCAGACAGAACTAGCGCATAGACGGCAGTCGATACCACGGCAAATGTGGATACTGATGGTGCTCCCAATGATAGTCGAAATGGTAACAGCTCAAAAAGGAAACCAGCGTAGATGCCTGCGAGCTGCTGGCCCGGTGTGCGTTGGTGTGTCCGCCCGGTGGGCGCTTGTGAGGGCGATACGTCCCAAAGTAAAACAGCTGCCAAGAGCTAAGCGCCTGGGGTAACAGCCAGAACAAAACTGCGTTAAGCACAGGCACCTCCAGCCAAAAAATTAGCGGGTAAAAAAGAGCCGACATCCCCCAAAAAATTACCCATCCTTGGCCACCCTTCAAATAGGTCTGCATGAAGCTGCCATACCAGGGCCAGAAGCTAGTCGGGTAAAAATCTGGGTCGGCATCTTGCCCCGGCGTCCGATGGTGCTGATGATGGTATGCCCGCATCTGTTCAAAAGATAAAAAGCTATATACCCGCAGAATAATTCGCCCTAGCCAGTCATTAACTCTGGGGTAGGCGGGGGCAAGCGTGCCGTGCATCGCATCATGGGCCAAAATAAACAGGCCCGTATGCAAAAACGAACGGATCAAAATGACCGCTAAAACACCGACGAGTGATAGCGTCTTAGCATCTGGGAGGACAAACAAGCTGGCATAGGCACTGAGTGCCCACAGCAACATAATTAGGGTTGCAATAGAAACAGAGACAAAAGATTCTCTAGCCAAGGCAGCGGGAATGGATCTAGCAGTCATGAAGAAAAGAGAATCACAAAAAAAAGACAGCGCTAGGGTAAAAGTGAAGGATAGAAATATTTGTGTAGAAATATTAAGCCATCACAGTTACACAGTAGCAGTCTCGAAATGCCTTCTGTAACTCTCTATAGAATGAGGTTCTGTAGAATGAGGGTAGACAGATTGGTCAATTGCTAGAGAATAAAAATAATGCGTCACTTCCTATGACAGAACCTACCTCAGACCTTTTAAAAACCTATCAGTCATTCCCCAGTCAGTTTCAAAGCGTTATATTGGGCACCGTCAGCAGCAACGGACAGCCCCAAGCCAGCTACGCCCCCTGCGTCATCGACAAGGAAAGAAACATCTATATCTTTGTTAGCGGGCTATCTGCGCATACGCAAAACCTGAGCGCAACCGGTCAAGCAAGCGCGCTCTTTGTAGAGGATGAGTCTAAAACGCGGCAGATGTTTGCCCGTAAACGGCTCAGCTACGACTGCCGTGCGGCTTTATTAGATCGCGATAGTGAGCAGTGGCAGGCTATTGCCCAAACGTTTTCCGAGCGCTTTGGCAGCATTGTCGAAGTGATGAGAGGCTTGCCCGACTTTCGCATCTTCCAACTGCAGCCACACTCAGGTCGATTTGTCATGGGCTTTGGCGCAGCCTACGACATCGATCCTAGTGACCTAAATCAGCTCATCCACAAAGGAAAAAACTAGAGAGTAAAGCTAGAGGAACCTAGGGGAGAGGGGAAACCAAGAGAAAAAGCTAGACTGCCGCCTCTTCCTCTTCCTCGTCCCAGCAGTCTACGGCTAACAAGTCGCCGATGGAATCTTGCATAACAAAGTCAAAAGCCTCTAGCTCAGACTTCCAGTGAGCCCACTTGTCACCAAAAATAAAGGCGATTTTCCACAGGCTGTCGGTTGGCTGAATCGACTTGGTTTGAACTAGCGATCGCACCTTGCGCTGAAAATCAGCCATAGGATGAATGGCCACTGGCGCTTTTAATGACGCTTTTCGTGACGAAACAGCAGTTGATTGAGTTGTCATAAATCAAAAATTGAGTGAATGTCTTCAAGAATGTTGGTTGAAAACGTTATCGAAACTAGCGTGTAACAAAACAAACCGACGAATATCCGATTGAATTCATCTGGTCGCTTGTAATCTCATTTCAGCGTCCGTTGTGACATCTCGCCAATCGGCAAAAACCGAGTAGCAAATCAGTCAGCAAAACGCAAAGTAACCTAGGTCACAAGTGTTGGTCACGAGCTTGGCTTAAAGAGTGTTGCTAATTCCTAACGTGTGAAAATTACTGTAGTTAAGGCTAGATATACCCACCGGTATCCTTTGCACCTATCTCGATAGCGTTCTGTTCAAAACATATCCGAATCAGACGCAATCAAGTTATAGCGGATAACCGTAACGCGGTTTCGTGCTCTTAACTTTTCGTAAACATATAGTAAGACAAGTGCTAAACCGGGAACATCAGCCTGTAGAAAGAGCTTGCGCTATCCGCCTACAGAAATCGCAGATGACTGAGTTATCTTGACTAACTTAATCTTGGCTAATCTAAAATTGTCTGCGCGTCTTAGCCTTAAATTCAAATGTCTTTAATTCAATTCGCGCTTTTGTATGATAGCAGGTGTTCTTGGATACGGCTACTCTGTCAACGGCAGATTTCTAGATGTCAGATAGATGTCAGATTTCTAGAGGATTGCACCTATCAATCAATCGTTCCAATCAATACGTTCCAATCAATCGTTCCAATCAATCGTTGCCAGTCAGCTATTACACCAGTCAGCGTTGTCAGTTGAGGCCGCCAGGCCACCAGTTAAGGCGGCCGCTAGTCAAACCGGCCAGTCAACCCCTATTGCGCTACACTAATCGCGTCCATTAGTCCGTTATCAGGACCAAAGACGCTCAACCGGTATTTTTCCGGTTCTTTTGTTCGATTCTCTTTTTTTGCGGTCTGCCCTGGTATGGCTGCCGCCTTATCCACACGGGTTCCTATGGTTACGACTTCAGACTCCAATACGCCTCTCAACAAGCTTCAGGGAGCCAGCGCTCAAGAAGGCAGCGCAGAGGGCAGCGCGATCGCACCCGCAGAAAAACCCATAAAGCTTTTACGAACCAGCGAATCCGAGCAGCTAGAGCGCATTCGCCACACTTTCTCCCATGTGATGGCAATGGCCGTGCAGCGCCTATTTCCCAAGACTCAAGTCACCATTGGCCCCTCCATCGACTACGGCTTTTATTACGACTTTGACGCCCCAGAGCCCTTTACCGACAAAGATCTCAAGGCAATCAAAAAAGAGATGATCAAGATCGTCAAAAAGGGCCTGCCGGTCATTCGTGAAGAAATCAGCCGAGAAGATGCCAAGCAAAGAATTGAAGCACTTCGCGAACCCTATAAGCTAGAGATTTTAGAAGGACTGCAAGAGCCCATCACCCTCTATCATCTCGGCGATGAGTGGTGGGATTTGTGCGCCGGTCCACACATTGAAAACACCAAAGATCTCAATCCCAAAGCCTTTGATTTAGAGAGCGTTGCGGGTGCCTACTGGCGGGGCGATGAAACCAAAGCGCAGCTACAGCGAATTTACGGCACCGCCTGGGAAACTCCCGAAGAGCTAAAAGAGTACAAGCGTCGTAAAGAAGAAGCCAAGCGCCGCGACCACCGTAAGCTCGGTAAAGAGCTGGGCCTGTTTATCTTTTCTGACGAAGTTGGGCCAGGGTTGCCGCTGTGGACGCCTAAAGGCACTGTGCTGCGCTCTACCCTAGAAGACTTTCTCAAAGCCGAGCAGGTGGCCAGAGGCTATCAGCCCGTTGTTACACCGCACGTAGGCCGCGTTGATCTGTTCAAAACGTCAGGCCACTGGCAAAAGTACAGCGAAGATCTCTTTCCCATGATGGGCAAGAGCGAAGACGAAGGCTTTGTGCTCAAGGCGATGAACTGCCCCTTTCATATCCAGATTTATAAAAGTCAGCTGCGATCTTACAAAGAGCTGCCGATTCGCCTTGCCGAATTTGGCACCGTCTACCGTTTTGAGCAGTCGGGTGAACTCGGTGGCCTCACTCGAGTACGCGGCTTTACTCAAGACGACGCGCACCTGTTTGTCACGCCCGATCAGCTCAATGAAGAGTTTCTTAGGGTCGTCGATCTTATTCAGGTCACGCTGAGAGCCTTGCAGTTAGATCAGTCGTTTAGAGCCAGACTTAGCTTTCGCGACCCGGAAAACAAAAGTAAATACATCGGCTCTGACGAAGCTTGGGAAAAAGCCCAAAACGCCATCCGTCAGGCCGTAGAAACAATGGGCATGGACCATTTTGAAGGCATTGGCGAAGCCGCCTTCTATGGCCCAAAGCTAGACTTTATTGTCCGCGATGCCCTCGACCGAGAGTGGCAGCTTGGCACAGTGCAGGTAGACTACACCCTGCCCGAGCGCTTCGACCTAGAATACGTCGCCGAAGACGGCAGCCGTCAGCGCCCAATCATGATTCACCGGGCTCCCTTTGGCTCGCTAGAGCGTCTGATTGGCATTTTAATTGAGCAGTATGCAGGTGATTTTCCGCTGTGGCTCGCGCCAGAACAGGTGCGACTGCTGCCGGTAACCGAGGGGCATTGGGAATATGCCGACAGTGCCGCTACTGAGATGCGTAAGCTAGGGGTGCGCGTAGAAGTTGACAAGAGCGGCGAGCGTCTAGGCAAGATGATTCGCAATTCTGAAAAAGCCAAAATTCCGGTGATGTCGGTGATTGGCGATAAGGAAGTCGAGGCGAACACGCTCAGTATTCGCACGAGAAAGGATGGAGACTTGGGCGCGATCGCACTTCTCGGTGTCCTAGAACGACTGCAAAAGGCTTTAAGCGATCGCCGCGATTTTTAAGCCCTATACGCGCCTCATACGCAAGATTTCCAAGCACGATTTCCAAATATTAGGGGCATAGCCAAAACGATATAGCCGGGAATACTCTGCGAGTACAGCATTCAATGCCCTATTCGCAGCTAACACAGACTGTTCAAACGATGCCTTTCAATCCCTGGAATACTCGTCAATCTCTGCTGTTGACCTATGCTTTGTCAGCGATCGCAGGACTCATCAGCACTAGCTGCGCATCCCCTAGTGTCTCGCAGAGCGTCTCTCAGAACATCTCTCAGAGCGCTGGTCAAAGCGCTAATCAAAGCGCCGTCATATCCACCGCGCTGACCAGCGCTAGCGCCAAAGCTGAAGTTCTGACCCCTGAGTCCAGCTCAGAAGACGAAATCGATTCATCAGACGCCTACGCTCAAGACGACCATCGAGTAGACGCCTATGGCAATCTGCTGCCTGACATTATTGACGGCCTAGCGGTAGGAATGCCCTACGCCGAAGCCCGCGAACTCATCGTCGGCGCAATTTGGCAGCCTAAAACGTATCCACCCGCTAGTCTTGGCAGTACAACCGTCGAGAACCTGTACAACATCGGGTATGAAGAGGTCAGAGACTGTGCTGGCACAGGTTTAGGACTGTGCCGCATGGAATTTATAGAAAGAGAAGGCTTGATTTTCGTGGTCATTGTCACCACATCAGAAGCAGTTCCGACCGTATGGAGTTGGGATATTGAATAAACTTAAGCCTATCCAGGCTTGCTATACAATGGCGAAAATTGTTTAATACCTAACGCTGTTTAGGCCCTTTTCGTGCCTCTCTCCGTCACAGTTACCGTTCCTGCAACTACCGCCAACATCGGTCCTGGCTTCGACTGCCTCGGCGCGGCCTTTAGCCTCTACAACCGCTTTCACTTCACTCGTTTCACTCCCCTTTCTGACAGCGCCCCCTTCCACATCACGGTCGAAGGCACCGAAGCTAGCCGCGTCAACACGGGCGCTAGCAACTTGGCCTATCGGGCTTACCTAAAGTGCTACGAGCGCATCGGGCAGCCTGCGCCTCCGGTCCACATCAAAATCAGCTTAGGCGTTCCGCTTTCGCGAGGCCTCGGCAGCTCTTCTACCGCCATTGTCGGTGGCATCGTCGGTGCCAATGCGCTAGCAGGCTCGCCGCTGGGCGAAAATGCACTAGCAGGACTCGCCAACGAGATAGAAGGCCACCCTGATAACGTTGTGCCCGCTTTGCTAGGCGGTGCGCGGCTAGTCGCAATGGCTAGCGGCCATCTCCAAATTTGCGATTTGCCCTGGCATAAGTCAATAGTGCCCGTTGTGATTATTCCTGAGTTTGAGCTATCGACCGCAGATGCACGGCGGGTGCTGCCGGGGCAGTACAGCCGCGCCGACGCCATTTTTAATACAGCTCATATTGGCCTGCTGCTGCGCGGACTGGCCACGGGCAACAGCGACTGGATTACAGGCGGAATGAGCGATCGCATTCATCAGCCCTACCGTACAAAGCTTATTCCTGGCTACAACAGCGTCCGCCGCGCGGCGATGCAGGCAGGCGCTTGGGGCCTGGTAATTAGCGGTGCGGGGCCGACTTTGCTAGCCCTAGCACCCAAAGGCAATGAAGAAGCCGTGCGAGAAGCAATGGAAACCGCCTGGCGATCGCAGCCCTTCCTCGCCCACGGACACTGCCTGAGCTTAGAGTCTCAAGGCACAGTCGTAGAAAGCATGGGTTAAAGGCAGTCTCGCCGACCGAGTCAGATAAGATTCGGGCCCAGAGTGAACATAGGATGGACATAGAGCAGACATATAGAGCAGACATATAGAGCAGACATATAGAGCAGACATATAGAGCAGACATATAGAGCAGACATAGCGCGGGTATAAAGCGCAGATGAATCAAAATTCATTGAACATTTATTTATCTTTGTCGCCGACACTTACCAAAGGAGGTTAAGTTTTGTATACTAGCCTCTGGGCGCATCGGTAGGTATTTACTCTTATCCCTGCCCGTCCGATAGTTTCGCCTAGTCCAAAAGCCCAGCTTCTTGCTAGACTTCTCCTCCTTGGCCCTGCTGTTTCGGCATGACGTGCGCCTTTGTCGCTATCGAAATTGCGTGAACTTTAATGATCGCTGAACCATTTCCGTGGCTGACGTTCCTAGTCATCTTTCCGCTTTTGGCCGCAATGCCTATTCCGTTGCTGCCCGATCAAGACGGAAAAACCATCCGATGGTACGCACTAGGCGCTAGCCTTGCCGAATTTGGCCTGATTCTCTACGTCTTTGCAACTCAATACGAAATGGGCACCGCTGGTCTCCAGCTCGTAGAAGAGTACCCTTGGATCACTCAGTTTGGTCTGAGCTGGTCGCTCGGCGTAGACGGCCTCTCTTTTCCACTAGTCGTCTTGAGCGGGCTGGTAACCACGCTAGCTGTTATCGCCTCTTGGAACGTCAAGCTCAAGCCGCGGCTGTACTATTCCATGCTGCTGCTGGTCTTTAGCGCTCAGCTTGGCGTATTTCTCTCCCAAGACATGATGCTGTTTTTCATCATGTGGGAGCTAGAGCTGGTGCCCGTATATCTGCTAATTTCAATTTGGGGCGGGCAAAATCGACTGTACGCCGCCACCAAATTCATCATTTATACCGCCACCTGCTCTGTCTTTATTTTAGTAGTTGCCCTAGCCCTGGCCTTCTTTGGCGGCACCTTTAGCTTCAACATGAGCGAGCTAGCCGCCAAAGACTATCCGCTCACCTTCCAGCTGATTTGCTACCTGGGTTTGCTGATTGCCTTTGGTGCCAAACTGCCCATTTTTCCGCTGCACACCTGGCTACCCGACGCCCACAGCGAAGCCCCCGCGCCAGTTTCGATGATTTTAGCGGGCGTGCTGCTGAAAATGGCAGGCTACGGCATGATCCGGATGAATATTGAAATGCTGCCAGATGCGCATCTGTACTTTGCGCCGGTGCTAGCGCTGCTAGGCGTTGTTAACATCGTCTATGCTTCACTTACCGCTTTCGCGCAAGACAACCTCAAGCGACGCTTGGCCTACTCTTCGGTAGGACATATGGGATTTGTGCTACTGGGCCTAGCCGCCTTCAACTCGCTAGGCATGAGCGGTGCGATGCTGCAAATGATTTCTCACGGACTCGTCGCCGCCGTTCTGTTCTTCTTAGCAGGCGTTGCGTATGATCGCACCCATACACTTTCTATGGAGAAAATGGGCGGTATGGCCAAAGCAATGCCCATCACCTTCGCCTTCTTTACCGCAGGGTCAATGGCTTCTTTGGCACTGCCTGGGATGAGCGGCTTTATTGCTGAGATTACGATCTTCTTAGGCATGGCAACGAGTAATGCCTACAATGTCTTTTTCAAAGCGGGTATTGTGCTGTTGGCCGCGGTGGGTGTCGTGCTGACCCCCATTTATCTGCTGTCGATGCTGCGTGCGATTTTTTACGGCGAAGCCGGTGAAGTCAAGCCGCCTGCTGATAAGTCTTGGCAAATGCTGCCCCGCGAGGCCTTCGTAGCCCTTTGCCTGCTAATACCGATTATCGGCATTGGTCTATATCCCAAAATCGCGATTCAAACCTACAGCGTCAAGACAACAGAAGTAGCCGCTCAGATTAAAACAACCCTGCCGGATGTACCCAACGCCGCGCCGCTCTCTAAGGTGATGAATATGCCGGGAGCCGAGCAAATTATCGCGCCCTCGCTGTAAGGATTACGGCTGTAAGCTCGCGGCTGTAAAAATCGAATACAGAGTGAATACAAAGATCGTAGCTGGGAGCAGCTAAAACACAGCGTGATCAAAGCCTATCAGGTAGCATCTGGTAGGCTTCTTGTTGCAAGACGTATTGTATTTACGATGAAAATTACTAGCCTCAGCCAGCTGCCCACAGAATCTGTTTCTCATAACCGGGCGATCGCAAAGCAGGTCATGCTGAGAATGGGTGACTTGCCCCATTTGACCAATTTTTCTCAGGCCCGGTTCCAGCCGAAACAGGTCGCGCAGGCCCATACCCATGCGGATATGCACGAAGTGTTTTTTGTAGAGTCGGGCGAAGGCGCGATCGCAATCAACGGTCAAACCTACGCGCTGACCCCAGGCACCTGCATCGCCGTGGCCCCTCATGAAAGCCATGAAGTAATCAACACCGGCACAGCAGAGCTAGTTCTCACCTACTTTGGCATCAAAGCGTGAAGCCGTACGGCTCTGGCTTTTTTTAGCCTTCAGCATTAGCCCTCATCTGCCGCAGCCGCCACCAGCCGCCAGCCATCACCCCTGCGACCCCAGTGGCTAGATTGAGAATAGCAACCGATAGCGGCTGAGCCGTCGGCCCAAAGAAGGTAGAAATCCCCCAGATGACGGTCAGCAAAACAGCCAGTAGTCCAGCATGAAAAATCGGGGCGCGCTTTGCCACTATTGCCGTTAGGTAGCCGCTGAGCGTGGCAAAACCCAGGCTACAAATAGCCGCAAAGGCCACAAATTGAGCGATCGCACCTTGCCCTGCCGAACTGAACTCAGGAGTACTAGCGCCAACAGAATAGAGCAAAGCTATACTCACACTCAAGGTAAGATAGCCGATAAAAAGAGAAAGAATCGTCAAAAACATAGCGCCTTTTGAATTCAGCTATTTAGTCCTCACTTTCAGCATGACATGAGTTCTCTTTTTTCTAGGATATTTGCTCAGCTAGCCTCTGATAATCAAATTGGTAATCAAACTGATAATCAAACGCCGACAGATGTGGATGCTAAACAGTCTGAAGGCGAGGCTGGTCAGGAAAAATCTGGCGAGACAAGGACTAAACCCAAAAAGCCGGGCAGCGTATTCGGCAGTGCGGCGCTAATTGCCGGGACAACCGTGGGCGCGGGGGTTTTGGCGCTGCCAGCAGTGACGCTGCCAGTAGGTTTACTGCCATCGACGGCGCTAATGGTAGCGGCGTGGCTATACATGCTGGTTTCTGGCTTGCTGATTGCAGAGGCGAATTTGCAGGCCATGCGGCAAACAGGCAGTGCTGATGTGGGTCTGCTGGCGACGGTACGGCTGAGCCTGGGTAAGCGAGGGGCGATCGCAGCCGGAATCGTCTACATTTTTATTCACTATGCGCTCTTGGTTGCCTATGTAGCCAGAGGCGGCGATATCTTGGCAGATGCGATCGCCAGCGTTGGGCGAGCGGTGGGCGTTGTGCAAACTGTGCCGCTGTGGTGGGGGCATGTGGCGTTTGTAGCTATATTTGGCGGCATTTTATATTGGGGCAGCAAGCGCTTTACCACAAGGCTTAACAGCATTTTGGTCATTTTTGTCGTCGTGTCATTTGGCGGACTGCTAGGACTAACGCTAGAGCAGATAGACGTTTCGCGGTGGCAGTTTCAGCAGTGGGCGGCAGTGAGTTCGGCGGTGCCGGTCATGTTTGTAGCGTTTGTGTATCAAAACGTGGTGCCGGTGATTACCACGCAGCTAGCAGGCGATGTTCGTAAAGTAAAACGGTCGATTGTGATCGGGTCGCTCGTTCCGCTGACGATGTTTGTGCTTTGGAATGCAGTGATTCTGGCGAGCGTAGGGGTGGAGGCGCTAGCGGTGGATAGCAATTTGAATAGCGAACTCGCAGCAGGTACGGTCCTTGACCCAATTGAGCTATTGCGTCAGGGAACAGCGCATCCGCTGCTAGGGGTGGCAGTTTCGGTATTTTCGGAAGTGGCGATCGCAACCTCGTTTATTGGCTTTATCTTTGGCCTGTTAGATATTTTTGAAGACATTTTTAAGAGCGCCTTAAAACAGATAGCCAAACGATTAGCCGAACAGACAGTTAGCCAAATAGCACAGGCGCGCAGAAATATCATCTACGGCCTAACGCTGACGCTGCCACTACTGCTGTCGTTCGTCGATCCTAATATTTTCTTTGAGGCGATTGACTTTGCTGGTGCCTTTGGCAACTCTATTTTGTTTGGCATCATTCCTGTGCTAGTGGTTTGGAAGATGCGAAACGCTTCGCCACCGTCAGAACCACTAGTACCAGGAGGCAAAGGACTCTTGATTGGGGTGATGGCGATCGCAGTCGGCATCATTCTGCAAAATGCCTGGCTAAAAGCTAGCGCTTTTCTCAACAGCCTTTAACCGGCTTCATCTGCAATCTTTATCCACAGATCTTTATCCACAAATCTTCAGTCACAGATCTTCAGCCACAGATCTTCAGCCGCAGATCTTCAGCCGCAGATCTTCAGCCACACAGTAAAAATCGCCTTTACTTCGAAGCATTAAAGGCCATCTGCCAAAAGTCTTTTTCTAGTAGTGCAACGTCGACAAAAACCTGTTTAACCGCGGTTTCCTCAGCTCCACTAGCAACAGCCAAAGCACTGTCAGCCTGGCGCTCTAGCTCGCTCACATAGTCAGTAAACCCAGGGTTTCCCCAGCGGTCAGCAAATTCTGTATAGGGCTCAGGCATCGGAGCGTGCCGCTGCCATCCCTGGTTATAGGCTAGCTCAATCGCCCAGAACGCCGTGGCCTGTACTGCATAGGGCTGACTCGCCAAATCAGCCATAAACTGGCAGTAGCGCTGGCAAGTTGGCTGGGGTGAACCGGTCAGCAGCAAAGCGCGTTCTGCGGCCTTTACCTGAAACCACAGCAGTTCGTCTTTTAGCGCAGCCATGCCGCTCAGCAGCGTATCAAAATGTGCAGCGGGCGCAACGGCCAGCAGCTGAGCAGCCATGCGGGTGAACTCAACCACAAATAAATAGTCTTGAACGAGCCAAGTGTTGAACTGGCTAGCGGCAAGCGTGCCCTGCTGAGCCTGCTGAAGAAAAGGATGAATGGTAGCAGCTTGCCATTCGTCAGGATAAGTTGCGATCAGGTCGGCGCAGGTGAGGGAAGGCATTGCTGTTGAGGTATGGTGATCGTTGCTGAGCCAGCTACTAGCTGAGCCAACTATAAGAGCATATCTTACGAGCGCAGGTTGCTCTTTGGTAATCGCTCGGCGGTAGAAACAAAGCAGAAGTCAGCCATTAGAATAAGACCGTTAGAATAAAACAAAAACACGGATCTTTCGATCGCAAATGAAGTCTTTTTCTAAACGTTTATTTTGGCTACCGCTGGCGTTGGTGCTTTGCGGCGCGCTGCTACTCGGCCCTGGGCTCGGCTCTGGATTTGGCCCTGGGTTCGGCTCTGGGACTAAACCTGTGGACGCGGCTGGGCTCAGCGATCCGCGACTGGCGCGCCTAGAGTTTGAAGTAAGCGCACTGCAAAGTCAGGTCAATCAGCTTCAAAATCAGCTCTCTCGGGGCACCAACTCATCTGTTCAAACTGGCCAACCAGCGAGCCCATCTGAGCGTCCCTCAAATTTGGGAGATCCCACGCTAGACGAACAGTTTGATAACTTGGCAACGCTAGTAATAGAGCTAAATCAGAGAGTTTTGCAGATAGAAGATCGGCTGGCTAATTGAGCGCAAAGAGCTGTGTTTAAAGAGCTATGTTTTTAGTCCCCTATTTAAGGCACTTAATAAGTCGCTAATGGCTCGAAAGAAACTAAAAAGCGTTGCCTAAAAGAGACTGCTTTCGCCCCTCTGTGTCTGAATGAACAACCAGCACAGGACAGGGGGCATGGTTGATGATGTAGTGGCTAGTACTGCCTGCCGAGAGCGCAGCAAGCCCCTGACGACGATGACTGCCTACGACTAGTAGATCAACTTCTCGCCTGCTGGTCAAATAGCATAGCGATGCGCCCGAAATACCATGCGTTTGTATAGACTCTGCCTCTACACCAACGTCTTCGGCGCTCTGAATCTTTTGAGCTAGCAGTGCTTCATAGCTGGCTGTGTAGGCACTCCACTCTCTTGTATCACTTTGGTAAGAAGCCGCGCCTATTTCCATAAGCGCCCCTGTTGACGAATAGCTACAGGCAAGCTGCGGTCTGTCGCAGTCTGTTGGGCTCAATACGTGAACAACTAGCAGCTTAGCCGTAAGCGCTTTTGCTAATACTAGGGCTTTGTCAAAAGCTGCCTCACTCACTTCAGTGGTATCGATACCTACCATGATGGTTTGAAAGGGGACTGGGGACATGATTTTTTCCTAATGACCGTTGTTGGTAGCACCTATCAAGCTCCAACCCCTTACTTATCGCCTGAAAATGTGAGGAAGTTATGAAGATGGTTGACCCGCTAGTGTGTCCAGAAGCGTTGACCTAAATGTACGAGACTAGCTGTAGCAAATGTTCTAATGAATTAGGGCATTTGCAGATCATGTTGTTCGGCGATATAAACCTACCAATATGATCCCTACGTAGTTGCCTTCTCACCCTTGTCTACGTCCTTCTTTGAACGCTCGTCTTGCCGTTCTTCTTCTATCACTTCTTTTATCACTATGGATGTGTCTTCAATGGCTGCTGGCCCAAACGTTTCTCAGAATGCTTATCAGAAGTATGCAGCCCTCTCGCCTACTGCTTATGCGGACGGATTAGCGCGATCGCAGTTCATTTCCCCCACTATCCGCGAGCTGTGGCCCCAAATTCCACGCATCGCAGGCCCCGCCTACACCGTCCGCTGCGCCCCTGGAGACAACCTCATGCTCCATGCGGCCATTTACCGAGCGGCTCCCGGTGATGTGATTGTTGTAGAAGCAGGCGATAGTGACTATGCGATGAGCGGTGGCAATGTGTGTGCGATCGCGCAAAAAAGAGGCATCACCGGCTTCATCATCGACGGCATGATTCGAGACATCGCCGAAGTTAGAGAGGCCCGTTTTCCGGTATTTGCTAAAGGCTGCATCCCCAAGCCCGGCGTCAAAGCAACGCTGGGAGAGCTGAATGTGCCTGTCACCTGTGGCGGCGTCACCGTTTACCCCAAAGACATTGTCATTGCCGATGAAGAAGGTATTGCCGTTATTCCACAGGCTCAGGCAGAAACAGTCTGGCAGATTGCTAAAGATAGAACAGATAAAGATGCGGCCCAGTCATTAGAATCGTGGGAGCGCAATCACCAGCAAAAGATTGAGCGGATCTTAAAAGAGCTAGGATTTAAGGAGCCTTAACGCTCTATCTTTGGCGCTTGATCCTAGCCTCCTACAGAACACCTCGAATTCTATGATTCAGAAAGTACTTGTCATTGGCGGCAGCGGGCGCATTGGTCGTAGCGTTGCGGCTGATATTCTTACGCATACTGCTGCCCAAGTTACTGTCACTGGTAGAAGTCTAGCAGCCCCTCCAGACTTAAAAAATCAGTCAAACCGAACGTTCCAGTCAATTGATTTAGAAGATGAAGCGGCGGTAGAAAGTGCGATCGCCCACCACGACCTAATCATTCACTGCGCGGGCCCTTTTCGCAGCCGCAATCACCACGTCCTCACTAGCTGCATCGCCCAGCGCAAGCCCTATATAGACGTTGCCGACAGCCCAGACTATGTAAACCAAGCGCTTAGATATCGCGAGCAGGCGCAGGCCGCAGACGTCACCGCTATCATCAGCACCGGCATTTTTCCTGGCATTTCTGGCAGTATGGTGCGTCAGGGCATAGAGCAGCTAGACACTGCCGAGCAGGTTCACCTTAGCTATCTGGTTGCAGGCTCTGGCGGGGCTGGCGTCACCGTCATGCGCACCACGTTTATTGAGCTGCAAACACCTTTTATGTCAAAAATCAACGGGCGCTGGCAGGCGATTGATCCTTACAGCCAAAGAGAAGTGCTCAGCTTTCCACGCTATGGCAAAGGCGGCGTGTACTGGTTCAACACCGTCGAAGCGCTCACCGTCGCCGATACCTTCCCCCAGCTCAAAACCATCATCACCAAGTTTGGCTCTGTGCCCGACTATTACAACCGCATGACGTGGCTAATGGCTCGCCTGCCCAAATCCATCCTCAAAAATCCTAAGCTGATTGAGTCTGTCTCACAAATTAGCTATCGCATGACGCAGGCCACCGATCCAAAAACGGGCGTGGGCATTGCGATGCGTATTCAGATTGAGGGTGAAAAGGATGGGCACGCCGCCTCTTATCTGGCTACTTTTGACCATGAAGATACGGCGTTTTGTGCAGGGTGTGGGGCAGGTGCGATCGCGCAGCTCATTCTCTCGGGCCAGCTAAACAAGCCCGGCGTTTGGCCTGTAGAACAAGCCCTACCCACCTCCCTATTTGAAGAAACGCTAGCCCAGCGTCAGCTCAGCGTGACAGCATCGCTGCGGTAGAGCATTGCAGGAAGCTACAAAGATCGCCGCAACAGGCTGATGGCTTCTCCTTGTTTTGGGGTGATGATGAGCTGTTCGCTGACGGCGGTGATGGGGCTCCACAGGGTGGGTTCTACGTAGTGTAGGGTGTGGAGCTGGTAGATGACCTGGCGGATGGCGCTAGGACTACCGAGCAGAATATGGCGCAGCTCTTCTTTTTGGGTGAAGCAGATGGGCGAGCGGGGCTGTTGTCTTGGCGCTGTTGCGGGCAAGACAAATGGCGTATAGATTGTCATTTTTACGGTTTCTCCGTCGGATGTTGTTACGAGGTGGAAGAAAGCGCAAAAATTTAGCCGCCCCAACTTGCACGAAGTCAGGGCGGCTATGGCATATCATGCACATAACCTCTTGACTGGGTAGATCAGTTAAGGGGCGAGCCTGTGTTGACTGGTGCAAACAGTCAGCACGGGCGTTTAGCTAAATTTTTGAGCGGTTTAAGCGATTGCCACGCGCGGGGGCACAGGCAATAGCCTTAGAAACTAGCGTATCAGTATTTTTACGGGTGTCAACTGCCTTTGAAAAGAAACCTTGGCAATTGCAGCAAGGGTAGAGATATCAGCTATCTATGCAGGTCTTTTGTTTAGGGTGCGATCACCTCCGACGCGCTCTGCTTCAAAAAATCCTTGTAAAAGTCTTCAGCCGCCGCCTTCGTCAACGGACCCAAAACATCCTTCACCAGCACCCGAGCACCAGCGCTAAGACTAGACAGCGCAAGGAATTCCAGCATAACCAAAGACAGCAAACTTACACAGCAAATATGACATAAATCATATGGGTCGCGTGCGGGGTATTGAAAAAATGCTAGCCCAGCATCAGCTAAGCGTGCAGGGCTATTTCATTCTAAAGAGAGATTTGAGTAAATCAAGGCCCTGTCCAGCTTTACGTTGTGCTTGAGCCATATTGACAAAGCCATGGTCTCGGTACAGGTTGAGCGCTAAATTACGAGCGATGGCAAAGTTGTTGGGTAATGGCTGCACCCGAATTCTAGAGGCGTCTTCCCCTTGTGTCACATCTCGCACATAGTGAACCTTATTCTCCACTTGCCAGTACTCTCGAATACGCCGTGCAAAGGATTCAACCGATTCTTCCAAAGAGCTGATGTAATAGCGGATAGCAGGTTCTTTGATCAATAGATACTGGCCTTTGAGAATATGTCGATAGCTGGTGACCTTAACAATCGTCTTCAGCCCTGACCATTGGGATGCCTGCGGAAACAAGTCGAGGTTCCGACAGAGGCTGACAGTGCGTCGCTCTACCCGACCATGACCAGTTTCCACTGAGTGGATATGAGCTTCTGATTGAAAATTTGACTCAATGGCCTTGAAAAAATTACCATGATTGCCTTTGAGCGCACCCAAGTAGTGGTTACCCGAGTCAATAATCTGCTCACATGTTTTTTTGGGTGTTGAGCGCATCAAAAGCGAAGACCACACCCCGATGGGCTAATGTCTTGAGCACGGGTGGCAGCGCAGTGATCTCATTGCTCTTTTTATCAACCTGTTGAACCGGCAAAATTAAACCACGCAGGGCGGCATAGACACTCACGAGTTGGATGGCTCGGTGAGATTCTGTCGTGCTCGCAGGCGTATCACGGGCATACGACCTTCTCAAGACCTTGCCATCTAGCGCCACAGTTTCACCGGCTAAAGGTTCAATTTCAAAGAATTTGGCCAAACAGAGACTGTAGGCTTCGTAGTCCAAATTCAGCAGGACTCGACGAATTGTGCTGTAGGAAGGCAAGCGGTTTTTAGGCGGTGAGAACAGTTCTAGAAGCTCCTTTCGATAGCTATCGAGCCAATCACTAATGGCTAAGAAGCCTCGACAACCTGCGCTCACTGCTAGGGTAAAAAGCGATAAACAAAGCGCTTGCTGATGGCGTTTACCTGCGCCCCGTCGGGCATCAGGTAAGTCTTCAAAGGCTTCGACGATTGCTAAGGTGCTCATGGCTGGAAAGACGGCAATAAACGACTTCTCCTAGTATTCCCTTTGTTGCCTAGAATGAAATAGCCCTGGCTAAGCGTGACAGCCTCGTTTTTGTAGAGATGGTCAGTGTTAAGGGGGCGGCTCCCCAGATTCATCCCCTGTCAGCTCAGCAAACACCTTGGGTACGAGGTTTACAACGCCACTATACGGAAACATAATCTGACGAACAACTCCAAACAAAGAACCTAGGATATTTTCTGTTACTGTTGAAATGCGATCTACTTTATAACTTTCTAATTCGAGCTCTTCACTAGCAATAAACATCTGGCGACTAGCCTCTATAAGCGCTCGACTAGTTTTTCCTTCCTCTTGGCGGCAAACTTTAGCATATTCAACCAACGCTACAAGAAGAGTCAAAAAGAGCACCCCAAACAGAACTATTAAAGGCCATTTATACGCCTTTGTATAGGCATAGAGCCAATGAGCACTGGCAACGCTCGCTAGCCATAGAGAGTTAAAAGCCCTATCTAGAGTGTGAGTGAACCCTATAAAACTTATTCTAATTGCAAGCAACGCAGTTCGGAGAAATATATCTAACTGAGTGAATGCAGTTTCTAAAGTATCCGCATTTAGAGTATTCATAGATAGGCACGTTGTGCTCCGTAATTGGTAAAACTAGCTATTTATTTCTGACGCGTTTGAATCCTACTTTTACAGTCTCGAACAAGCAAAATTTATGCATTTACAAGCTCTTTCGATTTTATAGTTTTCTGGTTGTCATCTGGCGAAAAGCCACGCCGCTCTAGATGCGATCGCCAACTCCACGTCTTCAAAAACTCCTTTGCTGCCGTGTAGCCTGCTCGATACAGCTCATTCTTGTCGCTGTCTGTCAAACCAAACTTAGTCGTCAAATCCGCATCAGTGACAATTTCAATCAGTCGGCTCTGATGCTCTTCCACATAATGCTTGTCATGGGCCACATGCATGGTGTTAAACATAGACTGTAGTATTGCTAAAGGCTTCTCTGCTTTCGCTGCTGCTTCTAGGCTCTCTTTAGGCTTTTCTTTGAGCTGGAAACCAAAAGTTGGGCAGTTAGGTCTCTCGCCTGACTTTGTGTCAAAAATCCAGAGAGGAAAGTTGCTTAGCACTCCACCATCTACAATGCACGATGAGTCCTCTGTGCCTAGGCTTCCGGCCTCAAAGAAGAAAGGAATACTCATTGATAGCCGAACTGCTTCTGCCACAAGAAAAGACTTAGGATCGCAGTCATACTTGCACAAGTCTTTCGGCAACACGCGCATTTCTTGGTGGCTTATATCTGATACAACAATTTTCAAATCTCGCTGATTAAACCACTTTTCATCTTCCTGTAGCTTCAAAAATGATTCAAATGTTTCCATCTTATAGAGCTTGAGTTTGCCTTCTAACCAATCTTTTAATGGTTCTGAGGAATATTGGCCACTACGGCCTATTATTGACAAGTTGAGGAACGTCCAAAGAAGGTTCCAGCCCTTTAAATCGTTATCTGGCGAAAAGTTGAAAATACGCCAATCTGTTTTCTTACTAAGGAGCTTGGTGAAGTCCAATCCGCCAACAATCGTTGCCAGATCGTCTGTGGGTATTTCAGCAGCAACCAAGGCGGCAGTAATAGCACCTGCAGAGGTGCCTCCCACTTTCCGAAACTTTATGCCGACTTGATCGAAGCATTTCAACGCCCCCAAAAAGGCTATGCCCCTAACGCCACCTCCAGCAAAAACGGCATCGGCAAGGCCATAGTCATTACCAACAATGTCATCTTTGAGTTTTTTGTTGATGTCGTATATCTCCTCTTTAGAAAGTTGCAGATCTAGATGGGTATCAAAGACTCTATTAGGATTCCAGTCGTTCATTGTTCGAGGGCTCATATAAAAAATATCTTTCGTCCGGCATTGACTTGGTCGAGTTGATTTAGCCCGGATAACTACTTAACCAATAAAAGGCTGTTCAATTCCAGAAATTGAGCTTTTTTGCATACATTCCTAAAATTGAGCTATCCATAGCTTCAATCAACCCCAACTAAATTCATTCTGTTGTTTACAAACACCTATCTAATTCGTTCGACACACCTCCACGAGTAAAGGTCACGCCAGTTGTCTGTATGAGCATACGCACTAAGGTTATATTGCTTCTTGCAAACATCGTCTACCGAAATGTTTAACACATCACCCCCTGTTTTACAGCGCCAGTCCACAGCGCTACTACCTACCGTTACAACGTATCCGCTTGAATATTCATTACGACAATATCTATCTAAATCAACTCCTCCTAGATCTTTTACACTCCCAACAGCTCCTGCTAAAGCAGTTGGAGCAGATAACAATATTAAGCAAACCGCAATTAGGCAAACCTTCGTAATGGCTGTTGAATTGTGCCTAGACAGCCAGTTATGTCTACGAGCGACTGAAGTATCTATCGCATTAATTTTAGAGGAATTAAGACTGAAGACTTTATGAGTAGAGGTATAAATCTTGTTGATGAGTGGGGCTTCTATTGAAGATTTCATTGAGTTCTAGTCCAATAAAGATGATTGAATCTCCTTTATTAGACTGCACAAATTTGTATACGGATAGTCCCCTCATGGGATACCTTTTTCCTAGATTCTCACCAAGCTCTAAAGTCGAAATTCAACAGAGCATCTTCGTAATCTAAAGCTAAAAACTTGTCTAATGACATGTACAACCAGCGCAGAGAAGAATCTGAGTCAGACTTTAGTGCCTTAAACCCAAGCGTTAGAGCAAAAGCCTCTAATCGAGGATGAATTGTAATGCTATAGATGTCACACAAGTTTGGGAAATCTTCTTGCATCTGCTTCAATGTGTTTTGTGAGTCTTGAAAAAGGAGACCAGCGGCTTCATAGCTCCACATATCAGGATGCAGCTGCCAACCACGAATATATACGGCATAGCATTCTTTATCGCCTGGACTAGCAACTTCAATCGGATCTACGTCGGCTAACCGACTCAAATGTAAGCTCGCACTAGGTGCCATGCTAAATTTCTTCTCAGATACAGCATTCGTTGGGAAAAAGGCGGCAAAGCCAACCGGTGAATCATCAGAAGCTTGTCTGATGACCCGTAGCCCAGTGCAATACTGACGAGCCCACTGCCGCAACCCTTTTTTTATTTGATGAGCCATATCTTCAGGTCGCTTGTTATCAAAGCCATACAACTCTTCTAAGAAATCTGCAACCAGAGGCGTATCGCTCCTAACGTTAAAAGCATCCGCATAGAGTTCGTTGACTTGACTTGTACCTAGCAGTAAGAATCCGTCTGGAATATGTAGACTGAGTCGGGTAATGCTGCCCTCAAAAGTTTCGCGCCTGAGCAATTTCTTAGAGACTAGCCTATCAAGCATGAGTCCTGCTGATCGGTGACTACCGCGTTCTCCGTCAGGGTAAAACAGGTCTGCAGCTTCACTTCGGGCACAGTAAAAGCTTTGAACACGACGGCACAGCGACTTAATCGGCGCTTTCTGCATACCCTCTTGCTTAAGATAACCATAGCCCCAGAGTCTGACAAAGTAAGTAGCTTGCTTGGGAGTTAATCCTGACTGCCCAATGATACGCTCTGCGTAGCACGTTTGAAGTTTTAGTGGAAACCAACTATTAACATCGGCAGCCTTGATTTGATCGCCCACTGAAAGTAAGTCTCCTAATGCACAAGTAGACCAAACCAAGGACAGCCGTCTCAGTTCTTACGTCTAAACTAATATTAGAGGAAAACTTCCCACTCCTTCCCCCCTGAAGCCCACATCTTTCGCCTGATACCATATCCTAACGGCCCACAGCCTTCCCCGTAAGTAGCCTCTCTCCATGCTCCTAGGCATTTGCAAGGAATGTATCCTAATTTAGGAAGGTTAGCAATTCATCAATAAAAGTTGCTTTGCAAGCCGCAAAGACAGCAATGCTGAGGTATTACTTACGGCTTCTACCTCGAAGAGGACACATGATACTGAAAATGACAAATCGCGCACTGGAACAATCCACTGCGCCTGAGACATCTTTACTACCAATACAGTTCAGCTCCTATATTCACCAGTCTAAAACACTTACCTCAAATGATCTGCTAGAGACCGTTTTTGAGTGCTTCTGGGGGCAGATATTTCCTTCGCAGGGATCACTATTGTTTGATCAGAATGCAAGTTTGATACACGCTACGCCAAAAGCAGAACAACTCTGCCAAGCGATTTTTCAAGAAGCTCAAATAGCTTCGAACTCTTCCATAAGCTGCGTTTCTAAATTTGTATTGCCACCGTCTATTCAGGTGCTCTGCAAACTCCTAACAGACAGTCAGTCTGTATTTCCAAGAGAGAAGATACTCCTTCAAGAAGAATTGTTTGGTGAAAATGAACTACGCGTTCATCTTCAAGCTAAGTGGATTGATTTCAATACTGCCTTACCAGCCTGCATTTTGATTACTTTAGAGGATTTGACTCAAAGCGCTCAACAGCGATCGCACGGTGACGCTTTTCGCTATAACCTGACGCCAAGAGAAAGGGAAGTTTGGAGCTGCTACCTTCAAGGCTTATCCTATAGCCAGATTGCTTCTCAGCTGTTTATTGCTTGCAGTACCGTTAAAAAGCACATGAAAAATATTCACAGCAAGCGTCGAGGCGAAGTTTTTTAACGGAATCATTGCAGATACGTGAAAGATTATTGCTTTAATAGGCCGGTAGCTTATTTTGACAAAAGCCACCTGACCAACAAAGACTTCATCAGCTATTAAATAATCAGATACCTAGCAAAATTTATCACGAAATTTGAACTAAAAAGGAGGTGATATGCAATGCTCGTTGAGAACATATTAACTTGAGTGTTGCGCTCTCACCAGAGAAAAAAGCCCTAAATTGACTCTTTCGGATGTCAGAACCCTTTTCCTTGCACCATAAATGTGCTCGCTTGCTGCCTTAATCAAGCGAAGATTTCTCTAAAACTATTTAGCAGCCTGGATTTCACCGATAATTTCATCCTCATATGGTTTGGGATAAGGATTATGCAACCCACTCAGTAATTCACGTTATCTATCTGGATAGGTGGCACTGGTCACGATCCTTGCAAGTACCACAGGTTCTTTGTGGATTGAGCTAGGGTTCCGTTGACCCGTTCCGTCAAACCTAGACAGTACGGTGTGTTCTGAAGAAGGCTGATATCAATTAGCTCCAACCAGTCCTACTAGAATTCTAGCTGAAATGACGAAATATGTTTTTCTTTCACGAGAGCGCAACACTCAAGTATTAATTATGTAGCTCCTTCAGAGTTAAGCTGTCTTTATAAGATGTAAAGCTTTGTAATCCACTTCACTATGCATCGGCCCACTTCACCCAGCATCAAGTATTAAATGAATTCTAGGCTGAAACCCTCAGCAGGAGCTTAAATTTGAGTGATGATAATAAAATTAGCTAAATACAACATATTAGTTTCACTCAGTCCAGTTTGGGCACTAATCTTTGTACTTTGTATCTACAGTACGTTTTCTCGAACGCTGATTTATTGTGAGGGGCGTCAATGCCAAGATATTTCTAGCACTGAAAACTTGCGTAAGATATTTGTTATAGATCAACTATCCGAACAGGCGGAGCAAATCCCAGCTATTATTGCGCCGCAAGCGCAGGAAAATGGACCAAAAGAGGCTCAAAACTCTCAGATGATGAGTGATCTGTACATTAAACGGATAAACTGGACATTCCTAAGTATTTTATATACTTTGTCTTGTATTACTGCTTTTATATTATCTTCTGGACTTATCTACCAACAGCTTTCTGCTAAAAAACAGCGAAAGACTGCATTTTGGCTGACGTTTTCAGACATATTCATTGCGCTAGCACTCGGCGGCTTTCTGTACCACGGTCGTAACTTATATATGCGCGTGTTTGTTAGTTTATTTACAATTACGATTGAAAAGGATGTCTCTCATATTACTCAAGTAGCGTCTTTGATGTACGCTTTCGGATTTTCAGCAATTTTTTTGATTTTCCTAGCAGTTGTTACTCTGTTGATATGTCCGGTCACTGGCTCAGACAAGCAGGAAAAAGAGAAAAATGAAAACAGCTTGCAGGAGTTATCAGAGCGTACCAGGCAGCTTCGCTGGCTACTTTATGTCAGCGCGTTTATGTTAGTCATCGCTGTTTTGGGCTTCCAAGCCACTTTTCATTGGGCCCTAGCTTACATGACTGACGAAGACTTGCTGAAAAAGGCGACACTCTTTTCAGAAAGCTTAATCATTCTGTGGGGCAGTTTATACAGCTTGTGGCTAGCCGCTAGCTACCTCCCTGCTGTTCTCGTCTTGCAATATCGTGCAGAATCTCTTGCCAAACGTTTACCGAAAAGAAATGAAGAAAATGAAGGAAAAGATAATTTACTACTCGATCATGGGTTCACTTTTTCGCTAAAGAGCTTTCTTCTGAAATTTGTTGCTATGATTTCTCCTCTAATAGCGGGTTTTATCACTGGCCCTATTGGTGAAATCATTAGCAAGATTATCTAATACGGATTCAGTACTGAGAAGCTATGAATGATGGCCTTTTTTTAGCATCTCTAGCATTTAAGTATTAGGTTTACTGGGCGATCCCTGTACAAGTGGCATTTTTAGATGCTCAGAAGCCCGATTTTTCCTTCTGGCTCTAGGTTTCGCTCAACGCAAGAAATCTTGCTGCGGCTAAATTGAATTATTTTCAGGGGAAATTAGACCAAAGATTTGGATTTTTACAAAAAATCAGGCTGAGAATTCATAGCCTAAAATAGGCAGAATCTATGTAACCTCTGTTTAGCATGGCTTTCAAGAATATTCTCATGAAAAATTAGCACTTGTACAGGGATCGTTTACTGGGCCAAACTATTGCAAAATAATACTGCACTGACCCACTGCTACATTTTGCCACCGGATATAATACTCGTTACCGGGAATCACGTTTATAGAGCCATTACCGAATGCTTGACAAATTCAATGCTCGGGCATTGAATTTGTCCTTCTATTTGATACGGCTGCTGACCCAGCTCAACATCATTATACGCAAATACATAGCCATTACCGGCAGGGTAAAGCGACTGATCTCCAATACTAATTTCAACGGGCAGGCGACAGCCAAAATAGTCACCGGTATAGGCAATTGTGATAGAGGCTCGTTCAGAGACAGGTGGTATAGCGGGCTCTGAGGTGGGTTCTGAGGTGGGCTCTGGAGCAGGATCGGGTACGGGAGAGACGGGCAGGTCAGGATCAGGCGCTTCTACGACAGGCGATTTATCGAAAAATGCCTCCCACCACCAAGGCGATGTGCTTCCGGCCAAAAGTGCAATAAGAACAGGAATAGCAATTTTCCAAAAGACGCTCTCATTGTCCACTCGATGGCTTCCTCCTATTTCATAGCGACCAGTATAGCAACCAGTCTATCAATCAGCCGAACAGCACCAAGAAATGTTTCATCGACTGGGCGATCGCTCGCTTCAATGCGTCTGGGGCTTGGTGTGCGATCGCCTCCGACGCGCTCTGCTTCAAAAAGTCCTTGTAGAAGTCCTCAGCCGCCGCCTTCGTCAACGGACCCAAAACATCCTTCACCAGCACCTGAGCACCAGCGCTAAGACTAGACAGCGCAAGAAATTCCAGCATAACCAAAGACAGCAAACTTACACAGCAAATATGACATCAATCGACAAAACCTGCCGCAAACAGTTTAGTAGATGACTATACAAAGGCATCTGAACCCGTCTTCATAGCCTTTCCATAACCAGTGAAACGGTTCATCGCAGCGACAGACAGTTTTACCGTAATGATCGAGAGTAATCGAGACGTGATCGCTTTTGTCATACGCCTGATCCTTTTGTTCAAGCTGACGTTCCCTTTGTTTGGCAACTAAAACCATTGGAACGGGAACGCGATCGCTGCTGTCATCCGCCTGATTCTTTTGATCGAGCCCGCGATCCTTTAATTCGGCAACTCAAACCCTTCGATCAAGAGCGCAATTGCTTTAATCATCAATGCGTTCCTTTATGTACATAGAAAAAACTATTAGATTGCGAACGCGATCGCTTTGATCACGCCCGCAATCCTTTCTGTTGTACCCGTAATCCTTTTGATCAGCCGCTAAAACCATTCGAGCGGGAGTGCAATCAAAGCGATCGCAATTACATACCCTTGTATTCACAGGGTTAATGCTTTTCTCTAGTTAACGCATTATTGCAAAATGACACTGCACTAGACCTCTTGCATAATTACTTTTGTGATAAGATTATGGGCTTTAAATAAAAGAGCCTCTGCCTGCAGCGTTTGGATATCCCTAGCTAAAGTGCCGATATTAAAGGAATTCGGCAAAGTTTTTAATAGTAGCATTAAATCTATTTTGCAAGAGGTCTACTGACCGACCGCTACATTCTGCCACCGGATATAATACTCATTACCCGGAATCACATTGATAGAGCCGTTACCAAAAGCCTGACAGTTACCAACACTAGGGCATTGGATTTGACCTTCTATCTGATACGGCTGCTGGCCTACTGCAACATCGTTATAGACAAAGGAATAACCGGAACCAGAAGGATAGAGCGACCGGTCTCCAATACTAATTTCAACCGGTAAACGACAGCCATAATAATCACCCGTGTAGGCAATTGAAATAGAGGCTCGATCAAGTATAGCCGGAGTATCCGGTGGCGCTGGGTCAGGAGAAACTGGCGCTGGTGTGGGACTTGCTGAGGCAGTTGGTTCCGGTTCAGTCGGATTAGAGACAGACGGCTCGGTTTTGGGCTGCTCTGCAAAAAATTCTTGCCACCACCAAGGCGACGTGCCACCTGCTAAAAGCGCAATAATGACAGGAATAGCAATTTTCCAGAAGACGCTTTCATTATCCACTCAGCAGCTTTCTCCGCTTTAAAGGCAACCAGTCTTTCAATCAGGCTAATGCAGTCTCAAAATCAAGCTCCAAAATTGACATGTGATGCACGGCTTTAGCGTCTATTGCTTTGGCATTTACGTCGCCACACCCACAATTCCCGTTACTGTCAAAATCTTGAACAGAATACTGTTGATAATTGTGACACCCAAAGCACCCAGAAAAGCGCTCATGACGCCCCAGCGCAATCTAAACCCTTGAACGATCAGCGCGGCTATGCCAAACAAAATGGTGTTACCAATGAGAAAGACCAGCCCTAAAGAGAGAATGTTCAAAAGCGTACTGTTTAAAAGCCAGCCTAATAGGCCATTCAACAAACCAAACACCAGCGCGGCCAAACCCGCCTTGGTAAAATCTTCAGATTCAATGCCTGTTGGCAGCTTGGTTAGAATAATAAAACTGATTGTTGTGACAATCCAAGTAATGATAAATCCAATCATGAATAGGGGCTCCTTACAAGTGATATAAAAGGCGATCGCATCTCCAAAAAATTATCTCCGACGCAGCGCTTTCAAAGCAACGACAGCAGACATAATTTATCGGGAGTATACCAGATCGGGCTATTTTCACCAGGCTGTGTCTGTCACCTTATTTGCAGCGCGCCCTGCCGTCTATTCGCTATCGTCCGACTAAACGCTGCCGATAGTACTGCTTTAGCCGCGCTTGAAAACTACGCCAGTAGTGAAATAACTCATCAGCATCTAGTGTGAATACCTGCGCCGGGTGATCTTCTAGCGCGATCGCAATCATCCCCTTTTCAATCTTTATCCCCGTCTCCCGATACACCCAGTTCACCGCATAGCAATAGGCTGCCACCTGCATACAATAGTCCCCAATCCACTCAATCTGCTTGGGCCGACGCGCTGTCTTCCAATCGCACACGCACAGCTCGCCCTCATACACCATCACCGCATCCGGATAGCCCGCAAACTTCAGCGGGTGCCACACCGCCCCTTCCACCAGCAGCACCTCATCAATCTCTGCTAGCACCGGCTCAATCGAATTCCAAAAGCCACCTAGCCCCGCTGGCAGCTCATACGGCTCCTGCCTCAAGTGCGACTTAATCACCTTGTGAATGCGCGTTCCCGAACGAGAAGCATTCGTTGTAATTTTTCTGGCTTCGTCTTTACCAATTCGGTCTTGCCAGTCCCACAGCCGCTGCTTTTCTTCATAAGGCTTCGTTGCTGAGAGAATAGAGGTAATTCCTGGATAGCAATGCCCCGCTATCTCGTAGTGGCGCTTACGATTAACCGAAACCTGCTTAGCCTTGTAGTAGGGCAGTTCGAGCATGAAAATACCGTCGCGATTCCTCAATTGTAGAATACACGAGCAGACCGATGCTCGCTCCTATCATAGAGCGCTGTCGTGGAGCGCTGTTGTGGAGCGCTGTCGTGGAGCGCTGTTGTGGAGCGCTGTCATGGCGCTGTTCATAGAGCGCTGTTCATAGAGCGCTGTTCATAGAGTGCTGTTCATAGAGCGTTATCGTAGAGCGTTGCCTGATAGTGCAACGCTCACCCAAATCAGCCGATTGACTCGGTTTAAGCAACAAAAAGCTCGTGAAAAAATCTCTAAATCTGTTCCCACATCACTTTAAGGCCGTCAGGCAAAAAACCAGCAATCTCCTTAACTCGCTCTGGCGGCAGCTCTTCTCTCACAGTCGAAAATACCGCAATCACAGCCGCTTCGGGCGTGACGTTTTTAGGCACTCCGCCTTCCTGCTTAATTCGCCGTAAAAAAGTCTCTGTATCGACGTTCAAAGGAGGTCTTAGCTTAGATAGCGCCGCCACGATAGGGTTATCATCTTTCCAAAGTTTGGTAATTTGATCGTCACTTAGAGCGGCTTCAGTGCGCTCAGACGCTTCTGTGCTAATCAAATCGCGTAGGGCGCGAAATACAACAATAGTGATATCGCGCGCATCGTAAATGTCTGGGATGTTAGAGCGCTGCATCACTTTTTCTAGAAAAGCCTGTTCGACAGGACCGATACTTTTAGCTGCCATAGTAATTTCTCGTGATTTTATTAAATTATTGAACCGTCAGTATCATACTGCGATCTTGCCTCGCTATCTTTTACGAAGAATGTGTCACCTAGTGCTTAAGTTGCTATATCCGTCGCTATGCCAATTTCTCTATAACTGATTTCTCTATCAAACTGGCATAGCGATAGCCACAGAGTCCGATATAAGGCTAGATATAGAAGTCAACTAGGGAGCCACCAATCGCGATGACTTTACCGTTTAATGCGGCGGCAACGCAAAACAGAGTCGATCAGTTTTGGCAACTGCCTGCGAGTTTTGGCACAGAGCGCAATGCCTATCACAACTATCTAAATGAGCTAGTAAGCGATCGCTATGCCCTGATCAGAGGGCTGCAAATTTTGCGCGATGAGCTTCAGTTTGCGGCCCATAGCCCAACGGCGATGAAAGCCTGCGGGGCCGATCTCAGCCTGCCTAGCGTGGTAACAACGCTGGCCTATACCAACTGCGGCGATCGCATCCACCAGGGCGAAGCCACGAAGCGCTACCGAGACGTGGTCGCCTCCCGCTTTGCCACCCTCTCAGAAATTGGCGAACTTAAGCTAGAAGCCTTTTTCCCCGCAGGCGGCGGCACGGATAACGGCGCGACCTTGGCTCATGTCACCGTTGCTCACGAGCTAGACGAACCGCTCAAGCACCAGCTATATGCAGGCAACCCGCAGTCGATTTCACTGGTGGCGATTGATCTAAAAACGCACGTAGGCCGACTGCGCCAGAACAATCAGACAGGCCCTCAGTATATGGTGTATGGCAAAACGCGCGAGTCGCCCTGGCGCGAACCCAGAGCAGCCTGCGGGGCCATCGTCGGCGCGCTGACAGACTATCACAACGAAAATCTGATTCATCGCCGCATCCGAGATGACTTAGGAGAAGAGAATTTTCAATACCTCTCTACGCAGCAGATTTTAACTGATGAGGGCGTGGATATTACGATGGCGATCGCCTCTGTTATCGTTGCCATTCGAGGCATTCGCAATACAGCGATCGCACTCACCCAAGAGCTAGACGAAAGGGGCCTAGCCCACCTCACCGCCAGCACCACCGTCAACCGTCCCTCCCGCGATGATTTGGTGATTTATCTAGCGCGGGCCACGGTCTTTAATGGCAAAGTGCACATCCAAAGCATGGGCACCGACGCCAAACGCTACGGCGGCAAGCTCGTCACCCATGCCGCCGAAAGACGCCTGCAAATTCGCTATGACGACTGGGACAACGAAAGCCTGCCGATTGAAGAAATTACGTACAAAGTTCGAGACTCAGGACTGTAAAGACTCAAGGCTGTGAAAAATCAAGGCTGTAAAGAATCCAGACTGTGAAAACTCAAGACTGCGGCTGATGCTTTGCGAGAAAGCGGTCTAAACGATTCGCAAAGTTTGCCTTGTCGCGATTGTTTAAAGGCGGCGGTCCACCCCCAACAGGCTCCGCCCCCCCGCGAAAAGACTCTAATAAATTTCTGACCGACAGGCGATCGCCAATATTTCTCTGCGTATATTCCTCACCCCGAGGGTCAAACACATAGCCCCCCTTACCCAGCACCTTAGCCGCCAGCGGAATATCAGCCGTAATCACCAAATCACCCGCGCTCAGCAGCTCAACAATTTTGTTATCCGCCCCATCAAAACCAGTCGGAACCACCAGCATCTCTACCGCAGCAGGCACCTGCACCGGCTGGTTTGCAACCAGCGTTAGCGGACAGGCCGTACGCTTGGCCGCTCGAAACAAAATTTCTTTAATCGCATTCGGGCAAGCATCCGCATCTACCCATATTTTCATCGCTTTTCCCTTTCCAGTAAACCTGCGGATACCTTAACCGTCTCTAGATGTTTTAGCCGTGAGGGTTAGTCGATTTTACCCATGTGAGCACTCCGTAGAATAGCTTACGCTGTTCGATGCGCCATGCCTTTTACCGGCAGCGGCTATTCCCAACTCATTTTTATAACAAAGCTATCACTATGCTGCTGTCCTTTGCCTCTAAGACAATTAGATGCTCTTTCTACCGAACGGCATATCGTACGATGTGCTTTGGTCTACTCACAGGTCTGTTGACAAGCATTGGGACCCTAGCATCTAGCCCGACGCAAAGTGAAGCTAGGGCGGCAAGCACAGTACCCACAGCCAGCTTAGCCAAATCGTCGACAACGTTCGAGCAGCTGATGGATGTTGGCTACGCGGCCTCTCGCCAAGGTGACTTTAACACCGCGCTGATCAACTTTCGACGGGCATTGGCCATTCGCCCCAACAACGCCTATGCTGCCGCTGCTGCCGACAATATGACCTACTATATAGAGCACGCTCGCATCTCAGCTCGGCAGTGGGAAATCGATCAGCTAGAATCTCGCTTGGCTAGGGCCAGAGCCCAAAAAGACTGGATTTGTGCGGCCACGACGTTAGATCAGCTCACAATGTATACAGAGCCAGATTCACTCAATCGAGAACGGCTAGTGGGCTATCGCGGCGAGGTGAGCGGGCTACTAGATGCGCGCATGGACTTTGACGCTTGGTCAACAGTTTGCGCAGCTCAAAGGCCAGTGTACTAACCTCTCCGGTCTACTATCCTGTACAGGTATAGGCCCAAAGCGAACCTGACCTACCAAATTTGGCATTGCGGCTTTAGTTACGTTTTGTTACATTAGATCTAGTTAATGTAACGTTACAACTCCCATGCTTACGGCAGAGACTTACTACGAAAATTAGTGAGCAGATTTGCGAGCACAGGCGGTAACAGGTACGGGTCATGCAAGCCGATCACACGCTTTCTTATCGACTTCTAGCAGAATACGCAGCAGGTCATCGTAGCTTTGAGCGCGTTGATCTGCGTGAGTGCAGTCTAAGCGATCGCCACTTGTCGGAGGCAAAGCTCTGCTGGGCAGATCTGGCCGCCGCCAACTTAAACGGCGCAACGCTGAACGGCGCTGACCTGACCGGGGCGATGATGTGGCGCGCTAACTTAACCGGCGCAAGCTTACTATGGGCGAACCTGCACCAGGCGATGATGGTTCGCTGTGAGGCGATGGGTGCTAACTTTGGTGGGGCTTGCCTACACCGTAGCGATTTGAGACTAGCCAACCTACGTCTGGCTTACTTGGCGGGTGCCGACTTGCGCGGGGCAAAGCTGTGCTACAGCGACTTGCGCGGCGCTAATCTAACTGGTGCTGACTTGACTGGCGCAGACCTGACTGGCGCGCAGCTAGCGGGTGCCCATGTAGAATCGGTTTGCTGGCGCGCGGCACTCTTACAGGCCGATCAGCTAGCGATGACGATTCCTCGCGATCGCAATCCTCAAAGCACGTCATTCCAAAACGATCCGCAACGCCAAAACGATTCGCAAAGATCGCTAACCGCTGTCTAGGGTGCTCTATCCTAGAAACATGGAATTCTACCTCTGGAAAGACTACCGCTGCGCCTACGACCGCGTGCCCCATAATTGTGTGCCCAACAGCAGATCAAATGCAGCCCCTGACGGCGCACCCTCACTGCTGCTGATTCATCCTATTGGCGTTGGGCTTTCACGCCGGTTTTGGCAGCCGTTCATCCAGCAGTGGACGCAAACCAACGGTCCTGCCCGGATCTATAACCTAGACCTGCTGGGCTGCGGTGAGAGTGACATGCCGCAGCGAGCCTACACGCCTCAAGATTGGGCAGAGCAGCTAGCTTTTTTTATTGAGCAGGTCGCCGAAAGCCCGGTGGTGCTGGTTGTGCAGGGGGCGCTGCTGCCCGTGGCTATAGAGCTGATGGCGCTAGCGGGCGATCGCATTGCTGGCCTAGTGCTCTCAGGCCCGCCTGCCTGGCCCTTGATGAGTTCTCAGTCACCCGAGTGGAAAACGCAGCTGGCTTGGCGTTTGCTGTCATCACCTTTGGGCAGCGCCTTTTATCGCTACGCTCGTCGTGAGTCCTTTCTGCAATCTTTTTCAGAGCGGCAGCTATTTGAAAACGCAAAAGATGTCACAGACGATTGGCTAGCGATGCTGCACGCTGGCTCACGAGATATGGACAGCCGGTACGCGGTGTTTTCGTTTTTGGCTGGGTTTTGGCGGCAAGATTACAGCAGTGCGATCGCCCGCATTCAGCAGCCCGTTCTCGTCGTCATGGGTGAAGCCGCCTCTACGATTGATCGCAACGTCGCCAAACAAGCCGACAGCAGTTCTACGGCTAGCCGCGATCGCCTGCAAGACTATCTAGATCGCTTTCCTCGGGCCGAGGGCGTCTGCATTTCGGGCCGCAACGTACCCCCTTACGAGTCAACTGCTGAATTTGTTCAGGCAACAGCGTCTTTTATCACTGACTTGGATAAATTTGCTTGAATAAATTTACTTGAATCTTGAACAAATCGACTGGGCTCAATTTGTTTGAATAAGTCAATTAGTTAAGCAGCCAGATGAATCGAGGTAGACAGGTCGTAAACTAGACAAAGCAGGTCTATTCACGGCGGGTAGCAAAATGCGAAAAGCTCAGTTGCTTAGCAATACCCAACCCGAGCCACATGGCAAATCAAATACTTTAAGTAGATCGCCAAAAACATTTACATCATAATGAATAGTGGCAACCTAATTGATAGAGAATCGCTTTTAGCTCAATGAAACAGCGTTTTATTCAGGAACTGAGCCCAGAGACCATCCACTTGCTCCAGCGGATTTATCAACGGAGTACACGCCATCCAGTCCGGCAACGGGCTCATTGCATCCTCCTGAGTTTCGAGGGCTATCCTGTCACCGAGTTGATGGTTATCTTTGCCGTCACTCGCAAAACTATCTACAGCTGGTTAGAGGCTTGGGAGCAAGCGCGCTTGGTCGGGTTATATGACCGACCTGGGCGCGGGCGAAAAATGACTTTTAACGACGACGAGCAGCAGCAAATCCGCGATTGGGCCAAAGCCACACCGAATAATCTCAATGCTGTGCTGGCGAAAATTAAGGCGACATGGGATGTCGTGGTGAGCAAAACGACGCTCAAGCGTATCCTGAAATCCTTTTCGATGACCTGGCGTCGTCTCAGAAAGACACTGGCCAAACAGCCCGACCCCGTCGAGTATGAGACGAAAAAGCAGCAGTTAGAAGCCCTTAAGCGCCAAGATGAGCAAGGTGAGTTAGATCTCCGATATATGGACGAAAGTGGCTTTTGCCGAGTGCCCTATGTGCCCTATGCTTGGCAGGAAAAAGGGGAAACCCTGGGACTGCCGAGTCAACGCAGCAAACGTTTCAATGTCTTGGGTTTGATGAATCGGCGCAATCAGTTAGCCCCGTATGTATTTGAGCAGAGTATTAATAGTGAGGTGGTGATCGCCTGTATTGATGATTTTAGTCAAACCTGTGAATGCCGTACCGTGATTGTGATGGATCAAGCCAGTGTGCATACGAGTGCTGCCATTGAGGCAAAAATTGAGGATTGGAAAGCTAGAAATGTGGAGATATTCTGGTTGCCGCCCTACTCACCACAGCTTAATTTGATTGAAATCCTGTGGCGATTTATGAAATATGAGTGGATTGAATTTGAGGCTTACGAGAGTCTAGATAATTTGAGGCAGTACATCGACAAAGTACTCAGGGGGGTTGGAGAAGACTATGTAATTAATTTTGGATAAGTACTTAGTTGTTGTTTTACATGGTATCGGGCAAAACTTACAAGACTGGTGTGAAGCGATTAAAGAGCGCTTACCAGACGCCGACCTCCTGGTGCCCCAGTACGCCTCTCACATCTTCTCAAATGTCGATCCGCGAAGAGTCGCAGATCAGCTAGCCCAATACATTCACGAGACAGACGTAAACCGCACCAAACGGCCACAGGGAGGACACTACGAACGCATTCTTCTCATTGGCTACAGTGGTGGCGGCCTAATTATCCGTAAAACTTACTTGATTGCAGCAGGCTATGGTGAAGACGAGGCACTCATTCACCATGCCGAGCCCCTACCTTGGGTACAAAAGGTTGAACGCATTGTTTTAATGGCCTCAATCAATCGTGGCATTTCTACAACAAAAGCACCGCGAACGAGTCAGCTAACTCACATAGGCCAAAAACTAGGATGGATAATTATTCCTCTATTAGGACGCGGCAAGTTTCTCTCTAGATTGCGTCAAGGCTCTCCTTTTGTTGCTAATTTGCGGGTTCAATGGATTCGACTAGGGCAAGCGCAAGGCGAAAATCTTGTGCCTACCATTCAGCTATTGGGCGATATTGATGAAACTGTTGCTGAAGAAGACAATATAGACGTCTTATCAGACACCAACTTTAAATACATCAGGCTGCGAGACACGGGTCATTCTTCTATTTGTGACTTCACAACACCCGGCGTAGGGGCTCACCGCAAAGAAAAATTTTGCGAGGCACTCGCTACGCCCATCGCAAAGATAAAAGGCGATCTCGTCGCCAATCAGCACGAAATCGGACAGCAAAAAGACGACGTTGTTTTTATCATGCACGGCATTCGTGACAATGGCGTCTGGGCTATTGAGGTAGACAAAGCGCTAGAGAAAGTCGCACAGCAGAGCGCGCGATCTGTTGAACCTATCAAGTCTGGATATGGCTATTTTCCAATGCTGCGTTTTTTGCTATTAGGGTCGCGACAGGCCAACGTGAGGTGGTTTATGGATCGCTATACGGAGGCGATCGCCCGCTTTCCGAATGCCAGAATTAGCTTCATCGGTCACAGCAATGGCACTTACCTTTTAGCTGCCGCCCTGCAACGCTATCATACCTGTCAAGTTCATCGGGTCGCCTTTGCCGGAAGCGTCGTGCCCAAAGACTACCCCTGGGACCGGCTAGTTCAGCAGGGAAGGGTCACAGCCATTCGTAACGATGTGGCATCTGCCGATTGGATTGTTGGCATTTTTCCCGGCTTCTTTGAGCTGTTGCATATGGGCGACATTGGGACCGCTGGCCATAACGGATTTCAAGACAGCGCACCCAAAGATTCCTCCTTTAACAAATTCTTTAAAGGATCACATGGCGCTGCGCTCAATCCGCAGAACTATCTTTCTATCGCCAGCTTCATCCTCACTGGTCAGACCGTTGAACCGCAAGGAAGACTGCTGGTCGCTAAGCAAAATGGCTTAGTTGCTAATATTGCAAAACAATGTTGGCTAGTTTGGCTAGCAATTGGCGTAACTTTGTGCATATTCGGCTATCTGTTTGCCTGGGTATTGATGCCTTGGCTGCTATCGCTCATAGGATTAGCGCCATTAGAATTAGTGCCCTTAGGACTATCGGCTCCTCTGTCAGGGCTAGCTATTTACGTAGGTCTCGTTCTTCTTCTTCTCTACACACTGTAGATACACACGATAAGTGAGTCAGCTGAATTAAAAACGCATTAGCTACCGGGCTTCGACTACGCTCAGCCCTCGGGTAATGGCGAATCGAGCATTGAGCGTAGTCGAAATGCGTTTTATAGGTTATTTGACCGACCTACTTAGAAATCAACAACAGAAGAAGCGAGTAAGCAGGCGCTTTAGGCTCGCCAGGTTTAAGAATCAGATGACGCAGCCTCGGCTGACTGACTTCGCGGCGTCAGTAGCATGACGTTAGATCCTTGTTCATATTCAAAAACAGTCTCAATGTCATAAGCGTTGCTAACTGCGCTTTTAACATCGTTGATAACTGGCCCCATATTTTCTGTTACCAGCCACCAACGGTCATATCCAGTCGGAAACTCTGCTACCCACTGCTGGGCAGTTGCTGGCGTTTTGACATTTTTAGCCGTGTGGATATGAATGTCTGAACTGCCGTCATAGTAGTGCATTAAGGCTATCGAACAGCATTCGTAGCTCCAGACAATAGCATCTCCAGGCTGCTCATATTGCTCAATTGTTTCAACATTGAATTTGTAATCTGTACGAGTTTGCGCCGTATAGTAATGAATCAGTCCACCGCTGATGGCAATAAAGTAAAGGGCCCCAAGCGTAACGGCGGCAATCTTCCACTGCTGCCAAAGGCGAGTAAACCCTGCAGCTAGCAGAATAAATAGAAAGGGAGTGACGAAAAGAATATAGCGACTTTTCCAAATCGGAATTGAAAGATAAGAAAAAGCAACAATTGGCATTATTGGAAGAAATAGCCAGGCGCAAGTCCACAGCAGCTTAGGCGATCTGTGCTTGCGAATGATACCTGCCCCAATAATCGCAGCCACCAGTGGGGTAAAAAGCTTGTAAAAAAGGGCCGTGATCGCATTGCTCTGAACTGGAAACGGCCACACTGTCAAAAACTTGAGCTGTCGGATCAGCTCGTCCGGGCCAGGTGGCACCGCACCAACATGGTCATTGGCATAGGACGAATCAGGCGATGATTGCTGCACAACCGATAAGACCGAGGGAGACCACAGCACAAACAACAGCAGCAGCCACTGAGCAAAATTGAACAGCACCCGGCGCTCTCGGCGAAATCGCCAGATAACTATCAGCGCGTCGGGTAACAATAAGGTGATGTTCAGCGGCACCGTATAAATGGCCAGCAGCCTAAACAGTGCCCAACCAGCCAAGGTCTTCTGAGCAGGGCGATGAGGCCGCTCAGTCAGCAAAGCATCGACGACAAACAGTGTCCCGGCCAGTCCCAAGCACAGGCTCAGGGCATACATCCGAATCTCTTGAGCATGGCTGATAAACAAAGGAGAGACGGTTAGCAGCAGCGCCGCAATTAGCCCTTCTGCTTCTCCAGCCAGACGGCGTCCTAGTCGGTATAGCAAAAAGACGCTGATAACGGCAAAAATAACAGAGAGCGATCGCAACCAAGCATCGCTGCTACCCAGGCTTGCCCAAGCCATCAGCAAGAGATAGTAGAGCGGTCGCAGCTGGTTTTCTTTGTAGGCTGCAAGCACACTCTGATCAATATCTTCTAGGCTGTTAAATTCATCTAGCCAGAGACTTTCTCTACCGAGCTGATAGGTGAATAAAAAGATAGCCGTCGCTAAGATAAGCGCTATCGGCAGCCAGCGATAAAGCGTCGCGGTGCTCAGTTGGCTCTTGACTGGCCGTAGCATTTTTATAGTCATAGAACTTAGCAGCTAGGTAGTAGCTGATGGAATCGTTGACGATACAGAAGCCCTGTATCAAAAAGGATTAGTCACTTTCTGTTCATCACACACTATCGTCAAAGGCCAGCCCTTTCACGCATCACTAATCGACTTTATTTATTCTTTATTGGAGTGCCTTCTACCTTTACTGCAATATTTGATTATGCAATGTTCAAGTGTTAGGAGGCGCGATCGCTCTTCTGTCTGAGTCAGGCCATCTGTCTAGATCAAGCCATTTGTTTGAGTCAGTATACGAAAAGCCCAGTCTGAGGAATAGGGAGGCTGCCAGCTGAAGGTTGTGCCCTCAGAGGCAACTTCAACTTCTTGATAAGGTAACTGCGTATCCACAGCAACTATCTGAAGGGGGCCAGGAATTTTCTCTAAACTAAACTGAACAGTCTCTGGCGCTTCCACATAGCAAATTGCGGACTGCGCCTCATCCCGTAGACAATAGCCGTCGCTAATGAGATCGTTGTCGGGTGTCATGTCGACTGAGAAGGCACTACTTATGAACCGGCTGTATGTTTTGATAGCTTCTTTGTTAGGGTAGGGGGATGAAAATTCCTCTCCTTTTGGCTGACGACCCCAAACGTTAGCAACTCCGCCCGCCATAGCCGAATGCCAAAGCCCCTGACGCGTTTGCACTTGGTCATAATCTCTTGAATGGTTAGATCCCCAGATACGAAAACGATCCTCAGAAAAAGCTGGCCGCTGATTGGCTTTATCTATGTGGTCTTTATAGTCTTGATAGTCGGGGTGGTGCCACTCCCACGAAGCATAGTCTAAATTTGGGCTAACTTCCTGGTACTCGTTTTTGAAGCTTCTAGCGCCTATTAAGTGGTGATAGCTACAGTTGTCTCGTAGCTGCGTTCGAAACTGCTGTATTTCTGTTGCGGTTGCCCATTCAAATAGGTCAAATCCGTAGCCGAGCGTCCAGCCCGGCAGCGGCGCGAGCCTAGCGGCAATTTCGGCGTAAAGCAAGTCTACGTCTACACCATAGGTAGAGGGGGTCAGATTTCTCTGTTCGTCTCCCCATAGCCAAAAGTGCGTAGTGCCGCCCCGGCGATAGGTCTTTAGCACAACCGCTTCAAAGTATGCTGGATTTTCTACCAGATCTCGCAGGTTAATGATATGAAATCCGCTAAATCCGTGGCCATCTATAAACTCATCTAGTCCTGCCTCTAAATCGGGTTTGTCGTACATCACATACTGGGGAACAAAGGCTTCTCCAGTCGCTGAGCGGATCCATTTACTGCCTTCAGCGGCGACGAACCCTTTTGCATAGGGTGGCCTGTCGGCGTTGATGGTGATCTCGCCAGTGATCTCGCCAGCACTCTCATCACCTACGCTGCCACTGCTAAACGACCAGATCCCTTTTTGCGTGGGGGTAAAGCGAAATTTGGTTTGCTCATCATCTTGAAACGTTAAAACCTGATACGCTTCGCCGCTTTCATGCTGCACGCTTATAGGCTGATGAATAGCGCCCTCAATCGGAATTTCGTAGCACTCCCACGCTGGCCGACTCTCCTGATCGGGCGATAAACAGCTCTCAAAGTACTGAGTAGATAGCCCTTCGATGGATCCCTGTCTGGCTATACTTGTATTTTTATTTGTTTCTTTTTGGAAGTTTGAAGAGAAGGCTGAGTGTGCTTGTGCGATCGCTACGACAGCAATGAGGCCGACTAAAAAGAGAGTTAGAGGTTTCCAATACTTCATTACCAATACTTCGTTGTAGGTTGTGCAAGAGGTCGATCGAGCCTGTCACATTTTAAGCATGGGTATCGTCTTTACCCAGGCGCTGAACAGACTGGGCAAGCTGTTGTGGAGAACCCATTCCGTCGCTGACCATGGGATAAGCCAGGCTTCCCATACCAGCGGTAATCAATGTCTTCAGCCGCATAAATAAGGCAGTAGAAATAGCGACAGCTGGGTTGATGCCAAACAAGCTTAACGTGAAGCTATAGGCCGATTCCATCAGACCGATTCCGCCAATTGAAATCGGCAGGTTCATGATAAACATAATCACCGGAACCGCTACTAACATGCTGACGAAGCTAATGCTGCTATCAAAGGCCGAGGCGCTCACCCAAACATTGACCACCGCTAGGAAGTAGAAGACTAAAGAATTAAAAACGGCAACCCACAAAGCGCCTGGCTTGTCTTTATAGACTAAAACCGCCGTCCGAAACTTTCCTAGCTTTTTTAGAAAAGAGGCTATTAGGGGCAGCCTGCTGCCAAGATTTTTATCAATAAAGTTGAACGGGCGCGCGTCAATAATGACCCAGCAAATTAGCGCTACGCCTAAGAGCCCTATTGTCAGCGTAACCGTCAGCCAGGGCAGGTTAAACATTTGTAAGTTAACGACGACTGCGATCGCAGCCAAAAATACCAGCATCGCCAATCCGCTAAATCGCTCGACAAAGACCACAGCAGCAGACTCAGCATAGCGCCCTGTATATCGGCTTAGCTCATGAATGCGAATAAAGTCGCCGCCAATGCTGCTAGGCAAAACCAGATTGAAGAAGCCGCCAATCAGGTAGTAGGCATACAGTCGCCACAGTCCTACCGGCAGCCCAACGGCTTGCGCCAAACAGTACCATTTTATCGAACTGACAATATCGATAATCGGCACTAAGAGAATAGATATGAGAATGAGCCACAAATTAGCACGAGAAAACGTGCCCGCTAAGTCTTGCCATCCTTGGGCACTCAGAAGACCTGCCTGGTGAAAAACATAGACGAGTAGCGCCGTTGTGACCGCGATTCTAAGAAAGTGCAGGGCCTTTTTTTTCATAAAGAGACGGGCTCCGGTGCCTGCTTTTTGTCCATGACTTTGGCCGGTATGCCAATAGCGATCGCATCGGTCGGAACATTCTTAGTAACCACAGCACCTGCCCCTATCACCGCGTTATCTCCAATCGAAACACCGTCTAAAACAACAGCTTTTGCCCCTAGCCAGCAGTTATCTCCAATTACAGTCGGCCCGTCCGAGTAACCCGCTTGATCGGCCAAAGGCACTGTCGAACGATATTCATATCTGCCGCCGCTCATAATGTAGCTATCGGCGGCAATCAGCGTACCGCTGCCAATAACCAGCTTTCGCCCCGAATAGATTTGGCAGTTAGTGCCAATGTTTGCCCGAGATTTTATTTCTATCGTGCCGTCTTTGCAGTAAAGGTTGGAATTTCTGCCGACAAACACACCGTCGCCAATGCTAATGCCTGAGCGATCTTGACCTTTTGCATCAATCACACAGCCATCATCAACAATCACGCCGCTACCGATCCGAATCTTATGTGGATGCCTGAGCGTTACCCCCCGACCAAACACCACACTTTTACCGACTTCGCCTAGCAGCAGCGGGTATAGCTTGCTTCTAGCGAAAAGGCCCAAAGCACCCGGTAGACCGCTGCACAGTAGAATAATCAGCTCATATTTAACTAGGCTGCCGAGGTCAACCTTACCAATAGTTAAGGCGGCATATTGCTGCCAGAGCGGCACTTTGCCCTGATTAAATTCTTTAACTTTGAAGTTCCCTGAGTCCATGTCTATTTATTTTTCTAATAGTAGAGTGTTTTAGCAGAGCGTTTCTAATGTCTAGCAAGAGATAAAACTATTGTTCTTGTGAATAGTCGGTGAATGGTCAGTTGATAATGGGTGAATAGTCAAGAGAACACTCAAAGAGAGATCCATTGCTTTTCTAGATACCATTGACCTAGCTCTTTAAGCCCTTCTTGATCGGAGTGACGCGGTTGAAAACCTAGTAGATTTTTTATCTTTGAAGTGTTGAACGAGCGGTCTTTGGTGTAAAAAGCTAGCCGTCTGCGGTAGATGGGCGGCTCAATGCCTAAAGGCCGGAAGATTAGTTCGCAAAGATCTGCCAAGGCAAACAGGGGTGCGCCCGGCAAAGAAACAAATCTGACTGGCACTGAATATTCTTCGCTGATGAGTGAAACCATCTCTTTAAAGGTAATCGCTCGCTCACTGCCGCAAATAAAAGTTTCTCCAATAGCTTTGGGATGGGTTGCTGTGAGCAAAAAGCAGTCGGTCAGATCGTCAACGTGAATGAAGTGCAACAGATTGCTACCATTGCCGATAGCGGGTACCCAGCCTTTGGCAACCATCTTGTAAATTTTTAGTAATCGTTGCTCGCCGGGGCCATAGATGCCAGCAGGACGCACGATCGCAACCGGCAATCCGCTTTCTTCTCCAAAAGACTTAATCCACTTTTCGCCTTCAAGCTTGGTGTCTTGGTAAACATCTCCTGGCGACATAGGGTAGGTTTCATCAGCTGGAGGATGGGCGATATGGCCATGAACGCCGATAGTAGAGACATGCACAAAGCGCTTGAAGTCTGGCTGCTGAAGGGCGGCTTTGGCTAACAGCTGCGTGCTCAAAACATGGACGTTGTAATAGCCCTGATCAGGAGATTTAGCCTCTCGGAACGGCGTGACCATATGGAAGATATAGTTAACGCCCGTCGTTGCCTGCTCAATGAGATCAGCGTCGAAGACATCGCCTTTGATCCATTCAATAGAAAGATCTTCAAACTGTTGGATATTGGAAGTGGGGCGCGCGATCGCCACTACTTCAAGCCCCTGTTTAACCAGCTTGCGAACTAAAACAGCACCGGTAAAACCAGTTGCGCCTGTCACCAAAACGCGACTTCCCACTGGCAGGTTAAAAGCCTCACTGTCATTGGCCAAATCAGCAGTTGGTGAATTGGCAGTTGGTGAATTGGCAGTTGGTGAATTGGCAGTTGGTGAATTGACAGTTGGTGAATTGGCAGTTGGTGAATTGACAGTTGGTGAGTTGGCAGTGGGTAAATCAACCGTCGATGAATTAACCATGAGTATCGGCCTCCTGTTTAACCGGTTTGGTGAGCTTAAGAATGACGGGAGAGCCAAACTGCCTAGAGAGCCCTAGCTGCCGCGCTCCACCTTCTAAGACTGAAGATATTTGAGGTTTGCCCAGCATACGGTGCAAAACCATGGGCCAGAAAAACTGAGCATAGCGCTGATGCCGCCGCTCCTGATGAAACTTACCCACGCTCAAACCTAAACTCTGAGCGTAGTCCAACAGTTCGGTTTCGTCATAGCAGGTATAGGGCCGGGTATTGCCCTCAACCCCTTTTTTGAATGAGAACAGCAGCGGCGTAATGTAGTTAACGCTGCGCAGCGTTGGATAGTCTACCAGTACAGCCCGCTTGGCAACGCGAGCCAGCTCACTCAAAAACTGCTGCCACTGCTCTACGTGCGCCAAAAAGCGGTAGCTAATCACCACGTCAAACGAATTGTCAGCATAGGGCAGCGCCAATACGTTACCGACTTTGAACTGACACTGCCCCGTCTCTACCAGCGAGCGAATTCTGGTCTGGCAGCTTTCATCACTGCCAAGTACCGTGACCGTGTGCCCTGCGGCGATTAGCCCAGAGGTGAGCTGACCGTGCCCGCCCCCGACTTCTAGCACGCTGGCTTTGGGATAGGGCGCAAGCATGGCTAAAGTCGCCTCTGACTGTACGCGCAGCAGCCAGGCTCCGGTCGGCCCGGCAAATCGGGAGGCGTAGGCTTCTGAAGACGTTTCGATGTCGGCAGTTTCTGGAAATTGTTCGGTAGAAATCATGACGATGCTAGCAGAAGAACACAGATGGATAAGGGTCAGCTCAGTCTGAGCAGAGACTGATTTTTTAGGAAGCGCCAGGGTGACTGCGGCTGGCCGTACGCTTGGACAACTGGCTGTGGCCCTAGCAAGATTTGCTTAAGACTCTCACCGGGTCGATCCTGGTCGAGGTGACCTTGGGTCACAAAGCCAAAGCTACCGGCTCGCTCTACTTCACAGGCAAGGGGCAACGGATCGGTGCCGGGTAGCTGTAAGCGCTGCTGACAGAAATCGGGCAGAGGCCAAAAGCTAGGGCGACCACCGTTATCTCCGGCAAAAAGAGGGCCATCAGCGGCCTGTAGCTGCGCGGCGACTAGCTGACCGCGTTTGCCTAGCCACTTGCCGACGCCCCAGGGCAGCACTGGTAACCCACCGACAGCGGTGACGGCTGCTAGCGTATCTTCCAGGCTGAGGCGATCCTCAACCGCAGCGGCAGTGATTAGCGCTAAGACTTCAATTCCTTCTTGCGTAACGGCCTGTCGTCCGGCAGCTATTAAGAGAGTATGACCCGAAGAGTGTTTGAACCAGAGAGTGGCCGCTTCTGCGGTTGGGCAGATTTTCCAGTCTGCTGGCGGGTTGCCTTGTTTGTAGCGGCTCACTAAATCGGCAAAGACATTGACGCCGCTGACCTCTGCTAGCAGCAAGGCGGCGGTTATAGGCCCACTGTGCCCTAATTTGTCGCTTTGACGCTGAAAATTAGCCAGGGCAGCGCGCAAGAACTGTGTCAGGTCAAAACAGGGATGTAGATGAACATGGGCATCTACCAGCAAAGAGGGTAGATTGGTTGATAGAGACATAGCCTGACGGGCGGCGCTTAAAGGACGGGTCGAAGAAACTTGTGAGCTGTGAATGTGAGGGGCGCGATCGCTAGCGAGAGACCTTGCGGTCAGTACGTGTGTTCCAAAGCTGTAACCCGCTGAACAGTAGCACCGAATAGAGGAGTTCGGCGCTGATAAAGATCAGGTGGCTGTTGTCCCACAGCCCGTGTGAGTGATGCACAGCGGGGAACAAAGCAACCGGCGACCGAAAATATTGGGAACTCAGCGGCCATAAAAGTGGGATGCCGCGACCACCAGCCGTAAATAAGTCCAGCAGAAGATGAGATCCGTAGATCCCAAAAGTCAGGCCAAAGAGAAGAGAATAGCTAGACTGACGGCGATAATAATGGACAATCCAGGCCAGCAGAGCACTAACTATCAGCGCAGCTAGCAGACTGTGAGACGGGCCGCGATGAAGCCTCAAACCGGTTAACATCTGCCCTAAAAAATCTAGATCAGGTAGGTTGGCAACAAACAGACTATAGAGGGCAGCGGCGGGCGTAATTGGCCAGAGCCGACTAGGAATAATGTTTTTGGCAATCGGCAGACGAGTCAGGACGTAGCCTGAAACTGAGTGAGCAATGGGCGAAGGCATGATGATGAACTCCTGATGACGGGCCTTTGACGGCATTTTTGATGATATTGAGCCAACGATGTTAAGCGAAGACTAAACCGGGCAGGGCGGACGGACAGATGGCGGCTGTTCAGATCGCCGTTCAGATCGCCGCCCAGATCGCTGCTGTTCGAGATGCTGCTGCACCTGCTGCACTTCGGCCTGCCGCTTTTGGGGGCTCCAGCCTCGGGACTCACCCATAATGTGCACACATCGTTGCAGCACCTCGTCGCTAGGATGACCGACCGCGCCCAGCTCTGTCCGGCGGAAAATCATGTCGCTGAGGGTCTGGGGCATCGTGTGGCGCAAATTGTATTCAACCTCTGCGGTTAGAACGCTCTGCTCGTCCAGGCGATCGCTTGGGGATGAGGCAAGTGATGAGGCGTCAGGATTTAAGCCTGGGACCTGCTGTAGGACTTTAGGGTAGTTATCTCCGTAGTTGCGGACTAGCTGCTGCAGGGTTTGAGTTGGGACTTTTTGACTGTAGGTTTTGATCGCAGTTTCTGTAAACCGCTGAAACTGCGAAATTTTCCCACCGTAAAGGGGTTCTTCGTGAGAGCGAGAGGGCGGCGACATCTGGCGGCGATCGCGAAAGACCCAATCAACTGCCCTGCAAGCCAGATCGCGCGCGGTTGTGTACTTCACACCAGTAACAGAGAGCAGGCCGCTAAACCCTTCACTGCGGTGGTCTTTGAGCTGGAACTGCTTGGTGAGCTGAACTTCGCCAGTCTTTGTGGAAATGCCGTAGCTAGGCAAGAGCCCCGTATGCACCCACTGCACATCGTCAGGGGTGAGGTTAAAGCTGGGATATGCCTGGTTAATATCGGCTAAAAAGCTTTCAATCTCTGCGCCTGTTGCAGTTGGTGGCTTGCTACGATCTGAGGTGGGACCATACCAGGTGCCAACGAGGGAGCGCGATCGCCAGGGAGCAATAAAAAACAGACGGCTACCGGGCGCTCGGCCTGTAATTCCCACAGCGCACTTGTGCTGCGAGCCAAACAGAGGCCGGGTCACCAGGTTCATCGCCTTAGCGAGTGGCTGTGGGTTGCTGCCTTTCTCCATGGCGGTGTTCTCGGTGGCAGTAGAAGTTAATTGGTTAATCCAGGGACCGCTGGCGTTAACGATGGTTTTTGTTTGAATGGTGAAGCGATCGCCTGTTAGCTGATCTTGAGCGGTGGCCGCGACGACGCGATCGCCTTCCTTTCGCAGATTGACCACACGAGTATAGTTGGCCACCTGAGCACCGCGCTGAGCCGCTGACTGTAAAAACGCCAGCACTAGCTGTTCTGAGTTGTAGACCTGAGCATCGTAAAAGCAGGCAGCGCCCGTCAGCCCTTCTTGGGATAAGTCAGGCAGCTGTGCCAGACATTCCTGCTTCGAGAGCATTTGGCCAGCGGGAATATGCTTTTGTGGATCAGTGAGATAGAGGTTGCGATCGCAGCTAATCCAGTCGTTGATCTTAAGTGCGCTCGTCATCGCCTCCTTACCCTTAAGACCGTGTCCATAGGTCGGCACCAACACCGGCAGCGGATGTACCAGATGAGGCGCAATCCGCATCAGCGTTTGGCGCTCTCTAATAGACTGGCGCATCCGCCGTAGATCAGCCGTTTGCAGATAGCGCAGTCCGCCATGAATCACCTTGAGGCTGTTGGCCGACGTACCAGAAGCAAAATCAGACTGTTCTACTAGTGCTACCGATAGCCCCCTGAGCGTGGCTTCCCAAGCTACACAAGCACCGTGAATCCCGCCGCCAATGACCAGCAGGTCAAATGACTGATCAGACAGGGCGGGCAAGTTTCTCTGCATGCTGATGTAGATCTCCGGTAAAAAGCTTGGCTTTGAGTGTGGCTTGCTTTGAGTGTGGCTTGCTTTGAGTGTTGCTTGCTTTAAGTGTTGCTTGCAGCGAATGTTGCTTGCAGCGGCTAATGCGTATCAGATGGTTTTAGCGTTACGCATGCTCTGCGCCTGTCAGCGGCGAGTTCGCCAAAGACGACAAAGCTGAGCTGAGCGAGAGTTCGCTATGGAGCCAGTCGTATAGTGACGAGAGCTTTTGTGAGAAGGCTTCGTAGTTATGGTCTTTAGCAATGTAGGATTGGGCCGCTGTGCCCAACTTTTGGCGCAGTTCAGGGCTCTCAATCAAATGCAGCATACCGGCAGCAAAAGCCTCAGCATCAGGCTCAGCTAGCCAGGCTATCTGGTCACTGGACTGGCCACTGAGAACCTGAGTATGGGTATTCAAGTTAGTCGCTAGCAGCGCCTTGCCGCTATCTAGATAGGAGTAAAGCTTCATGGGCGTATTGTTGCCCTGAATACGCGGAGAAACCACGATATCGGCCTGCGCTAAATACTGATTGAGTAGCTGAATAGGCCGAGGGCCAATGAAGTGAACATTGGTCTCAATTTTGTACTGAACAGCCTGTGTCTGATACCGCTCAATATCATCCGCATTGCCGCCCACGACGACTAAGTGGGCAGTCGGGGCATTCTGCAAAACCCTCGCAAAGCTCGCAAGCAGCAGGTCAATTCCCTGATATTTCTCTAAATTGCCCACATACATGAGCAATGAGCCTTCGATACGGAATTGTTCTTTGAGGCCCTCTTGAAAGAGTTTTACCGGGCGCTGCATCGTTGTTTTCATGGTTTTATACGATTTATACAACAGTATTTATACAACAGTAGTAGCAGTAGCAGTAGCAGTAGAGTCGGCGTGATAGTTAAGTAGCGAAATATCGGGAATAACGACAACTTTGTTCGGCTTATGCTGCTGCACTTCGAGCGCAAGCGACTGACAGACCGCAACGACCGCTTTGGCATTGTGAACAGCAAAGCCTTCACAAGGTTGTAAGATCGCCTTTAAGAATTTCAGCCGAGGATATTTATCAGAAATCTGTTGGACTAGTGAAGAATCCATGTCGTAGACATAGGGAATACCAAACAGCTTTTTGATAATTAGCGCAACAAAAACCGCTTCCTCGCCAGCATGAATAAGGTCGTAGCGATCGCGTTTGACAAATTTAATAGCCTGAAACAGTAAAAACAAATCGCAAACTACTTTTTTCCAGGAAAAGCCTGGGCGAATATTTTGAATAAACTTGAAGGCAGGCGTGCGGTAAATCGTCACATTGGGATAGTAAACGTCGCTACCTTCTGGAAACGCAATCACATCCACGGTTTCGCCCCGCTCAGAGAGCACCTTCAGAACCAAGCCTGCTGCAATCGGCGTGCCTCTAGCTTGATAGAAGGGATGAGGAGCCAACATCAGAATTTTCATGTCGCGTTAACCGATAACTTTTTGTTGCCAAGATCAGCGCTGAGTCGCCTTGTAGGACTGAGCTAGATGGCAGCTCGTGGAAGCTCTCTAGCAGACTGAAACAGGTAAAATTGTGCCTGGGCAGAATCGCGCCTGGGTTAGATACACCGGAACAAGCGCACTTGATTAACTACGCCCAGATACACATATAAACGATAGTTGTTGGCAAAAATTGGAAAATCTGCTGGGTTTATGCAATGTTTATTCTTGCTGCTCATTGTTTGAAGCAGATATAAATACTGACAAATATTGATAAATACTGAGCCTGACGCTATCTGCGAGGCTAGCGAATACCCTCTTTCCCTAGCAGGCTCAAGGCAAATTGATTCAGCTTTTAAGTCAGAAATGCCAAAAACGAGGACACCCTTCAACAGGTCATCCTCGTTTTATTAGACTTATTAGACTACTACCCAATCAAAAACTATCCGACCAAGTGAGCTTCTAAGAACCAGAGACGCTTGTCAATAGTACGAGAAATCTCTACATAGAGATCGTTGGTATCTTGGTCGCCTAGCTCGTCAGCTTTATCGATGCTTTCGCGCAGATGCTTGGCATAGGCCGCATACCTATCGGCCAAGGCGGCGACGTGCTCCATCCCGCCAACGGCCTCAAAGTCGTACTCCGGCAAGACTGATTCGCTCGCAGCAATGCGAACTGTACCCATTGCCGTACCTGCCAAGGCGGTGACGCGCTCAGCGAGCATATCGCTATACTCTTCTAGCTCACCTGCCATTTCATCAAACAGTAGGTGCAGCTGATAAAAGTCTTTGCCTTTGACATTCCAGTGAGCCTGCTTGGTCTGTGTGCGCAGGTCAGTCGTCGCCGCGAGCGACCTGTTCAGCATCTCTGTGATCGGCTTGCGAGTGTCAAGCGACAGGTCAATGCGAGTAGGGTAGAAAGCAGATTTAGATGTGGTTGCAACCATAGAGACCTCCGAAAGGTAAGGAGCTATTGCTTATTTTGACAATCGTTTAAGGTAACTCAGATCTTGCACTATTCTCAGTAAGAGTTGTGTAGCGGGCCAAAATATGAAAAAAAGGGCGTAATCAAAAATAGAAGACGGTCATTAAACCCATGCTTCAGCACGGCCAAACGCTAGTATATAGCCTAATTTCCCTGATGCCTAGTGTCTACCAAAAAGCTAGCCTCAAAGCCGTTCTAGGGCTATTTGTAGATGAGCAAGGCCATGCGCTACCGGACCATACGCAGATTAAGTCAGCGAGTTCTCTAAGTCGATTTTTCAATCGCTATCAATGGTCAACTCGGCAAGTAATCCGCACCACCCGCGCGGTCATACTGAGTCAACTCACGACACATCCTGTTCGTAAGGATATACCCGTGCGGCTGTTGATAGATCTAAGTACGCTGAAAAAGACAGGCAAGTTTTGGTATTTGAGCACCCCCTACCGAAGATACAGATGCACCTGAACCCTGGGTGCGAATGCTCAACGGCAAGCGCGGACTGCATTTGGTCGTGCTCTATATTGTCATTGGCTATAGGCGAATACCTTGGAGCTTCCGTATCTGGCGAGGAAAAGGGCAGCCGAGCCCGAATCAGTTAGCCTGTAAGTCATTGGCCAGCGTACCCAAAGCTCTCGTCAAGGGCAGAACTGTGATCGTTCAGGCAGACACTGAATTTGGCACTGTCGAATTCCTCAAGGCTGTCTGTCAGCGAAATTGGAGAGCCGTTGGCGGTGTTAAAGGCAGTCGTCTGTTATAAGATGGTCGGCATCTTAAAGACCTCTCAGGCCATGCCAAACGAGGACTACAGATCTATCTCAAAGATATCGACTATCCCCTTACTATTTCTTGGTTTTGGCTCAAACGAGTCGACAATAAACGAGAGTTGCGCAATGCTAGCTCGACCCATCCTTAATTCTGGCGTTTATCTCGTTCGATTAGGCCGCAAACGCTGGGCGATTGTAGAGCTTGCTCTTCTCGCAGAGTGGGCTTTTCCAAAACTGCTAAGCATCAGTTTGGGCTGCATTGCTTTGGTCGAAGCACCAAAATCGGCGTGTATCTTTGGCTTGTGCTGTCGCTGATTGCCTATCTGCTTGCTCACTGGATTGACCTATGGACTTGGCCGCCTGTCTTAGATTGGAAGGCCACCGCTAGGTTGACTCTAGAGAAACTCTTACCCTCTGTGCTCTGGGCACAGATGCTTAAACAAATCAGGCGTAATGCTGACATTGCTGCCCAATATGGCTTCGAAATCATCATCAAATCACGGCCTGACATTGCTTATCAAGACTGGTGCAAGATCTGAGGTAAAGTTACCCTCAAAAGTAGGTATAGAAAAACTGATCTAATGCTAATGAGGATAAACCCAGGATGAGCCCTAGCCCCGCAGAAATGGCTGCTCAAAATAGCGATCTGTCTAGAGATCTGTCTGAAGAGCGGAGCGATCGCATAGCTAATAGCCCCGAGAGTGACAGCTCCGAGATTGATAGACCCAAGATTGATAGACCCAAGATTGATGGACCCAAGATTGATGGACCCAAGGCCAAAGGGCTGCGCCGTCTGCTGCGAATTCTCCACCTAATTTTGCAGCCAACAAGCTACATGGATAAAAACGTCCAGCGCTATGGGCCTACGTTCCAAATCGGCGCTGAGAGCGGCTCGCCGCTGGTGTATGTGGGCGATCCAGAGATGGTGCGAGAGATCTTTAAGCTAGACGCTAGCACTGCTGAAACGGGATCGCGCAATCGGGTTCTTCAGCCGATGGTGGGCGATCGCTCTATTCTGCTGCTAGATGGCGATCCTCACCAGCGGCAGCGTAAGCTGCTAATGCCGCCCTTTCACGGCGATCGCCTGCGGTCTTATGGCGAGCTAATTTGTGATATTACCCGCCAAGTGAGCGCCGACTGGCAGGTAGGGCAGTCAATTTTGGCGCGGCCTCCGATTCAGGCGTTAACGCTGGGCGTAATTTTACAGGCTGTTTTTGGATTGAGAGAAGGCCCCAGGCTGTCTAAGCTACAGCAGCAAATGGGCACTTTACTGGACTTTTTTTCGTATCCCATTAGCGCTAGCTTTTTGTTCTTTCCAGCTTTGCAAAAAGACTGGGGGGGCTGGAGTCCCTGGGCAAAGTTTGTTCGCCTAAGAGAAGATGTGCGATCGCTTCTTTACGCTGAGATTCGCGATCGCCGTCAACTACTCCAAAGCTCAAAGAGCGCTCAAACAGAAAAAACAGATATCCTCACGCTGCTGCTGCTGTCGCGAGACGAAAATGGCGAAGCGATGAGCGACGAAGAACTCCATGACGAACTGGTGACGCTACTGCTAGCCGGACATGAAACCACTGCCTCTGCTGCCGTCTGGGCGCTGTACTGGATTCATTATCTGCCAGCGGTTCAAAGCAGGCTACGCGCAGAACTCGCAGAGCTTGGTTCTAACCCTGATCCAATGGCTATCCTACAGCTTCCGTACCTAAATGCGCTTTGCCTAGAGACACTGCGGATATATCCGATTACGCCGACGACGTTTGTGCGAGTGCTGCGATCGCCCCAGACTATTGCCGGTTATCCCTTCAAGGCCGGAACCGCCCTGATGCCTGCAACCTACATCATTCACCAGCGCCCAGACATCTATCCAGCGCCCAAGCAGTTTCGCCCCGAGCGATTTCTAGAACGCCCGTTTGCCTCGCATGAATTTCTACCCTTTGGCGGCGGTCATCGTCGCTGTATTGGATCCGCCCTAGCAATGATGGAACTCAAGCTCAGCGTGGCGACGCTGCTACACGACTTTGAGCTGGCGCTTGTACGCCCCCGCCCACTTCTGCCCGCTCGCCGAGGTTTAACTATGGCTCCGCCTGCTTCTATGCGGTTCAGTGTGCGCTCAAAGCACAGTTGACTTCTCTGTCTTTGTTGGCAAATTCACGATAAAAGCGTAGCTGCTATGTCTTATTGAGATTCTTTTGATATCAAAAAATCGACGATAATCGGCAGATGGTCGGAGCCAACATCGGGGCCTGTATGCATGCTAAGCGCACGAAGCGAAGGGCTTGCGAGACATTGATCGATGGGAATTTGGAACGGTTTAGTGAGAATGCCTAGCTTAGGAATAGGGAGATATGACGTATTAGCGGGCCACGTCGGCAAGATTCCGAGCCCTTTGCGCGTGTTCTTTAAACCCGTTTCGTGAGCGAGCATTCGATAAGAAGGCGACCACATCGTCGTGTTAAAGTCGCCAATCAACACAACCGGATCGGTTTGCTGTTGCACATAGTCACTAACAGCCCTAAACGCCTTGTTTCGACTGTTAAGAAACTCTCTGTTTAAGGGCGGTAGCGGATGGATAGCCACGATTGATAGCCGTTGATTTTTAGTTTGGATGTGCGCGGTCAGGTTGACGGCGTTGTTGGTGTCGAATTTTCTAATCTCAAGGTCTATGATGGGGTCTTTGCTATACAGAACAGTCCTAGGCTGATACGGGGTTAGCTGGTTAGAGCTATAGGGTAAAAATGTTTTTAAGGTTTCTAGCTGCTGTGCCATCGAGTCGTTGACTTCTATGAACAGTGCCAGGTCGGGCTGTTCTGTTTCGGTCAGTTTAATCACCTCGGCAGCATTGCTATTGGCGATGTTTAGGTTGGTACTCATGACTCGATAGTCTGGGCGGTAGTCTGGAGCCATCCCGCTCTGAGCAGGCGGAAAATACCAGGGAATCACTTGGGCGAAGAGGAGGGCCAGGCAGAAAAGCGTGAGGAAAGTCAGGCGCGATCGCTTTAGCCAGATTGCGATCGCGCTTAGAAAAAACACCACCCCAAAATACTGCACTTGAAAATGGCATAGAATTTCGAACAGCAGTGGGCCACTTATCCGACTGCTGAGTACTGCCACGGCTGTAATACCTAATGCCAACCAAGCGCATCCAGCGGACACAATAGAAGAGAATCGTTTCATATCTTTCATAGGTGTCCAGAATAGAACAAGTGTCCAGAATAGAGACGCTCAATCCGGTCAATCGCAATCTGACCAATCGCAATCAGGGGCTAATCTCAACCTGGTAAATTTCGGGGAGGCGTTGCTTCGCCCTTATAGAACTTTTGCTCTAGATTGCCTAGCCACAGCCACACAGCGCCAGCCGCCAGCGGGACAGCGGCTAAAAGCGCACTTATCGGTACGGGGAGCGGCCCAAAAACGGCCCCTCTCAGCGGGAGGAAAGACCAAAAAAGTGCGCTCAAGACCAATGCAGCTATGCGAATTTGTTGGATACGCTGGAGCGCGACACTGCAACTGCTGCAATGCTGGGTGTGAGAGTAATAGCGATCCATCAAGGCTTCGGTAGACCATTCTGGGGGCAGAGACTGGTGCGCAAACGCCTCGGCTGTAAACTCACTGACCCATCTGCGAAAAGCAACTACGTAGCGATCTGCCTGGGTCGGTAGATAGCAGGCTTGAGCATAGGGGCGTTGTCTTGGCCGTGCTAAACAAGAATCGCCCTCTTTCTCTAATACTCCTTTCTCTAACATTCTTTTTTCTAGTAGCCGTTCTTGAAGATGTAAAAAGATTTGGTCATCTTCTAGCACCCGGTTGTTGCCGATATGGCTATACCAGCGAGGGGTCAGCTTAATGAAAAAGCTTGGTAGCTTTGAAGAAAACTTGAAAGGAAACCGG
>CAWHWK010000004.1:0-86650 GCA_963833005.1 uncultured cyanobacterium | reverse complement strand
TCTATTGCTAGGATATTCGTTCCACGAAATGACCTTGCCAAGTCTAAGAGTGAGCGGGCTGACGTAACTCTCACAAGACTAGGTTTTGTGAAATTGACTGCATTGCAAAAATCAACAACGCCCAAAAAAATACGCTTTCGTCGGAAGATGCTCTTCAAGCCTCACTTGAAATGTGTATGAATAGCTCAACAGCATTTGGCGTTTTATAGCAGCGGCGCTGTGCGCTGGATAAATGATTGACTAAAACAGGTATTCACAGCTGGTCTCTCTATCTTGTTCGTACGCGGCAAGATACTTTGTATGCTGGCATCTCAACAGATGTTGCCAAGCGGTTTGCTGAGCACGAAAAAGGGAAGCGGGGCGCTAAGTATCTGCGGGCTAGGGGACCCCTTCAGATGGTTTATACGGTTGAGGTTGGCAGCCATGTGCTGGCGGCTAAAGTGGAATATCGGTTCAAAAAGCTGACAAAGGCAAAGAAAGAGAGCGTAGTCGCTCAGGCGATGCCTTTGGGTAAGCTGTTGCGTTTGCTAAAGCTAGAAGAAGAAGCTTTGCTATTGCGTAATGGCTGTGACGCGCCAGTTGAGCTTGAGGTTGAGCCAGAAGTTCCAAACAGCGCCGAAGCCGATGGCAATCAGGTTAGCGAGATAGGGTAGGTCTTTGTCAAAGACCCAGTTGAATAAGATGTTTAAGAGAAGAACGTCAAAGAAAAGACCAAGAATGCAAATGGTGTTGAACTTTAGCAGCCGTTTAAGCTGATTGCTGCGGCCTCTTTGCTTTCCAACCAAATCGGCAAACGTCCAAATGTCATTCCAGAGAAAGTTACTGACGATGGCGGTTTCAGCCGCGATTATTTTGCTGGTGGTGAGGCCCCAGCCCAGCAGGCCGTGTAAAAGATAGAGAATAATCATATCGACGAAGACACCGCTAAGCCCAACGAGTCCGTAGCGGAAAAATCGTTTGGTGGGAAACTTTTGGCGCAGGCGGGCGATTCGTCCTCTAGATCTAAGTCTGGCCAAATGACCCAGATATTCAAAGTACTGTTTCCAGGTGACTTTGCTTTCACCGGACTCTCGCTCTTGAAAGACGTAGCCTACTTCGGCAATATCACCAATGTTGCCGCGACCAATGACTTCTAGCAAAATTTTGTAGCCAACCGGGTTAAGGGTATAGCCTGCGATCGCCGATCGTCTGACCATAAAGTAGCCACTCATCGGGTCGCTCACTCGTCCTACTACCGCCGGGCACACAATCAGCCCTAGCACCTGCGCCCCTCTAGACAGCAGCCGTCTGACAATACTCCAGTCGCTAACGCCGCCCCCTTCTACATGACGACTTGCAACCGCTAAGTCTGCGCCATCTAGCGTCGCCTGCAACAGCTTGAGTAAAACCTCGGGTGGATGCTGCAAATCTGCGTCAATCACGCCTAAAATTTTGCCCTTTGCCGCCTGCCAGCCGCGAATGACCGCAGACGATAGCCCCCGCTCGCTCTGTCTGCGCATGACCCGTAGCTGAGGATATTCTGACGTCAGATCTTGTGCGACTTTCCAGGTCAAATCAGGGCTGTCATCATCGACCAAAATTAGCTCGTAGTCTTCAAAAATGAAGCCGTCCAGCAGCTTTGTGAGCTGCGCCACAATTTTGGCTACGTTGCCGCTTTCTTTATAGGTTGGAATAATCAGTGAAAATGTGACCTCAGCTGCTGATGAGGTAGTAGGAACCTGTAAAGGACCTTGTGGGGGCGTGAGCAGCGGCTGGTTCATGATGAAGACTTTATTAACAGATTATGGGTATTGATGAATGTAGAGTACTGCAAACTTAGCAGTAGATTGCCCGACTGACGAGTTTGAGACACAATCTTTAGGCTAGAACTAAAAAGCTTGATATAAGAAAGTTGGACAGACAGGAAATCGAAGGACTATGGAACAAATCTCGCCGGAAACGACGCCTGCCGATGTAGAACTTTCTATAGTGGTTCCGCTTTACTGCGAAGAATCAAACGTTGACTACTTATTCAAGCGTTTGGAAGCTGTACTGGATCGATTGGGCCGCACTTATGAAATTGTCTGTGTAGATGACGGTAGCGACGACGATACGTTGAAAGCGCTGCGGCATCACTGGCAGCGTAATCCTTGTATTAAGGTAGTGGCGCTGTCGCGCAATTTTGGCAAAGAGGTGGCGCTGAGTGCGGGCATTGACTATGCCTGTGGGCAGGCGGTGGTTCCGATTGATGCCGATTTGCAGGATCCGCCAGAGCTGATTGAGACGCTGGTGACCCGGTGGAAAGAGGGATATGACGTGGTGTATGCGAAGCGGCGATCGCGTCAGGGGGAAAGCTGGCTAAAAAAATGGACGGCTGATTCGTTCTATCGGGTAATGGAGCGAATGAGCAAGGTGCCGATTCCTCGCGATACGGGTGACTTTCGGCTGCTAGATCGGCGAGTTGTTGAGGTGCTGATTCGGCTGCCGGAGCGAACGCGCTTTATGAAAGGGCTGTTTGCCTGGGTGGGCTATCGCCAGACAGAGGTGCTGTATGACCGCGATCCGCGTCACAGCGGACAGACGAAATGGAACTACTGGCGGCTGTGGAACTTTGCTGTGGATGGAATTGTCTCGTTCAGCATCGCGCCGCTGCGGATATGGAGCTATGTGGGCATTGTGCTGGCAGTCATTTCATTTTTGTACGGCAGCTTTTTGTTTTTTCGCACCATTTTGCTCGGAATTGACGTGCCTGGCTATGCATCTTTGATGGTGGCGGTGCTGTTTTTAGGCGGTGTGCAGATGGTGAGTCTGGGCATTTTGGGTGAATATTTGGGCCGGGTGTATGAAGAGGTGAAGGGGCGTCCGCTGTACTTGGTAAGAGACACCTATGGTGTTGAGCGGCCTAGTGTTGATCGAATTGGCGGTAAGCGGCCTGGCAGTGAGTGATTGGGCCGCGCCGTAGTGGGGTCCGCGATGTTTAAAGCGAGTAACTAACTATATTTTGGCTATATTTTGTGATGTCTCGAACGAGATCTATTGACTGGCATGAATAATATTTTCAAACCGGCTACTTCCGACTCTACTCCCGGCTTTAGCCAGACTTCCGCGCGGAAGGGATTGATGGCCTTTGATATCGTTTTGCTGGCGTTCGTTGGTCTGGGCGTTGGGCTCAGATGTCTGTGGGTAGGTAAACGAGAGCTGTGGTATGACGAGGTGCTCTCCGTACTGCTTTCTTCTGGGCAAAAGAATGCCTACCGCCTGCCGGACAATGTGCCCTTTGCGCTAAGCGATTTAAAGCCGCTGCTGGCAATTCCACCTGAGTCTGGGGTCGCAGGCACGATCGAGACTGTGAAAAATGTGGTGAAAGGAAGCCTAGGCGATGTCCACCCGCCGCTGTTTTACCTGAGTGAGCACGGTTGGATGCGGCTGTTTGGCAATGGGGAAGCGGCTTTACGGGGGCTGGTGTTGCTGACGAGCCTGGCCGCTTTGACCATGGCGTATTTTTTAGGACGGCGAGTTTTGGGGCAGCGCGGCGGCTTAATCTTTACGGCGCTGCTAGCGATGAACCCCTTTTTCCTGGCGCATTCGTTGAACTTGCGAATGTATATGGGAATGGTGTTTTGGGTGCTGGTGAGCGGATGGGGATGGCTGGCGCTGCTAGAGAGTCGAGCAACGCTTCGAGCAGATCGCAGCGCTACGCTATCTCGAAGCGCCGCCGGACTACTGCGATGCCTGGTCGTTCTCTCTATTACGGCGGGTCTAATGACGCAGTACCTATTTGCCTACTGGCTATTTGCACTCGCAGCGCTGGCGCTGTACTTAGATCGCAAGCGCTGGTTTCAGCACGGTCTGACGCTGGGGGCGGGCGTTTTGTTGTTTTCGCCTTGGGCACTGTGGGGCGTGCGACAGCAAGCTAGAAACCGTGGCGATGTGCTTAGTCAAATTTCTGTAGAAGGGGGACCCCTACAGTCGGCGCTGCGCCACGGCAAAGATCTGGCGCAGACGGTGGGCGATCATCTGCTACTGGGTCAGCTAACTGCTGGAATGCTGCCAGTAGTAGATGATATCAAGCCGACGGCGGTGGCAGTGGGCTGCGGGGTACTGGGCTTTTTGGTGGTTTGTGTGGTTGGTCTGTACCGGCGGCGGCAGTATCGAATTTTGATGATTGGAGGGCTGATGGGCCTGTTTCCACTGGCGGTGGCGCTGGGTATTGATGTGGTGATGGGGACGTATACGCTGGGGTTTGGCTGGGGGCGATCGACAATTGCGGTGCTGCCAGGATGCGTGCTGCTGGTAGCGGCTTGGCTAGATCGTGGGACCGGGCGCTGGCGAGAGGGGCTGACGGTGGGGCTGCTAGCGATTTATTTGGCGGTGAATGTGGGTGATTTTGGGCTGCGCGATCGCCAAATTTTTCATCAGGTGGCGAGAAGTTTGCCTGAGACTGATGAGCCGACGCTGGTGGCGATGAATACGCAGGCTTGGGGGCATGTGCTGCGCTCGATTTATTATTTAGACGGAGAGGCTGTAGATGTGCTGGCAACAAAACCGGCAGAGCTGCCTGCTGCGCTAGAGAACGCGCTGACAGCCAAAGCATACTCGACCGTGCTGTGGCTAAATTCGGACTATCCCCTATGGGAGGCCCCAAAAACGGATGCCGAGGCAGCGGCGTTAAATGCGCAGACTGAGGCTGTGCTATCGTCGCGATTGATGGCGGCTGGCCCTGCTCAGAACCTAGAAGGGACAATGAAGCTGGATCACTTTGCGCTACAGGTTTACCAGGCGGGTGATGATGCGTAGAGGTGCCCGCTTGGTAGGGCTTCTGAGGCTAGGGCTTCTGAGACTAGGATTTGGGCTAGGATTTGGGCGTGCGCCAGCTTAGCTTGAGGTTAATCCAAAAGTTCCAGAGGATGACAATGGCGATCGCAACCAGTTTGGCCACGTACTCATTGGCTTTGTCGGCCCAGGTGGCGTCTGTAAACTGATTGGCGATCGCAGGCAGCTGATTAACCGCTGGAATGCTTAATAGCAAGGTCATAATGCCGATTTGCAGCAGCGCACCGATTAGGCAAACCGCATTGAACTTGCCGAGTCGCTGCGCCCTGGCCTGCCAGCCTTTTTGCTTTTGGGCGAGATCGGCAAAGGTCCAGGCGTCGTTCCACAAAAAGTTATTGATAATGGCAGCTTCAATCGAAAGCACTGTACTCCAATAGAGCGGCAGGCCAATCACGTCGCGCAAAAGGTAAAAGACGGCAAAATCGACAAACAGGCCGCTAAAGCCAACTACGCCAAAGCGCAGAAAGCGGCCAATCGGCAGCTGATAGAGTTTTCTGACGAGCGACTTTTGCGATCTCACGAGGCAATCTCCACTTTGTACACAGGATATTTACCGTAATCGTCCAAAAACATCAGATTTAACCGGTGGGTGCCGTCGTCTAAGTTCAAATTGTTACCGGCAGTTTCAGGCACCAGGCATTCTCTATGCGGATAGCAAACATAGAGAAATTCACTTTCGTTTTGCGCGATTAGGGCGGTGGCAAGCTGCTTAACTTGCTCAATGGTCTCGGCCCGGAAGAAGGTTTTGTCTGGCAGAGCGATCCATAGCTGCTGAGCGACGAACTCGTCAGACATGGCCAACCAGGGGAGCGGCTGCTGCTGAAAGGCCGCGATCGCTGGGGCAATTGGCTCATAGTTTGCCCGCAATGAGGTATTAGATCCGTCTTTGAACGTAGCAAAGGCACCGTTGATGGTATTGAGCTGGATGCCAAGTGCGATCGCCCCTGCTGCCGCCAAAATCAGCAGACGCCGCCCCCATGCCCGAAAAAAGTGAGGTCTAAGCTGCTCTGCTAGTACCAATGACAGCAGCGGCATCAAAATCAGATAAAACCTTGGGCCCCACTGTTTTCCGCCCGCTCCTGGCGGCACAATCAGCGGCACGCTCAAGGCAAACAAAAGGCACAGCGCCAGCGCGAAACGACCAGGAATTAAAAGGCTGTCAGCCGTCTTGCGAATGCCTAACCGCTCAAAATAGTGCCCTTTAGGCTCCTTTAGCTGAGTGCTTTTCAATCGGTTTTCTTTTATCGTCGATCGCTTCAGCGCCACGCTCAAAACAGCTGCTACGCCAACTACCCACACCAGCGGAAAGTACTGCTGCAAAGCGCCCAGCATTTGCTCGTAGCCAGCTTTAGCCTGCGCAAGCTGATTGCTCACCCCCGATTCTTCGACAATTTGCTGTGCGTGAATGCCGAGTGGATGGCCATAAATAGCGTAGTTAAGTGCAAAGAACACACCGACACTGCAAGCCATGCTGGCAATTAGAATGCACGCCTTACTCAAGGTCAAAACCGGGGCAATTCGCCACTTTGGCAAAATCCAGCCAATCAGCGCTAGCAGGCTAGTGGCCGCCACTAAGCATAAAAATTCGGGCCGAAACCAAACCGATAGGCCAATCAAAATGCCGCAGCCTAAAAGCCTTCGCCGCGATAAGCCCGCCTGTTTTGGAAACATGAGACCGCTAACGCCCCAAAAAGCCAGGACGACAGCGAGCGTATGCTCCCAATAAGTTCCTCCGTACAGGCTCAGCGGTGAGGCAAAAATTAGCGCAATCAAACCTATGCACAAGGACGTTATCCCCCAGCCCGCCCGCAGGCCAATTTGCCAAAACCGAATCCAGATTAGCCACAGCGATACTAGCGGCACCACGTATAGACCGCGATCGCCTAGCAGCGCATAAAAAGGGGCGCTCACCAGCGGAAAGGTAAAGGGAAAGGTAATGAAGTGCCGCGCGCCAACCTCATACACAAAAGGCGGCGTAAAAGGGTACAGCCCAGCTTGCCAAACGGCCTCGACCCAGTCGGCAGCGGGCAGGTCTAAAGCAACGTCTAGCGGAAAGCTGCCAGCACGCATTTGCTGGGCAAGCTGCTGGGCAATTAGCGCTTTAAGCCCGCCGTCGCCGCTAAACAGTACGCCATTTTGCGTGAAGGTCTGCATCCACAATGTGAGGGCGACCCCCAGCATCACAATTACCAAAGGCAATAGAGACCAGGGCAATCGAGCAGACGAGATGCGGCGGTTTGCAGGCATGGTAGGCGGTAGAAAAAACGGCGGTGGTTTCCCGTCGAATTCTACAGCGCTTAGAGCGGATCGTCAGTATTGATATCAATAAGACTCAATGAGTTAGCAGTAAGTTAGCAGTAAGTTAGCAGTAAGTTAGCAGTGAGTTTGGAAATAGTCGCTAGCCCAAACGATAGCCAAACCCACGAACAGTCTTTAGATACTTTGGCTGGCTGGGGTTTTCTTCTAGCTTCTCTCGCAGCCAGCGAATATGCACGTCTACGGTTTTGTTGTCGCCCATAAAGTCGTAGCCCCAAACCTGATCGATGATTTGATTGCGAGACCAGACGCGCTTGGGCTGGCTGAGCAATAGCTCTAAAATCTTAAACTCTTTGGGAGAAAGGCTGACTTCCTCGTCGCCCAAAAAGACGCGGCACTCTTCTGTGTGCAGGGCAATATCGGCAAATCTGAGGATAGACTTTTCATCTGTTTTACCCTGTGACTGGGCGCGGCGTAGCAGGGCGCGGCAGCGGGCAATCAGCTCTCTCATGCCGAAGGGCTTCGTCAGATAGTCATCGGCCCCAACTTCTAAGCCCAAGACCCGGTCAGTCTCGGTGCCCTTTGCACTCAAAATCAGGATAGGTACGTCTATGCCCTGGTGGCGCACTAGACGGCACAGGTCGAGGCCGTTCATACCCGGCAGCATCAGGTCAAGAATGACGAGGTTAATATCTGCGATCGCGCCATTTCCTCCGTTTCCTCCGCCGTCCTCCTGGCTGGCCTGCCGACTCGTCGAGCTTCCTAACAGCATCTCTAGCGCCCGCTGGCCGTTATCTGCTACGCACACGTCAAATCCTTCATCGGCTAGCGACAGGGCAACGGTTTCACGAATAAGCTCCTCATCTTCTACCAGTAAAACTTTGCCTAGTCCAATTCGAACGTCCGACTGAATTTGCGGAGACGTCAGCGCAGCCATTTATTGCAACCCTACGAGTATTTTCAGTGCCAGTGTATCTTCAGTGTATCTACGGTATCCACGCAAATTTTACCAGTAAGAATGGAGTCTTCTATCCGTAAACGAGTGTCTTTTGAGGTAAAGTTTGTCGTTCTATGTCTCCTACTATACAAAAACGTCATACAAAAGATGGCATGTACAGCTAGCTAAAAACGGCCAGACTGCCATCTGAATGCCCCCTAAACTGTCATCCTATCTGCCACCCCCATAGCTGTCGCACCTAAACCGCTACAAAATTAACTAGCTTTCCAGGCACTACGATGACCTTTTTAATGGTTTTGCCTGCCAAATATTTCTGCGCAATGTCGGACTCACGCGCATAGGTTTCTAGCGCTGCTTTGTCGGCGTTAGCCGGAACCTGCAATGTGCCTCGGGTCTTGCCCATAATCTGAACAACGAGGGTGATTTCGTCTGCGACTAGGGCCGCTTCGTCTAAAACAGGCCAAGGCTGCTGGTGCACAGAGTCTGTAGCCTCTGTCAGTGAAGATAGTGAAGACCACAGCTCATCGGCAATGTGGGGCGCAAAGGGGGCCATGAGTTTTACCAGGGTGCAAATGCTTTCGGCAAAGGCAGGGGTGGTTTTGTCTGATGCGTCGTTGATAGCGTTGCTGAGTTTCATCAGCTCCGAGACGGCTGTATTGAACTGATAGTCACCTTCAATATCTTCGGTAATTTCTTTGATAGCGGTGTGCGTGGCGCGCCGTAGCGTTTTGTCTGCTTTGCTAAGGCTGCTATGCGCTATTTTGTCGCCGATCTGGCCACCAATCTGGCCAATACCTTGACCAATATCTGACTGAGCCTGAGCAAAGTCCATCACGGCTCGCCAGACCCGGTTGAGAAATCGAAACTGACCTTCTACGTCAGCGTCATCCCATTCGAGATCTTTTTCAGGCGGCGATTTAAAGAGGATGAACATGCGGGCGGTGTCTGCGCCATACTTCGCCAGCACCTGCGAGGGAGGAATGCCATTAAACTTAGATTTAGACATTTTCTCGTAGGAGACTTTGAGCGCTTCGCCAGTTTGCGGATCGGTTGGGTTCGCTAAGTCGGTGATTTGGTCTGGGATGATGAACTGACCGTCTGCGTTTTTGTAGGTGATAGCTTGCACCATGCCCTGGGTGAGCAGGCGCTCGAAGGGTTCGTCAAAGTTGAGGAGATTGCGATCGCGCAATACCTTGGTAAAGAACCTGGAATACAGCAAGTGCAAAATGGCATGCTCAATACCACCGACGTACTGGTCAACCGGAAGCCAGTCGTTGACCCGGTCTTTGTCAAAGGCATTTTCTGTGTTGTTGGCATCGGCGTAGCGCAAAAAGTACCAGGACGAATCGAGAAACGTATCCATCGTGTCTGTTTCACGCTGGGCGGGCTGACCGCAGCTTGGGCAGGGCACGCTTACCCAGTCGCTAAATTTTGACAGGGCCGCGACACTTTTACCGCTAAACTCTGCGTTGTCTGGCAGCTTTACCGGCAAATCGGCTTCGGGCACCGGAACAGTGCCACACTCGCCGCAGTGAACAACCGGGATGGGCGCGCCCCAGTAGCGCTGACGAGACACCAGCCAGTCGCGCAGGCGATAGTTAGTGGTGCCTTGGCCAATCGAGTTTTCTTCTAGGTATGCGATCGCCCGACCAACGCTTTTGTTTTTTCCTTTGCCCGCAACGACCCCGTTTAGCGGCCCAGAATTTACCATCACCCCGTCGTGAGGGTACGCTTCTGTCATCGTTGCCCCGTCAAAACTCTGGCCTTCAGGCTGCACGACGGCTGTAATTGGCAGCTCAAACTTACGGGCAAAGTCAAAGTCTCTTTGATCGTGAGCGGGTACGGCCATGATTGCGCCTGTGCCGTAGTCCATCATCACGTAGTCAGCCGTCCAGATAGGGACTTTCTCTTCGTTTACCGGATTCACCGCATAGCTACCGGTCCAAACGCCGGTTTTTTCGCGGCCTTCAGCCGTGCGATCAATGGTGCTGAGGCTGGCCGCAGCAGTTTGATAAGCCTTGACTGCTGCTGCTTGCTCAGGGGTTGTAAGCGACTCGATTAAAGGATGCTCTGGCGAGAGCACCATGAAGGTTGCGCCCCAGAGCGTATCTGGGCGAGTGGTATAGACGATAAGGTCTTCACCTGCTTCAGTTTTAAAGCTGACCTGAGCGCCTTTAGATTTACCGATCCAGTTAGCCTGCATGGTTTTTACTCGCTCGGGCCAGCCGGGGAGCTTGTCCAAATCAGTAAGTAGCTGGTCGGCGTAGTCGGTGATTTTAAAGAACCACTGCTTTAGCAGCTTGCGCTCTACTTTTGCGCCCGAGCGCCAGGAGCGGCCCTCACTATCAACTTGTTCGTTGGCAAGTACAGTCTGGTCAACCGGATCCCAGTTGACGGCGGCTTCTTTTTGGTAGGCAAGGCCAGAATCAAAGAACTGGAGAAAAATCCACTGGGTCCAGCGGTAATAGTTGGGCAGGCAGGTGGCGACTTCGCGATTCCAATCGTAAGAAAGACCGAGGGCCTGAAGCTGCGATCGCATTTGATCAATATTTTTGAGCGTCCACTCGGCAGGCGGTACGCCGCGCTTAATAGCGGCATTTTCTGCCGGTAGGCCAAAGGCATCCCAGCCCATTGGGTGCAGCACCCGGTAGCCCTGCATGCGGCGAACGCGGGCAATCACATCTGTAATGGTGTAGTTGCGCACATGGCCCATGTGCAGGTCGCCCGAGGGGTAGGGAAACATGGACAGGGCGTAGAACGTTTTTTCTGAACCGGACTCAGGCGTTTTGTATAGCTCGTGGTCGGCCCAGTATTTTTGCCACTTTGCTTCAATGTCTGCTGGGCTATATCGCAATTCCACGCCGCTACAATTCCTTCATTCGTTCGGGTTACTAGGGTTGTATTTTAGTCGGTGACGGGCTGAATGCGATCGCTTAGTAGATGAGTTCTTCACCCCATACCCATCTGCCATACTCAGCCTAGATCTTCTAGATCGACGCCTAGCTCCCGCAGCTTAGCCGCTAGCCTATCGGCTCTTTGTCGTTCAGCCTCAGCTTGCTCAGAACTCCACAAGAGCAGATTGCCTGCTTCATCCCACCAGCGCAGCCAGTAAGTTGTCTTCCCCAGACGCTCTCCTTTCCATAGCCCCAGGGCTAGCTGTAGCTCTGGTAGCCAAAAACGACCGTTGGCGTCAGCAGCTTGCAAAACGTACTGATTATTGTCTAGGTTATTATCCAGGCGGCGTACCTGCAAGCCCGGTTCGTAAGGATCGTAGGTGACGTAGGTGGGCACCCGTAAAATTTGTTCGTAAAAGTAGAGCTTGCCATAGGGAGGCGTTGCCCTAACGGAGAGTTCACCGCAATCTTCTGCCGATAGAAACTCCATCACAATCGCCACCGGCTCGCCCTGCAAGTGGGGCGTGTAGCTGCGCCGAATCGTCTCTTCAGGAACGGGCTGAACCTGGGGGACATAAAACCAGTCGGGTGCCTTGACTACGTTGCGCTTATTGACTGTGGCAAATAGGGCAAAGTTAGAGCCCATCAACATAGATGGCAGAATACGGTCATTGGCACCTAACGCGTCGGTGAGCGCAGCGGCTAGGGAGGGTTGTTGAATATTTTCCACGGGATCATCAGGCAAAACGAAATCATCCGGGAGCGCTTCCCAAGCAACGGTAGGCTCGGTACTGGGTCCAATATTTTGCTTACTATTGAGCTTAGTAGCGGATGATGGAGTGGAAAGCACCATAGCATTGATGTCGCGCTGCAATGGGTTAACAATAACATTTTCAACTGTATTTGGAGCTGTAGCTGTAGGTGATCTGGCAGTTGACTTGGAGAATTGAATCTAGAGACTAGAAAAGCGTATGGAAAACATCAAAACGGTGTCTAATTCAAACGAGACTATTGCTGAGCTTTGCGTGTTTGTGTACGGCACGCTGAAGCCTGGCGGTAGATACTATGAGCGCTATTGCGGCGCTTACTCTCCTAAAGCTGTTCAAGCTGCTGTTCGCGGTCGGCTGTTTGATTTTCCTCACTTGGGCTATCCGGCCATAACAGATGGTGATAGTTGGGTGAAAGGATATCTGTTGATCTTTTCGCAGCCGCCACGACTTTGTTCGGATATCTTACGTCAGCTAGATTGGTTAGAGGGCTATCAATCTGTTGGATCTGCTGAGAATGACTATGAGCGATCGCAGCTAGATATTTTTGATTTGGGCTATCAGCGACTTCAGCAGGCTTGGGTCTATCGCATGTCGGTGTCTCTAGTGCGTGCCCAAGGGGGTGTCCTTGTGCCGGATGGTGACTGGCCTATTTCTTGAGCGCTGTCTTTTGAGCGCTGTCTCTTGAGCGCTGTCTCTTAAGCGCTGTCTCTTAAGCGCCATCTCTTAAGAGTTATTAGGCTAGGCTAGTAAGACAAAGCGATAGGTAGTGTGTAACTGATGTCAGTGATTGAGAAAGTTTTAGAGCGGGCGCTGTTGGGAGATGATATTTCTGTGGCAGATGGCGTTGCGCTGCTGCAGGTGAGCGAAGCCGCAGAGCGCGAGGCCATTCGTGAGGCGGCGGATATACTCAGAGCAAAGCAGTCAGGCGATACGGTGACCTATGTTTTGAATCGGAACATCAATTACACCAACATTTGCGAGCAGCACTGTAGCTTTTGTGCCTTTCGTCGCGATGCGGATCAAGCGGGGGCCTACTGGGTTGACTGGGGTGGCATTTTGGCAAAGGCCCGTGAGGCCGCTAGCCTCGGTGCAACAGAAATTTGTATGCAGGGCGGGTTGAATCCTCAGGCAAAAGTTAGCGGGTCTTCTTTGGCCTATTACTGCCAGTTGGTGGAAACGATTAAGGCCGCATCGCCCGATTTGCACGTTCATGCATTTTCTCCGCAGGAAGTGCAGTTTATCGCCAGGGAAGACGGTTTGAGCCTAAAAGCAGTGTTAGCAGCTTTGCGAGATGTGGGTGTGGGCTCTTTGCCGGGGACGGCAGCAGAGGTGCTAAACGATAGCGTTCGGCGGATACTGTGTCCGGAAAAGACAACGGCGGCAGAGTGGATCGAGATTGTTGGACTTGCGCACGAGGTGGGGCTGCCGACGACCAGCACAATGCTCTCTGGCCATATTGAGACAGTAGAGCAGCAGATGGTGCACTTTCAGCTACTGAGGCAGCTACAGCAGAGGGCCAAGGCTGCGGGCCATACGGGAATAACAGAGTTTATTTTGCTGCCGTTTGTAGGCCAAGAGGCTCCTAAACCGCTGCGGCGAAGAGTTGGGCGCGATCAGCCGGTGCTGGCAGATGCGCTGCTGCTAACGGCGGTGGCTCGCATTTTTCTAGGCAACTGGATTGTGAACCATCAGCCGAGCTGGGTAAAGCTAGGACTAGCGGGTGCGACGGAAGCTTTACGGTGGGGCTGTAATGATATTGGCGGCATTTTGATGGAGGAACACATTACGTCAATGGCGGGGGCGGTAGGGGGCACCTGCCAGAGCGAGGCTGATTTGATTGGTGCGATCGCATCTGTAGGCCGACCGTCACGTCAAAGAGATACGCTCTATGGTCAAATACGGCAAGTCGCTGAAGCTCATGCAAAGACTCGCTAAGAGGCTTCGTCGATCTGCGCGTAGAGCTGATTGAGTAAGGCCGTCAGCGCCTGGGTGATGGACTGATGGGTGTGCTCTGCGTCGGGCGGCGCAAGCTGGCCTGGCTGCTGAAAGTAGGGGCGATCGCCGGTAAGACGGCTGTGTGCGATCGCCACCTGACGGGCAAATTCAAGAAAAATTGTGGGTTCAGTCAAGAGGCTCTCAATAATTTGAGCGAGCGCGACTAAGGGCGTATCTAGCTGGCGACTGACTCGAATATCGTGACTAGACCAGGTGTAGAGGGTGGTTGCTAATGCGCCAGTGGGTTCGCGCAAATGGGTGGTGATGAACCGATTGAGTTCAGTGGCTGCGCGCAGCGGGCGAGGAATGGCCGATTCTCCTTTCATAAAGCTACCGCCCTCACGCCCAATAGCTTCCGCTAACGAAAACTTTCGCGCTAAGCGGATTTCTGTTTGCAGATCGTCTGTTTGCAGATCGTAAAGGGCCGCTTTAGTCGCAGGAGGGGTAGGAGCCTGAGACGGTTTAGTGGGAGCGGGCTTATGGGTTGAAGTACCCGTTAGCTGAGATAGCCAGTGGGTCAAAAGCTGCAATAGACGAGTGCGCATAGGCAATGGTTAAAAGGCTGGCTGCATAAGCCTCACTAGTTTTAGCACTAGGCTGACTGTAGCTGTTTGTCGGCATAGCTATCAGCACAGAAGGCGGTAATCACGGCGGCGTAGGCGTCATGCTGTACGGCGCTGATGTTGTTGTGGTCTGCGCCGGGGGCAATCCAAAGCGTTTTGGGTCCGGGCGTGGCGGCGTGGAGAGTTTTGCTCATGTCGGCGGGTACGTCAAAGTCTTGATCGCCGTGGACATAGAGGACGGGAATTTTTAGATCTTTGACCTTACTCAAAGAATCAAAGGGGTGCTGTAGGAGCTGTTCGACTGGAAAGAAGCGGTACGTTTTTTTAGCATCAATAGCTGCTTTCATGGTAGTGAAGGAGCTTTTAATGATAAGGCGGGCGATTTCGGGATGTTGAACGGCTAGGTTGATGGCGATCGCACCGCCCATAGAATGGCCACAGACGGTAATTCGCTCAGGCGCAATCTGGCGCTCATGAGTCAGGTAGTGCCAAGCGGCGTCAACGTCAGCGTAAGTGCTGTTTTCGGTAGGATATTGTGCTGAGGCAGTGCTTTGGCCATAGCCTCTGTAGTCAAAAGCAAAAATAGAAAAGCCAAGTGAATGATGAAACTGCAACCGTTCTAGGTTGTAGCTAATATTGCCGTAGTTACCGTGGCAAAATAGCAGCACGCGCTGGCTACCGGGGTTAGGTATCCACCAGCCGTGCAGTGTGTCTACGCTTTGCTTTGTCTGATCTACGTCTTGTTTTAGCCCTTGTTCTGGTCTGTTTTCGCTTTGCGCTGGCTGGTCTGTGATAGAAATCCAAACATCTTCGTAGGGCAGCCCACCATCGGCAGGGGTTCGTAGTATTTCGGGTCGCGGACGAAAAATGAGCTTGCGCTGAACATTGTAGAGTGCGAAGCAAATGCCTGCGTAGGCGATCGCGGCTCCGCCCGCCATCAAAAGTAGGGGCTCTAACGACTTCCCGGCTGTACTGGTCGTTACAGGAGACGGTAGAGACGGGTTAAAGATATTCATAAACTGAGCGTGTAGAAACTGAGCGTGTTGTACCGAAATAGCGTATAGCCGAGATAGCGTGCAGTCAAAACAGCGTGCAATCGAAATATTTGTTTAGTGTACCGTTGGCTTCAATGCTAAAAGGGTGCCTAATGACACCCTTTTGGAAATAGCGAGTAAGCCTTTAGGCGTATGCATTGCCTAAAAGTTGTACTTTCAAAGGCAGTGCTAACGGATTTTAGGGGCTCACTTCCTTTGCCTTTTCTAGCTTACTTGCGTAGCCATTTAGCGGCGATCGCACCAATGGCGGCCCCCACTAGTGGGTTGCTCAAGACCTTGAGGATAGCAGGCTGGTCAGCGAGGACTTCTTGAAAGATGTCTGGGTGAGCGGTGTAGGCAAAAGAAGCCAACTTACCCACGTCGTCAGCGTTCATTTTGCGTGGACTATGCGTCGAAAGACCAAGCTGGCGCTCTAGATCGCGATCGCTTAAGCCCCGCTCTTTAAAGTGCTTGAAAAAGTCCTTGGCCACATCGTCGCGCTCGTTGGGCTTGATTTTTTCAACTGCCTTTCGCAATTCGGGGTCCATTTGCGCAGCGGGAACGCGCTCAGGGTGAAAAGAGCGCTTGATCAAACCGTGACGCTCATCGCGAGAAGAGCGATCGGCAAAGTCATCAAAGCTGCTGTATTTCTCTCCTAATGCATCATTGCCGTCTGGCTCGAGAATCTCTTTGTTGCCTGCCGCAAGATCTTTCATAATCTCGCGCTTGTACTTATTACTAGATGTCATGAGGTATTCTCCAAATTAATTTGGTTGATTCGAACGGTTGAGAGGATCGTCAGAAATGAGGCAAAGACAAGACAAAAACGTCCTAGCCAGGCGTGTCGTAAACCACTTCTCCAGACTGCGTGTCGTAGTCTGCTGTCATAATCAGCTCTTTGTCAGGGGCATACATCAAAACTTGGAGATCTCGACTCGGAAAGCTTTGACGGAAGCCTTGCAGCAGTGAGCGGGAAAGATCTTTGACTTCGTCTGGACGAACGTCCTCTGAGATAACAACGCCTAGTTTGTTGTCATCACGTACGTAAGCGTCAGCGACCAGACCTTGAGCAGCGCCGACTACCCAGTCTCCATACTCTTGCCCTTGAGCGGAGTTACCGCGTTCTAGCTGACTGTAGGTAGAGGAGGTTGCGGTGGGCGCGGTGGTGGTTGCGGATGAACAGGCGGTAGTGGAGACAGTGAGCAGCAATACAAGCGCTAGGGCAGTGAGCCAGCGGCGGCTGCGTTGAAAGAAAGTCATGGTGTTTCCATGCTCCTTACTTAACGACAATAAAACCATTTCAGCATTAAAGATGCACGATCTGCTTGTATCTATAGAACGATATGGGTGCAATCTTAAAGTGATATTAGTAAATTATTTAACAAACTCAATTGTGGTTTTATGTATGGGCACTAGTGTATGAGCACTAGGATCAGTCAGCTCTTCTCTAGGGCTCTTCTCTGTAAACTTTCAGAACCTTAGACTTTCAGAACCTTAGATCTTCAGAATCTTACTTATGGAGATAGGCCTGTGGCGATAGGTCTTTAGCTATCACTTGGCGGTGGGCTCTGTTTGGGCAGCGCTGGCTGTTTGCCAATAGCGATAGGCGCTGTATGCCATCGTCACTACGCCAGTGACAAGCGCGCTTTCATCTATTGCAAACTTGGGGTGATGAAGGGGATAGTTTTGCTGGTTGGGAAAGCCAACGCCGAGGCGGAACATGGTGCCGGGCGCGAGGTCGGTAAACCCGGCAAAGTCTTCTGCCCCCATAGAGGCGTCGGAGATCCACTGAACGCGATCGCTTCCTAGGGCTTCATTTGCACAGTCAGCGACCATATGAGTTAGCGTTTCGTCATTAAATACTGACGTGCAGCGGCGAGTGTAGTTGATGGTGCATTCGGCCCCGTGAATCGCACACAGGCGCTTGGCAATTTGGGTGATCCAGTCGGGCAGCAGGGCGTGAGTGTCTGCATGGAGCGATCGCACCGTTCCTGTCAGCCGCACCCTATCTGCAATTACGTTCGGTGCACGCCCCCCCGAAATTTGGCCAATAGTGATAACTGCCGGGTGCAGCGGATTGATCGTTCGGCTAATTGCCTGCTGAAGCTGCGTAATCAGCTGCGCCGCGATCCAAATCGCATCCACCGCCTGATGAGGGCGAGCCCCATGCCCCGATTCACCAGAAATAATAATCTCTAGATCGTCAGCCGCAGCGGTAAGCGTTCCTAAACGCAGCCCAACAGTGCCTGCTGGAATGCTCGGAAACGTATGAAGCCCCAAAATAGCAGCGACATCCTTCATCACACCGTCCTCTATCATCCACTTTGCGCCTTGCCCAGTTTCCTCGGCAGGCTGAAAAAGAAAACGAGTCGTGCCGGGAAACGCCTGTTCAGTTTGCTGGGTCAGTTCGGCCAAGACCATAGCAGTGCCTAGCCCCACCGTCGTGTGGACATCGTGGCCACACGCATGCATAATGCCGGGGCTTTTAGAGACAAACGGCAGATCTGTCTTTTCAGCAATAGGCAGTGCGTCCATATCCGCACGAACGGCCAAGACGTTTTTAGCGGGCGCAGCCTGACCGCTCAGTTCAGCGACAACGCCTGTTTTCCCCACCATTTCTTGAACCTGATAGCCACAAGATGATAAAACCCCTGCCACGTAAGCAGCCGTCTTATACTCTTGGCCACTGAGTTCTGGATGCATGTGTAAGTGACGACGAATATCGATTAGTCGAGGCGAAAGCTTGGTTGCAATCTTTTGGATGGTAGGCAGCATGAAGGAAAGCTTAGAAAGAAAGTCCTATTTTAGAGCCTTAAGGAAAAGCCTTATGGTAATTAGCACAACCGTCTGTGGCACTTTTCCTATTTCCGCTAGCGTCCTGATATTTGCAAAAGCTCTTTACAGAAATTTTCTACGGAAACTCTTTGCAGAAATTTGAGCCAAACTACCGATGTCTTAGCAGTGCTCCTGATCAAGTGCTTTTCCAACGAGAGCCCTGCACGAGTTGATACATAAGCTAATTACGTAAGTTGATACATAAGCTGACGGCTCAAATGTCATAGCCTGAACTACTGACATTCTGTATGTTTTATATGCTACCTGTTGACCAATAATGCTAGAAAAGCACTTTCGGGTATAAATAGCTGCACTAGCACCTAAATGAAATCAGCACCTGTACCTTATGTATGACTTTGCATCGCTACGCCAGGGACTGTTACATCTAACAGTGTCTGACTGAAATATAAATGTGTTCACCAGAATGTCTGTTACAACAGACATTCTGTTTATAAGCTCAGCCGTAACCTAGATGCGACAATGTTCATCCATAGGTGATAGCCATCCAAATCAGGCTTCTCAACCTATAATCAGTCATTGCTATCCGCTGCAAATAAGTATTTTTCAAGCAAGTATTTCCCAATCAAGTAGGGCCGATTCTATAGCTGTTTTCTCAAATCCTTCAGATAAGGATAAGAGGCTACTTAGATTTGTTTCTCTTCTGTTCTTAAGTCAGTCCATTCTTTATCTGTCTGTTCTTAGGTTAGCTAGCATCGTACTGACGCTAGCTGTCCTAATCTACATGTAACCTAATCTTGTCATTACAATTGTCTTCGAAAGGCTAAGACTCCCTTGAATAGAGGGTCTTAGCCTTTTTAGCGTGCCAAATCATCAATACTTGAAGTTTAATAAAGATGAAGATACCGTGTATTTCCAGACCTATAGTTTATGGGTCAAAAGCCTTGGTACACATATGGTTGAGCTTGCTGCAAGTAGTGCTACTTAAGTAAGTTTACGTATTTTATATGCAGAAAAAGGGTTGAAATTACTGAATAATTCTCAGTAGGATCGCTATGAGGTGTGAAACCCCCAAAAAGCCACCTTGCCAGTCTAAGCCGCATAGACGCCTAAACCTTCCTACTCCTGAAAATTGTTTCCAACTCACTATTTGCTGTTGTTATGACATCTCTATCTAAAAAACCTCTTGCTCGGTTATTTGCTCAGTTACTTGCTTCGTCGCATACTTTTCTAGGTGTTTTACGACCGATGCCTAAGTCAAGCCCTGCAGAAGGCCGTTTTGCTCCTGTGGCAATAGCGCTGTTAGTGGCCACAGGTGGCCTGAGCCTGATGGCTCAAGGGGCAATGGCTCAGTCGGTGACAGACGGCGGATTGGGTCGCAATCTGACGCGCGACAGCGAAACCGGAGCGGTCCGAATCGATAACAACAGCTTCATTATTCAGACAGGGCCGCTGACGAATACCTCGAATATTCCCTTGCCATCGGCTCTGCCTGCTCAGGTTATTCAGCGTCAGCCCATACCGGTAGATCGTAGTCGGCTAGCTCCTAACACTATCGAATTTACGACGAACAGTGACTATATCGAAGGCGCTTTTCAAGATGCCGTCGGTGGAGACGCTGGCTACGTGCTAAACGTGGATTCTCTACAGTTGACGACTGAGTTTGATGTGAATCAGCGGGTAGGCGATCACGCTTTTGGGGAAGGGATTGAAGCGATTGTTGTAGATGGTAACGGCAATGAAATAAGCCGTGAAGCCGCTTTTGTGCGCGGTGGCCGCGTTCGGATTGGACCTAACGGTCAGACTTTGCCGCAGTCAGATGGACTGAGCGTAACCTACACCCCCAAAGATACCGTGAAGCTGCGCGTGCTTAACCTTCGCCGAGATAATGCGGCACCTTCTGAATCTGGCCTCTACTTTACGCAGGGTGGCGAACTTATTGCTGAAGACTTGCAGAATGGGGGAGATTTAGACTTTAACGATGGTGACTATTTAGATATTTCTGGCGGCAGCGGCCAGGCTGAAGCAATTGAAGAGCAGATCGACACTACGGTAGCCGAGACCATTGTTGAGACCCCTTTAGACCCGGTGACGGTTGAAAGAATAGATGTCGAAGAGGACATGATCCAGACGGTTCAGGAAATGGATATAGTCTCTGAAGAGGTTATAGAGTACGGAGAGGTGGATGCGCCTGATTCACGCTCTCCTCGGCTGGGCCATGCGAGAGGTGTCAGAGCGCAGACAGGTGAGCAGCTAATTTATAACCGCTATGCTGCCGCTAATGAAGTCAGAGCGGGTAGCGATGGTCTGGGATTTACCGGTCAGCTTGCGCCTTTGATCAGAAACCCTAGCGTGCCGCCAACGCTACTGACTGGCAATGTGACTTACAACCCATTTGTAGATGATAATGAAGCGGGCCTGACGGTGACCGCTGGCCTAACTCAGTTTTTGAATCCGACGCATCGGCAGGCAAGAGATGTCTTTGGCAATGAGATTGTCAATCCGGACGGCAGCGACCGTCGATTGCTAGAGCCGACCGGTTTGTTTAACAACCGTCGATTGGTTGGCTATGTGCCCGCTTTGGAGCCCGAAGAAATTTTAGGAGGCGAGATTGGTTCGGTAGACGGTATTTTTGATTTGCCTGCGGATTTGCCTGTGGTGGTTGCACCGCCGGATGCCAGTCAGGTTGGACGCGGCAACGCGGCCTATACGAACAATGTTGGGGGCTTGCTAGTTGAAGGTGCCGATGGCGGAGTGTCTTTTGTGCCGCAGTGGACAGTGGATGGCTATGCCCAAGAGCCGCTGTCGCTAGCGGCTGGAGAAGCCACGCGGCTGATCTATGCGCTGGTGCCGCAGCAGTCGGGGCAAGATTTGCAGCTAGGCCAGCGCTATGCCGTTAATAGCGCGGCTGAAACCTATCAGATTGCGGATGGCGGCTTTACGATTATTTCGGCAGACCGACAGCCGCAAAACTTTGCTCGCGAGATGGCAGAGGTCTATGCCGTTGAAGACACGATTGCGAATCGCTCGAACGCGGCCACTGAAAACTTTAACGGTGTGCCGGGCAACTATGTAGAGCAGTTTGGGGGGGTGCGCGTACCCACGGTAGACGTTGAAATTGCCAGTGAAGCGGATGCGCGAGTCGGCAATACGCTCTTTCCTGTAGAAGCTGTGGTTACCGATCCGGGTCAGGGTGCGTACGTAGAAACTACGGTTGCTGCCGGTTTCTATTTGGGGGGAACGCTGACCGGGGGAATTGGTAACCAAGAAAATGTGATTAGTCGCACAGAGTCGTCAATGACGGTTCAAACGGATGAGCTGCGCATTCGAGAAAGTGCCAATACGTTTGAAATTCCACGGACTCAGGTGGAGACGACGACAAGCGGCGTGGATCGAATCACCCGGCGCTCAGGTACGGCTTTGTTTGACATCAATGAAAACGGCGTGCTGACAAATGCCAGATTCTTGGAGAGTGCTCTCTTGAGTGTTGAAGACACCGCGAGCAGGCCGATTGGGAGTGATGTCTCTATTGTCACAGGGCAAGAGCGATTTGTGAATCGTCGCGTTCTTTCTGAGGAGTTTATCCTTATGGATTCCCAGGTGACGATGAGTGATGAAGTCAATAGCATTCGCAGAGAAAGTCGAGCCAATTTTGCACCGGTTCGAGGTGAGCTAACGCTAGGCGGTGTGATGAATTTTGGCAATACGCCCTGGACGCTGGCGGCTAATACGGTTAGAGCTGAGCTGTTTGCTCGCGATACTGTTTTTGGCCGAGGCAGCGACGGTTCGGACGTGGGCTGGCGAGCTGAGGCTATTTTTCATCCTTTTGGAGAGGTGCAGCGCGATGCGTACCAGTATGATGCGGCGGGTAATGTGGTGCCGGTGTATCAAACGCAGGCGGTTGTGGATGCTGGCGGTAAGCAGGTGATGGAGACGCTGGTTGGCTTGGACGACGAACAGGTCGAGGTGCCGGTCAATGCGTTTCGTTTAGATGAACTGGGTGAGCGTGTGCTGCAAACAGTTGGAACGGGCGTTTCTAGGGGGCCAGGTGTTTATCTGCGGGTAGAAGACGCGTTTGACGATGGGGATAGCGTGCAGTTTGCGGGCGGTGTGAAGTTCAATTTCTAATCGCTGGCTAATAGCTGGCTGTGAGATAGTAGTAAACGATGAAATTGCTTGTGAGTGGCTGAACACTTAGCTTGAACACACTTAGACACTTAGCTTGAATGCCAAAGATTACTCATCTGATTTACGACTTTGACGGGCTGCTGCTAGATACTGAGCCGATCTACTGCCGGGTAAACGAAATTATTGCGAGTCGCTATGGCAAAACTTTTACGCTAGAACTGCATCGCAAGATTATGGGACGGCAGGCAATGGCCTGCGCAGAGATACTGGTAAGGGAGCTGGATTTGCCGCTGAGTGCAGAGGCGCATTTGCAGGCGCGTGATGAGATTATCTATGATTTGCTGACCCAGGCGAAGCCAATGCCGGGGGCAGTTGAGATGACCGAGCACTTTCATGCCCTGGGCGTACCGCAGGCGATCGCAACCAGTTCGGCAGCGGTCACCTTTAATAAGAAAGTGACCCACTATAAAAGCTGGCTGTCGCGCTTTCAGGCGATTGTGCTGGGTGATGACTTGGCGGTCAAGCACGGTAAGCCCGCGCCTGATAGCTTTTTGGTGGCGGCGCAGCGGCTGGGGGCTGATCCTGCTAGCTGTCTGGTACTAGAGGATTCTCCGGCTGGAATTGAGGCGGCAAAGGCCGCGGGCATGTGGGCGATCGCAGTGCCTGCAGCTCATATGGAAAGGTCGCTTTATCAGGCGGCAGACGAAATTATTGCAGGCTTGCCTGATTTTGAGGGGCAGCGATGGGGACTATAAAGTTGTGGTGATGCCTTTTTCTAGACCTTTTCAGGTATTGATTTAAGCGAATACAACAGGGATAGAAGAGCTTCAAGGCGGCCAGCTAAACAGACTAAATGGTTTGAATTTTCATTACTTTTAGTAGGTTTTTATCCCTAGAATCTTGTTTGGGTTCTAGGGATTTTTTTGCAATCGCCACGCTATGCGATTGCCACACTGTGCGATCGCGCGCTCACCCTAGGCCAGATGATCTTGCAGCGCCTTGACCACCATTGGGCTGTCTTTAAGTGACTGAATGGCCGCAATAGTGGCTTTGGCACCCGCAATAGTGGTGACGGTCGGAATTTTATAGTCGAGTGCGGTGCGGCGCAAAACGCGATCGTCTTCCTGAGCGGCTTCACCAATTGGCGAGTTGATAATCAGCTGAATGCCTTTGTTCTTGATCGCGTCGCCGACGTGGGGTCTGCCTTCATGCACCTTTAGAACGCGCTCGACGCTAATACCAGCCTCACTGAGCTTTTTGTAGGTGCCGCTGGTGGCCAAGATGCTAAAGCCAATATCGGCAAATTCTTTAGCAATACCCACCACCGCGTCCTTATCGCGATCGTTGACAGAGATGAAGACAGTTCCATCCTTTGGCAGCACCTGCCCGGCGGCAAGCTCGGCTTTGGCATAGGCTAGGCCGAAGCTGGTGTCGATACCCATAACTTCCCCAGTTGAGCGCATCTCAGGGCCGAGCAGCGTATCGGTGCCAGGAAACTTGTTGAAGGGCAGCACGGCTTCTTTGACCGAAATGTGTTTGGGAATGATCTCTTGGGTAAAGCCCAGCTCTTCTAGCGTTTGGCCTGCCATGACGCGCACGGCAATTTGTGCCAGCGGAGCCCCGGTCGCTTTAGAGACAAAGGGCACGGTGCGCGAAGCTCTAGGATTTGCTTCGATAATAAAGACCTGGTCGCCTTGGATGGCGTATTGGATGTTCATCAGGCCAACGACTTTGAGCCGCTTGGCCAGCTTGAAGGTCCAGTCGCGGATGGTGGTGAGGGCCGCTTCGGAAAGCGTGACGGTAGGGAGCGAGCAGGCAGAGTCTCCGGAGTGAATGCCTGCTTGCTCAATGTGTTCCATAATGCCGCCGATGACGACGTGACCAGTCTGATCGCACACCGCGTCTACGTCTACCTCAATCGCATTTTCTAAAAACTTGTCGATCAAAATAGGATGGTCGGGCTCTACAAGAACCGCTGTGGTCATGTAGCGAACGAGATCTGCATCTGAGTAGACAATTTCCATCGCCCGCCCGCCAAGCACATAGCTAGGGCGCACCACAACCGGATAGTCTATTTTTTGAGCGATCGCAAGGGCTTCGTCATTACTGCGGGCAAGGCCATTGGGCGGCTGACGAATATCCAGCTCACGCAGCATTTGCTCGAAGCGTTCACGGTCTTCGGCAGCGTCGATAGAGTCGGGAGAGGTGCCCCAAATTTTGGTTTTAATAGGAGATTCTGAGGATTGTTTGGTGAGATCTTCTAGATAGTTCTGCAAAGGAATCGCCAGCTTTAGCGGGGTTTGGCCGCCAAACTGGATAATCACACCGTCAGGATTTTCGGCTTCGATGATATTGAGCACGTCTTCTTTGGTGAGCGGCTCAAAATAGAGGCGATCGCTTGTGTCGTAATCAGTCGAAACGGTCTCGGGGTTGGAGTTGACCATAATGGTTTCATAGTCGTCAGCTTGCAGGGCAAAAGAGGCATGGCAGCAGCAGTAGTCAAACTCAATGCCCTGGCCAATCCGGTTAGGGCCACCGCCTAAAATCATCACCTTACGCCGGTCTGAAGGGAGCACTTCGCTCTCTTCTTCGTAGGTAGAGTAGTAGTAAGGCGTGGTGGATTCAAACTCAGCGGCGCAGGTATCAACCATCTTATAGACGGGGATAACGCCGAGTGACTTGCGATACTCACGCACCGTGTCTTCATCGGTCTTGGCTGCAAAGGCGATTTGCTTATCGCTAAAGCCTGCCTGCTTAATCGCTAAGAGCTGCGTTCTATCAAGCGATTTTAACGAGGTGCGCTTGATAAATTTCTCAATTGCCAGTAAAGACTGAAATTTATCGAGGAACCACGGATCGATAGCAGTCAGTTCGTAGATTTCATCCACGTCTAGCCCCAGCTGAAGCGCATGGCGAATGGCAAAGATCCGCTCGGGATGGGGGCGGCGCAGATCGGCGCGAACCTGCGAAAGGGTCGGCAGCTTTTCGGCCTGATCGCAGCCCCAGCCTGCGCGTCCGGTTTCGAGCGATCGCAGCGCCTTTTGAAAAGACTCGGTAAACGTACGGCCAATCGCCATTGCCTCACCGACCGACTTCATCTGCGTGGTCAGCGTCGCCGACGCGCCAGGGAACTTCTCAAAGGCAAAGCGCGGAATCTTAGTGACTACGTAGTCAATTGTCGGCTCGAAGCTCGCAGGCGTTTTCTGCGTAATATCGTTAGAGATTTCATTGAGCCGATAGCCGACGGCCAGCTTAGCGGCAAACTTAGCAATCGGGAAGCCAGTGGCTTTAGACGCCAGCGCCGAACTGCGCGACACCCGAGGATTCATCTCAATGACGACAACCTCGCCATCGTCAGGATTAACCGAGAACTGGATATTAGAGCCACCCGTTTCGACCCCAATCTCGCGAATGATCTTAATCGACGCATCGCGTAGCCTCTGGTATTCCTTATCGGTCAAAGTCTGCGCCGGTGCAACGGTAATAGAGTCACCCGTATGAACGCCCATTGGGTCAATATTTTCAATCGAGCAAATGATGACCACGTTGTCTGCGAGATCTCGCATGACCTCTAGCTCGTACTCTTTCCAGCCCAGCAAAGACTGTTCAATTAAGATCTGCGAAACCGGGCTAGCCTCTAAACCAGAGCGGCAAATAGTTTCAAATTCTTCTTGGTTGTAGGCAATGCCGCCGCCGCTGCCGCCCATTGTGAAAGCGGGGCGAATAATCAGTGGGTACGAGCCAATTTCTTTCCCAATTTCTTTCGATTCGTCCATCGTTTCAGCAAGCCCAGAAGGACAGACGCCGACACCGATTTTGATCATCGCCTCTTTAAACAGCTTGCGATCTTCTGCTTTTTCAATCGCTTCGAGCTTAGCGCCGATCAGCTCGACGTTATATTTCTCTAGCGCGCCGCTTTTGGCTAGCTCTACCGCGAGGTTCAGCGCCGTCTGGCCGCCCATTGTGGGCAAAAGCGCATCGGGCCGCTCTTGGGCAATAACCTTTTCTAGCAGCGGCGCAGTAAGCGGCTCTATATAAGTGCGATCCGCCGTTTCTGGATCGGTCATAATTGTCGCTGGATTGGAATTGACCAGCACAACCTCATAACCTTCTTCTCTAAGCGCTTTACAAGCTTGAGTACCAGAATAGTCAAACTCGCAGGCTTGGCCAATGACAATGGGGCCTGAGCCAATGAGCATTATCTTTTTGAGGTCATTTCGACGAGGCATAGGGCACCAACCACAACAAATCCAAATCATTCTATAGCAAATGGCTAGATGGATTTTGCCTGCTTGATAACGATCTCAAATTTTTCGTGCCTTTTTGAGACAGAAGTGCTAACCTCTTTCGCCCGATCAAAATCGCCTGATTCGGCTAGCAAAAACTCGGCAAAAGTCCAGCAGCAGTGTCAGTAAAAGCACTGAGCCTAATTGTTTTAAGACATAAGGACACAAGCGAAAATTATTCCGAATAAAGGAGGCACCTTGGGTATTTGTTTTTTGGGGTTGCATCTTCGCCGCTACCGCTCTTTAATAGTAATTATTATCAACAAAGAGTTCAAAAATCAGAATTGGCTATGAAAATTACAAGACGTCGGCTGTGGGTGCTGGCCCTGTGTGTGGCGATTGGCGTGAGTGCGTGTCAAGACAGCGGTGAGGACGAATCGGTTGTTAACCTCTACTCAGCGCGTCATTACGACATTGATGTGGGGCTATACGAGCGGTTTTCGGAAGAGACTGGCGTTCGGGTAAATGTGCTAGAAGGTCAGCCGGATGAGCTGATTGAGCGGATTAAGAGTGAGGGCGACCAGAGTCCGGCGGATGTGTTTGTTGCCGTGGATGCAGGCAGGCTGTGGCGAGCGCAGGAGGCGGGGATTTTTCAGCCGGTGACCTCTGAGGTCTTGACGGGCGCGGTGCCAGAAAACCTGCGAGAGCCCAGCGGGCTGTGGTTTGGCTTGACTAGCCGGGCACGGCTGCTGGTGTATAACAAAGAGGCGGTGCAGCCAGCAGAGCTATCGACCTACGAAGATTTGGCCGATCCGAAGTGGAAGGGCCGAGTGTGCGTGCGCAGCTCTGGGAATGTGTATAACCAGTCTCTGGTGGGCTCGATGGTGGAAACCATTGGACCCGAGGCAACCGAAGCCTGGGCGAAGGGACTGGTGGCTAACTTCGCGCGCGTACCGGAAGGGGGCGATATTGACCAGATTAAAGCAGTCGCGGCTGGCCAGTGCGATGTGGCGATTGTGAACCATTACTACTGGGCGCGACTGGCAAAATCAGACGATCCGAGCGATCAGGAGGCGGTGGAGAAGACGGCGATCTTTTTCCCGAATCAGGGCGATCGCGGCACGCACGTCAACATCAGCGGTATGGGCTTGGTTGCAGGTGCACCCCACCCCGAAAACGGCATTAAGTTTATGGAGTTTTTGGTAAGCACAGAAGCGCAGGAAGTATTTGCCGAGGGCAATAACGAGTATCCAGTGGTCGCAGGCGTAGCCCTAGATCCGATTGTGGCAGAGCTAGGCGAGTTCAAAGTTGATGCGGTGAACGTAACTTCTTATGGACGCAACAATGCGCAGGTAAACGAGATTGTCGATAGAGCCGGGTGGGAGTGACCTCGTCCCCTAGCACCTTGCCCCCTAGCACTTTCGCCCCTAGCCAGATGGCTGAGCGGAGCCGAAGCCACGCCTACTGAAACACAAAACAGTTTCCATGCTATTTACAATTCCTGATTTACTCTGCGCCGAAGCGGTGACGGAGCTGCGCGATCGCCTGCACGCTATCCCGCTAGTAGACGGCAAATCTACAGCGGGCTGGCATGCCAAAACCGTCAAGCAAAATCAGCAGCTAGCGGCCCAATCTGCCAAGCCGCTGGCCGCTAAAATTCAGCAAACCATCCTCAAGCACCCACTATTTCAGTCCGCCGCTCGGCCCCGGCAAATTCAAATGATCCGCTTTAACCGCTATAGCGACGGTATGGCCTACGGTCGCCATACGGACAACGCGCTAATGAACGGGGGCCGAACCGATCTGTCTTTTACGCTGTTTTTGAGCGATCCAGACAGCTACGAGGGGGGCGAGCTAGTGGTGGAAAGCCTCGATAGTGAGCAGCCCTACAAGCTATCTGCCGGATCGATGCTGGTGTATCCGGCGACGAGCTTGCATCGGGTAGAGCCCGTAACGGCGGGGGTGCGCTGGGCGGCGATTGGCTGGGTGCAAAGCCAGATCAGGCAGGGCGATCAGCGGGAAATTTTGTTTGAGCTGGACACGGCCAGGCGATCGCTGTTTAACAAGTACGGAAAAACAGATGAGTTTGATTTGATCACAAAGAGCCTGAGTAATTTGCTACGGCAGTGGGTGGAGTAAGTAGAGGAGGATAGCGGACGAGGGATACCGGATGAGAGGTGCCGGATGAGGGGTGCGGGTAAGAAGCTAGAGGCTTATTGGGAATGAATCTAGGGTGGGATGGCGTATAGTAAGGAAGAGACTATTGAAACTAATGTGCAATAAATAGGCACGTACTTTTTATGTTGAGTTCTGAATCTGTCCTTTTCTGTAAGCAGGTCACTAAGCAGTTTGGGACGGCGGCACCTGCGGTCGATCAGGTGAGCTTTTCTTTGCAGGCAGGCGAGCTGCTGGGGTTGCTGGGACCTTCTGGCTGCGGGAAGACGACGTTGCTACGGCTGGTGGCAGGATTTGAACAGCCTGAAGTCGGCGAAATCGTTCTGTCTAGACAGAGCGTGTGCGGGGGCAGCCAGTGGGTGCCGCCAGAGCGTCGTCACGTTGGGGTCGTGTTTCAGGACTATGCGCTGTTTCCACATCTGAACGTGGTGGAGAATGTGTCGTTTGGGCTAAAGCAGCTGGCGCGGCGCGGGCAATTGCCAAAGCCACAGATTCGGTCGCTGGCGCTAGAAGCGATTAATCTGGTGGGCCTTTCGGGCATGGAAAAACGGTATTCGCATGAGCTGTCGGGCGGGCAGCAGCAGCGGGTGGCGCTGGCACGGGCACTTGCGCCAAGACCGCCGCTGATTGTGCTAGACGAGCCGTTTAGTAATTTGGATGTGCAGGTGCGGCTGTATTTGCGCCAAGAGGTGCGCGATATTTTGAAGGGAATTGGGGCGTCGGGAATTTTTGTGACGCATGATCAGGAAGAGGCGCTGGCGATCGCAGATAAAGTCGCGGTGATGCAAAACGGGCGACTGGTGCAGCTAGACACGCCGGAGACTATTTATCAGCAGCCCGCGAGTCGGTTTGTGGCTGAGTTTGTGACGCAGGCTAATTTTGTGGCGGCGGTGCGGCGAGACAGCCAGTGGGAAAACCAGTGGGAAACAGAGCTAGGGCCGGTGTTTGATCTGTCGGCTGCGCCAGAAGTAGAGCGCGGTGAGCTGATGATTTGCCAGGAGGACTTGCAGATTAAGTCGGATCCCTCGGGTGCGCTAGAAGTGATTGGCCGTCAGTTTTTGGGGCGTGAGTATCAGTACAAGCTACGAACGCCCTCTGAAAAAATACTGCGAGTTAGAACGCTGGCGAGTCAGCGGCTGGCCATTGGGGAGCGGGTGCGGGTGCGCATTCGTCAGGGGCGATCGCGTCTTTTCGTAGAAGGAGAGTGTGCGAGCCTGTCTGCACCGCTAGTCAAATCGGTGAGCTGAATCGGTAAGTCGATTTATTCGGCTGAACCGACCGGCTAGCTGGGTAACACTGCCCTATGAAAAATTTTCTATTAGCGCCGCAACTCTGAGCACTTCTGCGACTGACCAAGCCTGGGCAAAGGCTCCGCGTGGGGTAAAGGGCGGATCGCCATCAAAAATTTCGCTGATAGTGCCAACACAGCCCGAGCCTAGATGCTGAATCAGCGGCGCGAGAAACCGCCGGGCGATCGCTGGGTTTTTGTAGACCTTCAGATGCGCTTCTACAAAGGGGCCAATGAGCCAGCACCAAGTGGTGCCCTGGTGATAGCTACCGTCGCGCTTAGTGCGATCGCCGCCATAAACCCCGATATAGTCTGGGTGATTGGGATCGAGCGATCGCAGTCCGTGAGAAGTCAGCAGCTGCTGGGCGCAGATATCTACGATTGAGCGCTGCTGCTGAGTGGGTAAAGGCGGGGCGTAGGTGAGTGAAATGGCCAAGAGCTGGTTGGGCCTGAGCGTACTATCGTGACCGGCTGGCCCGTCGATGACGTCGTGGCAATAGCCGAGTTTGGGCTGCCAGAATTTGGGAAAGCTGGTGGCGGCAAACTGAGCAAGCGCATGGTAGTCGGCGGGTGAGCGGTGGGTGCGATCGCAAAACTCAGCCATACACAGCAGCGCATTGTGCCACAGCGCATTAATTTCAACCGGCTTGCCGAGGCGCGGGGTTACGACCCAGTCATCTACTTTGGCATCCATCCAAGTGAGCTGTTCGCCCTCAGTGCCAGCGTAGAGCAAACCGTCTGTTTGATCGAGCTGGATATTGTAGCGAGTGCCGCGCAGGTGCCAGTCGATCACCTCTTCTAGGGCAGGGAAAAGTTCTTCGAGCAGATCAGTGTCGTCGGTGGCGGTGACGTAGGCACGAATAGCTTCAAAGTACCAAAGAATGGCGTCTACGGTGTTGTAGCCAGGAGTGTCCCCTGCTTCAGGAAAGGCGTTTGGCAGCATTCCCTGGCTGAGGTGCTGGGCGAAGGTGAGCAGAATGGGGCGAGCAATTTCTGGGCGGCGGGTGGCAAGAGTAAGGCCGGGAAGGGCAATCATGGTGTCGCGGCCCCAGTCGCCAAACCAAGGGTATCCGGCAATGATGGTTTTTCCTGTTGTTGTTGTTGTTATTGTTTCTATTTGCTTACTTATCTGTAGATCTATTTGTTGATCTTGATCTTTTTTGTGGGTGCCAAGGTTTGTTGTAGTGCGGGTAACGATGAACTGGTCGGCGGCGAGGATGAGCTGAGCGTTAGGCGTTGGGCGCGAAGAATCTGAAACAGCTTTATCTAGAAGCGTCTGTTCATATTGCTGTCTATCGGCAAAGGCTGTTGTTTCGTCTAGGTTGGGAAAGGGCTGTGTGCTACAGACGATGGTGATGGTTTCGCCGGGGGAGAGCTGAGTGCGAAGGGTGGCGCAGTGAAAGTGATCGTCTAGATGGGTGAGCCCGCGATATTTTTCTTGGGTGAGAAAGTAGTGCTGATACCATTTATCGTTTGGCAAGAGCTGGCCTTTGGTGCTGAAAAGATAAAAGGGGGTGGGGCAGCCTGCGGCGTCTATCTTCAGTCCTCTGGGGTGAGAGCGGGTGTTGATGCGCCAAGATTTGAGGCCGTGCTGGCTGTGGGTGGTGTGGTGGTGGTTGCGATGGTTGACGAGGGCTTTGGTGCTGAGGGTGAAGGGGGCGCTGGCGTGGTGGAGCTGGTATTGGATGTATGTGGTGTTGTTTTTTTCGTGGCGGGCGGGCTGCATCCAGATGCGCTTTTGTAGGATAGCGTCGGCGCAGGTGTAGGTCCAGGTGGGGGTGGTGCCTTCTAGGTGAAAGCTTTGCAGGTTGCGATAGCCGTGGCCAGTGGTGGTGCCGCCAGACCAGCGATCGCAGCTTAGCGGATAGGGCTTGCCCAGGTAGTGAACCGTTTCGTCAAGCTTGGTCAGCAGCAGCGTGCGTTCTAAAGGCGGCTTTAGCGCAGCGACCAAAAAACCGTGGTAGCAGCGAGTGAGGATGCCAGAGATTGTGCCACAGCCATAGCCGCCGATACCATTGGTTATCAGCCATTCGCGCTGGGTAGATTGTACTGGATCGCCACAGATATCGCGGCCAAAGCTGATGGTGACGGGCAGAAAAGGTTCTGTAGAAAAAGAATGGGCGCTCATTATGGTTAAGCCTTTGACTGCACTTCTATGACTCTGTTGCTTTTTTCGCGGCTTCTTCGACTTTTTTCGCGGCGGCGGCTTTGCGTTCGCTGTGGCGATCGGTGAGATCATCTACGTGCTCGCGCAGGAGCAGGGTGAAGCGATAGAGTTCTTCCATAACGTCGATGACGCGATCGCGATAGGCTGAGTCTTTCATAGTGCCGTCTTCGTTAAATTCTTGATAGGCTTTGGCGACCGAAGACTGATTGGGAATGGTGAACATGCGCATCCATCGGCCCAGAATTCGCAGGGTGTTGACGGCATTGAAAGACTGAGAGCCGCCGGAGACCTGCATGACGGCCAGGGTTCTGCCCTGGGTAGGACGAACCGCGCCGAGGGTGAGCGGAATCCAGTCGATTTGAGTTTTCATCAGGCCAGAGATGTTGCCGTGTAGCTCGGGGCTAGACCAGACTTGCCCTTCGGACCAAAGCGAAAGCTGGCGCAGCTCTTGCACTTTGGGGTGGGTGTCGGGCTCGGCGTTGTGTAGCGGTAAGCCTCTAGGGTCAAAAAATTTCACCTCTGCGCCGTAGCTTTTGATAATGCGGGCGGCTTCTTCGGCGAGCAGGCGACTGTAGGATCTTTCGCGCAGAGAGCCGTATAAAAATAGAATTCGGGGCGGATGGTCAAAGCTCATGTTCGGGCGATAGGGGTAATCAGCAGGCTTCTTGATCGGTGGGCCTGATCGGCAGCTTTTATTTTACGGCTGTATGGGCGTGGCCTGGTGAAACATAATGGTCCAACCGCTGATGGCTACTCGCCAAATAGAGGTGCGCCGAGTGGTTTGATTACGGGTGCGCAAGATGTAGGTGACGATGTATTTGTTAGGTGCGATCGCATGCCATTCAAACTTTTCCATTTCCCAAGTGCCTGTGGGCCAGGAATAAATGCCTCGGTAGTCTGGGTCTTCGTACATGGCTAGGGCAGTGGTGAGGGCCTGCTTGCGGCTGTAGCGGCGACCATAGCTGTCGATGCCATAGAAATTTTTGTCGGTTAGCTGTTCAAAATCTTGCTGGGTGATGCCAAATTCAGGATGTTGAAAGACGGGTTCACGACGTTTGAATTCGTAGAGGAAATCTGTCATCGTTTGTCAGGGTAGGTAAGATTTAGGCAAGCTGGCTCTGGACTAGCCCTGGGCAAGTGGCTCTGGGCAAGTGGCTCTGGGCAAGTGTGCTGTAGGAAAAACAACGGCAAATCGACAGTCTGCGAAATTGTTTCGTTTCACGGATTTTACAAGAGTGGATACCTGCTATGACTAAGGCTACCGCTACAAATGTATTTGAACTTGAGGGGCCGTCGGGTAACTCCATTTGGGAATAAGCCTGTACAGCTAAGGGGCCATATAATAGCGGTAGCCTCAAAGATGCACAGGTGAGCGCAAACGCTATGACAACTGTTACCGACTCTTCTGCCAGTTCTCCTGCCAACTCTTCTGCTAACTCTCCAGCGATGAAAATTGCCCAGGCGGCTTTTCAGGACTTTTCTGAAGGGCTAGCTAGCGGTAACTGGACACCTTTTTTAAACCATCTAAGTGAAGACTTTACCTTTTGGTTTCCGGCGGGGCCCTTTAAAGGACAAAATACCGGCAAAGATCGCGCTAGAGATTTTTTTGCAATGGTGTCTAAAGTTTTTCCAAAAGGGTTGAGCTTGACGGTAGAGCGCGTTATGAGTCAGGAAAGTACGGTGCTGTTTGAAGTGCGATCGCAAGGCTTAATGCTAGGTCATCCCTACGACAATCAGGCCGCGATCTCTTTTGATATTTGCGGTGATAAGGTCTGCGGCTATCGAGAGTATCTAGGTGTCATTTTCCAGTTAGGAGAATAGCCTGTGGCTGAACGGCGATATCGCAAGCTGGTAGCCCAGCGGCTAAGCCCTGATTTTGCCGCTGCTGTGGAAATTGTAGAAGAGAGTTTTCCCGAACTGAAAGCCGACCAGCTCTTGATTCGCAATCGGTTTGCTGGAATCAATGCCGGGTTCGATACGCTGCTCTGTCGGGGAGAAGTTCCCTATGTAAATCTCGCGCCGCCTTTTGATCTGGGGGTCGAAGCGGTGGGTACGGTCGAGGCAGTGGGAGCGGCCGTCACGGACTTTCAGGCTGGTGATGCGGTGGCGACGACCCAGCGCGGTCACGGCTATCGAGAATATCAGGTGATTGGTTCAGATCTGGCTGTCAAGATTCGGGCGGCGACCCCTGAGATCTTGACGCTGATGCCTACCGGCATTTCTGCGCTGGTGGGATTGGAACAAGTGGGAGAAATGAAGACTCAAGAGACGGTGCTGGTGACGGCAGCGGCAGGCGGGATTGGCCATATTGCCGTGCAGATGGCGAAGCAGGCGGGTAATCATGTGATCGGCACCTGTGGGTCAGCGGCGAAGAAGAAACTGCTGCATAGGTTGGGATGCGACCATGTGATCAACTATCGCCAAGAAAATGTCCGAGACATTCTCAGTCAAGATTATCCTGATGGCATCGACCTAGTGTTTGACTGCGTTGGCAAGCAGATGTTTGATGCGGGGATAGATCACCTGGCAGTAAAGGGACGGTTTGTTGTTGTTGGTTTTATTTCTGAATATGGCAAAGTGCTAGAAAATGTCATCCGTCCGCGCATTTATGAAAAGCTCTTTTGGAAATCGGCTTCGGTGCGAGGCTTTCTGCTGCCTCGCTATGCCGAACACGTTCCGGCAGCGCGCGATCGCCTCCTCAATCTGTACTACAGCCATCAATTACAAGTCAGCGTTGATCCAACCGTATTCCAAGGCGTTGAATCCATTCCCAGCGCCGTAGACTATCTCCTCAGCGGCCAGAACTGTGGCAAAGTAGTGGTGCGGTACTAATGCGCTAGCCCCCATGACGACTTCAGCTCACCCGATTCAAGGTCTCTACGAAGTGTGTATCGGGGTGGCGGACCCGGAGCCACAACTTCAGTACTGGGCGCAGTTTGGCTATGCGGTGGGGGCTGAGGGCCGGTTGAGCGCGGATTGCTCTCAGCGGCTGTATGGCGTTGAGAGTGCAGTGCGATCGCTGCGTCTCACCCACCAAAGCGCAGACCACGGTTTAATCCGACTGATGGCGTGGGAATCGCCTGTCAATGAAGGGTTGGGACTCTCGTCAATGAGGGTGCGAGGCAACCGCTGGGCGACTACGCTCACAGCGGATGTGATGACGCTGTGGAATCATGCCGAAGTCGCCGCCAAAGCGGGAGAAGCCATTAAAATCGTGCCGCCAAAATGGACATTGATTTATCCTATTCCGCAAGGACGGCCCTTTTTCGATTCGCCGATCGGGGCGCGGGAGCTCTGCGTCACTCAGCCTTTGACCCGGCAAGTGTTGTTTCAGCGATTTGGCTACAGTGTGCCGGACTATGGGCAGATTAATCCGGACTCGGCGCTACTGGCCAGCCAGGTCACTCATATGGGCATGATTGTGCAGGATGACAGTCAGGAGACTTTGCGGTTCTATGATGAAGTTTTGGGATTGTTGCGGGTGCAAGACGCCTTAGAGAGCACCTACGAAACCTCTACTGGCGGCAAGTACATTTTTGAGATGAATCCTGGGGAAAGGTTTTGGGTGACGGCCTTTGACGATCCGCGTTCTTCTGCAACCGATTGGCAGGCGGCGCGATCGGGGCGATTGTATATTGTTCGTTTTCCAGAAGCGCTGGATTTGCCGATTGCTTACGAGAAATCGCGACCGGGTTGTCTAGGGATGTCGCTGTATACCTATCGGGTGGGAGATTTAGCAGGGTATCGCGATCGCATCCACACCAGTGCCGCCAAAAATGTGACTGATATTGTGACGGATGAATTCGGCGATCGCAGTTTCTCCTTCACTGCCCCAGATGGCTATTTCTGGACACTCGTTGAAGGGTAAAATTGAGGGATAAATTGAGCAGGCAACTTGAGATGTAAACAGCTCAGCTATAGAATTGGAAAGCGATCTCCCGCCAAATAAGCCTCAAAATGTTCCTTAAAGTAGGTCCAAGAGGTCATGCTAGCAATGTCTTCTTTCTGGGCAGGGGCCTCTCGATAGATGGAAATGTGCGTGTTGATTTCATCTTGCAGCAATTGTGGCAGCTCCTCAAAACAAGATAGCTTTCGGCCCAATCCACTGTAGATCATTTGGCCTGTGCGATCGCCCATTTTCATCCAGGGCACCCAGGGACCGATTCTGTCCCATCCCAGAATCATAGTCGGCACCGAGGTTATCTCCGGATTGCGCAAATCTTCAGTCGGCACCGTCAGCTTAAACAGCTCCACCGACTGATACATTGCTTGAGGGCTGTACTCCAAAAAACGATCATCTCCTGCCAGCAGATTTTCGTAGTATGAAAACAAGTCAAAATCAAATGTCGTAAAGTCTCCTTCCACCTTCGCGGGAAAGTCTCCTTTAAACCTCCCCTGTACGGGATTATTCGCCACATGCATCACCGTCAGAGTTTCGCCAGACCAGGGGTTTTCCCACTGGTGCAAAATCTCGTCTGTTTCAGGATCGAGATAGTAAGTTAGTTCTCTAGAGGCAAAATCCCAGCTACCATCGCCCTTATCTATAGAGCGACTGACATTCATCCCCACCATATTGAATAGGTGAACTTTTGCCTCACCCGGAATCAGCGCATAGATTCCCCCGCTCCAAGTCAGAAAAACCGACTCTCCTTTTGTAGAATTGCGAACCTTGACCCAATATTTAGCGTCGAACTTTTCGATATGACCCATGCGTTCACCCACTTAACTCAAAACCTTATCCCACTCTAGCTGATGGGCCAGCCCATATTTGATAAAGTCTTCGTCGTTGGCTTTGTCGTTCTTGCCAAACACGCCCAGGCTGTAGGGATTGTCTTGCATTCGCTGTGTTACCTGCGATCGCTCAAACTGTACAACTTCATCTCTGGGCCGGTCGGTTCTAAAAAAGTCAATAATCAGCACTGTTCTTTTATGAGGGGTTCGGTTGTGCGGGCAGTGGGGATAGCTGTGGTCTAGTACCATAAATTTACCTTCATGCCAGTGCAGCGTTTCGTGACATATCTGCATGGCTACATCGCCTGCTGGCACGATCAATCCCAGATACCCACGATTCATATGAGGATTGTGATTGACGTGCAGTTTTACGTCTAAGCCGGGTAGAAACGTACCGAAATATACATTCCTAATCACGTCTTTGTGAGTGGTGTTGGCTTGGGTGATGGCCTTGGCTAGCTGGGGAAAATATTTTTCTCTGAGGGCTAGGACTTGGTTAGATGCGATCGCCCACGAGTAGTCAGGATAGCTAATTTGATAAGTACGAACGTAGTCTTCAATGAACAGTCCCTGAAACAAAATTCCAAAGGCGTTGTACTTCGACTTGCCACGGGTAGTAATCGTTTTACTCTTTGGCCCCATCACCTGAGCGCTTAGCCGTTGTTCTGCTGGGGAGGCAATTTGCATAAACTGCGTAAACTCATCTCGAATTGGCTGCCAATGCTTTTGAAAGCTCTGGAGAAAGGGAAATTCGGCTGAGTCTTTGTGATACTCGTTGTAGCTTTCCATCGGCATTAGCTTTTCAGCAGTTTTTTGAGCAGAAACGTATCTTAATCATAACGAACGCGCTGCGCTAGTTGAAACTCCATAAAATAGGTGGCAATTGAACCCACCCCCAGCATCATGCCAGAAATGCCAGGACCAGCCCAGCCCATTGCAGATCAATCTACTGCCGACCAGCCAGCTCTAGACAAAATCATCAAAAACGTCCGAGTAGTGCGCCCTCGTCACTCTACGGACAACTCTGGGCTAGAAACACTCGATCTAGGCATCAAAGATGGCAAATTCGCCCGCATCGCGCCCAACATCAGCCCCAACCAAGGCAAAGAAATCTTCGACGCCCAGGGCCTCCTCGGTTTCCCCGGCCTCGTCGATGCCCACATGCACATCGGCATCTATCAATCCCTCGACAAAGACGCCATCACTGAAAGCAAAGCCGCCGCTATGGGAGGTGTCACCACCAGCCTAAACTACATCCGCACAGGCCAGTACTACTTGAACAAAGGCGGACCGTACCAGGCATTTTTCCCAGAAGTGCTGGCACTATCAGAGGGCAATTTCTTTGTTGATTATGGCTTTCACATTGCTCCAATCAGCCCGCAGCACATTGACGAAATGCAGTGGCTATACGAGCAGCACGGCGTCTCTTCTTTCAAAATCTTCATGTTCTACGGCGGGTATGGTCTCCACGATCTCTCCGATCAGCAAAATCTGTTCTTGATGATTCAGCCCGAAGAACGCTACGACTTTGCCCACTTCGAGTTCATCATGCGCAGCCTCAGCCAGCTCGCCGCCGCCCACCCAGAAGCCAAAGATACTCTCAGCCTCAGCCTCCACTGCGAAATCGCTGAAATCCTCAGCGCCTACACCAAAATCGTCAAGCAAGATAACACCCTCACCGGCCTCAAAGCCTACAGCGCCGCCCGTCCGCCTCACTCAGAAGGGCTAGCCATTTGCATCGCCTCGTACCTCGCTCACGAAACCGACTGTGTAAACATCAACCTGCTCCACCTCAGCTCCCGCAAGGCAGTGGAAGCGGCCCTGATGATGCAGGCCACCTTTCCCCACATCAACTTTCGGCGAGAGGTGACAGTCGGACATTTATTGTTGGATGTAGATGCGCCAACCGGCAAATGGGCCAAGGTGAATCCGCCGATTCGCTCTCGGACTGATGTGGAATTTTTGTGGCAAGCGGTATTGAACCGGCAGATTGATTGGATTGTGAGCGATCATGCCTGCTGTTCAGCAGAGAAAAAGGTCAGCCTGCGCGAGCCAGAAAATATCTGGCTGGCCAAGTCAGGGTTTGGCGGAACTGAGTATTTACTTTCGGGGATTTTTAGTGAAGGAAGCAAGCGAGGAATAGCGTATTCTCACATGGCGGAACTGTTGTGTTGGAACCCGGCTCAGCGGTTTGGACTCTTTAGCAAAGGAGATATTGCCATAGGCTATGATGCGGACTTGGTCTTGCTAGATCCTAACGAGTCTTTTATCGTACGCGCAACCGAGTCAGAATCGCAGCAGGGATATACCCCTTTAGAAGGTCAAGAGATGACAGGAAAGGTAAAAAGTACGTTCTTGCGAGGCCGATTGATCTATGACAAAGGGCAGATAATGGGTACGCCTCAAGGGCAGTACATAAAACGTCCAATGGCAGGCTCTGTTGGTGGCTGAGTCGAACAAACTCATACATAAGCGAGCAGTTTCTTAGAACGAGTTTGAGAAGGCTGCATTGAGTAAACATTGGTGGCTGAATGTAAATAAAGCCTACGCTGTACCAGGCAAAAGAGGAATGATTATACTGAAACTTTTCCCTAATCTGCCATATAGGGTAATCAGGCAGACGGATTCCACCTAATCTGACATATGGGAATATTGGGCGGAATCTTTCCCTCTAATAAATAGTTATGCCGCAAAGTCCTCGGCTAGGGGGTACAGAGAGCTTACATATCAGTGCTAGGGGCTGAGCTAGCGTGAGATTCTTGGTGGGATGGTGCTTAAAATTTGATAGTAGAACGTGTACTAATCTACGAGCCATGCTGGTAATACCCTATGATCACCTATAGATGTCAGAGCCAAGTGAGATACCCTAGATGACCGACAGTTATTGGCAGAAAGTAGATGGCATTATAGAACGTGGGCATAAGGTAGCATCTGGATCTGCATTAGATAATCCCTACCCTTGCGGGACAATAGAAATGCAGATCCCGTTTTTTAAAGAGCTAGGCTTAGACTTAACAAGCTTCTTAAAAGGAACATTAAACGTTTCGATTAGTCCAAACACCTTTCAATTAGTAAAGCCTGAGTTCACTTTTCGGAATGTCGAGTGGACTGATAAACATCCACCTGAAGATTTTTCTTTTTCACATTGTCGAGTTTTATTTAAAGATGTGAGATATGACTGTTTAATATATTATCCTCATCCAGAAACGAAAAAGCGTCACTTTCAAAATTCATCAATTGTCGAAATAATTGCACCATCAATACCTGAAATTGAATATGGAGGCAGAATAGAAATCGAGTATAACCCTTTAGAAGTTATTGTTAATTATGCATAATTGAATCTTTTTTGTATATTTTATTCATTACTGGAGGTGAAATGAGATACTTTAAGCTTATTCTGCAAGACATTAGATCTGGGCGAAATATTGATATTTATGCAACTATTTTTGTAGTGATTCTAGTCGCTTTGGTTGACATTCTTAATATCAGCAGCCAGGAATTTATATCTTCTGCTATTTTATTGGTTTTAGCTTTAGTTTCATCTAGCCTGCTTCAGGATCGACGTATACTCCAGGCGGTTCCAACTTGAACTAATTGAACGGTCATGGTGAAATTGAGATAGTTCAGCGGTAAGCCCGAGGTGTCATGATCCATATAGAGTTCAGCGAAAGCGATATCACTGCGCTTGAATACGAGCGCTATCACCACCCTCATCCTCACGTACAACGGAAGATGGAGGTGTTGTATCTGAAGAGTCAAGGTCTGTCTCATCAAGACATTCGCCGATTGTGTCGGATTAAGAGTAAAACGACGTTAGTGACGTACTTGCGCGAATACGAGGCTGGGGGCGTCGCCGCCCTCAAGCAGCTGAATTTCAAAGGTAGCCCGAGTGAATTAAACGAGCATATTCCCAGTCTCAAAGCGCATTTTGAAGCACATCCACCGCGCACCTCAGCCGAAGCAGGCGCAGAGATTGAGCGGCTTACCGGGATTAAACGCAGTCCCACACAGATTAAAGCCTTTCTCAAGCGCATCGGGCTGAAACCCCGAAAAGTCGGCTACGTGCCAGGGAAAGCAGCGACCCCTGAGAAGATGGCCGAACAGGATACCTTTCAAGCAGAAGAACTCGAACCCCGGTTAGCAGAAGCACAGGCCGGTGAACGCGCCCTTTTTTTATGGATGCTGCCCACTTTGTCCACCGGGCTTACTTGGGCTTTCTCTGGTGCTTCAGCCGCATCTTCATAGCCTCGCCATCGGGTCGTAAACGCTTCAAGGTCCTAGGCGCTGTCAATGCCATCACCAAAGAGGTCATCACCGTCACCAACGAGAGCTATATCAATGCTCAAAGTATTTGTCAGATGCTGTTGAAACTCCATGCCCTTGACTTGGATGTCCCCATTACTGTCGTCCTCGATAATGCTCGCTATCAGAAGTGTCAGCTTGTCTTTGGCTTAGCCAAGGGCTTGATATTGAGCTGTTATACCTGCCGTCTTATTCACCCCATTTGAATTTGATTGAGCGGCTTTGGAAGTTTGTGCGAAATCAGTGTTTGTATTCCAAGTACTACGCCAACTTCGATGACTTTAAGAATGCGATTGAAACCTGCATTGAACAAGCCAACACCACCCATAAAGCCTCTCTGGAAACATTGTTGACCTTAAATTTTCAGCCTTTCAGAAAAGTCCAAATATCAGGCGTCTAGAGTATAGCAATCAACCTCCGGTAACTATATGTTCTAATAATGAAACAAATATGAACTACCTCTTTCAATACATAGCGACACATAGAACTAGTAAAGCACAGTTAATTCAATACTCAGGAGATATGGCTAGACAAGTAATTGAGAAATTATTGGATGAGGGAGCAAAAGTTGAGTTGTTGCTTCCAGCATCCCAATAAAGCTTTTAACAAGTTTCAATCTGATAAGATAGCTTTGTTTTATAGAACCCATTTGAGATCTCTAAGGATTAGCTGCAAGCCGCTTGAGCATTAGCCTGACGAAGCATAGGTTGAGCTGAGTCGTGGCATTGTCCAGCGTTCGCTCAAAGTTCTTCACCAAACTCTTGCAACGCTCCATCCAGGCATTAGAGCGTTCTATCACCCAGCGGGCAGCCGCTGGCACGAATCCACTTTTGCCAGCGGCTGCTTTCTCTGCTTTCGTCGGCTTCGGTGAGCGCTCAAATCGAATCTTTCGCATAATTTGGGGATACACCTTTTCTAGTGCCGCTATCAGCTTGTCGATGTGATAGCCGTGGTCTAGCAGAATGGTGATCTTCGGAATATTCATCGGCTTGGACCGGAAATAGTCGATGTTCTGGGTGAGTAATGCAATCAATCCAGTATCATCGCTTACACTCGCTTTCGTGCAAATCGTAAAGAACGGAAACCCAAGTATATCAACCGCTAGATGCCGCTTTATTCCATTCGTTGCTTTGTACGAACAGAATCCTTTGGACTCCACACTCGCATTACAGGTGTTCTTCACCGCTTGTGAGTCGATGATGATTAAGGTTGTCCACTTAGGCTTTTTTTTTACTTGTGCTCTTGCTTGCTCGTGCAAAATCGTCATCAGTTTCTCAATCGTACCGGCTGCACGCCACTGCTTGTAGTGCCAGTAAACTGTCGAATAGGGCGGCAAGTCTTTGGGCAAGTCCTCCCAATTGCACCCGTTCTTGAGACGGTAGAGAACACCGTCAATCAACTCTCGATAGCTCCAATCGAGCGGCTTAGTCTTTTTCTTCTTTGGTAAAACTTCGGGTAACAGCGGTTCGAGGATTTCCCATTCTTTATCGGTCAGACTGCTTGAGTAGCTCATGCTCCTTACGATTGACGTCATTTACTATTGTGCCGTAAACGCCATAAGATCTCAAATGGGCTCTATAAGAGAGTAAGTATAGATTTCAGAAATAAAAATAATTTAGTAGTAAGGTATTATAAAGAATCAGCTTCAATACGCGGAATCAAGCTTGACAACGATTTTTTATCCGTGGGATGGTATACTCGACGGCTTATAGCTGAACTTTCAGAAAGCTGAAACCCAGTGCCCTCGGCGATCATCTAGTTCAAATCTCAGTCGTCGGCAGTATACATATATCGAAGTCGAGAAGATTCAGACAATATACCGTGGCTTTATGGACACAGCAACGCTGCAATTAATGTTCATCTAGATCGTGCTGAATGTCGAAATTTGGTAAATACTTTTGATCAGACTTTCGAGGTTCTGTGGAAAAGTGCTGTCACACAGAAAGAGCTTGAAGCAGAGATGAATCAAGGACATAATTCTACTACCTAATCAACTGGTAGCAAATGCAGCAATTCCAAATTCAAACTTACAGACATATTTTTTGCCCCAACGCGGAACGAGTTTGCTAGGTTTCAGCCATTCAAGGCTGTTAGTCAACTTTGACCATGATTTGAGGCGAACGAGAAATCAAGGGTTTTGAGTGTACGTAGTCTGGAATTTGGAAATGCTCGTAAACCGTCGAAACTGAGCGATAGTGCTGTCATCTGCAGGATGCCTTGAACCGTTGCTGACTATACTGGCTGTTGCCCTAGATTTTGACTATCCATTTGGAATCGCTACGTCTGAAGGCATTCCTGCTATGACAAAATGTCCGTAGTCTGGAATTTGGAATTGCTGATGCGCCTAGCTTACGCCGTAGCAGCCGCATTTGAGCCGCCACCACATTACTGCTGGGCTCACCCCCAAACTCCCACAGCTGATTGAGCACCTGATCGCGAGTCAAAATTTGACTGGGATGCTCCATCAGGTAGCGCAGCAGTAAAAATTCCTTTTGGGTGAGGTCTATCAGTTGCGCTGTAGCTTCAGGATGAAGGACCGCCACTCGGCGATCGCAGTCCAATAGCAAAGGCCCGATCCGAATTTTTGGTGACTCAAACTCAGGGACTCTGCGGCTTAGTGCCCGCAAACGTGCAAGCAATTCAGCCGTGCTAAAAGGCTTGATTAAATAATCATCTGCGCCTGAATCCAGGCCCGTAATTCGATCTTCTATTTTGTCTTTGGCAGTCAGCATTAAAACTGGCAGCGCATGGTGGTGCGATCGCAGCCATTCACACAGCTCAATGCCCGTAACACCCGGCAGCGCCCAGTCGAAAACTGCCAATGAATAGACAGCAGCATCTTGCGCTAAAAAGACCAAAGCCTCATCACCCGACTGCACCCAGTCCACAACATACGTTTCTTGAGTCAAAATGCGCTTAATCGCCTTGCCCAAGTCAGGTTCGTCCTCAGCTAACAACACCCGCATTGAAGTTACCTCCAGTATCTGCTTAATATCTAGGATTGCGCAGCGCTTGATAGCCAACCACTAAACCCAGCGTAAACTTTACAGTTAGCTTTAATGTCAAGAAGATTAAGACTCTCAAGAGGATTAAGACTGCCGAGAGCTTCAGAGTCAATCCTTATTTCATCCCCGTTTCACTATTAGCTGTCATGCTAGAAGACTGAAGAGATATTTTAAGGCTATGAATTATTTGTTTTCTAGATCTAGATCTTTTGCAATTGGTTTAGCGCTGACAAGTTTAATCCTAATAGGCTGTGCAAGTACTCAGAATGTAGGCCCTGTAGCCAGTGAAAATATAGCTGAAGCGCGAGCAGTTTTGGCGAGTGACATCACAGTTTTTCGGAGCCCGACCTGCGGCTGCTGCGGTGAGTGGATAGAGCATATAGAGTCGGCAGGTTTTCAGGTAACAGACGAAATCACCGAAGATATGACAGCCGTCAAGCAGCAGTACGGTGTTCCTGAAAATATGGCTTCTTGCCATACAGCAATCGTTGGCAGCTACATAATCGAAGGTCACGTTCCGGCTGAAGATGTTCAGCGATTGCTCATCGAAAAGCCGAATGTTGCAGGCATCGCCGTGCCTGGAATGCCAGTCGGTTCACCAGGTATGGAATCAGGCAGTCAGATCGATCCGTACACTGTCTTTTCTTTCACAAAATCGGGCGAGACGGCTGCTTTCGCTGAACATTCATAGGTTATTTAACAACAGGCATTTCAATGTATGAAACGTAGGCATTTCCTCTCTGTCAGCACGGCTATTGCCGGTTCAGTTTTACTAACGCAGTGCAGACAAAGCTCTAAGTCTTCGCCATCTCATGACGTGCCATCTCATGACGCGCAAAAGACCGCTCCCGCTTCTAATCAATCTGCGTCTAATCAATCCGCTTCCAACACTGTTTATACCAGTACCAACGGCTTGCTAGATCTAGATTTAGAGGCTAGCTACAGAACCCTTGAGCTAAATGGCAAGCAGGCTACGCTAATGGCCTATAACGGGCAAGTCCCTGGGCCAAGGCTAGAAGCTAACCCCGGAGACACCGTACGAATTCGGTTTACAAACAATCTGCCTGACCCCACCAATATTCACTATCACGGGCTAAATATTTCACATAGCGGCAACGCCGATAACGTCTTTTTGAGCGTAGAGCCTGGAGAAACCTTTGCCTACGAATTCACAATTCCAAAAGATCATCCAGCCGGTACTTTTTGGTATCATCCTCACCGTCATGGCTTTGTCGCCGATCAGGTCTTTGCCGGTCTTTCTGGATTTTTCGTCGTACGGGGCGATTTAGACGAAATTCCAGCCATAAAATCAGCGTCAGAGACATTTCTAGCACTCAAAGACTTTCAGCTAGACGAAGAAGGTAACCTTGCCTCAGCCGATCGCATGGCGGTAATGATGGGTCGAGAGGGATCGCTGGTGACTGCTAACGCTCAGATCAATCCAAATCTCTCTATACCAACTAATGGACTGCTGCGGCTGCGACTACTCAACGCCTCAATCTCACGATTCTACCGATTGCAGCTAGAAGGCCATTCCATGAGTCTGATTGCAACAGACGGTGGCGCGCTGTCGGAGCCAGTTGAGGTAAAAGAGCTCATGCTTGTCCCTGGAGAAAGAGCAGAAGTCTTGATTCGAGGCGACCAAGCAAGCGGCTCATATCGCTTGCTCAATTTGCCGTACAACCGGGGTGGAATGGGCATGATGCACGGCGGTATGGGCGGCGGTATGGGCGATATGAACATGAGCCAAGGCGATTCTATGGAAGGGATGCACATGGAATCTGCCGGTACAGAGGCTCCTGACGAACCAGCTACCAAGATACTGCCACTGGCAACTTTAGTCTATGACAGTGAAGCTTACGACAGTGAAGCTTACGACAGTGAAGCTTATGGCGGTGACGAATCTTTGACTACAACAGTCCTTCCCTCTCAGCTTATTCCAGTTCTTCCCCTGCCCGCAACTCAAAACACGCGGCGGATAGAACTCTCTATGCGAATGTCTTTTTTAAGAGGAATGGCGTTTACGCTAAACGATAAAACGTTCGACGAAAACCGAGTAGACATTCAAGTTCCTTTAAACACTGTTGAAGAGTGGGAGATTGCCAACGTCGATGCAGACATGATGGATCACCCTTTTCATCTCCACGCGGCATCGTTTCAAGTCATTAGTCGTAACGGTCAGCTAGAGCCATACCTAGCGTGGAAAGATACCGTCTTAGTCCGTGGCGGCGAAACCCTTCGCATTCGGATGCGGTTCAAAGACTTTGCAGGAAAAAGCGTGTATCATTGCCACGTCCTAGACCATGAAGAACTGGGCATGATGGGCGTTATAGACGTACAGGCATAGTTCTATTTATCTCTTTTATCTATCTCCTTTATTTGTTTGTATGAAACGCCGACATTTTCTTCGTCAGTCTAGCCGTCAGCTTACAGGGTTTGCGGTAGCGGCAGCGGGCATGCCCTTGCTTTCTCAATGTACAAAAAGAGAAGGGTTGAAAAGAGAAGGGTCGAACAGCGATCGCATGGGTCGCAGCGTTGCGCTAAAGCGTATCACCAGCAAAGCAGGACTGTTAGAGTATTCGCTGACGGCAAAAGCACAGCCCTACAGTTTAATGGGCACATCAAAACAGCAGACGACGAGGCTACTTACTTACAATGGTCTATTTCCTGGCCCGATTCTTGAGGCCCGTGCAGGAGACACGGTTCGTCTAACACTCGTTAACGAGCTAGATAGTCCAACCAACCTTCACTATCACGGCCTGCATATTTCACCTGAAGTGGACAATGTTTTTCGCGAGGTAGCCGCAGGCGTAGACGCTTCTACAGACGCTTCTGGCGAAAATCGCTACACTTACGAATTTCAAATCCCTAAGAACCATCCTGCGGTCACTGGCTGGTATCATCCTCACTATCATCTCAACGTTGCGCCGCAGGTATTTGGTGGGCTAGCAGGGCCGCTAATCGTTCGAGGAGATTTAGACGATATTCCTGAGATTCAACAGGCTGAGGAAGAAATTTTAGTCTTACAAGATTTTGAACCGGCGCTTCAAGGTGGCCCTCAAAAAGAGGGATTACCTCTGCCAACGCTTGCCAAAAGATGGGGTAGAGAAGGCAGCTTGCTGCTAGCAAACGGGCAGCAAAACCCAGTGGTTGGCCTGTCGCAAAATGGGCTATTACGGCTGCGACTCATTAACGCCTCGGCCTCGCGCATTTATCAGCTACAAATGCCAGGGCACCCCTGGTTTTTAATAGCGACAGACCGAGGGGCATTAGCAGAACCGACCGGACTAGATGCGCTATTTCTATCGCCTGGTGAACGGGCAGAACTTCTGATTTCGGCGAGCCAAGAACCGGGCGATTACGAAATTTTTAGCCTGCCTTACGATCGCGGTGTCTCCAAGATGGTTGAGTCTATGGGCGATGCGATTGAGCAGATGCCAGGGATAGTGGAGCAAAAGAAAACTGCGATCGCAACTCTGCGCTACATGCCAAGCAGCCGCACCGAACCGCTACCCCTGCCAAAACAGCTTATCCCCGTCGAACCGCTACCGGCTCCACACACCACCCGCGAATTTGTGCTTGATCATGGCATCGATCGATCAGCCGCCTCAACCGGATTTACAATCAATGCGCAGTCTTTTGTCATGGGCCGTGTCAACACTCAAGTGAAAGCTAAACCAAGTAGAAGACTGGCGCATTATCAACAAAGCCAGCATGGATCACCCCTTCCATTTACACACCAACCGCTTTCAGGTAGTTGAGCGCAACGGTCAGCCGGAGCCCTTTCGTGCGTGGAAAGATACGGTAAGCGTTGGCGGCTATGAAACGCTCACCATTCGAGTAAAGTTTGAAGATTTTGCGGGCCGCACAGTCTATCACTGTCATATTCTTGACCATGAGGACCAGGGCATGATGGGCATCGTAGAGATTTCTTAGCCTATTTAAATGGCTGAGGCGATCGCAGATTTTCTTTTCGTAAAACTGTGCAATTATCTCAATAAAGTCCTATTAGCCTCGTAACACACGCCCGGCGTTCAAAATCGCCAGCAGCGCAACGCCCACATCAGCAAACACAGCGGCCCACAGCGACGCAAAGCCTACCGCGCCCAGGATAATAAACACGGCCTTGATTGCCATAGCGATGATGATATTTTGCCAGACGATGCGCAGCGTACGATGCGCGATCGCGATCGCCTCGGCCACCTTAGCAGGCGCATCCGTCATAATCACCACATCTGCCATTTCAATCGCCGCGTCCGAACCCAGCGCGCCCATTGCCATGCCCACGTCGGCCCTAGCAATTACTGGCGCATCGTTAATTCCATCGCCCACAAAGACAACCTTCTTTCTAGCCTGCGCCGCCGACTGTATAAACGCTTCTAAGGCGTTGACTTTGTCTTCGGGCAGCAGCTCGGCGCGGTAGTCGTGCAGCCCTAGCTTTTGAGCGATCGTATCGGCAACAGACTGGCTGTCGCCCGTGAGCATAGCGGTCTGAATCCCCTGCTTTTTCAGAGCGCTAACGGCCTCCGCAGCATCTTCTTTCAGCTCATCAGCAATAATAATTCGCCCAGAATAAACACCCTCAACCGCCACATGGGCCACGGTTCCGGCCACCTGACACACATCGTGAGAAATGTTTTCTCGGTGCAGCAGCCGGTCGTTTCCAGCTAACACAGTTTGTCCGTTGATCACCGCTCGAATGCCGTGGCCCGAAATTTCCTCATACTCTTCTAGTACAGTCTCTTTCAGCACAGCGCTATCTACAGACTGCTCGTAAGCTTGTTGGATTGACTGGGCAATAGGGTGGCTAGAGTGCGATTCTACCTGAGCGGCAAGCTTCAATAGCTGACGTTTGCTCAGTCCATTTTGCGCAACGACTTCACTCACGCGAAAGTTACCTTTGGTCAGCGTGCCTGTCTTGTCAAAAACAACAGTATTCACCTGCGTCAACGCGTCTAGAAACGTTGAACCTTTAATCAAAATGCCGCGTTTGGCCGCGCCGCCAATGCCCCCAAAGTAGCCCAGCGGAATGCTAATTACCAGGCCACAGGGGCAGGAAATTACCAGCAGCACCAGGGCGCGATAGGTCCACTCGGCCTGGGCCGCGCCTGGAATCAACAAAGGGGGAAGGATGGCGATCGCTAAAGACAGAAAAACAACCGCAGGCGTGTAATAGCGGGCAAAGCGAGTAATGAACTTTTCAGTCTCTGCCTTTTTGCTGCTGGCATTCTCTACCAGTTCCAAGATTTTAGAGATAGAAGATTCGTTAAAAGGTTTAGTGACTCTGAGCGTCAGCACGCCGGACTGATTAATCATGCCAGAGAGCACCGTTTCACCGATGCTGACGCTGCGAGGAACAGATTCGCCGGTAAGGGCAGACGTGTCTACCTGAGACTTTCCGGCCACAATTTCGCCGTCGAGCGGCACTTTTTCACCAGGACGCACGACCACCACGTCGCCCACGGTTACAGAGTCAGGAGAGACTGTGCGAATGGCTCCATCGACCTGTAGATTGGCAGTCTCGGGGCGCACTTCTAAAAGAGACTTGATAGATTTGCGCGATCGCCCTACCGCATAGCCCTGAAACAGCTCGCCCACCTGAAAAAACAGCATCACCGCAACGGCTTCGGGCAGCTCATGAATCGCCAGCGCCCCCAGCGTCGCAATTGTCATCAAAAAGTTTTCATCAAAAACGCGCCCTCGCAAAATGTTGCGGCCTGCGGTGGTCAGCACGCTCCACCCGCTAATTAAATAGGCCGGGATGAAAACTGCGTATTCGGCAATGGCATAGGGGGTATTGTGCAGCGGCTGGTTAAACACTAGGCCGATGATGAAAAGAACGGTCGCGATCGCAACTGGCGTCAGCGCTTCTCGCCAGTCGAATTCACCTGAACCGTGATCGTGGCCGTGATCATGACCGTGATCGTGGCCGTGGTCATGTCCAGGATCTGGCGCGCAGCTACTGCAAGAATGAGATTTTGTCATAGCACTACCGGCTAATTACCTATTAATAGCTGAACATATGAAAGGCTATTCATGTATTACAGCATAAAAATAAGGCCCTTGCTACTGCCACTATCTCTATTCGTTGACTTTTGCCGGTCGGCTTCTATTCGTCGCCTCTATTCGTCACCTCTATTCGTCGCCTCTATTCGTCGAGATGTTCGGCAACGTCTTTGTACAACGCGGTGATGTGGCCGTCGGCGAGGCTGTAGCAGACATTGCGGCCCTGCCGACGGTATTTGACCAGGCGGTGCGATCGCAAAACCCGAAGCTGATGGGAAACCGCCGATTCGCCCATTTTTACCGCTGCCGCCAAATCGCAAACGCACAGTTCTTGATGGGCCAGCGCCGATAGCAGCTTCAGACGATGCGGATCGGAAAGCACGCCAAAGAACGCCGCCATCCGCTGTGCCTTCTCGGTTTCTAACACCTCGGGCTGCACCTGCCGAACCGTCTCCAGATGGACCAAAGACGTTTCGCAGCCGGGGGCGTCAGCCGGTAAAGTCTTCTTTTTCCGAACAGTTTGTTTGCGCTTAGGCGGCTTATTTTTAGACTGCTTGCTTTTGGGCTGGTCGCTCGTAGACTGAGATCTCGCCATCATTACTCGGCGCTTGCTGGGCGCTAGGAAACCTCCTTTATGGTACTGATAATCATTCACACTTGAAAGCCTGCTCAGGCTATCCGATGCGATCGCCTGACCTTAAGCCTTGCGCCAAGCCTGACTTTAAGCCTGTCTTCAAGCCTGACTCCAATCAATCTCACGTCAGCACCCAGGTATCCTTAGCCCCGCCCCCCTGCGACGAATTCACCACCAGCTTCCCTTTTTCTAGGGCCACTCGCGTCAGGCCGCCCGGATGCACATAGATCTCATCGCCTTTGTGCAGCACGTAGGGCCGCAAATCCGTATGCCGCCCTTCAATGCCGCCGTCCACCACCGTTGGAATCTGCGACAGATACACCGTCGGCTGCGCCATATATTCTCTCGGTTTTTCCCGAATCTTTTGGGCAAACGCCTGCCGCTCTTCAGCCGTAGAGTTCACCCCCACCAGCATGTCATCGCCGCCCTCAGCGCTCGCGGCCTTTACCACTAGCTCTTCTAAATGGTCTAGCACGTACTCGCGATCGCTCTCTCGCCAGCATAAATAAGTCGGCACATTAGGCAGCAGCGGCTCCTCATCCAAGTAAAACCGAATCATATCTGGCACATAGGCGTAAATCACCTTGTCATCGCCCACACCCGCACCAATAGCATTGGCTAACACCAGCTTTCCTTGCTGACACAGTTCAATCAAGGTAGCGGCGCTGTCAGGATAATTCTCTCCTAAATCCAGATTAGCAAACAGATCTTCAGCGCCACGTCGATACACTACGTCTAGGCGCTGCGGACCATCGTCGCTGTGATAGCAAAGGTATCCATCCGACATCGTCACATCTTTTGGGCTAACCAGCGCGACGCCCATTTGCTCAGCCAAAAGCTGATGCTCGAAGTAGGCAGAGTCGTCAACGCCGGGCGTCAGCAGGCCCATTGCACTATCAGGGCTAGGCGCAATCGAGTCCATCACAGACCTAAGCTGCTGGGCGTAGTCATCTACAGGTCTAGGGGCAAATTTTGCCATCAAATCTGGCAGCACTTGCTCCATCGCCAGCCGGTTTTTTAGCACATAGGCAATGCCAGACGGCACGCGCAGATTATCTTCTAATACGCACCAGTCACCGTCTCCATTTCGCACCAAGTCAATGCCGCCAATATGACACCAAATGCCCTTGGGCGGCTTCATGCCCATACACTCGGGCCGAAACCGCTGCGCCGATTCCACCACATCGCGAGGAATCGCACCCTTGGCAATAATGCGCTGGTCGCTATACACATCTGCGCAAAACATATTTAGCGCCCTCACCCGCTGCTTTAGACCAGCACTCAGGGTTTGCCACTCTTCGGCAGTAATCACTCGAGGAATCGGATCAAAGGGCAGCACTCGCTCTTCATCTTCAAAGCTAAACGTGGCCCCTAGCGTTTCTAAAACTGCTTCTAGCTTGGCTTTGACCTCAGACATATCTTGAGACGGCAGCGCTTGAAACCACTCTAAAATGGGCGCTAGTTCTGGGCGCAGCTTCCCGGCGGCGGAAAAATACTCATCGTAAAAGCTTTGCGGATCGTAAGCATCAAAGTTCATTGTAGAAATAAGGTGTAGAAATAAGGTGTAGAAAAAGCGTTGAAAGTAGAACAACTGGTGCAGCAACAAGTGTAGTCAGAAAAGGAAAGTGTAGAAAGGAAAGTATAGAAAACGACTATTCACCAGATAACTACATTCACCTGTCCTCTTTCTGCCAAGTTAACTACAGCGGGCGATCGCACAGACGCATTCCGGAAGCCCTATACTAATGGAAAATATTTTTGATAAGGTGAGTGTGGGACTATGAGCGATGTGCTGGCGGTGACGATTGATTTGACGGCGGCGGGGTTGGATTTGGAGCCGAGTGAACTGGAAGTGCGATCGCTCACGCTGGCCGACGAACTCACTGCGGGCAAACTGGCCGAGTCTGCTCGCTTAGCGCGGCAATCAGAGCTGTCCGAAGGAGCCAAAGCAGGGCTGTTGGCCTTTGTTGGCGGGGTGCTAACGGCAGAAATTAGCCGAGAAAACCTGAAGAAAACGATGGACTTTTTGGGCAATCAGTTTTATGGCAAGGCGTTGACGTTGAATTACAAAGCCGATGGGCTGGAATGTTCGCTAGAGTATCGCAATCCAGAAGAAATGGAGCAAGCGTTGGCTGCAGTAGAGCGGCTAGAATCCATCCGCATTCGGGTGATAGAAGAAGTAGAAAAGTAAGGGTACGGCTATGACGCTCGCTAGTGATGAGGAAAAACCACATTAGAATACGATATTTCCCAGATACGAAAGCGTCTGAGTTTGCCTGAATTTCCTTATATTTACCTGTATTCTGATAGCGGAGTCCTACGTCTAAACCACCTGCCTTATCGATGGGAAAATTTGCGCTGCTGATTGGCGTTTCTAACTATGCAGAAGGTCTGTCGGCATTGCCTGCGGCGGTGCAGGATGTGGTAGCAGTGCAGCGCATTTTGGCCGATCCGGCTTTGGGCAACTTTGACGATGTGCAGGTGCTTACTGACCCGACCCGCGATGAGATGACAAGCGGCATTGAGCTGTGGCTAAACGAGCGCAAGGCAGACGATACGACGCTGCTGTTTTTTTCAGGGCATGGGCTTAAGGATGACCGGCGCGAGCTGTATTTTGCAACGAGTAGCACGCGCAAGGTGGGCGATCAGCTAGTGCGCTCAACGGCGATGGCGGCGCGATCGCTGAATGATTTTTTGCGCTATAGCCGCTCGCGGCAGCAGGTAGTGATTTTAGACTGCTGCTTTAGCGGGGCGTTTGGTGAGCTGGTGGCACGCGATGATGGCGAAATTGAGCTAGAGGCGCAGCTTGCGGCAGAGGGACGAGTGGTGCTGACTTCAACCAGTGCGGTGGACTATGCCTTTGAAACGAAGGCTGAGGAGCTGTCTGTATATACGCGCTATCTGGTGGAGGGAATTGAAAAAGGGACGGCTGATCTAAATGGGGATGGCTTTATTACAGTTGATGAGCTGCATCAGTTTGCCTGCCGCAAGGTGAAGGAAACGGCACCCGCGATGAGCCCGGATATTATTATGCTGCAAGGGCGAGGGCATGATATTCGGCTGGCGAGTGCGCCGCAGGAAAAGCCGGAGCTGAGGTATCGAAAAGAAGTAGAGCGGCGATCGCGCAAGGGGAAATTCACGCCGGTAGGGCGCAGACTGCTGACCTCGTTTCGGCAGGCGTGCGGGTTAACTGACGGCGCGGCTGAAGCGATAGAAGCTGAGGTGCTAAAGCCTTTTCGGGACTATCAGCGCAAGCTGCAAGAGTATCGCGAGGCCCTAGCAGAATGTTTGGAAGATGAGCCAGCGCTAGGTCGCGACCATGTGATAGACCTTAAGGATTATCAGAAGTACCTGGGGCTAAAAAACGCGGATGTAAAGTTGATTGAGCAGGAATTAGCGGGTCGTACGCTGGTCGTGGAAGAACCGCCATCAATACCAACAACTGTATCGGTTTCTGAGTCCAGGCCAGAATTGACCTACCCGACTTTCAGTTTTGAAACGGTGCGGGTGAATGAGCAGGGAACGGTGATTGAAACAATTCCAGGTGAGGCTGAGTGCTTTAGCGAAGACCTGGGCAATGGCGTCACGCTAGAGATGGTGCGCATACCGGGTGGTAAGTTTTTGATGGGCGCGGCTGAAGGAGAAGAAGGAGCTTCTGAGCGAGAGTATCCGCAGCATGAGGTGACGGTGCCAGCATTTTGGATGGGCAAGTTCGCGGTGACTCAGGCACAGTGGGCGGCGGTTGCAGCGCTAAACCAGATAGATTGCGATTTGAACAAAGATCCAGCGCATTTTAAGGGTGCAAAGCATCCAGTTGAACAGGTTTCGTGGCAAGAGGCGGTGGAGTTTTGTAAGCGGCTTTCGCAGCGCTCTCAATGGGTTTATAGCTTGCCAAGTGAAGCGCAGTGGGAATATGCCTGCCGAGCAGGGACAACAACACCTTTTCACTTTGGTCCAACCATTACAACAGATCTAGCGAACTATGATGAGAATTCTACTTATAGAAAAGGACCAACTGGAAAATATCTCAAAACAACAACAGATGTAGGCAACTTTCGTCCTAACAGCTTTGGTCTATACGATATGCATGGAAACATATGGGAATGGTGTCAGGATGATTGGCATAATTCTTATACAGGCGCGCCGAGAAAAGGCGGCGTGTGGGAATCTTCTACAAGTAACAACAAAGTAGTTCGCGGCGGTTCCTGGATCTACAGTCCGAGGACTTGCCGCTCCGCGTTTCGCGCACGACACTACGCCCGTCAACCGCAGCAACGGCATCGGTTTTCGAGTGAGTTGTGTCGCGCCCAGGACTTGATTGCGCTTTACCCTTCTTGCCCTCTTGCACTTTTCTCTTCTTCTGTTGTTTCTCTTTTACACAGCCTTTATCTCTTTGGGTGCCCTGCGCGAAGCGCTAAAAAAATTATTTTTTAAAATTGGCATTGTCAAACAGCTTTGTCAAACGGCTTTATCAAACGAAAGCGCTCTCCCTATCTCGATCGCTTTTGCTCAAACCGACTGCAAACAACCTGAGTCGGTGACCAGGGCGAAAACCAGTAGTGTTCTTGCTTAACGTCCAGCGCTTGTTGAGAAGAGACATCTTTCTGAAAAGACACCAGGGCAATATTGTTGACCCCCACCACTTCTCGCCCCTCTTGAAACCAGCGCGCCTTCCAAAACTTAAGCCATTCCACCCAGGGGTTTCTGGCCAGCGCGCGAGGCGGAATCAGTTCTGCAATATTAGAAACCATATGGACAGATTGGGCAGGCGATCGCCTTAACCACTCCATCCGACAGCGCCAATCGATAGCATCGTGCTGTTGCTTAGCAGCGTGCTTTTTAGAGGGGTGAACTTCCTGCATATCCGGCGGCGAAAACCAGCCCACCCACTGGCGCGGCTTCTCAGCCAATAGCCACTCTTTTAGCCGAGTGTGCAATATTTGAGTCAGCATCTCTTCATTCTTCATCGCACTAGCCGTAAACTGAACCAGGCTAGCGCGATCGCCCGACCGGATAGCCTCATAGTCCACATGAATAACAGAGCTGTAGTGAATATCGCCAGAGAGCACCACAACATCTTGACGATGCTCAAACAGCGTTAACAACAACGTCGCCAGCGCCTGATCGTGAAAATTCCAAGAATCTCCCACATCTGCCGAAAAAACCTTACGCTGCTCTAGATGCCACTGTTGAATCCAGTCTAAAGCCCGCATCCCAAAAACATTTGTAGGAGCAACGATAAAGGTTCTATAGTTAGCGTCAGCATCGGCAGACTGCTCGTCCTGACAATCGGGATGGCAATCAGGATGACACTGGGAGAGGCGTTCAAAGAGAGAGTCAGAAAGCGGCTCGGAAAGCTGAGACTGAAAAGCACTAGGGCACAGCAGCATCGGCGGCGCGATTGGCTTTTCTTCTATCGGGTAGCCTCGCCAAGTGCGCGTATCTAGCACAACCACTTCATGGCAGGCGCTACGGATGGTGTAGTGCCAGGTCAGCGCTTTTGAATCACGCTTAAATATCCAAACGTTTTTGTCTTCGATAAATTCAGGCAGCCCGGTATGCGGATTTGTTGGCGGTAGGCCTAAGTAGGTTGCGATCGCTTCCATCGCCCCCACATCTTCCCCACCAGATCGCGACCACTGCTCAGCCGCCATCAGCAACGCCTCGCCAGATGTCTTATTGTCGGAAGCCTCATTGCCAGAAACCTCATTACCAAAAGTCTTATCGCCAGCCGCAGCCCCCACCTCAAACTGCTCCGGCGTATTGCCCCACCCCTGAAAAACAGCATAGGCCAGCATCGCATTTTGCACCGTGCGCCGCCCCAGCGGTTTACCCAGCGTCCGCAAGCACCAGTTCTGATTCAGGTTCCAATCGTCGCTAACATCGTGGTCATCAAAAATTGTATAGGTTGGAATATTGGCCAATAGCCGTCGGACTTTCCACAGCGTATGCAAAAACTGCTCCATACAGCGCTTATCTTTGTCCCAAGCGCGAATCGTTTTGCGACCTGTCGTCACCTGCGCGCCCGTGGGCAACTGCGCAGGCCAGCAGGCCGGAGAATGCGCCAGCAAATAGGACCCGCAGTATTCTCCAAAGCCCAGCAAATGGCTAGTAGTTCTCTCCGCCTTATTTTTTAGCCCAGCGGTAAAGCCTGCTTGCTGAGTTGTAAACTGGGCCCGCTTCCCGGCAGGCAGCTGCTTTGGGTGAACCCAGCTCTTATTCAGGTTTTGATGCAGGTCCTGCTTCTGGCCTTGCTTTTGGGCCTGCTCGTCCGAAAACAGCTCGCCGACCTCACAGTTCAAAGGCAGCTTTTCTTCCCAGCCCAAAAGCGTATCGCCCAGCGGCGTTGCTAGCCACAGCAGCGGATCGGCTACATCGTCCCCATAGATCTGGTCACCTGTCATAAATAGCTGATGCGGCCTAGCCCCAGTATTGCCCGCATCGGCTTCAATCAGGCAGTCTAAAATCGGCAAGGCGTCGAAGCCTCTGCCGTGGGGCTTGCGGCAAGAGCCATGAACAATTTTAAGATCTCTCAGCTCGGACGGGGGCAGGGTGAAAGTTGGCTTTTGGTGGGCGAAATAGCTAATAGATTCAGCACCGTGCCTGTCGCCGCTGAGCGCATCGGATAAACTACAAGACTTGTCGGATGTGAACTGTAGGTCATAGGCATAGATGCGATCGCTTATCAGCCGTTCATCCGCCCCTTCATCCACCACCGAGCGAGCCGTCACCGCCACAACGTGCAAATGCGTCCCCAAAGCAGCCGTTTCCCTATGTCCTTGAAACACACACCGGCCAATTTGCGCGCCTGATTGCTCCGTCTCAAAAATCTGTAGCTTAACCCGACAGGCCCGCTTCAGCGCTATCCAAACCGTCACATCAGTCGCCTGTGTCCGCCGCAAAATCGGCCCTGTCAAAATTAGGGGCAGTTCTGCTATCAGTTCACTTCCGCTGAGATATTTCATATAGACATAGAACCTGCCAAGGATAGATTAACGCAAACAGCGCTAGCTAAATCGCCCCAATGAAGTGCCAAAACAGCAATATTGCGCTCACGCTAAAGTGACCATTTTCGTGGACTGTGAGTAAAGCAGCCGACGACATCGCAGCAAAAGGCAAACAGCAGCATCGCGATCGCAGCATGAAAGTCACCCGGTAGTGCAGATTGAGGTAGGACAGGGCGGAGGCATTATATTCACTTCAAAGCAATAAAATGCCACAAGCATCCGAGACAACACATCTTCCGTAAGGAAGGATTCTCGTAGAGGTCATAGTGTTGATTACGATTGGCTGGCGTAAAGCAACCGTGCGATCGCGAAGAAGAAAGTCGACAAGGCTAGTGAAGTCGTCGCTTTAGCAGCCGTGCGCCAAGAACTGCTAGCTGACCTTTTAGCCGACCTTGCCGAAATAGAGGTAGAGAACACACTCCTAAAAGGAGACCTCCGAAAACTCTCGGAAATTTCAGCTCAGTAGCTGAAGCCAGCCAAAAAGAAGGCCTAGAGAGAAACCAAAAAAGAAGCTAAATCACAGTTTATTCTCCTTCATCAACCCCATCAGCTTGTATTTACGCCCGTGCTGGCTAAGCAGAGCTTGACGATAGCAAGACCAGTCAGCCGCTTTCCCAAGCACATGGTAAGCGGCTTTAATCTGCTTTAGCCATTTCACCGCGTCAGCATAGTATTTGGCCTTACCTTCATCCATAATCGATTCGGCACGAGGGCGGGCATTGTCAATCACCCACTGATTGTGAGCTAAATGATCGCTCGCCACGACCCTATCCATCACTCGCAAAATGAGCGAACTGTAATAGCTGCTGAGCTTTGAGGCGACAGCGATCGCATCTTCTAACAATCCTTCATCAAGAAAAATATCGATCTGAGCTTGTTCCATACCCCAGCTCTGGCTAGCGCGCAGGTATTGCAACAAGCTTTCTTTAATTTCAGGCCAGCTATCTGCTGCTAGCCCTTCGATTCGCTGATAGTCTTGAAAGGACGGTCGGGCTTTGAACGCTATGATGCGAGACGCTAGCGCTGCGCTGGTATCGCCCATGCCTTCTGCTAAGTCACTCGCCCAGGTAGCAAACTCAAAGGCTATGTAGGGATTGCTGTCGTCTAGTCGGAGTCCTTGTAAGGCAATTTCTAACGCCTGAGGTAGCTGATTTTGCGATCGCAAGACTTCCGCCAAAGCCTGCGCCTCTGACAAGGTCGTCAGATCCGTTTGGGCGACCTGCATCGCCTGATCCACCCGTCCCAACTGGCCCAGCATGGCCAAATACTGCTGAGTTTGCCCTTCCCCCTCAGCCAAATGCAGATATTCCTCATAGCGCTCTTGGCGAGCCAAAATCTTCAGGCGAATCTGGCTAAACTCATCGGCCCAGTCAGGCGCTTCCCCTTCCCAAGCCCCAAGCTCTGAAATGTCTCCTTGCAGCACCCGTATCAAAGGCGCATAGTCCCAACCTTGTCGCAGCGCCGCTAGTGCCATCTCAAAGCTACCCAGCAAGTCCTGCCAACCCTCTAATTCTTCTTGCCACCCAATAACTTCATCCTCACTCAGGTCAGCACTCAACAAAGCCTCCGCCCAAGCCGCATCAAAATCAACGCCCACATCTAGAGGCGTGAGCCCACAAAAATTCTCAACTTCATCCCAATTGTTCACACAGCCCTCAGTCACACCCTGCAAAACCACCAAGGCATTCGCCGCATCCCCTTGCTCAGCAAAGGCTAGCGCATCGGCAATCAATTCACCCAGGTCTATCCCAATATCGTCATCGTCGCGGCCATTTTCCCAGTCTCGAACAGCGCTACGCAAAATCTCTCTGGCCCGTCGTTTGAAAGGAACTGGATCGACGCTAGTTCTACGCTTAGACGGTGAAGCCGATCTTTTTACGTTCTCTTTGGGTTGAAATAGCTGACTCGCATGTAGATCGATCAGCTCAATTAAATCAGGACGTTCTGCAACCAGATGTTGCACTAAACCTTGGGTTTGCACTAACGTCAGCGGATCTAACAGTTGGGCAAGGGTTGGACGCTGCTCTATAATTTCGGGCTCATGGATGCAGGCCAGCAAGGTCGCGACGATATGCTTACACCAGCCTGAAAAGCTGTAGAGACAGGTGCATTCAGCGTGAGTCACACCGCCACCGTCAAAGTCAATAGTAATTCGATAAGGCATCACCTCATTGCCTTCAACCTCACCCTGCAAAGTCTGTTGCCGCTGAGTCAGAGAAATCACCGCACCGCCGCGAAAGTAGCTTTCACCCCGACTATAAGACTGCGGGGTGGCATATTGCTGGAGGGTAGTTGGAGTAAGGTGAGGAAGAGACATTGTCAGAAGTCGATAGGGCTAACTGCTAGCTGAGACGTTGAGAAACATCGTACAAGATGAGAGAGCAAACTACATTAAGCATTAAGTAATCAGGAAGACGATTGCAATACGCCCATGACTATCAAACAAATTACAAAACTGCTCAAAAAGGCGCTGCTTGACGACAGAAAAATGGCACAGGCACTTTACAAGCACGAGCTAGAGGAGGTTGTAGATGACCTAAAAGTTTCCCTTGCTCGGGATAAAGATGACTATATTTTTTCAGTTACCGAAAATACTGGACATGTGGCGATGGTGTTAATTGGTAAAGATTCAGAGGGTACTGCCGATTGTTGGGATCAGCGACGGTCTAGGAAGTCCTTTACGAGAGGCTTGCAGAGCCTGAGCGAGGAAATCAAGAGGAGAGCGCTGTTGAGCCTTCAAGGTTGTCACCGTCGTCATCATGCGAGCGACAAAGCGGCTGCCCGCTTCACTGTTGGAGCCAAAACTATGTTTGCGCCACAACACGGCAGGCCGAAGGGCTCGTTCAGCCGCATTATTCGTCGGTTCGACCCCTTCTCGTCCGACAAAAGTCCAAAAGGCCGTTTCAACGCTCAGCATCTTGCGACAGGTGCCCCTCGTCTTGGCCAAGGGCGTCTTCTCTCCGGTGGCCACGTCATAGTTAGCGCCTTCTTCGAGTAAGCGCTTGATTTCTGCTCGAATGGGTTTCACCTGCTGAGCAAAGCCCGTTCGAGTGAGGGTGCCATCGCGCACCTGATACCAAGCCGTAAACAACCGCTTCTGTTGCCTGAGCAATGCCGCCCCTAATTGCGCCGATACCCCGCTGCGCTCGGCAATCTTAGTGAAGTCCCGCTTGAGATGTGCCCAACAGACCTGCCGCTGGTCATTGGCCAACCAAACGTAAGCCCCACATCGGTCACTGCCGACAATACCGCCAAAGTCTTCTGCCAATATCTGCTGGGCAACCACCTTCGAGCGAGAGAGAAATATCTCGAAGTAGCTCACCAAAGGCGTCACTACCACCCACAGCCAGCCTTTTGTCTTCTGGGGATTGTGACCATCTCCGTTCTCTTGAACAAAGCTCGTCTCATCCATGTTGACGATGGCTGCATCCCGCACGTACTCTCCGGCCTCCTGGGCAATGTCCGCCAATGAGGCCGATAGCTCACAGCGAACCCGGTTGATGCCGCCAGTCGATATCTCGATATTGAACGCTTTATCCAGCAAGGCTTGCACCTGATGATGCGATTGATGCCCCACGCTACACAGCCAGCCCACTAGGGCGCTCAGGCGCTCGCCATAGGCAGAGCTGTTGATAATCGCCTCGTCCCACCCTCGCGTCAGGGCACCACAGCATTCACATTCGAGCTGGTGAAAGCGATGCTCGACGACGACCGGCTCTATCTTCGGCAACTCCACCTTCTGCAACTCCACCTTCTGCACCCAGTGCGCTTCCGGGTCTGCTCCTGTTAAGGCGCTGCCACAGCGATGGCATTCCTTCGGGTAATAATTCTCGATTCGCTCACACGACTCCGGCGGATATCGCTTTTGTCCCTTGCCTTCGTGACCGGGCTGAGCGCCCCGCTTGCGACCGCTTTTTGGCGGTGCCTTGAATCCTTTGAACTTGTCCGCTGACGGCGGTTGTGATGAATTCTTGCTGTTGCGCTTGAGCTGTTCTTTTAGACCCTCATTTTCCGCTCTAAGATGCTTGTTCTCCTCTCTGAGCTCGCGATTCTCCTCTTTTAGCGTCTCGAACTGTCTCTCCAAGTTGTCAATTCTGCTCAACAGACTCTCCACCAATGCTTTGACGCTTGGGGGGGTCTTTTCCCAGTCTGATTCACTTATCTTGGAACTCAGCCGAGCAGATGGCTCTTTCATTCGCTTAATCTAACAGCTTTTCCTGCTGATTCTTCGCCACACAACTTACATACCCCCTGAATCCTTACTTTTTTTTGCACCGCCAATACGCTGCTGAATGCCGTGAAAGCCCGATTAGAAGACACCGCCCTGATGCCCTTAAAGTATGTGGTGCTAAACTTTCAAGCGGTCAACGGGTTAGATTCCTCGGCGGTGCTTAGCTTTGTTCGACTTAAGCAGCTTCTACAACAGCAAGATATTAGGCTGGTGCTAACCAATCTTAGGCCAGCCATTCGCACACAGCTCAAGCGTGGCGGCTGTTTGCTCCCGGATGATTCGGCCTGTCAGGCATTTCTAGATCGCGATCATGGCCTAGAGTGGTGTGAAAATGATCTGCTGGGTGTGATTCCTATGCGGCGCGCCCGCACCCTTCCCCTACTGATTCAGCTCAACGATCTCTTTCCCGTCCGTGATGTCGCCGCTGAGTTTGTTGATTATCTGGAAGAGTGGGACGCTGAACCCGGCGAATACGTCTATCACAAAGGTCAACCTGCCGATGCCATTGACCTGATCGAAGTAGGAGAGGTAACAGTGTATCTAAAAGAGAAAGAGGGGGAAACTCACCGCATTCAGGCGCTAGGAGCGGGCAATGTCGTTGGCGCTATAGACTTCTTTCGCCACTCGACGCATCAGACTACCGCCATTGTAGAAGCGCCCAGTACGCTCTATCGGCTCTCCACAGCAAGCTTCCAGCAGATGAAGCAGGAACACCCTGAGGTAGCCACCGCATTTCAATCGGCGGTGATTCAAATTTTGGGCGATCGCCTTACCTATGCCTACAAAGAAATTGCCGATCTACTAAAGTTCTGACAAGCCCACCTCAATCAGCACCTGAATTTTTCTAATTAAATGGCTCGATTAGCAACGATAACAGAGAAATAGAATCCTCTAAAAGTTCTGTAGATAAAGGGTTTTTGAAAGGAAGCGGGTAACGCGATTCGAACGCGCGACATTTTGCTTGGGAAGCAAACGCTCTACCACTGAGCTATACCCGCACAAGATCTGACGAAGCTGACTTAACGGCTCTGAATGTCCTTCCCTAAGCATTTAAGAAAAGCTTTCAACTTTTTCGTGAGTCTCTTTGCTCTTTATTATGCCTTCCCTGTTGACAATTGTCTATGAGCTTGATTTATGGGCTTGATCGATTAGCTTGATTTGAGCGGCACAGGGTGAGACCGACTAATCGGCATCGTAGCCTTAGACTCTCGGCCTGTTATTCGGCTCACTATTCGGCGTCTTCTTCCGTGTCGTCGTCCGAATTTGAATCTTTTATGGTGAAAGAGCGGGCCACGATTTCTCCGTTTTTCTGTACGGCTTGATCTTTGCCTGGAAATTCATACTCGCCGCGATCGCCTGCGTCAATGTGCAGCAGCACCCAAAGCTTCTCGTCAATAGCAGGCGCTTCCCACAAGTCTATGATCACATCTTCGCTATCACCCGAATCAACCCGAGCTTCGCCCATCCCCTCAGAGAGCAAAATGCTGCCGTCCGACTGGCTTCTATGGACAGAGACCCAGCCGTCTCGGGCAGTGGCCACGGTTTCAACTATAATCTGGCCGCCCGTTGTCTGGCTTTTGACAACCAGCTCTACGTTCGTTTGGTTCAAGCCTGCTGTATCGTCTTCTCCCTCTTCATCGCTCCCCTCTTCGTCACCCCCGTTTTCATCCGCCCCCTCTTCGTCTGCGGTAGCCGATTCATCTTCATCAGCGCTGTCAGATGCCTCGTCAGCCTCAGCGACCTCTATGTCATCAGGGTTTTCTGCTGCTGCTGGTGAGTCTTCTGATGAGCCTTCTGGCGCGATCGCCCTGTTGTTGGCAGTATCGCCGCCAGTGCATCCCATTAAAAGGAAACCTACTGATAGAAGGGCTAAAAGGTATCGCATATATGATTTCTGAAGTCTACTTTTCTGAAGTCTACGAGGTTTTACTGATTTATTCAGATATTTTATGGCACTTTTCCCACTGTACTTTTCTATAGCGTACTTTTCTACAGCGTACTTTTCTACAGTGGGAAAAGCACGCTATAGAACCATGTGATAGAAGGCGGCCTAGTCTTTTGCAAGGGCCTGATTTCGATTATGCTGATGCATACCGTTTGTAGATATGTCAATGAACAAGCGATCGCGCAAAATCTTAGGGTTCATCACGCTGATAGCCATTGTGGCCATTCCACTTGTCGTCATGAAGCAGCTCGGCATTGGCAAGGAAGAAATTAGGGCCTATGTTGAGCAGCTTGGCGTGTGGGCACCGCTAGGCTTATTTTGCCTGCGCTTTACCAGCGTCGTGATTCCGGCTTTACCCGGCACCGCTTACTCTGTTCTATCTGGCGGGCTGTTGGGGTTTGGTAGGGGTATGGCAGTGGTTTGCCTGTCCGACCTGCTATCTTGCTCGCTGAGTTTTTGGCTGGCCTCTAGGTTTGGCCGAGCTTTTATCAGTCGGTTAGTGGGCGATCGCTTTATGTCAAAAGTAGACAGCTTCAGCCAAAAAAACTTAGAGAACAACTTTTTTCTGATGAGCGCGCTGATGATGACCAGCTTCTTCGACTTTGTGGCCTACGGCGCTGGGCTAGCCCGCACGCCCTGGAAAAAGTTTTTGCCCGCCCTAGTAATTAGCATTGCCGTTTCTAACCCTCCTTTTGTAGCGCTAGGCGCAGGGCTGTTTTCAGAAGGGGTAGGCCCAGTCGAAAATGGAAAATTAGTCGCTTGGGTGGCGCTTTTGAGTATCTTTGGGTTGACGCTGATTACCGGGCTAATTAGACGGCGTGCTCAGACCGCAACTACAGATAACAGCCATAAACAGCAGCCATAGACGACAGCAGCAGCGATAAGATCTTCTGATTGGGCTGCATCCTCAAACTGGCACTAAAAGATTGACAGTCATTAAAACAGGTTCTAGACTGGCCGAAGTGCATTGCCGTCAGAGTTCTTTCGCGTTCAACTTATCGCTATACAGGGATAAGAGAAAAATAAGAAAGTGACCACAACAGAAAAACGATCGCCTAAACGGTGACAGCATAGCGTCAACATTTCGAGCCAACATTTTGAGCCAATATTTCCGGCATTTCGTCCGGACATAGCATCCGGGAATATAGCCGCCAGAAGCAACTACCTAGTCACTTATCTTCAGCTTCTCATTTTTAGCTTGAAGTGACTTTTATCCTGAAGTAAAATCCGCTAGTAAAGCGGGCCTCATCACCGATAGCTTCTGTCGGTGCGAAGTAAGGAGACGTTCTTACTTTGCTGTAAAAGAAGATCTTGAAAATCGTCACTAAATTTCTATTAGCCTCGCAAAGTGTGAATATAGTCGCACTTTCAAATGCATTTGCCTTTTTCAAGATCTAGTCTTTTATTGTGAACAAGAAACCTATGCAAAATAGTGCATTTGAACAAGAAGTCCTGAAACTTACCAATGAGTTTCGCCAAAGCAACGGGCTAAACGCACTTGTTATTGATCAAAATCTGGAGAAAGCTGCCGATAAGCATTCTCTGGACATGGCTACGCTAGACTTTTTCAGCCACACTGGAAACGATGGCACAAAACCGTGGGACCGGACTGACGCTGCGGGCTACGAGTCTAAGACTGTGGGTGAAAACATTGCAGCAGGCTACCGAACGCCAAAGGAAGTTGTCGACGGCTGGATCAACAGCCCTGGCCATCGGGCTAATATGCTAAACCCTGCTTACAACGAGATTGGCCTGGGCTACTACTTTCTTCAAAATGATACCGGCAGCGTCAATTACAACAGCTACTGGACTCAGGTATTTGGTAAAGGCACGATTACAACATCGACTTCAACGCCTGCCAAGGCTAAGCCTACACCCACGCCTATATCCACACCTACGCCAGAGCCGACCTTTAACAACCGGTCGGTGATTAACGGGACGAACCGAGCCGATAAGCTGGTTGGTGGGTCTGCTAATCAAAGCCTTTATGGTCGGCAGGGCAATGATGCGATTAATGCTGGCGCTGGTAACGATCGGCTAGTTGGCGGTAGCGGCGATGACAAGCTTTTTGGAGAGGCGGGTAACGACCAGCTCTTGGGTGGCAGTGGCAAAGATGTGCTGCAGGGCTCATCTCAAAACAAGCCGAATGAGAAAGATGTTCTCACTGGCGGCGGTGGCGGCGATCGCTTTGTTTTAGGTGACAAAAGCAGCACCTTTTATGATGATGGCCAGTCGGGGTCGATGGGCCTGAAGGACTATGCCCTGATCACCGACTTTAACCGTGGGCAAGGCGATGTCATTCAGCTCAGTGCAAAGTATAACTACCGTCTGGGGTCGTCCCCGCAGGGCGTGGAAAGCGGCAGGGCCCTCTTTATTGATAGCCCCAATGGTCAGCAAGATGAGCTGATTGCTGTTATTAAAACGAGCGCTCAGCTCAACAGCGGTGCGTTTACGTTCGTGTAAACCATAGCCGATTTGTTCATTGGCACAGGGCTATACTGCGTGGCTAATCCTTGAAATTAGCCACGCTTTTTTAAGTGAAGAAACCATGGGAATAGAAATCCAGTTGTGTAAACTGACACATTGCTTCTCGGTGTAATACGGTAATCTGAATGTTAGCTAAAATATCAATCAACTATAGTCAAACAAAGAGCCCTGGGGGAAAGTAGAAACCCAAAAGTGCTATGAGACTACCTGTAAACATCATCTGTCATTGCTTACAAAATAGGCCGCCACAATCAGTGTCATAAAAGTGGTTTAAAGAATTAAAAAAACCATTCTCTTTTTGTTTGTTTTTTTCAGCATTCCTTTTCTTAAATATATGTAGAAAGAAGAATATTTTGCATTTCTCTAAAATTGCCTCGGATCCTCTTGCTCCGGTCGTTTCAGGCATGACTGGTACGAATTGGCCACGAGGCAACAAACGATAGCACAAACGATGATATCAAAAGAAAACCAAGCAAAAGTAAGCATTTCAAGAGCCTGTAACCCTTTGATTACAGGCTTTTTTGTGGCTATTTGCAGATTTTTTATACAGAGCTACAGATCAAAAACTGGATCTCACATCAAAAAAGGTTGTCAGGACGTCGATATGTTCAATATACGAGCTTCCTGTACACAATCCGGTGCCTAAGAATGAACATTCTACCAGAAACTTTTTTCACTCATTCTGTTATTGATCACACAGATGATTCTATTTATGACAATCCTCCGAATAGCTGTCGTTCAGCACAAAGTACGCGATCGCTTGCGCGATCCGCCCCTACAGCGGTTGCATTTTTATTACTAAGTAGTGGCCTGAGCGTTCTGGGTATTGCGCTCGACACAGAAATCGCGATCGCTCAAACAACCACCCAGCTACCTTCTACTAGCCACCTAGTACACGATGCTGCTAGCGGCTCAGTATATATAGACAACAATGCTTTCGATATTCAAACCGGCATCCTAGACAATACCTCTGCTATTCCACTGCCAACACAGCTGCCAATAGATATTAAAGAAGGCGTTTCTCAGCCGGTTACGCGCGATCGCCTTGCGCCCAACACCGTTGAACTTTCACCTGATCTAGACTATATTGATCGCGCCTTAACCCAGGCCATCAGCAGTCAGTCAGGTCAGTATGAGCTAGAGACTGATTTCCTACAGTTCACCACCCAGTTCAATCTCAGACAGAGCCACAGAAACCATCGATTTGCAGAAGGCATTGAAGTTACGGTTTTCGATGAGGGTGGCAATGTTGTTAGCCGTGAGTCAACCTTTGTAAGTGGTGGCGGTGTCAACATTGGCCCAGACAGACAGCGGCTGCCAGAAGCTTCTCAGATAACGGCGGCCTATGGCGCAAATGACACCGTTGAGCTGCGAGTGCTCAACCTTAGATCCGATGGCGCAGCCCCGACAGAATCTGGCATTTATCTTTCTCCAGCCGGTGAATTTGCCGTAGAAGATGGCCGACGTGGTGGTGATTTAGACTTTAATGATGGTGACTATCTCCAAGTCTCAGATGGACGGGGCGCGGCCCAACTGCTCGCCCAGAGCGACTCTATCTCTATTGAGACAAAGGTAAGAGAAACAACGCTAGCACCAGAGCTGAGAACAGAAGAAATTATTGAAACAGACATCGTTGAGACGGTTGTTAGCAGTGACGGCGTTGCAATAGAAGAAAGAGACTGGGGCCAAGTAGAACTGGCTGGCAACCGGCCTTCTGTTCAACCCCTAGGCCATGCAACGGGTGCGATGAGTGAGAATAACGAACAGCTAGTTTACAGCCGCTATAGTGGCAATAGCGAAATTCGAGCCGGTAGCGATGGCCTTAGCCTGACTGGTCAGCTAAAGCCACTTGTTGATAATCCTAACGTGCCGCCAACTTTACTTTCAGGCAATCTAGGCTTTAATCCCCTGCTAGGCGACAACACAGCGAGCGTTACCGGCTCACTTGGCATCAATCAGTTTTTGAACCCTACTCACCGCCTTGTAACCGATGCTGCGGGCAACGTGATCAACAATCCCAACGCTGACGGTGCGCCCCTAGTGGAACCCACAGGGCTGTTCAACAATCGTCGGCTAGTTGGCTATGTGCCTACTGTCTCTCAGCAAAGTGTTTCAGGTGCTCAGCTATTGCCTACCAACGGCATTTTTGAGCTACCTGCCGATCAGTCTATCGTCATCTCACCGGTTGATTCGCAGGCGGTTGGGCCCGGAAACGCTGCCTATACCGATAATGTTGGTGGCCTGCTGATTGAACGCGCTACCGGTGAGCTAAGTTTTTTGACCCAGTGGACTAAAGACGGCTATGCCGAGGATTCTCTCTCTTTAGAGGCAGGAGAAGCGGTGCGAGCTATCTATGCGCTGGTGCCTCAGCAGCCAGGGCAGGCTCTCATGCTGGGTGAAAGCTATGACGTTATGGCCGGGGTTGACGGCTACGAGATTGCAGCGGGTGGTTTTTCGATTATCGCCGCAGATCGGCAGCCTGAAAACTTTGTAGCAGAGACATCCACCATTTATGCGGTAGAAGATACGACGCCTGGAAACAATGCCGCGAACGAACTGTTTAATGGTATTCAAGGCACGTACGTTCAAGAACCGGGCGCTGCTAGCGTGCCTACGGTTGATGTTAACTTGATGAGTGAAGCCGATGCCCGTCTTGGCAATACGCTATTTCCACTAGAAACGGTTGCCGCAAACCCTGGCCAAGGTGCCTATGCACAAACCACCCGAGCGGCTGGCCTTTATTTGGGCGGTTCACTGACTGGGGGCATTGGCAACCAGCGCGACACCGTTAGACAAATTGATGTACAGATGGACAGCATTGCCAGTGAATTGCTGACTCAGCGGACGACAAATGTCTTTATGACGCCGATTATGCAGCGAGATACGGTAGTGCAGCAGCGAACTGAGACCACGCAGGACTCTAGCATGGCTTTCTTTGACATTGATTTCTCAGGAGAGGTGACTAATGTTCGCTTTGTAGAAGGCGATCAGGAAGTGATGTCTGTTGATGAGCGGGTGCTGTCGAGCGATCGCAAAATCATCAAAGGTGAAGAAGTCCAGGTCAGTTCTGAAACGCAGACGCGTTTAGAGTCGCTAGGTTCTGAGCAAGTTGAGAGCGATCGCACTTCTACAGAAAATACCGACAGCTATGCAAATCTCTCGGCGGTGCAAGGTGAACTCACCTTTGGCGGTCTGTTGAACTTTGGCAACACGCCTTGGACCTCGGCAGCTAATACGGTACGCACAGAGCTGTTTGCACAAGACACTGTTATGGGTCGTGGCGATGGCGGTATTGAAACCGGCTGGCGCGCAGAAGTTCTCTTTCATCCGTTTGGAGAAGTGCGCAGTGAAGCCTATCAGTATGACAGTGAAGGCAATGCAGTTCCTCTTTATCAGACTCAGCCTGTTTTAGATGCAAATGGGCAGCGGCAGATGGAAACGATTACTGGCGTGAATGGCGACCTGGTTAATGTTCAAGTTAATCAGTTTGTGATTGATGAGGCAGGCGATCGCATTGCCCAAACCGTCGGCACTGGCGAAGCCAAAGGCCCCGGCATCTATCTACGTGCAGAAGATGCCTTTGGCGATAGTGAAAGCATGATCGTCGCGGGTGGCTTTCAGCTCTCTTTCTAACTAATCTGTTTCTAACTAATCTGTCCAGCTCAACTGTTTAGCTCAACTGTTCAACTCAACTGTTTAGCTCAACTGTCCAACTCAATCCCACTCAACTGCGTGAATTATAAGCAACAAAAGGATCTAGCGCTGGGGTCTGCCAGCGAGCATACCACTGAACCAAGTGAGGACGCACGGCTTTTGCCAGTGCCTGATAGTCTGCTCGCTGGGGCGATGAGCCTAGCTGCTCAGCCAGCGCCTGCCCCACTTCCGACAGATCAAAGCCGGTAGGATTGCCGCCTTCTAGCACCGTATTGCCATTGACAATCACCGTTTCTACATCCGAACTGCGAGCCCGCATCATCACCACCGTGAACGGATCTGCTTCTGGCGCTATCCACGGCCAGCTCATACACTCGCAGTTTATCAGCACCACATCTGCCTGATAGCCCGGTGCCAGCTTACCCAAGCTGTGCTCTTTGCCCAAAAGCTTGGCCCCACCCGTCGTGGCTACCTGAAAGATCTCTTCAAACGTCGGGACGCTCTCTTCTATCTGGGGCGATCGCTGCAAACGCGCGGCCAGCCGCATCTCGCTAAACATATCCTCGTCGTCATTAATCGTCGTTCCATCCATCCCCAGGCCCACCGTCACCCCTTCTGCTAGCAGTGCGTTCAGCGGCGCAACCCCTGCCCGCAGCCGCAGGTTAGAACTTGGGTTGTGGCTGATCGCGGCTCCTGTCTCTAGCAAAATTTCAATATCGGCCTCACTGACCCATACCCCATGTGCTAGCGAAAAGCGCGGGCTCAGCACCCCTAGCGACTGCAAGTGAGCCACTACAGATTTGCCATAGAACTTGGGGCCCATCTCTTTTTCATAAAAAGACTCTAGCGCATGGGTCTGTACGTTTGTACCCAGGCGATTAGCGGCCTCCACCATTTTCACCAGCAGTTCATCGCCCACCCACTGCGGCCCTGGCGGCCCAAACCACACGTCAATCAAAGGGTGTTTCTGATACTGTTGAACCGCATTGCTCACAACTGCCAAACAGTTTTGAGCCGAAAGTGCCTGCTTAGGCGGCGTTAGCGCCTTTACTCTTTGCTGTAGCGCGGCTGGCAGTGTGGCCATAAAGGCTGCGTCTTGCCCTTTTCCGTGAACTAGCAGGCTCTCATGCCTTGCGCCGGGGGTAAAGGCGACTCGCAAACCGGCCTGCTCATAGGCCCCAAGGCACGCTTGCATCGTCTGTTCGCTGGCCTCGGCAGATTCGCCGATGGTGGCCACATCCACAACGCTCGTGACGCCTGTTTTGAGCAAATAGGCCGCGCTCAATAGCGTCCGCAGCTTAGCGTCTTGCGGCCTAGCGGCATGGCGAGAATATAGCCAAGGCTCTAGTAAATCGTCTTCGATTCCCATCAAGGAATTGGGGACACCGTTGCTGTGATGGTGGGCGTTGATTAGTCCAGGGAGAACGGCGTGATTAGCAGAGCCGACAGTCGAGGCCGCAGGGTAGCGATCGCGCAGCGTTTCCCAGTCGTCTACCGCCAGAATCTTGTCAGCTTGAATGGCAACCGCGCCGTTGATCAGCGTGCGATCGCCTGTAAAAACCCACTTACCGCGAATGAGTCGAACATCTGTTGATGTGTCAGTCATTACCTACCCCCTGCAACATCGATAAAGGTGCCCGTGACGTACGCAGCTTCTTCAGAGGCTAGCCACGCGATCGCACCTGCCACTTCATCCGGATGTCCCCCACGCTTCATCGGAACAGCTTGCTTAACCCGATCTACTCTATCGGGTTCGCCGCCCGTCGCATGAATATCCGTGTAAATAAAACCAGGTCTAACCGCATTCACCCGAATACCTTCAGTTGCCACCTCTTTTGAGAGCCCGATTGTCAGCGTATCAACCGCCCCTTTTAAAGCCGCATAGTCAACATACTCACCTGCCGAACCTAAACGAGCCGCTACCGAAGAGACATTTACAATAGCACCCCCCCCACCGCCATACTTTGTTGACATTCGCCTGACCGCTGCCTTCGCACAGAGAAAATAGCTGGTAACGTTCGCCGCAAAAATTCTGTTCAATCGCTCGGCGCTCATCTCATCGACCCGCATTTGCTTTTCAAGCACCCCAGCGTTGTTCACCAAAACAGACAGCCTGCCTAGCTGCTGATCTACGCGCTCAAACAAACGAGTAATCTGATCTTCTTGAGTGATGTCAGCTCGAACAGCGATCGCACACCCGCCTGCTAGCTCTATCTTTCTAACAACCGCAGCCGCAGCCGCCTCATTCGAAAGATAGTTAACGCCAACGCTAAATCCCCTTTCTGCCATCAGCTGAGCCGTTGCTGCACCAATGCCTCTACTTGCCCCTGTTATCACAGCTACTTTATTCACAGCCACTTTTTTTACAGCTACTGACGTTTCGTAAAAAATCAGTCTCGAATCGGCTGAAAAATCACGCTATACAGCACCCCGTACAGCACCCCTGCGGTTAGAATACCGTTCACTGGCCCAATTCCCAAGCCAGCATTACCGGTTGTGTAACCCACCACAGAGCCGACAACATAGGCAATAATGCCCGCCCAGTTAAACGCCGGTATCCGCGCCGTTAGCGAGGGAAACTCGCCCCCGTGCCGCAGCCAAAAATCCACCATAATAATTCCACCCACAGGCGGAATCACCGTTCCCAAAAAGATTAAATACGTCGGCAGCAGGTCATAAATACCCGAGAGCGTCAGCACCAGCGCCAGCGTCGCCCCGCCCAGCACAAACGCATGTCGCTTGCGCGTGCGAAACATATTTGCCCCTGCCACCGAAAAGGCATAAATTGTGTTGTCTTGCGTTGTCCACACGTTCAAAATCAGCAGCAGCACGCCGCCCGCTAAAATTCCCTGCGTGCTCATCGCTGCCACCAAATCTTCCGACCCGTATACCAGCGCGCAAAACGCACCAGCAAACACCAATATGCCATTTACCAGCGTAAAGGCGCTCAGCGTCGCTATCACCGCGCTCTTGCCAGAATCCGCAAACCGGCTCCAGTTAGTAGACTGTGTTCCACCCGAAATAAACGTGCCAATCACTACCGCCAACGCCGCGCCCATGCTTAAGTCTCCAGTCGGTGGCGCAATCGTCGCGCTGCCAAAATCTCGAAACGCGAGCACCATACTTACTGCCACCAAAATCAACATCGCTGGAACCGCCAGCCGACTGAGCCAGTCAATCGCGCTGTAGCCGATGTAGGCGGTCGCGCAAAACGCATAGTTAAAAAAGAACACGAGCAGCACGTACCAAAGCCCTGTGGCTTCAACCCCAAACGCCCCCAGCAGCGCCTGCACAACTACTGCGGTAGTAAAGGCATACCAGCCAATTTGGGTAAATCCTAAAATAAAATCCACCCAGCGCGAACCCGCATTGCCAAAGCTAAAACGTGCCATCAGCACAGTCGTTAGCCCGCTTTGTGAGGCGATATAGCCTAGTGCCGCGCAGTACGCACCTAAGATCAAATTGCCGATGATAATCACCGCGATGAGCTGTGGAAAGCTAAAAGCAGGCCCAATCGCGCCGCCTGCAAAAAGTGTTGTAGAGGTCAACGCAAACCCCATCAGCAGCAGCGACAAAGACCAAAAAGGCTTGCGGTCAAACAGCGGCACTGCGCTTAGCGGGTAGTCTTCCTCAGCCGCTTTTTCGACAACTTTGGTTTCAACAGACGGCCTGGTAGATAGTGGCATTTATTTCACAAACTTCGTGTCTATCGCTTTCGTCGAGTTGCTGAGGCCACATTTGCAGACTACATATTTGCAGACTACATATTTGCAGGCTACACATTTGCAGGCTACACATTTGCAGGCTACACATCTGCAGACTATGACTGTCATCAAACAAAGCAGCTCGACTCAAAAATGCCTAATGCATTAGGACATTTTCTATATCCTTGTAAGCCTATTCACGCAAAGAGATCGTATCTTGCAATACGGTTAGCGATCCGTTTTGAGACCAGCGCTCTTGTTCAATACTCGCGCTGTTCAATAATCATGCTGTTTAATACTCACGCACGTCGTAGGCATTAAACGCAGACCAAATGTCTTCTCGATGCTCAATAAATAGCTGTTTGCCAATGTCATAAGCTACCCGTGGCAGCGCAAACTGCAAGCCAGATAGATGCGCTCTAAACCCACTCACCAGTGCGCCGCCAGAACACAGGTAATAGCAGCGTTTTAGATAGTCATGCTCAGCCGCGCGCGGGGTAAATTCTAAACTTTTTCCCAGGTAAGGATAGCCTGACATTTCCGCCTGCTCATCGCCGGGCTCGGGGGTGTAGCGGTCTTGCCAGCGAGCAATGTGAGGCGCTAGCGCGCTCAGCTCAGGCTGAAAGTCTAGGTTGGTGACGAATCCAGTGCCGCAAATCATGACGTCGTGGGTTAGGGTGCGATCGCCATAATCACCCGTAATTTTTCCCTCACGGTACGCCAGCGATTTAATCGGCGCGTCTGTATACAGCGTCAGCCGAGGGTGACTCATCGCCTGATAGTAAGTATGCGAAGGCGGCAGCTGACCCAGGCGAAACTCGGCTAGGCTATAGGCCCATTTCATCTCATCAGGTAGATCAATATAGTGGCGGTGATAGCCGTTCCACTCGCTCCAGCGAATGCGGTTCAGGTTGGTTAGCTGCGATCGCCTCACCACAATATCAACCGTCTCTGCTCCTGCTTTTAGCGCCATCAGCGCATTGTCAAACGCGCTAGAGCCACCCCCAACAACAACAACTTTCTTCTTAGCGAACGCCTCAAAATCAATCCTATCCATCGTGTGCTGATAGCAGCGTTCCGGCAAACTCTCTTTAATAATCGCCGGGATCTTCTTCCCACCTGCGCACTCCATACCGGTTGCAAAGACTATAAACCGGGCCTTGTAGCGCTCTGGCCTACCCTGATGCATAGCGCTTAGCCAAAAGCACTGCTCCTCCTCGTGCCATACAATCTCTTGGATCTGAGTATCGTTTTGAATGGGCAGATCTAAGATCTTGCCATACCAGTCGAGATAGTCCGCCCATAGCAGCCGTGGAATATATTGAATCCGCTCCCAGTAGGCTTCTCCGTAGCAGGCAATACACCAGCGGCTAAAGTGAAGATTCGCAATTCCCCACTCTAGTCCGCCTGTGACGTTTTTGGGCGTTCTGAGGGTAGCGTTGCGGGCAAACGATCGCCAGGGCCCTTCTTGCCCGCTCTGACGGCGATCAAAAATGCGGACCCGCTCAATGCCGTGTCGGCGCAGGCCAAAGGCCGTAGACTTACCGCAGTGGCCCGCACCCAAAATGGCCACTTCTAAAATGCTGTGATCCCGGCTGTAGTCCCAGTTTTTACTCGGATGACTTAGCACCTCCAGATCAGCATAAATGGCTTCTGTCAGATGGTGTAAGCGTGCCTGCGCGTCAGGTAACGGCGTGGGCAGCACCCAAAAATCTTCTGTCGCCAGGCCAGTTGGTAAAGGCAGCGAGGGATGAATGTAAGTCATAGCTCGTTGATAGAGTGCAGGTTAATAGACTGCGGCTTGATAGTGGGCAGGGCCGTGAATCAATCGCTTGCCAATCAATCACTTTTCCAAAGATATCAACCCCAAAGATATCAACCTTTTCCTAAAGGCGAGCTAGAACAAAACAATCATTTTCTAATTACGATACGTTTCTCATTAAAGCAGATGGGCTTTGAAGGGTAAGCATTTACTTCAAAGCGCTGCCAATAAAGAACCCCAGCCTTTGGAGCCAGGGCATTTAGCAATACGTGCGCCTTAATTTAGGCTTACCATTTCTTATAGGGCAAAAACTTGCCGCACATAATGACTTTGACGCGATCGCCCTTCGGATCTTCTTCTCTTTCCACATCAATCGAAAAGTCAATCGCGCTCATAATGCCGTCGCCAAACTTTTCATGAACCACCGCTTTCACTGGCATGCCATACACCTGCATAATTTCATAGAAGCGATAGATCAGCGGATCGGTCGGCACCAGCGGATCTAAACCGCCTTTCATCGGACATTCAGTCAGCGCCTCGGCAAATTCTGGCCCCAAGCCTAGCAGCTCGACCATTTTGCTCGCCTCTTCTTCAGAGGCACTGGCCTGACGATAGAAAACAGAGGCAATCCACACTTCGTCATAGCCAAGCTTTTCTTCTAAATCTGCAAAGCTCAAGCCTTTTTCTTTTTTTGCCGCCAATAGCTTTGCGGTGATCTCTGGAGTTGTCATAATCTACACCTTCTAAATTAAATTATTGCAATCGAGCTACTGCGTTATCTAAACCTGGCCGTGCCTAAATCTGACCGTATCTAAATCTGGCAGTATTCACACCTGAAAGCTCGCTATCGAATGCGAGATTCTTCTACTGCTCTGGTCTCACGGAACAAATGCCGCTCCATCGCAGTTTTAAGCTGATGATAAGCCGGATGCTGGTCGATTGTTTCGTGGTTTCGAGGCCGGGGGAAAGGCACTTCCAAAATCTCATTCACCTGAGCAGCAGGCCCTTTCGTCATCATCACAATGCGGTCTGAAAGCAGCAGGGCTTCTTCGATGCTATGCGTAATCATAATCACCGTTTTTCGCTGCTGTTCCCAAATACGCTCAACTTCGCTTTGCAAAAAGCCCCTAGTGAGCGCATCGAGTGCGCCAAAAGGCTCATCCATCAGCAAAATTTGAGGATCGATGGCCAAAGCCCGCGCAATGCCAACCCGCTGACGCATGCCCCCCGAAAGCTCATGAGGATGCTTCTTTTCAGCGCCAGTCAGCCCAACGAGCTGAATGTTTTCTTTGATTCGGTGCGTTAGCTGCTTAGGCGACAGCTTCGGATACACCGTTTCTACCGCAAAGCGAATGTTTTCTTCAACGCTCATCCAAGGCATCAGCGCATAGTTTTGAAACACCATGCCGCGATCTGGCCCTAGCCCCAAAATCGGACGGTCATTCAGCAAAATCTCTCCACCGCTAATGTCAGAAAGCCCTGCAATCATATTTAGCAAAGTAGACTTGCCGCAGCCAGAAGGGCCAATAATCGAGACAAAGGTATTGGGCTCAATGTCTAAGCTAATGTCTTCAATGGCTGTAAAATCGCGGGTGGTATTTCGCGAGAGCTGACTGAAGAAGTCTTTTTTTCCGGCAAAAACCTTCGTCACGTTGCGGATAGAAAGCTGTGCGACCTTGATTTTTAGAGACACAGTGTTACGGGCTGGTTGACCGGCTGAATGGTGGATAGACTCAATTGAAGTAAGACTCATGTTTTACGACCAAACTCGACAAATCTTTCAAGCGCAGCAAAAATGCTGTCTAGAATAAGGCCCACTAAGCCAATGATGAAAATAGCCACCAAAATATTTGGAATATAGAGGTTGTTCCACTCATTCCAGATAAAATAGCCTAGCCCTGTGCCCAACAGCATTTCAGCCGCGAAAATTACTAGCCAGGCAATCCCCATACTAATCCGCAGGCCAGATACAATATTAGGCAGTGCCGCCGGAAGGCACTGGTTCCGTAGAATGGGAGCGTGAATCACCTTCTATGCATAGACTAGACAGCATAGCGTATCGAAAATAGTTGTACCCAAGAGAGTCCGGTTTCTAAGATGCCTAGCTTCACAGCGGGAACAGCTTTGGTCGTAAAATGGACTCTCACGAAGTTATGCACCAGCCAATAAACATCCAAGGTTCTCTGCAAAGCGGACCGGGACTTGGCATAGGTATTGGTCTTGCGTCGAAAGGCCGCATTGCGCCGACGTAAAGAGGCATTGAACGCCTCGACGTGATTGGCATGAATCTGCTCATCAGCTATCTGATGCACGGTTTCGGGATGTTCAGCGACAGGCGCTTGATACTTCTTTCGTCTTCGTCCTGTCTGCTTTTTCGACCCCTTGTTCTTCAGTCGGACTCTGACCCCTTTAGGTAGACGTTTGGCGGGGCGTCCTGGCTTCCCACTGCGAATCACATCATGACAAATCTCGAACAACAAGTTGCCATAGCGTCGTTCTCCATCGGTGAGTAAGCTGAGGCTACCGGTTTGCTTAATCACCTGAGCCAGACAACGCAGTGCCCGTTCAAACAACTGTTGGTCTTTGCGACCACAGTGGAGTTCCCACAGAAATCTAGAGCCCCGCTCCATCAGGACAATCGTCCAGCCCTCTGAGGCTGAAGGGGCGATGTTCTGGTTGACTTTCGTGTAAAGTTCATCGCCTTCTATCTCTTGATGAATAAACTCATGCAATAACGAATAAAGCATCAATGTGGGCTTCAGCTCACCTAAGCGCTGCTCCCAGTCCATCACGCTTTTCTTAGATACTTTGAACGTCCGGGCCGTCGCATTCAGTCCCATGCCCTCACTTCTGGCAGTCAACACAGTGATAATGCGGCTCAAAGGCGTTGTCAGACCTGCTATCGGCGTGGCAAAGGTTTCGCTGTAGTAAATATCGCACTCGCGGCAGCGGTAAATGGTCCGAGGGCCATGAGCTTGCGTCTCATAGCGACTGTGGGCACGAACCTCTGCGCTGCCACAGAGCGGACAAGCATCGGAAAATAGATCCATCACATCACCAGAAGAAACATGCATATTACTTCACCTATTTTATCCTCTATGCTATAACTAGCAACGCATTGCACTGTCACATTTGGCGGAACCAGTGCCATTTTGAGCGGCGGCGATTCAAAAAGATCAAGGTGCCGGTGCTGGTGATTAGCGGTGGCCAAGATTCGATGTTTAGCCAGGAAATGGGTGAAGCACTGGCGGCAGTTTTTCCTCATGGTGAACACCTACGCTTGCCCAAGGCGGGGCATTTGATGATTGCAGAGTATCCAGAGATTGTGAATAGTGCGATCGCTGATTTCGTTGAAAAGATAGCCGTCAGTCAGCAAGCTGCGCCCTAGCCAATAAGAATTAACCAGACCGTACCAGCCCTAGCCTTTAGCAGAATACTTTTGCCAGGGCTACGCCAAACAGTCACTGGCTAACCTGCACCATCAGCTTACCAAAGTTCTCGCCCTGTAGCTGACCAATAGAGGCTTCAGGCGCATTCTCTAACCCCTAAACAACATCTTTCTTATACTGCAACTAACCGGCTTTAATCCACTGCGAAACCTCCTTCAAAAGAGTCTCGTACTGGGCTGAATAATCGCCCACCAAAAATCCCTTAATTATCAAACAAACTATCCGACACGCTCGTGAGTTCTGACCGCACAGGTTGTTTTGCCGGAGCCGTATAACAGCCGTACGACGCCCTAAGCTCAGGCGTGACGGCCAATCAGTCGGCTAAGAACTCGGCAAGATTGTAAATTTACCTTTCTTCAGCTTCAAGCGCAGTGTCTGACTTACTTTGCTGAAAGCGTAAAAGCGTTATGCAGGTAAACAGCCAAAGAAAGCCAATAACGTAGCCGCCAATAATATCTGTAGGCCAATGGACGCCTAGGTATAGCCGACTCAGGCCGATGGCGATGATCAGCGCGATCGCACCCACATAAATCGGCCTGAGATAGGTCGGAAAAAAGCTCGATAGCAAATAGGCCAAAAAGCCGTAAAGCACCATAGAACCCAGCGCATGGCCACTGGGATAGCTGTAAGTTGTCTCTGTAATGAGCTGCGGCCAAAGCTGCGGCCTAGGCTTACTAAAAGCAAGCTTTAGCCCCACACTCAGCACCGCACCGCCAAAGGCATCAAGCGCAAAAAACTTAGCCTCTAGCCGATGCCTGCGCCACCACAGCCACACAAAAACCGTCAGCGTAATCGGCACAACAACTTTTGGATTGCCCATCTGCGTAATGCCAAGCACGACCCGATCTAGTATGGGATTGGTAAACTGATGAATCCACAATAGAATGCTTTTGTCAAAGGCAAATGCTTCTTTCTCTAAAACATTGTCAGATAGCTTCGCCAGCAGATAGGTCAGCAAAAAACAAACCGTCAGCCAGAGCAAACCAACCGTTGCAATGAAGGGTTCAACTTTAGGGTATATCCGTTTTCGCCACTGTCTGTAGAGCTGACGATAGAGCTGATGAAACAGTTTTTGCATAGGAAAAGAGGGTAATAGTACAGTTACTGCTACAAGTTGACATCTTTTTGCCACACAAAACAAGGTTGACGTCTAAGCTATTGACATAAATACTTGAGTATGAGAAAGCTGCTTAGCCGTCTTATCAAGTTCTTGACAGTTCGTCTATAACGTAGGTAAAGACTTGTGGAGAGATTCGTTTTGAAGCGCCGAGTAATTATTGCAGCCGGAATAGGAAGTTTTGCGGCCATTATCGGCAGGCACGCCATCAAACATACTGGGAAGCAATATCTACCTAATTTTGCCCAGCCGCCCTTGCAGGATGCTGCTGCTTGCGCCAACGAATCACTAGGTGAAAGCCGTTTCGCTGAAGAAAATGCTTTAGAAAATGCTTTTTCTCGTTTTGCCGCTGTCGGCGATGTCGGGACAGGGCAATCGGCCCAGTACAAAGTTTCTAGAGCAATGCTCTCTCGCTGGTGCGCTGAACCTTTTGGGAATGTGTTACTGCTAGGTGACAATATCTACGAAAATGGTGAAATAGAAAAAGTGACGTCAGCTTTTGAGCGTCCCTATGCCGACCTTTTAGAGAAAGGTGTTAAGTTCAATGCGGCCCTAGGCAACCACGACTTTCGTACCCATGAAGGCAGCGATCAGGTGGCTTATTCTGGTTACAACATGCCAGGGAGATACTACAGCTTTTCACAGCAAGAAGATACGCCGCGTTCGGTTCAGTTTTTTGCGTTAGATACTAATCAGTACTACCTAGATCATCATGAAAATCGCAATAACAGCAGTACCGATGAAGAAACGCTTTGGGCCCAGCAGCGGCGCTGGCTAGAAACGGAACTCAAGCAGTCTGTTGCCTCGTGGAAAGTTGTCTTTGCCCATAATCCTATTTATTCGTCAGGCCGTCACGGCTCTGACGAAGAGCTAGCGAGTTCTTTAACACCGCTGTTTAAAGCATATGGCGTGCAGCTCTACATTAATGGCCACGACCACAACTACGAACGAACACAGCCCATTGACGGGACAACTTACATCACCTCTGGCAATGGTGCCAAGCTCCGCCCAACTGGACGTGAAAGCTGGACGGCCTATGCCAGCTCTCAGTTGGGCTTTACCGCTTTTGACGTGTATGCAGATCGGATAGTCATCAAGGCAATTGACGTTGACAACAATATCTATGACGAAAGCCAGATATAGCTTAGGAACAAGAATCAGTCTGATGAGACACTCAGCTATCTTCTAAACAAGAACCCTTATCAATATATGAAAATTCTTATTGTTGAAGATGACACGCGCATTGCCACTCCGCTGGCCAAAGATCTTAGGCATCAGCACCACAGTGTGGATATAGCCTGCGATGGCATGGAGGGCTGGAACTATGCCCAGGCGACTGACTACGAGCTGATCTTGTTAGATTTAATGCTGCCTCAGCTAGACGGCATTAGCCTTTGTAAAAAGCTACGCTCAGCAGGCTGTCAGTCTAATATTCTCATGCTGACTGCCCGCGACACGACGAGCGAAAAAGTGATTGGTCTAGATGCGGGTGCCGATGATTACCTAGTCAAACCTTTTAAGCTAGAAGAACTTGCGGCCCGCATCCGTGCCCTTCAGCGCCGCTGCCGAGAGTTTACGCCAGCAGTACTGCAGCATGGCGCTCTGAAGCTAGATCCGGCCAGTCAACTAGTCGTCTATTGCAAGCAGCCACTGTCGCTTACGCCTAAAGAGTATCTGCTGCTAGAGTACTTCATGCGTCATCCGGCTAAGGTGCTAAGCCGTTCTGCTCTACTTGATCGGCTTTGGGAATTTGACCAAGAGTCAGGCGAAGGCACGATTAAAACCCACCTAACCAATTTGCGTACAAAGCTAAAAGCAGCGGGCAGTCCAAAAGAGTTTATTGAAACCGTTTATGGCATGGGTTATCGGCTGATGTCTATGACGGATGTTTGAGAAAATTCGCGATCGCCTACTCATCAACAGCATCATCGTATTTACGCTAGTGCTTGCTAGCTCAGCGCTGGTCGTCCGGCTAGTGTTCGTGCAAAATTTGCAGCAGCAGCAAAAAGAGCAGCTGATTGTGCTAGGTCAGAGTGTTGTTGCCGAAGCCGAGCTAAAAGACGGAAAGCTGACGGTAGAAGATGAGTTTTTAGCCCAGGCCCTCATTAGCAAACAGCGCTCTTTTGAATGGTTCGACACAAAAGGTAAGTCGGTAGAGCGCATGGGCGACAGCTTTTCTGGTACGCCTTTTGACCCTGAAATAGAAGAAGAAGTCTCAATGCAGAACCCACCGATTCAATCGGTGACGCTGCCTATTCTAGGAGAGGAAACCAGAGAACTAATTGGCTACGTCAGAATTGGCCAGACTATGGGCGAGTTTAATGAAACCGTTTGGCTTTTAGATATTGGTTTGGGTGTTGGTGTTATGGCGGCAGTGGTTTTGAGTAGTGTGGGCATTCTCTGGCTAAACCGGCAGGCCATGCAGCCGATTGAAGAGAGCTTTGAGCGACTCAAGCAGTTCACAGCTGATGCCTCCCACGAGCTGCGCAGCCCGCTAATGGCTATTTCGAGCAATGTAGAAGTTTCACTCAAATATTCAGAAGGCATGCGAGCAGACGACCGCGAAGCGATGGAAGCGGTGGCCAGCGCCGCCAATCAAATGACCAGTCTGACAGAAGATCTGCTGCTGATAGCCAGAACAGATAAGAGCCCTTATCAGGAACGGATACGAGTAGATCTATCAGATCTATTGACAGCCCTGGTACAACTGTACACACCTCAAGCTGAACAACAACAGATTGAGCTGACAGCAGCTATAGCAGCCAACCTATGGATTCGAGGCGATGCAGCGCATCTGAGCCAAGCCTTTACTAACCTATTGCAAAATGCTATTCGCTATACATCCGCTGGCGGTAAGGTCAATATGAGGGCGAAGCAGATCGGCCAGCAGGTGCAGATAAAGGTTTGCGATACGGGCGTTGGCATTGCCAAAGAGAACAGGGAGAAAGTATTTGAGCGCTTTTGGCGATCAGACAAAGCGAGAAAGTATGATGATCAGGGCTCAGGGCTAGGGCTTTCGATTACCCAGACCATTGTTCACGGTCATAATGGAGAAATTGAAGTTATGAGTGAACTCGGCGCTGGTAGCTGCTTTACCGTTAACTTTTTGATAGGCCGATAGTAGGCCGATAGTAGGCCGATAGTAGGCCGATAGTAGGCCGATAGTAGGCCGATAGTAGGCCGATAGAAAGTTTCTCACCCAGCAGCCAAGCATTTGATATTCGGCAGCCTTGGGCACAGTCAAGACACTGTACAAAAATACTGTGCCGAAAATACTGTATGGCTGTCTCAGAAATCTTTCAGCCAATGGTCAATCAGAAGTTTCTGGGGTGGTCGTTGGCTGATGCATAATCGCAACGGGTCTTGGCGATCGCGCGATCAAAGCTTGCCAGCTTATGACGGACGTTCCTACGATCCCAATCAGTACTGCCGTCAGCAAAAATCTCTTTTTCATAGCAACATCCTGTCAATTTTTAGACGAGCGCTAAGGGACGAAATAAAGCTCAAGAACTCAGCAAGACCTGCAAACAAGAGCTGAAATCAGTCAAACCGAATGAGCCGAAAATCTTTTAGCCTCGTCACGACGGGCGGTTGCTGCGCTGACGAAGTCGCCGAAGATCTACCCACATAGTTCCGCCCGTTATGGCCATAAACAGCAGACCCGAAGCGTTTAGAAAGGGGTAAATAATCTCTAAGTTAATCGGGCCAAAATGTCCTTTATGAAGGTCTAGCAGCCAGTCTACGCCGTCGCCTTTACCCATCAGATCAAACACTTGATAGATAGAGCCGGTGATCAGTGTCAGAATAATCGGGATGATGACGATAGGGGCAACCAGAGAATGAAGCTTTTTGAATTTCTGGAGCTGCCGCTTGGTTGTCTGGGCTGTTGTCATGGTCTGAGTTCTCTTGCTTAGTGGATGGTTGGGTAAGTGGTCTAGCGGATGGCTAGGGAAATGGTCTAGTGAGTGGTCTGGTCAACAGTTGCTCTAATTTGATCTTTCCTCGTGATAGAGAGATAGCCAATTAGCAGCGCAATCACAGTGAGAAAAATGATACTGGTGCCCGTCGTGCCAAAGCCTAAACCGCCGTTTTTAGTGGGCTGAGACAGCAAGTCACCAAAGGAAGCGCCCAGCGGACGAGTCAGAATATAAGCCATCCAAAAAGCAAGAATTTCATTGAGACCTGCGTAGAAGTAAGTGGTAGCGATGAGGGCGATCGCACTCCCAAACACCAGCGCTGATTGAAAGTAGCCCAATCCAGAGGCTTCTGCTAAAAAGTCTCCGGCTGCTGTTCCTAGCGCAAAGGTAACAAAAATAGCCGCCCAATAAAAACTCTCTCGCTTTGCTGTTCGCACAGAGTGCATAGCCAGGGTGTGTTCGCTAGCGTGCCAAGCTGCAAATACAATAGCAAGCAAAAGGCTAAAACTCACGGTCGCCGTTATCAGGCTCACGCCCAGGTCATCTACCATGAGGTCGGTTACCAGCGTGCCGACAATGCTCAGCAATACGACCACCGCCCAGTAGCTAGACGGAACGTACCGCTTTAGCCTGAATTGATTAATCAAAACGGTAATCAGAAAAACGCTCATAATCAACGAGGTGGTTAACAGTCCAAGCTTTAAATTAAAAGCTAGAAAGTCTGCGCCTGTTTCTCCCACCGTGGTTGCCATCATTTTGATGATCCAGAAATAGAGCGTAACGACGGGCACTCTTACCAGTGCTTGCTTAACCTGGTCTGAAGCTGGCAGAGAGATATCTTGCATAGGATGTTCCTTTTTTGAGTAATTTTAGATCGCGATCACGGTAGTACCCATCCGTCTTCAGGGCCTTCATTCACTTTGCCCTCAGCGGCTTCGGCAATGCGAGCATCTTGATTGACGGCACCTAACTCAGGCAGGGCATTTGCGACTAGCAGCGGACCACCAGTTCCCAAGACAACCCCCAGTACAACGATCAATCCGAGCATGAGAACAGTATTGACTGAACTTTTCATTGCGTTCTAATGGTGTAGTTTGAGCTTAGCGATATCTCTCCTATTAGCAATCTCCTATTAGCAACAGGAATCATAGAAGAGATGGACTTAACTTGGTTAAAATTTAGCCGACAATAGTCAAGAACTGGGCAAGACAGTGCATCTGGATATTATTTTTATTTCTTTGTGTCTGCTATTTTGTGCTCGTTGTCTTTATGCAGCTAGTGAAACAGGCCCCTGAACGCTATACGCTAAGAAAGCGCGTATAAGCAAGGAGATAGCGGGTGAAACTGATCAAATACGGATCGCGGACCGTGGTTGCGGCCCTAGCAACTGTCCTGGCTAGCACTTTGGCACCGGCCTTAAAGGCGATCGCGCAAACAGAACAGCTGCCTGAAGATCCGACCGACCCTTTGATTAGCCATGGGAGTGATTTAGCCATTTATTCAGGTTTAGCGTTATTGGCGTTAGCACTGGTCTTTGCGATTAAAAGCTTCAATTCTAAGCTAGAGCGGGTGCTGATCCTTGCCTTTGGGCTATCGATTATGATGATGATCATTTTGTGGTATCTGTAGCTATCCACGCTGTTTGAGCGCACATCTCTAGTCTCATCAGAAGATTCTGCTGACTTTACTGGTATCTATGCATGATGAGTCGTTGCATTCCATTCGTTTCGCAGATGAGCGATCGCGAAACAACAAAGTGGATAGAAGCCCTAAGAGCCGTGCTTCTAGGCTATGAAGTGATGACGTTAGCAGACTGTAGTACGCAGCAGTATACCGATGCTCAGATCGCTATCGTTGCAAACCCTGATGCAGCCGATTTTAAAAAATTACCTAATTTGCAGTGGGTGCAGAGTCTTTGGGCGGGTGTAGAGCAGCTTTTACTTGAAACGCAGCTTAACAACGTTGCTATCAAAAATTCCGCTAGTACTCCACCTACAGCGCAGCTTAAGGGGTGGTGTAAGCCGGGTGAGTGCAGCGAACACCCTTGTGTCTGTTGCTTCGTTGCGGCAACTTTTGATACAATAGTACTGCTGAGGTGACCAGTAATGTGGGCCAAAGCGCTGAACCTTGAAAACGAAGTATTGGGTTTCCAGGCTAAACCGCGCCTGGAGTAAAACTTTGTGCGATATAGGTTGAACATATCATTTTTGTACTTGTTCACCGTCCGCTGTGGGGCGCACAGTGGACGTTAATTAAAATGCTTGTAGAGACGGTCTGGCGGGGGTAGTGGCTTCGGCTGTTGCCTAGTTAAGAGTCTGTGAAACAAGAATCTTCGACTATACCCACAGGGTTAGGGGGAGAGCGTCAATGTTCGTATGAGTGACCCACAGTTGGCTGAAACGATGGCTGAGGCAGTACTCGCCTGGACGCTGTATCTACATCGCGATATGCCTCGCTACCGAATGCAGCAGTCTTTACAGATTTGGCAGCAGCATACTGCCAAGCTTCCTGCCGAACGAACTGTTGGTATTTTAGGCCTTGGCAATCTGGGTAGAAAGGCTGCCAAAAGGCTGTTTTCTAACGGCTTTACAGTTTTAGGATGGAGCCGCTCTTGCGCTGAATTAGAAGGTGTAGAAACAT
>CAWHWK010000003.1:0-888111 GCA_963833005.1 uncultured cyanobacterium | reverse complement strand
ATTGCCGCTACGCACGGCTTCTGGCTGCTACGTCACAATCAATCTTTCTGGACAGGGGAGGTTGAAAGACTTCGCTAACCAGCTTTAGAGCGCTGCGAGCAAGTCACAATCAATCTTTCTGGACAGGGGAGGTTGAAAGAAAACAGAACGGCAGACGGTAGTGCCTTTACGCTTGTCACAATCAATCTTTCTGGACAGGGGAGGTTGAAAGTGACAGGCCCTTCGATGTGGGCAATGTCTGAGGTCACAATCAATCTTTCTGGACAGGGGAGGTTGAAAGTAGTTCATAGAGTTCAGGTGGTTCATCCTGAGGAAGTCACAATCAATCTTTCTGGACAGGGGAGGTTGAAAGTGGAGAGTTTAGGCCGACGCCGGCTAGGCAAGTTGTCACAATCAATCTTTCTGGACAGGGGAGGTTGAAAGTGCTTAAAGGGGTTTCTCAAATGCGATGGCGCTTGTCACAATCAATCTTTCTGGACAGGGGAGGTTGAAAGAGCCAGTGCCGAGGCCAGGACTAGAGAGCAGGTAGGTCACAATCAATCTTTCTGGACAGGGGAGGTTGAAAGAAGAGGTTTTGGCCCCTCGTTTTTCACGCCACCACGTCACAATCAATCTTTCTGGACAGGGGAGGTTGAAAGATGGCGTTACGTGCTCAGTTCATGCCGAGAAAGACGTCACAATCAATCTTTCTGGACAGGGGAGGTTGAAAGTTGTAGCACTCGGTCATGAGTGGCCAAGTTGCCAGTCACAATCAATCTTTCTGGACAGGGGAGGTTGAAAGGAGTATTTGGGCTTTCATATCGCCATCAATGCGTGGTCACAATCAATCTTTCTGGACAGGGGAGGTTGAAAGGGTTCGGAACAGGTACGCGATCACACCCCGAGGCGCACCAAGTCACAATCAATCTTTCTGGACAGGGGAGGTTGAAAGTTGATGAATCTTGGGTTTAGGGCTGATGAGCCTTGTCACAATCAATCTTTCTGGACAGGGGAGGTTGAAAGCTGTTCTGAACTGGATAGAAAGCGGTTGAGCGTAGTCACAATCAATCTTTCTGGACAGGGGAGGTTGAAAGACGGCATTGACTTGTTAAGGGTTGCTGAAGGCGCGTCACAATCAATCTTTCTGGACAGGGGAGGTTGAAAGCAAGTTCATCTGTAGAGTAGGTAGCTTTACGGGATGTCACAATCAATCTTTCTGGACAGGGGAGGTTGAAAGCGAATCACGGAGCCCGACCGATAAAACTCTGTGAGTCACAATCAATCTTTCTGGACAGGGGAGGTTGAAAGGGGACTTACAGGCACTAGCACTTCTCCTAAAACGGTCACAATCAATCTTTCTGGACAGGGGAGGTTGAAAGATTTACTCCATCCTTTATGCAGGCCAAAGGGTAGGTCACAATCAATCTTTCTGGACAGGGGAGGTTGAAAGGAATGTTTCCGTACTTTCCGCAAGATCCGGGGTGGCGTCACAATCAATCTTTCTGGACAGGGGAGGTTGAAAGCTTACGATTTTACACGGCACTCAGCAACGCTCACGTCACAATCAATCTTTCTGGACAGGGGAGGTTGAAAGTTGAAAGTCAGTGGACGTAGCAGCCAACCTTGGCCGTCACAATCAATCTTTCTGGACAGGGGAGGTTGAAAGTCATCACAGCCGTGACCATGATACTTATTGCAGTGTCACAATCAATCTTTCTGGACAGGGGAGGTTGAAAGAGGTGACAGGGATAGAGTTAACGCACGAACCGGGTGTCACAATCAATCTTTCTGGACAGGGGAGGTTGAAAGGAAATAACGCTAATCGAACCTATGGACGGATTCGCGTCACAATCAATCTTTCTGGACAGGGGAGGTTGAAAGGATTGTGACCTTGCCTTTTGGGGAAAATCCTAGAAATTGTGGCTCGAAAAGCCAACGCCCCCAGGAATTTGAGCGAGTTGAAAGGTAAAACCTTAGCCTTCTACAGGCATCTTGGAAGACAAATAATATGTCCCCAATGGTTTGACGACACAATTATGTCTCAATGACATTAATCTGGACTTAGCGACATTAATGCGTCACCGATGACAAATAAAGTGTCACTGTACACAAAGCGGGTGGGGGGAATCGAACCCCCATCATTAGCTTGGAAGGCTAAGGTTTTACCACTAAACTACACCCGCGAAGGTTGCTTCAATATTAGCTTAAGTACCGTATCACAATTTTACTTTGATGGCCTGACTTTGGCAGCATATTGATAGCGGCTATTGCGATTCAATCGGCTATTGCGACTCAATGATGTCAATAGTCAGTAACAAGCTGTCATTGGCGACGGCGGTTCCATCTGTAAAGGCAGGCGTGAAGCTAAATCCAGCTGCTGTCAGCAGGCAGGCGATCGCACTCTCGCTGGCACTCAATGACTGCGGCTCAATACTGCCCGTCCACGGCGTTGCCAACCGTAGCGTTCCTTCTCGACTCACTACAGCCCGATACGTCACTTGCCCCTGCGAAAAATCAACCTCGCCACAGCCTAAATCTTCCGGTGTCGCGCTTAACGATGTCACCGCGCTGTAGTCCAGCGCTGGCGGTGTGTCTGCCACATCAGCTAGCAGCTCTGTGGGCACATAGCTGTGGTCTACAACACTGATATAAGCCGTTTTCGCCGCTGCATTTTCCCCTGTACTATCTTCTGGAAGGGGTAGCGACTGCTCCCCAGGCAGAGCCGTTAAGGGCTCCTTCTGGGGAGACTTAGGTAGATTTTCTGTGGCAGGCGGTGACGCAGTCTCGGTTGAGGTTTGTGATGGCTCAGCGGGGTTTGAGGAACTGTCCGTCTCGTTAGCGGGTGGCTCAATTGGATTTGTGCGCTCAGGTGCAGTTTCGAGTTCAGAGGTTTCGAGTTCAGAGGTTTCGAGTTCAGAGTTTTTTGGCTTAGAGGCTTGTGACTCAGGGGATGATGCCGCCGCAGGCGCTGTGTCGTCGTTTTGAGGCAAGCTGCTGTCTGTTGGCACGCTGTCTGTTGGGACTGTGGATGCCTCATCTGCTAGCGACTCTACCGGCGTTGAATTGATGGATTCGGCTGAGTCTACGTCAATCAATTCGATAGGAACCACTGCCGCAGGCGACCCGGCAGGCTGTATGAGCTGCATCACATATGGCAAAGATAGTCCTAAAACGCCTACATGAGCGGTGACGGCTAATCCGCCTAGCGCTGGCCAAAGCCCCTTCGGCTCTGAGTGCTGCCAAGTTTTTAGCGGAGAAACCATCCGTTGAGGAAAATGTACGACTGCTAAGATCCTAGCAAAAGTAATCTAGCTACAGTCTTGTCTTTACGCCAAAAGTGAGAACTGTCTCATCCACGCCCTTGAGCTGTAACGGTTCAAATTTTACAATCTCTCGCTCGTCTAAATAGTCGGCGACGGCGGCTGATACTAGGATAGTTTCGGCAGTAGCGGCTTCTTGGATACGGGCTGCAATGTTTACGCTAGGGCCAATTGCGGTGTAGTCTGAGCGCTCAGCGCTGCCAAACATGCCAACAACAGCGGTGCCTTGATGGATGCCACAGCGAAATTGGACTGGGCCAATGCCCTGCTCTGCCCAGCGCTGGTTGAGGCCGTCTAGGTCTTTATACATTTGACGGGCCGCGGCGATCGCGCGCTTTACCTGCTCATTGGGGCTCATCTCTTCAGGTGCGCCAAATAAGGCCAGCACTGCGTCACCCATGAATTTGTCCACGGTGCCACCATTGCCAAAGATCGCCAGGGTCATGGTTTCTAGATATTCATTAAGCAGTTCGGCAACTCGGCGCGATCGCAACGTATTACTTAACTGCGTAAAGCCCACAATATCGCTAAACAAAATGGTCACTAAGCGAGGCTCGGGCCGCAAATCTAGCTGCAAAGTGCCTTCGTTTGCCTTCTTGACCAAAGACGGCGGCAAAAAACGCTGAAGCACTGACTCTGTCAAATATCGATTCAACTGAGCTACCTTGCGCTCGTTAGACTTTAGCGCTAGCAAATTGCGAACCTCCGCGAGCAATTCCCTATCGTTAAACGGTTTAGAGAGATAGGCATCTGCCCCTTGCTCGGTGCCTTCTAGCCTAGTTTCTTCATCCACTTTGGCTGTGAGTAAGATAATCGGCGTTCCTTGCAGGGCCGTGTCTTTGCGAATGCGCTCAATCATCTCTAGGCCGTTGACCCCCGGCATCATCAGGTCAGTAATAATGAGATCGGGGCCGTAAGATGTCGCCATCTCTAATCCGGCTGCGCCCTGCTCTGCGGTGCGAACCTGGTAGCCCTGACGCTGCAACACGCTCGATACATAGGCCCGCAGATCAGGATTATCATCAACTACCAAAATCTGTGAGCCTTCAAATGAGGCGCGATCGCTGGTGCTACCTTCTGCTTGCGGCGGCAGCGCTATGTCGGTATCTGCGGTGGCCGAGGCCATTTCAATATCTGAAAGTTCGACCGCCGCTCGCCCTTTCTCGATGGAAAGCGCCTGTTCAACAATTTGATCTGCCGGTAGATGGCTAATGCCTAAGGGAATTTCTACTGTAAACGTGGTGCCTTCGCCATATTCTGAGCGCACAGAAACATTGCCACCGTGCAGTTGAGAAAGCTCTTGTACTAGCGATAGGCCAAGTCCTGTCCCCTCGTAGTGACGATTGGCTGAGCCGTCTGCCTGACGGAACCGCTCAAACAGATGAGGAATTTGATCGGCGCGGATGCCAATCCCTTCATCTTGAACCTGAAGTCTGGCCACGCCTGCAATTTCTTCAAGGCGAACCGTAATAGACTTGCCCGCCGGAGTGAATTTCATTGCATTCGACAGCAGATTGTAAAGCACCTTGTCGAACTTTTCGATGTCCAGATAGACGGTAGCGCAGACTCCAATTTCGGTGCTGAGAGCGATGTCCTTACGCTCGCAGTAGCTCTTAAAGGCTTCGACCACTTCAGCGGTAAAAACAGCTAAGTCACAGGGTCTAAAGATCGGCTTCATTTTGCCTGCGTCTAGCTTTTGCAAATCGAGCAGCTGGTTAACTAGGCGCAGCAGCCGCCGAGAATTTCTGAGGGCAATGACCGACTGCTCGGGATCGAGTCCTTCTTGGCGAGCGACGGCGGATTCTAGCGGACCAATGGTGAGGGTTAGTGGCGTGCGAAATTCGTGAGAGATATTTTGGAAGAAGGCATTTTTTTGCTGGTGTAGCTCTAGGAGCTGCTCGGCCTGGTGGCGGCTTTTTTGGTAAAGATTGGCCTGTCGGACTGCGATCGCTGCTTGACTCGCCACCGCTAATGTCAGTCCGACCTCATCTTGCGTCCACTGGCGATCGCTCGTCATTTGCGTTAGCACAATGCAGCCCGTCACTTTAGAATCTGCCAGCAGCGGCACGGCCATCAGTGCCCTAGTGCCAAACGGCTCGCTGTCTAATAAGCAGTCGTCGACAGGGCGCTGTGAATTAACAACGACTGGCTGCTGGGTCTCCATCAGGTGAGACAAAATCAAGTTTTCGGCAATGATGACGGTAGCTTCTGGTAGCGTAGGGGCTCTGTCAAAGTTGACGTCATAGCGACCGACGCACTGAGAGCGCGTGTCTGTCCAAAGTGAGAGCGTACAGCTGTCTGCATAGAGCGCCTGACCGAGCTTTGCTGTAATCGCAGCAAAAATCTCACTGAGATCTAAGCTGGCATGTAGCGCCTGGGTGATGGTGTTGATTAAGACTTCTCGCTGCGCCAAAGACTGTACCCGCTCATAGGTCCAGGTCTGAGAGAGTGCGAGTGCTGCCTGGTCTGTCAGTGACTCTAAGAGCTTAATTTCGCTGGGTTCCCACGGCTTTTGATGAGCGCATTTGTGCAGGGCCAAAACGGCCAGCACGTCCTGCTTGCAGGCGAGCGGAATTAGCAGGCTCGTTTGAATATCTAGTGCTTGGTAGGCGCTGACGTTATTAGCACCGGGCGCAGCGGCGGTAATGTCTTCGAGGGTTTCGAGCTGCTGGGTCAAGATGGTGGGCCAAACCGTCTGCTGTAGCTGAACGAGGGCTTCAGGCACCAGGGCGCGGCCAGGTTCATCGGTGAGAAACACGTCTGAAACCGCTGTCCCTACATAGTGAAACATGGGCATATCCAGCTCCATCTCGGCGAGCGGCTTGACCACGCCATAGTCTAGCTCAAACGCCTCTCCTAGCGTCTGGACAATTGTATTGAGCATTTCTTCAGATGACTGAGCGCTGCGAATGGTGTGGGTAATCGCATTGAGCAGCGTCTCTTGCCGGACGATGCGGTTAAGCTCTTGGGTACGCGACTGTAAAATGCTGTGAGTATCAACGGCCTGATTGACGACCGTGCGTAAATCTTCTTCTTCCCAAGGCTTGGTGACGTATTTAAAGACCTTGCCTTCGTTGATGGCTTCGACCAAATCTTCGACATCGGTATAGCCAGTCAGCATAATCCGAATCGAGTTAGGATAGCGATCAGCCGTTAGCCGTAGTAGCTCGGTCCCGCTCATCCCTGGCATTCGCTGGTCAGAGATGATAACTGCAATGTCGCTTTGATCGGCGAGCAGGTCTAAGGCATCGTGGCCGCTATTTGCCTTGATAACTTTGAAATCTCGATAGAATGTGCGATAGAGCAGGTCCAAATTATCGGGCTCGTCGTCCACGACTAAGATTTTGTGCTTAGCTGCCTTTTTTCGTCGATTACGCTCTCTAACTGCCATGCATCAATCTCTCATCTAGGCCAAGATGTCTATCTCGGACGTACTTATTGCGAATGCGAACGCGTCCATTGCAAACATAAAGTTCCCACCCTCTTTCGAGTTTTTGCTATGTCATCGGCTAACGCTGAGCGCGCTTTGTCTTCTTCTTATCAGTGGCAACCGTTCCGCATCCGCTCGGCTCAGCGCCAGGATTTGTCGCAGATTGTAGCGGTGCTGCTGGCTAGTTTTTATCCGCAGGCGCAGGCGACTCAGTGGCTATATTGGCTAATGCGAATTGGCATCCAAGAAGACATTAAGACTCGAATGAAAACGCCGACTAATCAGTACGCTTGTCTGGTGGCGATCGCAGTAGAGCCAGATTCTGCTTACTCGACAGGTGTAGTGGTCGGCACGGCTGAAGTGTCGCAAAGACCCTGTGAGAGCTGGCGGTTGTTTCCGCCTAAGCGGGCCTATTTATCTAACTTGGCGATCGCGCCAGATTCTCGACGTCAAGGTGCCGCCCAGCAGCTACTTTCTACCTGTGAAAGCATTGCGCTAGGCTGGGGGTTCCATCGAATTTATCTACACGTCATGGCTGACAATCTGGCGGCTCAATCGCTGTATCGACAGGCGGGCTATCAACGATGCGCTGTGAGCAACCCTATTTTGTCAGGGCTGGGCCTGAGGCCGGAGCGGCTTTTACTCTCTAAGCCGCTGCACGTGTAAAAGCGCCTAAAGCACCTGCCTAAAATGCCTGCCTAAAACACTCACAGAACAGCATGTATAGAACAGTCCTTATAGAGCAGCCGCTATCGAAAGTTTGCTAAAAGTAGAACAATTACTGAAAGAACAGATAAAAGCGATCGCGCCCGTAAAAATCTGATCGTTGAATATACGGAAAACCGCCGCGAATAGTTCGTTTTTTCAAATGAAGCGTGTAAAGTACTGGCAGCTACGCCGTAAAGAATGAATAAAACCTAGTTGGTCTTTTGTACTTTTGTTAGGGATTCATATCACAGTAGAAAGGTAAGCGCTTCAAGGCTAGATACCTAGGCCAGTGCCCCCGACTATGGATCTTCAACCCACCATCAAGCCTTTCTCTAAAACGCCTTCTTTTGAGGCAGGTGGTCTGTCTGGGGCTAGTGGAACGTCTGAGACTGGAACGTCGAATCAGTCCCTTATCGCCTGTCCTAAAGACCGCACTCAGAAATTTCTGGCTTGTGAGTTATCTGCTAGCTCTGATACTATCGTTTCTCGTCAGGCTATCTTTCGTCCATCCAATCCTCATTCAGGCAACTGGAAGTTCTTTGGCGCATCCGTGAATCAAGACCTACAAGCTGAAATTCAAGTTGACAATGTGGTTGAAAAAATGGATAGCGGTAAGCTATGGGTTGTCAACAGCCGCCGCCGCAACGGTTTGATCGTGCTGCGAGAATTTCATGCGGAGTTCGCAGGCCCTGGTGCGGCTGTAGGTGGCGATTTAGACGAAGACATCGTGGACATGATTCCGATCGGCAACCTTTCGCTGCTAGCGCCTGATTCTCACGAAGAACATCAAAACGCAATTAAGATTCGCTTGCAGTGGATTCGCCTGACACAAAACTTCACCGATCAGCCAGAGCCGAAAGATCGAGCGCGGATGATCTTAGAGCAGTTCAAAACCTATTTTGATCAAGATACGGTTGATTTGGTTCCTGATGAAGCGTTTGCTTTGCTGGTAGGTGTGTTGCCACAAACGATTCACCGGGTTCGCGCTGGGTTTGTTTGGTAGGCTGGGCTTCGGCTCCGCTCAGCCCACGGGCTAGGTGCATACTGGGCTGATTTGTGCAAACTACGCGCGTAGCTAACTGTTAGGTGCTTGCGTTGTCTTGGCGGTTGAGCGGCGCTGAGGTCAATACCTGCTGAAAGTTTGCTAGCGTGCGCTGATTTTCTGTTGGTGTGCCAATGCTGATGCGCAAGCCGCCGCCGGTATGACGGATTAGAGTTCCCTTTGCTTTTAACTGCTCGAAGAGGCTAGCGAGTCCTTGCGCCTGTTCACTGGCTTTTTGCTTACCGGTTTTCTGTTTATTGGCTCTCAAGGTGGCTAGGCCGCGATCGCTCAGCCGAGCATAGATAAAGTTGCTATCGCTAGGCCATACCTTCAGACAAGGATGCTGGGCTAGCGCCTGAAGGAGCTGGTCTCGCTCGGTAACAATGAGGGGAATTTGTTCTAAGAGCTGATCGCTATGGGCCAGTGCTACCTGCGCGGCGGATTGTGAAAAGCTGGGCAGATTGTAGGGCAGTCTGAGCTTTTCGAGGGCGGCGATGATATTAGCGTGACCAATGCCGTAGCCAACCCGATGGGCCGCTAGGCGAAAGGCTTTGGAAAAGGTGCGGGTGACCAGCCAGTTGGGGCGGCTGAGAGCGGCTGATAGGGTGGTGTGGCCGCTGAACTCGAAATAGGCTTCATCGACGACGATGAGAATGTCGGTGGGCAATTGCTTGAGCCAGGTGAGTTCTGTCGGGGTGAGGGCATTGCCGGTAGGGGAATTGGGATGCACCATAAAGACGACGCGCACGGGTGGCCCGCTCTTTTGTGCAGATGCGATCGCCTGCTCAGCCGCCTCAATATTGACTTCAAAGTGCTCGTTACGGCCCGCGTCATAAACCGGTATGCCTAGAGTCTGGGCTAAAATGGCATACATAGAAAACGTTGGCGAGGCCACTAAAATAGAGCCGTGATTGCCGAGGCAGGTGGCCATGATGACCGAGCGGATAAGCTCATCCGAGCCGTTGCCAAGCGTGACGTTGGCGGGGGACAGATCGCTGTCTAAAAGCTCGCTATTTGAAAGCGGGCTAGAGTGTTTGGCGTAGCTGATGACTGCCTGCTTGAGGGCGCTTTGGCTACCGTCGGGATAGCGGTTGGCTGCGATCGCATCTACATAGTCTGACGCGAGCTTCTGCTTAAGCGCTTCTGGTAAATCGAGGGGGCTTTCGTTCGTATCTAGTGGATCTAGTAAGGGCTTAGGCGCGCTAGGGTGATCTACTGGGTGAGGCGATTTGTACGCCGCAAACTGAGCCAAATCGGCACGCAAAAAAGCCATAGCGCAAACAGCCGCCCAAAAACAGCCACCAAAAAGATACAAAAGGTGTGTGCATTCTACAACACACCTACGACGCTGATCACCCATCAGGTATTATCAGGGGCGTCCCTATCGACTTTTCCTAACGGCTATGACAGTGTCCCCCTCCAAACCCCTGCGCGTTACCTTACTGCCTGGAGACGGCATCGGCCCAGAAATTATCACCGTGGCGGTGGCGGTGCTCAAGCAGGTTGCCCAGCAGCAAAATCTCAACTTTGAATTTACAGAAGCGCTGATTGGAGGTGCGGCCATTGATGAAACTGGCTCTCCGCTGCCCGAAGAAACGCTAGCGGTCTGTCGTGACAGTGACGCGGTTATGCTGGCCGCTATTGGGGGATACAAATGGGATAGCCTGCCGCGATCGCAGCGGCCAGAAACGGGCCTGCTGGGGCTACGCTCGGGGCTAGGACTGTTTGCCAATCTGCGGCCAGCTACTATTTTGCCTCAGCTACTCAGCGCGTCTTCGCTAAAGCCAGAGGTGGTAGAGGGGGTCGATATTATGGTGGTGCGTGAGCTGACGGGCGGCATTTACTTTGGTGAGCCAAAGGGCATTTTTGAAACCGAAGACGGTCAGCAGCGAGGGGTCAGCACAATGGTCTACAGCAGCGGCGAGATCGACCGGATTGGGCGAGTGGCTTTTGAGGCCGCGCGCAAGCGTCAGGGGCGGCTGTGCTCGGTTGATAAGGCAAATGTGCTGGAAGTTTCTCAGCTCTGGCGCGATCGCATCACAGCCCTCAGCGCCGACTATCCTGACGTTGCCCTCTCACACCTGTATGTAGATAACGCGGCTATGCAGCTAGTGCGTGCTCCTAAACAGTTTGACACCATCGTCACTGGCAATCTATTTGGCGATATCTTATCAGATGCAGCGGCGATGCTGACAGGCAGCATCGGTATGCTACCATCTGCCAGTCTGGGCGAAAGCGGCCCCGGCGTTTTTGAACCCGTGCACGGCTCAGCACCTGACATTGCTGGGCAAGACAAGGCCAATCCACTGGCCCAGGTGCTGAGCGCGGCGATGATGCTGCGCTACGGATTCAATCAGCCCGCTGCCGCCGACCAGATAGAGCAGGCTGTTTTGAGCGTGCTCGACCAGGGGTATCGAACCGGAGACATTATGTCTGAGGGCATGAAAGCTGTTGGCTGCAAGGGAATGGGTGAAGCACTACAGTCAGCGCTTGCCGTTTAGGACTGCTATTTTTGGCAGTCGCTAGCAAGCGACCGAAATTTCATATCTAATGAGCGATATCTGACGTTTTTTGGTATGTTTGAACTATTCAAGCGATGGCTCTAGCTATTTGAGCTATCAGCTTCTGTAGTACTACAGAAGCTGAATGTAGAGATCGCTCGTACAGTGACTTTGAAACCGCGACTTTGCAACCGTAGCTTTGCAACCGTCAATCTAAACAATCAATCCGAGAGGGATTAGAGGAATGAGCACACTTACTATGTCACCAAAAACCGCGCCCGCTGCCGCGCAGCGTCTGGCGTTTGGAGACGATTCGGTACTCTTAAATCCAGAGCTCATCAAAGCGGCTCGGCATATCTACCGCACGTTTTATGAGGTTCATCCCGAAATCGTTCAGCGTCCGATTGGGGTGGCCATTGGCCGACTAAACCATCGGGGCAAGCTGGTCTTTGGCGATAAGCCAGTCCTGCTGCCTCAGGAGTGTTTTGTTCCCTTTAGCCAGATTGAGCCAGCGCTGAGCTAGCTATTGTTTATTGGCCCGCATTGGCCCACTTTCTACTGGCCCGTTGTCTATTGGCCCGCTGTCTACTAGTCGCTCGTCAATTGGTAGAGAGATTCAGCTGAAATAACTTACAGAACGCTCACCTTTGGCGGTTACTAAAAACCGTTAGAGGTGAGTTTTTGCGTATCAGCGCATATGCATCAACGCAAATTAATGGGCACGTTAATTGTGTCCTTTTTCCTACGGTTTTCTGCGCTGTAGTTTGTGTTTGTGGATATCTGGGTGCCTGTGCTGATTGTCTTTATTCTGGGCTCAGCTGTTGGCAGCTTTTTAAATGTTGTGATCTATCGACTGCCCGCAGGACTGTCGCTGCTGCATCCCCCTTCTCGCTGCCCTAAGTGCAAAAACCGCCTTAAGCCTTACGACAACGTGCCGGTATTTGGCTGGCTGTGGCTAAGAGGACGCTGCCGAACCTGTCGGCAACCCATAGCCATTCGCTACCCGCTAGTAGAATTTTGCACGGGCTGCTTGTTTGTGGCTGTGTATATGGCCTTTGGAATGACCTGGCAAACGCCTGGGCATTGGCTGTTTGTTTGCTGGCTGCTGCCCCTAGCGCTGATTGATCTAGATACGATGCTGTTACCGAACAGCCTAACCGCGTCTGGGCTGGTATTGGGCTGGATATTTCAGGGGATAGTTAGCTATTTAGAGGTGCCGACCGTTAGTCACTGGCTTGGCGGTGTGGTGACAGCTGCGATCGCTAGCGTTTTGGCACTGTGGCTGTTCGATTTGGTCAGCGCCGTGGGTAGTAAAGCTTTTGGTAAAGTGGCGATGGGTGGCGGCGACGCTAAGCTAGCGGCAATGATGGCGGCCTGGCTAGGCTTTTCGGGGATGCTGTTAGCGACGTTTTTGGCGGCGGCGATGGGCGCGGTAATCGGTAGCGGCGCGTTAGCGATGGGTGCGCTAGGCCCCCGGCAGCATATCCCTTTTGGCCCCTATCTGGCACTGGGGGCAATATTGACTTTGTTTTACGGTGATTGGCTGATGGACGCTTATCAGTCCATCTTTTTTCCCTCGGGAATTTATTGATGTTTTCTCTAAATGTTTACGCAGATATTCAGGCAGATATTCAGGTAGATATCCATGAGGGCTGGCAAACCAGTAGGATATTCAAGGAAACTGCCTTATGAAAAGATAGATGAAGATACGGTATTAGGGCAGAACTTGAGCAAAATCCATGAGTGGAAAAATGTCACTGTTTGACTGGTTCGCCAACCGAAAAAAGACGGGTCTGATTAGCCAAGATCGGCACGAGCGCGAAATTGCCGATGGGCTATGGACGAAGTGCAAGCGCTGCGATGTGCTGACCTACACCAAAGATCTGAAGGCGAATCAGCAGGTGTGTCCTGAGTGCGGCTTTCATCACCGGGTGTATAGCGTAGAGCGGATTGAACAGCTGATTGATGAAGGCACTTGGCAGCCAATAGATACTCAGATTTCACCTCAAGATCCGCTGCGGTTTCGCGATCGCAAAGCATACGCCGACCGCATTCGCGATACCCAGGCCAAGACCAAACTTGTCGATGGTGTGCAAACTGGCTTCGGTAAAATCGGCGGCAATGTTGCCGCGCTCGGTGTCATGGACTTTCGCTTTATGGGCGGCAGCATGGGCTCTGTCGTCGGCGAGAAGCTCACTCGATTGATTGAGAGGGCAACGGCTGAGCAAACACCTGTAATCATCGTCTGTGCCTCGGGTGGAGCGCGGATGCAAGAAGGAATGCTGAGCCTGATGCAGATGGCCAAGATCTCAGCGGCGTTAGAGCGACATCGATCTGCGCGAATACTGTACATGCCAATTTTGACGCATCCTACAACCGGCGGCGTCACGGCTAGCTTTGCCATGCTTGGAGACATCATTTTGGCTGAGCCGGAGGCAACCATCGGCTTTGCCGGGCGGCGCGTGGTAGAGCAAACGGTGCGCGAGAAGCTGCCAGAAGATTTTCAAACGGCTGAATACCTTTTGCACCACGGTTTTGTCGATAAAATTGTGCCGCGTACGGAGCTGAAGAAAACGCTCGCGCAGCTCATTCGCCTGCATCAACCCGTCAAAAGTAAGGTGCCTGTGGTCGCCAGACAAAAAGAAGTTGTTTTGGAAGGTGCCGAATAGATGCGCATCATCTGCCAAATAGTCTGATGGCGAACTGATTGTTAACGTGAGGCGAAATTGGCGTGTTTCTCACTAAGCGCCCTATTCATGGCATGATAAAAGAATATTTTGATTCGATGAGAATTGAATCATTGCTGTGTTGAATGGCTGAAAGGCGAGCATAAAAATGAAAAATATAATCAAGAGATGCACCTGGCTGGTTGCCTCTATCATCTTTGTTGCGACAGGGCTGTTTGTGGGTGGAAACGCGATCGCTGCTAGTTTAGACGCTGCGCTCAGAACCATTCCATTGAACGAAGCGGGTGATACCGTGACCCTCTCTGTCGAAGAGTTCACTCGGGGCCAGCAAAAGTTCAACAATGCCTGTGCGATTTGCCATCTGGGGGGCATTACCAAAACAAACCCAAACGTGGGCTTGGATTCCGAATCTTTGGCAGGTGCCTTTCCTGATAGAAACAACTTAGAAGGGTTAGTGGACTATCTGCACAATCCCACCACGTACGACGGACTAGTTGAAATTTCTGAGCTGCACCCTAGCACTAAGAGTAAGGATATTTACCCTAAAATGCGTAGGCTAACAGAAGACGACCTCACAGCGATTTCGGGTCATATCCTGATCATGCCTAAGATTCGTGGCGATCAGTGGGGCGCAGGTAAGACGCAGTCTTTATAAGCTGGTCTGCTAAAAAATCGAAGCTCAAAAGATCGACACATAAAAGGTCTACACTTTAAGCGTAGGGGGCACATTGTTCCTCCTACGCTTTGTGATAGAAAGATCTATGATCCATCGAAGAACGCTGCTGTTGGGGACTGCTGGCTTGGTGGCTAGTAGCCTGCTGACTGGCTGTAACCGGAATACGGCAGACACGCTAAAGGTCACACTCTTAGAAGGTGCGGTTCCTCCCGAAGTGCTGCAAGCCTTCCAAAAGCAGATATCTACGCCGGTTAATTTTCAAACGCAGGCTCAGGTGCAGGACGTGTTTCAGCAGCTACAGCGCTGGCAGCAGCCCAAAGAAAGGCCGGCGGCGTGGAGCCGCTTTTTGCCTTGGCGCGAGGCTGAGACGGGGCCTTCTGCGCGTGGGTTGGTGAGCTTAGGAGACTACTGGCTGAAAAGTGCGATCGCGCAAGATCTAATTCAGCCGCTATCTCTACCTGATGAAAGCCTAAAGCCTTTACCGATTCAATGGCAGCAGTTTGTCAGCCGCGACGAGCAGGGACAAATAGGAGACGCTCAGCCGCTGTGGGCAGCGCCTTACAAAGTGCAGGCTTTGGTGATTGTCTATCGGCAAAGCGCCGACGAGCAGCCGATAGAATCATGGCGTGATTTGTTAGCACCTAGTCTAACTAACCGGATCGCACTGCCCGATCATCCCAACTTAGTCATTGGGTTGCTGCAAAAGCTACAGACCGGCAGCTTTAACTCCAGCTTTGACAATTTAGTCAGCAGCAGCGCCGCTACGTTGCCACTAGTAGACCAGCTAAAAGCAGCGCTTGCAGAACCGTTTGCACTGCTAAACCGGCAGGTAAAGACCTATGACGCGGCTACTGCGCTCAAGTCGTTGGTCAATGAAGACGTTCAGGCGGTGGTGGCCTGGTCTGGAGATGTGGTTACTGCTCTACAGCGCTACCGTAGCCTCAGGGCTGTGGTTCCTGCCGAAGGGAGCCTGCTGTCAGCAGATATGTGGGTACAGCCGAAAGGGGCCATGATGGGTGAGTCGGCGCAGGCTTGGATAGACTTCTGCTGGCAGCCGGGGCCAGCGACGCAAATCTCTGTATCCGATAAAGGGCTCTCGCCGATTTTTTTGACCGAGGAAGCGCTGCAAGGAGAATCGGGTTTCCCACCGGCTTTAGTAGAGAGCCGACTCTCACCGGTTGCTATGCGCAATAGTGAGCCGCTGCTTCCCCTGCCAGAAGCGATGCAGTCTGCCTATTTTTCGCTGTGGGAGCAGTTGAGAAGTCAGGCAGCCTAAAGGTAAGAGGCGCAGCGACGAGGGTGAAGGGCGAGAGTGGAAATAAGCTAGAGCGCAACAGATGCCTTGCACTTGATGTAATTGGGAAGGCCGTTAGGGAACCCATTTTGAGGCGGATCAGCGGCGGCGGCTGGGTTAGGCAAATTCGGGTTAGGCAAGCTGGCCAATTGCGGATCAATCCCACAGAAATAAGTTCCTCTTAGACGAATAGAGGAGGCAGTGTTGAACGTAGGATTGTCGTTGTCTTGCGCTGCTAATTCGTCTTCACGGTTGTTGGCATCGTTGCTATCAAAAACACGTAGCTGGTACTGGTTGTTCTGGGCGACAGTGCCAAACTGTAAAATAAATCCGTATCGCCTGAAGTAGCTAAGCTGCTCCCAGACGTTGTCGTTGACAACGACATCGACATACTGGAAGCCCTCGTTTGTACTATAGGCTTGCCACTGTTCGACTAGGTTGGTGTAGTCTAATCGCTGGGAGACCTGGTCGCGAATCCAAGAGAAGCTTGGCTGGCTGAGCTGTGTGGGTGAGAGGCGATCGTCGGCTGATGACAGGGTGCCTTCCTCGGGCGGCAGGAATAGGGGAAACTGCCCCAAGTTGGAAAGATTTGAGCTAACGGCCTCTAATGAGGGAGCTTGAAAAGATGAGGGCGCGGAACCTGGCGGGAGACTTGCTGGCAGGAGATTTGGGGGCTGCTGCGCGGCTGAGGGTACTTGTGCGATCGCCTCTATGGGCACTATGGGCAGCGCGCTAGCCTGCATCGCACCCGCTCCCAAACCGCCGAGTGTCGCGATCGCACCTACCCCCGCTTTAACTATTTGCTCAACCAGTGTCATGCTGCCAGCTATCCTTCCCAGGTCTGTTTTTCTATGCCCGTCCTCCTATGCCTGTCTTCTTATTCTTCAGACACATCTGCCAGAATCAGCTGCGCTCGGTGAATATGCCCAAGTACCAGCGTCTTGCCGCTAATGCTTTCTAGCATTGCCAAAACGCCTTGAGGGCGTAGCAGCGTGCCATCGTTTCGACAGCTCCCCGCATAGCGAATGACACAGTCTCCGGTGGCAGCTAGGCGATCGCAAACGGTTGAGGGGAGTTCGGTAAGCGTCAGCGGATTGACAACGTCTAGGGTAAAGAGGCGCGATCGCAAGTCGATTTCCTTCTTTTTCCCAGACTTTGTAGTCTTCGTGTGCATAATCTGCTCTGCGGCGAGTACTTGGGCTACCCAGCCTGCCCAGTCATTTTTCGACTCGTCTGCTGGCAAGTCTGAATCCAGTTCTGCCTGTGGCTCCGATTCTGCTTGTGGCTCCGCGTTCAAAGCCAAAAAGTAGACTGCTTTATCCAAACTTTTAGTCGCAGACGGCATCTGTAACGAAATCGTCTTCGCGTCATAAATGGGGATATTGTCAGGCAGCTGCGCCGCTAGCCTGGCGCTAAACGTATCCACGTCTAACGTTTCAGTCAGCTCAAAATCAATCAGCTCGCCAGTACTGGTTACGCCCAAAGGCAGCGCATTCGCTGGCGAAATTCTAGGCCCTGGGTGAAAGCCACCGGTAAAGGCAATGGGCAGCGCTGCCCGGCGAACGGCCCGGTCCATCAGCCGTGCAAAGTCTAAGTGACCAATCAGCGCCATTTCGCCCAGCTTGCCTACTTCAATCCGCACCCGCTGTGCCCGCGTTTGATTGGGCTCAAAATGCCCCACAAATTGAGGAATTTCTAGCGGAGCCACCACAATATTGTGACCAAAGTCTGGGCCGCAGATGCCGCAGTGAGAACAGCCCTCAAAAGAGCAGTCTGGCACGGTCGCAGATTCTAGCGCCTTTTTCAGATCGTCCTGTAGCCACTGCTTTTCGATTCCGGTGTCAATGTGATCCCAGGGCAGTGGCCGATCTAGCACCGCGCTCATCGCGTCTGTTACGGCCTGCCCTGCCTGCTGCTCAGTAGCAATGTTTTCATCCAAACTCCACTCGCCGTTTTCGATCTGACGGTACTGCCAGTCTAGTCCCGCGTCCGCGATCGCCTGTGTCCAAGCCCCGAACGCACTTTCTAAGTTCTCCCACCAGGCATCCATCCCGGCTCCTAGCTCCCAGGCCCGCCGTACGACTGCCGAAAGTCGGCGATCGCCCCGGCCGACAAAGTTCTCCATTGCCGAAATGCGCACGTCGGTAAAGTTAGCCTTAACGCCGCGAATTGAGCGAAACTCCGCCTGCAACAGGGCCTGCTTTCGCTTGAACTCTTCTGTAGACACCGAATGCCACTGAAATGGCGTATGCGGTTTGGGCGTCAGGTTAGAAATTGTAATATTGAACTTAAGCGCGCGTCGGCCCTTGATAAAGCACTCTCGGCGCAGCCAGCGAACGGTTTCCGCAATTCCCACCACATCGACATCCGTTTCACCCGGTAGGCCAATCATAAAATACAGCTTGACCCGTTCCCAGCCCTGCTCATAGGCCGTTTTTACGCCGCGCAGCAGCTCTTCATTCGTCAGTCCCTTATTGATAATGTCGCGCATCCGCTGCGTCCCGGCTTCTGGCGCAAAGGTCAGGCCCGTTTGCCGCAGCCCACCGACAATATGCGCAATATTTTCGTCAAATCGATCTACCCGCTGACTGGGTAAAGACAAGTTGATATTATCGTCTTTCAATCGATTCTTAATTTCTACACCCACCGCAGGCAGCGCCAAATAGTCCGAACAGCTCAAGGACAGCAGCGAAAATTCGTTATATCCGGTTTCACGCATCCCTCGCTCAATCGTATCGATCACCTGCTCGGGGGGAACGTCCCTAGCCGGGCGTGTCAGCATACCAGGCTGGCAAAAGCGACAGCCTCTGGTACAGCCTCGGCGAATTTCTACGGTGAGGCGATCGTGAACCGTTTCAACATAGGGCACTAGTCCAATGGAGTACTCAGGCATTGGCGGTGCAACCCGGCGCAAAATTCGGGCGGGTACGTCCGGTCGGTTTGGGTGTACCGAACCATCCGCTGCCATGTCATAAAAGCGAGGAACATAGACCCCAGGCACCTGCGCCAGATCGAGCAAAATTTCCGCTCGGCTTAGACCTGCGGCTTTGCCCTCTTCTAAGACGAGCCCTATTTCTGGCAACAGCTCTTCACCGTCTCCAAGCGCCATAAAATCAAAAAAGTCGGCGTAGGGCTCAGGATTAGAGGTTGCGGTGCCACCTCCAGCAAAAATCAGCGGCCAGCTTCCTGCTTCTACGTTCCACGGGCCTGACTCCTCTCGCTCTTGCCAAGTTAACGGCACCTGGGCTAGCGACAGCATTTCTAAAATATTGGTGGCTCCTAGCTCGTAGCTCAGGCTAAAGCCCAAAATGTCAAAGTCTGTGAGGCTGCGGCGAGACTCTACGGCAAATAGAGGTGTCTGGCTCTCGATTAGCTTTTGCTGGAGGTCGGCGGCAGGCAAGTAGGCGCGATCGCATAGCTGTCTAGGCTGTGCGTTCAAAATGCTATACAAAATGATGTGGCCCAAATTAGACGCACCCACCTCATAGATTTCTGGATAGGTCAGCACCCAGCGAACGACAGCTGAAGGCCAGGGTTTGTGCACTGCGCCGCGTTCATTGCCTAAGTAGCGAGCAGGCCGAGAAATATCTGTATTGAGTAGATCGGTGATCTGAGACTTCGTAGGGTGAGTGGCAGCAGGCACGGCAGTTTAAGGGGGGAATGGAACCAAGCTTTCACTATAGCTTTTGTTATATTGCTTGCACCATGATTAGTTGCTGCTGAGAAACGTGCGATCGCTAGCGCACAAAAAAGTAAAAGAATAAGCGCTGCGGTGGGTCATAAGGCAGCGCTTATTCTTTCAGATCGTTTGAGATCAAATTGATTGAGACTGATTCTTTCGGTGTAGCTTTTGGAGCTTTGGCGCAGTTAAATTCTGACTAAGCCGCAAGTGCGACAGGCGCGTGATCAACCAGATGGAAAAGGCGATCTAGCTGAGTGAGTTCAAACACAATGCGGATGGATGGCGGCACGCAATAGAGGCTCAGCTGCTTGAATCGAGGCTGCGCCGCGTTGAGTGCTGACATGAATGAAACCAATCCAGCATTATCTAAAGACTCGACTCGGCTCATATCGACGACAAGCTCATGAGCTATTTTGTCGCCCATAGAAACGAGCTGTTGCTCAAGACTATAAACGCTCTCAGCGCTTAGAACGCCAGAAGGACAAACGACGATGACGGGTGTGTTAATGATTGCCATATTACTCTTTACCTCAGTTTCCTTAGTCGGCTTTTGCTTAGATCTATCGGATATATTTGATTGAATCTATTTACTTGTTATTTGAATTTGGATCTACTGGCTCGAATCTCTTACTGACGCTTAACCTAGTTGAGCTAATTTATGTACTACCAGTACCTTAGATACGCCACTTTAGATACGTCTGTAGATGACGAGAGTGACAGAGACACAGTGAAACTGAATTTCAATTAGCTTAATTATTTAGATTCGTTTTCGCTTAATGCTTCATAGCTTGTCTTTCGAGACATTTTATCTTTCAAGACCTAAGTAAGACGGTCAGGCAAGATGCTTACAAACTTAGCGGCCCCTGCTTCCATAGACGATGATTCAACAGCGCATTTGTCTAACTCTTGATTTGTATAAAGGCTTTGTTAAGACTACAAGAAAGTATCCTTACTCAACTTTAAATTTGCCAAATCGTTCAGTGTTGTGCGCTACATAGTCTATGTTTTTTTGAGATATTTTCGAGACTCTAAAAATCAAAGTCTCATATTGAGAGTTCAAATTGAGAAATATCTCCTTACGCTCAATCTATGTTCAAAACCTATGATCAAGGTGCCTGATTACCTATCTAAAGTATCTATCTAAAGTTTCTCCTGACAAGAGCAAAAGAAAAAGTGAACAAGAACTGTCTTAGATTTAACTTTTGCAAAAACGAAATATAAAAATACAGCCAATGCAAAGGCACATCAGACATGAGCACAGCGTACAATCACACCTAAAGTCAAAAACAAGTCAAAGACGCAATTAGCTAAAGGTACAATTATGGTGGTTTTGTCCTTCTACTGTTTTAGACAAAAGGCCTTGAATAATCAATTTCAATGCTAATTAAAAACTCTGTTGTACCGTGTATAAAATTAGACGGCCAATTCATACAAAACCATTGAACAACTTGCCTGGAATAGCTAGGGCTAAACAACTAATAGAAGTGTTTATCTTTTTGGTATTTGCCGATACAAATCTCCCCCAAATAGTTAAAAACTAACTAACAGTTAGAATTTTCTACAGCTTTCCACTAATTTCTATCTACTGTCTAAAGACATAAACGTAATATTTTCGATAATTTCTGAGCACCCAAAATGCTTCTCAGTCATCAATCTACCCGAAACATTAGGAGACAGGTGCCGGTGCTATCAGCTTACTTCAGCCACCTCAAATACAGGCACATCTCCCTATAATCGAGCGAGAGCTGATGCTACTGCGCACTCTTACTGCATATGGCTAGTCTTGGTGGCTAGCTTTTATTCGGTCTTGTAGGAATTTGGGCTGGCTGATTCTATAGAGACAGCTCATTGGCTGGCTGTGTCTGAAAAATATCTGGATGAGTCTGCCAGAAGCTATGAATAAAGTGACTGAGATGACCGCTACCGCTGCGTTGCGACTGGCTATCGGGCGTCATTTTTAGTTGAACTAGCAAGGAGAAGAAGTCAAGATCGTAGGCTAGGTGAAAGGGTGCAATCGGCCAGATTAAATCTGGGCAACCCTCTAAGTCATACATCACAAGGCCGGAGCTAGTGAGCGACTGAGCGGCATCTGCGATCGCTGCCTGACGGACTAGCGATGACTTGCTCTCTGGTAAATTTTGAACGAGTAGAGTTGGCCTAGCCCAGCAAACCTGCCGAGTGCTAACCACCTGTATTGCTTCTGCATACAGCCGAGATGAGCCGTGCTCTAGATAGAGAATCTGGGAAGGGACAACGCTCATAAGCTCAGATGTATGTATTAAAATGCTTTCTAAAAATTCAGTACCTTGTTGACTATGCTTTCGTAAGGGGGGGTGCTTTTCTACAAAGCTGAGTTATTTCTTTTGGCTAAGATATATTAAAGTTCGTAAACGTTTGCATATTCTAGCATTTTCTCGACTTCTTCTAGCCGTTTGCGATGTATGTGCTGTTAACCTTTGCCATGCTGAAAACTGAACGAACGAATGCTTGAAATGGCCCAGTCTTGAGATCGCCCAGTCTTGAAACAGATGCCCGCGGAGCAAACGATTGGGAATGAGCACTTGCTAAAATTACGTAAAGGTAAAGTAGAGACCCCGTAAAGTAAACCCCCCGAATTAATCCCATGTCTACTGCTTCTGTTGGAATAATTGAAAAGACAACCACTTCAACGGTGCAAAAAATTGCGCCCCGATACCGGGTGCTGCTGCACAACGACGAATTTAATGGAATGGAGTACGTGGTTGAGTGTTTAATCTCAACGGTCCCTGCTCTGACTGCGCCTCAGGCGATTGATATCATGATGCAGGCCCACACATCTGGAAAGGGTCTGGTGATTATTTGCGAACTAGAGCATGCGGAGTTTTATTGCGAAAGCCTTTGTAGCAAAGGGTTAACTAGCACGATTGAACCGGATGAATAAGGCGGCTGCCTGGATTGCTAAGCAAGGAGCCTGGTACAGAATAGGTGTGTTTTTGCTGATATTAGCGCTTGCCTGGCTACCTGTTGCGTTGGCCGTGTACTGGCCAGCGGGCGTATTTTACGGATCTGGCGCTGCCGAAATTGTGGCGCTGGTGCTAGTGTATGCCGGTTTTTTGATTGGGCTACCCGTGTGGGGACGCTATGTGCACAGATGGAATAGACCGTTCTGGCACTGTGGGCTACGGCTGCAGTCGCAGTTTTCGCGAGACCTGGCGCTGGCTTTGATGATAGGCGTACTAGGTGTGCTCTCTCTGTTTGGTGTGGAAACGCTGCTGGGGTGGGCCGTGCCAGTTGCGCCGAGTCCGCGCCTGAGCCGGTTCATTGTAGAAGGTCTGCTAATGGCGTTAGCCGTTGGCTTCGCAGAAGAGATGCTGTTTCGTGGCTGGGTGCTCGCTGAGCTAGAAAAAGATTACAGCTCAGGGGCCGCTTTGGTGATGGATGCACTATTTTTTGCATCAACTCATTTCATTAAGTCTTGGAGTGAAATTGTGCGGACGCTGCCTCAGTTTTTGGGGCTAGCGGTATTGGGACTGGCGCTGGTGTGGGCAAGGCGATCGCCTACGGCCCAATCGGGTAAGCGACTGACCCGGCTGGGCTATCCGATTGGCTTGCACGCTGGTCTAATCTGGGGCTATTACATTGTTAATGTCGGTAAGCTTAGCGAGTACACAGGCCGGGTTCCAGAATGGGTAACAGGAATTGATCGCAATCCGCTGGCTGGCTTGTTGGGTTTGGTGTTGCTCGCCGCGATCGCCTCTCAATTTGCGATCGCAGCGCGGCCAAAAGCGACCGATGCAAAGCTGACTTAAACCGCGCCCAGCACCGTGGCAAGTAGCGCCTGCTGAGCGTGCATCCGATTTTCGGCCTCTGCCCAAATGCGTGAGTGCGATCCTTCCATCACAGCTTCGGTAATTTCTTCACCGCGATGAGCAGGCAAACAGTGCAGCACAATGGCTTTGGGATCTGCGATCGCCATAGCCGCTTCATTAATCTGATAGGGTTCAAAAACCGGAATGCGCGTCTCGGCCAAATCTTCTTGACCCATACTGGCCCACACATCTGTATAGAGCGCGTGAGATCCTTCTACAGCCGCTTTAGGATCGTTAGTGACTACCACTTCACTTCGCCCTTTGCTAATTTCCTGTGCTTTTTTAAGAATGGCCGCGTCAGGTTCATACCCTTCAGGCGTCGCAATACGAACATTCATCCCAACTAGCGCGCAGCCCAAAATGAGTGAGTGAGCAACGTTATTGCCATCCCCTAAATACGTCATCGTCAGCCCTTCGACCTGACCAAATTCTTCTTGAACCGTCAGCAAATCGGCCAGAATCTGGCAGGGATGCTCTAGATCGGTCAGCGCATTGATGATGGGAATACTGGTGAACTGAGCAAATTCTTCGACCTCGCTTTGCTCGAAGGTACGAATAGCCAGCACATCTAGATAGCAATCAAGGACGCGAGCCGTGTCGGCAGTGGGCTCACCTCGACCAATTTGCGTAAGATTGGCATTGAGGTCGATGACCTGACCGCCCAGCTTATACATAGCAGCGGAAAAGCTGACGCGGGTACGAGTTGAGGCTTTTTTAAAGACAAGACCCAGAATTTTTTGGGGGCACTGCGGATTGATTTCTCCTGATTTGATTTTGGCTGCTGTAGTGAGCAGATAGTGCAGTTCCTCGCTCGTGAGGTCGGCTAGGCTCAGAAGATTTCGCCCTTTCAGTGCTGCCATAGGTTTTTTTAGGTAAGTTTACGGTCGAAGTACGCAAGTTAAAACGCTACCAGAAGTTTTGGGAATAAGAAAGGTTTATCTGAGATACCGGGTGCCTTGTCAAAACTGCTTTTTGTCTCGGTCTAGGCTGTTTTAAGTGCAGGCATATTCAAATGCAGGCATAAAAAGCAAAGCACTGGTTACAACAGAGTGGGTTTATCGACCAGAATTCCTAGGATTTGAACCTATGCTCCCTACTGTCCCAAAGCTACTTTCCTCCTTAACATAGACGCATAGGTCTTCAGCAGTAGGTATGGGTATTAATGCTTTTAGTGAGTGAACTGAGAGAGAACTGGCTGCCTTTGTTGGTCTTCCTCTTATGCATAAATTGGCTTTGTAATAGAAATGGAATGATAGAAAAAGTTGAATCATGGTACTTCGCTAGAAATCGAGATGATCAACGGATCGTCTTACCAACGATAGCCACTCTAGTACTGCCTTTTGCTTGCTCTCGTCTGTCGCAAGAGCTATCCGTTTTCTTTCAATCGACTACTTCAGATGTAGTTAAGTTTTCAATTCCGACTGTTGCAACTTTAGCTACTTTTCTTTGGTGGCAGGAAGATGAGAACCGTAAAGCTGCTAGTAGTAGGGAGGAGAAGAAAGACAGCGCTTTCTATCTTATGCATAGTGAACTGATAAGGAATCAAAATCTCCTAGCTCGCAACCGCGACGAACTCCGCAATGGAGATGAAAATTTTCAGGACAATTATTTGATATCGCCTCGTCTAGATCCATACAGAACAGAAGATCTAGAGTACGCGCTTAGAAATTTTCCTCATACTTTAAGTGACGCGAACCTTCTTATTACAGTCGAGAACGTAAGGGTAAAAGCCTATGAAGCCAATCTAGCCATAAATAAAAGGAACCAGTTTTTGGAAAGACAATCAGAAACAAAGTTCTCAAAAGCAGTCGTCGGGATACAACTAGGAAGCTTCTCCTCAGTTATCTATGCAGCGAATAGCTGTTTGGAAGAAGATTTTGCCAGCTTGAAGAGAGGAATTCGGCACTTGGTCTATAAATCATAGATAATTTTCTGATTACTCGTTGCCTGTACCGACTTGCACATTAACGACAACAGCCGCCCTCATCAGAGAACGGCTGTAAGCCCCGCATATAAAGCGTTATATCAATCGGAGCGGCGGGATTTGAACCCACGACCCCTACTACCCCAAAGTAGTGCGCTACCAAGCTGCGCTACGCCCCGAAACGTTTAATTTGCCTATCAAGAATAGCATAAGCATGGGGAAATTCATCAAGGCGCTTTGGGTGAATGGCTGGCGATGGTGTCTCGATTCCTTGCCAGAACTGAGGTTGTCTTGATGAATTTGCAAGAAGCGGAAGCATTCAGCCAAAAGATTTTCAATCGACAAAAAAACTAACGAATCAAGAGTCCTGAGGATCATCTGCTACTGTCCTGAGGATATTCCGCAAATTTGTCCTGCGGACTGTCCTTAGGACATGCTATAGTTAATTTAAGCGAAAGGTTCGAGGGTTTAGGGGGAACGGCTTCCACTGGTGGGTAAAGCCCCTGCTGGCGTACAGGTGCCAGAATGACTAAGAGCCCACTACGGCTGCGCAATTGGCAGGACACTTAGCGGTAACCTGCCAGCTGTGCAACAGTGGTGCCAGTGCTAACATCAGTATCACTACCAACGTCATCACCAACACCACCGCCACTATCGAGATCAGCTGATTTCCATTGGACCGGTATCAGTTGATGTTTAGACAAACTACGCACACAAAAAACGTTGAAGCTGGCAGTAATGTCGGCTTTTTTCTTGTGCATACATCCATACTATCCTAAGGGCTAACCTTTTGAGACTAGCCAGGCGGTTTCGCCGCCAGATCGGTAGCCTGCCCGGTTGAAAACAAAGCCTGCTTCGTAAAAAGTCTGACCGTAGCTATTGATTTCTTGGGGGTCAAGTTTTAATAAACTCGCTAGCTCAGATGTCCTTAGCTTCCATCCTTTGCTGGCTGCTTTTTCTAAAGATTCGTAGTAGGCTAGCGGATCGGTTGGTGGGGAAAGGGCGGGCTGAAGGCTGCTGACCATTTCGGCAGCGATCGCACTTACCAGCTTCACCATGTCTGACTGGGTAAGCGCTAGTCCTGATGACTGTCCTGAGGCGTCGCTGGACGACTGCGCATTAGGCTTATCTAGTCCTTTACGGGTGATGAACTCGGCGACATTGCCGCCCACTCCAATAAAGCTGTGCAGCTCGTCGAGCAAAGCAACCTGTTCAGCGCTGACGTAAGCGCGATTGCCAATTTTCTCCCGTTCGATTCCTAAATCAGCCATCCGCTTGTATACAGCGCTTCTGGCTAACTTGTAGCGATCGCTAAGCTGATTGACCGGGATGCGATCAATATTTCCGCCACTCATTCCCTATCCTCTGGACAATCCGCAGGAAATTTCCATGTACATATAGCATACATACTTTTCTGTCGCTATAGTTCCTGTGCTGTCCTTTCACTATTCGTGAAGATGGGCTGTGAAGGTATGCTTAGTGCTCGCTCTACGGTTTTCACTACAGTCTTCACTATGGCCTTTACTATGACCAAATTATCCTATTCAAAGTCAAGCCCTCGGTGAAAGATAAACTCTGCTGTCGTTCCACCGCCCTGAATAAATCCGTGCAGGGCATCTAGCAAAACTAGCTGTTCATCAGTCACGTAGGCCCGGACGCTGATTTTTTCTGTCTTTATACCTAGCGCTTTCATCCGCGTATAAACGACGCTTTTCACGATCTTGTAGCGAATCGATAGCTCGCTAACAGGCGTGCGTCCATCCGGATTGAATTCTTTAGGTTTGTCCACAGGATAATCCTCAGGAAATTAGTAGTACGCATATATTACCACAGCTTCCGAATACGTTTCCTGAGTACATTCCTATGGACTATCTCTATCTATATTAATGCCACTCGCTCGATGCCACCCATTCAATAGCCATAGTTCCAGCGAGCCTTGAAACCACGTGCATCGATATGGGTAAAAATAGAGGAGCTAGCTAAGCCACCTCGACGGCCCCACCAGTTATCTAAACGAGAATAGACAGTGTATGAGCTGACGCCAATGACGACAAAGTCGATGGCATCGCCAGACATATGGCGAGAATAAAGAGCGCCGCCGATGGCCCTATTAGTGGCTGGGTCGCGATACCAGGAATTGACGCGGATGGGGCGATCGCCTAGGCGACTGCGCACCTCTTCCATCACTCTGGCAATGCCCATGATACCGTAGGTAACATCGCGGTTGACTGGAATACGGCTGCCGTTTTTGGTGGCTTCGGCCCAGGTAAAGTTGCCGTTAGGAATAATCGGTTCGGATAGGTAGAAGGTGCTGCTGAATCCGGGTAAGCGGAAAGGGCCTATAGGCTTAGAATCGTCAGGATCGGGGCTGGGCGTGACAACGACGGGGAGTACTGGCTCAGGATCGGGTTTTGACGGTGTTGGATCGGGTTTGTGTGGGAGGTTGTCTGTCGGGTTGCCTTCAATCACGATGTCCGGGGCGTAGGCATACCACTGCTTAATGCTGCGATCGCCTAGTCCAGTTGTGGCAAGAACAACGCGGACATGATTACTCTCAGCTTTTTCACTAACCACCAGCTCAAACTCTGTGCCGTTCTTCACAAAAATCTTTTCGGCACTCGTGAGCTGATAAGAAAAAACAGGTTTTAGCTTAAACAGCGTGTCGCTCACCACTTTCAAGGTTACGGTAGAGCCGCTAATTCGGACATCAGGCTCGTAGGCGTACCACGTATTGCGATTCTCTGGTCCTAAAAACTTGTTCGCTAGCGCTACTTTGAGGTGGTTGCTAGCCGCAGGCAGATAAGATTGCAAGTCAAACTGTGTGCCGTTTTTAACGAACACTTTTTCTCTATTTTCTAGCTGAGAAGATAGCACCGGACGCTGTTTGAACAGGGTGTCGCTAACTACCGTCAGTTTGACTGGAGACGCCTCGATTTCAATGTCTGGATTGTAGGCGTACCAAATGCGCTGATTGTTACCCAGGGTCTGGTTGGCAAGGACTAGACGAGTATGGTTACCCTCGGCCTCTGTGTAGGAAATCAGCTCAAATTCTGTGCGGTTCTTTACAAAGACCTTTTCGGAACTAGCGAGCTGACTTGACAGCTTAGGACTGAGCTTAAACAGCGTGTCGCTGGTGACCTTTACTTTCACTGTGAACTCAGCTCCCTAATGAATGAACGCAAATAAAACGTAGGTAACAGGGGCTGATAAAACTGCCCCTGTAAGGTTAACAGATGGCCTTTTTATATCAAAACCTGGTTCATTTTAGACTGTTTTATTTATATAGAATTGATGCGATAAGTCAAACTTGGCTGCGGTGAACATCTATTGCTTGGGCACAGGTTTAGGCGATTGCACGCAAAAAAGCAAGGCTAATCCAAGCCGCTAAAAGGTGGCTGACCCAATGCCTCTATCAGCGCAGAAGCCGCTAGAGCGGGCCATTCGCCTTCGCCTCTGCGCCCTGTTAGCAAAATGAAACGCAGGCCATAGTCAGCCGGTAGCCCTTCAGCCTCTAGCCAAATTACCTCGGTTTCCTGTTCACAGCTTAGGCGCTCTTCGTCCATTAGCTGCTCGGACATGCTTTCCATTGCAATGCTTAGCTGCTTAGCTACCCGACAAAAGTCTTTAAACTCTATAGCAGTTAGCTCTAGCGCCCAGTCTTTGCCAGCTACCATCCCTCTAAACTGCTCGGCATGAGGATCCCAGCCCAGTCGCCAGCCCTCACCCGAGCGAACCTGCCGCGTCATCATGGGTTAGTCGAGTCAGTTCCAGCCGAGTCAGTTCCAGTCGAGCCAGTTTCAGTTGCGTCAGTCGGGTTAGACAATTCAGCGCTCTGAGGCGTCGTGGTGAAGGCTGCGTAGAGCGCGTTGACCAGCTCGTCACGCTGCGCTGGTGAAAGTGAGGCGATCGCCGCGAGGTCACGTTCGTAGGGGTTTGAGCGCAGTCCGTAGTCCAAATAGCTATCGGCAGCAATCCGTTCAAACGCACCGAGATAGTCAGCAACTGTTAGCTTCCAGTCTAAGCGGAAGACAGTAGGACGATTTTTGATATAGATGTGATAGCGAATGAGTCTGGAGACTAGCGTGTTATCACTTGCGGCTGTGCCCGTCTCTTCGCTGATGTACTGATTTTCTAAGGGTAGGCCAGGTAGCTGCTGATAAATTTGAGTAGAAACGGCGGTGGGGTTGACGCGGCGGATAGGTGTGGGCTGTGCGATCGCAGCGCCACTATGAGCGCCACTATAAAAGTCATTATAAAAGCCGCTAAAAAGACCGTTGGTAACCGCTAGCAGCAAAAAGAGCGTAGAAAACAAAGCCCCTAATCGATAGTATCGCCTCAGGAATGACTTCATAGCTACGCTCTTTTTTGGTTGCTTATTTTTGCCGCTTGATTTGCCGCCTAGTTTGGCTGCTTTTGGGGCTAACTATTCGCCAATAATTTCTGGCTGAGTCAGCTCATCAGACATTTCTACAATGGCGCGAAGTACTGGCTTCATTTTGGATTCGTCAAGACTGTCAAATTCTTCAAAACGGCGACGCTGTGCGCGGTTTGCGACCTGAACCGTAATGCGATACCGGTTAGAGGCCGCAGCGATGAGGTCTTCGGTACGGCGCATGACTTGCTGGCTGTCGAAGGGAAGTCGCTTCATATGATCTTTTGACGAGTGATGTGTTTGCGAAGGCTAAAAAAATGGGTCGCCTGGGATTCGAACCCAGGACCAGTCGGTTAAAAGCCGAATGCTCTACCACTGAGCTAGCGACCCCTTCTTATCCAGACGGTCTACATAAAAGTAAACGGCCTGTGTGGGGGCGCATACGTAGAAGGGGGTTGCGCTACCGCCACGGTTATTAAATGTAGCACACGGACTGAACGGTATTGTGAAAAACTTTTTGGTGGCCGCACGACTGCTTAGACGGTCTCGGTTGGTGTGCCCGGCGTCTTTTCTTTGGGATCTGTTGCGTCGGCTTCCGCTGTGGTTTCTGGCAGGGCTTCTACATACTGAGCGTCTATAAGGAAGGTGCCTCGGGCAAAGCGTACACCGAGATAGCCGCCGGGCTTGCGGCTAAGAATGGTGCCTTCATCGCCGATTTCGACAAGGTCTGGCGGACGGAGCATAGGCATAGGGTCGGCGCTCTTGATGTAAGGAGGCCGGGTATGGATGCGGATGCGATCGCCGACATTAAACGGGGAAATAGTCATTGGCAGAGACGAATGGTAAACAAACGAGAGCTATAAGCGCTACAAAGGTGGGCATTTGCCCACCTAGATCTATTCAAGCTACGGCACTTGCCAAATCCGCTGATGGTATTTTTCAGGTTCTGCATAAGGGTCAGGCGCAGAGTGGTCGTGATTATGACCATGATTGTGGCCGTGATCGTGACCATGATTGTGGCCGTGGCCATGTGAGGCGTCGCTATCTTTGGCCGCAAGCCTGAACTTACAAGCTTCGCAGTTCATCGCGACCTGACCGAGCTGGGTTTCAATTTCCCGGTCGCGCAGTACTTTAATTAGCTGGGGATGAATGCCCATTTCAGGCAGGGTGACGACTTCAACATCTGGGTAGAGGGCCTGCTGTTCGGTGGCGATCGCATCAATTTTTTCCATCAACACGCCCGTAAACATGAAATAGGGCAAGACGACGATACGTTTGGGCGCGTAGAGACGCGATCGCCGAAACCCTTCTTCTAGCCGGGGATGCGTAATCCCAATAAAACAGGTTTCTACCGTGTGGTAGCCGCTGCCTTCCCAGATCATCCGGGCCAGCTTGTACACATCGCCATTGGCATCTGGATCGCTAGAGCCTCGACCGATAAAGAGCAGAGTTGTCTCTTGGCGCGAGATGTCCTGAGGATTGTACTCAGGTCTATCCAATAGCTCAAGGCGGGCCCGCCACAGATCAAAAATGGCAGGCGTGATGCCGAAATGGCGTCCGTAATGGAACGTTAGCTCAGGATGCTTCTCGGCATGACGGGCTTTGGCCTTGTCTAGTTCGGCGGTGACATCGAACTTATTGTGCCGGGCGGCAAATAGCAAAATCGGCAGAACCGAAATATCGGTATAGCCCTGTTCAATACACTGATCTACGCCCTCTTGGATGCTGGGGCCAGTCAGTTCTAAGAAGCAGGGAATCACCGGACGAGACGGGTCGAGCTGATGATAGAGATTGCCAAAATCGATCAGGTCTTGACGGCCCTTAGGATTGCGAGTGCCATGTCCCACCATCAGTAGAGGTCGCTGAAGCGGCAGCAAGGGAAGCTGTAGCGAATGGGTGAATGCTTGGGTTTGAGTTGTCGTTTTAGTCTGGTCTGTTAAGGCGGTGTCTGTTTGGGCGTTGGGCGGCTGGTTTGCTGGCGTCGCTACTGCCAAATTGCGGTTAGTGACACGCTGAATAGCTGAGAGTTCTTCTGGTGGTGTCTCTTCTGGCGGTGTCTTTACGGGCGGTGTCTTTACGGGCGCTGTCTTTGTAGAAGACGATGCTTCTAAAGGATATTGAGGTGTAAGCGTGTCGGATGTTTGAATGAATACCATAATTGTTTTTCTTTTTCTCGTGCGACGCGAGAAGGAAATAAGGAAATAGGCAAGCAGGCGTTCTGGCTTTCACAGTTGCGGCACAGCGCCGGAATTACACCGGACTTTCCCTGGTTGACTCTAGTTGCGCTAGTCACCCTTGTTGATCTGGTGATGTAGGCTTTTGTGATTTTATCGCTTGCGGAAAAATAATGGATAGACTCGCTACATGACTTTACGAGAGCAGATAAGACAAGGTCTTGATGAAAGCGACTCTTGGACAGGGGTTTGGATCAATGGCGCGATCGCATTGCTCATTCTGCTATCTGCCGCTCTTTTTGCTATCCAAACCTATCCGCTGAGCGATCCGGTCCGCCTGGGCGTTCACATCGCCGATCAAGTCGTTTTGGCGCTGTTTACGCTGGAGTATTGCTTGCGGTTATGGTCAGCCAAAAACAGACTCCGTTTTTTCTTTAGCCTCTATGGTCTGATTGATCTGCTCGCTATTCTGCCTTTTCTGCTCGGCGCGCTAGATATTCGCTTTCTTCGTCTTATTCGCTGGCTACGCATCCTGCGACTGGCTCGCTTTTTTGAGCAAAAAACTTGGTTTAATCGCATTAGCGGCTATGAGGGCCTGATTTTTGGCCGCATTTTGTTTACCTTGTTCTCCATTATCTTTATTTACTCTGGCGCAATTTATCAGGCTGAGCATGAAACCAATGCCCAAAGCTTTGGCACCTTCCTAGACGCGGTATATTTTTCTGTCGTTACTATGACTACGGTAGGCTTTGGCGACCTGACGCCTATTACAGAAACGGGGCGCGGACTGACTATCGCGATGATTCTTACCGGAATTGCCCTCATCCCTACCCAGGTTGGTAATCTCATTCAGCAGTTCACCAAAGTGCAAAACTCTATGCGGGTTACCTGCGATCGCTGCGGACTACTCGGCCACGAAGCAGACGCCCGGTTTTGTCGCCGGTGTGGTGGCGAACTGCCAGTGCCCGCTGAGCTGACTGCTTCGGAGTCAGTCGAGCCAACTTTTTCAGATCCGTCTCCTCCGGGCTTACCCTCTTCGGACTTGCCTGCTTCGGCCTTACCTACTTCAGACCCAGCTTCTTCAGATTTAGCCGGTATTATTCTTTTCTGGCTTTTTATCCCCAGCGCCTATTTATTTTGAACCTATTGCCATAGCTAAAGAGGGGTTTGACCGCTTTATGATCGTCCTCCCATAGCGCTTATTCTGTGACCCCGTCAAATTAGCCGTCTCAGTCACGTTCGGTCGCTGTGGCATACGTTACAATTAGTAAATCTTTATTGCAGAGACGTAAATCTCCCCCTGAGACTCCTATGAGCCTTCCCATTCGCAACGTCGCTATCATCGCCCATGTAGACCACGGCAAAACCACCCTCGTAGACGCGCTGCTAGAGCAGTCTGGCATTTTCCGCGACAACGAAGCCGTCCCTACTTGTGTACTAGACTCCAACGATTTGGAACGGGAGCGAGGGATTACGATTCTGTCGAAAAACACGGCTGTCTATTACGGCGAAACGCTGATCAATATTGTCGATACGCCCGGACACGCGGACTTTGGCGGCGAAGTTGAGCGCGTGTTGGGTATGGTGGACGGCTGCCTGCTGATTGTCGATGCCAATGAAGGCCCTATGCCTCAAACTCGCTTTGTCTTAAAGAAAGCGCTGGAGAAGGGCCTGCGTCCTATCGTCGTTGTCAATAAAATTGATCGTCCTCGCGCTGATCCCCACGTTGCGGTAGACAAGGTGCTCGATCTATTTCTAGAGCTAGGCGCGGATGATGACCAGTGCGATTTCCCTTATCTTTTTGCTTCTGGGCTGACGGGCTTTGCCAAAGAGAAAATGGAAGACGAAGACAAAGACATGAAGCCTTTGTTTGAAGCCGTCCTCCATCACGTTGCTCCGCCAGTTGGCGACCCTGAAAAGCCTTTGCAGCTTCAGGTCACGACACTCGACTATTCTGACTATCTGGGCCGGATCGTTATTGGTAAGGTCCATAACGGCACCATTCGTCAGGGCGAGCAGTGCGCGCTGGTGAAAGAAGACGGCAAGATTGTAAAAAGTAGAATCAGCAAGCTGATGGGATTCAAAGGCCTCTCACGGGTTGAAATTCCGGAGGCAACTGCGGGCAACCTGGTTGCCGTTGCGGGCTTTGCCGATGCCAACATTGGTGAAACGATTACCTGCGCGACTGATCCTCAGGCGCTGCCGCTCATTAAGGTAGATGAGCCCACGCTGCAAATGACCTTTGCGGTGAATGACTCACCGTTTGCTGGCCAAGAGGGTGATTTTGTCACCTCTCGTCAATTGCGCGATCGCCTCTTCCGCGAGCTAGAAACCAACGTCGCCCTGCGCGTAGAGCCCACTGACTCGCCCGATCGCTTTGCGGTCTCGGGTCGCGGTGAGCTGCACCTTGGCATCTTGATTGAGACTATGCGCCGTGAAGGCTACGAGTTCCAAGTGTCTCAGCCACAGGTAATTTACCGAGAAGTGAACAGCAAGCCCTGCGAGCCGTTTGAGCAGCTGGTGCTAGATGTGCCCGAAGATGCGGTTGGCGGCTGTATGGAGCGATTGGGCCAGCGTAAAGCTGAGCTACAAGACATGATGGTATCGGGCGATGGTCGCGCTCAGCTAGAGTTTGTCGTTCCGGCTCGGGGCCTGATCGGCTTTCGGGGTGAATTTATGCGAGCTACTCGGGGCGCTGGCATTATGAACCACAGCTTTTTAGAGTATCGCCCCATGTCTGGTGAAATTGAGACTCGTCGCAACGGCGTACTGATCTCCTTTGAAGAAGGCGTAGCAACCTTCTACTCGCTGAAGAACGCTGAAGATAGAGGCACCTTCTTTATCGAGCCCGGCACGAAGGTTTACAAGGGCATGGTTGTCGGTGAGAACAACCGTCCTCAAGACCTAGAGCTAAATATCTGTAAGGCTAAGCAGCTTACCAACCACCGCGCCGCCTCTGGTGACGAGTTAGTTCAGCTACAGTCGCCAATGGAAATGGGCTTGGAGCGAGCCTTAGAGTACATCGGCCCCGATGAGATGGTAGAAGTCACGCCTGAGTCAATTCGATTGCGCAAGGTGAACAAGAAGAAGCTAGCTAAGCGTTAATCTCTGATCATCCACCGATAATTACCAGAAAATCCCATGCGACTATTGTTTCCGCATGGGATTTTTGCGTGGCGTTGCTTTTGACAGAAATAGGAATAGCAATGGACTTGTTTGAACAAAATCAGCAGCGGCTGACCGAGGTGGAAGCGCCTTTGGCGGCTAGGATGAGGCCGCGATCGCTCGACGATTTCATCGGACAAACAGCCATTATCGGCCCTGGCAAGCTGCTGCGCCGCGCTATCCAGGCCGATCAGCTCTCATCGCTGATTTTTTACGGCCCGCCCGGTACGGGTAAAACTACGCTGGCGCGCGTGATCGCCAACACTACGATGGCTCAGTTTGTGGCCATCAACGCTGTGCTGGGCGGCGTTAAAGACATCCGAGCGGCTATAGATCTGGCCCAAACGCACCGAGGCCAGCAGGGGCGACGCACGATTTTATTTGTCGATGAGGTGCATCGATTCAACAAGGCTCAGCAAGATGCGCTGCTGCCTTGGGTCGAAAATGGGACTGTGATCCTGATTGGTGCGACAACCGAGAATCCGTTTTTTGAAGTGAACAAAGCGCTGGTGAGTCGCTCTCGAGTGTTTCAACTAAAGCCTTTGGAGGGGAGCGATCTGAGGCTGATTGTTCAGCAGGCGCTGCGTGATGAGAACAGGGGGTATGGCGATCGCAGCGTGCAGCTAGATGAGGATGCGATCGCTCACCTGGTCAACGTGGCCAACGGCGACGCTAGAACCGTACTTAATGCGTTAGAGCTGGCGGTAGAAACAACGCCTGCTGACCAAAACGACGACATTCATATTACGCTGGCTGTTGCCGAAGACTCTATTCAGCAGAGAGCCGTTCTATACGACAAAGAAGGCGACGCTCACTTTGACACCATCAGCGCCTTCATCAAAAGCGTGCGCGGCTCGGACCCGGATGCGGCGCTGTACTGGCTAGCCAAAATGGTATATGCCGGAGAAGATCCGCGCTATATTTTTCGGCGACTGGTAATTTTAGCGGGTGAAGATGTGGGGATGGCAGACCCAAACGCGGTAGTTGTTGTTACCGGTTGCGCCGCCGCCTTTGACCGGGTCGGCATGCCAGAAGGGCGGTATCCGCTGGCTCAGGCCACGCTGTATTTGGCCACTGCCCCTAAAAGCAACAGCGTCATGGCGTTCTTTGATGCGCTAGCGGCAGTCCAGCAAGAGCAAGCCGCCGATGTGCCCAATGCGATGCGCGATGCCACCCGAGACAAAAAAGGCTTTGGTCATGGCGCTGGATATCTGTATCCTCATGCCTATCGCGATCACTGGGTAGCGCAGCAGTATCTACCAACGAGTCTGCAAGGCCAAATTTTTTATCAGCCGTCTGATCAAGGTTACGAAGGCGATATTCAAACGCAGGTTGCCCGTAAAAGAGAAGCCCAGCTTGCAGGTCTAGTAGAAAGTAATTTGGAACAGTCTTTGCCAGAAGCGCTGACCTATGGCCCTGATAATTTGCAGCAAGATCGGTGGCTACAGCGGGCAACGGGCGTACTGGGTACACAGCTAGGAGAAGTGCGCGATCGCCTCTTTACCCTCCTAAGCCCTCAGCGCCATCACGTCTTACTCGATCTCAACGCCAGTACAGGGCTACTGACTTGGGAGGCGATTCGCCAAGTTCCAGAAGGCGGTGTCTATAGCTGCGCGCGTACCCAAAGGGCTTATAGCGCCCTAGTTCAACAGTCTGCAATGCTCAGCGAACTAAACAGACCTGTTGTTGTAGAAGTAGATGAAAACAACAACGCTCAAAAAAACACGCTTCGGCCAGTGCTATTTGACGGCGGTGTGTTTGATGGCGTTATGTTCGATGGGATTATCGGACGAAACGCGCTGATGGCGATAGCAGATAAACAGGGTGCAACCCGGCAGCTAAAGTCACTGCTGCATGTGAACGGAAAAGTTGTTTTAGCCGAATCTGTTCCTAAGCGTGCCCAAAGATTATCCGAACTGCTAGATCCTACACAGGTAGAGATCGAGCTATATGAACAGCTATGTGACGCTGAGAGTCATCTTTTCAACAATCCCAAAGACCCGATGATTAACTGGGATACAACAGATTTACAGCACTCTTTTGAGGCAGTCGGCTTTGTCTGTCAGATAGAAGCAACAGAGTTCTCTACCGAAGTTTTGGTTACCTCGACGCTGTTGGAACGGTGGCTAGGTAAGGGCGGAAAGTATTGCGATCGCCTTACTCACCAGGGCCTGAATGCTGCTGATATTACCCGCATTCAAGTTCACTTTATGCAGCAGCTACAAAACCAGACGGTTTCTTGGAAGCGGAGTATCGCTTTTGTACAAGCAGTCCTACCGTAGCATTCGCTACAGCACTAGTCGCCATGATCAATGAAGGCTGTCGTAAAAGCAGTTCAGCTTGTTATGCTCTGCTGATATCTATTTACATTTTGAAACACAACTCTGAAGGAATAGTGTGGATATGGGCGTTTTCTATTTTTTTCCGCTGAAATCAAAGGGTACGTAAAGCTCAATCGAAATCATTTATGGCTGTATTAAAAGTTGGCATCAACGGATTTGGTCGAATCGGTCGCCTTGTTTTTCGCGCAGCGGTCAATAACCGCAATATCGAATTTGTTGGCATCAATGACTTAGTTGAACCAGAGACCCTAGCATACCTGCTGAAATACGATTCCACACATGGCGCGTTTCCAGGTCAAGTCGAAGCTAGCGATAACGGCATTATTGTCAACAATCACTTCATCCCCTGTACTTCTATTCGCAACCCATCCGAGCTGCCTTGGCGTGAGCTAGGTGCTGACTACGTGGTTGAGGCAACAGGCCGCTTTACGACACATGACACGGCAAATGCCCATATCGAAGCGGGTGCCAAGCGGGTGGTAATCTCTGCGCCGACTAAAAGCCCTGGTGAAGTGCAAACCTTTCTAGTGGGCGTCAATCATCAGACTTTTGACCCTAGCCGTCATCACATCGTTTCTAACGCTAGCTGCACCACAAACTGCCTAGCCCCCATCGCCAAAGTCATTAACGACAGCTTTGGCCTCAAAGAAGGCTTGATGACGACTATTCACGCTGCAACGGCGACTCAGTACACCGTAGACAGCCCTTGTAATAAGGATCTGCGCAGTGGTCGCGGCGCGGGGCAAAACCTAATTCCCGCCTCTACTGGCGCGGCCAAGGCTGTAACCCTGGTGCTGCCCGAGCTGACTGGAAAGCTGACGGGGATGGCGGTTCGCGTGCCCACACCGGATGTATCTGTAGTTGACTTGACCTTCCGTACCGAACAGGCCACTAGCTACGCAGAGATTTGCGATCGCATGAAAGAAGCCGCCCAGGGTAGCCTACGCGGTGTCCTCGGCTATACCGAAGAGCCCCTGGTTTCTTCGGACTTTACGGGCGATCCGCGCTCTAGCATTTTCGATGCCAAAGCAGGCATGGAGCTAAACGCCAACTTCTTCAAAGTGCTCTCTTGGTACGATAACGAGTGGGGCTACTCCAACCGAGTAATGGATCTGATGCTGTACATGGCACAGACAGAAGGCTTGCTCACGGCCGAGCCACTGCCATCTAGCAGCGTTGTGGCCTCTCTATAACTATTGCTCGAACTATTTCTCGCTAGCTGGCCTTTCTGCTAGCCGATTTTTCTTTAAGCATTTTTCTCTGAGCATTTTTTATAGTCTGCCGAACCTGTGAGAGCGCTGATTTACTCGGTGCGTCACGGGTTCGTTTTTTGCCTACTCTACCCAGGGCACGTTGCCAGATCGACAAAATCCACGCTGCGTTCTTTGTCCAGTTCGGCAATATGTTTCTTTTCGGCGATGATTTGTTTTTGATACTGGGCGTGCTTTTCTGGCGTTTTAGAAAAGTCACTCTCAGACCACAGCTTTAGCAGCAGCCGGTAGCGCTTTTCACACATTGTGCGCTCTATGCAGGCGATCGCAGCTCGAACCACCAGCGATGGCCGCACCGTATCTAGCCGACTCTTTTCATCCAAGTACAGCAGGTGATTTACCAGCGACAGCGGCCCTTTTGACTCCGAGGAAAAATTACGCAGCGTTTGCAGCACTGTCTGCTCTGCTGCCTTGGGTGGCCCGGCGTGGTCTGCGCCCAGCTGAGACGCCGTTTCAATCTGTGAGAGTTCTGTCACCATCCGCCACAGCGCCCGGTGGTGCGAAAAGCTAAAACCTAAATCACGCCCCTCTAATCCCTCTACAATGGCACTTCGATAGTCTGCATGGTGGATATAAATGCGTAAAAGCGCCGCCTCAGCTTCTTCTAAAAAGCTGCGGTTGAGCACCTTAACGTCGTTGGCGCTCTCTTTTTTATCGCCAGGATTGCGGCGCTTTCGGCGCACCTGAGCCAGCAAATTCTCGGCGAGCAGCGGCACAATCCGGCCATCGCCCTGACTAAAAATTTCGGCGCAGTGACGAATGTAATGCGTGCGCGTGTCGGCATTGGCAATGTCGCTCAGCAGGCTGACCACCGCCTGCGAGGTCTGCTGGAACTGATCCGCCTGCTTGAGATCGCTGCCGCTGATAATATTGCTAATCTGCCAGTCGAGCCACAGCGGCGCAGCATCGGTCAGGGCGATGTATTCTTCGGGCGTGTGCAAGCGCAGGTAGTCGTCTGGATCTTTGCCATCGGGAATGTTGAGCACTCTTAGCTGCACATCGCCGCGATAGGCCATATCGGCCACTTCGCCAATCGCCCGGTCGGCAGCCTTGACGCCAGCCGCGTCTGCATCGAAGTTAAAGATAATTTGCTTAGATTCGGTGTAGCGCAGCAGTAGCTTTACCTGCCCAGCGTTGAGGGCCGTGCCTAACGCAGCTACAGCGTTGGTGATCCCAGCGGCGTGCAGGGCAATGACGTCAAAATAACCTTCGACCACAATGGCGCGATCTTGTTTGGCGATCGCAGCCTTTGCCTTATCGAGCCCGTATAGCGTCTTCCCTTTATCAAATAGCTCAGTTTCCGGCGAGTTCAAATACTTCGGCTTCGCGTCCGCTGTCAGCCCCCTACCCCCAAAGCCAATCAGCCGATTTTGCGCATCGTGAATGGGCACCATCACCCGCTCACGAAACCGGTCATAGTAGCCCGTACCTTCCTTACGCGGCACAATTAACCCAGCCTGCTCTACTAGATTCACCGGATAGTGCTTTTGCTCTACCAGATAGCCATATAGCGTTTGCCACCCTGCTGGCGCATAGCCTAGCTCAAACTGGCGAATGGTATCGGTGCTTAGCTGCCGCTCCTGCTGCAAATAGGTCAGCGCCTGCTGGCCATCTGGCTGAAACAAGGCGTGCTCATAGAACTTGGCTGCCACCGCCACAATTTCGTAAAGCTGCTCTCTGAGCGTCAGCTTACGCTGTAATGCTTGCTGCTCGGCAGGCTCGCTCGTCTTTACCGGAATCTGGTAGTGACGGGCCAAATCCATCACCACATCGGCAAAAGAGCGCTGGCCTAGCTCCATCAAAAACTTAAACGCATTGCCGCCTGCCCCGCAGCTAAAGCAGTAGTAAAACTGCTTGGCAGGGCTGACGCTAAAGCTAGGCGACTTGTCATCGTGAAATGGGCACAGCCCGACAAAGTCCTTTCCCTGCTTTTTCAGCACCACCTGCTCGGAAATGATATCGACAATATCGGCCCGCTGGCGCACCTCATCAATTGTGTCGGGATGGATACGAGGCGTTCCCATAGCTACTCGTCCGGATCGTCATCGTCATCCAAGCGTCCCGGCAACGCCTCCATTTCGGATTTTACCGCCCGCGCTGCCGCCAAAATGTCCTGCTCGGCCCCGCCCAAATAGAGTCGCCCAAAGCTACCAATTGCCGAAATTTGCAGGATGTTAATAAAAGCTGCCTTTTCCGCTTCGTTTGCCGCCAACGCAGCATAGGCCGCAGGCTGACACTCCATCACATACAGCGTTTCGCCTGCCAGAATCATACTGCCTCGACGAGTACGGTTAATGAGCTGCACATGGTGCGGGTCTAAATTGCGAATGACCTGATTGGACATCAGCTCTGGTTTGAGCGAGTCGCTTTGCTTTAGGCCCAGGTAGCCCAAAATGGCACGACCAGCGGCTTTTACCTCACCCTGGCTCCCGTGAATTTCTAAGACGCCATACAGTCGCTCTACGACTTGGACCCCAGGGCGCACAACCGCAGACTTAAGCGCAACGTCGGTAATACGGTTAATTTCAATGCCAGGGGAGACCTCAATCCACAAAGAAGCGTCGCCGGGAAGAGGCAAGAAGCCAATGGAGACGGTGCCAATATAGGCTGCGTGCTGGGGTTGAAGGTTGTCGAGATAAACGTAGCTGCGAAGTTCTACACCCAAGGTCTTATAAAAATGAGAGAAAATTACGTCATTAGGCTGAGCTTAGTTCAGCCGATCAGCGTAAATCTGCGTTATGCCTCTTAATAATAGGCTGTCGCCGAGACATTTGTCTTCGTTCCTGAGCAGGCGAGCAAAGAAGCGACTAAAACGTACGTAGATCTACTCAATTGTCTTGATTCTTACGTGAAGTTTCGGTAAACCTATGGTTTAGATTGCTTCAAGAGACTCTTCTGTGCACTTGCTCGGTAGCCAGATTGCTCTGAAGAAGAAGCTTAAAACGCTTTGGTGCGAGGAGAGTCGGCGGTTTTACTTTCTGCCTATTCATTAAAGATGGAGCAGATTCTAAAGTTCGCTACTTATACGCTCGTGCGATTTCGGTCAGATCCGGAAGAATATAACAGACTTCCTTAATCTCGTTATTAAATTAATTCACTATGTATTCAACACAAGAGTATTCAACATCAGAGTATTCAACATCAGAGTGTTCAGCCTCAGAATATGCGAACTTAGAATATTCAAACTTAGACACTCAGTCCGCTGCGGGCCCTCATCTTGAGCCAGTAGATGATTCAGGTCAGTCTAGTAGCGCTGACCAAGCAGGCTCGGCCGATCTGATGTGTTTAGTTTTCTCAGACGGTAGCGTTACTACTGTGATTCCTCAATTGTAAGTTCTCAATTCTAAGTTCCTAGTTTTAAGTCCTCAATTCTAAGTCCTCAATTCTAAGCCCTTAACTATGAGCATCGTAGCGAGTGCTAAATACCTGAGTACGGTGGGGATAAAGTCGCTGCTCGGCGTGGTGTTGAAGACAGGCTGCTCGGTGTGCGATCGCCCTACCAACACCGTTTTTTGCGTAGACTGCCAGCGGCAAATTGAAGCAGACTGCTACTCTAAAACCCAATGGCAGCTCGATACAAGCGGCGAAATACCTGTAGGCGCACTAGGGCCCTACCGAGGCACGCTTAAACAGGCCATTCGCGCGCTGAAGTATGAGCATCGTTCGGAAGTTGCCAGCGTTTTGGGCGCAGCGTTGGGGCAGCGGTGGCGATCGCGACCACAACACCAGCCGCATCAGCCGCGCAGACAGCACCCGAATAACCGAGTAGCCAGCTCCGGACTCCAGGTTACTGAATGCGCTGTGTCTGCTGTCCCGATTCCGCTGCATGCTAATCGGCTCAGCCAACGCGGCTATAATCAAGCGGCTCTCATTGCTCGTTCGTTTTGCCACAGCAGCGGTCTGCCACTGATAGAGCATGGCCTGGTCCGCGTGCAAGATACCCAGCCGCAGCACCAGCTAGGTCTGGGAGAACGGCAAGAAAATTTGAAGTCTGCCTTTAGCATAGGCACTGCTTTGCAGAAACGGCAGCAACGCTCAAGCTGTAGGCTCAGTGTTTTATTAATTGACGATATTTATACAACAGGCGCAACGACGCAGAGTGCGGCTGAAGTACTGATAGCCGCAGGCATATCTGTTGTGGGGATGCTGTCTGTTGCTAGAGCCGTGAAAGATTGATGTGCGGTCTTGATCTGTGACCTGTGGTTTACGGTTTTAAGCCTGTGGTTGTCCTATCAAATAGACAGCGCGTCAGCCGCTAGTGCGTCAGCTGCCGGGTTGCCAAGGGTCACTTCGGCATCAAGGCCAGTGACTTGAGTAAACTGGCTGGGGGTAAAACTAAGGACAAAGTCAGATGCAAAATCAGACGCAAAACCGGGGGCGAAGCTGGACGTGTAGGTGTTTAGCGCTGGCTGAGCTGTTGGCTGCTGGGCTGCTTGGTATTTGGCGGTCTGCCACTGTTGGAGCTCGCTGTGGGCTGCGCTTAAGAAAGAAACACCTTTGACCCTTGGCACCGTTAGCCAGCTCTTGATCAGCGTCTCGACGAGGGCAAGTTCTATTAAGCGATGGGGATACTGGCTGAGCAACTGATTGAGCGTGTTTTCGAAGGCAGCGCCGTCATCGCCCCTTAGCTGGTAGCTATCGATGATGTGTCTGACGCGTTGCTGGTTAATGCGTTGCTGTAGTTCCATTGTTTTTGACGTAGAGCATTAGATACAGCCTTTTTGGATGCGGGACTATCTGGATGCAGCGCTGTGGAGTGCGGCGTTGCTATCGATCTTCTTATACTTTGGCGATCTTATACTTTGGGAGGTTGGCTGTGTTGGGTTGCTTTACATAGCGCAATCTGGAATAACTGTTGGCAGATATGCTCAAAGCTTAACAATAGGTTAAAAGGAGATAAATACCTGGTATGGATGCCTCGTTGTTGTTGCGGCGCTGTCGGCTGGTGGGCAGGGCAGAGCTGGTGGATGTGGCGATCGCAGATCAAAAGATCACGGCGATTGGACCCAATTTGCCAATGAAAGGACGCTCTGAGCTGGCGGTTGATGGGCGGCTAGTGAGCAGTCCTTTTGTGGAGTCGCATATTCACCTAGATTCGGCGCTGACGGCGGGTGAGCCCAGGTGGAATCAGAGCGGGACGCTGTTTGAAGGGATTGATATTTGGCGCGATCGCAAAGCCAGTTTGACCATAGACGATGTCAAAAAACGTGCGATTGAGACCCTAAAACAGCAGGCCAGCCAGGGGGTTTTGTTTGTGCGCAGCCATGCGGATGTAAGCGAGCGCAGCCTTGTGGCCCTTCGGGGCCTGATCGAAGTGCGTGAAGCGGTCAAAGACTGGATGACGCTGCAAGTTGTTGCCTTTCCTCAAGATGGGCTGTATGGACACGAGCGCAACGAGGCGCTGATGGAAGAGGCCCTGCAGCTTGGCGCTGACGTCATAGGTGGCATTCCCCATTACGAACTGACGCGTGAAGACGGCGTACGGTCTGTACACAAAATCTTTGAGCTAGCCCAAAAATACAGCCGCCTAATCGATATTCACTGTGATGAAACGGACGATCCGCAGTCGCGATTTTTAGAGGTGATGGCGGCGGCCTGTATTCGTAGCGGTCTAGGTCGTGAGGTCACCGCGAGCCATACCACGGCATTTGGATCTTATAACGATGCCTACGCGCTAAAGCTGATGGGAATTTTGCGGCGATCGCAGATGAACTTTATTGCCAACCCGCTCATTAACATCACCCTGCAAGGACGAACGGATACCTACCCCAAGCGGCGAGGCGTCACGCGGGTTAAAGAGCTGTGGCAAAACGGGCTAAACGTCAGCCTTGGCCATGACTGTATTCGAGATCCTTGGTACAGCTTGGGAACTGGAAATTTGCTGGCAGTTGCAGATATGGCGGTGCATGTGTGCCAGATGACGGGCCTTTCAGAAATGGAAGCCTGCTTTGACATGGTCACTACTGGCGGCGCTAAGACTTTGAACCTAAAAGACAGCTATGGCCTGGCAGAAGGGCGACCGGCGAACCTGTTGGTATTAGAAGCGCAGAGTCGGTATGAGGCCATTTTGAAGCGGGCGACAGTACGGCAGGTGATTTCGCGGGGGCGGGTGCTGGTAGAAACGACGCCGCCAAAAGTAAGCTGGGCCAGCGATGTGGGCTAGACGCAAGCGATTAAAGCTGGGCGCAAGGCTGGACGCAAGCGACGAATTTGGACCTGGAATTTGGACCTGGGGGAAATCAGGCGAGATGACTCAGGCGACATAGCTCAGTGGTTTATTATTCAGTGGTTTACTATGAAGAAATGTTTTTGCGGCTTTTGCGCAGACTAAAACCTGCCTGAATTTTTATCCCCCACCCTATGGCTTCCCCCAAAAAGAAATCGACTCAGGATAAATCAACGTCAGAGGCTGCGGCCAGCGCTAATAAAACCGAGTCCAAGACCACCCAGGCTAAGACAGCCAAGGCTAAGACCAGTCAGGCTAAGACAGCCAAGGCCAAGACCACTCAGGCCAAAACAACTCAAGCCAAGAAAACTCAAGCCAAGAAAACTCAAGCCAAGACAACCCAGGCAACAGCGACTAAAACAACGACGAAAGCTTCATCAGCCAAGGAAACTCGGAAGTCAGCGAAGGCCAGACCAGCGGCCCATATTGACGATTTGACGGTGGATGCTAATGGCGCAATTGACCTGTCGGATACGAAAAATTTGATTCGGATCAGCGGTGCGCGGCAGCACAACTTAAAAAATATCAGCCTGGACCTGCCGCGCGACAAAATGGTGGTCTTTACCGGGGTTTCTGGTTCAGGAAAGTCTTCACTGGCGTTTGACACCATTTTTGCAGAGGGTCAAAGGCGATATGTAGAGTCGCTAAGTGCGTATGCCCGGCAGTTTTTGGGTCAGGTAGACAAGCCGGATGTGGATGCGATTGAAGGGCTTAGCCCGGCGATTTCAATCGATCAAAAATCTACTTCTCATAACCCCCGGTCTACTGTGGGGACGGTGACAGAGATTTATGACTATTTTAGGCTGCTGTATGGGCGGGCGGGGCAGCCGCATTGTCCGAAGTGTGACAGATCTATTTCACCCCAGAGCATTGACCAGATGGTCGATCAGGTTATGACTCTGCCAGATAAGACCCGGTTTCAGCTATTGGCTCCGGTAGTGCGTGGAAAAAAAGGAGCACATCAGAAGCTGCTATCTGCACTGGCGGCTGAGGGATTTGTGCGGGTACGCATAAACGGCGAACTGCGCGAGCTGAGTGACAATATTGAGCTAGATAAAAATAAGCAGCACGATATTGAAGTTGTTGTAGATCGTCTGGTGAAAAAAGATGATTTGCAAGAGCGTCTAGTGGATTCTCTGAGTACGGCGCTAAAGCGGTCGGATGGAATTGCGATTATTGACGTGCTGCCTCAGAAAGATGAGGCTAATCAAACCGCGTCTCAGACGGCATCGCAGCCAGACGACATCGTGTTTTCAGAGAACTTTGCCTGCCCTGAGCACGGGGCGGTGATGGATGAGCTGTCACCTCGGCTGTTTTCGTTTAATTCACCCTATGGCGCTTGTCCCAACTGTCATGGTTTGGGTAGCCTACAGCGGTTTTCGGCAGATCTGGTGGTGCCAGACCCAAATGTGCCGGTGTACGCGGCGATCGCACCCTGGTCTGAAAAAGACAACACCTACTATTTCTCCTTACTCTACAGCGTTGGGCAGGCGTTCGGCTTCGAGCTACAGTCTACCTGGGCCAGCCTCAGTGACGAACAGCGACACACCATTCTGCACGGCTCCAAAGAGAAAATCTATATAGAAACAGACTCTCGCTATGGCAAGGCCAAAGGCTATCAGCGTAAGTACGAAGGCGTACTGCCCATGCTGCAGCGGCAGTATCACGAGGCGTCTTCGGAAACCTATAAGCAAAAGCTAGAAAAGTACCTAGTCGATCAATCCTGTGAGGTGTGCAAAGGGGCCAGACTAAAGCCAGAATCGATTGCGGTGCGGATTGGGCCTTACAACATCAAAGACTTTACCAGCGCGTCGATTCGAGAATGTCGCGACAGAGTGTATGAACTGGTTGGCGAGAACGGCCAAGCCCCTCAGCTCTCCGACCGTCAAATTGCTATCGGTGAACTGGTTCTAAAAGAAATCAAAGCGCGCCTTACCTTTTTGCTAGATGTGGGCCTTGACTACCTCACACTAGATAGAACCGCCCGCACGCTTTCGGGTGGTGAAGCTCAAAGAATTCGACTTGCCACGCAGATCGGCGCTGGCCTTAGCGGTGTGCTGTATGTGCTAGACGAGCCCAGCATTGGCCTGCACCAAAGAGATAACGATCGGCTGTTGAATACGCTTCAGCGCTTAAAAGGTTTGGGCAACACGCTAATTGTGGTGGAACACGATGAAGACACCATGCGGGCCGCAGACTACATTGTAGACATTGGCCCTGGCGCGGGTGTACATGGCGGCAAGATTGTTGCACAAGGGCAGTTAGAAGACATTTTGAACTGTGAGGAGTCGCTGACTGGCGCATACCTCTCAGGCCGTCAGAAGATTGATACCCCGGACGAGCGCCGCCCCGGTAACGGTCGCCACATCCAGATTCGCAACGCTCACTTGAACAATCTTTGCGACATAGACGTTGACATTCCGCTGGGCAATTTTGTTTGTATTACGGGCGTCTCCGGCTCTGGCAAATCTACCTTGATTAATGAACTGTTGTACCCAGCTATTCGGCACTACTTTGGCAGCAAAATCCCTCAGCCCAAAGAAATGGAACCCATCAAGGGCCTAAAAGCCTTGGACAAGGCAATTGTTATTGACCAGTCTCCTATCGGTCGTACGCCCAGATCGAACCCTGCTACTTATACGGGTATTTTTGACGTTGTTCGTGACCTGTATACCGAAACAATTGAAGCCAAAGCGCGGGGCTATAAGCGCGGCCAGTTCTCTTTTAATGTGAAGGGGGGACGCTGCGAAGCCTGCGGTGGGCAGGGCGTGAACGTGATTGAAATGAACTTTTTGCCGGATGTGTATGTGGAGTGCGAGGTGTGTAAAGGCGCGCGCTATAACCGGGAGACGCTTCAGGTGAAGTACAAGGGTAAGAATATTTCGGATGTGCTGGATACGACGGCGGAAGAGGGGCTGAAGTTTTTTGAGAATATTCCGAAGGCGGCGAGCCGGTTGCAGACGATGGTGGATGTGGGGCTAGGCTATGTGAAGCTAGGGCAGAAAGCGCCGACGCTATCGGGCGGTGAAGCGCAGCGGATGAAGCTAGCAAGTGAGCTGGCTAGGCGCTCTACGGGCAAGACGCTGTATTTGATTGATGAGCCAACGACGGGACTCTCTTTTTATGATGTGCACAAGCTGTTGGATGTAGTGCAGCGGCTAGTGGATAAGGGCAATTCGGTGATTATGATTGAGCATAACTTAGATGTGATTCGCTGCTGTGACTGGGTGATTGATCTGGGGCCGGAAGGGGGCGATCGCGGTGGCCAAATTATCGCGCAAGGCACCCCCGAAGCGGTCGCCGCTACTGAAGACTCTTATACTGGTAAATATCTCAAAGAAGTGCTTGCTCAGCACCCACCGCAGAAAGGTTGATCGCCATGGTACAAACGCCACTAAGACCCACAACGCTCTCTCTTGAGCTACCAGTAGAACTCACTTTAACGGTGACTGACGCGCAGTTTGAGCTGCTCGCTGCTACAAACCCTGAACTGAGATTAGAGAGAACCGCAAAAGGAGAGCTTGTAGTGAATCCGCCAACTGGATGGGAAACCGGAAGACGTAATCGCAGTTTAACGGGGCAGCTTGATAGATGGTACGAAGACCATGACGGTTTAGGTGAGGCTTTCGAATCCTCAACAGGCTTTAAGCTGCCAAATGGCGCGACTCGATCTCCAGATGCATCCTGGGTGAGCCAGGAAAGATGGGACGCTATGAGCGCCGAGCAAAAGCAGGAAACCTTTGCGCCCGTTTGCCCTGACTTTGTAGTAGAGCTGCGTTCTGAGTCTGACACGCTGAACGCTCTTCAGGAAAAGATGCGTGAGTATATGGATAATGGCGCTAGGCTGGGCTGGCTGCTTGATCCTAAAAATAAAAGGGTAGAAGTCTATCGAGCTGGGAAACCAACGGAAGTTTTAGAAGCGCCGAGTGAACTTTCTGGAGAAGATATTTTGCCTGATTTTGTTCTGAAGCTACATCGTATTTGGACTTAGCACTATGATTGCAATTCCTCAGTCTCGCCGCATGACTGCTGAAAGAGTATTTAGCGTGGGAGTCTCAGCAGGAGATTCGTCATGAGTACTGCGATGGTGAAGTGTTTGCCATGGCGGGCGGAACTAAGAATCACGACAAACTAGCGTTCAACCTTCGTAAGATATTAGATGATCGTGTTGCAGAAGATGGCTGCGATATGACTGGTTCGGATGTGAAAGTGATGGTGAAAGAAGGACTGTTTTTCCGCTATCCGGATCTGGTTGTTAGCTGTGACGAACGCGATCAGAAAAATGACACCTTCTATCAGTTTCCAAAGCTAATTGTAGAGGTGCTTTCTGCCAGTACCGAAACTGTAGATAGAGGAGACAAGTTTCAGGAATATATTCAGATTCCGACGCTGGAAGAATACGTACTGATTAGTGCGAAGCGGATGCAGGTGGAGTGTTTTCGGCGAGGGGAAGGACGAATGTGGCTGTATTTTCCCTGTAGGGAAGGTGAGACGGTTGAGATTGCGAGTATGGGCGTTGAGCTGCCGATTGAGCAGCTTTATCGTAATGTTCGGTTGGATACTGTGGAACCAGAATAGGCTCTGTAGCTAGGTAGTAGGGCATTGCGGTATGCTGCGGCTATAGCTCTAACAGCATGGCGATATGACTGGCTCTGAATTTTTGATAGGCGCGGCGGCAGAAGGGTATTGCGGCTCTGATTACGGATACAACGAAAGAGGGTAGCAGCAGTGCCATTGTCCAGACAATTCAAGGCCTTAAAGACAAGAGCAGGCAAGTCATTTTTGATGCCTCTCGTCGATATATTGAGACGTATCAGAAGCGACACTGTCAGCTAAAGGTGCTGGGAATGCGGGAGCCGGTGGATTTGGCGTCTGTGTATACGGGGGTGAAGCTGCTGGATAGTCGAGACATTTTGCAGTTTGATCCGGATGCTTTGGAAGAGACTTTTCGAGAGAATCGCTTTCGCGGATACAGCAGTAGAGGGCGTGAGAATAAAAAACAATCTGGCATTGCAATCGCGAATCAAAAGCAGTACCTGATGGTGTTGGGTGGACCGGGTGCAGGCAAGAGTACTTTCTTGAGGAAGGTAGGATTAGAGGCGCTGCGGACTTTTTACTATGAGGACGCGGTGTATCAGCCGCGAGTGATTCCGGTGTTGCTGGAGCTAAAGCGGTTTGAGGCGAGTGATGTGGACATTGCTAAGTTCATTGCGGCTGAATTTCAAACCTGTGGCTTTCCAGAAGCAGAGGCGTTTATGGAAAATGCGCTGGTGCAGGGGAATCTGTTGGTTATGCTAGATGGCTTGGATGAGGTGCCGAGTGCGAACCTGGATAATGTGCTGAAAACGATTCGAGATTTTGTGGATCTCTATGATAAAAATCGCTTTATTGCGTCTTGCCGGGTGGCAGCGGCGGGCTATCGGGGCAGTGCGTTTCAGCGATTTAGCAATGTGACGATGGCTGACTTTGACGATGAACAGATTCAGCAGTTTGTTAGCAAATTGGTTTGGTGATGAGCTAGACAGGGAACGTAAGACAGCCGAAAAGTTCTGGGAAGTGCTAAAAAAGCCAGAGAATAAAGCCTCGAAAGAGCTTGCGCATACGCCATTACTGCTGACCTACCTGTGTTTGGTGTATGGACGCTTCTCAGCGATTCCCGAATAATCGCAGCAGTTTGTACAGAAAGGCGCTGCGGATATTGCTAGAAGAGTGGGCGGCGGAGAAGCGAATATTGCGAGATGACATTTATGAGGGGCTGAGTATTGAGCAAGAAGAGATTTTGCTTTCTGAGATTGCCTATGATGGCATGAAGGACGACCATCTCTTTTTTGATAAGCGGCGGCTGTCTGCTCAGATTCGAGGCTTTTTGGCTGGTAACCTGAATGCGCCAAAGGGACTGGACAGTGAGAAGGTGCTGAATGCAATAGAGGTGCAGCAGGGAATTTTGGTAGAGCGGATGGAGGATCAGTATTCTTTTTCTCATCTGACGCTGCAAGAGTATTTGGCTGCTCAGTATTTGGTGAATAACAATGAGTGGAAAGGACTTGTGCAGCAGCACATTACTGACAGTCGCTGGCGAGAGATCTTTTTGCTACTGCCTGGATTGATGTCGGGCCGGTCGGGGGCAGATAGTTTGCTGTTGGCAATGAAAGAACAGGCTGATGACTATATCAATACGCCCCGACTCAAGGCATTAGTGCAGTGGGCAGAGACTGCTATCGATGAATCCGAAGAAAAATTGAAGCCTGCGGCTAAAAGAGCTGTTGCTATCTTTCTTATTCTCGACCTCGCCCTCGTCCGCGACCTCGTCCGCGACCTCGCCCGCGACCTCGCCCGCGACCTCAACCTCGACCTCGACCTCGATCTCGACCGCGCCCTCGATTTCGACCGCGACCTTGCCCTCGACGCCGACCTCGACCTCGACCTCGACCTCGCCCGCGCCCGCAGCTTCAGTCGTACAAGCGTCTTTTTTAATGTAGATTTTGATGGGTTAGTGCGATCGCTCGAAAAACTACAGAACAATAAACTTAATGAGAAAGCGAGCCGTGAGAATAAAGAAAAGTTTGTTGAATCTATCTATGAGATTTGGTTCTCTGCACTCGGCATCGAACCCGAGACAGCCTCGTTATCTCCAGAAGAAGCTCAATCGCTTGCCGATTATCTCTACATCTGTGAGCTGATGATCTGCTGTAAGGAAGGCGCAACAAGAGTCTCTCCCGACGTATGGCAAAGCATCGAATCAAGCATTCTGACAGTGCCTAGCAGCGACATGACCGCAGACTGAGTGATTCAGCAACTGCACTTTATCAGTCGCACGCTGCAATCATCCGTTACCGCGCTGCATCAATTCCGCTCCATGCGGGAATCGCTTAGCATCAGGCTGCATCAACTCCGCTCCATGCGGGAATCACTCAGCACCACGCTGCATCAACTCCGCTCCATTGCAAAATCATTCCCGACCGCCCTGCAACCACTCCCGACCGCGCTGCACTTGATGTCGACCGCCCTGCACTTGATGCCGACCACCCTGCACTTGATGCCGACCGCCCTGCATCAATTCCCGTCCGTAGTAGAATCCGCAATCTTCCGCGATCTTTTTATCGCGCCGGACGGCTAGCGTCTCTTTCCATATCGCTAGATTCCAGCCTGACCGTGACCTGGCATCAGATTAAATATTCCTTGAATGACGTTCCTTGAATGACGCTGATCAAAAGCAACAGTATCGTTTGCTCGATCTAGTCGTTTTAGCCTTGTCCCCTTCCCTGGCTTCAACACTGGCTAAGATTATGCCGTAGCGCTTACTATTAACAGATTGCTTAACGGACTGCTCGCCAATAGATTTCTGTTGGATGTTACTTTGCCCTATGTCTCAGCCTTCACCGTCCTCTCCTTCACCGTCTTCCACAGATGCGACTGTAGACGATGCGACTGTCGATAATGCGACTGTAGATGCGACCGTAGATAACGCGACCGTAGATGTGACCGTAGATGCGATCGCCGCCTCGGACGATCCACCACCAGAAATCACTCCGGCTACTCCTGCTGGCCCTCCAAAGCTGCGTCCCTATCAGGTCACGCTAATTAGCGATCTCTACCGCGAGCTGAACGAGGGCCATCAGCGGATTGCCATTATTGCTGGAACCGGAGCCGGAAAAACCATCATCAGCGGCAAAATTTGTGCCCACGCCGGGAAGCGGGCAAGCGGCTGATGTTTTTGGTGCACCTGGATGTGCTGGTAGGCCAAACTTACGAAAAAATGAAGGCTTTTGGCTTGCAGTGCGGCTTTATTAAAGCAGGCTGGGAAGAAAACCGCGACGCGCCGATTCAAATTGCCAGCATTCAAACCATGGCCAAACGGCGATGGTGGCAAAAGTGGCCTGCCGATGTGGTGTTTTACGATGAGGGCCACATCACGCTCTTTAGCAAAGTGGGGAAAAAGGTGATGCTAAAAACCCACGCGGACGCGGTGCATTTGGTAATGACAGCAACGCCGCTGCGATTAGGCAAAGAACAGTTAGGAGACTATTTAGACACGCTGGTTTCTTCGCCCGTACCGAGCGTGCTGCAAGAGATGGGCTATCTCTCGCGAATGAAGTATTACAGTATGCCGCGAGACAGCATGGCAAATTTAGACGAGGTGAAAACGGCCAGGGGTGACTACGATGAGAGAGATTTGAAGAATGCGTGCGATCGCACCGAGCTAGTCGAAAAAATTGTTGAAGAGTGGTTTCGCATCGGCCACGGCAAACGCACCATCGCTTTTTGCGTCGATATAGAACATGCCAAACATGTCGCCGAACAGTTTCGCAAAGCGGGCATCACTGCCGATACCGTTGACGGCAACACCGCCATCAAAGATCGCAAAAAGCTCTATCACGCCCTCAAAACTGGCGAGCTGATGGTGTTGACCTCGTGCAACGTCATCAGCATCGGCTTTGACGAACCCAGCGTAGAAGTGGGCCTGATGCTGCGCCCCACCAAATCTAGCGCCATGCACTTTCAGCAGCTAGGGCGCGTGATGCGAATCTCCCCTCACACTGGCAAAGCGTTTGGCATTATTCTTGACCAGGCAGGCAACTTGCAGCGCTTAGGCTTTCCTGAAGACGTAGAAAGCTACAGCCTGCCCACTCGTCAAGCGACATCTGAGGGCGGCGGTGCTCCGCCAACCAAACCCTGCCCTGCCTGTGGCCGCATCGTATTGACTTTTATCGTCAAGTGCCCTGATTGCGATCACCAGTGGATTAGCGATCGACCGGTTAACACAGAAGATATGGTCGAAATTTATTCAAACGATCAGGCCCGACAAATTCGCGATGTGCCCACCTTAATAGAGCTGTATCACGGCCACCGTCGGCGTGCCTACAAAGCTGATCGAGGCCCCGGCTGGGCCGACAGAACCTTTTTCGACCAGTGCGGACGCGAGCCTAACCCAAGCTGGTGTCTGGGCTCACTGTTTGGCAGTCGCCCCAATTGGGATGAGCAGCTAGCGATAGTAGACTACCTGTATAAAAGTGCGCGGGGTGCAGGCGGTAAGCCCGGTGAGTGGGTGATTGCCGAATTTGAAAAAGAAGTCGGCTCCGGCTCCTGGTTCAAAATTTCTCAATACAAAGCCAAACACAAAGCCGGTACAGAATAAGTCGAAAGTCTTAGAAGAAAATGCCAGCGCCAGAAATCAAAAAAACGCTGCGACGCCTGTCAACGTCTGAGTGTGCCACTTTGCAGGGCGGAAAGCAAAACAAGTCGATCTGCTGTTAGCTTAGGGTAGTGTCAGTATATCTATCTGAATCCACAGGCAGCCTTAAGGTTGCCTCAAAGCTGTCTCAACCATCCTCTCTCAACCCATCCTCTACAAATTTGAACTCAATGCGTCGTAACAAGCTGATTTATCGAGTAATGCTAGGGAGTTTGAGCACTCTATTGCTCAGCAGCTTCGGCTCAGCTGCGATCGCTCAATCCACATCTCCCCGCCTACAAGACCTGCTAGAGACTATCCCCGCACGTCCAGTCCCAGCGCCTGCTGAGACAGAAGCAACTGAGACAGAATCAGTCGAAACAGAATCAGTCGAAACAGAGCCAGCGAAATAGAATCAGTCGAAACAGAATCAGCAGAGCAAACGCTGAGCCTGCGGCTAGACCTAAGCGATCGCCGCGTGTACGTTCAGCGCGGTGAAACCGTAGAAACCAGCTACCCAGTAGCCGTTGGTCGCTCCGGCTGGGAAACGCCAATCGGAGACTTTGAGGTGTCTTCGCAGCTTTCAGAGCCAGGGTGGACCAATCCGTTTACCAACGAAATCATGCCGCCCGGCCCAGACAATCCTTTAGGCGATCGCTGGATCGGTTTCTGGACAGATGGCACTAACGTCATTGGCTTTCATGGGACGCCCAACCGCGATTCTGTCGGCCAAGCGGCTTCTCACGGCTGCGTCCGCATGTATAACGAACACATCCGCGAGCTTTACGACATCATCGCCTTAGGCACGCCAGTCACCGTCGAGCCTTAATTTTGCAAGTCGTAGTTTTTGCGAGTCGTAATTTCGCGAAGAATTTTTGTGGAGAATTAGCTGCATCCAAATAGGCTGCCTGCTCGTACATTCAACGAACGTTCAATGAGCTACTTCGAGCGAACACTTCGAGCGAACGTTGATTGAGCTATTCGCCATCAAATAGAAATCAAAGGGACAAAAACAGAAAGTCAAACAGACGAAAGAAACAGAAAAAAAGAGCTTGGATAATTCTCTTGTTGGCTTCTAAGTAGATAGCTTGTTTTGTGTGTCACAAAAAGCTTTTAGCAGCCTTTTAGCCACTGAGTAATTGAGCTTATTGTCTCTAGATCTATTCCTTTTGATGCACTGTTTTAACCGTAGTTCTGCCATAGTTTGAGGGGTGTAAATATCTACTCGCTTCAAACACCAAGTTTCATACGCTCACTTCAAGATATTTATTAAATTAGGCTAAATAGGCTCGGGAGATGCTGATATGACGCAACAGATGACACTGTCTGCTTCAAGACGAGATTTAATGAAATGGGGGCTTTGGGGCTTTGCAGGGCTAGCAGTAGCCACTTTGCCCAAAGCTGTTCAAGCTCAAGCTATTGCCCAATCTGGCACGGCGGCTACCCTCACCTTCAACGCTGATGACATCGGTATTCTTAACTTCGCGCTGCTGCTCGAAGAACTCGAAGCCGCTTTTTACGCAGCAGCAGCTGGCTCCGGCAATATTACCGACCCGCAAGAACTTAACTATGTAAGAGTTCTTGGCGGTCAAGAAGCTGCCCACGTTACTTTTTTGCGTAGCGTTCTAGGCGATAATGTTCTCTTTGAAACAGCCGATCTAAGCTTTAATCCCGATGGTTTGAGCGCTATATTGAGCGATCGCGACACCATTCTAAATACAGCCGTCACCCTAGAAGACGTTGGCGTTCATGCTTATAACGGTGCTGGCCCTAGCCTCACAAACCCAACTTACATCCTAGCCGCAGGTTCTATCGTATCGGTTGAAGCTCGCCATGCGGGCGGTGTCCGAGCCCTGCTTGGCAAACCCACCACCGAACCAGACAGCGATCGCCTCATTGCTGATGCAGATTTAGTCGCTAGCCTCAACCCCTTAAAAGGCAAAGCATACGACGAGCTGTACAGCCCTATGCAAATTGTCTCCATTGTGGGTTCACTTGGCATTCTCAACAATCCAATTAACGGCGCACTCGTCGCATAGCGTCAGGAGGAATTTAATGAAGATAACTATTAATCTCATGCTTCAGCCATTCAATCGGGTTCTACTGCGTTTGCCTAGCCGCCTCAGCAGCCAGTGCAGCCAGATAGTCCAAAAAGCAGGCCAGACAATAAGCCAGAAAATAAGCCAGAAAACGGCTCGCGTCCAGCGTCTAGCCAGCGGGACAGCGTTAGTCTTCTCTTTATCGCTACTATTGCTGTGCCTTTCGCCTGCGTCTGCGGCCCACGCCCAAGACGCCGTTTTGACCCCCAGACAGGTAACTGAATACGCCCTCACCCTCGAAAAGCTAGAAGCCGACTTCTATCGCCGGGCGGTTGTGGCGGCGCAAAGTGGCGGTCTTTCTGGTGTGCCACAAGCCGCCAAAGATGTGATCGTTTCCTATGGCCAAGACGAGGCTCAGCACGTTGCGGATCTCTCAGCCGTTTTACCTTCTTTGGGCGGCGATCCAAATGCCATTACAATTCCGACCAACCCCAACTATTCGGCTATTTTAGGTCGCGATCCGTTTGCCAATCCAACAGACTTTTTGCTGGTTGGGCAGTATGTTGAGGATTTGGGTGTAGCTGCTTATAAAGGGCAGGTCCAAAATCTGCTAGCAGCCGGTGATGCGGGTAAGACCGTACTAGCTGCCGCGCTAGCAATTCACAGCGTAGAGGCTCGCCATGCCGCAGGCGTGAGATATTTGCGGAGCACTTTGCTTGGCGCTGATGTAAATCCTTGGATTTCAGCCAACGCTAGCAGCAGCGAAGTAATCTATAACGAAAACAGAATGGGCTCTCCTATTCCTTTTAGCTCGGATGCGTTCGACGGATATGCGACTCAGTCTGAAGTGCTAGCGCTAGTAGGCCCGGTTTTGACCGAAGCACCGATGCCGACGGCTACCCCTCGGCCAAATCCACCCATGTCTGAAATGGAAGATAATAGCACCGCGCCTACACAGAACAACTCGCCTCGGGCTTTGTGGTAAAGGTCTTAGCCTGCCTTGATTGAGGGAAGCTCTCTTTCAGTTTTCTAGCTTTACACTCATCAACAAAAAAGGCTAAACAAAAAGGCCGCAAGCTCAGGTTTGCGGCCTTTTCTTTATTCATGCAGCTATAGTCAATTTAGGTCATGGTCAACCGTCATTGTCAGATGTGGTGTGCGATCGCTGCTTCAAGTGTCGACCGAATACTTCAAAACGACCTCGTCTCCTGGCACTCCCCGTATTCCCCAGTTGTGTTTGGGCAAATCAAACATCGCTATCTCGATATCTTCTACCGAAATGCCCAGCGTCTGAGGAATTCGCTCAAGTAACAGCCGAGTCAGCTTTTTCTTTGTTGGAACAGAGCGCCCTTCAAACATCACAATCTCAATGATGGTGTATTTGTCAGAGCGGTCGGTCGGATAGTAAAAATCGTCTGAGGCTAGCGGAAAGAACCGCTGAAAACGTTTGTTTTCTGGAATGCCAAAGGCTTCTTGCAAACAGCTATGGATAATATCAGACAGCTGCGCCTTTATTGGATTTAGCTGCTGTGCGTATCCTGTTACTTTGACTTGTACCATGCCTGCTTCTCTCTTAACTTCTCTGTTAAAGAATTGTTTTCCCTACGGCTGTAGCCCAGTATCTTCAGGCAGCCCCAGCATAATGTTGAGATTTTGCACAGCTGCGCCAGAAGCACCCTTGCCCAGATTGTCCAACCTAGCGACTAGCAGGGCCTCTTGGGTATTATCATTGGCAAACACAAATAGCTGCACTTCGTTTGTATTGACGGCTGTTTTGGCTTCTAAAAAATTGCCGTCTCTTAAAAGTTCTGGCTGCTGATACGGCATGACGCGTACAAACGGCTCTTTAGCGTAGTGCCGATCTAAAACGCGGTGAATTTGCGCGCCAGTAGGCGGGTTATCTAGGGCCCACAGCGGCAGCGGCATTTGTACCACCATCCCTTGCTCAAAATCACCGACAGAGGGTACAAACAAAGGTGTGTGCGTCAGCCCCGAATACTTCTGCATCTCTTTTACATGCTTGTGCCCAAACTTCAACCCATACGGACTGTAGGGTGATTTGGACTCAGCCTGCTGAGGGTCTTCTGTGCGAAAGTCTTCGTACTGGGCAATCATTTTTTTGCCGCCACCAGAGTAGCCAGAAATGGCGTTGACGGTAGCCGGAAAGCTGTTGGGCAAGGTGTCGGTGCGGATTAGGGGCGCGATCGCAGCTAAAAAACCGGTTGGATAGCAGCCCGGATTGCTCACTCGGCTAGTCGAGGCAATCTTTTGCCGTTGGTCAGGATCCAGCTCTGGAAACCCATACACCCAGGCAGCATCCGTACGGTGCGCAGTACTTGCATCCAAAACCTTTGTTTTAGAATTATTGATCCAGCCCACCGCCTCACGAGCCGCATCGTCCGGCAAGCACAAAATAGCCACATCCGCCGCATTAATTAGCTTGGCTCTTTCCGCTCCGTCCTTACGCTTAGCCGGATCGATGCTGATAACTTCTAGATCGTCTCGGTGCGCCAGGCGCTGATATATTTGCAGGCCGGTTGTGCCTGCTTCACCGTCAATAAAAACTTTAGGAGTACTCATTTGCTAAACCCTGCCACCTGTGCAGCCAATGCTTTTGAATAGTAAAAGCTTAAGCTACAACCTCCCCTGCAATGTTGGCAATTGAAATTTAACCGAGCTAATTTTCTGTCGCAGTCTTGTTGGCGGCCATGAGATGCAAGCCAGTGAGATGCAAGCTAATGACTGACCGGTGCAGATCGAATGAATAAAGGTTTAGCGGCTGACTGTTGCGGAGCCTGCTGATCGGGCTTTCTTTTTGGGCTAATCTGAGTGTTTTCCGTGTGAGATTCTTCTACCTCTACGCTTCCAGGCATAGAAATTGGACTGTCAACATCTGGGTACAGAACCTGACACTCTCTAAACAAGATATTGGCAATAGGGGCGTATTTCGCCTTACGGTTGAGCCGGAGCAAGATAACTCTCAACCGCTCTTGAAAGCTTTGAGCACTTGGAATATGTTCACAGACCCTTTCTATCAGTGCAGTCGTGTCCATACTAGCAACGTAGTCGCTGTTATTTTCCCATTTGTCGTGGCACAGACAGTACAACAGTTTTTTCATCCGAATCGGGTCGTCCGTTTGCTCTATTCGCTGTGCTACGTCTTTATACAGAGCGCTCAGCGGATTTTCTAGCAGCTCGCCACCTAGCTGAGACTCAGGCAGCGTGCCGCCAGTCGCCTCTATATACACATCGTACAAGGCATCTAAAATAACCTCTGCGACCTTAGAATAAGTGTCTTTGCGGTTGAGCGTGGCGACTATCTCATACAGGCTATGGCGACATTCTTCGAGGCTGGCATTGCGATCCGTCAAAGATTCTAGCAGCACCTTTAGCGGAATTCCTTCTAAAATAGCCGCATCGTTTTCCCAACAGACCTGGTGAGTGCCATATAGCAGCTTTTTGATCCGCCTGTGATTAGGATGTGCTACTAACTTTTTGACCGCCGAATTGATGGGCGTAATAGAAAGCGGAGAGACGGCTTCAGTGGTTGCTTCTGTCTCTTTGTTTGGGCGCATGCCCTTGGGCCATACGTTGTAAGCGGCAACGGCTTCTGGAATATTTTTGAGTGAGAGCTGACCGATATAGTCAGCATCTAGCTCTAACCTAGATTTGACGACATCGTAAACCACTTGAGACATACAGATAGCGCCCGCTTTAGCCTCAGATTCTAAACGGGCCGCGATATTGACCCCGGTGCCCATCATGTCGTTATCGTTAAAAAAAATATCGCCTAAGTGCACGCCTACCCGGTGGGTAAAATGGTCATTGCCTTTGGGATTACGGGCGAACCCTAGAAAGGTTTTTTGCATCTCAACCGCGCAGGCCGCTGCCTGCACCGCGCTGATAAAGTACATCAGAACGCCGTCGCCAACTGTCTTGAGGATTTGCCCTTCAAAAAATTCGCACAGCTCTGAAATGATTTTGATGTCTCGATTGATCATCGCGAGCGCTTTGTCTTCATCACGAGACATGTGCCTGCTAAAGCCAACCGCGTCTGTAACCACAATTGCGGCTAGGGTTCTCTGTATTTGTGGATGCACAGGGGTGTTCATAGGATTGAGCGCTGGCTGATAACCTAATTTTCCCGAATCTATAGCATTGGTCACTTGGCTTGAACACAGAAACACCGGTAAAACCATTACGCCTTGAGGGGCCAAGTGACTCTCGGCGTACTTAGGCTTTGCCTGCTTGCAGAGTATGCCTTCTCACGCCGCTATAGTAGGGAGCGTTCATCTGTAGCGCTGCTAAATCACGATCCCAAAAGGGCAGACCTTAAAAAGCCAGATCTCAAAAGGCCAGACCTCAAAAGGCCAGACCTCAAACGGCCAAACCTCAAACGGCCAGATCTTAAAATCAAAAGATGGGATCGTGAATTCGATCAATACACTGGCCGTCTATCCATTTGCGATTACTTTCTTCGCACTCTCTTCTATTTTTTTTGAAAGGGACAGCGGTTGGATAGAAGGTTTCGCCCGCTTGAAAGACCGGATCGGACTCGGCTAGCAGCTTGCTACTTCTGAGCTGAACCAGCCCTGCAATTGCGATCGCGCTCAAAACAACGCTACCAAATACGGCAGGGACAGTGAAAGGGTTGCGTTTTTTCGGGCTGTAATAGCGCGCTTTTCTTCGGTTACGGCCTGCTGCAAAAACCAAGTAGGCCCCTTTGCCAAAAAACGGAAGCGAGAGACAGAGCTTGATGCGGTGGCGGTGGGGGACTAAGGCCGCTTCTATTGCGCGTATTTGCGCCGGGGTAAACGTGCTGCCGATATTTTCTGGCATCCTAACTAAAATTCGATAGGTGTTAGGGCACAGGCGGCATTTTTGCGTTAGCGCGGCGGCGGCGGCTGGTGGGTATGAGCTGCTGAGGCGATCGCTGTCGCTGGCGTTAGGGCGGCTGCGTCGGTTAGCGCCAACTAAGAACATAAAGTAGGTCTCTTTGCCTCGCAGTGGCACCAGGCCGCGAATATCAATTCGATGCGTGCGGGGGGCTATTGCGTTTTCTAGTGCCTGGGCTTGCTCTAGCGTAAAGCTTTCACGGATAGCGGCTGACATTCTGTTCAGCGCGCGATGAGCATTAGGGCTATGTTGAAGTGAGCGATTCATATCTTTCGGAATACTGGTATTTTTTGAAACACTGGTATTTTTGGGAATTTGGTAGTGAGGTAATCGCACCCATCTAAAAAGAAAGTGCCCCAAATGCGAGCATAAGTATAAAAAAAGACAAAGGGGTGTAAGTCTGCTTGAAGAGATGATGCTATTCACAAAGGTGTCTGTTTTAGGTTGATTTGGCCATATTAGTTTTGTTGATATAGGTAGGTAAAACGATGATTGATCTCCGTAGTGATACGGTGACGCAGCCTACCGCAGAGATGCGGCAGGCGATGGTAAGTGCGCCAGTTGGTGACGATGTGCTAGGCGATGACCCGACGGTAAATGCACTTGAAGCCTATGTGGCCGACTTGCTAGGTAAAGAAGCCGCGGTTTATATGCCATCGGGCACGATGACAAATCAGGTGGCGCTGCGATCGCACACTCAGCCTGGCGACGAAGTACTGCTAGAAGCAGAAGCCCACATCTACTACTACGAAGGGGGCGGCCCGGCGGCGCTATCGGGTGTAAGCTGCCGGTTGCTGCCCGGTGAAGAAGGCGTTTTTTCGGCAGCGTCGGTCGTCAAAGCGCTGCGTCCGCACAATCCGCATTTCCCCAGGCCGCAGCTCGTTTGTGTGGAAAACACGCACAATCGCGGCGGCGGCAAAATTTTTCCCCTAGAGACTATCCAGGAGATTGCCGAGGTCTGTCGGCAAAAAGATCTGCGTTTGCACATGGACGGTGCTCGCTTTTGGAATGCCTGCGTGGCGACGGGAATTGCCGAGGCCGCCTATGCTCAGCCGTTTGATACGATCAGCGTTTGTTTTTCTAAAGGGCTAGGTGCGCCTGTCGGTTCAGCGCTAGTCGGATCGGCTGCGCAGATGGCGACAGCTCGGCGGTTTCGCAAAATGTTTGGCGGGGGAATGCGCCAGGCGGGGATGATTGCCGCAGGCGCGCTCTATGCGTTGCAGCATCAGCGCGATCGCCTAGTCGAAGATCACAATCACGCTCAGCGGTTAGCGAGAGGCTTACAAGGCATTAGCGGCATTGAGATAGACCCGCTGAGCGTAGAGACAAATATTGTCAATTTTATAGTACCTAAGTACGATGCGAGTGAAGTTGTAAAGCGTCTAGGGCAAGTGGGCGTAGCCTTGCTAGCAAATGGTCCACATACCATTCGAGCGGTCACTAATTTGATGGTGAGTAAACGACAGATCGATCAGGCAATTGAAATGATTAGCCAAGAAATTGGGCATTAAGAAATTTCTGCCCAAACACGAGCATTATCAACGACCACCGTAAATCATCCTTGCCTTTTGCATAAGTCCCTCTTAGGGAAGATCGCCCTTATCTATTGCCAGTGTTTAATGAATCAGGCGCACTGTTCCGCTTGGCAAAAGTCCATTTGACCAGATACCGACTTACGAGGTTTTTTCATGTTAGGTTACTCTTTACTGTTCTTAGTTGTAGCTGTAATTGCGGCTGTACTTGGCTTCGGTGGGCTAGCGGCTGGTGCGGCCAGCATTGCTAAGATTCTGTTTTTTGTCTTTCTAGTGCTGTTTGTCGTATCGCTTGTGATGGGTCGTCGCCCACGCGTTTAGATGCATTTGTTATTGTTGGCCAAAACTTTCTAACTTTAGGTAAGTTTTATGGCTGTAAGTTTTAGGCTATAGGTTTTGGGCTGCAGGTTTAGAGTGAAGGCTTCAAATCAAGGGTTATAGGCTGTTCTTATTGGCATAGGAACAGTCTTTTTGATGCGCGGGTAAAGGCGACATAGTAAAGCTGATTGCGCTCTGTTACTTTGCGATTGAGCATGAGATTGGGCACGTCAATAAAAACGTCTTGAAAGGTAGAGCCTTGGCTCTTGTGAACGGTAAGGCTATAGGCATAGCTCAAGTCGTGGAAGAGTTCTTTGTAGTCCCAAAAAGCCATCCACTGCTTTTGTTCAGCGTAGTTAGAGAGAATCTCTTTGAGGCGCTGCTGTTCGTCTTCGTGCAAGACTCTGAGCATACGTTCAGAGTCTTCATCGGTTGTGACTTCTAGCTCCCACACTAGCCAGCCTTCAAACCGGGTAAGGTAGGCTGCTTGCACTTCGCACTCTTCTGAGGTTTGCAACAAGATGCCGTCGCGGCCCATGCAGGCGTTGCGAGCCACTAAGCGCTCTCCTGGCATAAAGCGGGCGGCTTTGTCACCGTAGATGGCGGCGCGAATTTTGTTGTTTAGATAGTTGACCCTGGCATTGGTGTAGGCTAAAACGCGCACCTGATCTGGATTTTGACTGTAGGCGTCGCTTTTAAAGGCACGGAGCATCAGGGTTTCCCAGTGGGGCTGAGGAATGGTGAAAATGCCTTCGGTATTGGTTTTGTTGCGATCGCTCACTGCCCTAGGCATGGCCGGTCGCTCTAAATGCGTGCGAATATCTTCTGCGAGCAGGCCAATTGCGCCACCATAGCGAATGACGTCGGTTAGATCGCTGCGCGCAATGATTTGCTCAAAGCAGGGCGATTGTGTTTCACCAACCGGGGGAAGCTGGGCGGAGTCGCCGACAAAAAGCAGCTGGGTGCGCTGGGTAAAGTTGGAGACGGTATTGACCAATAGTATCCACATTTCCTCGTTGATCATGGAGCATTCGTCTACAACCACAAGATCGTATTCGGTAGTCAGATTTTTGCGATCGCGGTCCGGCTCAAACTTTTGCCCTCCGGTTTCTTTATCAATCACTGGCTTGAGCCCTAGCAGTTTGCAGCAGGTCATGCAGTCTACTTCGCAGCCCCAGCGGTAGGCCATCGACTGTAGAACTTTGGTGGCCTTGTTGCTGAGCGCGGTGAGGGCAACGGGTCTGCTGTCGTGGCTTTGCTGAAGTCGGCTAATTAGCGCCTGGAGCAGGGTTGTTTTTCCGGTGCCTGCATAGCCAGTTAGCAGGTAAATTTTTTCGTCACTGTGGAGAAAATTTTCTAGCGATTGCAAAGCGTCCCACTGCTGCTGGCTGAGCGTCAGCCCAGGAAGAATCTCTGGGATTGCTTCGACCTGCTTGTTTGGGGCCATCTCAGTGCTAGCAGCAGAGTACGACATAGTAAAACAGATGTTCTATTTAGCGACCACTGAGCTATTTTAGCAGCAACGTCTGAATCGCATTCTCATTGTATAAATGCGATCAGAATCAAGTGCGATCAGAATGAATGCGATCAGAACAAACGCGATCAGAACAAACGCGATCAGACAGGCGCTCGCTTTGTTACCCTCTAAACTGGTCTCTAGATCTTCTGACTCGTTACTATTTAACTCGTTACTAAAGGAAGCTTTCCAAATGTATTTAGCTTTAGCCGGACGTATTTGTTTGGCGCTAATTTTTTTGAATGCCGGGATCAATCACCTACTCGGTTTTTCGGGGTTTGTCTCGACGATTTCCGGAAAAGGACTCCCGCTAGCCAGCGTTTTGGCCGTGGGTACAATTGTATTTTTGCTGGTGGGAGCAGTGTTTCTGCTGCTGGGCTATCAAACGAAAATAGGCGCGTGGCTATTGATTGCGTTCTTGATACCGACAACGCTAATTTTTCATCCGCCGACTAGCGATCTTGGCGGTTTTTTGAAAAACCTTGCGCTGATAGGCGGACTGTTAATGACCGTCGAGAACGGGCCGGGTCTGCTTAGCGTAGATGGAAAGAAAACGGCTTGAGTATGACCTCTAATCGATGCTATTGCGGCAGTCAGCGGCTGTTCTCGCGCTGTTGCGAGCCTTATCTGCTATCGGCGGCTGTCGCTTTGACGGCTGAGGTGCTAATGCGATCGCGCTACAGTTCCTTTTGCACTGGCCACGTTGATTATTTACTGGCGACCCATCACCCTAGCGCGTCGTCCTCTGGCGATCGCGAAGGTCTGCTGCAAACCATCCGCGCGACCGAGTGGCTAAATCTGCTGGTGATTGATAAGCAAAAGGGACAAAAGAAAGACACAACGGGCGTTGTAGAGTTTGTGGCGGCCTATCGCTCCCGGTTGGGTCCGGCTGCTGTGAGTAACGCGGCCAGTAACGCGGCCAGTAATACGACTGGCAATGTGGCTCAGCTACATGAGCGTTCTAAGTTCGTGCGAGAAAAGGGGTTTGTGCGAGAAAAGGAGCTTGTGCGAGAAAAGAGCCGATGGTTTTATTTGGAAGGGGAAATTTTGCCGCCTTATCAGCCCAAGCGATCACATCCTTGCTGGTGCGGCAGCGGCAAACCATTCAAGCACTGCCACGGCTGAAGGCTCAGATGCCCATGCCGCTAAGGGTAGTGAGCAACTTAGAAAGCGCTCTAGTGACGTTGGGATGGTCGCTTTCGAACTGTTCAATCAGCGTCGGCAGCGTTTGCAAGTTTGTCTGCTGATGCGCTGAGTCTTCGGGATTCTCCAGCTGTTTTTCTACATCTCCAATCAATTTGAGCAGTCTGTCTTTGACCGCCGTATCAGGCGTATCTAGCTGACTGAGTTCAGCGTGGAGAGCCTCTAAAGATTGATTGACGTCTGCTTGACTCATAGCCGTTATGGGTAGGATGTGTGTTTTGAGCGATCTTCGATTTTTCTTTAATTGTAGGTTCAATTGTAGAGCCCTCATACATTTTTGCCCTGTTTATTCGAGGTCTGCCAGTTCATTCGAGCTTGAATCCGAGTCCGGGCTTATTCGAGCTAGGTCCCTAAATTATGTAAAAACGGATACAACACAAGCCCGGTGCGCAGTTGATAATTTGGTATAGATGAATACGTTTGCTTCCTAGTTCGACCTATTGCGTCTGATCATACATATGTCGTACATATGTTTGGAAACTTGCTGAGGTTGAAACGGATGCCCTTAATAAATGTCAGGGATAGTTCTATGCTGGAGATGAAATCACGTTTGGCTCAAAAGTCTATGGCAATTTCTACCCGGTATCCAGTGATGATCATTGGTGGGGCAGAAGATAAGACCAACGGCTGCGAAATCCTAAGGGCTTTTTTTGAAAGTGCGGGTGGTAGTAGCGCGAATATCGGCATTATTCCTTCTGCATCTCGCGAGCCTACGATTGTAGGCGATCGCTACTATCAAATCTTCACGGGTATGGGCGCAGCCCGAGTGCAAATTCTCGACATTCGCTTTCGAACCGAATGCGAAGAGCCCCGATGGCAAGACGTGCTCAAAGGCTGCACTGGCATCTTTATTACAGGTGGCGATCAGCTAAGGCTGCGTGACTTGCTCTGTGACACACCGGTTGTCGATTTAATCAAAGCGCGGCTTCAGTCAAACAAATTGGTCATTGCCGGAACGAGTGCTGGCGCGGCCATTATGGGCGAAGACATGATTGCAGGCGGCAGCAGCGGTGAATCCCCCAATCAGGCACTAGTAGACTTAACAAACGGTTTGGGCTTTGTGCCCGAGCTACTCGTCGATCAGCATTTTCATAACCGCAATCGGATGGCGCGGCTGCTGAGTGCGATCGCTGCTCACCCCAATCGCTTAGGCGTCGGCATCGACGAAGACACTTGCATTGCCCTCGGCGGCGACGGCACCTTCCAAGTGTTAGGCAAAGGCACTATTACAATTGTTGATCCCGGTAGCCTCACTCATACCAACCACCCGGTTACAGGAGAAGATTCACCTTTGAGCCTTCATAATCTTAGGGTACATGTTTTGAAGAAAGGCGACTGCTACGATTACAAAAAGCGGGCTGTTCTCCAGTACCATTCCTGATGCTCGTATCTTGATGCCCATTTCCTAATGCCCGCCTCTTGATGCTTATCACTTGATGCTTGTCACTTAAGGGCCCGCTACGACCAGTTTGCTAATCGACAGCTAAAGTCGACCTTCCAATCGATCCTCTAAAAGGCTCCTCAACCCTCATTTGTCAGTCATTCAAGCGTCCATTAATTCAGTGGTTGACTAGCTCGCAAAGCTGGCTAATTGTACGGGCCTGTTCCCTAAGTCTATTTAGAGATTTCCAGACATTTTCATTTCTTTCCATCGGTTTCGCGTGAATTTTTGCTGAGTTTTTTCTACACTTTTCTCAAGAGCATTCGAAGTCTACCTACGCTTACTAGCTGCTTTTCCTAACCTATGAAAGTCCTTAAAACCCAAACCCTTCGCGGTCCCAACTATTGGAGTATTCGCTACGCTAACCTGATTGTGATGCGCCTCGATCTAGAAGATCTAGCCGATCGCCCCTCCAATACAATTGATGGGTTTTATGAAGGGCTAGTTGAAACTTTGCCTAGCCTTGTCGATCACTTTTGTTCTCCCGGTGTTAGGGGCGGATTCCTCAGTCGTTTACAGACTGGCACTATGATGGGCCACATCATAGAGCATGTCGCTTTGGAGCTGCAAACACTTGCAGGCATGGCCGTAGGCTTTGGGCGCACCCGCGAAACGGCAACCCCCGGTGTGTATCAGGTCGTCTTTCAATATGAGAATGAAGAAGCCGGTCGCTATGCCAGTAGAGCCGCGCTGCGCCTGTGTGAGAGCATTATTGCAACCGGTCAGTACCCCAAGAGTGAGCTAGAGCAAGATCTATACGATCTCAATGAGTTGAGATTTGCCGCTTCGTTAGGGCCTAGTACAGAAGCGCTGGTGAAAGCTGCCGAAGCGCGTCAGATTCCGTGGTTGGAGCTGCCTGTTCGCAATCTGTTGCAGTTTGGCTATGGGATTCATCAAAAGCGCGTCCAAGCCTCACTCACCTCTCACAGCAATATATTGGGCGTAGAGCTGGCCTGCGACAAGGAAGGAACCAAACAGATTTTAGGAAACGCGGGCATTCCTGTTCCCAAAGGCAGTGTTGTCTATTCTCTGCGCGAGCTTGAAGATACGCTAGATTATCTAGGCGGCTATCCGATTGTCGTAAAGCCAATGGACGGCAACCACGGTCGGGGAATTACGTTAGATATCAAAAGCTGGGAAGAAGCCGAAACCGCCTACGACCGAGCCAGACTGGTTTCTGACGGGGTGATTGTAGAGCACTACTATCAGGGCCGAGACCATCGAATTCTGGTTGTCAACCACAAAGTGGTTGCCGTTGCAGAGCGAATCCCGGCGCATGTGGTGGGTAATGGCAAAGACTCGATTGAGCTGCTGGTTGAAAAAGAAAATCTCAACCCCAAGCGCGGCGACGGGCACGATAATATTTTGACTAAAATCCTGCTAGATCGGACCACAGACAAGCTGTTGGCAAGTCAGGGGCTAACGCTAGAGACTGTATTAGATATCGGTGAAATTTGCTATTTAAGAGAGACTGCGAACTTGAGCACGGGCGGAACGGCGGTAGATCGCACTGACGAAATTCATCCGCAGACGATTTGGATTGCCGAGCGGGCATCTCGTTTAATTGGGCTTGATGTTGCCGGAATCGATGTCGTCACAACTGACATCTCTAAAAAGCTGGCAACCGCAGACGGGGTAATTGTAGAAATAAACGCCGCGCCTGGGCTGCGGATGCACGTCGCCCCGAGTGAAGGGGTGGCGCGCAACGTAGGCGCACCGATTTTAGAAATGCTGCTGCCGTCTGGTAGCCCTACTCGCATCCCAATTGTGGCGATTACGGGGACCAACGGTAAGACGACAACAACGCGGTTAACCGCTCATATTTTCCGTCAGGTGTATAACACTGTTGGTTTTACGACGACAGACGGGATTTACATTGGCAACAATCTGGTTGAAAAAGGGGACACTACCGGACCGCAGAGTGCTCGGATGATTCTGGAAGATCCGACTGTGGATATGGCCGTGTTAGAAACGGCTCGGGGCGGGCTATTGCGCTCAGGGCTTGCGTTTAAGCAGTGCGATGTTGGCATTGTGCTAAACGTGGCTGCCGATCATTTGGGTATTGGCGATATCGATACGATTGAGCAGTTAGCTAAGCTCAAGGCTGTGGTGGCAGAGGCCGTGCAGAGCGATGGCTACGTGGTGCTAAATGCCGATGACGAGCGAGTTGCGGCGATGGCCGAGCGAGTCAAGGCGAAGATTGCCTACTTCTCGATGGACCCAGAGAATCCGCTGGTGCGATCGCACATTCAAAAGGGTGGAATTGCCGCTGTCTACGAAGACGGCTATATCTCTATTCTTCAGCAAGACTGGCTGCACCGCATCGAAAAGGCTGAGCGCGTGCCGCTGACTATGGGCGGGCGGGCTCCCTTTATGATTGCGAATGCGCTAGCTGCTAGTCTGGCTGGATTTGTTCAAGGCATTGAAATAGAACAAATCCGCACGGCCTTGCAAACCTTCCAGCCATCGGCAAGTCAGATTCCGGGCCGCATGAACCTGTTTAATATGGGCCGCTATCATGCGCTAGTAGACTATGCTCACAATCCGGCAGGCTACGAGGCGGTCGGTAGCTTTGTGAAAAACTGGCCAGGGCCTTCAATTGGTGTCGTTGGCGCGCCAGGCGATCGCCGGGATGAAGACCTAGTAGCGCTTGGTGAGCTTTGCAGCGATATTTTCGATCAGGTCGTGGTTAAAGAAGACGTAGATCGACGAGGACGGGCTCCTGGAGAAGTTGCAAACCTCATTGTAAAAGGCATTAATCAGGCAAACGCTGCTTCTGGCCAGCAGCTGCCCTATACGATCGAGCTAGATGAGGCTAAGGCGCTGGCCTGGGCATTAGGCAATGCGCCAGATAACGGTTTGGTGGTGATTCTTCCAGAGAGCGTCAGCAAGGCAATTTCGGCGATTTCGGCGAAAGGACCAGTCTCTGAAGGATTTTCGCCCGCCGCCGAAGAGTCAGAAGCCTCTACGGCAGGTGAGTCTATTCATAGACCCCCCAATAAAGCGATCGCATTGCAGATGGCGGGCAGTTCGGTTTCAACAAGAGGCGATTTAGCCGAAGTTGTCACCGCTGCAGACCTTCAGTCTTTGAATGGTGCCTCCGCGAACTCAACGCCTTAAGCGCCAACTTTTCGTTTAAATTCTTGTATAGAGCAACGAAGCAACGATAAAAAAGCGATAGGTCTTTGACGTTCTACAAGACGTTCTATAAATAGCGGGGTTGAGTTCCCAACCCTGCCATATTGCTTCTGTTTAACTGGCTGCGCTTTATGGGTTGTACTTTGTGGGCTCTGCTGTATGAGCTTTGCTCTACGGGCTCAGCAAGGATTCTGCTTATAAAGCAGAAAGTCAGAAATTGTTTTAGTTGTTTAGTTTTTTATTCTGTTTGTTTGTACTGTGCTTCTAAAAGACTAGAAGCTGTAGGAGATTTCAATGGTTGCTAATGCTTCTCGTCCGGTCGTAGATTCGCCTGTTGCTTCTTATGAGGAAAAAACCCAGGCGATCGCCCGTCAGCTTTTAGCCGATAGCCAAGGAAAGCGATCGATCTTCTCGAAAATGCGCGACCAGCTGCGGTGGGACGATAAGCTGCTGGCTTGGACAATGGATAACCCAGGGCTGCGCGTGCAGATGTTTCGGCTGATTGACTGCTTGCCTGCACTGACGACTAAAACAGAAGTTGCTAGCCACTTTCAAGAATACTTAGGGGACGCTAGCGTCGAACTGCCGCAAGCGCTAAAGGGCCTGTTGAACTTCGCAGACCCTAGCTCTATGCCTGCGCAAGTAGCCGCCACCACCCTTTCTGGCGCGGTCGAAACGCTTGCTCGCAAGTATATTGCCGGTGAAAATATTAAGCAGGCGCTCAAAAGCATTGAGCAGTTGCGCAAGCAGTCGATGGCATTCACCATGGATTTGCTCGGTGAAGCTGTCGTGACTGAAAAAGAGGCCGAAGCCTATCTCAACCAGTATTTAGAGTTGATGGCTCAGCTGACAGAAGCCTCTAAGCGCTGGTCAAAGGTCGGCATTGTTGACACTGCTGGTGGAGAAGCACTCGCAAAGGTGCAGGTGTCAGTGAAGCTGACGGCGTTTTATTCGCAATTTGACCCGCTAGATGTGGAAGGCTCTGAATCAAAAGTAGGAGAGCACATCCGAACGCTATTGCGACGAGCCGAAGAACTCGGCGTTGCGGTTCACTTTGATATGGAGCAGTATCGTTATAAAGATGCTACTTTAGCAGCGCTCAAAAAGCTGCTGATGGAAGGCGAATTTAGATCAAGATCTGACATTGGCATGACGCTACAGGCCTATTTGCGTGACAGCTATCAAGATTTGCAAGGCGTCATAGCGTGGGCCAAAGAGCGAGGCACACCCGTAACCATTCGCCTGGTCAAAGGCGCTTATTGGGACCAAGAGACCATCACTTCCCGGCAGAACTATTGGCCCACGCCCGTTTACAATCACAAGCCTTCAACCGACGCTAACTTCGAGCGGATGACGCGGCTGCTATTGGAAAATCACGAGCATGTGTACGCAGCCATTGGTAGCCATAATGTGCGATCGCAAGCCCTGGCAATGGCCATTACCCAGTCTCTCAATATCCCAGCGCGGAACGTAGAGTTTCAGGTGCTATACGGCATGGCCGACAGTCTAGCCAACGCCCTGGTAAAACAGGGGCACCGGGTTCGCGTGTATTGCCCTTATGGCGAGTTGATTCCGGGAATGGCCTACCTGATTCGCCGACTGCTAGAAAATACGGCCAACAGCTCCTTTTTGCGGCAAAGCTTGGAAGATCGACCTGCTGACGAGCTGCTGGCTGTGCCTGAGTGGGGAGAAGGTGACCTAGACGAAGATGAAGTAGCGCCTTTGCCGATTGCAGTGGTAAAAGGCAGAGTGACCCGGATTAACCTGGCACCAGATACCGACTATGCGATCGCACCCGAAAGACTCGCTGCCAAAGCGGCCCTTGATACGGTACGCCAGCAGCTAGGTAAAACCTATCAGCCCCTGATCAACGGTGAGTACGTCAAAACAGAGAGCACCGTACAGTCTTTGAACCCGGCTCGGCCCGCACAGCTAGTCGGCACGATTGGCCAGATTAATATTGAGCAGGCCGACAGTGCGATCGCTGCCGCCAAAGCCGCCTTTAAAGCCTGGAGTCGTACCCCTGCCCGCGAACGCGCCGCTATCATCAGCAAAGCCGCCGACCTCTTAGAAGAACGCCGCCATGAGCTGAACGCATGGATGCTGATAGAAGGCGGTAAGCCTTTGCACCAGGCAGACGCAGAAGTCTCAGAGGCTGCAGACTTTTGCCGGTACTATGCCGATGAAATGGAGCGACTCGATCCAGAAATTGTCTACGACGTCGCCGGAGAAAATGACCGCTACTTCTACCGACCCAAAGGCATCGTGCTAGTCGTCTCGCCTTGGAACTTTCCCCTAGCAATTCCTACTGGGATGACCGTTGCCGCCCTAGTCACTGGCAACTGTGCCCTATTAAAGCCCGCCGCTGTCACCTCTGTAATTGCCGCCAAACTCACCGAGATCTTCGTTGACGCGGGTATTCCCAAAGGCGTTTTCCAGTATGTTCCAGGTCGCGGCTCTACGGTGGGTGCGCACATGGTAAAACACCCAGAGACTCAAATGATTGTGTTCACTGGCTCTCAAGAAGTCGGCTGTCAAATCTACGCAGATGCTGCTATCTTGCGCCCTGGTCAAAAGCATCTTAAGAAGGTGGTCGCTGAAATGGGCGGCAAAAACGCCATCATCGTGGATGAAAGCGCCGATCTCGATCAGGTTGTTCAAGGCGTCGTTTACTCGGCCTTTGGCTACAGCGGGCAAAAATGCTCGGCCTGCTCACGCGTGATCGTCATGGCCTCTATCTACGACGTTTTTGTCGCGCGATTGGTAGAAGCCACCAAGTCTTTGAACGTTGGCGATCCGATTGAGCCGAGCACTAAAGTCGGGCCTGTCATTGATGCTGCCGCGCAAAAGAAAATCCGTGAGTACATTGCCAAAGGCAAAGCCGAAGCAACCCTAGCCTTAGAGCTGCCCTCGCCTGAACCTGGCTACTTTGTAGGCCCAGTTATCTTCACAGATGTCGATCCACAATCGACCATTGCCCAAGAAGAAATCTTTGGCCCTGTGCTAGCTGTTATGAAGGCAGAAAACTTCGATCAGGCGCTAGAGATTGCCAACGGCACTGATTTTGCCCTGACTGGCGGGCTTTATTCTCGTACGCCTTCTCATATCGAGCGGGCCACCGCCAACTTTGAAGTTGGCAATTTGTACATTAACCGCACTATTACTGGTGCTATCGTTGCCCGTCAGCCCTTTGGCGGCTTCAAGCTCTCTGGTGTTGGCTCCAAAGCCGGTGGCCCCGACTACCTGCTTCAGTTTCTCGACCCTCGCACTGTTACCGAAAACGTTCAGCGTCAGGGCTTTGCGCCAATTGAAGGCGTAGACGCATAGGCACAGCCATATGATTTCTTCGATTCATCACGTTGCGATTATTTGCGCCGACTATCCACGATCCAAAGCTTTTTACACTGAAGTTTTAGGCTTTGAAATTATTGAAGAAACGTACCGAACAGAGCGAGATTCTTACAAGCTCGATTTGAGGGTGGGCAGCGGTCAAATCGAGCTATTTTCTTTTCCCAACGCACCTGCTAGGCCGAGCTATCCGGAGGCTCAAGGACTGCGCCATTTGGCGTTTGCCGTTAGTGATATTGCAGCCCAAATTGCCAAGCTTGAGTCTAGCGGTGTGGCAACAGAGCCCGTTCGGACCGATGCTTTAACTGGAAAACGGTTTACCTTCTTTAAAGACCCAGATGGCCTGCCCTTAGAGCTATATGAAAGCTAAGGGCAGGCCGTTTTAATTTTGGGCTTACACTAGCTTTTTGTTGGCGTAAAAGGTGGGGTGAATAAAGCGGTAGCCTGTCTTTTTTATTTTGTCATTAGATATGCGAACGTTTTTGCGATCGCTAGTCTGGCTCTCGTCCCAACGAACGGCAGGGATGTCGTAGCGATCGCACACCTCATCAATAAGCGATCGCACCGTCGGCACCTCATCTTGCACCAGGTTATACAAACCCGACAGATGATGCTCTCTAGCCCACTCAATACCGCCAATAATATCGCTGAGGTGGACCCAGTTCGTACCCTCGTTGCCTTTCCCAGGGCGAGTCGTGCCCGCAGCGCGAGTGTAGATTTGCTCTAGCGTGCGCCCAGGACCATAGATGCCGCCCAGCCGCAGTATGCAGATTTTTCGCTGCGGTGCGCTCGCCCCTAGCAATATATCTTCGGTCTTTTCGATAATTTTGCCATTGTCAGTCATCGGCTTTGGCGGCATCAGCTCACTAACCCACGCACCCTGATGCTGACCATATACGGAGCTGCTGCTGGTATAAATTAACTGTTCTACCTCCGTATGGGGCAGCACTTGAGCTAGCGCTTGCGCCGTTCGTAAATAGGTATCAGCGTAGCTTGCACCTCGCTTAGAAGCGACAGAGAGCAGTACTATCTGGCGATCGCGCAGCACAGATTCTAAGCGATCGCGCTCCGTGCCTGTCACCACCGCTACGCTTGAGGCGATCGCGCTTAGTTCTTCAACTCTCTTTTCTCGCGTTGTGGTTGCCAGCACGTCAAACCCCTGGCTTTTCCAGTACTTAGCAACCGCCATCCCGACATATCCACATCCAATAATGGCAACTTTCACAGCGTCTTTTCAGCTTTGTATACGAGACGTCTTCATTATCATAGCCCGTGCTTAGCGACTGTTTTAGCTGTCGATAAATAGATCAGCTAGCCTCAAGAAGAACACGGGAATGGTGGCTAGTCACCGCTCCGAGGATGCGTAGAGATACTCAGAAATCAGGCATTGAGCGGATGGGCACATTGAATAGGTAATCACCGAATGATCACTTACCTGCGCGGATATATCCGATGAAAATCACCACCACCGCCGACACATTCTTCAAAGCAATGCCAATACAGGCATATCAGCTCAAAGAAAAAAACCTGCCAGACCAGCTCGTCAAAATCAAAGCAGGCACCTCAATAGAAATTGTGGACTACCTTCCACACGAAGGTCGCCCAGATAGCACCGCCGATGACCATGTGTTTGTCCAACTTACTAAACCCTTAGATGGTCACCAAGGCATTCGCTGGTTCGTCTATGGATTGCACGCTCAGCTAGAGGGCACCGAGCCCAACAACAACCCCAAAGATGAAGCGGCCAAAGCCCCACCCAAAAAAGCAACTTCCCTAGTAGAACCGATTGACTATGGGCCCAAAATTTCTATTCCCGGCATCAGCCGCCCCGTCGGCATCTATGAGCCCGTTTACTTTGAACCAGCCGTTTCCAACTTTACCTGGTCAGAGCTGACTAAAGGAGGCTCGCGTATTCCTGTCAATGCGGCTGTCACTCAGCGCATAGTCAAGCTGTGCAAGTATCTTGATGAAGTTCGTACGTTCTTAGGCAGTCGGCCTATTCGAATTACCTCGGGCTATCGAGATCCGATTAGCAACCGACGGGTCGGTGGGGCTCGCAGCTCTCGGCATATGTCTGGCGATGCTGTTGACTTTTGGGTAGAAGGAATGGATGTTGTCGATGTGTTTTATCAGCTAAAGAACTTCCATCCTAGAGGTGGGTTAGCGGTGGGCAACGGGTTTGTGCACCTAGACTTACGTCCGGGCTCGCCCGCCCGGTGGACTTATCCGGGCGGTCCGCGTGTCAAGCTCTGGTAAGCGATCTCTAGTAAGTGATAGTTAAAGCTAGTTTATAGCGACCAGATAAAAACCTACCGCTTCGCCTGTATCACACAGAAGCAAAGCAGTGGGTTTTTAATAGCGTGAATTTACAACCTCAAGTAAAAGACTATAAGCTCAGTTGAGACACGTCCGAATAGCAGGCTCGTAGGTATCAGGCATGGCTGTTAATCCTGCTGTTTCTAACAGTTGGTGCCATTCAGATGCGATCTCAATATCGTTGGGATTTGTCTGTAGTAGCTCGCCTAGTGCGATCGCTGCGTCATGCCAGAGATCGGCTTTCTTCCGCAGTAATCTAGCGTGCAGCAGTGGATTTTGTTCGCTAGCTTGCTCTAGCAGGGTCGCATCGACTTCTTGCTGTATAAACCATTTTTCTGGGTCGACTCGTTGGATAATGCCATCCACCGCCACATCATTGGCACGATCGTTTATCTCTGGAATAATAGAAAAATACCAATGATAGTTTTCGTTGAGATTGAGCGCTGCTATGTCACTTGTCGCCGTTTCAACGTTGATAATGCCGCCTGCTTTCTCTACTCGGAAAGCGGTTTCATAAATTAGTTCGTCATTGCTATTGCGCAACACAAACTCAGCAGTTTGATCGCTGACCATAGCTGGCACATAAAACATAAAGCTAGGGTGCGATGCGATAGTAAGCCCTAAATTATTTGGCGCTACGAGTGCAGTCAAATAGTCGTCTTCATGGCTAAAAATAACGCCGCTGCGTGTTCCTCCACCTAGTCGGCGACCCGGTAGTCCCTGGCGCACAGTATCCGATTCCTCTTCTTTAGCAAGTACGGCAGACTCTTGTGGCAGATAGGTACTGGCCCACCCCGTCAATGGCAGTAGGCTAATTTCTATTGAAGTACTCAACAAGAGCAGGGCGGAAGTGGAGACGATTTTCTTGATGTTAGTCATACCGGTTTTCAATCTTGAGTAGAGATGCAGTCCATTAGGTCTACTAAGCTGATTACTTGAAGCAGTTGCAAGCAGCTCAGCCGAAGCAAAAAAGTTTGTTTTCAATTCTAGTTGGCGTCTTTGCACATCTTAGGAAGATATCGTTCTTCTAATGTATAGAGAAGATACTTAACCTTAATGTGTTGTTGAAAACTTTAGAGTCACTCTCTAGATATTACGGAGATTGCGTGCATTAACTTTACAAGCTAACCTTGCCTATAGAAAGCCTATTAGGAATTTTCTGTTTAGATTTTCAATAGGCTCTTTATACAGATCCTTTTAAGAGTTTTGTTTGCTAAGAGACTGCTCCTATAATAAAGATCAAGCATGCATGCGCTAAACACGTATGGTCTAAACGCACATAGCCGATATATTGGCTACATTCATTGACAGTTAGTGGCAAATCAAACCGAGCTATAGATGCTACCTAGCGTGGTGCTAGCCGATGCAGCGCTGAGCGGTGTGTAAGATGTTTGATAAGTTGTCATATTGGGAAAAGTTAATATGTCCATCAAGATTTTTTCCTTGAGAGGGCAAACTTAACATGCCCAAAGGTTTTATCTATCGCTATGACTTTCGTCGCAAGCTCATTGCTTGTTGTTGTGATAACGGTCACTATAAAGCAGCCTTGTTAGGAGGTTCAAAAGAAAGTTCAAAATCTTCAATTACTTTGGCTTCTTCTTGGCCGCTTTGGGCGCGTCTTTCTAAAATAATTAAACCCAAAAAAAGGTACAGAAAAAAGGGGGCTATTTTTACTGTTGTTTGGGGGCTCTATGGAGCATGGCTTAGCAGCTTACCTGCCTACGCTCAGACGCTGAGTGTTCGTGCTGATGGCGTTACAGACACCACCATTATCGGCAGCCGCGATTGCAGTGCTGATTGCATCATTACGGGCGATAGCCGTTCAGGCAGCAACTTATTTCACAGCTTTGGAAAATTTAGCCTTGCAGACGGGGTCACAGCTACTTTTGAAGATGAGGGTGCGACAAATATTTTTGCTAATGTCTCAGACGAGATTTCTATTATTAACGGTAGATTAGCCGTTAGGGGGCCTGGCAGCGCTAATCTTTTCTTATTAAATCAACACGGCATTATTTTTGGCTCTAACGCAGCTCTATCAATAGCGGGATCCTTTGTTGCAAGCACTGCTGAAAGCGTAATTTTTTCTGATGGACTACAGTTTGGTATCAGGAATATTAGTGAGCTATTACTAACAATTAGTACGCCTATCGGAGCACCTGTTGGATTGCAGTTTGGTTCTCACCCAGGTGAGATTGTCAGCTATTCGCAAGCAAGATTATCGGGCGTACCCAGCTTTTTCCCTGAACCTGCTGGACGACCCGGTGGACTAGCAGTATCTGCGGGCCAAACGCTGGCACTAGTGGGCTCACGGATTAATTTGGCTGGCGGAAGTTTGATAGCTAAAAGTGGTCGAATAGAATTGGGGAGTGTTGCTGCTGATAGCTTAGTGTCGGTGTCTTCTAACCTGCACATGGGCTATGAGAATGTGTCTGAATTTGCTGATGTTCAACTGACCCAGTCGGCGCAGATAGATGTCAGTGGGAATAGAGGATTTGTTTCAATTCATGGCCGCAATCTCTTGTTAGCAGATGATTCATTAATTTCTAATCAGATTGTGGGAACAGAATTGCCCGGTTCTATAGAACTAATTGCAGATGAGACTATTGAGCTAGATTCATCTGCAATTTATTTTTTTCGTACCCTTGGCACTTCTGGAGAAGGCGTGGCTTTGGATGTTGCCGCTAATCGCTTAGTGCTAAAAAATGGATCGCTGCTCTTGGGCGCTACGCTAAGTGGACTAGGAGACGCGGGGAATATAACGATCAGCGCATTAGATTCTGTTGCACTTTTTGGAGCTAGCCGTGAGACAACAAATTACATTACCGCTTCTTCTAATAGTGCAGGGGCTGGTGGCGATATTACGATTAATACTCAGCGGCTATGGGTGAGCGATGGCTCTCAAATAGAGTCTGTGTCTGGCAACACGGGTGAAGGTGGCGATATTGTGATCAATGCGACCAATTCGGTGGAAGTGAGGGGGCAGGCACCGATTTCTACAGCTCCGGCGGCTAGGCGGCTGCTGACCTTTGTTGGATTAGATTTTGAGCCTGCGGCGACAGGACCATCTGTAAGTAGAATTTCAGCGACTTCGGGATTAGCTGAGGTGGACAGCGCTCAATCGATGAGCAAGGGAGGAAGCTTGACTGTTAATACTGGAGTGCTTTCTATTAGCGATAGGGCTCAGGTGACAGTGGGAAGCTTTGGTCGTGGGGACTCTGGCGATTTGAACATCAATGCTCGTTCTGTACGGTTGGATAGTGGTGCTCAGCTATCTGCGGCTGCGAACTTAGCTAATGGGGGAAACTTACGGCTAGCAGGGTTGGAAACGCTGATATTACGTAGAGGCAGTAGCCTTTCGACGAGTGCTGGTGTAGGGGATGGTGGCAATATCTGGATCGATGCTGATTTTGTCATTGCTCAAGCTTTTGAAGATAGCGATATTGTTGCGAAAGCGACGGGAGGCCGGAGCGGAAATATTATAGTTGATACCTTTGGGGTTTATGGCATAGCACCGAGAAGGGCGATCGCAAATAATGGGACTAGCGATATTGACGCTAGCTCTGAGTTTGGCGTGAGTGGTACGACCGCGATTACCCAGGTGCCCTCGGCTATGGCATTAGGTCGGCCCCTGCTAACAGCGCAGCCTTTGGATGTTTCAACGACAGTGACACATCAGTGCGGTGCCAGCGGCAACAGCTTTGTTGTGAGTGCGCGAGGCGGTGTCCCAATTGCGCCTGCGAGTGCTGTAGCGATGAATTCTCCACTTGTGGATCTGGGCGATGAGGCTGTGGATCTAGGGAGTAGAGGGAGTAGAGCTACAAGCGCTATAGACAGTGAGCATTTAGAAGAGAGTTCTACACCTGCGAATGCAGTTTCAACTGAAGTTGAGACTGTGATGGCTGAGACTGTGACGAATAGTCCAAACTGGGTAGAAGCGCGAAGTTGGTACACAGATGAGGGTGGCAAAGTTGTTTTGAGCGCACAGCCTGAACGGAGTAGCGATGTGAGTCTTGCGACACCTGGCTACTGTGCTGGCTGATAGATCTCCCGCTGATAAAGTACTTGTTAGTAAAACTGTTGTTCGGTGGAAGCTAGTGATCGATGAAACTGATCGATAAAAGCATTTGTAGAAGAAAGATGGCGATCGCATGAGCAAGCAAGAACGCGCTTTGAGATGGTTTGTTTTAATGCTTTTTGGCTTACTGATGGCCTTAATAGATCCGTCAACGTCCTTTTTCTCGATTGGGTCGCCTAGCATGGCTGAAGTCGTGGTGCAGCCCTCGCTGACTGCCGAGCAGCCATTAGACAAGCAGCCATTAGAGACTCAGTCGTTTAGCGAAGTGTCTACTGAAGCATCTATTGAACTTTTGCAAGTTCCGCTTCAGTCTCCTCCCCAAGATCTTTCTCAGAATCTCTCTCAGGATCTTTCTCAGGATCTCTCTCTAGCAGAGGCAGAGGGCCGAGCGCTTTATCTAGAGGGGCGATTTACCGAGGCCGTAGTGCAGTGGCAGATAGTGGCTGAAGCCTACGCGGTTCAGCAGAATGAGTTAAGTCAAGCGGGGGCACTCAGTAATTTGTCGTTGAGCTATCAGCAGCTTGGCCAGTGGCAGGATGCGCAGACTGCAATCATGGAGAGTTTGCGGTTAGCCGTTGCGCCAGAAACAGTGCTAGGAATAGCCCCAGAAGAAACATTAGAAACAACACTAGAAAGAACAGATATTGTCAGATGGAGAGTGCTGGCGCGATCGCTAATGACTCAAGGCAGTTTGTATCTGGCCCTGGGAAAAACAGAATTGGCTTTGACAAGCTGGCAGCAGGCGGCTGATGTCTATGAGCAGGCGGCTGATGAGGTAGGTGCGAACCGAGCCCAGATTAACCAGGCTCAGGCGCTGCGAGAGCTAGGTTTTTATCGGCTGGCGCTAGAAAAGCTCTCTCTAGTGGTACAGGCAATGGAGACACAACCGCCCTCTGCCTTGCGGGCGATCGCGCTGCGTCGTCTAGGAGAGGCGCTCCGGTTAAGCGGTCAGCTATCGGCCTCGCAAACGGCGCTGCGTGAGAGTCTGGCGATTGCGAGGCAAAGCGGCGCTTTGAGCGAAATAAGTGCGACGCTGCTGAGTTTGGGGCACACAGCACAAAGTTTAGACAACTTTTCTGAAGCGAAAGATTTGTACGCAGAGGCGATCGCGGCGATCGCAAATCCTCAGCGCGCACTTCAACAGGTGCCCATTTGGCTATCTCAGTTAGATTTAGCGATCGCAACAGACGATGCGGCGACGATTACCCGCTTATGGCCTGCTATTCAAAGCCAGTTTAAACAAATTCCCACTAGCCGCATTGCGCTCTATCGGCAGATACACTGGGCCAATAGCCTGATAAAGTTTCGTCAGCAACAAATGGTCATGCCTGCCGCTGATACGTCTGGCTCCTCATTATCTGGCTCCTCACTTGACACCTCATCGCTGCCTAGCTTAGAGCGGCTCGCGCAGCAGCTTCACCACACAATAGAGCAGGCTCGAACCCTAGATGATAGGCGATCTGAGTCCTATGCAATGGGGACGCTAGGGCATTTGTATGAACAGAACCAGCAGTGGGCGATCGCGCAGCAGCTTACGGACAGAGCCCTCAGCCTCAGCCGCATCGAAAATGCTACAGACCTTTCGTACCAGTGGCAATGGCAGCTTGGCAGACTCTGGAAAAATGTAGATAACCCAGATTACTCTGTAGCCCAGGCTTTAGAGGCTTATCAACAGGCAATCGAAACCCTTGGTTTGCTGCGTGGAGAGCTGAGCGCCACCGACGGCAGTGCTCAGTTTTCGTTTGAAGAGAACGTAGAGCCTATTTATCGACAGCTCGTTGGTCTGTTGCTGCAAGTAGCACCCGAATCACCTGCCTATAGCACGAATTTAGAACGTGCTCAAGGCGTGATTGAGTCACTCCGGTTAGCAGAACTAGACAACTATTTCAAAGAAGCCTGCGTAGATGTGAAATCTGTCGATATCAGCCGAGCAGATCCTCGCGCGGCTGTTGTTTATACCATTGTTTTAGAAGATCAACTTTCAGTCTTACTGCACCTCCCTAACCAGCCAATTCAACAGTTTTCTACCGTAGTGTCAGCGAGTGAGGTTAGCGCGCTTACCAGCCAACTGCGCCAAGACCTAGTTGTTCGTAGCCGTCGAGAGTATCTAGACTCAGCAGCGCAGCTATACGATTGGCTAGTTGCCCCTGCTCGCGAGGCAATAGATCAAAGCGGCGCTGAAACGCTGGTGTTTGTTCTCGATGGCGCGCTGCAAAACGTGCCGATGGCGACTCTTTACGATGGTGAGCGTTTTTTAATTGAAGACTACAGCATCGCGCTGACACCGGGATTGACATTGTTAAACCCTCGAACCTGGGGGCGATCGAACCTGCGGGCGCTGATTGCTGGAATGACAGAAAGCCGTCAAGGGCTATCGCCTTTGCCCTATGTGGCCCGCGAAGTGGAAAAAATCGTCGCCGAGATTCCGCGTCACACCGTTTTACTCGATCAGCAGTTCACTCAGAATGCGCTCTCTGAAGCGCTGAAATCTACGCTGCATCCGATTGTGCACATTGCCACTCATGGTCAGTTTGGCTCGACGGCAGAAGAAACTCATCTATTAGCCTGGGACCGGCTGATTAATGTTCGAGAGATCGCTCAGATGCTTCAGGCAAATCTGGGTAGTCGGGCAGACATAGAACTGTTAGTGCTGAGTGCCTGCGAAACGGCAAGTGGCGATCAGCGGGCTGCCTTGGGCCTTGCGGGGGTGGCAGTCAAAGCGGGGGCGCGGAGCACGCTCGGGTCGCTGTGGGCAATTAATGATGAGGCAACGGCTGAATTTGTTGGGTACTTTTACGAACAGTTGACTCAGCCCGGTGTGAGCCGAGCGGCAGCGCTGCGCTTGGCCCAGCTACGGTTGCTAAACGATCCGCAGTACCAGCATCCTATTTACTGGGCACCTTACACCTTGCTAGGGAGCTGGCTTTAAGCAGACGGAGCAGGCAATAATGCCGATGATTATGCCGGTAGTCTTTCAGGCGACGCAAAGGCTGTAGGGTCTTGGTCGCGGCGGTGTCTAACGGGAATCGCTGGACCTTGCTGACTGCCTGCTAAAGCGGCAGTCTTTTCAAGGGCGCTGCGCAGATGTTTAGCTGCGTAGATAGACATATCACGCGGGACACTGATGCGATCGCGCAAATACCGCAAGGCCACATCGCTGCCATCTGGCGGCACGCAGTCTTCTGCCGTCATCAGATAAGTCAAGGCGCAGCGCAGCGCCTGATCAAAAACAGTCTCGTCAGCCGGGTTGGCCCGGACAATATTGTCACGGTGCTTAATCACCCTAGCCAAGGCTTCTTCTTTGGCATCGGCAGGTTCCTGGTAAGCTACGTCGGGCAGACCTTGCCACAGACCTTGATCGACCCGCTGCTGATTGAGTTGGGTCTGAGGATCGTCGTTTTCGTAACACCCACCCATCTGGGGCGGCAAATCGTGTGCATGGGTATGAAAATCACTCTGGGTGCCTCGATAGGTTGCGCGGCTTTCCATCGCATCAAACCAGTGAGAGAGAGCAAGATTCTCTTCTCGCAGCGAATAGCCCTTGTAGTAGTACAAGCTGGCACTCATCCGCTCTACATAAGGCGTAAAGATCACGTCTGCCGTACTGAAATCGGCTAAAAAATAGGGCCCAGGCGTTTGTTTGAGTGCGGCTTCTACTTGTTGAACAACTTTGATAAACTGTTGTTTGTTATTTTTTTCTTGGCCAAACCAGCCCCCTGGCTGACAGAGCCAACTGCACCAGGCTCTAAACAGATCTCTTTCTAACTGACGTAAGGGCAGCACACTCGGATCTTGCATTCCTGGTCCGAGCGGGCCAAATGCTTGCTCTAGCGCCATCAGAATATCGTCGCTTTCTGTAATAATTTGTCCGTCTAGCGCCAATGCGGGCAGCATTCCAGAGGGCACTTTGCGCTTGTACCAGTCCTCTTTTTGCCCGTAGCAAAACATCGTGACCTTCGCAACGCGGTAGGGAATTCTCTTTTCTTCTAGCCACAGCCAGATCTTTTGGCAGTAGGGGCACCAGGCATGGTTGTCACGATAGAGCGTCACGCGAACATCGGCTTCTGTTTGGTCAAACAGCCGCAGGCGGGCCTGTGCGTTTGTGAGGCCATTGACCAAATCGGGGCTAAAGTGGGTAAGTGCAGAGAGTTCTAACCAAGTAAGCGCAGCCATAAAAATCGGTTGGGATCTATTTAGATAAGGTGGGTTAGATAGGGTGAGCACAGCCTACCACTAGAGTATAAAAACAATCTAGGAAACAATCTAGGAAGAACAGAGTACAAAGATTCTACTGGCTTTGAAAAATGTTTTGTACCATTTGCCGATCGCAGGCGGCTGAGGCCGCATCTAGTTCGTCCATTTCGCCAGTATTGAGCTGCCAGCCCAGCGCGCCTACATTTTGCTGAGCCTGTTGCAAGGTTTTGGCCCCCGGAATCGGAATCGTTTCTTTGCACATGCACCAGTTAATCGCAACTTGAGCCATCGTTTTCTCTTTTTCCTGGGCGACGGCTTTAAGGCTAGCTAGCAGCGGTTGAATGTGTGGCAGCATCCTGCCCAAGGCAATTCTTCGTAGCCCCTTGGGCAGATCGGATTTTTGGCTGTATTTACCGGTCAGTAGACCCAACGCGAGAGGGCTGTAGGCAATGAGTTGAATGCCGAGCTGGTCGCAGACCGCTTTGAGGTCGAGCTGGGTCACCGGATAGGTGGATAAGAGCGAGTACTGAACCTGTAGGGTTTGGATTTTGATGCCGCGATCGCTCAGTCTTTGATGGGCCCACTGCAAGCGTTTGGGGCCGAAATTAGAAAGCCCGACGCCCTTAGCGGTGCCTTGTTGACACAGTTGAGCTAGGCCCTCTAGCAGTGGCCTTTCCTGCGGTGGAAAATAGTTGGCGGTAGACCAGTGCAGCTGCACCAAATCTAGCGCACCTAGCCGCTGCGCCGAGGCTTGACCCGCATCGATCATAGACTGTCGCGTGAGTCGCCAAGGGTAGGGGGCTAGCTTGGTGGCGAGGCAAATTTTTTCTTTGTTATTGCCTTGATAGCTGGCTTTGAACTGGCCTAGCAGCTTTTCACTTTGGCCGCTGAGTTTGCCGGTTCCGTAGGAATCGCCTGTATCGAATAGCGTGACCCCGTGGCTGACGCAGTAGTCAAATATTTGATTGAGCGATGGGTCCATACTGGGGGTATAGTCCCAAAGCAGCTGATTGCCCCAGGCCCAGGTGCCACAGCCCAAAGGTGGCAGTGTGATCGACTGTGCGATTGAAGCGGCAGAAGACATAGAAAATGGAGAAATGGCTGCGGACCTTAGCAGTTTCTCATATAGGTTCTCATATAGGCGTGGTCATTTTCTAGAAGTCGTGGTCAGAGCTGATAGAGGCGCTGCAGCCTGCGCTGTGGGTGCAAGAGGGCATGGTTATTTGGACGGAAAACGTGCCTTCGTAGGGTGCTGTTAGCGTCGGGAGCGCATCGATAGCGTCATCAGCGTCGACTAAAACGCCCATCTCGTTATAGAGGTATAGGTTGAGATCCATACAGTCTTGGTCGCAGTCAGCATAGATATTTTCACCTTGAAGGAAATATCCGGTAACGGTTGTCTGGCCATTATCCTTTAGCCAAAGCGTGCGACTTTGAGCGATCGCAGAATTACTAGCTACCATAAGGGCGACAGACGCGCAGCCGACAGCGGCGGCAATGGCTCGCAGGCCGAAAGTACCCGTTGGAAAAGTATCTACTGAAAAAGTAGCCATAGATATCGTTGCTCCCAAGGACGTTATGCTTTACCGAAGTTCAGCTTGCTTCCAGCTTGCCTAGATAGATGGCATAACTATCATTAAGCTTGTGCTGAGTCGTAAAAAATACATGAAAAATGACAGCTTTCTAATAAGGAATACAAGCTTTTGAGAGAGTTCTTTGCGTGATACCTGTTTAGCCATTAAGCAAAAGAGATCGCTTTTAATCACAGGAGATTTCTTTGCTAAATAGATTGAAGCTGCGTTGCTAGTGAACAAGCAGAGCCGTTGGAAATGCCGATTCTGTTGCCTGTTCTGTAAAAGATCAAATTCGTCCAAAGCTAAATCACATAGCTGCGCTTTTGTCAGCATCTTTTTGTTAGTAGTTGTCGACTTCTTGTTTTAATGAGGCTCACAAGAGATAATTATGTTCCCTTACGTCTTTGCAAATATTCAGTGCAAACGTCTAGATAAATCAATATGGAAAGATGGAATGAGCTGATAGCAGGCTACGTACTTGACAATCTTACTGATGAAGAGCATGCGGAACTCTCAGAAGTGCTAGCCAAAAATCCGCAGCTCAGGCTTGAAATTGTGCGATTGAGGAAGACAGCTACGCTGAGATGTACTCAGTCGTTAGATTGGTCGCTAGCGCACTTGGAGGCAGGTGGGGAAGGATGGGCGGATAGTCCTGATGACTGTTTCCCTGATTTTGTGGCTGGTGAGACTGTTTCTCCGGTGTCTGAAGCGATAACGGCTGCTGCGGCTGAGAGTCAGTGTGTGAAGTCAGATCTACCTTTTTCTAGCTCGTTAGGACCGTTTAGCTACTTTAGTTTATCGGTGCGTAGAAAGTTTAAGCGTCAGAGTTTTGTCTTGTGGATGATGGCGCTGCTGCTGCTGGGTATCGCGGTGGATAATTGTCAGACGCGCCGTATGCTAGCGATCGCACAAGAGCGAATTTTGCAGCTAGAGCTTTCAGGTGAATATGTATCTGATGAGTTGACTGTTCCTAGCGGTACGGATTAGCGCCGCAGACGGATGACTAGCTCGAAATGTATTGAGTGCAGTGTATTTAGTGCAGTTGAAACCACTACTAGAAACCGCCATTAGAAACCGCTATATTTCTGAGCTATAGAGGAGGTGCAATCGACAACTCATGAGTGACCCTGCTGAAACTTCACCAGAAAAATCTTCTGCATCTAGCCCAGAATCTAGCCCAGCGTCTAGCCGAGAATCTAGCTCAAAGTCTACGGGCGATACTTCATCGCAAGCATTGCCTGTAGAAGCGATCGCACCCGAAAAAATCCTGCAAACCCCGCCAGATTCGCCGCGTCAACAGCCGTTCCAGCAGCGGGTGATGGAAGGGGCTTCTTCGCTATGGCAGAGCGCGACTAGCCGCTGGAGCGAGGTTAACCGGTGGCTCCCGATTGAGGCCAAACAGCTACAAAAAGCCTACGCTCAGGCTCAAAATCGGCTGACCCAAAGGGTGCTCAAAACCTTTAGTGTCAGTGATGAACGAATTGCTGAAATTTTGACAGAAGTGCGATCGCAATTGCCCACCACACAGGCGCTGCTTGTTGGCAAACCCCAAGCGGGTAAAAGCTCTATTGTGCGCGGGCTGACTGGTGTATCTTCTGAGATTGTGGGTCAGGGATTTCGCCCCCACACTCAAAACACAGCGCGCTATGCTTATCCATCTGACGATTTGCCGCTGCTGATTTTTACCGATACGGTTGGTCTCGGTGATATTGGCCAAGACACGGCGGGCCTAGTCGAAGAGCTAGCTGCCGAGCTAAAGCAGGAGAGTCAAGGCGCTCGTATTTTGATCTTGACGGTCAAAATTAATGATTTTGCGGTCGATCGGCTGCGGCTGATTGCCCAGCAGCTACGCCAGGCCAAGCCAGGGGTGCCTTGCCTGCTGGCGGTAACCTGTCTGCACGAAATCTACCCGGCTACGCAGGACGACCATCCGAGCTATCCGCCACATATGGACGAATTGCAGCGGGCTTATGAAGCGCTTCAGGCGACTTTTGCGGGTTGTTTTGACCGCTCGGTGCTGCTCGATTTTACGCTGGAAGTTGACGGGTATCATCCGGTTTTTTATGGTCAGGCCGCGCTGCGCGATGCGCTAGCTGAGCTGCTGCCCGAAGCGGAAGCGAATGCGATTTATCAGCTAATCGATGATCAAGATGCCGCAACTACTCAGCTTGGCAGTCTATACCGAGATGTCGGACGGCGGTATATTTCGGCATTTGCGGTAATTTCGGCGACGCTGGCGGCGGTTCCTTTGCCGTTTGCGACAATGCCCGTGCTGACTGCGCTACAGATTTCGATGGTGGGATTGCTGGGTAAGCTCTACGGTCAAACGCTGAGCCCTTCTCAGGCGGGTGGGGTGGCCAGTGCGATCGCGGGTGGATTTTTTGCGCAGGCGATTGGGCGTGAGCTGATAAAGTTTATTCCGGGGTTTGGCAGTGTCGTGGCAGCGTCTTGGGCGGCGGGCTACACCTGGGCGCTAGGCGAAGGAGCCTGCGCCTACTTCGGCGATTTGATGGGCGGAAAGAAGCCGGACCCAGAAAAGATTCAGCGCGTGATGGCGAGCGCCTTTGAGACGGCGAAGGTGCGGTTTCGCCGTGAGGCTGACGAGCCGGACAAGTAAGGTTAAAGGCGGAGATAAATCACTGCAGCTTCATATTTGTGAGGAAAACTCACGGAATCGATATCTCGCGATCTGAAGTAGAGGTCAGATCATACAAAATGTGTGCAAATTCTTAACACGCCTATGCTTCCGTTCAGTGCTTTGACAGCTCCTGAGTCTCAGATCCACGTTCCGCTGAGTCAATCTCCGCCAGATCAATCTTCATTGAGTGGATCTTCATTGAGTGGATCTTCCTCAAGAAAGTTCCTCGCAAATGCTGATTTGCAGCGCAATCGACACGGGCAAAATAGACAAATGCCGACTGCTTGGCGACCTCTATCTACCGAGGCTTTCCCATCTTTGCCAGCTAGCTTTGAACAGGCGATGATTGAGGGCCATGAAAATTTTTGTGGTGTCTATACCGACTTTGCGATCGCAGAGTACAGGCTGCGCCTGTATGCGCTGATTGAGTCTAAAACAGGCTGCGCTTCAAGTATTCAGCGCTCGGTTGAAGCCAGTTTAGCTGGGCTAGATCCGAAGCTACTGCTAGCGCTAAGCCCTTTGGGAAACAGCTATTTGCCGATTGGAACAGAGCTAACTATTGCGGAAAATGATCTGCTGCATTCCGGCCAGAATATGCGCTGTGCAAGCAGTTCAACCTATCTATACACACAGGTGTTTGGCGACTGGACAGGGCAGTTTACGCCAGCGGTGCGGCTGCCTAGGCTCTTGCCTGTAAAGCTGTCGCCGCTAAAGCGGTGCGATCGCGATGGCAAGTGGAATTTGTTGGCGATCAGCGAAAGCTAGAAACTGACGGGTGATATCGCTGCGAAAGGCGGCTGAGTGCTCGATGGCGGTGACGTAGGCTGTAGTGGTAAGGGCGATCGCCTCGGGTGACTGCGCATAATATATCTCTACTGGCCAAGACGGTTCGATATAAGCCGATGAGCGGGCAGTTTCGCGAATAATGTTTTCAGCTAGGGCGTGCTGCTCACTCGTGGCGGTAGGCGATAGGTAAAACACCATTTCACACAGCGTCGCTTGCCAGTTTGTGGCCCTTCTCTCAGCTAATTGACCAGCTAATTGACCAGCTAATTGACCAGACAGTCGACCAGCTAATTGACCAGATGATTGACGACATAGCTGACTGCACAGCGTAATAATGGGCTCTCGCCACAGGGTATGTGTGGGCAAATTAACCCGCTGACCGTTGACGGTCTTAAGCTGGACAAAGAAAGCGTTGAGCAAGGTGACTCTGCCACTGATGCCTTTGATCGTGACATAGTCATCGATTTGGAAAGGGACACTAAAGGCCGCGACGATTTTGTAGGCCAGCCCGCTGACAAAGGCAATGATGGCTGGTGAGCCACCGAGCAACACGAGCCCAATCGCACAAAGCACGACAAAGCCCAATCCATTTTGAGCATCAGCGCTGCTTTGTCTGCCAATTTCTGTAGAGCCGCTGACCTTGTGGGCAATGCCTACTAGGACAATCGGAACAACGATTATGGTGGTAAAGAGCAATAGGGTCTCGTGTAGCGCCGCAGCGCGGCGCTGGGTAAGCTGCTCAGTACGGGTTAGCAAAATTCTTGATGGCAGCCCTCGCGTCAGCCGCTGTGTATGGATACGATCGCGCTTATGCTGCTGCCACTGATGATAAAGCACCTGCGAACCTACCAAAATCAGTACGTAAGCGGCAACGTAAGGATTGATTAGCAGATGCGTCAGGCTATTCATAAAGGGCTTCTAATACGACTGACAAATTGCCTAGCAGGTCAAGGCCCAAGGTTTCTCGTAAGCAAAACAAAACCAGCGGAATGGCCACTTTGTCGATGACAAATAGAGTCTCTTCTGCGTTTTTCCCCGGCTCTTCGCCGCACCGAGTGAAGATGCCAATCGATTCGAAGAGCTGTAGTGTCTGCACTGCAAAGGTGTAGTTGAGAGTCAGCTCGCGCTCTAGGTTGCTCGCGGTAGACGGTCCGCTGACCAGAAGCCTAGCGAGTACGCGCCATTCATCTCTGGCCGAAGGTCTGGCGATAATTCGCCGCAGCGCGAGGTATTGATGTGCGTCTAGCTCGCTCATGCTGGCGGGTAGAGAGCCGGTCAGCTCGAAGTTTTCTAGCGTGCGAATAGCGTCAGCGCAGCCCTGCTGAATTTCAGCTAGCTCAATGTCGTTGGTGTCGTTGATGGGGAGAAGGCGATCAAAGTTGTGGGTGCCAACTAAAAAGGTGTAGGCAAATAAATCAATCTCGCACAGCAAAGGTGAGGGCCCACTGACAATAGCTGGCAAAGAGACGAGTGCGCCGATGAGCTGCTGAACCGGATCGAACCCACCACAGGTTTGGCGAAAGAGCTGATCGACTCCTAGTATGCGGGTGTGCCTTTCGGCTTTTCGGAGCTGGTAGTAGAGGCTGGTGCCATAGTGCGGAGCCGCGATCGCTCGAGAATGCAGCTCGGCGGCGGCAAACTGCGATTGCGGAATATCGGCCCAGCCAATAGTCAGTTTTGCGGCGAGCTGCATACGGGTATTAAATAAAGTATGTCTTAACCATACATTTCTGACTCGCTTGAGCTAATCAGTATGACTTCAATCAATCTTTACAAGCGTTGTCTATAGGCCTTCCTGTGGGCCTTCCTGTGGGCCTTTTGAGAGGGCTTTCTACGGGCGTGTTTGGCCTAGAGACTATGCGAAGTAGCGATCGCCAAAGCCGCACGGCAAACGTCTAAGAGTGCTTGAGTCAATGACCGTTGCTCTTTAGAATTAAAGAGGTATTAAGAAAATGAAAATTTTTTCACAAGATAAATTTTAGGAGAAACCATGGCTGAACGTCCAATCATCGTTGGCATTGTGGGCGATAGCGCCGCCGGTAAAACCACCCTCACTCGCGGCATTGCGCAGGTACTCGGCGAGGAGAACGTTGTAGCCATTTGTACCGACGACTACCACCGCTACGACCGTAAGCAGCGAGCTGAAATGGGCATTTCTGCCCTGCACCCTGACTGCAACTATCTCGATATCATTGAGCAGCATCTGCAAGATCTGCGCAACGGCAAATCAATTCTGAAGCCGATTTACAACCACACCACTGGCGGATTTGACGCGCCCGAATACATCCAACCCAAAAAGTTCGTCATCGTAGAAGGCTTGCTAGGCTACTCTACCAAGGCTGCGCGCGATGCCTATGACGTCAAAGTATATTTGGCTCCTCCCGAAGATTTGCGGGCCAAGTGGAAAATCAAGCGCGATACCCGCAAGCGTGGCTATACCGACGAGCAGGTGCTAGAGGCTTTGCGTAAGCGCGAGCCCGATTCTGAGGCCTTTATTCGCCCGCAGCGTCAGTGGTCGGACGTGATTGTGTCCTTTTTGCCACCAAGCGATGAAGGCGAGGAGAGCAACGATCTTTTGCTAGATGTAAAGCTGGTGCTGCGGCCTACGCTGCCTCACCCTGACTTTACGCATCTGCTAGATGACAAGGGAAATGACCTGGGCGATGCCATTCGTTTGCTGTTGGATCGCGATATGGGCAAGCCTGTTGACGTCTTATTTGTCGATGGCCATGCCAATGAAGCGCAGGTGCAGCAGCTAGAGCGCATTCTTTGTAATGAGGTGCCTTATCTCGGTCAGTTCTGTAGCCTAGAAGGTAATCAGGATGTGGGTAAATTGGTAGGTACAACGGGCGAAACGCTTCAGAGCTATCCGCTGGCACTCACTCAACTGCTAATTACCTATCACATGCTAAAGGCAGTCGAGCGGACACAGAAGAATAGAAAGTAAGCGCGACGATTTAGGAAGGCGTGCTAATTAGGAAAGCGTGCTGAGGTTAAACCCTGACGTTTGGTAAAGGCGTCAGGGTTTGATTTGTCTTTTGATGTGAAGTGTGTGAAAGTAGGCGGCTTTCTGTTCTAATTAATTGAGTAAACTGAGCAGCCCTTTCGATTCTTTGAGGGTGACAAGGCTATTGGCACAGAGAATGCCCGAGGCGGCGACTGCGGGTACGCCAATTCCAGGCAGGGTGCTGTCGCCGACTAGATACAGCCCTTTGATGGGCGTTTTGTTGCTAGGAAACCGACCTTCTTTGGCTGCGATCGCAGGTCCATAGGTGCCTTTATAGCGGCGCAAAAAGCGGCTGTGCGTTAGCGGTGTTCCTATCAGCTCTAGTTCGACTCGATCTCGCACGTCAGGGATAACTTTCTCTATTGCCCGAAACAGCGGTTCCGCTTTCTCTCTTTTCCTCTGTTCATATTTTTTCTGTTCGTATTGCTGGCTAGATTTTTGGTTGGATTTTGGATCAGTGCGATCGCCCCCACAGAAGGCCATCTCCCATTCGTCATACGGTTCTAGCGTATAAGCATGAACCGTATGATAGCCCTCGGGTGCCTGAGTAGAATCTAGTACAGTTGGAATAGAAACCATGCAGGTGTTGCCCGGTGCCGTAACATCTACCGCATGCTCATGAACAACAACATGATGAATCGGAATATCTTCTAGACCGTCAGCGCGGATACCTAGATGCAGATGCATAAAGCTATCGACAGCGGGCGTATCTAGCTTTTGCTGTCGATAGCGAGCCGGTAAGTCCGAAGGCGATAAAAGACGGCTGTAGGTGTCCCAGATGGTGGCGTTGGAGATAACAATCGGGGCTTCTATCTGCTCGCCGCTTTTGAGGCGTACGCCCTGCACTCTACCGGCACGGGCGGTGCGGGTGCCAGCGTGAGTGATAATTTGCTCAACATGCGTACCTAGTCTGAGCTGCCCGCCCCATTTTGTTAAGCCTCGAACCAAAGCATCGACAATAGCCCCGCTGCCCCCAACCGGATAGTCAATCACTGACTGGGCTCTTTCTCCAAACATAAAAGCCATTTCGGGCGCAACCGTTTGCTCGCATTTCATCCCAGAAAGCAAGAAACATTCTAGATCGAGCAGCCGCTTGAGCCAGGGATCATTCACATGCGCGGCCATCACCTCGCCCATTGAGCGGCCCAAGTCCGGGAGATTTGGGAGCATCTGAGCGACTGCCGCCGGGTATTGCCGCAACAGTAGAGGCAATAGCTGCAAATCTGCTCTTAACGCTAAGGTCGGAATTGCTTTTAGCGGCGCATATATTTTCAATAGCCGCTTTTCTAGCTCGGCAAATTGCTCAGCGCCTGCAGGACTAAAGCCTGAAATTGCCTGCTGATAACGCTTGCTGTCGCCATAGACAGGCAGAGTCCCTTCGGGAAAATGATAGTAGCCAAAGGGTTCATAAGGAACAGTTTCTATAGTCTCTTCTAAAACAGCCAGCACCTGACCAATCGGATTGGCTGACCCTGACTCACCTAGGCCGCAGTAGAAAGACGGGCCAGAATCGAAGGTAAATCTTTTCTCGGTAGGTAGGTTCGGCTGGTCTTTAGACGACTGGTCAGGCGATTTGAGCTGACGGCTGAACGCATGGGCTGCGCCGCCAGGTAGGGTATGGCTTTCGCAGACGATTACTCGGCGTCCATATCGCGCTAGCAGTGCGCCTGCGACGAGTCCACCCAGTCCACTGCCGATAACAATAATGTCTGCAGATGGACTAGGCACATTGAACCTGCAAAAGCGTTCTTTCAATATCGGGGAGGTACTGCCTGACGAGGTCTTCTTCGGCGGGTGCGATGCCAGTGAGAGCTGCTAGTCGCCAGTCGTTTGCACTGCAAAGCTCTTGAATTTCCTGCTGAATTTTCTCTCGCTCTTGGCGTTTTTCTACCGCGCTCAGCGCTGGGGCGGTTTCTATTTTACTGAGTCGCTGGTTTAGCCGCCCTGACTCGCGTTTGGCAAAAGCCTGAACAGCTTCTGTTTGCGCCTGAACGCCGCCTGCTTTGATAACGGAATACACTTCCATGAGTCGGTAATAGGCTTGCAGGTAGGTCTCGTCACCTTTGGGGAGGGTCGGGCCGAAATGACTGCGGGTATTGGCGACACGTTTGCGCTGCTGCCACCATTCCAGCAGCAGGGGAATGGAAGCGCCGCTAACAAGTGTGGTAGTAGTGGTAGACGAGTTTTGTAGAGGCATGGATGATTTTCCCAAAAAATAACTCGGGAGGCGATTTTATAAGCGCGGCTAAACGTTCGTCAAACTTTCTATAGCCGGTCTTTTGTGACTATAGATATCCCTAGTGCGCAAGGTGGATGTATGTCTATCTAAAATCTGCAAATACTACATAATTTAGAAGACTAGGAAAAAAGCGCTGGTTCTTATCTTAGAACGTCATTTGATTTTCGCAACGCCTAAGCTTGAAGAGCTTACAACTTTAGATTTATACAGATCTATACTGATGCATAAGCAACATAAATATGACAATCCGCGTACCGTGCTCTGTCCTCTTTGCTTTGGCGGTTTTACGAATATTCAAGGCAGCTGATATAGAGGTTGTTTGCCCATTCACTGATGGCTTTTTATGGTACTTAAGGCAGTTTTATTTAGCTTCAACGGCATCATGATCAACGATGAGGCTATTCGTGAAACGCTGAGCAATCAGCTTTTGCTAGATGAAAACCTGCGCCCGGATGAGGATGACTATCGGCAGGTGTGTTTGGGGAGAAGCGATCGCGCCTGTTTAAAAGGCCTGCTCGCGCAGCGAGGCCGCACCATGAATGACGAGGGTTTAGACAAGCTTCTCGTCAAGAAGTCTGCGGCCTATCAAGACTGGCTAGATGGCTTAGAAAAACTGCCACTGTATCCGGGTCTAGATGATTTAATTTTTCGCTGTCGGGCCGCTCAGGTAAAGATGGCGATTGTGACGGGTGCTCAGCGGCAGCAGGTCATCAGCGTTTTGAATCGAACAGAATTTTCAGATTACTTTTCAGTCATTGTTGCTGGGGAAGACGTCAGCTCTGACAATAGCAAGCCTGCTCCGGATAGTTATTTGCAAGCGATCGCACAGCTAAACGCCCGCTACCCTGACTTGAATGTGCAGCCAGATGAATGCATCGCGATTGAGGCTTTCTTTGCAGGCGTTGAAGCGGCGCAAACTGCAAACATTGCCGCTGTGGGCGTGGCGCATGTGTATCCAAACCACATGCTGCAGCGGCGAGCGACCTGGGTAGTGGACTATCTGCGAGAGATCAAGCTGGATTGGATTGGCGAGAAGTTTGGCGGTGAGCCAACGAATACTGATTTTAGGAGTAGTGATTTTAGGAGTAGTGATTTTAGGAGTAGTGATTCCAAGAGCACTGATTTTAAGAGTGCTGATTTCGAGGCCGAACTAGAAGCCCAAGTCGAAATAGAAACTGAAGAAACCGAAGTCGATGCCGAAATAGAAACTGAAGAAACCGAAGCAGAGACCGAAATAGAAACTACTGAAGAGACAACATCTGAGCCCTCGTCACCTGAGCCCTCGTCATCGGAGCCCTCGTCATCAAAGTAGGCTAATCGCGAAGCGCTGGACGCCTTTTCAGTCACTGTTTCTACTGTGATAGAGACATTCTCTTTCGTTTAGAACGGCCACTAAACTATTAACATTCCATCAAAAATGGTCAACATGCCGGGGCACTAGGGCAAAATACTTATATACGCCTACCGAAAGGCCATCTGGATCTGGCCTTTATTCTGACAAAATGAATAGAGATAAGACAGTCCAAAGACGGTGGTAGCAAGCCCTCTGCTTACTTTACGATCTATATCAGGTTCTGTATCAATGCCCCTTACATCTAACGCCCATTTTGTGCAAAGTCATTTAGCCGTTAAAAACTATGTCAGCGATCACCCAATCCAAACCAGAAACTATTCATCGCACCTCTAAAAACTCTGAGACGAAAGCGCCTAAGGCAAAAGCAGATGAGGTCGTTAAGCCGATTGCTAGAGTAAAGCAGCAAGACTGCCTTCAGCTAGATGACGCGACAAACCGTAGCGCAGATAGTATTAATGTAGATAACCGCAGCGTAGAAGACTGTCCTCAAGAGAGTGAAAAGGGTACAGCATCTAAATCGCAGCGTATCGAAGCACATTGCAGCGAGACACAGGCCGCCGATACACAGGCCGCCGATACACAGCTAGAAGCGCAGGCTGAGTCCGATCCGGTTATGGTCCAGCCTGCTGATCTGTGGCGTAAAAACTGTAGCAAGCCACATCGAATTTAAGCGGACTTGGAGCGATCGCATCTCCGCACCTCCGCATCTCTACGGTAGATACGGGGTCAGTCTCGCATCTACAAGACGCCTTTAGAGCTAGGAATGGTCTGTGCTCGCCGTGGGTCTACTTCGGTTGCCATCCGCATTGCGCGCGCAAATGCCTTGAAAGTCGCCTCGATAATGTGGTGAGAGTTAAGGCCGTCTAGCTGACGAATATGCAGTGTTAGCTGCGCATGATTGACAATCGCCACAAAAAACTCGCGCACGAGCTGAGTGTCGTAGGTGCCTACTCGCTGGGTTGGAATCTCTAAGCCATAGCTCAAATGAGGCCGTCCCGAAAAGTCTAGAGAGATTTGGACGAGGGCCTCGTCTAGCGGGGCCACAAAGTGACCAAAACGAGTAATTCCTTTGCGATCGCCTAGCGCCTCAGCCAGTGCCATCCCTAGCGTAATGCCGACATCTTCGTTGGTATGGTGATCGTCAATTTCAATATCGCCAGTGGCTCGAACCTCTAAGTCAAATAGACCGTGCGAGGCAATTTGGTGCAGCATATGGTCTAAAAACGGAATGCCTGTATCTGCCGTGCAGTTTCCAGTTCCGTCCACATTCAGCGTTACCTGTACATCGGTTTCTTTTGTCGTACGGCTTTTTGACGCGATGCGCATGCGCTGCATTGGGTTAGAATCTGCCGCAGCAGCAGAAGCCGCTGCCGAAGAAGCGCTAGCAGATGAGACTGGACGGGTACTAGAAACCATAGCTTGTGAGGTGAATGAGCAAACCCCTGGCAAAAAGCCAATAAGGGTCAGACAGAAATTGAGCTGTCTTCTTAATTCTACGATCTTCACCGTCATCTAAAAACTGTTGTCTAAAAGCTGTGAAATAGGGGCTTCGACTCCGCTCAGCTCGCAACCGCGCCGCCGCTCAGCGCGCAACTATTCTCAACGATGAATTGAATCTAAGCGAAAGAACGCGCATAATAGGCGCATGAAACACCCGTTTGGCGAGGCGTAACCCTATGTCTATTAGCGAACTAAACCAATTCATGACCTATGTACTGGATGGTTGGCTCCTTTTCAGCGCAAGCTCTGTGGGGATTGGCCTGGTTTCTTTTGTCTCCCGCCGTATTCAAGAAGACATTGCCGCAGAGAATTTGGCGATCGCACAGGCTACAGAGGTCACCGTCAGCGTCACCGAAACAGCAGAAAGCACTGTAATTCAGACGGTCTCAGCAGAGAGCGATGAAGCGGCTCGGCTAGAAGAAGTCGCCGCTGTTTCAGAACAGCTCGCTAAAAATAAGGGTAAGCAGTCAGACACCTCATCTGTTTCAGTGTCTACATAAGTAGCCAAGTCTGGACCAAATTTGGGTTAAGTTTGGGCTAAGTTTGGGTCAGCTTTACTCCCAGCTTGGCACTTTAAACCAGTCTTGCAAAAACTCTGTCAGCAGCTGAATTTTCGTCGAGAGATGGCGGTTTGCGGCGTAGCAAAGGTGAGCAGAGAGCGGCGTTGGGCAGTAGTCTGGCAGTACCGTCGTTAGCGTTCCAGATTTGAGGGCATCGCCAACGATAAAAGTGGGTAAAAGGGCAATGCCGACACCGGCGATCGCACCTTCTTTTAATACCTCCCCATTATTGGAGTAGCATCGGCACTTTAGCGGAACCGTATAGCGCCGATCGGGTCCATTCAAATGCCATTTGCTGCCCGTTGCCAAGTGCCCATATTTTAGACAATCGTGCTGACGTAAATCGTCAGGATGCGTTGGGACGCCTCGTTTTGATAGATAGTCAGGAGCGGCACACAGAATGCGGCGGATGGGCGCGATCGCATGACTAATCAAAGCTTCTTCCTGGTCGACTTCGGCAATTCGCAGCGTCACGTCAAAGCCTTCTTCAATCAAATCGATAAAGCGATCGCTCAGCGTCATCTGCACTTGAATATCTGGATATTGACGCATAAAGTGTGCGATCGCCGCCGCCAAATGCATCGTGCCAAACGACATCGGCGCATTCATCCGCAGCGTTCCTTTTGGCTCCGCCTGCATCTGGCTCACCGACAGTTCCGCCGCCTTCACCTCCGCCAAAATATCCACACAGCGCTCATAGTAAGCTCTGCCCATATCGGTTGGGCTCACCCGCCGCGTTGTCCGCTGCAATAGCTGCACGCCCAAATCCTGCTCTAGCTGTGCCACTAGCTTATTTACCACCGAGCGCGACTGCCCCACATGCCGCCCTGCTGCCGCAAATCCACCGTGATTTACCACTTCAATAAAGGCCCGCATACTCTCTAGCTTGTCCATATTGCCCTGTCCGTATTGCCCTGCTGATTGCTAGCCTCATTGTGTTCAGATATAGATACAATCTGAACATAAAATAGACTATTGTCATTTTTATAGACTCAACGCATAATAGAAACAAGTAAACAACGTTGTTGTGGAGGTAAAGACCCTAGATGTTAACAATTCGCAAATCAGAAGATCGCGGCACCTCAAAATTTAGCTGGCTCAACAGTCAGCACACCTTTTCTTTTGGGGGCTACATGGATCCTGGCAATATGGGATTTAGCGATCTGCGTGTTATTAATGAAGACCACATCGCTCCGGGCACAGGCTTTGGCACGCACGGCCACCGCGATATGGAAATCATTTCTTACGTGGTTGAAGGCGAGCTTGCCCACCGCGACAGCATGGGCACAGGATCGGTCATTCGCCCTGGCGACATCCAGCGTATGAGTGCAGGAACTGGCGTCACCCATAGTGAGATGAATGCTTCTAAAGAGAACCCCGTTCACCTTCTGCAAATCTGGATTTTGCCACAAGACAAAGGCATTGACCCTAGTTATGAGCAAAAGCACTTTGCCCCCAAAACTAGGCAAGACCAGTGGCGATTAGTCGGTTCTCAAGATGGCCGAGAAGGCTCTGTTATCATTCATCAAGACATTAGTTTATATGCGGCCACCCTCAGTGAGGGAAATCGTCTGAGCTACGACCTATCGCCAGCTCGCAAGGCTTGGCTTCAGGTTGTCAAGGGCGCAGTTGAGCTAGATGGTCAAACAGTAAAAGCTGGAGATGGCGTTGCCTTTGCTGATTTTGATTCTTTTGTCGTTACTAGTAGCGATCGAGAAACAGACGTTCTGTTGTTTGATCTAGCTGCATAAATAACATTTGCATATCCGGCAGGATAAAGATTTCAACTATCCTGCTGGAAAGCTATCTGGGAACCCGCCTGGGAATCCGCCTGGGAATCCGCTTGAGAACCCATGCTAAAAAGACGACACTAGAAAACAACACATCAGGCAAACTATGAAAATTCTCCGAATTGACGCCAGCGCCCGCTACGAAAACTCAGTGAGTCGTCAATTGACTGATGAACTGATCGGTAAGCTAAAAGAACAACACACTGATATAGAAGTTGTTGTACGTGACGTTGCCAAAGGGCTACCGTTTGTAGATGAGGCGATGGTTAGTGCCTACAACACGCCAGCAGAAGATCGCACTGAAGCACAAAAAGAACTGCTTCAGCCATCAAATGATCTAGTTAAAGAGCTTCAATCTGCCGATGATGTGCTGATTATTGGCTGTCCTATCTATAACTTTTCAGTTCCGGCTGCGCTAAAAGCCTATATCGACCTGGTGGCCAGGGCAGGGCTTACGTTTACCTATTCATCTGAGGGGCCAAAAGGATTGCTGCGCGATCGCAAAACCTACCTCATCATCACCTCCGGCGGCACTCCTGTCGGCTCCGAGATTGACTACACCAGCGGCTATCTCAAGCACGTCCTCAGCTTCCTCGGCATCACTAACATAGAAATCTTCGCTGCCGACAGCCTCTCTCGTACTGGTTCAGAAAAGCTAAATCAAGTACAAAAGCAGATAGCCGACATTGTTCTATAGCTTCTATCCTACTTTAGGTCGCTATTCCATTAGATCGCCGTTATACTGCCGACGGCTGAGAAATGAACTAGCTAACCTTGCTACTGCTAGGGCTATGGCCTTTCAAAAGTCCAGTCTTTAGCCGTCGAGAGTATACGTTAGGTTGCGATCGCCTTTAAAACCTGCCCTGCGCGCTCACCACTTACCTGATCGGTCACAAACGCTTTGCCCAGAGTCTTTGGCAGCACAAAGCGAACCTTTCCTTCTTTCACTTTTTTATCACTCTTAAGCGCAATCAAAATGTCATCAATGCTAATGCCCTTAGGCAATAGCGTCGGTAGCTGAGTTTTTTCTAACAGTGTCTGCTGCCGTTGAGTCAATGCGCTATCCCAGCAGCTTTGATCCATCGTTTCAGCAATCTTCGCCGCTGCTACCATGCCAATTGCCACCGCCTCGCCGTGATTGATTTGGCTATAGCCGGTTAAGCTTTCCACCGCATGACCCACCGTATGGCCATAGTTCAAAATGGCCCGAATGCCCGCTTCTTTCACATCTTGGCTAACCACATCCGCCTTGGCCTGACAGGAGTGCTCTAGCATCGTTTGCAGCAGCTCGTCTTCCACCTTGGCAAAATCATCGAGTCGATCTGCCGCCTCTAACGCGGCAAACAAAGGCTCGTCCCAAATGACGCCGTACTTAATTACCTCAGCAACACCGGCCCTAAATTCGCGCACGGGTAGCGTCTCTAACACCTGCGGATCGATCAGCACCAGTTGTGGCTGATGAAACGCGCCAATCAGGTTCTTGCCTTTGGGATGGTTTACCCCGGTTTTGCCGCCCATTGAAGCATCCACCATTGCCAGCAGCGAAGTGGGCACCTGTACAACAGCGATGCCGCGCAGCCAGGTAGCGGCGGCAAACCCAGTCATGTCACCAATAACGCCGCCGCCAAGGGCGACCATTGCCGAGCTGCGCTCTAGGCGGTTTTCGTAGGCAGCGTCGTGAATTTTAGCAATCGAGGCGATGGTTTTGTACTGTTCGCCTGCGGGGAGAATGCAGTGACAAACGCTGTAGCCTGCCTGGGTGAGAGATGCGCTAGCCCGCTCTCCATACAGCTCAAACACCACCGGATTTGATACCACCAACACCTTTTGACCTGGTTTGACTAGTGGCTGATCTTCAGCGGCCAGCCACGGTCCTAAGTAATCTAAGCCACCCGGTGCAATGCGAATGTCGTACGGGTCTTGAGGCAGATTGACACGGATTGTAGTCTTCATGGTGGGGTGCTTTATGCTTCAATAAGAAGGTGTTAGAAACTAAGTTTAGGAGAAAACTATGGGCGCGATAGTTTATGTTGTGTGGTTGGCTGTACTTTTTGCACTGGCAATGGGCTTGTTCTTTGGGTTGCGCTCAGCCAAGATAATCTAGAAATAGGCTGAGTCTGGAAAAAAGATTTGGAAAAACGATCTGGAAACTGCGATCGCTCAAAATTTCACACGGGGCGGAAGAATACGCAGCAGGAACACGGAGCCAGAACACGGAGCCAGAACACGGAGCCGGAATACAGGGCAGGAATATCGCCAGCAAGTAGGCTATTCTCCTGCCCTTGTCTTTTATTTGAGTCGAAACGGGCGCAGAGTTTTTAGCAAACAGCCTTAGAGATACTTGCTTAGCAGCAGGTTCAGCTTCTCTTTCGTCGCGGCAGGCGCTTTGTCCAAAGGCGTAATAATCGCAAACTTTAGCGCTGAATGCGCCTCCGATTCGGGCGGATTTTCATGCAGCCGCCGCACGACTTCTTTGATCACGCGCTGCGCGTTTACCGCATTCTTTTGCAGATTACCGATCACCATCTCTACTGTCACACTGTCATGATCTGGGTGCCAGCAGTCATAATCTGTCACCATTGCCAGCGTTGCGTAGGCAATTTCGGCCTCACGGGCTAGCTTTGCCTCGGGTAGGTTCGTCATTCCAATGACGGTGGCATCCCAACTTCGATACAGCTTTGACTCTGCTTTTGTTGAAAAGGCAGGCCCTTCCATGCACACATAGGTGCCGCCGCGATGCAACGTCACGCCTGCTAAATTTTGGCTTTCAACCGCGTCAGCTAGCACCTTGGCCAAGCTGTTGCATACCGGGTCACCAAACGAAATATGACCCACAATCCCTTCGCCAAAAAACGTAGAAACTCTGTTCTTGGTGCGATCAATAAACTGATCGGGCACAACCATATCTACTGGCTTAGCCTCCGCCTTTAACGAGCCGACCGCAGAAGCTGAGATCAGATACTCCACGCCCAGGCTTTTCATCGCATAGATATTGGCCCGAAAAGGCAGTTCGGAAGGAGTAAGGGCATGGCCGCGACCGTGACGGGCTAAAAAGGCGACCGGAACACCTTCAATTTTGCCGACGATCAGGGCGTCTGAGGGATTGCCAAAAGGCGTTTTTATCCTCACTTCCTGCACGTCGCTCAGCGCCTCCATTTGATATAGGCCGCTGCCCCCAATGATGCCAATTTTGATCGGGCCGATTTTAGCTAGAAGTTCTGCTGTATTGCTTGCGGAGGCGACCATCGATATTTTCCTGCTGGGCTATCAAAAGGAATTCTACCGCTCGTACCGGCTTCTCGTCGATCCATAGCACTTCTAGTCGATCTGATCTATAGCATTAGCCATTTGGCTTGAATGCAAAGAGCATAGGTAATACCGTTACGACACCGTTACGTACTAGCAGGCCAAGCGATTCGCGACGTGACTCGCGACATATTCATGTATCCGCACGCTGTAACAAACTGCGTTATAAACCTTTCTTCAGAGAGAGAGAAGCCTATCTGGCATTCTGATACCTTTTGTTCACACTAGAGATTGTTTTAGCGGAAAAACAAGCCATTATGGGTTTGCTTGGCAATCGGTGGTGCTATTGATTGCAGGAGTGCTAATGAAACTGCAAGGAAAAATTCTGTCGGGATATGTTTTTAGCCTAACGCTTGTGATTTTGGTGGGGCTTTGGGGAGCCTTTAATCTGCGCCGACTGGGTCAGGCGAGTGAAGAAATTTTACAGGAAAACTATCTGAGCATTCGCGCTGCAGATGGCATGATTGATTCGTTAGAGCGGCAGGATAGCGCTACGCTGATTGGAATGCTCGAAGACAGTGAGGCTGGGCTAGCGCTGTTTCGCGAAAATGAGATTTCGTTTTTGCAGTGGCTAGGGCGAGCAAAAGACAATGTTACCCTAGCAAATGAGGCAGAAACACTAGCGACAATAGAGCGCGATTACCGCAGCTATTTACTCAGTGTGGACCGGCTGCGATCGCCCAGTTCCTCAAACGTAGATACTCAAGCCAATACTCAAGACGCCAATGCCGGAACTGATTTTGCCACCTACGATCGGCTAGTTCGTCCGCAGTTTCAAGCCGTTAGAGAAGGCGCTGCTGAATTGCGAGAGCTGAATCAAGTGGCCATGTCTGAAGCCTCGGAGCGAGCGAGTGCAACCTCTCGTCAGGCTATTTTGTCGGTAGCCATTGCCGGGCTTAGCGCCGCTACCGCAGGCTTTATCGTCAGCTGGCTGCTCTCTCGCAATCTAGTTCGCCCCGTGGAGGCGATTAGAGGGGCCGCTGAGCAAATTGCAGATGGTAACTACGATGTGCAGCTACCTGTGACTTCAAAAGACGAGCTTGGTCAGCTCTCTGAAGAAATCAACAGCATGAGTCGGCGACTACAGGCATTTAAAGCGCTTAACTTAGATCAGCTAATGGCTGAAAAGCAGCGGAGCGAAGCCATTATTTACAGCCTGAGCGATGGGATTGTTGTGGTGAATGACCAGCTTCAGATTGTGGCAATTAATCCGGCAGCGGCCAGTTTGTTTGAAACCAAGGTGAGCGCAGCTCTAAACCAACACTTTTTAGCCGTCACAGATAATCGCACGCTATATGAAAATCTCCAGAATGCGATTCTTTCTAAAAAAGAAAAAGACGCCACTGATAGTCTCAAGGATAATAATCTCAAGGACCGTAATGCATCAGAAAGCTCCGATGCATCAGAAAGCCAGAGTGCCAGCAATGAAATCTCTATAGAACGAGGAGAGACAGAACACTACCAATACTTAACCACGCCTGTTACCACGCCCGACAATCGTCAGCTTGGCGTTGTGCTACTGCTGCAAAATGTCACAAAGTTTAAGCAGATCGATCAGCTCAAAAGTGAATTTGTGATGACTGCCTCACACGAGTTGAGAACGCCACTTACAGGCATGGCGATGAGCATTGACCTGCTGTTAGAAACGGCTCAGCCCAAGCTCTCTGAAATAGAAGCCGAACTGCTGCAAACCGCGCAAGAAGACGTTCAGCGACTAAGAGACTTGGTCAACGACTTGCTGGATTTATCTAAAATTGAGTCGGGAAAAATTGAGCTAGCTCAAATCGAAACCCATCCCAAAGCGCTGGTTGAAAAGGCAATTGATCTGTTGAAAATTCAAGCCGAAGAAAAGAGTATTCGGCTTTCTAGTCGGCTCTCCGATTCGCTAAAGCCGGTAAGAGCAGACCCTAACAAAGTGACCTGGGTGCTGACCAATCTGATTGCAAACGCGCTGCGCTACGCTGACCAAAAAATTGAGGTGACAGCCCGTGCGCATGGCGGCTGGATCTCTATCGCTGTGATTGACGATGGCCCTGGTATTGATCTGGCTTATCAAAGTAAAATATTTGATAAGTTCGTGCAGGTGAAAACAGAGAAAGATGTGGGCGGTACGGGGCTAGGGCTGGCCATCTGTAAAGAAATCATCAAAGCCCACGGCGGCACGATCTGGGTCGATTCTACGCCCGGCGCGGGCAGCAGCTTTACCTTCACGCTGCCTGTGATGACTCAATCTCTAGTAGCTGTATAGGAGGAGGCGGCGCGCTAAATTTCTGCAAAACCTTTAGAGCAAAAAATAGAGCTAGAGCAAAAGAAGAACACTATAAAGAGGAATACTATGGCTAACACACAAATACTCGTTGCTGATGACGAAAAAAGTATCCGGCTGACGATTAGCCAGGCTCTCGCCTCGCAGGGATACGAAGTTGCGACCGCGACCGATGGCAAGACGGCACTTGAAAAAATGGAATCGATGCCGGTTGATCTGCTGCTGCTAGACATTAGTATGCCTGGGATGGATGGGATTGAGGTGCTAAAAAAAGCGATCGCACAGCGGCCGTCGCTAAAGGTGGTGATGATTTCAGCTCACGGCTCGGTAGACGATGCGGTATCAGCCATGAAGCTAGGCGCAGTGGACTATCTGCAAAAGCCTTTTACCCCTAGCGAACTCAGAGAGCTGGTAGAGCGCGTACTCAACCGCGAGCCGATGACAACTGATGAGTATGTGGAGCAAGTTGCAGCGGCGCGTAAGGCGGCGGCAGATGGAAAATACGAGGATGCGATCGCGCTTACTAAAAAGTGCGTTGGCCTCCATCCTGAAAAAGCGGATGGTTTCAACCTATTAGGTGAACTAGCTGAAGCCACAGGCGATCAGTCCGAAGCGCTCAAAAACTATCGAGCCGCGCTCGATCTTGACCCTACCTGTACTAGCGCTAGTCAAAACTTGGACAGGGCGGCTAGAGATCCTAAGTCTCGCCCAAGCTTTTCATAGCTTGCTTTTTCTAGTCTTAGGTCAGTCTTCAATCATTTTCAGGTCTTTTCCTTAGCGCTTGACTACCCAAATTTTAGCTACCCAAATTTTAGCTACCCAAATTTTAGCTACCCAAATTCAGGTGCCTCAATCAGAGAAAACCGTCCCTAAGAAACATTCGTGATTAAAGTAATCTTTCTCAAGCACGCTTTTCTCTTTTGAAGCACATCCTAAGCATCATTCTTTTACCTATACTCTTCATCTGGACTGCTCATGGTTTCTAATCTCATCGGCAAACCGGCTAGTGCCTCTAAATATATTGTGGTGATCGGTTGCGGACGGCTGGGCTCTTTGCTGGCTGGTCGCCTCAGCGCTCAGGGTAACAGCGTCGTAGTGGTTGATCAAAAAGAATCGGCGTTTGAAAATCTCTCTAGCGAATTTAGCGGCTTTCAGATTGTGGGCGACGCGGTAGAAATGTCCACCTTGCGACAGGCCAAGCTCGACAAAGCAGACTGCCTGCTGGTGGTCACCCGCGAAGACAATGTCAATTTGATGGTGGCGCAAATTGGCAGAATTTTTTTTGAAACCCCAACTGTGCTCGCTCGCGTTTTTGACCCGGCGCGTGAAGCCATTTACAAAGAGCTAGATATCGAGACGATTAGCCCTACTCAGCTATCTGCCGATTTGTTTTTACAAAAGCTAAACACTCAGTCACCCGTAGACCCAGCCGCTGCTCAGTCCAATACAGGAGCGATCGCATGAGAATCATTTTAATTGGCTCAGACAAGCTGACGTACTTTTTGGGTCGGCGGTTTGCCAGTAAAGGAGACTATTTGACTATTATTACGCCCGAAAAAGAGACGGCAGTTTCACTCTCTCGGCGACTGAAGGCCACTCTGATTGAAGGGAACGGCAGCGACCCGGCGGTGCTACAAGAAGCCGGGGCTTACCAGGCAGACGTGCTGCTAGCGCTGACGCCTCGCGACCAGGATAATTTGATTGCCTGCCAGATTGCCCAGGATCGCTACGGCGTGCCGCAAACGGTGGCAATTGTAAATGATCCTGATAACCGAGCGATTTTTGAAGAGCTAGGGGTGAGCGTGGCCTTCTCGGCGACTGAGATTTTGGGCTCTATGATTGAGCAGCAGACGACGAGCGAAGATATTCGCAACCTAGTGCCCGTGGCAGGCAGCGGCGTCACCATTACAGAAGTAGTCCTAGACGAAAGTAGCCCAGCCGTTGGGCAGGCCATTAAAAACCTGCCGCTACACGGGGCCGTCGTGGCCTGTGTGGTTCGGCGCGGGCGGGTGCTAATTGCCAAGCGAAACAGCTATTTACACGCGGGCGATCGCCTTTTGCTAATTAGTGAAGACGATAAGTACGGCACCGTCCAGCAGGTCTTGACTGGGGAGGGCGTTTAGCCGATGCGCTACCAAAGCTTTTTACGACAGCGCTACCGGGCTGTGCTGGGCTATGCTGGACTGATTTTCATGATTGCGGGGCTGGCTATTCTTTCACCGCTGCTGGCACTGCTGGCCTACCCAGAAGAGGCCAATTTGGCCTGGGGCTTTTTACTGCCAGGACTAGGGCTGAGCCTTATTGGCGCACTGCTGTGGAAAGGGCTCGCGCCTAAAGAAGGCGTCACGCTCTCACTGCAAGAAGGCTCAATTATTGTAGTGATGGCCTGGATGGCCGCTGTTTTAGTCGGTACGGTGCCGTTTTTGACGGTGGGTGATTTGAACTTTACGCAGGCAATGTTTGAATCGACGAGCGGCTGGACGACGACCGGGCTATCGGTGGTGGATGTGACCCAAACCTCTCGGCTAATTTTGCTGTATCGCAGCATTATTGAGCTGTTTGGCGGAGCGGGGCTGGCCATTATTACGCTGAGTGCGATCGCGGGCCCCATCGGTGCGAGCCTCAGCAGCGCGGAAGGTCGCAGCGAGCAAATTGCGCCGAACGTTCGCCGCTCGGCCAAGCTAGTGCTGATAATCTACAGCGGGCTGTGCGCAGCGGGCACCCTTGCTCTGTGGATCTCTGGCGTTGGCTGGTTCGATGCGATCAACCATTCCTTTGCCGCCCTTTCTACCGGTGGATTTTCGACGCAAACTGACTCTATCGGCTACTGGGACAGCCCGTATGTAGAAGCGGTCACCGTTGTTTTAATGCTGCTAGGTGGAATGAACTTTGTCACGATTTATCTGCTATTCACCGGCCAGCTTACCTCTGTTGTTCGTAACGGGCAGGTGCGATTGCAGGCGGTGTTGATTCCCATTACGGCCATTATTATCTTCTTTAGTACGGTGACAATTGGCTTATATACAACAGTGGGCAAAGCCATTCGGGTGGCTATTTTTGAATCTATTACGGCGCTGACCACTACCGGATTTTCTACGGTGGGCTATGGCGACTGGCCGAGCATCGCGTGGCTGATGATGATTTTGTTGATGCTGATTGGTGGCGGGGCGGGCTCTACTGCGGGTGGCATTAAGCAGCTACGGGTTTATATTTTGTACCGAACCCTGTTTTCAGAGCTAAAAAGAATGCTGATGCCAGAAGGCGCGATTCAAGAAACCGAAATTTGGCAGGGCGATCAGCGGCGCTTTTTACCTGCGGCAGATATTCGGCCGGTGGCACTGTTTGTCTTTTTGTATCTGGTGGTGTTTTTTGTGGGCAGCGCCGTTATGGCAGGCTATGGCTACCCGTTACAAGACTGTTTGTTTGAGTATGCTAGTACGCTGAGCACTGTTGGACTTTCGATTGGCATTACGGGTGCGGATGCGCCTGTGGGCGTTTTATGGACGCAGATTGTTGGTATGTTTTTGGGCAGGCTGGAGTTCTTTACGGTGTTTGTGGGGGTGGCTTGTTTCTTTCGAGATATGCGATCGCTCAGCCAAAAGCAATCTGTTAAAAAGACACCTAAAGCCAGCCAGAAAGCCAATCAAACAGCTAGCCAGAAAGCCAGCCAGAAAGCCAGCCAGTGACTATCTGAGCCTGATCGCCAGTATCGCCAGTATCTTTGGTCTAGTCGGCGTGTCGGTCACTCGTTATCTTTGAAATCGTTTTGAGACCGTCCCTGCGAGCATTGTCTTTACAAAGCGGGGACGAGCATTTTACTGCAGCGCTTCCTCAATTGCTTTTACTAGCTCATCGGGGTCAATGGGCTTAGTGAGGTGACGCTGAAACCCAGCCGCGATCGCCTGCCGCAGATCTAGCTCGTCAGCATAGGCTGTCAGCGCCAAAGCTACCGTCCTACCGCCTTGCTCAGCGGGTAGGGCCCGAACCTGTTTGATAAGCATATAGCCGTCCATTCCTGGCATGCCAATATCGCTGATAAGGATATCAGGTGGCGCTTGATGGATAGCGGCTAGCGCGGCTGAGCCTGAGCTAGCTGTTGTGACGACAGCCCCCGCCTGTTGGAGCGCAAAGGCAGTAATTTCTAGCGAGTCGGGTTCATCATCCACAACTAGCACCTTAAATCCGGACAGGCGCGCGCTGCTGTCAAGGGGGCTTTCTTCAGGTGGCATCGGCATTTTCTGCGATGCGGCTAGTGGAATCTTTATGGTAAACGTAGCGCCTCGATCTTCTCCTGTGCTGTCGGCGCGAATGGTTCCGCCGTGTAGCTCGGTCAGCTGTCGGGCGATTGCCATTCCTAGCCCTAGCCCGCCAAACTGCCGTGTTGTGGAATAGTCTTCCTGTCGAAAATATTCAAAAACGTAGGGTAAAAAGTCTGCTGCAATGCCTTTGCCAGTATCGCTTACCTGTAGCTGTGCGCTCAGGCCGTCCACCCGCTCAATCGCCTTTAGGGTCACGCTAACCTGTCCGCCTGCGGGCGTAAACTTCACTGCGTTTGAGAGCAAGTTCCAAATAACTTGCTGTAATCGTCCGGCGTCCCCAATCACTACGCAGGGATGGGTAGGAGATAGATTAAGTTCGAGCGTCAGAGACTTTTGCTCGGCAGCTAGCTGCACGGTTTCCAAGGCAGAGAGGATAGCCGACTTCAGATCGATGGGCTGTTTGCTGACGCGCATTTTGCCGCGCAGGACGCTGGAAATGTCGAGCAAATCGCTAATGAGCTGTACCTGTAACCTAGCGTTGCGTTCGATAGTTTCGAGCGCAAATGCCGTTTTCTCTCCATTGAGCGCGCCTCTGCGCAGCATCTGCGTCCAGCCCAAAATAGGGTTGAGAGGTGTTCGCAGTTCGTGAGAAATCACGGCCAAAAATTCGTCTTTTATTTGGCTAGCCCGTTCGGCAGCTTCGCGGGCGGTGTGCTCTCGAACTAGCGACTGTTCCCGCTCTATTTCTGTTTTTTTGCGATCGCTAATATCCAATATAAAGGCCACTAAATCCTCGCGACGATCGCCAATGAGGTTAAAGCCAACTAATACGGGCACGCGGCTACCGTCTTTACGAATGTACTCTTTTTCGTAGGGGGTACAGGCCCCGGTAGCTCTGGCTTCGCTAATGGCGATTTCGTCTAGAAATGAGTAGTCTGGTGGGGTGATGTCTTTCCAATGCAAACCCCTAGCTTGCAAGTCGTCTCGGCTGTAGCCAACGATGCGCAAAAATTCGTCGTTAGCGTCGTAAATAGCGTTGTCAACGTCACCAAATAAAATGCCGACAACATTCGCATCAAAGAAGCTTTTGAGCTTACCTTCACTCGCTAGCAGCGCCTGTTCGGTTTTGTGCGCATTGGTGTTGGTAATAGCGGTGGCTAGATGGGCTGCGATCGCATCAAAAAAAGTACTGTACTCAGCATCTAGTGCGATCGCTGGATTGATGCCCAGCACCAGCAGCGCCATCACCTCACTTTGTCCAGATGCATATTGTCCAGATGCACAGACAGGCAGCACCCTAGCCTGCCCCACAGGCAAAGAAAAGACGCCCTCAGGCAGCGTTGCGCTCACCGCGCCCGTCACGACCAAACGGCCTGCCACATCATCTACCGTAAGGCCGCTTTTGGTTTGCAGCACCTGGGCAAACAGCCACGGATCGCTCTGGGGATCGCTCTGGGGATCGCTCTGGCCTAGCGTAATAATCTGGGGGAGGTATGGCGCACTGGTGGCTTCGTAAAGGACAGCCTGAGCGTGGTTAGCTTCTAGGCAATACAGCGCTGAAAATGGAATGTCCGCTGGGTTTTGGGCGAGCGACTGCGCAGTTAAACGGTAGATTTCATCGGTTGTATTGGCTGTGTAGCGGTGGGCAGATAGCGCAGTCAACACGGCTAGGCGTCGCTCGCTTAAAATTTGCGATGTGGTTTCGTTGAGTACGGTAAAAACGCCCCTAACCCTGCCCGCTTCGTCGCGCAGCGGACTGTAGGAATAGGTGTAGTAAGATTCTTCTAAATAGCCCTGCCGCAGGACTGGCAGCCGTATATTTTCTTCGCGGTTTGCCTGCTGAGTTTCGAGTACGCCCTCAAGCTGTGCGCCAATGACGTGCCAGCTTTCTGGAAAAACGACCTGAGCAGGTCGTCCGAGCGACTGCGGATGCCGATGGCGACCCAAAATGGGGCGAAATGCGTCGTTGTAGAGCAGGCGAAAGTCTTCGCCCCACCAAATTGCCGTTGGAAAGTAGGCATTTAGACAAATGTTGACGGCTGTTTTTAGGCTGATTGACCAACTTTCAGCTGCACCAAAAGGGCTTTGGTGCCAAGGATGCGATCGCATCAGCTTACCCATTTCGCCCCCCCCCGCGAAAATGTCATCAGGCTTCTGGGCCATAGTGTTGCTTTTGGTCGTTTTTGCTCATCTACTACTATCAGCATACGGGCCTTACTCCCAAACCATCTCTATCTGCTGATGGACATCTCTATCTATTGAGAGACTGAATTATTGAGAGGTTTAGCCGTTGAGAGATTCGAATACATGCTGCCCGTTTACCGAACGTGCAAACAGACTGCTTACTTTTCAGTCTTCGCTTTATTTCTCATAAGGGGAACTTCTACCAAAAAAGTAGCCCCTTTGCCCTGCCCCGGACTGCTCGCGCTTACCGTACCTTTGTGCATAACCACTAAATGATACACAATCGCTAGCCCCAACCCCAACCCCCCAAACTGACGAATCGTAGAGTAGTCCTCTTGCCTAAAGTGCTCGAAAATACTGGGCAAAAATTCGGGACTGATGCCCCTGCCACTGTCTTTGATCTGAATCTGCGCGTAATCTTCCTTTTCATCTATCGTGACGGCAATCTCGCCGCCTTCTGGTGTAAACTTTACCGCGTTAGAAAGCAAATTTTTAACGATCTGCTGCAATCGACACTCGTCACCGATGACAACGATAGAATCGGCCTTGCACCGATGATAAAACCGAATTGACTTCTGTTCAATATCTGACTGGACAGCTTGCACCATCGCCGTGACGACTTCGTTTAAGCTAACGGGCGCAGCCTTTAGCTTTAGCTTGCCTCTCAATATACGAGAAACATCTAACAAGTCATCAATCAGCTCAACCTGGCGCAGCACATTGCGTTCTATCACCTCTAACGCTTTTTCTGTTCTTTCAGCGCTGACATTGCCTCGACGCAGCAGCTGCGCCCAGCCCAAAATTGGATTGAGCGGCGATCGCAGCTCATGAGAAATCACTGCCAAAAAATCATCCTTTGTGCGGCTAGCGCTTGCGGTCTGCGCCCTGGCCTTGTGCTCACGCTCCAACAGCTCTAGCTGCTTGTCTTCGCAGTGATACCGCTCTAACTCGGTCGCAATCCGCAGGCTAAAAATAGTTAAGAGCGCCTTGACGATTGCAGGGGCCTTCAAGGGCTGTGTATCCATCACCGCTAGCACGCCAATAGGGCTACCGGTAGCATCCACAATCGAGACAGCCGCATAGCTGTCAACCCCCGAGGACTCGATTAGGGGCCCATTGGGATAGTTTTCCTGAAGATTGCGTTCGTGGTGGCAAAAATCGTTCTGAGTTAAGAGATGATGACAGGGGTGGGCCGACGCGCTGTAGGTAAAGTTATCGATTAGGTTCCCCTGGTAACAGACTGCTAGCGTTTCTAGCCGGGTCGAGCCGTCTGCTGTTGCAGTGCTTTGAGTATCACCTTTTTGATCTCCTTCTTGATTTATGTTTGGACGGATGAGCGCAACGTAGGCATAGTCTACGGCTAGGGCTGCGGTTAAATGTTGGACCAGCGCAGAGAAGAAAGTATCTCGAACGTTTGTGGCAACACCGTCTGTGGCAACACCGTCTGTGGCAACACCGCCTGTGGTAATGCTGTTAGATACCTGCGTGAGCCCTTCTGTTGCCCGCTTTACTTTAGAATCTGTTAGCCGTAGCTCTAGCTGGCTGATGACCTGACGAGCTATTGCTTCCAGGCTTTCGAGTTGCGATCGCGTTAGCTGATGGGGGGCCGTATCACTGACGCATACCGTGCCAACAATGTGACGATCTGGTGACACCACCGGCACGCCTGCGTAAAATCGAATATCTGCTGCTGCCACCGCAGGGTTTTGGGCAAATTCTTCGTCTGCGGCAGCATCGGGTATTACTAGCGGCTGGCCGTTGATTACCACCATAGGGCAAAAGCCTTTGCCTAGCGGTGCTCCTTCAAGATCTACTCCATAGCGAGCAATAAAATGCTGATGGTCACAGTCTACGAGCGTAATCGTCGCCATTGGCACCTGGCAAACCTGAGCGGCTAGCCGGGTTAAGTCATCAAAGATAGACTCAGGCATTTCGGCTAAACTGCGGTAAGCATGTAGGGTAGATAGACGATCCGCGTCTCCTAGATATCCATGCCCCCGAAATAAACTATCCCTAGGCATAGACATCTTAACTAGCTCCTCTTGCCTGCTTTGGACTTATTTGCCAGGAGCTTTCAGGAATGTAACTTTCAGGAATGTAACTTTCAAGAATGTGAATAGAGGCATAGATTAGAGCCATGTTTTGGACGTTTATTTAACGTTTTTTACTTTAAGAGTTATTTCTATAGAGTAAATTTAGCAGTGCAATACTCTAGCGCCCTCCGCCTTTGTCTATAGATTTTCTACATATTCTGCGTGCGGCCTTTTGTAAGCTAGACGACTAAGCCAGACGGCTAAGCTAAAGGACTAAGCTAGACGGCAAGTCAGACAGCAAGTCAGGCCGTAAAAGCCAAGCAGCAAGATTGGACAGTCTTCAAATTAACGAATTACACTAAAGCGCCTTGTGAAAATGAGGTGCTTTAGTGTTTATGGGCTCCTCTCTCTTGCTAATTGCTACTTTATTCAACGATCCCATTACCGACCCGGTTGCCATCTTTCTCACGATTTTGGCGATTATGCTGGTTGCACCGCTGCTGTTCGAGCGGATTCAGCTACCGGGTATCGTCGGCCTGATTTTGGCGGGTGTGGTGGTTGGCCCTGACGGGCTGGGCGTGCTTCAGCGGGACAGCACGATTGTGCTACTGGGCACGGTGGGGCTGCTGTTTTTGATGTTTATGGCGGGTTTAGAAACCAGCCTGGACGACTTTAAAGAAGACGGTGATAAGGCAACGCTCTTTGGCATTGCGACGTTTGTGCTGCCGATGATTATAGGGACGGCGGCGATGCTGGCGCTGGGCTATGACTGGCTAGCGGCGCTGCTGGTGGCCTCTTGCTTTTCTTCTCATACGCTGCTGGCGCTGCCAGTGCTCAGCAAGCTGGGAATTATGCGATCGCCCCCGGTCGTCGTCACCCTTGGCGCAACGCTCATTACTAATGTCTTGGCCCTGCTCACCCTAGCGGTCATCATCAAAGCCTTTCAGGGCAATCTCACGGTTGGGTTTTGGCTGTTCTTAATTCCGGCTTTAACGCTGTATACGGTGGGCTGTCTTTGGGGCGTGCCGAGGCTGGGCCGCTGGTTTTTTCACAAATTTGGCCACGATGAAAACGCAGAGTTTATCTTTGTGTTGGCGACGCTGTTTGTTATCTCCTACTTGGCAAATGTAATCGAAGTGGAGCCGATTATTGGCGCATTTTTAGCAGGCATTGCCCTGACGCCGCTAATCCCACAGCTCAGTCCGCTGATGAACCGGATTCAGTTCATTGGCAATACGCTGTTTATTCCGTTCTTTTTGATTTCGGTGGGGATGCTGATTGACCCGATAGTGCTGATTACGCAGCCGCGAGTGCTGCTGATTGCGGGGGTGATGATTGTGGCCGAAATTATTGGCAAGTTTGCTGCCGCCTGGATAGCGGGCAAGCTGTTTAAGTTCAAAATGCCGGACATTATGGTGATGTTTGGCCTATCGACGGCGCAGGCCGCTTCTACGCTGGCCGCCGTGACGGTGGCGTTTAATATTGAGCTAGTCGATCAGGCGACGGTCAATGGCGTTGTGGCGATGATTTTGGCAACGTCTATCTTTTCGCCCTGGGTGACTCAGCAGTGGGGACGCAATGTTAGCGCGGGCGATAGCGCGGCGATCGCAGTTTCCAAAGACGTGACTCGGCGCGTACTCGTTACAGTGGCCAACCCAGAAACAGAAGATACCCTGCTAGAACTTGCCCTGATTTTGACCAAAGCCGGGAATGGGACGCTGCTGCCGTTGAACGTGCTGTCTGACTCGCGCGATCAGGTTTCTACAGAAGCAAAGCGACAGCAAGCTCGCCTGCTTGCCGCCGCAGAAGATGCGGCCCATGCGGCAACAGTGGCCGTAGAACCGATTAGCCGGGTAGATGACTCGATTGAGAAAGGCATTCTGCGCACAGCGCATGAGCAAGACGCCAGTTTGGTCGTCTGTGGTTGGAAAGGCTTTTCGACGTATAAAGACAACTTTTTTGGCTCGGTGCTCGACAGCGTGGCGCAGCGATCGCACGTCCCTCTGCTTATCACCCGCTTTACCCATCCTGTCGCTAACACCAGCCGCGTTCTGCTTGCGGTCGATAAGCCGCAGGCACTCTCACCCAACTTTGTTGCGACTGTCGAAATGTCGCGAGCGATCGCGACTGAACTCAAAGCTACCCTCAACGTTTTGGTCGTCGTGGGGCTAAGGCAGCGTCAGCTCACGGGCGAAGAGATGGAACGCATCGGCCCAGATATCGAAATAGAGCAGGTTCAAGGAAAGCTGATTAACCGCATTTCTAAGCGCGTGCAGCCAGACGACCTGCTGATATTAGAAGTTAATACCCGCTCTCGGCGCACCGCAACCCGTCAGTCGGCGCTTGGCTTGGTGCCAGAAGCGATCGCCCGGTCGCATCCACAAACTTCGGTGCTGGTGATGCACTACCCACCTGCTGAAGCCAGTACGACTTCCAGTACAACCTAAGGTTGCGATCGCGCGATCGATTTACCCGGCGTTTGCTGCAACAGCCACAGCCCGGTATAGGTCAGGCCAGAATCATCTGGGCGCACCAGCAAAAAGTGCAGCCCCTGCGCCGCCAGCTTTCGCTCTGTAAAGGTCCGCGCCGCCGCCGCCACCTCGCTATCGTCAAACGTCGCCATAATCCACCGATCAACCAGTCCTGCCTCTAGCAGCAGCCCATCGGGCCCTCCGGCGATGTATTGCAGCATCACCGGCTGCGCTGAGCGAAGCCACTGCGCCAGCGCCATCGACTGCTGCCCCCCATCAATAATCACCCCTGGAATCGGCAGCGTACTCGGTAGGCCCAAAGAAATCGGCATCAGCTCAGACGGCACAGACTGCACCGGTATTGGCTCGTGCTGTAGGCGCTGCAAGTCACTGACGCTCACCGCCGCGAACTGCCACGCGTCACCCATCAGATGGTCGGCAATGGGCACCGGGGCAGGCCGCTCTAGGGCAATCGGTTCGTAAGGCGATCGCACGTAGGTTTTAAGCGTGGGATACCAGGCGGCTCTTTGCACTAGCCACCGCTTCAGCGCAGGCGTATCTCGGTTGGCCTTGACGCGCACGGGCAGCTCGCGGCAGGCCACTTCGACCAGGCTGATGGACTGTGGGCGAAAAACTTCGATATGACCCGGCCAGCTACCCGTGCGATCGCGGGCCTTTTCTAACTGTTGCCGCACCCAGGGCGCACTTGCCTCAGGCTGAGGGCAAAATTCACCATAGGTAAAAGACATCTGCGCATCGCAGATCAGCAGTTCCCACAGCGGGTTGCCCTCAGCGTCTTGAAGCGGACGGCGATAAAAGTCGAGCTGCCAGTAAGTCTTACCCATTAAATAAGGTTATATTGAATCGAATACGCCATGGAAAAGATTTTCTAGGCCACCGATTTTCTAGGGTGCTGACTTTCTAAGCTACTGGCTTTTCTACTGGCTTTTTTAGGCTACTGACGACTTAACTCAAACCTGCAACTCATCATGACTCTTGCTCTTACCCAGTTTGGCGATCGCATGTCTCACCTAACCGGGGTGCGCGCGATCATGAAAGACATTATCGAAACCCTCAACGCCAACAAAGGCACCGGGCAAGAGTTTATCAACCTCAGCGCAGGTAACCCCGTCATTTTGCCCGCAGTTGAGCAGCTATGGCGCGACTGCACCGCAGATTTGCTCGCCAGCGATGAATATGGCGAAGTTGTCTGCCGCTATGGCGCTAGCCAAGGCTACGAACCCCTAATTGAGGCTGTTCGCGATGACTTTAACCAGCGCTACGGGCTCACCCTCAGCGCCCGCAACATTCTCATCACCCCCGGTAGCCAAAACCTTTACTTCCTTGCGGCCAACGCGCTAGGTGGCTACAGCTCTAGTGGTCAGCTCAAAGATATCGTGCTGCCACTGAGCCCAGATTACACCGGCTATGGCGGCGTTACGCTGTATCCAGAAGCGGTCAAAGCCTACCGCCCCTTTATCGAACTAGGCGACGATCCGCATTCTTTTAAATACCGCCCTGACTTTGACCAGTTAGAAGTTAACAAAAACACCGGCTTCGTTCTGTTCTCTCGGCCCTGCAACCCCACTGGCAACGTCCTGACAGAAGACGAGGTTCAGCGCATTGCTGATTTGGCTGCGCCGTACAATGTTCCAGTCTTTGTAGACTCAGCCTATGCGCCGCCTTTCCCAGCGCTAAACTTTACCGACATGACGCCAATTTTTGGCCCCAACATTGTTCACTGCCTCAGCCTTTCTAAAGCGGGACTGCCCGGTGAGCGCGTTGGGATTGCCATTGGCGATGAAAAAATCATTCAGATTTTAGAAGCGTTCCAAACGAATTTATGCATTCACTCTAGCCGCTATGGTCAGGCGATCGCAGCTCGCGCCATCCGCAGCGGTGCCCTTGCCGATATTGCCGAAAACATCATTCGTCCTCACTACCAAGGCAAATTCACCGTTTTAGAAGACGCGCTAAACAGCGCCATGCCCAAAGACGTTCCCTGGCGCTTGCACCGAGGTGAAGGGGCTATCTTTGCCTGGCTGTGGTTCGATCAGCTCCCCATGACAGACTGGGAATTTTACAACGAGCTGAAGAAGTACGGCGTGATTATCGTACCTGGCAGTCCTTTCTTCCCCGGTTTAAAAGAGAGTCTGAAGGGCGAAGACTGGCCACATATGCGTCAGTGCTTCCGCCTGAGCCTAACGGCGACAGAAGAACAGATTGTCACTGCCATCAAGCACTTGGCAACGCTCACCGATAAGGTGTATTCGGCGCAGCCTGCCTTGGCAACCGTGTAAGGGTTAGTAGAAATGGTAACTGTAGAAACAAAGAACAATACAACAGATCAAGACTGGCTGCTGATTGGGCGAATTGTCGGTGCTCATGGGCTCAACGGGCATGTAAAGGTGTATCCAGAAAGTGATTTTCCTGAACGGTTTATCAAGCCTGGTGAGCGCTGGCTGCAAAAGCCAGGGCAAGCGCCCGTATCGGTTCAGATCATTAATGGCCGCTATTTAGAAGGCACCAAAAACTATTTGGTAAAGCTAGCCGGGGTGGAGCATCGCGATCAGGCGGAAGGCTTGCGCAGTGCCCAACTGCTAGTGCCAGTGGCAGATCGTCTGCCCTTAGACCCAGGCGAGTTTCATGTAGAGGATCTGATCGGGCTCAAGGTTGTTGTTAAATCTGATCAAACAGAGTTAGGGACAATTACGAATATCTTTACGACGGGTCACGATCTGTTGGAAGTGACGCTGATAGAACAGACGAGTGGTGCAGAGCAGGCGGCTGAATCGGCGGTTGAATCGACAGTTGAAATGACTGAGAAGGGTGCGATCGCATCTCCCCAAATCGCATCTCCCCAAATCGCATCTTCCCAAATCGCATCTTCCCCAGCAGAACCCACTTCTATCCGAGCAAAAGCCGCCGAAAAACTGCGACGCAAGGCCAAACGGGCCAAAAAAAAGAAAAAGCCCAAGACCCTGCTTATTCCCTTTGTCGAAGACATTGTCCCAATTGTCGATCTCACTGCGGGCCGCATAGAAATAACACCGCCCCCTGGACTGATTGATTTGTAAGCTGGCTGAGGACGTTGTTGTAAGAGCTGCTTCCTGATTTTCTACGCCCTAATCTTCCGTTTCACCTTCAAACAGTGTTTCCAAAGGACTCGCTTCCACATTCATTTTCTCGTTTAGATAGCGAGAGAGCACATCATTTTGGCCGTGAGTAACGTATATCTTTTTAGCCTTGGTTTGTTCTATTGTTTTGATTAGCCCCGGCCAGTCAGCATGATCTGAAAGCACAAAGCCTCTTTCGTAGCCGCGCCGTCTACGGTTGCCCCGCACTGCCATCCAGCCCGAGGCAAAAGCCGTTTGGGGCCGCTTAAACCGCTTCATCCAGCTAGAGCGATGGCCCGAAGGCGGAGAGATGACCAGATCGCCGGTGAACCTGTAGGACTTCTCCATTTGGGAGACGGGGACGGTGGGTAGCATGTGGACGCCGCCCTCTCGATAAATTTCGGTGAGGTTATGGACTGCGCCGTGCAGGTAGACGGTTTTGTCGGTGAACTGGGTGAGTTCGGCTAAAACTCTTTGAGATTTACCAAAGGCGTAGCAAAAGAGCAGTGAGGGTCGAGTCGGATCGCTCTGCCACCAGTCGTAGATTTGCTGGGCGGTGGCTGCGCCTTCGTCCCAGTGGTAAATTGGCAGGCCAAAGGTGGCTTCGGTGATGAAGGTGTCGCATTCAACCACTTCAAAGGGAGCGCAGGAAGGGTCGCGATCGCGCTTATAGTCGCCAGAAGCTACCCAGACCTCATCTTTGTACTCGACGCGCACTTGGGCCGAGCCCAAAACATGACCGGCTGAGTGAAAAGAGACCCAGGTATCACCGAGCTTGATTTTGTTACCATAGCTGAGGCTATTGAGGTTAATTGACTGGCCTAGGCGGCGGCGCAGAATGCCTTCGGAGGGGGCGGTGGCGTAGTAGGTTTGGTGGCCAGTGTAGGCGTGGTCGGCATGAGCATGGGTTACTAGGGCCGTATCGACGGGCTTCCACGGGTCGATATAGAAGTTACCGGCTTCGCAATAGAGACCTTCGGGGCGGACGGTGATGAGGGGCATCTTTGTCAGGATGAGGGGGCTTCGGCTACGCTCAGCCGCCGGGGATGGGTTTTGGCTAGGCTCAGCCGCCGGGGGGCTTTGAGGACTTGTTGTTATTATGCCGCTGTTAACCGCTGATAGGCGAGGGCAAGGGCCTGATCGTCGCCGACGTTACCAGGGAAGACAACGACGGGAAGGTTGGCAAATTGAGGGTGGTCAGCGGCAGTTTTGACGACGGAAACGCCTGGAATCACCTGGCCGAGCAGTCTCGCTGAGGTGAGGGCGAGCCCTTTGCTAAGGGTGTCGTTTGAGGTAATACCGCCTTTGCTAATAAGAAAACCGATGTCGGCAGGGAGATGCTTCACAACATCGACGAGTAGAGCGGAAACGGCCTCGCCGAAGATCAGACGGGTATGTGCATCTGGAAAGGCTAGCTCTTCACGGCTGGTGTAAATCGCTGGGGTTTTTCCGGTGGCGTGAATCTGTGTGACCTGATCGAGGACCGTTTTCAACAGTTTGCGATGACTAGACTCCGAGAGATCTTGCAGCTGGCTAACGTCAATTTCGATGCCAACAATGCCGGACACTTTTAGCAACTGTTGCAGCTGTTGGGTTGTTTTTTTGACGTGGGAGCCGATGATAATTGCGCCAGCCGAAGAGCGGGTGATGCGGCTCATATCGTCGGGAGATGTGGGCTGGGACGGCAGGCTTGCCAAGGAGGTCAGGAGGCTGGCGGCGCTGCGAAAGAGAAACTTTTTGCCTTGAGCGGCGGCGCTGATTAAGTCTTTGGAAAACTGGTCAAAGTCGTTTTGGGTTTCTCCATCGACAGCGACGCAGCGGTTGTCGCTGAGGGCTAGCAGCCTCTCTAGGGTGCCTTGGCGAATGTCTTTTAGGGTGAAGCGCTCTACCTGGCTAGCGGGAATGCTGCCTGCGGTTTTTTCGGCGACGTAGTCGGGCAGGTAGCTGGTGCTGTAGCCAAATACGGAGTCTTTGGCAAATTCGGTGTCGTGAGTGGGAATGCGCTGGATGCCGGAGTCGGTGACGGTTTGGATGTAGTGGGTGCTTTCTAGGGTGACGCGTCCGGCTTCAAAAAACTGAGGGGTGAGAAAGTGGGCGTCAAAGGGGCCGAGGTGCTGGGCGATCGCATCGGTTTCAATCGGATAGTGGCCGCGCAGGGTAGAGTCTGAGCGGCTGACTAGCAAAAAGTTAGTGACGCCCGTTTGGGCGAGTGCCTGCTTGAGATTGTCACAGACTTCGGCGGTGATGGCGGCGGCGGCTTCAGGGTTGAGCGATCGCGTATTAGTCAGCACAAAGAAAATAGGGGCGTCATCTTCTAACCCTAAGATCAGCGTTTCCACATCCCACTTCAACAGCAGCAGGCAGCTATGCACCGTTTGCGACCCGGTCGGATCGTCATCAAGCACGATAATTTTAGGCCGATCTGTCGTGGGCGCATAGGTTGCAGACGAATCGACAGACGGATCGTTCTGATTTTTCATTTATCGTTTCAGCCGCGTTCATTCTCGCTATACTTTATCAACTTTTCCTAAAAGCACATAAAAAACAAACGCGGCTCAACATACCAACTATGGTTGATAGGGATATGGTCGATCGGGTGTTCAATCGTAATTTCCTATGCAGCCCCAAATAATCGAGCCCCAAATAATTGTTTGTGGCCTTGGTCAGATAGGCTATCGCATCTTTTTGGTATTACAGCAGCAGGGGATTCCAGTTGCTGGCATCAGCGATCCTTCGCTGGGAAATAAATCCTACTGGGAGCAAGCGCCATCTGACGATCCTACAATCGTCGTCGACAGTGCCATCGTCGACAGTGCCATCGTCGACAGTGCCATCGCCGACAGTGTCATCGCCGACAGTGTTATCGTCGGCAGCGTCAGATCTGCAAAAACGCTGACAGCCGCGGGCATTAAACAGGCCAAAACGCTTTTAATCGCCTGTGAGGACGACGCACTTAATCTCGCCATTCTCACACAGGCCAAGCTGCTCAATCCCAACATTCGCATCGTCAATCGACTGTTTAACACGCAGCTAGGAACGCGCTTAGACCAAACGATGCCGAACCACGTCTCTATGAGCGTATCGGCCTTAGTCGCACCAATATTTGCATTTTCGGCCATGCAGCAGCCGGTGATTGGCCAGCTAAACCTGCTCGAAAAAGTTTGGCCGGTAACCGCTGAAGACATCACTCCTAACCATTTGCTCGCTGGCAAAAGCCTCAGCACGCTTTGGGACAATCCTGACAGAATGCTGCTGACCTATGAATCGGCAAAATCGCCTATTGGCCTGATGACGGCGGTGCAATCGGGGCAGCGGCTAGCGGTGGGCGATCGCTTAATTTGGGCCGAGCTGCAAAAAGCAAAATCTCCAAAGCGCTCTTTCCAAGACTTTATCAATAACACCCAGCAAGGATTCAGGCAGTTTCGCGATCTCAGTCGCGCCATGATCTTGATTCTCTTAGTGCTGCTGGCCACCATCGGTGTAGCGATTCTGGCCTACGTCAGCAGCAACCCAGCCACTTCACTGATAGACGCGCTGTATTTTTCAGTGGGCATGATTACCGGCGCAGGCGGGCAAGAAGCCGTTGTTGAAAACTCAACCGATCCGGTAAAAGTCTTTACGGCGGTGATGATGCTGGTGGGCGCGGGTGTAATCGGCGTTTTCTACGCGCTGCTCAATGACTATATTTTGGGCACGCATTTGCAGCAAATTTGGATGACGACCCGTGTGCCCAAAAGCGGTCACCGCGTTGTCTGCGGGCTGGGCGGCGTGGGGTTTCGCACCCTTGATTTGCTCAAGCAGCTAGGGGAAGACGTGGTGGCGTTAGAATATGACGCGCAAGGCCGCTTTGTCAGAACAGCGCGATCGCGTAATGTGCCCGTCATTACCGGCGACGCGGCCCTGCCGGAAGTTTTGAAGCTGGCCAATATAGAAAAGGCAGCGGCGCTGCTTGCAGTCACCAGTGACGACGCGGTTAATTTAGAAATTGCGATTACGGCCAAAAGCATTGCGCCCCGTTTGCCGGTACTGGTGCGCATTCACGATCCTCAGTTTGCTCGCCAAATTCAGCAGGTCTTTGAATTTGAATGGGTAATTAGCCCGACTGACCTAACTGCGCCTGCCTTTGCCGCTGCCGCTATTGGCGGGCGTATTTTGGGCAACTATACTGCCCGCGATGGGCTTTGGCTTGCGATCGCCACTCGCATTACGCCTAGCCACCCGCTCTATGGGCGCAAGCTTCAATCCGCCGCTAGTGCAGAAGAATTCACTCCCCTTTACGCCAAGTCAAACCAACAGCTCATTCAAGGGCAGGCGCTGCTAAACATGACCCTCACCCAAGATGTTGTTCTATATTTGATGATGCCTGCGCACCGCTGGGAAAAGCTAGGAGAATCGCAGCACCTTGATTAGCCGCAAAGATTAGCCGCAAAGATCAGCCTCGAATGCGCAGAGTACAACTTTGCTTTACCGTAAGATTGGTCACATTACAGAATGGCCTTTTCCTCCTAAAGTACAGCCAGAGAAGTACAACCAGAGAAGTACAGCCAGAGAAGTACAGCCAGAGATAACGCCAGCTAAACAGTCTAGGAACCAAAATCTCCCGTTCCCCAAAACCGACAGCCCCAAAACAAGCCCCAAAAACCAGAAGGAGCAATCTAAATGTATGGCCTAAAAGCTATTGTCATCGGTGCAGGCATTGGTGGCCTCACCACTGGAATCGCCCTCAAGCAAATCGGTTACGAGGTCGAAATCTATGACCGCGTGAGCGAACTACGGCCCGCAGGCGCTGGGATTTCTCTTTGGTCGAACGGCGTTAAGGTGCTCAATCAGCTGGGCCTAGGGGATGAGATGGCAGCTATCGGTGGCCAAATGAACCGAATGGAATACCGCAGCCACCGCGATGAAGCCCTAAACAAAGTTGATCTGCAGCCGCTTTTTGAGAAAGTGGGCCAGCGCCCCTACCCGGTCGCCCGCACCGATTTGCAGCAGATGCTGCTAGAAGCCTTTGGCCCTGAGCAGGTGCATTTGCAGATGAAATGTACCGCTGTAATGCAAGACGAAAACAGTGCCACTGCCACCTTTGCCGATGGCAGCACCGCTACTGGCGATGTGATTGTGGGCGCTGATGGCATTCACTCTGTTGTGCGGCAGTATGTGTTGGGCGAAACCCTGTCACTGCGCTACGCGGGCTATGTCAACTGGAATGGGCTGGTGCCTGCTACGCCTAACCTGTGCGAAGCCGATAACTGGGTGCTATATGTCGGTGAGGGCAAGCGGGCCTCAATGATGCCAGTGGCAGGCGATCGCTTCTACTACTTCTTTGGCGTCCCCATGCCGCTCGGCACCTCCACCCCCCCAGAAGATCGGCAAAAAGAACTCGCCCAGCATTTTGTTGACTGGCCAGATGCCGTGCAGGCGCTGATTGAAACCCTCGATCCGACCGCTTCTAACCGCTTAGAAATTAGCGACATCGACCCTCCGGCGCACCTGGCAAAAGGGCGAATTGCGCTGCTAGGCGACGCGGCCCATGCCACTACGCCCACTCTGGGTCAAGGCGGCTGTCAGGCTATGGAAGATGCTGCTGTGTTGGCGCGTTTTCTGGTGAGTACAAATATCAGCGTCGCCGATGCCCTAGCTCGCTACGAAAAAGCCCGCAAGTCACGCACCGCTGACTTGGTACACAAGGCTCGCAAGCGCACAGACACTATCTATGGTAAAGACGAAGCCGTCACCAAAGATTGGTATGCTCAGCTTCAGCATGAGCAGCCCGAATCAGTCATCGCCGCGCTCGAAAAGATTATCTCTGGAGGGCCTTTGGGCTAGACAGTAGAAAATGGGTTGGCTATCAACACACGTACTAGATACCGCGAACGGTACTCCGGCGGCTGGCATAGAGATTATACTGTGGCAAATTAGCGTACCGTCAGGGGCTGAGCAAATAGGAGCTGAGCAAATGGGGGCTGAGCAAACAGGGGCTGCAAGCAAAGAACAAGAAGCGGTAGGACAAGAAGAGATAGGACAAAAATCTCACGAAACTCGCTATCTGTTGAAAACGGTCAAAACAAATCGAGATGGCAGAACCGACGCGCCGCTGTTAGAAGGTAAAGACTTTCAGCTTGGGCGCTACGAACTTGTTTTTGCCGTAGGCAACTACTTCGCCAGCATAGATTCCAAACTGACAGAGCCCTATCCGTTTTTAGATATGATCCCCATCCGGTTTGGCATTGCCGATATGGGCGCTCACTATCACGTACCGCTGCTGGTTTCGCCCTGGTCGTATAGTACCTATCGTGGCAGTTAGCGGTTGCTCTCTCTCAAATATTTTCAGTTCCGGACAATTGCTGGGAATATTTTACAAAAAGGTATCCAAGATGTAGTCTTGCGCACCTTTTTGTTGTTTTCCGCGCCTTAGATTGTATACAACGTTGTAAGCCGTGGGACACAATTGTTTCACGCTAGCAGATATGGGCGACCCTATCGGTTTTTGCAGCGTTTGGTGTGTGTGTGAATTTACAACAATGAAATCAACGAAAGTGTTCAAAGGTCGCGCTAGTGCGAAGTCTTTGGCTCAGATGCTAGTGCCGCTAGGTATTTTGAGTCTAGGCTTTAGTTTGGGGAGCTTTGGTCTGTGGAGTGGAGGTGCGATCGCTGCTACCATTTCTCTATACGAGCCGACAAAATCTCAGCTAGAAAGAGCAGAACTAGAAAAAGCAGAACTAGAAAAAGCAGAACTAGAAAAAGCAGAATCGACCGCGTCTATTGAAGAAATTGCTTCTAGTGAAGTTGTTTCTAGTGAAGCCGTTTCTGGTGAAAGCATTCCTGTCGAGAGTGTTCCTGGCGAAATAGCTTCTGGTGAAGGTACTTCTGAAGCGTTTTCCCTTGAAGCGTTTTCCCTTGAAGCGCTCTCTTTTGATATCGCGACGCTCGAAACAGAGCCTGAAAGCGATCTCCAACAGTCCTTCACTCCAGCCTCTATACCAGTCTATACGCCAGCATTGGACCTCGCACAGGTTACCAGCGTCTCAGAACTCTCTGACGTGCAGCCCGGCGACTGGGCCTTTACCGCACTTCAGCGCCTCGTCGAAGAGTATGGCTGTTTAGAAGGCTTTCCTGACCGGACCTACCGGGGCGATCGCGCCCTTACCCGCTATGAATTTGCCGCTGGCCTCAACGCTTGCCTAGACGTTATCATTCCGCTCACTGTCAGCGATAACCCCGATGAATTGCGCCGAATGCAAGAAGAATTTGCCGCCGAGCTAATCGCTGTTCGCGCTCAGGTAGACACCCTAGAGCTAGACGTTGCCGAGCTAGAAGCTAACCAGTTTTCGACCACCACTAAATTCAGCGCCCAGCTATTTACCCACCTCAACTTTGCCACCGCTGGCGACGACGTACTAGCAGAAGGCATTAACGTCTTTGCCCCGGCTCGCGATCCGATAACCAACGAGCCCGTTGTCAGAACCATCACCGACGACTCAGAACCCACGTTCAGCTACTACACCTGGCTCAACTTCACTACCTCCTTTACTGGCCAAGATAGGCTCCAGCTTCAGCTCACCAGCGGCGACGGCAACGGCAACGCCAACTTCTACGGCTCAGCCGGATTGTTCAATACCTTTGGCGTTCCTTTCACCCTGCAAACCGGCACCATCGGCGAAGACAACGTCATCGTCAGAGAAGTCTTTTACTCTTTTCCTGTTGGTGACAAGCTCTCCTTTACCGTTGGCCCTGCCGTTAACTGGTATCGGCATTTTGACAACAACCGCTTCACCTTTTATCTCACAGGAGCCAACAGCTTTAACTCTAGCGGCGGCACTCAGGTTAACGCGGTTGACCGCGGGGCTGGTGCGGTCGCTGAGTGGGACATCGCCGACTGGCTAGACTTGCGCGTGGGCTATTTGGCCGAAAATACAGAGTTTTTGCCGGGGCCACGCAGCTCTACTAAAAACGGGCTGTTCGCCGGTACGACTACTCTCACCGGGCAGCTAGGCATTTACCCGACCGATAATATCAATCTTAGATTCCTATACACCCGCAGCAACATAGAACCCAATGCCGCCGGATTTGTGGGCGGCGCAGTCAGCGAGCCGATTTATGGCTTTGCCGACGATGGCTTTGGCGGGCCTTTGCGAACAGCCACCGCAGACACCTTTTTGTTCAACTTTGACTGGCTGTTGAGCAAAGGATTTGGCCTTTTTGGTCGCTATAGCTATGGCAGCACCAACCTGTATCCCATCAGCGATACGCTGCCCGATGGCAACATAGACGCCCAGTCGGTTCAAGTTGGCGTGGCTTTTCCTGACCTGTTCAAGCCGGGTGCTTTGGCCACTATCTCCTATGTCCAGCCTTTTGATGTTCAAGGGGGCCGCGAGTTTCTTGCCTCTGGCGGTGGCGATGGCGCATCTCAAGAAGAGGTAGAAGTCTCTTACCGCTATCCGCTCTCGCCAAATCTGGCGCTGGTGCCGTCGGTTTACTGGATCAACAATGCTAATAACTTTAGCGACAATCCAGACATCTACGTCTTTAACCTTCAGGCTCAGCTAACGTTTTGAGACTGACGTTTTGAGGCAGTGCCTGACAAAACTTGAGCGCTAGTTAACAGCCCTCACAAACATCCTCACCCTTTACATGCAACCTACTCATGCAAAGGGTGAGGATTGCTTTTGGTATCATTCGCTACTTTTCCTTATGATAAAGGTGTTCAAAGAAAACCCTTATCGCTTAAAGGAAAACATCCATGAAATCCACCACCACTCAAAATTCTCGCCACATCCTCACCCAACTTGCCAACCGCCTCTTTTTAGGCAGAACCTTTGAGGGCAGCTATGGTGCAGGCATTATGACTGCTGACTATAAGCGAGCTACTGGCAAAACAGGCTGGAGTACCCGGCAGCTTTTGGCGATGTCAGATGCAAAGTCATTTTATAACTAAGGCTTACAGTCTAAGGCCTACGGCCCATGCTCACGGCCTTCGTGCTGTGCCCTCAAAACTTCGAGTAGGGCATAGACCGCCGGAGACTGAAGCGCTTCTGTTAAAATCGCAACGCCAATGTGGCGATATAAAGGAATCGGTAAAGGATATACCTGCACGTTTTGAGGAATAGGCGTAGCCGCCAGCCGAGGCAAAATTGTACCGCCCATCCCCTGTGCTACTAAGGTGACGGTTGTGGCATCGGTTTCGATTTCATTGACTACGTTTAGCCGATAGCCTAAGCCGTTGATATGGTTGTATACAGGCCGCATCATTACATAGTCAACCGGCGGCATGAGCAAAGGCTGAGCGGCTAGCTCTTCCCAGGTAAGCTGCTGGCTTTGAAGCTTGGCCTCGGGGGGCAGCAGCACGACAAATTCGTCTTTTAACAGCGCCCATGAGGTAATGCCTTTGCCTGCGGGCAGGGTAATGAGGCCAATATCCGCTCGACCTTCTCTGAGGGCCTGCTCTACGTGGTCGTCATCGTCGTGCTCGGTCAGGTTGGTAATAATGCCAGGAAAGCGCTGATGCAGCTGCTTGATGCCTTCTGGCAAAATGTGTGTCGCGATGCTGCGAAAGGTGGCGACTCGGACTGTTCCTTTTTCTAGACCTTTGCCCGCTGCCGCTTCTTGCAAGATGAAATCGGTGCTGTTTACGATGGACTGAGCGTGCGGCAAGATGCGATCGCCCACGGGCGTCAGCCGCGCTCCATGTCGCCCCCGAGAAAACAACACGACGCCTAAATACTCTTCTAACGAGGCGATCGCGTGACTCACTGCCGACTGAGAAATGCCCAGCGCCAACGCCGCCTCGCCAAAGCTCCGATGCTCTGCAACCGCCACAACAATCTCTAGCTGAGAGAGCTTAATTCTATTTTGAGCGGTGCTTTTCATCTATTTTTTTGTCCCTGAGCTTTTGTCCCTGAGCTTTTGTTCCTGAGCTTTTGTTCCTGAGCTTTATAGGCTTCTACAATCCTACCTGCGGACACATATCTGCTAGCGGACACTGGCCGCACTGAGGAGACTGCCCCTGGCAAATCTGCTTGCCAAATGGCATCAGCAGCCGATTCGTTTCAATCCAATATGGCTGCGGCAGCTTTTCTTTTAGCGCCTTTGTCGTTTTCTCAGGCGTTTTTGTTTCCACATAGCCCCAGCGATTCATCACCCGGTGCACATGCACATCCACGCTAATGTAGGGCTGCTGGCAGGCAATCCCAAGCGTTAGGTGTGCGCACTTTGGCCCCACGCCCTTGAATCCTAGCAGCACTGCCGCATCACAGGGCAGTTCGCCGCCATAGCTGTCCACAATTTCCTGTGCGATCGCCCAAATTTGCTGTGCCTTTCGTGACGCGTACGTACTGCGCTTAATTAACCCCTCAATCTCTGCCACTGATAGCGCCTTCATTGCCTGTGGCGTTTTCGCCTTTGCAAATAGCCGCCGCGACACTGGCAAGCTCACCTCATCGTACGTCCGAATCGAGATCATACAAGAGACTAACTGCTCAAAGGGCGAAGAATAGCCCTCTTCAGCTAGCTGAAACATCGCTGCTTTGGGGTAAGCCTGCATAAAATTGCGCAGGCGAGCAAAGGCAGTCTCAAGCTCAAACGGGATAGGGTCAACCAAAACAGGATCAAACGAAGCAGGCATCGCGATAGGAAGAAAAGCATACCTGTAGCAGCGTAGAAGGCAGTGCGATCGCTCACATCTACCTTTGGTCAACGCTTATCACTATTCATGAGCGGCTAATGAGCGGCCCAAGCGCCATTAGCTCATTCACATTAACTTTATCCGCATTCATCTTACCCACATTCATCCAAACGTTCTGGGAATTCTGAAGCTATGTCACTTGTTAGTCCACAGCCAGTTTCCTATTTAGCTCATACGCCAGCGCGGTAGGCACTCATTTTTCACAGACTTCTTGTATGTTTCTCCGCGAGAACCTCTACGTCATTATCTTGTGCATGACGGCGATTGTATCTAGCTGCGTGGCCTTGACGGCCTGGGTACGGCGAGACGTGACCGTATCTACGCGGCCTTTTGTGTGGCTAATGGGGGCGATCGCCGCCTATGCGGCTGCGGCGGCAGCCAGTGAAATTGCTCAATCTGTCCATATTTATCACGGTGCTGGCGACTACTGGATTGCCACCTGCTTTTATACCTATGTGTTTACAGGGTCGCTCTGGGTCACTCGCTCGGCTCTGCGCTCATCGCGCCTCCATCAGCAACAGGCCGTTATCATTGTGGCCGGGTCTTTGCTGCCGCTGATTGCCGGGACACTGTTCACACTAGGTATATCTCCTCACCATGCCAACATCCTACCGATGAGCTTTCTCATCACCGGTTTGATCTACTTTGCTAACCTCTTTCAGTTTCATCTGTTTGACCTGCTGCCTGTCGCCCGCGATGTCTTGATCGAACGGATGAACGATGGCGTTTTGGTGGTCAACCGAGAGAACTGTGTGGTTGACATTAACCCAGCCGCACGCGAGTATGTGCGATCGCCTAAAGCCGCTTGCAGTGGTCAAAAAATTGAGCGGGTGCTTGAGTCGTGGCCAGAAATCGTTCAGTACTGTCACTTAGCCCATGACCTTAGCAGCCATGTCATTGCCAAACCCCAAATTCCTCGCTATGTAGAAGTTCGCGTCACGTACTTGCGCGATCGCAAGCAGCGAGTAACTGGCAAGATTTTGGTGCTCAGAGACATTACTCAAAATCACCAAAGTCAGCTACAAATTCGGCAGGTCAATACCAACTTGAGGCTAAAACTAGAACAGATCCAAACGCTACAGGCGCAGCTCAAAGAGCAGGCAATTCGCGATAGTCTCACCGGACTTTTCAACCGTCGGTATTTTGAAGAAACGCTTCCCGCTGAAAGAACAAAAGCAGAGCGGGCGGGCACTACTCTATCGCTGGTGCTGATGGACATCGATCACTTTAAAAAAGTCAACGACACCTACGGGCACCTCGCAGGCGATCGCGCGCTGCAAGTTGTCTCGAATCTGGTGCATCAGCAAATTCGCGCTAGTGACATTGCCTGCCGCTATGGCGGTGAAGAGTTCATTTTAGCTATGCCAAATATGCCGCTAGCAGAAGCCTACCAGCGAGCCGAAAGTATTCGCAAGGCAATTAAGAAAGCGGTCATTGAAGTCGATGGCGCTAGCTTTCAGGTCACGATATCAATGGGGCTAGGCGCATTTCCAGACTTTCCAGGTGAGCTAAGAGAGCTGTTGAAGCGGGTAGACCAGGCGCTGTATGTGGCAAAGGCCAATGGACGCGATCGCATCGAAATCGCCAATGAAAAAACGGTCATTATTAGCAAGCTGAGTGAGTTAGAAAATGCGATCGCCTCTTCGCGCACCGGCAACATTTCTAGACCCCAGAAAACATGCGCCTAAACAGACTGTTGCATTAGGTCGAACGGGGCTGAATGGCGGTTGAATCAGACAGCACGCTGCATAATCCAGTCAGTTTGACGGTCTTGCCCTAGCATAAAGGCGTGATCGCCCACCTGCTCAAACCCCCAACGTTTGTAGAACGCGATCGCCCGGTGGTTGTATTCCCACACGCCTAGCCACAGCGTGTCACAGTGCAAATCAGTAGCCCAGTCCAAAGCCGCTTGCATCAGCACAGATCCATAGCCCTGGCCAATCGCACTTTTATCTATATACAACCGTCCTAACTCTATGGGATTGACCCCACTGACACCGGTTTCAGCTTCGCCTGTTTGAAGCTTTGCATATCCTCTAAGCGCGCCTGTTTCGGCATCTGTTTCGGTTAACTTCAGCAGCAAAAAGATATTGCTAGGTGCTGCTATCTCACTGCGAACGCGCTCAAGAGAAAACGCGTCTTGCATATAAGCCGCCATATCGTCGCGATCGCAGCTAGCGGCAAAAGTATCATAGAAGGTGCGTTGGGCAAACTCACGCAGCGCCGCTGCATCTAAATCCTCAGCCTGACGAATAGACCATCTCTTTACTTCGTCATTTCTAGTTACGTTATCTTCAATCACGTTATCTTCAATGTTGTTGTTTTCAATCTGCTGAGGCAATGGGGTCAAGTCGGTAGGCTTAAAACAACCGGAAGAATAACAGTAAAGGTAGATCCTTCTCCGGGCGCAGATTCTAGCTGAATTTCACCTTCTAGCAGCCGTACCAGCTTGTTCACAATGGTTAAACCCAAGCCGCTGCTGTTGGGGATATGATCTTTCTCCGTGCCCGCTTGAAAGTAGGGCTCAAATATTTTTGACTGCATTTCTTTGCTGATGCCCCTGCCGGTATCGCGCACTGCGATCGCCCATCTATCGCCTGATGGAACGGCAGCCTGACCATTAGCCTGGCCATTAGCCTGACCATTGGCCTGACCATTGTTATTGGCACTTCCCGCCGCCATCTGATAGCAGGTAACCGTTATCTGCCCTTCTTCGGTATAGCGAATTGCATTGCTCACCAGATTGGTCAAAATCTGCTGTAGGCGCAGACTATCTGTTTTGACCTGCTCGGGTGCTAGCTCACAGTTTATCTTTAGCTCGAGTTGTTTCTCTTTTGTGCTTATCTCCATCGCATCTACAACAGATTTCACTAATGCTGAAACCCTAACACTCTCTATCGCTAGGGCCATTCCTTCAGACCCTTTTCTAGAGACCTCTAGCGTGTTATTAATTAGCCGCAGCAGCTGTCTGCCATTTTCAAGAATTCGCTCCATCTGCCTTATTTCAAGCGGCATCTCTGCAACCTCTGCTAGCTGCTTTCGCTGCTTTCGTAGCAGCAAAGAAGAAAAGCTAATAATCGAGTTGAGCGGATTTTTTAGCTCATGAGCCAGATGTGAAATGTTGTCTTTTTGAGCTTGAACTAATCGTGTCAATTCCTGGTTTGTCAGCAGCAGCTGGCTATGCATCTGCTCTAGCATATAAAATCGATGTTTCATATAGCTCTCAAGCGTAATCGCCACCACGCTATCCAACACGTGGTCTATCTTACGAACAGCTTTGAGTGCCTCTTTCACCGATCCCGTTTCTAGCTCAGGCTCTAACGCTAAGAGTAAAACGTTACGTAGAACCCTATATTCCCTAGCAATTTCGGCTAGGTCATAGCCCTGCATGGCCCTAACTGCGCCATGCTCTATGGCCTCGTGTTCTAGCTCTTCTTCTTCATCGGCAAAAGCGGTTGTCAGTAGCGTAGCGATAGATTCTAGTACATCGGGCAATCCATTGTGAACAGCCTCATAGGTCAGGCCCTTACTGCTACCGATTTGAATATCGGTGCGAACTGCTTCTACCCAAGTTTCAATAATATTGTCTACTTTGGCAAGCAGTGCCTTTCCCAGGTCTTTCATAGTTTATGTTTGTACGGTAAGGTACGCCGCTAGAGGCTTATAGCACTTTCTACCCTACCAGATTCGCTCTCTACTGCAACGTGATGAATCACAATCTGATACATTATTGGGCACTACAAAATTCGACGGTAAAGTACAGCTTGCACATCATAACACTACCGATTATTCAGTCAATCAACTCAGGTAACCCGTTTAGAGCTAAAGAATATGCGTCCAAAAACATACCGGCTATGTGCTGGCACGTTGTCCGAGACGTAGGAGCGCAGCATGCTACGAGATAGTATGTTATTTGTCATTCTATGAGATGGTATGTCACTTGTCGGCATCTCCCCAAGTACTAGCTGGGCTACTCGTTTTCCTTTTGTATCATGCCTTCAGACATTGCCTCTTCAGACATTGCATCTTCAGACATTGCCTCTTCAGACATTGCCTCTTCAGACATTGCCTCTCCAGGTATCGAACCTCCAGGCACCAAATCTCCAGGCACCAAATCTTCGTGCATCATTTCCATTTCCCCATGCCCGTCATGATTCATCAGCCCCATGCTAGAAGAGCCCAGTGCCATAACGCCCATTGACACTGCGCCAGCGGCAAGTACGCCCATCGAAACAATGCCTGCCGAAAAAACGCCCATCGAAATTACGCCAATCGACACGATGCCGTGAGAGATAATCCCCACCGACACAATACCGTGGGACGTGACCCCAATTGCTACAATGCCGTGCGCACCAATACCAATGGATAAAATTTTTCTCTTAGCGGGGCGAATTGTCATGAATTGAATCTGGGGTAGAACCATAGCTGTGCCAAGCTGTGAGCAAAGCCCAGAAGAGCTGCTTTCACAGAGCTTTGCCCTCAAGCCTTGAGAAGTTTAGTACGCCGCACAGCAAAAAAACAAAAGACAGCCCGTCAACATGGCATATGGCTTAGCACTAAGCCGAGCTTAGTGCCTCTACTTATGGACTCTAATTCATAGCCTCTGAACTCGTAGCCTCTGAACTCTTAGCCTCTGAACTTGTAGCCTCTGAGCTTGTAGTCTTTGAACTCGTAGTCTCTGAACTCGTAGTCTTTGAACTCGTAGCCTCTGAGCTCATAGCCTCTGAGCTTATATCCTCTGAACTCATAGCATTTGTAGTGGAATAGGTCTGACAGGTGCTGGAAAGGCGGTGCCTAAGCGAGCGAGCTCTTCAGCGCTTAGCGTTAAGTCTAAGGCGGCGTAGTTTTGTTCTATATGCTCGATTCGGCTGGCTTTTGGAATAACAATGATATTTTCTTGATGTAGTAGCCAGGCGATCGCAACCATTGCCGCCGTCACCTCTTTTTCTTTCGCGATCTGCTTTAGCACCGCGTTGTTCAACAGTCTCCCTTGCTCAATGGGTGAGTAGGCCATGACCGGTAAATCTCGCTGAGCACACCAGGGTAACAAATCCAGCTCGACGCCTCGGCGGCTCAGGTTATACAAAATCTGATTGGTTGCCACTAGCTCTCCGCTCGGCACGTCTAGAGCTTCTTTCATATCGTCTACATCAAAGTTGCTCACGCCGTAATCGCGGATTTTGCCTGCCTGACGCAGCGCGTGAAAGGCACTGATAGTTTCAGCTAGGGGAAAAGAGCCGCGCCAGTGCAGCAGGTAGAGATCGAGATAGTCGGTATTGAGACGGGCGAGGGTGCGATCGCAAGCTGCAATCACGCCCTTTTTTGACGCATTGTGTGGGTATACCTTACTGACTAAAAAAACACCCGAGCGATGGGACGCGATCGCCTCACCCACCACTTTCTCGGCTCCGCCTTCTCCATACATTTCCGCCGTATCAATCAGCGATAGCCCCAGCTCCATCCCTCGCTGCAAAGACGCGATCTCAGCCTGGCGGTTTCTAGCATTCTCTCCCATCCGCCAAGTCCCCATGCCCAGCGTCGGAATCAATTGCCCAGAAGGCAGCGTAAATTTTCGCATGGTGGGGCTCGACATAGCACTCGACATAGCAGACTTCTAACGTAGTGGCCTTTTCATCATGCAACAGAAATCAAGATATAGCCTACACCTAAGGCAGTATTCAAGCTGTCAATCACATTCGAGAGTCACGTTAGTTTTCAGGCCATTAGCTCGGCTAATTCCATCCATCTCTCTGTGGCGGTATCGATTTCTTTAGAGACTGTGGCAATCTCCTCAGATAGTTTCTGCAATTCTTCGTAATCGCTGGGGGGCGTCGGATATAATAGCTTCTCTAACTTCTCCTTTTTTGCTTCTAGCTTAGGAATTTTAGTTTCCAAAGAGGCATATTCTCTCTTTTCTTTACTCGACACTTTTTTGAGGCTGCTAGAAGGCTTTTTGGCTTTTTGGTTTTCTGCTTTTATGCTGATTTTTGCGTTGTTTTTTACGTTGCTTGCCGACTTCTGCGCCGATTTTTGTGCCGCGTCTTCTTTTTTCTTCGTTTCCAAATAAAGAGAATAGCTGCCCGGATAGCGGCGGATATTGCCACCCGGCTCTAGGGCAAAAATGTTCTTGACGGTACGATCTAAAAAATAGCGATCGTGAGAAACTGTAATCACACAGCCCGTAAAGCTTTCTAAATAGTCTTCTAGAACGGTCAGGGTCTGGACATCTAGATCGTTTGTCGGCTCGTCCAAAATCAAGACGTTAGGTGCGCCTAGCAGCACTCTGAGCAAAAATAGACGACGCTTTTCACCCCCTGAGAGCTTGTGAATGGGCGTGTACTGCTGATTGCTGGTGAATAAAAAGCGCTCTAGCATCTGCGATACGCTAATTTGGCTACCGTCTGCGGTGGTGACAAAAGAGCCTTCTTCTTTGAGGTAGTCCATCACTCGCTGATTTTCATCGCGCGCTTCAATTAGCTCTTCAGAATGCTGGTTAAAGTAGCCAATGTGGATGGTTTGGCCAATTTCTACGGTGCCTTCGTCGGGCTCTAGTTTGCCGGTGATGATGTTCATCAGGGTAGATTTGCCTGCCCCGTTGCCGCCGATGATGCCGATGCGATCGCTCGCCGTAAATTCATAGGTAAAATCTTTAATGAGCACGCGATTGTCAAAAGACTTACTAATCCCTTCTAGCTCAATCACCTTCTTGCCAATTCGCCGCCCTGCCGTATCAATCTCAACTTTTCCCTGCGTCTCTTTAAAGGACTTCTCCTTCATCTCATCAATTCGCTGAATCCGCGCATTTTGCTTTGTGCTTCGCGCCTTAGGCCCCTGTCGCAGCCAAGCTAGCTCTCGTCGCAGCATCCCCTTAAACTTCTGCTGAGAACTTGCCGACGAAGCCTCTTGATCCGCTTTTTTCTCTAAATAGTAGGCATAGCTGCCCGCATAGGTATACAAATCGGCCCGATCAATTTCAATGATGCGATTGGTCACCTTGTCCAAAAAGTAGCGATCGTGCGTGATCAGCACCAGCGCCCCGCGAAATTGGGCCAGATAATCTTGTAGCCACTCCACTGACTCCGCGTCTAAGTGGTTTGTCGGCTCATCCATCAGCAACAGATCGGGGTCGCTTAGCAAAGCCGTCGCCAGGGCAATGCGCTTGCGATAGCCGCCCGACAGATCGCCCACTCGTGCCTCAAAGTCCTCAATTCCTAGCTTCGTCAAAATAATCTTGGCATTGGTCTCTAGCTCCCAAGCGCCCGACGTTTCCATCTGCTCGCCCACGGTCGCTAGCCGGTTCATCAGCGAATCGAGCGTTTTTCCCTGGGCCTGAGACATCTTGTGCGATAGCGTCTCATACTCACGCACGAGCTGCATTTGCTCACCACAGTCGGCAAATACCTGATCGAGTACTGTCAAATTTTCGTCAATATCGGGCTGCTGCGGCAAATACACCAGCCGCGCCCCTGACTTTGTCAGCCTTTGGCCCTTATCAATCGGCTCCATACCGCCCATCATCTTTAGCAGGGTTGACTTACCCGAGCCATTGACGCCAATCACGCCGACCTTGTCATCTGGTTCAATGCTAAAAGAGCCATCGCGTAGCACCTCTTTAATACCAAAGTCCTTATAGACAGATTGAAAAGTGATCAGGCTCATTAGCAGTGGGGATAAGGCGTTGATATTATCCTATTGCATTTTTCATCAAGGGGAGTGGATAAATAACCGGCCTGTCTGGGTATCAAAAGACAGAGAAAGTGCCCTCTATCGTGCGACCGACCTTCAAATGGTATAAGTGTTAAGGTTTCTAAAGCATTTCTGAGCCAAGGGCAATCACGCTTAACGGAAGAGGTGCTTATTTGATTTTCACGGAGTGTTGACTTTTGACTGCCACGACAGAAAGGTTTACTGCTGCGAGTCTCTCACCGGAAGAGACACCTTTGCAGCTTAAAAAAATTATTCAAAGCCTGCCTCGGGCTTATTTTGAAAAAGACACGGCCAAAGCCTGGAAGCATGTGCTTATTAGCGTATCGGCTGTAATTGTAGGCTACTGCGGCATTATTTTTCTTCCACAGTTTTTACTTCCCTTTACCTGGTTTTTTACGGGCACTGCGCTGACGGGCTTTTTTGTAATTGGGCACGATGCGGGCCATCGCTCTTTTGCTAAGCGCCGCTGGGTAAATGATCTGGTGGGTCATATTGCTTTTCTGCCGCTGATTTATCCCTTTCACTGCTGGCGCTTGCTGCACGACCATCACCATCTGCACACCAACAAGATGGAAGAAGACAACGCCTGGACACCGCTACGCCCAGAAGACTATGAAAAGTATGGTCCTATTATGCGGTTCTTGCAGCGCAGCATCCGCAGCTATTTTTGGTGGGTGGGCTCGATTGGCCACTGGGCAATGTACCACTTCGACTTGCGAAACTTTAGGCAGCGCGATCGCGCTAAAGCCGCCTTCTCGATGGCCGTTGTCATTGTTTTTGCCGCTATTCTCTTCCCAGCGTTAATCGTTACCACTGGCATCTGGGGCTTCGTTAAGTTCTGGCTGATTCCCTGGATGGTCTATCACTTCTGGATGAGCACCTTCACCATCGTGCACCACACCATCCCCGAAATTCAGTTTTCCCCCCAGTCAGAATGGAACGCAGGCTCTGCCCAGCTCGCAGGCACCGTACACTGCACCTACCCTCGCTGGATCGAATTCCTCTGCCACGATATCAACGTGCACGTACCACACCACATTTCGACCGGTATTCCGTCGTACAACCTGCGCAAAGCTCACGACAGCCTCAAAGAAAACTGGGGCGAACATATGATTGAACGCAAGTTTACGCTGCCATTTATGTGGTCTATCGCTAGTCAGTGCCATCTGTACCATCCCGAAAAGGCATATCAGTCTTTCCGGGAAGCAGGATTCTAGCTGACAATTCCAAACCTATGGGTTGGAAGTCCAGCCTGAAAGTCATATGGCTAGCGTCGAGTTCATTTGACGCTAGCTATGTTGTATGTGCTCAATAAAATCGCAGACTGATTTCTCTAATTCTGTAAAGGCAGACAGCTCACGTAAAGGCGAAAAGTCGTCGGTAACCTCTGCAATGCGTTGGACCTTGCTGCTGAGCATGGCATTAAACTTTTTTAATCGTCTGCCTGACGCTCCGCTCGCCTGCCGAAGCAAACTGTGCAGAAGGTCCTTTGGGTCGGCTATGCTTTCGACTTTTCTCAGCTTCGGCAGCTCCAGCGGCTGACGACCCTTTGGATTTTCGGCAGCTAAGCGGATCGCTGATTCAGCAAATAGCAGCCAGGCTTCAGTCATCCGAACTGGAATCACGTAGATAACAGAAACCTTTTCGTCTTCTGCTACTTTATTCACAGCAGTTTCGATTTCATGCAGACGTTGCGATCGCCCCTGGTTATCCGCGTCCCTATGCACAAATAGAACATCGCATGGATAGTACTTCACGCTGTATACAATGCGCTCCTCAAGCGTCCTAGGAGGGTTTGGAAAGCTGCCAAGGTTTGCCCATTCAGACTGAATGGCGTATTCCGGCAGGTGATGGCGAAGCAGCCAGGTCAAGATAGACAGCAGCGCCTTGTCGGACGAACCTTCAGATAGCAGAGTGTACACAACTTCCTTCACGCTAGCTGCTCCGAAAGTCCTGGAATCAGTGGCGTCAAGTCCTCTCTATCAATCACTCGTTGCTTTGACCGTCCTTCTCCGGTTTCCGGATTTTTAGGGACAGGATTCAGATAGCTGAGCAGTTTACCCATAGCAACGGTATTGATCTGTTCAGACTCTTGGGCCTTGTTCTGTCTCCAAGTACCTGGTAAACAGCCAAAACTGACTCGCTTGAACCGCTTTCCATTGCTGAGCGTATCCTTTAGCTCTGCTACGACGAGGCTATCCGCTGGGATTTGCTGGACGACAGCAGGAGAGTGCGTATTGATGATGACTTGTCTGAGTGGATTGTCAGAACCCACTACTTCGTCTGTATCAGTAGCAATCCCTTGCAGCAAATGCAAAATTTTGGGGATATGCTCTGGATGAATTCCATTTTCTGGCTCTTCTAAACAAATAACGCCTTCAGCGGTTAAGTCGAGTTCTAGAACGGCTAACGCTAGAAAACGCATAGTCCCGTCCGAGAGCGCCCTGGCTGGATGCTCTGTCCCGTCTCGGTTAGACACCATCAAAGTTAGTAGCTGCCTTTGGTCGTCTCGGTCTACCCAGACTCTCTCAACGTCGCTGATCAGCTCAGATAGCCGACTGGCAACTTCTGCGTAAAGCTCCTCAGCGGCTTCGTCAGAGGTCGTTTCTTTAGCACGGTTTGCTTGGCTAGCTAGATAATAGAGCGTTGCTGCGAGGTGAGCGCCGTCTGAGTCTATTGCTGTCGGCGCGGTAAATGTATCTGGCTGACGCAGAGCGGTGGGTTCGAGCTGGAGTAAACGCCAAGAGCGCATTTCCTGCTGTGTGATCAGGGCAGTAGGGTTCTCAGCAGCATTAGTCGCAGAGAGAACAGTTCGGGGTAGCTTGGAAGCGGGGCGAGAAAGTGGCCTGCCACTACTACCGCCATCCTGATGCAGTTTGATATATCGATCGTTGCCCTCATCTTCCGTGGAAATAAAAGGTGATGTTCTACGACCAACGAGAGCAGACTTGCGCCAGGTATTTGCCTTGTGTGGAAATCTTAAGTGAAGAGCTGCTTCTCCCCGGTTGATGTGGTCTAGCTTCTCTTCAACGATTTCTAGAGAGCCAAAAGATCTCAGGCTATCGTCTGAGTGATAGGCTAGTCTGAGCGAGTACCTGACAAAGGTTGTGCTCGCCCGAGCGGTCTGGCCTAGACCATCTACAGCCTCGAATGGAATGATCATCTCCGCTTCGAAAAACATCTCATCTGCGTAGGTGTTGCCGACGCGATGAAACAAGCTACGAACATCGCCGCTTTTGCCTTCTTCGTCCCTAACCGACATCGCCGCTTCGATCAAAGGCCGATCGGCCAGCGAACTTAGAAAGCGGATTGCGTCAAATAAATTGGACTTTCCAACTCCGTTTGTCCCGGCGATACAGGTGAACGGACCAAAACGAATATCTACATCTACTAGGTTCTTGAAACCGGAAATACGGAGTCGAGTTAGCATGACTCACCTTGAAATCAGTTTTTCAAATGAAGGCTCACAAGAAGCTTGCCGATGATAGCTTACCGGTTGATAACAGGCTAGTCAGAGCGATCGCTCATAGAATGTCCCGACTGGCTGACTAGCTCTGTCTCTTGTTGTAGGTAAGCTGTACTTAGACGGCTGTCTTGTCCTTGCGGCGCTTCTTTTTGAAAGGAGGGCCGCTTCTAGTTTTGCTCTGACGCTTAGGCTTGCCCTCGCGCCAATCGCCATCGCTGCGCGTTTTGCCCAGGCTAGAGATATCCATCGGATGGCCAAGTACCTGCACCTTTTTGAGCAGGTCAAAGGTCTCTTTGGGAATGCCCACTGGCAAATCTATGGTGCTGTGGTCTTCATTGATTGTGATGCGGCCAATGAATTTGTTGGCTAGACCCGTTTCGTTCGCGATCGCACCCACAATGTGTCCTGGCTTCACGCTGTGCGTTTTGCCCACCTCCACCCGAAAGCGCTCCATGCCTACACTGCTAGTTGCAGCGCCTGTTCCGCCATCACGCCGCGAAGGCTTAGACTTTTCTTTCAGCAGCAGCGGCTCTTCGCCCTGCACCAGTTGTGCTAGCGCCCCGGCAATCTCAAGTGCTGGTACATCGTGCTCTTGTTCGTACTGCTCTAATATCTGTACAAAAAACTGCGAGTCTTCTTGGGCCAGCGTGTCCGTAATTTTTTGCTTAAAGCGAGCAATCCGCTGGTCATTGACTACTTCAGTAGAGGGCATCTCCATCTGGTCAATCTTTTGCTTGGTAGAGCGCTCTAGCGTATTTAGCATCCGCTTTTCGCGCGGCGTTACAAACAAAATGGCCTCGCCTTCTCGGCCTGCCCGGCCTGTGCGGCCAATTCGGTGCACGTAGGCTTCTGGGTCGTAGGGCATATCGTAATTAATCACATGGCTAATGCGATCCACATCTAACCCTCTAGCGGCCACGTCCGTTGCAACCAAGATGTCTAGCTTGCCCTGCTTTAGCCGTTCTACCGTGCGCTCTCGCTGGTTTTGCGGCACGTCACCACTCAGTGGCGCAGCATTATAGCCACGGGCCTCCAGCTTTTCAGAAAGCTCTACCGTTGCTACCTTTGTGCGGACAAACACAATCATGCCGTCAAACGCTTCGACTTCTAAAATGCGGGTGAGGGCGTCTAGCTTGTGATAGCCGCTGACCGTCCAGTAGCGCTGGCGAATCGTATCAGCCGTTTTGGACTGATTTTTGATCGAAATTTCATCTGGATCGTCTAGATGCTTTTGAGCGATTTTACGAATAACGCTAGGCATCGTGGCCGAAAATAGCGCAACCTGACGATCTTTAGGCGTTTGAGAGATCACCCATTCCACATCGTCAATAAAGCCCATCCGCAGCATTTCATCGGCTTCATCTAGTACCAAAAATTTTAGATTATCTAGCTTCAGCGTGCCGCGTTTGATGTGGTCAATCACCCGGCCAGGGGTGCCCACAACGACATGAGCCGCTCGGCGCAGCTGCTTTAGCTGAATTTGATAGCTCTGGCCCCCGTAAACGGGCAGTACGTGGAAGTCTTTGAGATGGGTGGCATAGCCTTGGAACGCTTCGGCTACCTGCAGCGCCAGTTCTCTCGTGGGTGCTAGCACCAAAGCCTGAGGGTGATTATTGCTGGTGTCTATGCGCTCTAAAATCGGCAGGGCAAAGGCAGCGGTTTTACCGGTCCCGGTTTGCGCCTGACCGATGATGTCTTTGCCAGACAAAATAGAGGGAATTGTCCGAGCCTGAATGGGCGTTGGCGTTTCGTAGCCAGCGTCGTCTAGTGCCCGCAGTAGAGGCGCAGAAAGATCAAGATCTTGAAAGGATTGCACGGTGGCAGTCACAGTAGCAGTCATTGAAAAAGGGCCTAGCAGCTAGGCCAGAGAAAAAGCAAAAAGAGATTTTTTAAGATAGCTGCCTTGAGATAACCTACTTGGGATAAACCAAGAAAGCAGGCAGGTGTAGCGCGAACTTGTGTAGGGCGAATTTGCTTCACAAAAAGGCTGGCTTACCAAAAGGCTGGCTTACTAAAAGCAAGTGCAGCTCTGTGCTGTTGTCAGACCCATATGTTGTCAGATCCACATGAGCGGGGCCAGTAATAGCAAGACCAGATAGCCCAACCGAATGAAAAATCGGCCAGAACTTGCTCAACGCAAAGCTGTAAAGCGTTTGTGATAAAGCGGTTTTAGCAAGCTGTCTGTGGCAAAAAACGCTTGTGGCAAGTCAGCAATCAGGGTTGAAAAAGAAGTGAAGCTGACTCAAAAAATAGCTGATTCAAAAAACAGCTGACTCAGATATAAAGGTGGCTGCGATCGCAGCCCAAAAGCCATCATAAATAATCGGAAGGGTAGGTCTACAGCAGGCGTCAAGTGGGCTGTGGTGAGCCGCTATTGACAGGGGTAACTGGAGCGATAAGTTAGCCCTAAATTGCCTGTGGTCCTAAAAGAATCGCCCTTTAAAGAGCTGTCTTTTTTTGAGGATTTGTCGCAATGTGAGGCCATTCCCAAGACGAGCCGCCAGCAGCTAGTTAATAAGTCGCTGATTAAGCAAAAGGCTCGTGCAATCGCACCCATTTCAGTTTTCGTGAAGTGAGTATTCAGTTATAAGATAGGCAGGCGCTATTCAAGCGGGCACTGTCCAGAATAATAATCATACAGCTATATTGACAAACTTAGCTGATAAGTCGTTGGTGATTGTACGGACTTCATTACTATTTTTATCCTTTATCGTCTAGCCACTTACCAGCGCTACCCAGCGACTTTTTGGCTATGATTTTTCTAACCTGCCATCTTCTAACCTGTCATTATGAGCTTGGTAGAGGCGTTTGCGTTCTAATAGGGTGGCCAGTATCGTCCTGATGAACTTAGCCATCGGACAATAGCGAACGATATTCAGCTTTCAAACCCAACCTGATTCATCGCTTTGATGCGGTGCCTTTGTGCGATGTCTTGTGGTGTTTCCGTAAGCTGCGTTTTAATCCCAGAAATTGAAAATTAATTCTCCGATTGCAGACGGTTTCCAATATTCGATCTGATTTATTTCGGCATCGGACAAATCAGAGAGCGTTTCATCAGTGATTGGTTGTGCGAGTTCGGATGCTGAGAAAATGTAATAACAACCGAATTTGCGAAATTCATCAGCTAGCGCTGGAACATCTATAAAGCTGAGAGTCATTTCGTGTTCAAAGATGGGTTGTGCCATTGCGATCATCGGAAATTGTGCATTCAACAAGATCGCAACAGTCTCGTACGGCAGTTGAACTGTGATGACCGAGAAATTTTGTGGGTAATGCTCCGTGGCGAGTTCTTTCGCGATGACACTACCGCGAAGTCGCCGAGCAGCCGTGTGGCAATACGCGCTAAAATCCCGTTCGTCGGTGCTTGGTGGAGGTGGGTCTTTGTAGAACCAGAATCCCGTTATACCTTGGGGCAGAAAAACCATGCGCTCAGAGTCAGGCAACATAACGTCAGGCAACATAACTATTTTGTGTTCGGTAAGGCAGGAGAGATTTTGCCAACGGTGTAGCTAGACTGGAACGCTACTACAGCGAAAAGCTACTAGGATCGCCCACGACTTCTAGGCCGATTGTTTCCCCGGCAACGACGACGGAGGTGATTTCTACGCGAATCGGTAAGTTTTTTAAGTCGGCGAGGGGGTTGACGGCATTGGATAGGCGCTGGGAAGCGATCGCGCTAATATCAATTCCTGCCGCGCTCACGTCGCTGACCTCAAACCGTAGCTGAGTCCCATCACCCACTAATATTCCAGTTACATCCACCGTAATCCCTGGCGGCACCGAATAGTCACCTAGCTGGGGGCGAACGCGCAGCGTGGCCTCGTTTGGTGAGTTCAAAATCACCTCGGCCTCGTTTACATTGCGATATGTCTCTAAGAAATCGGCCAAATCTGGCGTTTTAATTACTGCCATCAGTCGAGCATTATTCACCTGCGTTAGCCGCTCAGACTGTTTGTCGTACACCACCCCTTGTAAATCTAGCGATAGCCGATCAATCACTGGCGCACCGGCAGGGCGCACCCGCTCACCTACTGCCGTTACCGTCTCGGCACTGCCAGAAATAATATTGAGCCCTTCTATTTCTACATCGTACTTTTCGGCAGGACCAACATACTTGGGCAGCTCGCGCTCAATGCCCTGCTCTACCAAGTTAGCTGGCGTGCAGCCTACCAGCGTACTCGCCATCATCATCGCTAGCCCAATCATCATCTGGCGGCTAGCGATCAGCGATCGGTTAGTGTGAATGGTCAAACTCATTACTTGTCCCTCCCGATTGATGGCTCTATATAATTGACTGCTGTGCTGGATAATTGACTGCTGTGCGGGTTAACTGCTGTGCTAGTTAGCTGTAGATTTGGTTAACTACAGATTTAGTTAGCTGTAGATTTGGTAATGCAATTATGTGTCCTCGTCGCTCACAATATAGTGCTTTTCTAAGACTAAAAATATGAGGATGCTGTCGAATCCATCTATTAAACTTGTTACATAGGAACTTAGACTACCCGCAAATCGTCTGAGATCAACTGCTTAGAGGACGCTCAGAGGACGTCTAAAGAACGCCTGGAGAACGCCTGGAGAAAAACGTTAACCCTCAAAAACAAGGCCAAACGTGTTACTGGCGATACATTTAGCAATATATTTAGCGATAGTCTGTTGCGTTTGCGGCATAGTGACTGTGAGACTGACGAAAATATATGAGCACAGTGCGCGAACAAGAACGTCCGACTCGCAGCTTTTGGGTAGAGGAATTTCAGGCCATCTTACGCGGCGCAGCCGGTAGCTTTTTGTTTGGCATTCCGCTGCTATATACCGTTGAGGTGTGGGCTATTGGCTCATCCACAAATTCTTTGCGGCTGCTGGCTGTACAGGCGGTTACCTTTGTGGTGGTACTTTTGCTCACCCAGATTGAAGGCTTTCGGCGATCGCTTACCATCAATCCGGTTGAGACTGTGCTAGAAAGCATTGAGGCGCTGGGCATTGGTATTATCTGCGCTGCGATCGCTCTGCTCATTCTCCGCCGCATCACCCTCGAAACGCCCCTCTCAGAAGCCCTGGGCAAACTTGTCTTTGAAGGCGTCCCGTTTTCACTGGGCGTTACCTTAGCGCGCTCTACGCTCGCTCGCCGCCGCTCTAGTCAGCGCCGCACGCTAGAAGCTGACACCTTTTCGCTCTCTGCCGCCCCCGTAAGTTTTGGCAACATTGGCACTGCCCTCGGCGATACGCTCGGCGATATCGACGCTACCCTAATTGGCGCAATCGTCATTGCCTTTAGCATCGCCCCCACTGAGGAAATAGCGCTAATTGCCGCCGACCTGCCGCCCCTCTGGCTGATCTTGGTCATGGCCGCGTCTCTACTGATTTCGTATGTGATTGTCTTTGCTTCGGGGTTCACCGATAGATTAGAAAGGGCGCGGCGGGGGCTGCTGCTTAGCCCGCTCACCGAAACCCTGGTGGCCTACATTGTGGTTCTAGCGGCCTCTGCGCTAATGCTTGTCTTTTTTCAGCAGCTCGCAGGCGATGACCCGTGGCAAGAGTGGCTGAGCAGCATTATCGTATTGGGCTTACCGGCTTCGGTGGGTGGCGCGGCTGGTCGGATTCTCGCGTGATTTGCGTTTCTAGCGCGGACAGTTGACACGGACAGTTGACATCGGAATCGGGTCGGTATAATGAACGCACTCATGTCCTCAAAGATTGCAGCATCAGGTTAGTCAGCATCGGGTTAGTAACAGACAAAACAGAGTTGGAAAAGGTGGTAATTATTACTGAGACAGACGGATTGAAGGCAGACGGCTTAAAGGCAGAACCGGCTCATGTGCGATCGCTCGCAGAATGGATCACCCTAGCGCTTTCTACGCTTGTCCTCACGAGCATTGTCGTCCTTATCATTTACGACTGGCAGCTCAGCAAAAACATTCCACCTGCCTTTCATGTCGAAATAGCAGATACCGCTCGGATGACAGAAGGTCGTTACTACGTACCCTTTACGCTCAAAAACACAGGTGGGCGCATTGCCAGAACCGTCCAGGTGATGGCCGAGCTACATTCCCCTGACGGCAATGACGAAACGGGTGAGCAGGAGTTTGATTTTCTCTCTGGCAATGAGCGCAAAAAAGGTGAATTTGTCTTTGAGCACGATCCGCAGGCAGGCGATCTCATTGTGAGAGTAGCCAGCTTTGGTCTACCTTGATTCGAGGTGCCTACTCAAGGTGCCTACTCAAGGTGCCTACTCGAAGTGCCTATTCAAAGCGCCTATTTAATGTCGAGATGTCTATGAAAAAGCTGCACCTGATTCGCCATGCCAAATCTAACTCGAGCGATGGCACCCTAGCAGATATTGATCGACCGTTAAACTCACGCGGGCTAGAAGCGTGCAGGCTGATGGCAGTGCAAATTTTGAAGGCGGGCTGTCAGTTTGAAAATGTATTTTGCAGTCCGGCGCTACGAACGCAGACAACTATTGAACAAATAGCTCAGCAGTTGAGCCAGGAAAACAGCCACTCACAAACCGTTCACCCGCAAGCCGTTCACCCACAGAAGATTCAGTGGACGATTGATAACGCCCTGTATGCTTTTGAAGCCGCGCCGTTAATGGCATGGTGTCAGACGCTAGACGACCAGATGAAAGAGGTGGTAATTGTTGGGCACAACAACGCGCTGACAGATTTTATTAATCAGATAGTTAGGGGCCAGAACGGTAAGCGTGCGATCGCAAACTTACCCACTTGTGGCTATGCGCAGCTAGTCCTAGGTGACATTGCCTGGAGCGACCTGTCAGCAGGGACAGCTGAACTCCTTAGATTCTTAAGGCCAAAGATGTTTGAGTCAAGGACCAGTTGAATGGCCAGATGAATGGCCAGTTCAATAGCCAGCTAAACGGCCAGCGCTAGCCGACGTACTGCTGAAGAATTTGAGCAACCCCAGGTACGGCCTCAACTACGTCGGATTTGACTGATTTGCGTAGCTTTTTGTAGGTGCCCGCAATTAGCCCGTTACCGACTCTGGCAATGCGGGCATCGGTCGCGCCTAAGATCAAATCAGCCGTGCGATCTCTGTTTGCGCTCAGATGCGCTACCGGGTCTCCTTTTGTGACCCCTTCTTCCCAGATGGGCTCGATGGCCGCGCAGGTTTCGGGCAGCAGCCGAGAAATGGCCCCCGGCACATAGTTAGAGCCAATGCCTTTGACCACGCTATAGGCCGTCTTCATTGCCATGCCAGAAAGACCGCCTTTTGCCGAAACCTGCCGATCGATGAGCTGAGCACAGTCGTTTGCGATCGCTGTTTTTACAGCGGGCTCTTTAACCTTGTCAGTAAGTTTCATATCAAGTTTAATCAACTAGAAAATATAGTAATTGCTGATCCTTTCTAAGCATTTAAAGAGTTATCAGAAAAGATCAGCAATTTTGATAGTTTTATAGCTTTGTTCCAGACAAAAGGCCGTAAATGCTGTATTAGCAATTCATCATGCCTAGCGACAGTGCCTATACCGCACAGTCAATTCTAAAAACAGCATCAGCAGGCTTTGTTCCTGACAGTTTGTTCCACTTAATCTCTTCTAAAAACGCTTCTGGATCGCTTGTTTCAACAATATCGACGCCCCACTCACCGGTCTGTAAAGCAGGGACAGGGCTGGTGCCAGGCGTGTCTTTTATGCCGCCCAGCGCCATGATAGTAAAGTCTTTTGGCTGGTGCGTTTTGCGATAGGCCACTAGCGCATTCGCGCAGTGCTCTCCCACGTCTGTTGGCGTATATTTCGCGGCGTCGTAGCTAACTTCTACCACCCAGTGGGGATGACTAATCGCCGTGCATGCTAACCCTGCAATATCGCTTAGGCCCTGCGTAAATACCTCGCCAAACTCTACTCGATTTAGCGGATGAACCTCACTCTCTGGCAAGGCAAAGTTATGAGAGAGCAGCATTCTGCCTTTGGCGTTATTTGTCATAGTTAAGCCCCATAATTACAACCAGACTGACCGGGTAGAGCTTTTCTCTGCCTTCGCCGGTTTTCACCCCTAATCTACCGCAAGCTGGCAAGTCCTTTTTAATGAAACCCTCCTTTTTTCGCCCCGATTTTCCATTTTCACCTGCCAAATTTCCGGTTTTCTACGGCTGGATAATCCTCGTTGCTAGCGTACTAGGCGTGTTAACCAGCATTCCGGGGCAAACGATTGGCGTCAGCGTCTTTACCGATCACCTCATTACCGCGACTGGGCTATCGCGCTTACAGCTTGCCAATGCCTATTTGCTAGGGACGCTGACGAGCGGCTGTTTGCTGCCTTTTGGCGGCAAGCTGCTAGACCGGCTAGGGGCGAGGCCCGTGGTTGTGCTGGCGGCAGTGGGGTTAGGGCTAACGCTGTGTTACTTGGCGGTGTGCGATCGCCTCTCTCTTTTTCTCAGCGGCTTTCTCCCTTTATCTGCGCCGACTGTCGCGGCGGTGCTGTTGGTTATTGGCTTTGTTAGCCTGCGCTTTTGCGGCCAAGGCATGCTGACGATGACTAGCCGAACAACGCTAGGCAAATGGTTTGACCGGCGGCGCGGTCAGGTTTCTGGGATTGAGGGCGTTTTTATTGCCGCAGGCTTTTCGATTGCACCCTATGGTTTTAGTCAGGCGATCGCACAGCTTGGCTGGCGCGGCACTTGGCTTAGCCTCGGCGCAATTGTGGGTTTAGGGATGAGCACCGTCGGCTGGCTGCTGTTTCGCGATAACCCAGAAGCCTGCGGGCTGCGGATGGATGGCGATGCTGTTGAACTTGCTGAGGCTCAAGGCGCTAGGACCTCGCCTGCAATCTGGGGCGTGACTCGCAAGCAGGCCCTGAGTACGCTCGCCTTTTGGGCGGTGACGCTGGCCTTTGCCTCTCAGGCGCTATCTATCACCGGCATTACGTTCAATATTGTCAGCATCGGGGCCGAGATGGGGATCGCCGAGGCCCGAATGGTCAGCATTTTTGTGCCGATTGCGGCGGTCTCAACGGTGGTGGGCTATGGGGTTGGCGTGGCGTGCGATCGCGTGCGGCTTCAATCTCTGTTTATCTTCATGATGGTGTTTCAGGCGATGGGCATTGCCGCGATGGCGAATTTGGATACGCCCTGGATGTTTTGGCCTACGGTGGTGGGTATGGGCGTTAGCGGCGGCTGCTTTGGCACGCTATCGACGGTGGTGCTGCCCAGGTTTTTTGGTCGAAAGCATTTAGGAGCGATCGCAGGCGTGCAGATGATGGCGATTGTGATTGCCAGCGCGCTAGGGCCTTCTTTGCTGGCTAGCTCTAAGTCAGTCACGGGCTCTTATGGCAGCGGGCTGTATGCCTGCTGTTTGTTTGCGCCATTGTGATTGGGCTGATGTTGGTTATGCGATCGCCAAACAGACAACAAGCTCACGAACTATAATTTTTGGCAAGAGAAATACGCTTAAATCGTATTGATTTAGGGCGTTTTCAAGTAACGAGTTACAAACATCTGCTCTATCCACCTGTTTGTCTGTCTGTCTAATCGCACACCTGGGGAGCTGGTTAGATACTGCGCGTAGCGTTGGGCAACCGGTGGCACTAGGGCAAAAGGACTCGTAAAGCCGCTAAACAGATGCATCCCTTCAGTGCCTGGAACTGGGCCAAGCAGCGGCAGGCCGTCTTGTGAGAAGGTCACTAAACAGTGTCGCCAGTGTCCCGGTATGCCCTTGAGTGCAGGCATTCGCTGCTCTATTGCCTGACGGATTTTAGTCTCACTAACTTCAGCCGCAACCGGGGGGCAAAAAGCAGTGTGAAAACGGCTGATTTGACCGATGCGAGCAGCCTTGTTTTGAAATTGAACAACTCCAGATTCTAGGATAGGGGGCATAACTTGATGGTTGGGCCGTTGCCATTCGCCTAGCTCGGTGGCTTTGTTCTCAATAACAATCCGGGCGTTAGTAGCAGGCATCACAAAGGCTCGGACTTCAAAGTCTAAAGGCTCGGTTTCTATGATTTCTGCATGGGTGAAGTAGAGCGGGAGCTGTAGGCCAACTGCCTGTAGTAGCTGCAAGCTATAGGCTCCGGCCGCGACTATTACGTTTTTAGCCGGGTATGCCTGAGCCGCGGTCGTAATGCCGGTTACTTTATCTCCTATCTTGACTAATCCGGTGACCGCAGAAATGTTGTGATGTCCGCCTAACCGTCGAAATGCCTGGTTGTAGGCGCTAACTACCGACATCGGATCTACGTGGCCGTGGCCAATGGTAAAAGCGCCCTCAATTGCTTGCGGGTTTAGCTGCGGTTCTATCTCGCAGGCAGCTTGCGCCGAGACAAACTGCGGCGGGGTGCGAAAGCTGGCGTAGTTTGCTTTTAGTGCGTCAATGTCTGCGCCTTTTTCTACCGTTAGCAACAGATCTAGCTCTCTGAGCTGAGTGTCTGCGCCTAGCTCTTCAGAAAGTTCTCTGTGGCGAGCCATTCCGGCTCGAAAAAGTGTTTCTGTTAAATCTGTTGTTCCGGCCCAGTAGCCGATACCGCCATAGCTATAGCGCGTGCCGCTGTGCGGGCTGCCGTCATCCATTAACAGAACAGACTGGCCTACTTTGGCTAGCTCATAGCTCAGGGCCGCGCCTGCTAGGCCATTGCCGACAATGATCGCATCGTAGGTCTGCATATTCAAGGATGAATTTGCGAGAGAATCATTCTTAGCCGGTCATAATCATCTTTTAACAGAACGCTGACCATGCGGCCTGCTTTGACTAGCCAGTCGCGGTCGAGATTTCGCAAGCTGTAGACTTCGCGAATGGTGGCTGCTACGAGACTTTCAGTTGGCGCGTTCGTGACGTGTAAGAGGGTTCTAAGCCAGTCAAGTTCTTCGGTGAAGCGAATGATTTCTGGGGTATCGCAGCGGTGGACAGACTGATGAACTTGCGGCGGGCGGGGCGGCAGGTGCTGATAAGAGCGATTGCCCAAGACCATCTCTGGCTGTTTCTCTGGCTGCTTCTCTGGCTGTTGGCGGCGGCTGGCTTCCATCGGGATAAAGCCGACAATAGCTACGCGGAATTCGGTTTTGAGCATAGCAAAAATTTGGGGTTGCTGCTCACGCAGATCGGCTAAAGACATGCCGAGAGCCCTGGCTCTGTGCACCGAATCTAAGGGGCTGGTGGTGGCGTGATAGACCACGCCGTAAATCTGGTTGGCGGCTTCTTCGTCATAGGCTTTGACCCAGCTACCAAAGGGCGGCATGGCTGGAAAGCTGAGATCTTTGGGCTCTAGGCACTGGGCCAAAAACTCGGTGGTGGCGGTTTCGATAACCTCGGCAATGTGGCCAGGATGGCGCGAGGTTGGTTCAAACTGCGGTAGCGGCAGACGCATCGCTTACTTTTTGCCTCGTTTGGGTTGGACCACTTCTAGGTCAGTGGATTTAAAGGTGATGAGCTTGTCCCAGTTGCCACCTTCAAAGAGAACGGCGACTTTACCATCGGTGACGCGCTGCACTTGGCCCTCAAAGCCATAGTAGGTGTCGTCTACGTTGGTGATACGAACAGGAGAACCCGGCAAAATCATCATAATGGTTGCAGCTTGGTGTAGGCGTTGGTGTCTCTACTTTACGTAGCTTATAAGATAGCTTACAAGTTTGGCTCTAGAATGCAAGCGGCAGCGCGCACTGCCTTGCTAAACGCTCTGCTCAGTCACAGGACCTGCTACAAGAAAGGGTGTTTGGTGATAATCTACACGCCATCACTCATAATGACGTGTTGTAGGTTACATGTAGGCTATCTCTGAGCATTTCATGATTGTTTCCTTTTTTCTTCGTTTGCAGCAGATCTGCTGTCAGCCGTTTGCTCGACAGCGGTTTCCCCGACGACGGTGGCTTAGAGCGGGCCAGTATTTGAGCCTGTTTAGCCTTTGTTTTTTGCTGGCAGTGGGCTGTCGTAGCGGCGGTGATTCCGCTGGGGCTCCGGCAGCGGGCGGGGCAGCGGGTGCAATTGGCGGGGGCGATCGCGTCTCTATTGGCACCACGCTCAGCGCTCGTACCCTGGACCCGGCAGACGCTTACGAAATTTTTCCGGGTATTTTGCTCTACAACATGGGCGATCGCCTCTACACCTACACCCCTGGCACCACCGATCTAGTTCCGCAGCTCGCCACCGAAATGCCGACCATCAGCGACGATGGCCTCACCTACACCATCCCGCTGCGCGATGACGTGACCCTGCACGACGGCACGCCCTTTACCGCCGAAGTGATGGCGTTCTCTATCGAGCGCTTTATGGAAAATGGGGGCCGTCCGGCTTCATTGCTCGCAGGCAAAATTGAGTCAGTGGCCTCTGTAGACGGTGATTTAGCGATCGTGCTTCAGCAGCCATTTGCGGCCTTCTCGGCCCTGCTGACCTTCTCTGGCGTCACGCCTGTTTCACCAGAAGCCTACAAGCTGGGCGCGGGTGAATTTAGCCCAACGACCTTTGTGGGCTCTGGCCCTTACAAGCTGGCCTCCTTTAGCAGCGATGTGATCAAGCTAGATGTGAATGAAGACTACTGGGGCGTGCGGCCTGCCAACGGCGGCATTGACATTCAGGTCTTTACTAGCGCGGTCAATTTGTACAACACGTTTACCTCGGGGGGGATAGATGTGGCCTACCAAACCCTAGACCCCGATCAAATTTCTCAGCTAGAAGAAGACGCGGCAGGCAACGACTGGCAGGTGATTGAAGCGGGCTCTACGGTAGTAAACTATCTCTCGCTAAACCAAAAGATTGCGCCGTTTGATGACTTGAACGTGCGTCAGGCCGTTGCGTCAATGATAGACCGGCAGTTGATTAGCGATCGCGCCTTCAAAGGCCAAGCCGAGCCGCTATACAGCCTCATTCCTAAAAGCTTCCCTGTATACGAGCCTGTTTTTGAAGAAGCCTACGGCGACGGCAACTTTGACGAAGCCAAAAAGTACCTCAGCGCCGCTGGTATCACCGAAGCCAACCCGCTTGCGTTTGAAATTTGGTATCCCTCCTCTTCTACGCCTCGGCAGGTCGCGGCTCAAACCATCAAGCAGTCGGTCGAACAGGCGCTACCGGGCCTGGTAAACGTCACCGTTAGCACTGCTGAATCTGCGACGCTTTGGGAAAATGTTGAAAGCGGCGCATACAACAGCGTGCTTTCTAACTGGTATCCGGACTACTTCGATCCTGAGAACTTTGTCCAGCCGTTTCTCACCTGCGAAGAAGGCTCCCCCGAAACCCTGTGCACCGTTGGATCTACTCAAGCCAACGGCTCTTTTTACTACAGCGACAAAGCCAACCAGCTAGTAGCCGATCAAAATGCCGAGCAAGACCCCGCCAAACGAGACGCCATTTTCACCGACTTGCAGCAGCTAATGGTCGATGATGTGCCCTACGTTCCCCTCTGGCAGACCAAGGACTACGTCTTTACCACTGCGGATGTGGGCAACGTTGCGGTTGAGCCCAACCAGCAGTTTCTGCTGTGGCAGATTGAGAAAGGCAGTTAAGCCAGGAAATTAAGCCATGTCTCGCTCTCGCTCTTTGCGCCTCTATGTCTTCTCTCGGCTACTGCTGGCACCGCTGATGATTTGGACTATCACCACCGTCGTCTTTCTGCTGATGCGAGCGACGCCCGGTGACCCGGTAGATGCTCTGCTAGGCCCGCGCGCGCCCGAAGCGGCCAAGCAAATCATGCGAGCCAAGCTGGGGCTAGATCAGTCTTTGATCAAGCAGTACATTGACTATCTAGGTCAGCTGCTCACCTTTGATTTGGGCAGCTCTTTGGCCAGTCAGGGGCAGACCGTTTGGCAAATTATTGGCGACCACTTTCCAGCAACGGTTGAGCTGACGCTCTGCGGCATGATTATTGCGGCGCTGGTGGGGCTGACGGTGGGCTCAATTGCGGCGTCTCGGCCCAATACGATATTTGATGCAGGCGGGCGGGTGTTTGGTATTGTTACCTACGCGGTGCCGATGTACTGGTTTGGCATGATTTTGCAGCTGATATTCGCGGTGCAGCTCAACTGGTTTCCCATTGGCACCCGGTTTCCGCTCAGCGCGTCGCCGCCCGCTGGCCCCACCGGACTCTATCTGTTAGATAGTCTTTTACATTTTGATTTTGCTCAGTTTGGGACGACGATTTATTACCTAGCCCTGCCCAGTTTGACGCTAGGGGTGCTAATCAGCGGCGTATTTGAGCGTATTGTGCGGGTGAATTTGCGTCAAACGCTAAAGGCCGACTATGTGGAAGCGGCTAGAGCTAGAGGCATTTCGGAGTTTCGGATTATTACGGCTCATGCGCTTAAAAATGCCATGATTCCGGTGATTACAATTTTGGGCCTAACCTTTGCTTCTCTGCTAGGGGGGGCCGTGTTAACAGAGGTGACCTTTTCTTGGCCAGGGCTGGCAAACCGTCTGTATGAGGCTATTACGCAGCGCGATTACCCGGTGGTTCAAGGGCTAATGGTCTTTTTTGCGGCGATTGTCGCGGTTGTGAGTATTGCAATTGATATCTTGAATGCCTATGTAGATCCGCGTATTCGCTATTGACAGAAGCGCATAGCGGCTTTTGCTTGCTGCCAAAAATCTGATAATGTAAACAAATATTATTTGTAAGCAAAGAAATTAAGCAAAGAAATAAGCAAAAAAAATATAAGTCAATTAGTCAAGCGATCTGAAGACGTCAGCAGTCTGAATGCATCACAAAAAACAATCTTTTTTCTGAATAATCTCTTTCCTTAAACCACCGTGGCAAACGACTTTTCTCTTGACCTATCTGCCGCTGAATTCAACGCATCGTCGCTGGCCTTGCTCGCACTGAAGCGTCTGGCCAGGAGGACTTTTCGGCAGGTTGGAATCGCACTTGTTTCGCTGATAGTTGTTTTGAATTTGACTGGCCAACCGACGGCTCATGACCGGCCACTGTACGAGCCTAATTCAGCTAGCGTCTCTCAGGACTCATGGGCGACGCTACCAGCGCATTCACCCCACAGAAAACCGTCTAAAGCCCTGTCTTCTAAAGCCCTGTCTTCTAAAACCCTGTCTAAAGAAGACTCATCTGGCCAAGTAGCGCAAAAGCCCTATCAAACGCTGCGCCATAAGCTGACGCATCATCGTGTAACCACGGCGAGGCTAGCGGTGCCAACGCTGACTGAGCGCGTAGTTGCTAATCTTGCTGAGGATGAATAGCTGCGTAGCGGCTCGTTGCTGACCGGCTTGAGTATATTTTTTGATAGATATGTTCGGTCTCACAGACTTGTGGTCCATTCTTTGACTTTAATGAATCTATGGTGCTAGCGATCGCATCTGAAAGCTCGCATCTGAAAGCTCGCATCTGTAAAGATGACAAAGGCGCGTCTAAAGAGGGATCGTTTGGGAGAAGGCTCGTTTGGGGGCAGGTATGAGAAAGCAGGGCGGTTGCTTCTTTAAAAGACGACTTTGGCAAGGGCTTGGGCAGGGGATAGGTGCTAGCGCGATCGCCTGTTTGGCACTCGCTGATGCTAGCTATGCCGCCTGCGAATTTTTCTCAGAGCCTCAGCGCTACAACACGCAGACAGATGGCGAGGTCATCGTCATTGGTTACCAGCTAGAGCGCCCTTACCGGGTGGTGATGTTTTCAGAAGACCGTGAGACGCTAGATAGCGTGCGTGCGTGCGTTTTAGATGCATTTGTAACGCGATCGCGCATCGGCAGCTACATTCAAGTTGCCAGCTTCGACCGCCGAGATGACGCTGAAACCATCAGCCGCATACTACGCGGCTCAGGCTATCAGGCAAGAGTTATTTATAGAAATTACCCCATTTCTCAATAAAAAATCCCTTAGTTTACCAAATTCCTCTCAGTTATGCCGTTCTTCTCATTGTTACCCCAATTGACATAGCATAGTTAGCCCATCCGTTTTCTGTGTAACGTGTAGAAAAATGCTCAATGTTCGACGATCGTTTTTTCTAGCAGTGCTATTGGGACTATTTTTCCCAAGACTGGCTGCTTGGGGGCAGTCTCGAACTATTCGCGGCAGTCGTTGGCTAGCACTCACCCAGCTCAGTGGCCCCGTCGAAGTCATTCCTTTTGGAGCTGCTCGCCGCCCTGCGCGCCTGGGTGAACGGTTTAACAGCGTTGGCGATATTTTAATTACTGGCCCGGAGGCCGCTGCTCGGTTAGAAGTAGATTTAGCCACAGGGTTCATTTCAGTCTCAGAAAACAGTCGGCTGCAAATCCGCACCTTGAGCGTTACTCAATCGGGTGGGCGAATTACAGAGCTACTGGTGCTGCGTGGTCAAGCGCGGCTACAAATTCGCCCGCTGAGCAATCCAGATAGCCGAATTGAAATCTATACGCCCGCAGGCGTGAGCGGTGTTCGCGGTACAGAATTTGGTGTGAGCGTGGGCCCGACTGGGCAAACCGGGGTGGCGACGCTAGAGGGTAGCGTTGTTTCGTCAGCCCAAGGCCAGTCCGTGACTGTAAACGCTCAGCAGCAATCTGTGATTCGCCCAGAAGAGCCACCGTCGCCGCCCGAACCTCTACGCGACGATCCGAGTCTGTCTATAGAAGTGCTCCGGCCTACAGGCAGTTTGGACGACCAGATCAGTCGGCTGGTTCAGATTATTGGCTACACAGACCCTGTTAATTTATTAGCGTTGAATGGTGAGCAACAGCCGTTAGATCGCAACGGTCGGTTTGAGGCAACGGTCTCTAGTTCGACTGACGGGCGAATAGCGCTGTTAGTAACCACTCCGCTGGGAACAAAGCAACAATATGAGCTGGTGATACCGTAATGCGACTGCTGTCTCAACAATTGTCTAAACAATTTGGCAAGCTGACGCGAATGGTGCCGGGGCTGATTGCCAGTGCATCAGTAATAGCGCTGATGCAAATTCAAGTCTGGGAGTCTATTGAGTGTATGGTTCGTAACCAGGTGGTGCGCTGGCGTGGGCCTACCGGCTGGGATCCGCGGCTGGTGATGGTTAACATTGACGATAAAACGCTGAATGCTCTGGGTCAATTTCCTATCTCTCGTAGCTATTATGCGCAGCTAATTGAGCGGCTAAGAAAAGAAGATGCCAGCGTGATCGCGTTTAATTTGATTTTGGCTGACAGCATGCCTGCGGCTTATAATCAGCCTCAAGCTATTGATACGACGGCAAGTGATACGACGGCAAGTACGCTCTCTGCGACAGCTTTGATGGCAGAAGAAATGGCGCTTCATGGCCGGGTAGTCGTTGGCCAAGCCTGGAGCCCAGAAGGGATTGCGGTAGAGCCGGTGCCAGCGCTGTCGGCAGCGGCGATCGCAACTGGCCACATCCGCCTGCCGGTCGATTTAGACGGTTTTACTCGCACGGCGGAACTGATCTATCAAGGACTGCCCGCTCTCGGCGTCGCGGCAATTCAGGCCTACAGTCTAGATCATGAACTAGTGAGCATTCCGACTGGCACCAGCCAGATACAGATCAACTGGCCCGATTCTGTGACCGAGCTGAGCAGCTTTAGTCTGATTGACGTAATCAACGGTGAAACGCCCCCTGGTGCCTTTAAAGGCAAAATCGTGTTCGTTGGCTACGGCGCAACCTCTGGGCTCGCCCCCATGCGCACGCCCTTTGACAACCGCTGGCCGGTGCCCGGTGGCTATCTTCATGCCGCCGTCGCTGATAATTTACTCAATCAAAACTGGCTGCGCGCTATTCCACAGCCGTCTATCGCACTCGCTTTGTTGATTGTGGGCCCAATTTTGAGCTGGCTGCTATACAAGCGGCAGGCATGGCTGCAGCTAGTGGTGACCGGTGGCAGCGCAGTTAGCTGGCTATTAATTTGTATCGCTGCGCTGCATATGAGCTACCTGCTGCCAGTGGTGCCGCCTATCGTCATGATTGTCAGCACGGGTATTGGGCTATTTGTGTGGGGGCAACTACGCTCAAATGCGTTGTTGCAGGTGCGTTCTGCTTTTCTGAGCACAATGAGTCACGAAATTCGTACGCCGCTCAACGCCATTATTAACCTCTCAGAGATGCTGCAAGATACTGCTTTGACTGACCATCAAAAAGAGTATGTTGAAACGCTTTATAGCAGCAGCCAAACGCTGATGGCGCTGATTAACGACGTGTTAGATTTTTCTAAAATCGAGTCTGGGCGGCTGACGCTAGAGGGCTACCCGATCAGTTTGGCAGAAACGATTGAGCGGAGCATGGAGATACTAGCACCGTGCGCTGCGGAAAAAGGGATTGAACTGGTCTATGTGATTAACGCGAGTGCGCCGCCTGTAATTGTGAGCGACCCGGTGCGACTGCAGCAAATTTTGATTAACCTACTGAGCAACGCGGTGAAGTTTACCGAGCGAGGGCAGGTTTGTGTGCGGGTAAGTGCAAGACCGATAGAGCCTAAAAAGAACTTGCTGGGACTGCCAATACTGAAAAAAGAAGCGCTGGCGACGGTGGTTCAGCAGCCCTTGGCCGAGCCTTCAGATGAGGATGAGGCATCGCTCGATCTTTGTGAGCTGTGTTTTGAGGTCCGTGATACGGGTATCGGCATTCCGGCAGATCGAATGGCTAAGCTATTTGAACCGTTTAGCCAGGTGAGTACTTCGACCACGCGAAAGTATGGTGGTACCGGGTTAGGACTGTCTATTAGTAAACGTTTGACTGAGCGGATGGGTGGCGATCTGTGGGTAAAAAGCACGGTGGGTCAAGGCAGTACTTTTTACTTTACGTTTCAGTCTAAGGCAGCGCAGCGCAGCATTGCTTTGCCGAGCTATTTGAGCGTGTTGAAAGGGGCCTATCTGCTGTTGATAGACCGGAATAAAACGCGCTGTGAGCAGATGAAAGGTGAGCTACAGCGATTGGATGTTTCCTGCGTGCGGGTGTCGTCTGTGGCGGAAGCTACGATGTTTATTCGCAGTGCGCCAGCACTTGACGGGGTCGTTTTGGACGGGGCGATCGCAGATAGTTTTGGCAGCGTGAGTGCGGCTGTAGAAACGCTGCGCACCGCCGCCGAGAACGAGCATTTGCCGGTTATTTTTCTGAGCTTGTTGAATCGCAATATTCAGGCGTTGCCGCCGGAAGTGACGATGCTGTGGAAGCCAATTAAGCAGGCTTCTTTTTACCAGGCGCTGCGATCGATGAAGCCCTTTACGCTGGCTACTGCGCCCGAGGTTTCGCCGCCGCTGTCAGAGACTGGCAGTTCAAGTAGTCCAGACAGTCCAGACAGTCCAAACAGTCCAAACAGATGCAGAGCGCTGAGAATTTTGCTGGCAGAGGACAATCGGACAAATCAAACGGTAGCGCTGAGGCTGCTAGAGCTGCTGGGCTATAAGGCAGATTTGGCTAGTTCTGGCAGTGAGGTGCTAGCGGCGCTATCGCGGCAGCGCTATGACGTTATTTTGATGGATATGCGGATGCCGCATATGGACGGGGTGGAGGCAACGCGTCAGATTCGGAAGCTGCCGATGCATGCGAATACTTGGATTATTGCAATGACGGCCAATTCAATGGCACGCGATCGCAAGCTTTGTTTCTCAGTCGGCATGAATGACTATCTGCGCAAGCCAATTAAACGAGAGGCCCTCGCTCAGGCACTGCGACAGGTGCCGATAACTGGGCTGAACCAGGAAGATCTAGAGGGGCCGAACCAGCAGCTACCTGGATAGATGGCTTGAGTAAATGGCCCGGATAATTGGTCTGCATGGCTAGCCTGCATAGCTAGCCTGTATAGCTAGCCTGTATAGCTAGATAGAGCCGAGAACCAGCGGCAGGGGTTACAAAGGCTTGGCGTCTAAAGGGTGGCAATCAGGGTTTTGAGGATTTTGTAGCAGTTACGAATGGCGCTGAGGTGGGCGATTTCGTAGCCGTGGGTGTTTTCGGTGGGAAAAGCAAGGCAGGCGGCGCGGGCGACGTGGCCAAATTTCATGGCGATGGAGGCGTCGCTGCCAAAGCCGCTGATGGCCGCAAGCTGAAGGGAAATGTGCGATCGCTCTGCCGCGCCCATAATCTCCCGGTTCAAGCCTTCGTCGTACAGGCTGTAGCTGTCTTGTGAAAACAGAGCGGGCGCAGGGCCGCCTTGAATTGGATATTCGGGCGAGAGCGGGCAGATTTCTAGGGCAATGAGCTGATCGAATCTCTGCCGCCCGGTAAAGTACAGCGCGCCAATAGCCCCGACTTCTTCTTTGGCGGAGGCGACCAGATACACGTCTACGGGTGGCGCTTTGACGGTTTCGGCCAGCGCCAGCAAGATGGCCAAAGAGGCTTTGTTATCTAGGGTGTAGCTGGCGATGTGGTCGCCCAGTCGCAAGGGGCGCTTGCGGTGCTTGCCTACAACCATGCGGGTGCCAGGGCGAATGCCTGCCTGCTGTAAGGCGTCGGCTGACAGCTTGGTTTCTACCCAGGCGTCGGCCCAGGTGACGGCCTGCCCCTCCTGCTGCACTTTCTGAGGGGACTCGTGTGAGACGTGGCGCGAGCCAAAGCTGAGCACGCCGCTAATGGTGGCATGGTCGCCCAGCAGATCTACAATGCCCTCGCCATAAACCCACGGATAGGCCCCGCCGAGCGCCCGCACCGATAGGCGACCTTGCGCCTCAACGCGTTTGACAATGCCCCCAATTTCATCTTTGTGGGCGGTGATAGCGATCGCGCCTTGATCCGCGATCTCACCGCGAATTCGCACCACAATATTGTCCGCCGCATCCTGCCAATGCTCTACGCCTGCTGCCTGTAGCCGGTCGAGCAAATAGGTATTCACCTCAGTTTCTACGCCGCTAGGTGAGTGCAGCATCACCAGCTCAGCAATCGTGTCAAAAAAACGATCTTCATGCCACACGTCGCGTCCAGGCTCTGCATCTAGATCGACCTGTGGCGACATCGAATCAATCATCAAAAATCAACTACCAGAGGGGTGTTCAGAGGAGTGTTTTTATTGAGTGCTTTCTGCGGCTGGCGCTGGGGTAGCGCTGCTGCTGTCGTTGCTGCCACTGCCGCTACTGTCGTCACTGTCACTACTGCCACCACTGAGAATATCAGCAGCGGTTACGCCTTCGTCCATCTTGCCAAAGCGCCAGAGGACAGCAGCGCCCTCTGCGCGAGTGGCGGCTTTGTCAGGCTGAAAGAGAGTGGTGTAGCCAAACGCGCGGCGAATGTTGGCAAAGTCGCCGTTTTGATTGTCGGCCAGGACTGCCTGCAAAGCGCGAGGCTCGATTTTAGCCGTGTCTTGAAAGCCCCAGATTTGCTCGACGGCGCTGACGGTAGCTGATGGCAGGGTTTCACGCGTATCTAGCGGGACTTTCCATAGAACCAGGTCTTTGCGGGTAAGCGGCGCGTTGGGGCGAAAGGTGACGGTGGTGCTGCTGCCAGTGAGCGGGCTAGGAATAATGCCTGCTTCGGTAAGGCCCTGAATCGCCCCAAAGTCTGGATCGCTGATGGGCACATCTTGAAAGACTGGCTGGCTGCTGGTGACCCCGGCTCGAATCTGACGGTTGCGATCGCCCTCATAGAGGCGATTGTTTACAGCTAGCAGCCAGCGCGCATACTCTCGGCGGGTCATAGCCTGATTGGGGCGAAACTCATCTGGGCCAGCGGGTGTGGGTGGCTTAGGTGCAGGGGTGGGTGGCTTGGCCGTTTCACCGGCAGAGGTTCCACCTTCTGCCGGGGTTGGGGCAGGTGCCGGGGTTGGGGTCGCGGGCGCTATGGCCGGGCGAATTTTTAGTACGTCTAGCGCTAGCAGATCGACCAGATAAGGCTGAATTTCCGCCGGGGCTTTGCCAATGTCTTTGTAGTCGCCAGCGGTTACCGGCGCGGACTGCTCTGCTGTGGGATCTGCCTCGGGTGGCGTGGGATCGGCTTCGAGCGGCGTGGTTGGTGGCGTATCGATCTGGGCGCTGCTGTCGGTTGCGTCAGCGGTCTGATCTGCTAGCTGAGGATCGGGCTCTAGTGAATTTTCTAGGCGGCTGCCGAACTGGCTACCTTCACAGCCCGACAGGATGAGCAGGCTAGCGATTAATGACAGCGGCAGCAGCCTTTGCCTTTTGGCTGCTTGCCCTTTAACCGCCGATCTTTTCGCGGCTTGGCCTATCGTTTCAGCAGCCCTTATCACCAAATTCTGAGTCATTGCTAGCGCCGTGTGTTTGTATGCAGGCTTGCATCAAAAAAAGAGCCTGACAATATGGCTCCTAAACTATCGTAAAACTGCCCCTGTCTGTTAGCACCTTGTCTTGTCTTCTTCTAGTCTTTTCTTAGCCAACCCATACGACTGATCCCATATGACAACGCCTATTTTGATTGACTGCGATCCGGGGGTCGACGACGCGATCGCGCTCCTGCTTGCCTTTGGCCTAAATCTACCTGTTGCTGGGATCACAACGGTCGCAGGCAACGTACCGCTTTCCCTCACCTATTCCAACGCTCACAAAATCTGTGAACTTGCCAGCCACAGCCACATTCCCGTTTTCGCAGGCTGCCCCCGCCCGCTGCTAAGACCCTTGGCCACCGCCGAAGACGTTCATGGCGCAACCGGCTTGCAGGGCGCAGACTTACCCGCTCCGCCGCCATCACAGCAAACTCAGCACAGCGTAGACTTTTTGATCGAACAGTTGCTGAGTGCCCCCGCTCCATTACGAATCGCAGCGCTAGGCCCGCTTACTAACCTGGCCGTTGCTCTAATCAAGTGCCCCCAAATTGCTGAACATATCGAACAGCTCGTCATTATGGGCGGCGCAATGGGCCAGGGAAACATCACCCCCGCTGCCGAATTCAATATTTATGTCGATCCGCACGCCGCCCACGTTGTCCTCAGCGCGGGCATTCCCACTACGCTAATTACCCTAGATGCCACCCACCAAGTTCTGACCACCCCCGAACGCCTAGCTGATATTCGCGCTATTGATAACCCGGTCAGCACCGCCGCCGCCGGAATGCTCTCTTTTTACGGTCAGCAAGATCTAGCTCGCTACGGACTTCCTGGCGGACCGCTGCACGACCCCTGCGTACTGGCCTACCTGCACAACCGCGATCTGTTCACTACCCGTACTGTCAACGTTGCCGTAGAGACGACGGGCGAACAAACCATTGGCCGCACGGTGGTTGACTGGTTCGGTGATGTCAGCAGAAAAGATAGAGGATCCCCTATCCAAGTGGTTGAAACTGTCAATGCAGACGGCATTTATGCGCTGCTAATTCAGGCGCTTTCGAGTTTCTCGTAAGGTAAGATGACAGTCATAGAGACCTTCATCTTTGGCGAGCCATGGCTTACACCACCGCGCAGCTGCTAGACATTCTCAATGCCGAGATGAAAGCAGCCGTGCGAGGCGATCGCCTCCTTCTTAGCACTGACCGCCGCATAGACGATCCGGTGATCACCAAAGCCATCGGCCCCCAAAAGCTCAGCCAAATCTACGCCTTTCGTGACTTTCGCGATCAGATTCACCAGTACCAGATTGCTGAAGGCGTCTCTGGCATCGTCTGGCGTGAGTGCCACTTTTTGGGCCACAGCGTCCGCTTCCCCGAAATTCACCCGCAGCTAACGGCCACCGCCGAAGACAAACTCAGACTCGGCGCGGCCAAAGGTGTCGTCATTTCCTTCTGGCGAGCCGCTATCACCGACCTCAACCTCTGGCGTGCAGGCAACCCCCCCGCCCCCACCGATCTTGTCCGCGTCGAAACCCTGATAGACCACGCTGAATGGGCCGATGTCGAAGCCACCCGCAGCGAGCTTTACCTGCTGCTGTGCTGGGGGAACCCGAAGGAGAGCTACTATGCTTGGGCTTATCCAGAGTCGGGGTGCGATCGCATCATTGCCACCAAAGGTCAGCCCAGCGGAATTAAGGTATGAACGATGAACGATGAACGGAAGAAGTCTTTGCCTTGCGGCTCAGACAGAAGCGTATGATGAACTAATCAGCGTGAGTAATCTATCCAAAGCACTCACTCATTATTCCTACTTCATTTATTCCTACTTCATTGTTTCCCCATGCCTATTGCCGTTGTCACCATCGAAACCCACGGATTTCCTGCCTCCCTCGCAGCGGCAGATGCCATGGTCAAAGCTGGCCGAGTTACGCTGATTAAAATCGCACCGGCTGACAGTGGCCATCAGTATGTCGTTGTCCGCGGACCCAACGCAGAAGCCAAAGCTGCCCTAGAAGCGGGCCTCAAAGCTGCTAATGCCTGCTATGGCGATGGTGCCTATGCACATACTTTGATTCCAAATCCGACGCAGAATGTGCTTACAACGCTGGAACTAGACTATACAGAAGAGTCTTTGCCGTTTGTGGAGTAATGTGGCTGAGCGGAGTCGAAGCCAAACTGCTAATGCACGTCCGGCCTCATCACTTCGATAAGAAAGATAAACTCTTACCCAATTGAGACCGTCCCCCTTCTCCCTTACAATCAGTGATGGAGTTCATAGAGTTATTGCAATAGCAAAAGCGTGACCTCCATTCACGTTTAGGAGAGCATAGATGGGACAGGCAGTTGGATCACTCGAAACCAAAGGGTTTCCTCCCGTATTGGCAGCAGCCGATGCCATGGTAAAGGCCGGGCGAGTGACCTTAGTCACCTACATCAGAGCCGGTAGCGCCCGATTCTGTATCAACATTCGAGGCGACGTTTCAGAAGTCAAAGCAGCGATGGAAGCCGGTGTAGAGGCCGCTCAAAACGCACCCGGCGGCGTCCTTGAGACCTGGGTAATTATCCCTCGGCCCCACGAGAACGTTATCGGCGTTCTCCCCATTCAGTTTGACGAAAGCGTTGAAAGCTTCCGTGAAGCCGTAGAAGTCCCGATTATTCCAGGGAGCAGCACGATGGGTCGCCAGCCTTCCTAGTTCTTCGCGTTCCTTTAGCGTTCCTAATTTTTAGCGCTCCATGTCCTAGCAATCTGGTTCCCTTTAGATATAGAGAACCAGATTCTGCCTCGAAATCTTTTCTCTTTCATGCCCACGCTGCTCACTAACAAAACGCCAGAAGCCTTTCCCCTCATGGCCGTTGTTGGCCAAGATTCGATTAAGTTTGCCCTGCTGCTCTCAGCGGTTGATCCGGGGCTAGGCGGCGTGGTGATTGCCGGTCGGCGCGGCACGGCAAAATCTATCCTGGCACGGGCGCTTTATCAGCTATTGCCGCCAATTGAGATTATTGAAGGCTCTTGCAACTGTGACCCGACCGACCCGACGGGGTGGGACGATGAAACCGCCAGCCGGTTCGATGCTGATACGCCGGTGGATGATTTGCCGACAAAAGTCATCAAAGCGCCCTTTATTCAAATTCCGCTTGGCGTAACCGAAGATCGCCTGCTGGGTTCTGTTGATGTTGCAAAGTCTATTCAGCTTGGGGAGAGCGTTTTTCAGCCGGGGCTGCTGGCCGAGGCGCATAGAGGCGTTCTCTATATTGATGAGATTAATCTTTTAGACGATCAGATTAGCAATTTGTTGTTGACGACCCTAACTGAAGGGAACAACAAAATTGAGCGAGAGGGCATTAGCTTTCGGCATCCTTGCACGCCGCTGATGATTGCGACGTATAACCCAGAAGAGGGGAATCTGCGAGAGCATCTGTTGGATAGGATTGCGATCGCACTTTCCGCAGACACCGCACTCACCCTAGAAGATCGCGTTGCCGCAGTAGAACAGGTCAACAAATTCGCTGCTGATTCCACTACCTTCTTGGCTGAATTTGAAGAAGAAATTGACACGCTCAAAACGCAGATTGTTTTGGCTCGCGAGTGGCTAAAAGACGTTCGCATCACCACCGATCAAATCAGCTATTTGGTCACCGAAGCGCTGCGTGGCGGCGTTATGGGGCACCGAGCCGAGCTGTTTGCCGTGCGTGTGGCCAAAGCCTGCGCCGCGTTAGATGGCCGCACAACGGTAACCGCTGACGACTTGAGAAATGCGGTCGAGCTGGTGATTGTTCCGCGCTCTAGCTCTATTCCGCCAACAGATGACGAGCAGCCGCCACCGCCACCCCCGCCACCAGATCAGCAGCAAGATGAGTCTGACGAAGATCAAGAAGATGAGTCTGATGATAGCGATGACGAAGATCAAGATGACGAACAGGAACAGCCGGAAACGCCACCGTCTATTCCTGAAGAGTTTGTGTTTGACGCAGAAGGCGTTGTTTTAGATCAGTCTTTAATGTCTTTTGCCGAGAGTAAGACGAAACAGGGGGCTTCTGGGAAGAACAGCGTTATTTTTTCTGACGAGCGAGGCCGCTACATCAAGCCCTTTATCCCTTCTGGTCAGGCTCGCCGAATTGCGGTAGATGCCACTCTGCGAGCTGCTGCGCCTTATCAAAAGTCTCGCCGTGAGCGCTTTCCCGATCGCAAGGTGATTGTAGAACAAAGTGACATTCGTGCTAAGCGCCTGGCTCGCAAAGCGGGTTCACTGATTATCTTTGTTGTAGATGCTTCTGGCTCAATGGCGCTGAACCGAATGCAGAATGCCAAAGGCGCAGTGCTCAGCCTGCTGACCGATGCCTATCAGAACCGAGATCAGGTGGCGCTAATTCCCTTTCGAGGTGAGCAGGCTGACGTGTTGTTGCCGCCAACGCGCTCTATCACGGCGGCCAAACGCCGGTTAGAGACGATGGCCTGTGGCGGTGGGTCGCCGCTGGCACATGGGTTAATGCAGGCGGTGCGCGTAGGCACAAACGCGCAAAAGTCTGGAGATGTGGGCAGCGTGGTGATTGTGGCGATTACGGATGGACGGGGGAATGTGCCTTTGGCCAGATCGCTAGGCGATGAGCCAGATGAAACGGCAGAAAAGCCAGATTTGAAGGCGGAACTGTTGGAGATTGCTGGGAATATTCGGGCAACGGGCTATCAGATGCTGGTAATTGATACAGAGCGGAAGTTTGTTTCGACGGGCTTTGGTAAAGAGCTGGCAAAAGTGGCGGGTGGAAAGTACTATCAGCTACCGAAGGCGACCGATCAGGCGATCGCATCGATGGCCCGCACTGCGATGTCTGACGCTAAATCTGTCTGAAGCCAACTCAACCAAATCAGCCAAATCGTCAATCTTGACGTAAGCCGTAGTCAGCTCAGAGCCGTAGCTAGCTGACTACGGCGCTGAATAGCTGGCAACTCTGACCGTCAGCTCGCCTTCATTGGGATTGCGAACAAAGATAAATGCGCCTGTGGCCTCTTCTTCCCGAGAGAGAAAATCTATTATTTGTTCGCCCGATTCTACGACTTCGCTGTTGATGCGTAGTTCGGCGGTGATCTGAACGGTGGCGGCGGTTTTGCCACCGAGGTTGGTGACGGTAAAAGGGACGTAGTAGTCAGCCTGACGCTGCTCTGTGCGGCTGGTGGAGACTTTTAAAATGGGTAAGGACTGATTGCGATCGCTCACCCACAAATACCCTACGCCGCTAACAATGCCAAGCAAAATTGCCAACGCCACAAAAAAGCTAACGCGCTCAGCTGCAGACCGAGACTCTGATTGGTTTTCTAGCTGATCCTTTGGCTGATTTTCTGGCTGGTCTTCTAGCTGATCCTTTGGCTGATTTTCTGTATGGTCTTTTGGCCGGTCTTCTAGTCGGTCGTCTGGCTGGTCTTCAAAAAGCTCTCTAGACGGTTTGTTCATACGGCCAGTCTCCCGGCAGCGCCACCTATAGTCGCTGGCAAGCCCAAAATCAAAATCTGCCGAAAGGCCAGTGCGACACTGGCATCAGGATTGATTTTGCCAAAAAAGCTTAGCATTAGCCCCGCCGCCGTGAGGGAAAGCAAATAGGAGAAAACCGTCTCGCTTAGCGGCCCTTGAAATAGTCCTGATTGCAAACGGCGCTGCTCTTGGCGAGTAAAGTTTGCCTGAAACACGATGCAGTAAGAGAGTAAAAGCGAGATGAGTATTGTGAGCATCAGCCAGAGGCCGCTGACATCCGCGACGAGGACGGTGACTTCGTCGGTAGGGGCAATGCTGAAGGCGATAATGAGGGCACCGAGCAGGGTTGCGCCAATATCAGAGATGGTTTCGTTGAGGTTGTCTTCTGGAAAGAGGCGCTCCATTTTGCTCAGCTCTGGTTTGCTGTGTTCTGCTGAGTTGGGTGGTGTGTCTGAGTCTTCTGCCTCGTCGGAGTTTTGGAGGAACTGATTGGCCAGGGCGACGCCTAGGGAGAAAGGAACGCTCTCGAAGATGACCTGGCCGATGGCTCCGCTAAAGCGGGTTTCGAGAGTGATTTGGCGGAGTATAACGAGCATGGTGAAGGCGCAGAGAATGCCGAGTGCGATCGCTTCTACCGCGTCGCCAATGGCTTCTCTTTCTGTGGTGGCCTGCGACTTGCGAAAGCCTGCTGTGCGGCTGAGTAAGTAGGTGCCCAATAGCGTGGTCAGCAAAACGCCTACTAGCTGAGGTGGCCGCACCGATAAGCCGATCCACCACACTTCCATGGTGTAGAGCAGGGGGATGCCGAACAAAAATCCACCGCAGAGTCCGCGCACCAAGTCATTCAGTTCGCGTCTGAGAGAACTCTCTTTTTTTCGTTTTCTTCGGCGCTTTGAGGATGCCATGCAAAATTGAAGACAATCACAGTGATGATCGTCTCACAATAGTGACCCAGAATACATTTTTATAACAAGATCTCACCTACGACAGATATGTATATTCGATAGCTTCAAAGAGATTGAGCGGTGAAACTAAAGGATTGAGTAATGGAACTAAACGATTGAGCGGTGAAACTAAAGGATTGAGTAATGGAACTAAAGGATTGAGCGGTGAAACTAAAGGATTGAGCGGTGGAACCAAAGGATTGAGTAACGAAACCAAAGAATTGAGCGGTGGAACCAAAGAATTGAGCGGTGGAACCAAAGGATTGAGCGGTGGAACCAAAGGATTGAGCAATGAAACTAAAGGACTGAGCGATGAAACCAAAGGATTGAGCGGTGAAACTAAAAGATTGAGCGGTGAAACCTTTGGTTTATGGTCGCGTTTGAAGGCAACGGCTACGTAGCTGTCTGGAATTTTGTCTAGAACCAATACTGCGTAGATTGTAAGGATTCTCTGTTAAATAATTGACAGGCTAAAACCAGAGCGATAGGGTAGATTCTATGGCTTTTACTACTTTTGCTGAACGGGCCCTGTCTGAAACAGCATTACGTAGCTAGCAGCCCACCGCCCCGAAAAATTTAGTCGCTGACGATGACTGCTACAACAGATCATCGTCAGCTCGCCCCCAAAGACTGCGTACACAGCGATGGAGGTTGTGCATATCATGCCACAGCCACCCCGACTTTCGTGCTGTCTTTTAGCAAGTTGGGGTGGCTGAATTTTTCGCGTGGCTTTCTTCCAGCGCTCACACCGAGCGACCCTAAACATACCGGAGAAAACCCGTGAAACCCACAACCTTCCTCGCTGATCGCCCTTCTGTTGGCGACCTACAGCCTGCTGCTTTACGATCAGATCTATACACTTCACCGCTGCCGCAGCTAACGCCAGTTGGCAGCACTCCTGGCGAATCTATTCGGCACATCCTGCTTGGCAAACCCGACGCCATTCGCCAAACTATCCATCTGTTGCACAGGCTGCACTACACCGAAACCATTCTGTGGAGCCCGGTGCTGACGATTGAGGAGCCGCTGGTGATTGCGCCTGCGCCAGCGGAGGCGATTAGTCTGCTGAGAAAGCAGATTTAGGTTTGTAGGCGCGATCGCATTTCTATAACAGATGCTCCATAACAAGATGTTCTATAACAGATAGCTGTTGTGTGGGGTGCGATCGCGTCAATACAGTAACTAGTCATTAGTTGCTCTAGTTATTGAGGAGACGAGCCAGTGCAAATAGCTATTCCCAAGACTTCAAGAGCGCTATTCCCAAAGACAGATAGTTTTAGCAATTGCTACAAAACATCAATTTCCTCTTGCCATTCCCTTCAAACCATTTGATAATTAGTAGCGTGCTATACAGAAATTATTTCAAACGTAGGAGCAAGTTTTCATGTTAAATAAGATTCTAGTCGCCATAGACGAGTCAGCTTCAAGTGATTGGGCCTTTGATACCGCTTTAGACATGGCCAAAGCGCTTAAAGCCGAATTGCTTTTGGTTCATGTGCTAGACGCGTTTTCTTCTGATAGTCCCAGGCACCCTCAGATTCTTGTAGGCAGCTTTTTGAGAGGGCTAGAAAGCTCTGCACAAAAGGATTATGACGACGAGTGGCAGCAGTTTGAAGATCGCTACGGCACGCTGCTCAAGCAAAAGAGAGCAGAAGCTGAGGCCGCTGGTGTTGTGACGACTCATCTACAAGTTCAGGGAACGCCAGAAAGAAAAATTTGCGAAGTTGCAAAGGCCAACGGCATTGATTTGATTGTAGCTGGCAGCCGCGATCGCACAAACTCCAGCAGCATCACTAACTATCTAACTCGCCATGCCCCTTGTTCAGTGACTGTTGTTCATCCAAAGGCTTATTCCCAGGCGACTTCTCTGACAGAGCGGTCAGAAGCGGTTGCTGTATAAGCGACTTTCAGCCTAAAGCAGCCTTGGCTATGCGTCATCATTCTCTCCTCGTTCAATGAATGGCGCATAGCTAGTCAGAGACACTTACCCAAAGTAGGTGTCTGTAATTTTGTTGTGGTTTATTAAGGGGCTGTCTGTTGAGAGCATTAAAATGATGGCCCTGTTAGACTCAATACGACTAACGATTGATAGCTGTTGGATACGAGTGCGCTCAATAGCTAAAAATGTAGAACGTTTGCTAGAAAGTATTCCTTTTTAGAGAATCGGATAAAAGGGGCAGAAGTGGGGCTTAAATCATGCTGAAGACTGCTGTACTGTTGACTGTGGTTGCTTTTGTGGGGCTGATGGTTTCTGTAACTTCTGCAACCATAGGAACAAAGCTTCCCCTTGTTTACCCCTTTATTCATAGAGAGCAGTCAAATCAGGTAGAGGATGAGGCGGTGAAAATTGATTTTGAAGAGACAGCAGAGGCCAATCGCTGGCGCACGGTGGATGACACGGTGATGGGCGGGGCATCTCAGGGGTCTTTCACAATCATGCCAGCGGGTGTCGGAGTCTTTAGCGGTGAGCTATCGCTGGAAAATAGCGGTGGATTTAGCTCTGTCAAGCGCAATGTCGAGGCAGGTGATTTGGAGGGGGTAGATGCGATCGCCCTGCGACTAAGAGGCGATGGCCGCCGCTACCAGTTCCGACTAAAAATGGACCGCTCCGACCGTACGCTTTCCCATCGGGCCGAATTCGACACCCAGGCTGATGAATGGCTAACCGTAAACCTACCCCTAGAATCATTCGAACCAGTATTTCGCGGCCGCATTGTTGAAGATGCGCCGCCCCTCGCCGCTGAGAGAGTACAAGAAATGAGTCTGCTGCTAGCAGGAAAGCAAACTGGCGAATTCAGACTAGAGATAGATTGGATCGAAGGTGAATAGAAAAGCCAATATCTGTAAGAGGATATAAGTGAAGCTATTTCCGTAACAGCCTCGATCTTTGCCACTTTGGACGCACTTGTTCGGCGTAGGTTGCAACATCTCGACAATTACTCGCTAAAGTCGGGAATCAGCTTAGCTGCCTGCATTGCTTCAAAGTGTCGAATGAAGCTTTGGCCACTGTCTCGATTCATTACCTGAAAGCCCGCTCGTCTGGCCTTGTTGACATCAAAGATCGCATCGGCCTCTACGTTGAAAATAAAATCTCCAAAAGAGCCCTGACCTAGATCCAAAACATCGTGCTTTTCTAATCCATACTTTTCAACCATGCCCGACCACACCTCAGACTGGGCGGAAAGCCGCGTTTGCATATCAAAGGGCTGCGGTTCTGCCACCTTCAGCCCAAAGTGATCAGCAATCTGCGGCCAGACGTGCTTCCATCGAAAGACATCTCCATTCGTGATATTAAAAGCGCCGTCTGCCTTTTGTGCGATCGCCCAGTCAGCAGCCATCGCCACCAAATCAGAGTCACAGGTATTCACTAAAATTTCGTAAGCTTTTGCACTCCCTGGAAAGTGAAGATCTAGTCCCAGCTCTTTGCACAGGCTGGCATAGACGCCAATCAAATTGCCCATGTTCATGGCGCTGCCCACAGAATGGCCAATCACAATATCAGGTCGCAAGGCCGTCCAGCCCCAATCCTTAGCAGCGGAAAACGCCTTCGCGAAGTCCTCATGCCGAAAGTAGAGGTTAGGCGGAAAGTGACGGCTATCGTCCTCTTTTGCTGGACTTTTATAAACGCCCAGATGCGCCCCATACACTTTTCCGCCCTGCAAGAAAATCACCCGCTCAAAGTTAGGAGAAACCCGGTCAACTGTTTTAAGTAAAGTCTCGAACATTCTAGCGTTGAGATCTGCTTCTTCTTTCGGATCATCTGACGGCGCTAATACGCCGTAAAAGATATGGGTAATATCTGAAAATTTCTCGGCAGCGGCATCGACTGCATCTGAATCAAGCAAATCAACGGAAATGTGCGAAGCGGAGTTGAAACCGTATTGATCGTCCCCACGCGCCAGCGTTTTAAGCTGCCACCCGTTCGCTTTCTCTGATAGCTGTTCAAAATAACGCGACACCGCATACCCGTTGACGCCAGTACAGCCAGCAACCAGCATAGTCTTACTCTTTTCACTCATATCGATGCGAATTACCCTTTTTTCACAACTTTTCTCCTGGCAGCTTAGAGAACTATAAGGCCAAATTTAATCGCTCAGAAGATAGACATCACTTTACGGAGCTGGTATGGACAAGTGAATAGGACTGCCTTCTTCTCAGCCTATAAAATTATTGACCAATCGGTTTTTAATTGATATAGTGAAGTTGTTGAAGGAAATAAGTGCGAAATTCGATGCTATGGGCCGACTCAGAGAATTTGATACAGAGGTTGTTTTAGATTCAGCGATGCAGGCTTTTTGGCTGCATGGCTACGAGGCAACGTCTTTAGCAGATTTGATGAAGGCAACTGGTCTACAGAAAGGGAGCATATACAAGGCATTTAAGGACAAGCATTCGCTGTTTGTTTTGGCCTTGCGTCGCTATCTCGATCAGGTCAATGTCTGCCATCGTCACTATCTAGAAGACGCTGCTTCACCTAGTGCAGGTATTTCTGAGTGGCTGCAAAACATTATCGAAAGCAGCGGTAGTGATAAAGCCCGCCGGGGCTGTTTCATGCTGAATTCTCTATCAGAGCTAGCACCTCATGACGATGAGGTTAAAAAGCTACTGTCTGGGCAGTTGAGCTATGTGCAGTCTCTGCTGAGCCGAACAATTGCCAGCGGACAGGCCACCGGGGAATTTCGAGCCGATATCGAGGCAGAAGAGCTGAGTTTTCTAGTGCTCAATCTGCTGCACGGTCTGGTTACGAACTCAAAAGGATCGACGCCTTTATCAGCGCTAAGGCATCAGGCTAATACCGTACTCAAAGTACTGGCCTAATGTAGCGCTCAAAGCGGCGATTCGGAGCAGTGATTTCTGAACGGGGGCATTTTTTTGCGTCGTTTTTGACCGATAGGTTCCTAATTGAACCTGCTAATTATGCCTAGCCGTTTACGTTTACATCTTCACATCAACCATTCACATTAATCACATTAGAGGAAACACAATGACTACTCAAACATCACTTTCATCACAGCTCAAAAGTCAGGCCGAGGGCACCCGAGGAAAGCTACCGACAGAAGCCGTTGAGGTCATGTCAAAGGCGACTGCGGATCTAGAAAATTCTGGTGTCGTCGACAACAGCCTAAAAGTAGGAGACAAAGCGCCTGATTTTGAACTACCTGATCCGACTGGCACGCAGGTCAAGCTAAGTGAACTGCTAAAGAACGGTCCTGTGGTGATCAATTTCTACCGGGGGCAGTGGTGCCCGTATTGCAATTTAGAGCTGCGGGCGTTTCAGCAGCTACTGCCAGAGTTTCAGCAGTCTAATGCTCAGGTGATCGCTATTTCTCCTGAGCTGCCTGACAACTCTTTGAGTGTGAAAGAAAAGCACAATCTCGCCTTTCCAGTGCTGAGCGATGTGGGGAATGCGATCGCCCGTGACTACGGTTTGGTCTTTGCCTTAGCAGAGTCACTGCGATCCCTGTACAAGGGCTTCGGGATTAATATACCTGCAAGCAATGGCGATGATAGCTTTGAGTTACCCGTACCCGCCACCTATATTGTGGATACTGATGGCACCATTCGCTATGCCTATGCGAACGCTGACTACACTTTGCGGGCAGAGCCTGCTGACGTTTTAACAGCGGTAAAAGCGTTGTAGATTCGGTTTAAAAATAGCCCATACAGATCGTTCGCCGTCATGACCAAGCGCTTTGTATAGAGCTTTGCTCGATAGCTGTGAGCGCAGGCTGTCGGAGATTCCTCTCCATCAGTGGCTGGCTCAATAGCTATCGAGCAGAGCTGTTGTCTTTGTTTGAACCGCCCAAAAACCGGTTGCCCTCCTACAGTATGATTCGTCGAGTTTTGTTGACCTTAAATTATGAGGCATACAGTCTTTGTTTGGCCGAGTTCTTAAAGATTAAACCGATGTCGGGTGAGAAGTTGTCCTTGACGACAAGGTATTCAGGGGGTTCCTACACGCTAGAGACCCCGGCGAATACAACAGAATCTCACCGGGCTATTCAACTGGTCATTGTCTACGTCGTAGAGAGAGGATTGATTTTACCGATTCAACCCGAGATCTGTATTGACTAGTTGCGGACACAATCTCTCTTGCTCTTGTAGTTTTGTGATGGTTGCTACGAAGCTGCTGTCGGTTTTTACGCTAGGTTTTACTGTGCGCTTCGTTATCCGTTTGGTGAGATCAACTTACTTTATCTGCCTTCTAACATATGGCTTGTCCCAACATCAAACCGCTCTCCTCAGAACTGCAATCACTGCAAAAGAAAGACGTGAAATATGCGCTGGCCAGCTTTGTTGATATTCACGTTATGTGTAAAGGAAAGGTGGTGCCGCTGAGTCATTTTGACAGATTGCAGGATTCTGAAGATTCTAGGAGGTTTGAGGTAACTCTTACAAAAGATCGTACATCTCGCTGGGCATGGCTGCTTTGATAGCAGGGTCAGTAGCCAAAAAGTCTAGCGAGCTACCGATTGACGATATTAAAAGCATGATTAGGTTTTTCATTGCCATACTCTCTATTTGTATTTGAGCGGGTGCTGTTTGAGCGGGTGCTGTTTGAGCAGCTTCTACTTGAACAAGATCCTGTTACGGAAGGCAGTGCATATAGTTTTCAGCATCCCAATTGCTTGTAGTTGCTAAAAACCTAATCCACTCGTCGCGTTTGTACTCCTCGTATAGCCGATACATCTCTCCTGGCATGGCAGACTGAATCACCTCATCATCGGCTAGCCGATCGAGGGCTTCTCCTAATGACATAGGCAGCTTTTTAGTTTGCTTACCAGATTCCATCGCTTCGTAAATATTACGCTGTTCCGGCTCACCTGGATCTAAACTATTGCTAAGCCCGTCATCAAAAGCCTTTAGCATGGCTCCTGCCATCAGGTACGGATTCACCATCGAATCTACGGCGCGATATTCAAACCGGCCAGGGGCAGAGACTCTGAGCCCACAGGTGCGGTTTTGATAGCCCCAGTCTGAGTAAACCGGTGCCCAAAAACCGGCATCCCAAAGGCGACGATAAGAGTTCACAGTAGAGCAGCCCACTGCAGTCAGTGCGCCTAAGTGAGCGATTACGCCGCCGATGCAGTTTAGCCCCACGGGGCCCGGAATTCGAGGAGATTCTCCGGGGAGGGGCATGAAGGTGTTTTCGCCGCCTTGACTGTAGGTGTAGTTGCCTGCTAGTCCTAGCGGGGTCTCTAGGCCGAATGTTTTGACGGTGGTGTCGCCGCCGCGCCACAAAGAGAGATTGTGATGACAGCCCGAGGCTGAAACGCCCAGGAAAGGCTTGGACATGAAGCAGGCGATTAGGTTGAATTCGCGGGCAACCTGAGCGCAGATCTGGCGATAGGTGGTGAGGCGATCGCACGTCCTCAACGCATCGTCATACATAAAGTTTAGCTCTAGCTGACCAGGCGCATCCTCGTGGTCGCCTTGAATCATATCTAGGCCCATCGCCCGCGAATATTCAATCACGCGCAAAAATACAGGCCGCAATTCTTCAAACTGATCGATGTGATAGCAGTTTGGCTTAGTGACGCCGCCATCGGGCTTACCGTCGGCCCCTTTTTTTAGCCACATCATTTCTGGCTCGCAGCCGTGGCGCAGCTGAAGCCCATGCTTTTGTTGAAACTCAGCGTGAATCCGCATGAGGTTACCGCGACAGTCTGAGGTAAGAAAGGCACCCGGATTCTCTTCTTCTTCGCGATTGCGGAAACACACGCAGTAAACTCTCGCTACTCGCTTATCCCACGGTAGCTGGCAAAACGTGTCCGGATCGGGAATCGCCACCAGCTCTGCCGACTCTGGGCCGTAGCCTAAATACTGTTGCTGTCGGTTAATAGCTAAGTTGACAGTAGCACCGTAGACGAGCTGGATGCCGCCTTTGGCAGTGGTTTCCCAGTGGTCCGCCGGGACCCCTTTGCCAACAATCTTGCCGGTAATTGAGATAAACTGATAGTAGATGTATTGAACGCCCAGCTCATCAATTTTGGCGCGCACCTGCTTGACTAATTCAGCGCGCCCGTCTGTCTGTACGTATGCTTCTAGGTCTGTTGGATTGGCTGTTGCACTGCCTGCTGAGATACTTGCTGAGACACCTGCGGAAGACTTGCCCGAAGCGCTGTTTTCGATAAGAGTGCCAGTCACTTTGATAAATCTCCAGAGTGCGTTAAGGAAAAAGTCAGATGAAAAAGAGTCAGACGGAAAAAAGCCAGATGTCTATTAGTTTATTAGTTGTCTACATTAGTAAAGCTAACTTGTTATAACAAATTTGTATTAATTGCTACGAGAAGGGAAACGGTTTCCACGGAATCCACTGGGCCCACAGTTCTGCGAGGGTGCCTTCTGCTTTTAGCTGCAAGAGCGTGCTTTCTAGTTTTTCTAACAGTATCGGTTGGGTTTTAGAGACGCCGATTGCAAAGGGGGCTTTTGTTGGCAGGCTAAAGGCTAAGCGCAGATCAGTGTCTTCTTCAGCGGCAACAACCAGCACTAGCTCATCATCAATGAGCGCGTCAATATCGCCAGTCCGCAGGGCCGCCAGCATCTCAGGCAGCACTCTATCGCTGCCAGGGTAAGGAACCGCTTTAGCACCTGAAAATCCTTCTACTAAGGCAATATTAGTACTGTCGGCTAGGCCGCCTACTCGCTTACCCGACAGCTCATCTGCCGTGGAGATATCGCTTGAGCGCTTGACTAGCACCGCTTCGTCAAACAGGCCGTAGGGCTGGGTAAATGTCACTAACTGCTGACGTTCAGGCGTGATGGCTTGGTTAAACCAAACAACATCGTACTGCTGGTTTTTGGCCGGGTCTAGACTGGTGTAAAAGTCTTGCATAGGCAGGTTGTGCCATACCGGAATGAGGTGGAGGCGATCGCACACAATCCTGGCTAGCTCGGGCTCATACCCGGTTCGATATCCCTCCTGATTGAGATAGCTCATCGGTCTAGCATCAAAGTCGCTTGCCACAATGTTGAGATGGCCAGGCTGCACCGTTAACATTTCTTCAGATTTCATTCTTTTTCCCAAAAGCTTTTAAGAAGGTATCAAAGAGCACCGTTTCTCTTCGCTATAAACTTATTATGACAAGTAGAGTTCGTTCGTTCTTTTTTGTCAACTAGTCTCGCTTTAACGATGTTGCTTAAATCGATAGTTGAATCGGTGGTTGAATTGATAGTTGCTAGTTACGGGTGTTTTGCATGAGCTATCAGCCAGTTTCTCTTTCTTTGGCGCAAATCAAGCAGTTTCAAGAAGATGGCTTCTTGATTGTTGAGGACTTTGTGCCGCCTGATTTTGCGCGGCGGCTGGCCGATCGTATGAAGCCGCTGTTTCATGGAGAGTTTGAAACGGGCATTTATCCTGACGAGTGGTACTGGCGACCGGGCTTGAGCCTGCCCGATGTGACCAGAGAGATGTGTAACGCTTGGAAATGCGATCGCACTATTGCCAGCCTTGTGCTTTCGGCTGAGATCGGTCGGCTCACGGCGACTCTGGCCGGTTGGGACGGGGCCAGGATTGGTCAAGACAGCCTGTGGATGAAGCCGCCAGGCGCGAAGGCGATCGCCATGCATCAAGACGGCGCATATATCGACTATCTGGAGCCCGCTCAGATGATGACCTGCTGGGTGGCGCTAGACGATGCCAGCGCCGCAGACGGCACGCTGGTGTATGTCAAAGACTCGCACAAGTGGCCTCTAGCCGCAGTAGAAGGAGAGTTCCACGCCCCGACCAAAGACTATCGCTGGGCCATGCTGCAGGCCGCAGAGAATGCAGGCGTTGAACAGCCTGAACTAGTTGTCGTGGAGGTGCCCGCTGGTGGCTGCGCGTTTCACCACGGGCGCACCTGGCACGGCCTTTGCAAAACAACGCGCACAGAAGGAACCTTTCACAGCATCGGGCTGCATACGATTCCGGCTAGCTCGCAGTTCCACGCTACCAATCAGGCTGGCTACATCTATGGGCGCTATAAACGATTGGGCAGTACTGAAATGGATGAAAGCTTTTTCCCAGTGCTGTGGCATAAGGACGGCTACCGCAGCCCTCACTTAGCTGACTATTGCACCGATCCACTGGCCGATTCATTGGCCGATCCACTGGCTACTGGAACAGCCGTAGCTGTTTGAATATAGCCGCTCTGAATATAGCCGCAGCCACAATCTCTCTACCCTTTTTTAAACCTACAAATGACAACCGCAACCGCTTCTCCTAATGTCGCTTCTTCTAACGTAATGTCTAGTTCAGTGCCCCTGGGTGGACTCAGCGCAGACTTTGATCCGCAGTGGATGCTAACGCCCCCGCAAAAAGAGCTTCAGGCAAAGCTAATTGATCTGTGTGCGAAAGTGTTGAGGCCAAACGCAATAGCCTCCGACCGCGATCTCATCTATCCTCGCCAAAACTTTGAAGCTTTAGCCTCAATTGGGCTGCTGGGCCTGCTTGTCCCAACATCATGGGGCGGACTGGGTGAAAGCCACACCTGCGCTGCCATGGTAGTTGAAACGATTGCTCGCTATGGCTGCCCCAGTACGGCCATGTGCTACACCATGCACTTGGGCGCGGTTGCGGCGGCTCTGTTTCGCGCTCACAACAACCCGGAGTTGCAGGCACTGCTAAAGCGACTGGATACAGATGTCGCGATTGGGACGCTCTCTTACTCCGATCCAGAAACCGGATCTCACTTCTGGTATCCGGTTTCTTCACGGGCTGAAAAAACAGCGTCAGGCTGGCAGGTGTTCAAGCGAGCTTCTTGGACAACCTCAGCAGGCTTTGCTGATTGGTACATTGTCCAAACAACCAGCCCCGACTTTAGCGGCGACTATTCTGATCTCTCCTGCTTTTTGATCTATGGCGATGAAGCCCAGGCTGAGCCGCACAAGTGGGATGCGCTAGGGCTGCGAGGAAACCAGTCAGGCTCTCTTTTAGTCGATGGCGTCGTGATTCCTGCGCAGCGAATGGTTGGGCCAGTTGGCGACGGAGTGGCTTCTAATGATGAGATTGTTGATCCTTTTTTCCTGCTGTGCTCGTCGGCCTGCTGGAATGGGATTGCGATGGGCGCAATTGACATTGCCAAAAAGCACGTTACGCGTAAAAAGCACGTTGATGTCGGTATGAGGGTTGCTGACTATCCCACCATTCAAGACTACTTTGGCGAGGCCATTATCGACACGAGCGCCTGTCGCATGTATACCTTTTCGATGGGGCAGCTGATGGATCAGCTCACCAACAGCTGCGACTGGTCTGTTCATGCTGACCTTTCGGCTTTGCCCCGCTCGGCCTATCTGCACTGGTATTGGCAAATTAAGTTTTCGGCGGCAAAAAACGTAGCGCATGTCTGCGACAAAATGCTCCATGCCTGCGGCGGTTCTGGCTTTAAAAAAGATATGGAAATAGAGCGCTATTTGCGTGATGGGAAGGCGGGCTGGGTAATGGGGCCTACCAATGAGATTTTGCGCCAGTTTGTTGGCAAGTCTGCACTGCTAGGCTTTGAGAGCCTGGACTACTGGAATCAGTCGGTGAATGAGCGGGCGCTGCATAACGAGCTAAAAAAGATGGATGCGACGGAAAAGCGCAAGCTAGCCGAGACGCTCTTAGCAGAATTAGAAGCAGAATTAGAAGACTCGGAAGTGTCTTTAAAAAGACCGGCTATGGCCAGCGCATAAGTTGTGCATGAGCTTAGTGGATGCGTAAGCACCTTGTTGTTTACACCTTGTTGTTCATTAAGTGTCCCCGTAGAGATGTGAGGGTGTAGACATGAGGGCGTAGACATCGGGGTAGGTGGCTAGACATCCGCAGCTCATTTAATTTTCGTTTTCAAGAAGCGTATGTTTCAGTCTTATAGCTCAATTTTGTAGATCCATCTTGCAATTCAATCTTGCAATTCAATCTTGCAGTTCAATCTCTTACTCCTTTCTTTTATTCGGAACTAACCTATGACCTTTACTCAAGAAAAGCCGCTCACTACGCCCGTGGTGGCCAGCGTTAGCCACCCTCTAGAGCCTCTCACGCCTGATGAGATATCCGCAGCGGTCGCTATTCTCCGTGAGCAAAAATCGCTAGGAGCTAGCGTTCGCTTTGCCACCGTCACCCTCAAAGAACCCGCTAAAGAGAGTGTTTTGAGCTTTAGCCCAGGCGATTCTATTGAGCGAGAAGCCTTTGTTATTTTGCTCGACAATGCCACTGCCAAAACTTATGAAGCTGTCGTTTCGTTGGGATCTAGTTCAGAAGCGGGTTCAATCTCTGGCAGTGTCAAGTCTTGGGAGCACATTCCCAATGTGCAGCCGCCGATTATGCTTGATGAGTTTGTGGAATGCGAGGCAGCGGTTAAGGCGAGCCCAGAATTTCAAGCTGCGATCGCAAAACGCGGCATCACCGACCCTGATTTGGTGATGGTCGATCCGTGGTCAGCAGGCAACTATGGCATTGCAGATGAAGCAGGCGTACGTCTGTCTAGAGCGCTCTGCTGGGTGAAGGCCAATCCGACTGATCACGGCTATGCAAGGCCAATTGAAGGCGTGATTCCGGTAGTAGATCTCAATAAAATGGAGGTCATTCGAGTAGAAGATTATGGCGTAGTGCCGCTGCCACCCAAAGATGGTAACTATACGCCAGAGTACGTCAAGAACTACCGCACGGACATTAAGCCGTTGGAAATTGTTCAGCCGGAAGGGCCGAGCTTTGAGGTCGATGACCACGAAATTCGCTGGCAAAAGTGGAAGATCCGGGTCGGGTTTACGCCCCGCGAAGGCTTGGTGCTTTACAACGTTACCTATCAAGATGGCGATGAAGCGCGCCCGATATTTTACCGGGCATCGCTAGCGGAAATGACGGTGCCCTACGGCGATCCAGCACCCCACCACTATCGCAAAAATGCCTTTGACGTGGGTGAATACGGTATTGGTTCGCTGGCCAACTCTCTGACGCTGGGCTGCGACTGCCTGGGCGTCATTCACTACTTTGACGGCTTTATCACCAACTCTCGGGGCGAAGTTGCCAAAATTGAGAATGCTATTTGTCTGCATGAAGAAGACTTTGGCATTTTGTGGAAGCATATGGACTGGCGCACAGAACAGACAGAAGTGAGGCGATCGCGTCGCTTAGTCATCTCTTTTATCGCCACCGTGGGCAACTACGAATATGGCTTTTACTGGTACTTTTATCAAGATGGCACCATTCAATACGAAGTCAAGCTTACCGGCGTGGTGAGTACCGCTGCCGTGATGCCTGGAAAAGTGCCCAAGTATGGCACGCTGGTCGCCCCGCAGCTCAATGCGCCGATTCATCAACACATTTTTAACGTGCGGATGGATATGAATATTGATGGCGCAAATAACTCTGTTTACGAGGTCGATATTGTGCCAGAAGAAGACGACAAAAATCCTTATGGCAACGCCTTTTATGCAAAATCTACGCTGCTGCCGACAGAGCAGGCCGCCAAGCGACTAATCGACCCGATGAAAGGGCGCTATTGGAAAATTGTAAACCCTTCTAAAACCAACGCGATCGGCTACCCAACCGCCTATAAGCTGATGCCAGGAGACAACACCCTGGCCATGGCGCGGCCCGATGCGAGCGTTTCTAAGCGGGCGGCGTATATGAGCCAGCACCTGTGGGTGACGCCCTATCACGAAGATGAAAAGTTTCCAGCGGGCGACTACCCTAACCAAAATCCGGGCGGGTCGGGCTTGCCGCTGTGGACCGCGAGCGATCGCACGGTAGAAGATACCGACATTGTGGTTTGGTACACCTTTGCCCACAGCCACTCACCTCGCGCCGAAGACTGGCCAGTCATGCCGGTTGCCACTATTGGCTTTATGCTCAAGCCGCTGAACTTCTTTGACGAAAATCCCGCTAACGACGTACCCCCTTCCCCCAAAAATCATGGTAGCAAACACGCCTGTTGCGCCTAAAAGAAGACTGTTGGACGTGCCTGCGCCCTTAGGCAAAGTCGTGGCAGAGTACCGGATTGAAGCGGGTACGGCGCAGGCTTATACCGTCACGCAGGGGCAGTATATTCAAATAATCGATGTAGAGGGCTCGCAGTGCTCTGACTTCTTGGCGTTTGCTGGTGACGACTATAGCCAAATGCTAGATAGTACGGTCACCCGCACGCTAAACGGCGTGGCGAATCCTCAGGTGGGGCTGCATGGCAAATACTTTGACGGCTCTATGCAGCCGATGGTGGAGGTGATTCAAGATACGTGCGATCGCCACGATAGCTTCCTCTTAGCCTGCACCCCTCGCTACTATGCCGACGCAGGCTATCCTGGCCACCCTAGCTGCAGCGACAACTTTAACCGTGCGATCGCCCCGTATGGCATTTCACCCAAACCTGGCTGGCCTGCCATCAACTTCTTTTTCAACACTCAAATCGACTGCACCAACACTGTTGCCAGTGCAGAATCCTGGTCGCGCCCTGGCGACTATGTCTTGCTAAAAGCGCATCAAACTCTACTCTGCGCTAGCTCAGCTTGCCCCGACGACATCGATTCTGCTAACGCCTGGCAACCTACGCCCATTCACGTTCGCATATACGCCGCCGACCAAACGTTTGAGCGCGCAGTCGGCAAACGAGTCGCCGCCGAGCTGCCGCTACGCCTGACGCAAGAGAGCGCCTTTACGCCCAGCATTCGCTACCTGAGCGACCATCTGGTCGAGTACAACAGCTTTTGGGTGCCTAGCAGCTTCGCCTATCAAGGTGACCAGGCCGAGTATTGGGCCCTCCGACAGCGAGCGGCGCTAATGGATCTCTCAGCTCTGCGTAAGTTCGAGATTACGGGTGCAGATGCTTTTGTCCTGTTGCAATACGCCTTTTCTCGAAATTTAGAGAAAGTGAGCGCTGGACGCTCGGCCTATGGCTGCTTGCTCAACCCTCATGGCGGCATTGTAGACGATGGCATTGTGTTTTGCTTTAGCCCTACGCACTACCGCTACGTAGGTAACTGTGATACAGATGGCGATTGGCTGCGGCGAGTGGCTCAGCAGCAGAGATGGTCGCTCAAGGTTGAAGCAGTGAGCGATCGCGTCCATAATCTAGCCCTCCAAGGCCCAGAGTCTTACAACATTCTGCGATCGCTGCTAGCTGCGCACGATGACTCGCACCATAAGCTCAGCGACCTCAGCTATTTCGGGTTCAAGGCAGTTGAGATAGAGAACATACCTGTCTTATTATCGCGTACAGGCTACACGGGCGAACTCGGTTACGAGCTGTTTGTTCATCCGCAGCACGGCTCGCAGCTTTGGAAAATTTTGATAGAAGCTGGCAAACCAAAAGGACTGTTGCCCTTAGGAATGCAAGCGCTAGATCGAGCCCGAATCGAAGCCGGGCTCTTGGCCCTAGGACATGAATTTGACGATTTAATCTCTCCGTATCAGGCTGGAATTGGCTGGAGTGTGGCGATGAAAAAGCCAAGCTTTATCGGCAAATCCGCACTAGAAGCCATTCGTCAGCATCCGCCAAAAGTAGCTGTTGGTATTGTGTTAGAAGGCACTGAGTCTGCCGCTCACGGACAGAACATTTACGCTAAAGGTGAGCGCTGGCGCGTCGGTCATATTACCAGCGCCACCTTCTCTCCTATCCTCAACCAAAACATTGCAATGGCTCAAGTCGTACCAGAATACGCTGCAATAGGGACTCAACTCGAAGTCGGGCTGCTAGATGGCATTAAGCGCCGAGTGAACGCCACGGTTGGACCGCTCGCGGCCTTTGACCCGACCAAAAGCCGCGCTAGAGTAGAGATTTCTGATGCATAGGCTAGCGAATCGTAAATTAGAAGAGCGTCAGCTAGCGGACCGTAAACTGTGGGATATAGCGGGTGTAGACGGGCTAGAAGTTGCCCAGTTGATTTTTGGACAAAAGGTCGGCTATCTAGCGCCGTTTCAATCTATTGAAGCTACTTTGAAAGGGCAGGACTGCTCTGTTTTAAGACTGTGTGAAAAAAACTTTCGCATCAGTTACTCAGGCCCCTTAGACCAAATTGCGACACCGTTGCAGCGCCGCGCATGGATAAAGCAATACGACTGGCTGCACACTCTCTTTCTTCCTATTGAACAGCTCCCAACGCTACTCAAAAGGGCAACCGTTAGAGCCCCCCACCGACTTGCAAACCTGCCTAACAATCAGGCTGTTCCTGCTTGCTTAGAAGATACACCTATTTTAATTTGGCGACACTGCATTGCTGCCCAGCCTACAGCCCAGCCCAAAGTAGAATTGCATCTTCCTCGTCAGTCTGCAGACATTGTAATTAAACAGTTAGAGCATCTGAGCTCAAGCGCTTATTGAAACTATATTGATCACTTTTCGTATTGACTAATACAGTTTGTACTCACTACTCACTGCATACTTCTGGCATAGCTGGTCTGTTTGGCATAGCTGTACGCTTAGTGCCTCAGCATTGGGGGCAGGCGCAAATTTAAACGGTTTTGATGCTTCTCAAACAGCCCTTCAAACAGTCTCTTGCTCTCAAGCAATCTTTTAGGTACAGCCTAAAAGATTCAAATTCTCGTCATTTATCTTTGTTCTTGAGCCAAGTTCTTGGCCCGCTGTTCACCTCATCTCACCTACCGGAGCCCTCTGATGACTCCTGAATCACAAGAGTTTCTAGCCACCTTTGTATCGGAATCCTATTACTACTGGGCTTCCGTTTTCATGCTTCTCATCCATGTTGGCTTCTTGGCCTACGAGGGAGGAGCCTCTCGCTGTAAAAATGTTTTGGCCACCATGGTCAAAAACCTGTTAACGCTCTCTATTGTGGGTCTTACCTTCTTCTTCTTTGGCTGGTGGGTGTACAATGCCTTTCCCCTGTTTCCTCTCACAGGCGGTATTGTTGGCCCTTGGACAGATCCTAATTCTGAAGGTGTTGTTGGAGAGGTCCTTGGCCTGGTTCAAGCCTCCTACCCTTGGTCTCCGGCCTTAGGTCCTAATGTTGCTGACAACCTTACAGGTGTCTTTTGGTTTGCCTTCTCGCTCTTTGCCATGACCACGGCCTCTATTCTTTCGGGCGCGGTAATTGAACGCATCAAAGTAGGCGCTTATGCGATTTTAGCGGTCGTATTAGGCTCTTTTACCTGGGTAGTTGCTGCTGCCTGGGGATGGAACCCCTACGGCTGGTTTCTCACTCAGTTTGGCTATCACGACTTTGGCTGTTCAGCGGTATTGCACGGTGTCGCTGGCTTCTTCGCACTAGGTGTACTCATCAATTTAGGGCCGCGCATCGGTAAGTTTGATGCGCAAGGGAAAGCGAGAGCAATACTGCCACACAATCTGCCGCTGACCATGGTAGGGCTCATGCTAATTTTTGTTGGTTTCTATGCTTTCTTAGCGGCCTGCGTTATTTTTGTACCCGGCCAAACAGGAGAAATCTCTATCTACGGGACGCCTATGACGCTAGCTTCTATTGGTGTTAACACCACGCTAGCCCTGTGTTCAGGCATTGTAGGAGCCTACATCTCGACAAAAGGAGACCCTTTTTACACTATCTCGGGGGGTCTTGCTGGCATCATTTCAGTAGGGGCAGGTTTAGACTTGTATAGCCCTGCCATTGTTATCTTGATCGCATTTATTGGCGCTTACACAATGCCCTTTGTTGGCCGCGCTGTTGAAAAAGCAGGCATTGATGATGCGGTTGGTGCTTTTGCGGTGCATGGCTACTGTGGTGTGATTGGCGCAATGGCTGTGGGCGTGATGGCGACGGGTTACCCTCAAGGCGATGGCATTCCACTAACGGGATTCTTTGGGCAGCTAGTGGGAACTATCGTATGCACTGTTGTACTAGGATTTATCCCCGGATATGGCGTGAGCTTTGTACTTAGCAAGCTAGGAATGTTGAGAGTTTCTCCTGAAGAAGAGATTGCCGGATTGGATTTGGCAGAATACAGTATGGCAGGCTATCCAGAGTATCCTGTTTTGGCAGAACAGAACGGGCATATACCTACGTCAGCCACGCCAATCTCACAAGCTAGCGCCCGCGTTTAGCCTCTTATCCTCCTTGCTTTTTCCTTCTTCAAACCCGGAGAGAATGATTTATGTCAAGCCCATTTTCTACTATAGAGACGTTCAATAGCGCGGCAAATGGTCCGACTGAAGGCGCTATCTATACCTTTGCAAATGCGCCACTGATCAACAACATTGCGCTGCTAGCTTCAGTCGGAATATTTTGCTGGTTCATTGTTTCAACTTATACCGCCCATGCTAAGCCACCTGCTATCGACAAGTCTCTTGATCGGCTTAGTTCGTTTATTGTCATCGGGCTGCTGTCTTTAGTAGTGGCCGAGTACAAACCGTCTGCCCGAACAGATCAGGCTGTACAGAACACTACACAGAGCAAGACGCAAATAGCTGTTGCACAATCTTTTAGGCGAGCTGCACCTTTCGGTCTACTTGGCGTGGTAAGTATGGGGGTTCCTGCTTTTCGTCGTTCTAAGAGAAGAAAGGAACGCTATTCGCGCAGCCGTTCTCGTAATAGCTGGCGATGAGCACCGTCAGCCCAACCTCGCGTTACTTGCCTCTACTGAGACCTGAGACGTCAACCGGACTTAGCGTCCATGCCACTCTTGATGAAGGCGAGTATCCTATTGGCATTCAAGTGAGTCAGGAACAGTTTAGTTCTATCCTGATTGAGTAGGACGCTTTTCATGGTGAATGGAACTATCAAATACTGCCTGTTCAACAATTAGAATAGTTCAATTTATCTCTGTACAACTCCTAAGCTACCAGATGAAAGGACAGGGCATCATAGAGCGGCTTTCGGCAGCGACGGCGGTTTGGACGGCAAGCACCGCGACTAATTACGCGGACCGGTTAGTTGACGCCTTCAAAAGCATACTGATAGGGTAATTTCTATGGCTGTTGCTGCGATCGCACATCGCAGCAACAGCCCGAACGCCTCGAAAAATTTAGCCGCTACCGGCATTGGCTGCAACCAATACCGATAGCTCGCCCCTAACACTGACGTTACCAGTGAGAGAGGTTGTGGTCATGATCACAGCCCCCCTGACTTTTGGCAAGTTAGGGGGGCTAAGTTTTTCTGGTTTTTCCTACTCACGACTCCAAGAAAAAAACCATGAAAACGACCACACCCTGTATTTAATACCGACCGCAAACGGCTGCGCTCTGACCTCTGCTCTTATAATCTTGTAAAAAGTAGCCCCACTCCACCGCCGTACCCCTTATCCTACAGACTCATGGCAGAAATACTCATGGGGCCGCAACCGTTGCAAACACATCTTGCTCAAAACGTTCTGATCTACGACACGACCCTTAGAGATGGCATCCAGCGCCACGGTATTTCTTGCACGCTTGAAGACAAAATTAAAATTCTCAACCGTCTCACTCAGCTAGGCATTCCCTTTATTGAAGGCGGCTGGCCCGGTGCGAACACCATTGACACGCAGCTATTCGAATATCTACAAAAAGAGCCCTTAGCAGACACACAGGTTGTGGCCTTTGGGTCCACCCGTCGCCCTCACCAAACTGCCTCCGAAAGCCCAACCCTACAAGCATTGCTAGCCGCCAATACTCAATGGCTTACTATCTTCGGAAAATCTTGGGATTTGCACGTTACCGATGCGCTCAAAGTTGAACTAGATGAAAACTTAGCCATGATTCAAGATTCGGTTGAGTTCTTGCGAGCTAGGGGTAGGCATGTCATTTACGATGCCGAGCATTGGTTTGATGGATACAAGGCGAACCCAGCCTATGCCCTCAAGACGCTAGAAGCAGCAGTTCTTGGCGGCGCTGACTGGCTAGTACTGTGTGATACCAACGGTGGCACGCTGCCCAAGGAAATTGAGGCGATTGTCACTGATGTGCAAGTCTGGCTGCAAACCCACCACTCAGATTTAGCCGAGCTACCCCAGATTGGGATTCATACCCACAATGACAGCGGCACAGCCGTAGCCAGCGCTCTATCGGCCATTGATGCGGGTGCCCGGATGGTCCACGGCACCATTAATGGCTATGGAGAACGCTGCGGTAACGCCGACCTGTGCAGCGTCATCCCAGACCTTCAGCTCAAAATGGGCTATGACTGCCTGCCGTCCCAGCAGCTCAAAACCCTCGCGGAAACCAGCCGATTCGTCAGCGAAATTGTCAACCTAGCCGCTGACGATCATGCCCCCTATGTGGGCCGCTCTGCCTTTGCCCACAAAGGTGGCATCCACATCAGCGCAGTAGAGCGCAATCCTAAAACCTATGAGCATGTTGAACCTAGCGCGGTTGGTAACAACCGACATATTGTTGTTTCTAGCTCTTCGGGCGCTAGCACTGTCCTTTCTAAAGCGAAAAGCTACAATATCGATCTGAAAAAAGAGGATCCAATCACCCGTAAAATTATCAATCGGGTTAAAGAGCTAGAGGGTAAGGGCTATCAGTTTGAAGCGGCGGAGGCTAGCTTTGAACTGCTGATGCGTACAGAGCTGGGTTTGCATCAGTCTATGTTTCAGCTACGCGGCTTTGAAGTGAGCTACAATGTCATTCAATCGGACGTGCAGTGCAACGTGGGGGCTCGGGCCATGATTAAGGCCGTGGTGAAAGGACAAGAAGTGCTGGAAGTCGCTGAAGGCATGGGCCCCGTCGCGGCGCTAGACAATGCGCTGCATAAGGCACTGGTTCGCTTTTTTCCAGCTGTTGAAACCTTCTATCTGACAGATTACAAAGTGCGTATTTTGAACAGCGAGGCGGGCACTGCCGCCAAAGTCCGGGTGCTTGTAGAATCTAGCGATGGGGAGCAGCGGTGGTCCACTATTGGGGTATCGGTCAATATTTTGGAGGCGTCTTATCAGGCGGTGGCGGCTGGCATTGAGTATGGGCTGTATCGGGCGACGACGGCTAAGCCGCGCTCAACTGTCCGTAAAACATTCGAGTCTTGTACTCAATCTTGACAAACGCTTGAGCACTTTCACGGATAGTCTCTTCAGCGGCATCTCTGGTGGTCTCTTCAGCGACATCTCTGACGGCACCGAAGATGCCGTTTGCAGAGCAATACTGGTGAAAAATCTCAGAGAGCCGACCCAGCATTGGCGTGTGGTTGCGATGACCTTTCTCTGGCGCATAAGAACAAGACATCAGTCGCCCTTTTAGTCCTTCATAGTCAAAAAGCTGTTGGTAAGTGACAGCTTTTTCTAGCCATGCCTGTTCTTCAAAAAGATCGTTAAGTGCCGACTGGTGAACGTTCTTATGGTTTACCTGCTGGTACTCTGCGCAGTACGTTTGTAGGAGTTGTTCATACTCAGCTAAAAAAGGCGTGGAGTGAATATCGCGGTCGTTCCACACCAGCATCACCCAGCCACCCGGCCTCAAAATGCGCATAAATTCCTGACGTGCTTTTGCCCGGTCAAACCAGTGAAAAGCCTGCCCCTGAGCCAATATCGGCCACAACAGAATCTGCTGTGAGCTGACAGTCTGACTGTAGTGTGTCAATGACAGCGATAGGGTAGTGCGGTCGATACTTGAGATAGGCGTCTACGCGGCTTGAAAAGCGCTGTGTCGCGTTTATCATCAGTTTAGCTCTCTCGTTTAGTGCTTTCGTCGTTTTAGCGTGACCTTGACGCCGTGTTTGGGTCGAAGCGTAAAGCGGGGGTCGATTTCAACAGATTGATTGGGCACAAGGGTGATTTGGAAGCGCGCAGCGATCGCACTCAAAATCATCACCGCTTCCATTAGCGCAAAGTTTTTGCCGATACACACATGCGGTCCTGCTCCCCAAGGCATGTAGGCATACTTTGGTCTAGCGATCGCCCGCTCTGGCAAAAACCGATCCGGGTCAAACTGCTCAGGATTCTGCCAGAACTGGGGATGGCGCAGCGTATAGTAAAACGCAATGTTGAGAATAGATCCTTTGGGAATAAAGTAGCCGTCGATCTCATCATCGACTAGGGCCGCTCTGGGGGCTAACCCCATACCCGGTGGACATAGCCGTAAAGACTCATCAAACACGCGTCGGGTGTAGGTCAGCTTTGGCAGTTGTTCAAAGGTAGGCTCTCCTCCTGACAAAATACTGTCTATCTCAGACTGCATGTTTGCCATCACCTGCGGATGACTGCCCAACAGTTGCCAAGTCCAGGCCAAACTTGTGGCTGTGGTTTCATGCCCGGCATTGATGAGGGTAATGATCTCGTTGAGTAGCTGCCGTTCACTCATGCCTTCGCCAGTGTCTTCATCTTGAGTGGCTAACAGCATCGATAGCAGATCAACAGACTGACTGGGGCTATTTTTGCGATCGCGAATAATCTTCAAGACAATGCTATCAATTGTCTCCTTTGCCTGCCTAAACGCTAGGTTATGAGGCGTGGGCACCCACAGCGGCAAAGACAGCGGCGCAGTCAAGCGACCATACACATACTCCACAGCGACTCGCAGCGATTGTCTCAGCCGGTCAGACTCGTCGCTTACATCTACGCTAAACAGTGCTTGCCCCACAATTTTTAGCGTCAGCTTGGTCATTTCAGCCGCAATGTCAATCACTTCGCCTGGTGGCTTCGCTTCCCACTCTGCTAAAAGCGATCGCACACAGTCCCACATTACCCCGTGCAGCTTAACCATCTGCTTTTGCTGAAAAGCGGGCTGCATCAAACGGCGCTGTGATCGCCAAAATCCACCTTCACTGCTAAAGAGCCCCTCCCCTTGAACCAGTCCCATCGGCTTTAGGAAAAAATCAGGCTTGCGGTAGCGTTCAGCATGTGTCGCTAAAATGTGCTCCGCGTGATCAGGATGCGTAGAAAGAAAGATAGTCAGCCCCGGCATCACAGGCAGCCGAACCAAGTCGCCATATTCACGCCACAGCCCGCCCAAGTACTCAAGCGGCTGAGACTGAAGCTGAGACATTTGTAAAAGAACATATCCAGCGGGCCCCGGTGCTTTATTCATGATTTTGAGTGCTGTTAGTCAGTGCGTGCCTAGTTTTTTCTCGAAAGTTCGTAGAGGCAGTGTTCGACCAATCTGCTGCCTGCCGGAACGCTAGGATGCATAAACGTTTTGGCAGCGTGACGCATACCTAGTTTTTTCATCACGGCTTCAGATCGTTTTGGCATTGAGCTGAGCAAATGATCGCTTATCAGCCTCTTTCCATTGGCAGAGGTGGAGGCGTTCAGTCTCTAGCTTATAAACCTTTCCCATGAGATTAAGTCATGAGATCAAGCTAATCGTCCTTAGAAATCTCCAGCTCTTTGAAGCCAGTTTTTTCATCCATTACCCGGTGAAACTGAACGCCCGAGATCAATCCAATAACCAGCTCTAGCGTAGTGTTTACCCGACAGCCATGCACGACGTGCCCGCCCTTGCACTGACCCGATCTATTCGCCACGCTGATGTGTAAATGAACGCCCTCTTCGCCTAGCGTTCCAGACAAGGTCAAGATCTCGTACTTGCCCTTTAAAACCGTGTGTTTGTCTTGATCGGCAAACCGTAGGCAAACCTTTGAAAGGCTACCAACCGCGCCCAAGACAACAGCTGCCGAGATATTGTCTCTTTGGACCAGTTGTTCTAAGTCTTTACGAATGTCAGCGCCTGACTGAAGGCGTAGCGATACTAATTCCATTCCTGCATTGGAGTGCATATACAAAAATCTATTGTAGGGCTTGTGGTAGGACTTATTGACCGAGTTGTTGTTGACCGATTGTTTCTGTTTTTAGAGTGATTGAGATCATAGACAGTTAAGCGCATATCAATATTTTTCTAGTGCCCTAGCTGCGCCCTGTTTAAGCTGCTGCGCTACAAGTTTATCAGCCTCCCTAATTGTTGTCTCAGACACCTGTTGAGGGAAGTATCGACCCATCAGAGCGTAGCTGACAATCCCCAGGCTTTCACGAAAAGCTATAAATTGGCTGTGGTTGGGAAATTGGCTGTAGTTGGGCCGTATGTCTTCTGCTAGCGGCACCGGGTGAGCAATTATCTCAAAGCCAAAGCTTTTGAATGTCAGGAGCGATCGCAGCATATGCAGCGGATCGGTCACCAAAATAATTTTCTGCAATCCGCGAGAGCGCAAAATAGCTGCCGTAAACTTCGCATTTTCTTCTGTCGTCGAAGAGCATCTCTCTTGCACAATGACAGCTTTAGGAACCTGTTCTTTTTGCTGAAGCAATCGGGCCATCTCCTGCGCATCCATCTGTCCGCTCGAAAAAATCAAAGGGGCTCGGTGCGATCGCCACAAATCCGCGCCCGCCTGTGCCCGTATTACATTTTCCGTAGATCCTCGACCCAGCATGACAATTACCTGCGCGATCTCGCCAGAATCAGGCGGAATAAAGCTCACCAGCAGCCAGCTTCCTAGCGCGGGGGGCAAAGGCGAAACCAGCACCAGCCCGCTTAGCAATAGCCCTAGCCCCCACAGGCGCAGATACCGTTTTCTTAAGCGCCCGCTCAGATAACGGTGCGCTATTGCCCACAGCAAACCGATGAGCACCATCATGCCGATCAGTGCGATCTCAGGATGCGCAAACAAATACGCGACATACGCCCTGATCGATAGCCAAAGCTGGAAAGCAGGTTTTTGCCCTTGGCACAGCGCAGACTCTAACGTAGCAAGCATCTCAAAGAATCTCCGGGCAATAGTAGGCTCAGCTTAGCCAAATTAGCCAAGCCAACCCCTCTGGTTGTCTATTTTTGGTCAACTATGTTTAGTCACCGATGCATGACGCCAAGTAATACTACTTAACATCTGCCAAAAATAAACCAGATCTTTGACCACTTCTAAAAAACTTTAAGCAGCTTGACCAAACCTATGCCGCCAAACCTGCGTAGCCAAATCTATGCAGTCAAATCTATGCAGTCAGACTCGGCCCAAGAAACGCTACGTCAGACCCACTAGTTTTTCGCTCAGCGTCCATAGCTTGCCAGCCTTATTAGCATCAGCCGCTTCATTCGACACCTCTTGGCAAAACGCCTCGCGGTTCTCGTCTTGCCGGTTGCCCCAGCTCCAATACACGCCCGACTTATTAAAGCCTTCTTCTGCCACCACCTGAGCCACCCGTCGCCCCGACTCCTCTTCAGTCACATAGCCACCGGTAATGTTCTTTTGAAAGAATGGAAAAATGACTTGAAACAGCTTCGGCGCATCTCGAAATAAATCCGACTCTGCTACGCAGCCAGGGTACAGCGCATTAAACACAATGCCTGTCTCATCGTGATAGCGACGGTGCAGCTCTAGCATCGTCAGCATATTGCACAGCTTGCTGTCTTTATAAGCCTTTCCCGGCTTAAACTTCTTGCCGTCAATCATCGCAATCGGTGACTTAAAGCCCAGCTCCATCCCCTTAAGATCGCCCAAATCTGGTGGTGCCGGAATTGGAATTTTGCCGCCTAGCTCCTTTGGGTTGGCCGTCACTGTTCCCAACGTCACCAGCCGAGGCTCTGGGTGAGTCGATTTTTTCATATCTTCTAACAGCAAATTGCACAGCAAAAAATGCCCCAGATGGTTAGTGGCAACGCTGATTTCATAGCCATCTTCGCTGCGTTCTGGCGATTTTAGGCTGGGCTTATAAATAGCCGCGTTCACCACTAGCGCATCTAGCGATTTGCCCGTAGCTCGAAAGTCGTCGGCAAACTGCCTGACGCTCTCCAAGACAGACAGGTCTAGCTTCATTACGGTGTAGCTGCCCGCCGCCATGCCAACCTCTTTTGCCACCCGCTCCGCCTTTGGCAAATTGCGACAGGCCATAATGACATGCCAGCCCCTCTGAGTTAGGGCCTTAGCAGCATAAAGACCAACACCGGAGGAGGCACCTGTGATGATTACGGTAGGGCTCGAAGACTGTTCCATAAGGCTTAGATAAAGGCTTAGATGACGGTTGCTTAAGTCGCTTAAACAGCGGCTGATGAACTAGCTGATGGGACTAACTAGATGGCGGTTTAGCCACCCTTTATGCTGCCATATTGTTGAACTAACACAACCAATTATTACCTTTTACAACCTTTTGCAAAGTTGGGTTATGCGCTTGCAATCAAAATCCCATCAAAAGTCTTTCAAAGGCCTATCAAAGGTGCCACCTGAGCGGCAAACCAGTGGGTCAGCGTTAGGCTCTTTTCCCCTTGCAGGGTTTCTAGCCGCTCAGCCAAATCGTCAAGTAAGCTTTTTCGGGTGTCATCGGGCAGGGCAATGTAGTCAGAAAGGGTGCTGAGCAAGGCCACGTATTTTTCGATGCTGTATTGAGACTGGTGCGTCTCTAGCTCAACGGCTGTGCGCGCAAACCATTCAGAATCGCCAATCATCTGGGCAAATTCGTCAAAATTCGCCTGATAGTATGCCTGCTGCCGTGAGTGATACTGAATTTTATCTGCTAGCTGATATTTTTCGTAGATAGGCTGCAAAGCTTCGCAGAGGTCTGGGTTTAGCTGTGGCGGTGTGGCCCATAGCAAGATTAGCGAGCCGCCCGGACTTAAGGCCGCAGCGGATTTGCGACAGGCCACCGCTGGCGATACCCAGTGAAAAGATGTGGCGGCTAGCACCGCGTCGAAGGTTCTATCATTGAGATCAAAAGCTTCAAAGGTGCTGTTGGTCACGGTGACGCTGCCCGTAAAGTTGCCTGCGACCTGGCGGGCGAGTTCACAGGCGGCTGGGCTGGGCTCTACGCACTGCATTTTAAGGCCTCTAGCGGCAAATGCCTGGGTGGCTATGCCAGGGCCACAGCCTATTTCTAGAATAGAACTGCCGGTTTTCAGGTCAGCTTTGGCTACGACCTTATCTACCAGCTCGTCTGGATAGGTGGGTCTGGCCCATCTGTAGGCTTGCGCGATCGCGCTGTACCACTGCTTGCGCGCTTCCGGGCTATGATGCTGGTCAAATTCTTTATACCAGTCGTACCATTTGTTCTTTGGAAGAGTTTCTTTCAAAGGTTCTTGTGAGGGCTCTTGTGGGAGATCTTTTGGGGGACCTAGAGGAGCCTCTGGGGGCGTCGTCTGGTGTGGCGTCTGGTGTGGCGTCTGGGGCGTTATCATTAGCGCTCTTTCCTCGCTGGCGGCCCTCGTATCGTAGCAAGCCTTTTTGCCGCAGCCCGGTTCTCACTACTTCCCTGATTCCATGCCGGATCTTAGAATAGGTAGTATCAGCTCAAGAGTGACTTTCTTATGCAATTGAAGCGTCCCATTTTAGTCGGTGGTTTAGGTCTTTCAGCTAGTTTGTGGCTACTGAATATTGTAGGGCATTCGCCAGTGGGCTATGCGCTAGGCGATGGCTCGGCGCTAATGGGTATGGCCGTCCTTGGCAGCGGGCTCTGGCTCTTTAAGCAGGGCAAAAGCGCTGAGCTAGCCATCGAACCGTCGCTGGCGCTTCAAACTGTCGATAGATCGGCTGTCGATGAAGTGACTAGCCGTATAGAAGCCACTATTGCTACGCTGATCGAAGAGTTGCCAGAAGAGATAAAAGCAGACAAAGCGCAGCCGATTTGGACGCAGATAGAACAGAATCGACAGGCTATCAGCCAGGTCATCGAGAATATTGAGAGAGAACGTCTAACAGTTGCAATTGTGGGTAACAAATCCACAGGGAAAACAGCTCTAGCGGCCTACCTTCGTGAACATTGGCAGACGGCTCATCCGCAGGTTGAGAGCATCACAGAAACAAACGGCGAAGCGTCGCTTCCTTCAGCAGATGCCGATATCGTTCTCTTTATGACGGCTGGCGATCTTACCCAGTCAGAGCTACAGCGCATCCACACCTTACTCAAGGCTGGATATCGCACCCAAATTGTTTTCAATAAGCAAGATCAGCTAACGCCTGCTGATCGGCAGTCGGTTTTGCAGCGCATTCAAACGCGGGTTGAAGATTTAGGTATTGGCGTCAGTGCGATCGCTACTCAGCCCAATCCTATCAAAGTTCGCCGTCACCAAGAAAATGGCGAAATCGAAGAATTTACCGAACAGTCTCAGCCTCAGCTCAGCGGCTTAACCGATCGGCTCACCCATCTAGTTAACAACGATGCTCAGCAGCTTGTACTCACCACGACCCTTCGCCAAGCTAACGCACTCAAGACAGACACCCAAAATCTGCTCAACGCCCAGCGTCAGCAGCGGGCCTTGCCTATTATTGAACAAATGCAGTGGATTGCCGCCGGTAGCGCTTTTGCCAGCCCGATGCCCAGCCTAGACCTGCTGGCTGCCACAGCAATCAACGCTCAGATGATTGTCGATTTGGGCAAGGTTTACGGCCAAACCTTTTCTTTAGAACAAGCTAAAAAAGCCGCTGGAACGCTAGCCGAACTGCTGGTTAAGCTTGGCTTGGTCGAGCTGTCTACTCAAGTACTCGGTAGCCTACTCAAAACACACGCAGCTACCTATCTTGCGGGTGGCGCGGTCCAAGGGGTGAGCGCTGCCTATCTCACGCGGGTCGTGGGGCTTAGCCTGGTCGAATTCTTTGAAGAACAGAGTTTGCTGCCGGTTGAAAAGCGGAAATTTGCCTTTGATAGCATGTTTGCCGACATGGGGTTTACCGGCATGGGCGATCGCCTGCAAACCATCTTCAAAACAACAAAGCAAGGCTTGGGCCTACAGGCTTTTGTGCAGCAGACTCTAGCGCATCTACCCGTCTCAGAAAAAAATTCAGTTTCAGAAAAGAAGCAAGTTGCTGCCTAGTCACGGCTTCTGAATGAAAGCTGGATGAAACCCTATGTCCTCACCTGAGCTGACGCCTAAAAGTCCGATTCCCAAGCATCCGATTTCTAAGAATCCGATTCCCAAAAATCCGATTCTCAAAAATCCAATTCCCAAAAATCCAATTGTAGAACAGGCTCGCGACAGCCTGCGCCAGGCGATCGATCGCTATATTCCGCAGCTTAAAATGACCCAGCTCACAGATCAAGAGCTGGGCCGACAGGCTGCTGTCAAAACCGGAATCGATCAGCTCACGGCCCTGATGAACAAACTCGATGGCTCTCTGCTGCGAGTCGCGGTCTTTGGCTTGGTCAGTCGTGGAAAATCTGCGGTTATCAATGCCCTGATGGGCGAAAAAGTGTTGGAAACAGGCCCGCTGAACGGGGTAACACAGTGGCCGCGCTCGGTTTATTGGCTCCCCGACGAGGGACAATCTACCGCTAAAGGGCCGCTAAAGCTAGAGCTAATAGACACCCCAGGGCTAGATGAAATTGAGGGACGCTCCCGTAGCGAAATGGCCCAGCAGGTTGCTCAAGAAGCCGATCTGATTCTGTTCGTGGTCTCTGGCGATGTCACCCAGACAGAGTATCAGGCGCTGCAACAGCTGTATGCCACCAAAAAGCCGCTGCTGCTGGTTTTCAACAAAGTAGATCTTTACCCCGAAGCCGATCGCGAGACCGTTTCCAACAACTTGCAGACCCTTTGGCAAAAAGCCGAGGGCAAAGCCGATTTGCCGCCCGGTGCTCGCCTAGTTGACGACATTGTGATGGTCTCGGCAGAACCTGCGCCGCTCCAGGTTCGAGTGGAATGGCCAGATGGTCGCACTAGCGAAGAATGGGAAAATCCACCTGCTCAGATTGAGCCGCTAAAGACGACCTTGCTCAAAATTGTGAAAGAAGAAGGCGCTACCCTGGTTGCACTCAATGCGCTGCGACAGGCTGGCATTGTTGAAAACAAGCTGTCTGAAGAGACGGCTGAACTTAATCAGGTTAGTGCTGATGAGCTGATTTGGACGTATGCAAAATATAAGGCGATCGCAGTTGCGTTTAACCCGGTGGCCATTCTCGATATTCTCGGCGGGGTTAGCTCAGATATCGTCATGATCCGCGCTTTGTCAAAGCTGTATGGCTTTCCGATGACCCGGTTTGAAGCGAGCAAACTCTGGCAGTCTATCATCGGCAGCTCTAGCACCCTGCTGCTGAGCGAGTTTGGCACAGGTCTGATTCTGGGCTTTGGTAAAAGCAGCGCAGCCGTCTGGAGCGCTTTTGAAAGTTTTTCTGGCTTTACTGCCTATGCCAGTGCGATGACCGCCCAGGCTGGGGCCGCAGGCTATGGCACCTACGCCGTGGGTCAGGCCGCTAAGCTCTACTTGCAGCAAGGCTGTACTTGGGGGCCGAACGGGGTCAATACCGTTATGGAAAGCATTTTGGCTAAAGCCAAGGCAGATTCTACCTTGGAGCGATTGCAAGCCGAGATTAAGGAGACGATTAGCCGTCCAGCAGAATCGATAAAATCGATAAATACAGAACCCGTGAACACAGAAAGCTAGTTTTCTAACCGAGTAAGGATGCAGTGTCGTAATGGTTTCTTTTGACGCATTGCCTGGGCAATCTCCGCCCTCTGCAAAAGTAATGAGTGCTGATTTTTTGCGATCGCTCAGCTTCGCAGCCGACAAACACCGCCATCAGCGCCGCAAAGGCCGCAGCCAAATTCCTTACATAAATCACCCCATCGCGGTTGCCAACATTTTGCTCAACGAGGCCAAGATCACCGATGAAGTGGTTCTAATCGCGGCGCTGCTGCACGACACCGTAGAAGATACGGACGCCACGTTTGCAGAAATTGAGCAGCACTTTGGCCAAACTGTGCGAGATGTCGTTGCTGAAGTAACAGACGATAAATCGCTGCCCAAGGCCGTGCGCAAGCAGCAGCAGATTGATCACGCAGCGGGTTTGAGCGATCGCGCCAAGCTAGTCAAACTCGCTGACAAAACTTCTAACCTGCGCGACGTTGCCCTCTCTCCACCCGAGGGCTGGTCTGCCGCTCGCCTAGACGAGTATCTAGACTGGGGAAAGGCCGTCATCGATCAGGTGCGGGGGACGCACCCTCAGCTAGAGGGGCTGTTCGATCAGGCGTATGAGCAAGGAAAGGTGGCGATCGCATCGTTAAAAGAGGGCCTGAAATAGAGCCTGAAATAAGGCAGCGGTGACGGGCACTCATCCATTGCTTCTGTCAGTCAACTGTAGTTTCTGTCGAATTTTGTATCTTGCTAAGCAGTGTGTAAAACGGTCGCCAGTCGTCTTCTTCGGCGATGCGCGCCCACACCGCTTCGATTTGAGGGCGCAGCAATACAGTTTTGGGATTTGTTGCGCGCAGGCACTGTTGAACGGTTGCTAGCTGATCGGCAGATAGCTGGTTAAGGCAGTGATGATAGATTTTGCGCCACTGCTTGAGCTGTTCAGCGGCTTCGGGTTCGGCGCTGTCTATGGTAGCGGCCAAGATGAGGGCTTCATCGGCTTGCCACTGAGGGGTGAACTGCTCGGTGAGGGTGAGGAAGAAGTCAGGGTAGCTGACGCGCGTGGTTTCGAGCAGGGTGAGCGTTTGGCTGATGAGGTCGCGAGGGAGTGTCGGATTGAGGGCTGAAAGCTGCGTGTGGAGTGCGGTGGGGATGCCAAGCTTTTGCAGGGTGCGATCGCAAAACACTTCAGCATATTTGGGCTGGTACTGGGCAAGTCCAGCTTCCATGCGTTTAGGGTCGATTACCTCCGCGAGAGCGATCGCAAGCTTTTCTAAGTTCCAATAGCAGGCACCAGGCTGATTGCCGTAGCAGTAGAGGCCAGAATAGTCAAAGTAGGCGGCGGTGAAGCGAGGATTGTATTCGTCCATGAAGGCGAAAGGGCCGTAGTCAAAGCTTTCACCGGTAATCGACATATTGTCGGTGTTGAGCACCGCGTGGCAAAAGCCTGCGGTCATCCACTGGGCAACAAGGGTGGCTAAGCGTTCACAGAGTTCGCTAAACCAGTCGGCATAGCGGGCCTGCTCGTTATTCGCTGTGCGATCGCCCAGCGTGAGTAAATGAGGATAGTAAACCTCAATCACATGATCTAACAGCGTTTTGGCCAGATCAGGGCGCTGGATGTAGTGCAGCCGCTCGAAGGTGCCAAAGCGAATGTGAGAGTGGCTAAAGCGCATCATAACCGATGAGCGCGTAGGGGAAGGCTCGTCGCCTCTGGTGAGGTTTTCGCCGGTTTCTATGAGGCTAAGTGCGCGGGAGGTATTGACCCCAAGGGCATGCAGAGCTTCGGAGGCTAAGACTTCGCGCACGCCGCCTTTGAGGGTGAGCTTGCCGTCGCCGCCGCGCGAGTAGGGCGTGGGGCCAGAGCCTTTGGTGCCAAGGTCGTAGAGCTTGCCGTCGGTGCCGCGAAGCTGACCGTAGAGAAAGCCGCGACCGTCGCCTATAAAGGGGTTGTAGCTGCGAAACTGATAGCCGTGATAGCGCAGGGCCAGAAAGGAATCTTGGCCATTGAACTTGCCAAAGGCTTCGATAAAGTCGCGATCGCTCACTGCCTTTGCCGAAAGATCTATTTTTTTGAGCAGGTCGTCATTACGAAAACGCAGGACGTGATAAGGAAACGCCGCTGGCGTAACCGCATCGTAGTAATCACTGCCAAGATCAGCGAGGGCTGATTGGTACGGGAGGCCCAAAAGAGGGTTTGATGAAAGAGGGTTTGATGGCAAGGGCTAAAAACTCTAATTCACAGATCTAATCTACAGACGCAATTCGCTTTAGATTCAAGACATCTGAAAGCTTACGAATCTGAGTAAACGTTTGATTGAGATGGGCGTGATCACGGATATCAATGCCCAGATCAATTTCAGCAATCTGGTCTGGATACGTTTTGACTCCGGCCTTATGAACGTTGATCTTAAGATCTGACAGCCGGGTCAAAATATCTTTGAGTACGCCTACTCGGTCAATCACCTCAATTCTAAGCTGAACTGGGTAGGTATCTGGCTGGCCCTTGCTGGCCGCATCTGGCTGGTTCCAGCGCAGGGGAATTAGCCGCTCACCCGGAATTCTATCCACGTTAGGGCAGCCTTGCTTGTGCACCGCAATGCCTCTGCCCCCGGTCGAAACCACGCCCAAGATAGACTCGCCTGGAATGGGATGACAGCAGCCTGCAATATAGTGCAGCAAGCCTTCAAGCCCTGCAATCGGCGCGTGGTCTAATCTGGTTTTGCGGTTGGCAGGCACTTTCACCGCCGGAATCTCGTCCTCCAGCGTGGCGATTCCTTCTGATACGGCGGGCTGTGTCTCTTTGACAGCTTCTTGCAGCCGGTTGACAACCGCGTTTAGGGTGACTTCGCCATAGCCCAGCCCAGCTAGCAAGTCATTGACCGAAGCGTAGTTACAGCGCTCGGCGGTGGCCTGAGCGGGAGCGGTTTTAAGCAAGGCATCTAGGCCGCTTTTGCCCATGACTTTTTCGAGCATGTCACGGCCTCGATCGCGATTTTCGTCATGATGAAAGCTCTTATACCACTGCCGAATCCGACTGCGCGCGCCGGTACTCACCACAAAGTTCATCCAGTCGAGGCTTGGGTGGGCATTTTTGTTCGTAATAATTTCGACAATGTCACCGTTTTGCAGCTCCGTGTCGAGCGGCACAATGCGACCACAAACCTTTGCCCCCGCGCAGTGATTGCCCACTTCTGTATGAATGCGATAGGCAAAATCAACCGGCGTTGCGCCTCGGCTGAGCGGAATCACATCGCCGGTCGGCGTAAAGGCATACACCTCTTCGTCAAACAGGTTGTTCTTAACGCCAGAGAGATACTCTTGCGCGTCTTTGAGTTCGTTTTGCCAGTCTAAGAGCTGCCGCAGCCAGGTAAACTTCTCTTCGTCTGCCCCAACCGTCGTTTGGCTGTTGCCAGATTCTTTATACTTCCAGTGCGCGGCAATACCATACTCAGCGATATGGTGCATCTCAACCGTCCGAATCTGCACCTCTATGGGGCGACCGTGCGGCCCAATCACCACCGTATGCAAAGACTGATACCGGTTGGGTTTTGGCAGGCCAATGTAGTCTTTAAATCGGCCCGGAATCGGCCTAAAAAGATCGTGTGCAACCGCTAGCGCTCGGTAGCATTCATCTTTGCTATTGACGATCAGACGAACCGCCGCGATGTCATAAATCTCTTTGAATTCCTTGCCCTGCCGCTCCATTTTTTTGTAGATGCTATAGAGGTGCTTGGGCCTGCTGCTCACCTCTTCGCATTTGATCCCAAGCTGATTGATTCCCTCTTTCAGGACAGTGCCAACTTGTTGTAGTCTGGCCTCTCTGTCAGTGCGCTTGTCAACAACTAGCTGCTTCAAGTTGCTGTAGGCTTCAGGCTCTAGATACTTAAAGCAGAGATCTTCTAGTTCCCACTTAAATCGACCGATTCCTAACCGGTTGGCCAGGGGTGCAAAGATCTCTAATGTTTCTCTGGCGATTCGTACCTGCTTATCGGGGCGCAAGTGCTCTAGCGTCCGCATGTTGTGCAAACGGTCGGCTAGCTTAACGACGATCACCCGAATGTCTTTTGCCATGGCCAAAAACATGCGGCGAAAGTTTTCGGCCTGCTGTTCTTTTTTACTCTCGAAGTTGAACTTAGAGAGCTTAGTAACGCCTTCAACTAGGTGGCGAACTTCTGCGCCAAATAGAACTTCAATTTCGTCTGCACTTACTTCGGTGTCTTCGACCACATCGTGCAAAAAACCAGCGGCAATCATGGCGCTATCGCCACCAAGGCTGCGCAACAGACCCGCAACGGCCACAGGATGCGCAATATACGGATCGCCAGAGGCTCGCATTTGGCCTTTGTGGAGCTGATAGGCAAACTCAAAAGCTCGGCAGACCAGCTGATCCCCGCCTAGATTCCCGCCTGCTAGTGGCGCGATCGCTAGCTGATTGGGTTGCTGTTTTACCTGTGTTTTAGGCTGCGTTTCAATCTGTCCTTCCAAGGCCGGTTTTTCTAAAGGCGCACTTCCTTCAGCCGCCGCCTCTAACGCTCCAACAATCTGACGTGTGTCTGACGCTGTTCCATGCTCTAGTAAGCAAGACGATAGCCAGGCAGGAAGCGAGCAATCTTGAGGAATGGCAAGGTCTGGTGGGGTCATGGCTACACTCTACTGATTTGAGCGAATGATTTGAGTGAATGATTTGAGCGAATGCGGATGGAGAGGAAAAAGCTAGCTGTGGTAAGCGGTGACGGCTGAGGCGATCGCAGCTAAGGGCTTGCTAAAGCCTTTAAAGGCAGCGGCTATTAGAATTGCAAAGAAAATTAAACTAAAAATTCACTCTGGTAGTATAAAAATCACACTTGAACGGGCCTAGTTAAATTTTCCTAGTGGAGGAAGAGGCTGTTGAACAGTCCTGAGCAATCCACTAACCTATTTGACAACTGGCTGACGAACGGACCGACGAACGGGCCGACGACTGGATCAGCGGTAATCGACTTTAATTAATCTACTATTCTAGCGTTCTCTGTTAAGCGATTAGGGGTGAATTAAAAAAAGCCTTTTGGGGCTGGCCTTGGGGGACTAATCTTTGGGGCTGATCTTGCAGACTGGCCTTTGGAGGGTGGTGATTACGTTTTCATCTGCCTGCTGGGCTTTCAGCGGACTTCTAGATTTTGGGCTGTAGCTTCATCTGGCCGCAGCTTTTAGGATTTTGGCCATATCTGGCCGTAGCTTTTGGGGATTTGACCATTGAGGGCTAGAGAATGAGCGCTACCTAAAAGCTGGTGCGTTAGCTCAGACTTAATCTAATTACAATTTTTAATTTTATTTAGATTAAAGGTGTATATAGGGCAACTATGTAGCCTTGTATACAAGATATGTGTAACCAATCATAAACAAAACTGTCCGCATTGATCGACAGATATTGATGGCTGATGAAAGATAATGGTTTGGTACGTAGACTTCCGGGCTTTTGTGAGTAACGATATCGACTTATGTCATCAGTTCAACACTTTCAATCAATCGCTCAGCGCGCTACAGCAAGCGATTGAACCCGCGCCTAAACCAGTGGATAAACCAGCGGCAGCTCATTTAGATGCGATCGCTGTCTCTGAGATCCGCGAGCAGGCGAACAATTTACAGCAACAGTTTCAATCGATATTGGTGGCTATTAGCAGCGCTGTGAGTGAGTCGGCGATCGCACCAGCGGTGGCACAGCGAATTGGGCCCTACCAAACAGAAGCTCATCGGCGAGTGCGACTGATTTCAATTGAGTCAATGCGGCTGCAAACCGCGCGGCAGCCCGCCTTAGTTGATCGGGTGCGATCGCAGCTTTTGCGTCATCTCAATCAGCTACAGCAGTTTATGCAGGCCATGACGGCTGAGGTCTGCGAAGCTGAGGATACCGGTGTAAGCTAATCGCTATCGATAAAGAGGAGTTGGGTGTGCGCTGTCCGAAAGAACCTATGATTGACCTGGTGCCTAGCGAGCTAACTGCAGGGCTGAGCGCGCAGCACTGCCCAAGCTGTGAGGGCAACTGGATTCCTAAGTTCAACTATCAGCGATGGCAAGATGCAAACGCAGGTTTAGAAGCTGTTCCAGAGGAAGTGCTGCCGCTGACGTTAGAAAGCGACTACGAAGCAGTGCCGTTAGATAAAAAAGCTGGCCTTTGCCCAGAGTGTGGGGCTTATTTGAAGCGAGCGCGGCTGAATTTGAAGCGTACCGCTTTTTATGTAGAGCGCTGCCCGGTTTGCGATGGGCTGTGGTGCGATCGCGGCGAATGGGAAGTTTTTGCAGCGCTCGGCCTGCACATTCAAATCCCCATCGTGTTTATTCCCGACTGGCAGGCAAAGGTGCGACTGCTAGAGCAGATCGAGCGGCAGCGGCAGGCCGTTATCGAAAAGCTAGGGCCTGAGATCGCAGGGCGCGTATTTGATCTAGGAAATTTGCTGGCAGGACATCCGCATGGCGATTTTGCGGTGGCGTATTTGATGAGAAAATTCGACAAGAAATAATTTGAATCTATGAGCGCTTTCCCCGTTTCGCCAGATAGCTCTGCTGCTTCCAAAATACCTTCTGGGGTGCCTTCCGCGACGTCTTCGGTGTCTTCTTCGGTGCCTTCCGCGCTGTTGGCGTTAGAAGATTTTCGCGTCTCTTACCCAGGGCCGCTAGCGTGGGCGGTGGATCGGGTTTCGCTGGCGTTGCAGCCGGGTGAAAAACTGGGCCTTGTGGGTGAGTCGGGCTGTGGCAAAAGTACGCTGGGGCGAGCGGCGATGCGGCTATTGCCTGGGGGCTCGCGCATTGAAGGAAAAGCCACGTTTGAGGGGCGATCTATTGTTGATTTTTCGGCAGATGAGCTGAGAAAGTTTCGCGGCGAGGCGGTTTCGCTGATCTTTCAAGACCCGATGACACGCTTAGATCCGCTGATGACGATTGGCGAGCACTGTACAGAAACGCTGCTGGCGCATCGGCCCGATTTGGATCAGCAGGCGGCAAAGAAAATTGCGATCGCCACTCTAGAATCCGTCAGCATTCCGGCTAGCCGCTGGCGTCAGTATCCGCACGAATTTAGCGGCGGTATGCGGCAAAGAGTCGCGATCGCCCTCGCGCTAGTGCTCAACCCCAAGCTGATTGTGGCTGATGAGCCTACTACCAGCTTAGATGTCACCGTCTCAGCGCAAATTTTAGGGCTGCTCACGGAGCTGTGTTCGGCTCGAAATATGGGGCTGATTTTGATCTCTCACGATTTGGCGCTAGTGGGTGAATATTGCGATCGCATCGCCGTCATGTACCAGGGCAAACTGGTCGAAACGGGTCCGACCCAGTCGGTGTTCACCAATCCTCAGGCAGAATACACCCGGTCGCTACTGGCCGCTGCCCATCAGCTACAGTCAGCCGGGGCCCAAAACTCAGCTGCAGCCCAGGCAGACGGCGCGCCAATCTTGAGTCTGCAAGACCTTACAAAATACTACGCATTAGAACAGGGCCTGCTTGGCAAGCTGCTGCGCCGAGAGCCACCTGAGCCGATTAAAGCGGTTGACCACGTCTCGCTAGATCTCTATCCGGGTGAAATTTTAGGACTGGTGGGCGAATCGGGCTGCGGTAAAAGCACGCTTTCTCGGACGCTGCTCAGAATTGTAGAGCCTACGTCTGGCAGCATTACCTTTCAAGGCGACGATTTTACTAGCCTATCTCGCTCAGCTTTGCAGGCAAAGCGGCGAGACATTCAAATGATCTTTCAAGATCCTCATGCCTGCCTAAATCCGATGATGACGATTGGTCAGGGCATTGCCGACCCGCTGCTGATTCATCGACTAGCGAGCAAGGGTGAGGCAAAAGCAAAAGTAGAGGCCATGCTAGATCGGGTGGGGTTAGCGCCGGTAGAAGACTACTACAATCGCTATCCAGGCGATATTTCGGGCGGGCAGCAGCAGCGGGTGGCGATCGCACGCGCCCTGATCACGCGGCCCAAGCTGGTGGTTTGTGATGAGCCGGTCAGTATGCTGGATGCTAGCGTGCAGGCCCAGGTGCTAGAGCTGATGCTAGATCTTAAAGATGAGCTGGATTTGACCTATTTGTTTATTACGCACGATCTGTGGGTGGCAAAGTATTTGTGCGATCGCATTGCCGTCATGAACGGCGGCAAAATTGTAGAAATGGGCCCCACCGAGCAAATTTTTAGCTCACCCGCTCACCCGTATACCAAAACATTGCTAAAAGCCGCACCGCTGCTCGCAAAACAGGCAACATAAAATGCCCAAATGGTTTAACACCGCAGGCCCCTGCCAAGCAGACATTCACTACATGCTGCCCCCCCTTAGGCGGTTTCCAAACCTATTGCGGTTGATAGAACAGCGGGGTTACTTTGTTATTCACGCCCCCCGTCAGACGGGCAAAACAACCGCCATGTTGGCCTTTGCGAATGAGCTGACAGCGAGCGGCCACTATACCGCTGTAATGGTTTCTGCTGAGGTTGGTGCCGCTTTTCCCCATGACACAGAATCTGCTGAAAATGCAATGTTGGCAAGCTGGCACGATAGCGCTGAAGATCGCCTGCCAAAAGAATTGCATCCACCTACCTGGCCGCAATCTGTTCCTGGTCAGCGGGTGCAAGCTGCGCTCAGGGCGTGGGCAAAAACGTCTCCTCGTCCTTTAGTTTTCCTGCTAGACGAAGTAGATAGTCTGCGAGACGACACGCTGATTTCTGTTTTAAGGCAGCTACGAGCAGGCTATGCTAACCGGCCCAAGTCGTTCCCACAATCACTTGCGCTAATTGGTGTGAGGGACGTTCGTGATTACAAAGTGGCTGCGGGTGGCAGTGTTCGCTTGGGCACGGCTAGTCCTTTCAATATCAAAATAGAATCTTTGACGCTAAGCAACTTTACGCCAGAAGAAGTCAGTGAGCTATATCATCAGCACACCCATGAAACGGGCCAGATTTTTGACGCAGAGGCTATTCAAAAAGCCTTTGATCTAACGCAAGGTCAGCCTTGGCTGGTCAACGCACTAGCTAGGCAGCTAGTAGAAGTTGTTGTGCCTGATGTACAGAAAACTATCAAGACAGTTCATGTCAATAAAGCTAAAGAAATTCTGATTCAGCGACAGGATACTCATCTGGACAGTTTGGCCAGCATTTTGAGAGAAGATCGGGTAAGAGCCATCCTTGAACCCATGCTGGCGGGATTAGAGCTATGCGATGTCCTTCAAGACGATATTCGGTTTTTGACTGATTTGGGCCTGTGCCAGATAAGTACGTTAGGTGGCCTGGTGATTGCGAATCCAATCTATCAGGAGGTGCTGCCTCGGGTTTTAAGTGAGACGACGCAAGCTGCTTTGCCGCAAATTTATCCAACCTGGCTGACGCCTGATGGCAGGCTTGATTCAGATCAGCTATTGGCTTCTTTTCTGACCTTTTGGCGTCAGCATGGGCAGCCTTTGCTCAAGAGCGTTGCGTATCACGAGATAGCGCCTCATATTGTGATGATGGCGTATTTGCATCGCGTGGCAAATGGGGGCGGTACGTTAGCACGAGAATATGCGATTGGCACCGACCGGATGGATCTGTGTCTGCGCTATGGTGCGATCGCGCTTGGCCTAGAGCTAAAAGTGTGGCGAAAAGATCGCCCCGATCCGCTCAAAGCGGGGTTAGTTCAGCTAGACCGATATCTAGCAGGACTGAGTTTACAAACAGGGTGGTTAGTAATTTTCGATCAGCGGCCTGGTCTGCCACCGATTGCAGAACGAACGACGGTAGAGCATACCGAAACGAAAAGCGGTAGGTCTGTGGTATTGATTCGGGGTTAGATAGATTCGAGATGAGCTTAATGCAGTGTCCAGATAAAGCAATGTGCGGATATGAAAATTCTCAAGCCCAACGAGTCCTATACGTTTAGTCGGATTTTTGGCCTTAGTGCGGAAGTTGATGATATTGTTGCGGACTTTGGGTATTCGCTAGAGCGCGGACGTCTGCATTTATCTGAGCATGGGGGAGAGCTAGAAAGGCTTCAGGAGCTGTACGACCGGATTAGCGAAGTTTTGCCTTTTGTGAGCCTGACCTCTGAAATGGCTCGGCGGGAAATTTTGATCTCTCGGGTGGTTACAGAAGTTGTGCACTATACAAAGGCACAGCTGAGAATTGAGTATCCCCTGAAAGTTTCTGAGCAGTTGCAGGGATCTCTAAATTACTTATTGAGAACTGAGACTCAAGTGATTGTGATTGAGGCTAAGAACGAGGATCTAACCAATGGATTTAAGCAGCTTGCGGCTGAGATGATTGCGCTTGACCATTGGATGGAGTCTGAGCAGGAAATGCTAATCGGCGCGATGACAACGGGCGTACTGTGGCAGTTTAGTCGGCTGAATCGGCGAACAAAGCATATAGAGCAAGGCTTGGAAAGCTACCGTGTTCCTGAAGATATTGAAACCTTAATGCGGATTCTGGTGCATGCTTTATTGAAGTGATTTGTTTTGTTTGCCAACTATCTGCCAACTATCTGCCAACTTGAAAAGCTATCCGCCGATTTGAGACATGGTGCGGCTGTAGGCTCCGGTAACGCCAGATTCGCGCATTTTGAAGTTGATGTCTGGTTTTTCTTGGCGCAGGGCGGCGACTCGGTCTCGTAGCTGAGAAAGGGGAACGCCAGCGCGCAGGTCGGTGCGCAGGTCAATTTGACTGCTTTCGTTAAGTAGGCAGGGACGCAGCAGTCCGTCGGCAGATAGGCGCATACGGTTGCATCTGTCGCAAAAGCACTCAGACATTTGGCTAATAAAGCCCAAGGTTCCTTTTGCGCCTGGAATTTGAAACACGTCAGCGGGTCCGTTGCCAGTGACATGCCCCGATTCTAGGCCCCAGCGCTGGGCAATTTGAGCGCGAATCGTTTCACTGTCTATCCAGCCTTTATGGTCAAAAAGGGCGTCGTTGCCAATTGGCATAAATTCAATAAAGCGGATGTGCCAGTCACGCTCAATGGAGAGCGCTGCCAAATCTAAGACTTCGTGATCGTTAGTGCCTGGAATGACGACGACGTTTAGCTTTAGTGGCGAAAATCCTACTTTATGGGCCGCTTGAATACCGGCCCAGACATCTTGCCAGCGCGATTTTCCTCGTCCGCCGATAATGGTTTTAAAGGTTTCTGCATTGAGTGAATCTAGGCTGATGTTGATGCGCTTTAGCCCCGCCTCATATAGCGGTTGGGCGAGATCCGCCAGTAAAAAGCCGTTGGTGGTCATGGCCAAATCTTGCGTCTGGGGAAGATCTGCGATCGCCTTTACCAATTCCACAATTCCTGGCCTGAGCAGCGGCTCACCGCCGGTTAGCCGAAAGCGGGTGAAGCCCACTGGAATAAACACCTCACGCAGCAGCTGCAAAATTTCGTTATGGGTAAGCCAGTGCTCTTTGAGCGCATACTGCAAGTCAGCGCCTTCGGGCATACAGTACACGCACTGAAAGTTGCAGCGATCGACCAGGCTAATGCGCAGGTAGTCGATTGGCTTGGGTGCTAAGAGCGGTGCTCGCTCAAACTTTGAGATCGCTTTTTCTGAGGTTGTTTTTTCTGAGGTTGTTTTTTCTGAAGTTGTCTTTTCAGTAGCAGCCATGAATTACGCAGTACGCAGGTTTTATCTGTCTTCTATTAATCTATCCTCTACCATTGGCCGAAAAATGACACGATAGAGAACCGGCTGATACCCAGAGATTTTGTGAATGAGCGGTCCTAGAAGTGGTTATACCTTGCCTGTGTTTGCCTGTGCGGGTGCGATCGCAGCTCTCCGTCAGCTCACCACAGCCACGGCCTCGTCCTCAGTCACGCTCGATCTCGTTGAACCTGCCAAAACCGCAGATATTCCAATTGAGCAGTCATCGCTGCTTTCACCTACCTCGGCGCTAGCCATTACCCGCAGCGATCCCGGTGATAATTTGGACCTCACTCGTCATACGCCCATTTGGTCAGTGGTGAGCTGGGCAGACGCGGATCAAATAGACCCAATTTGTTTAGTAGGCGGTGAGGGGATCGGGCGACATGCGGGAGGCGATGCTATTTATGCCTATGCTCGCAAGCTGCTATGGGCGAACCTTTTGCCAGCGTTAGAGGCAAATCAAAAGATAAAAGTAACCATCATTTTGCCAGAAGGTCGCCGCCTGGCTAAGCGCACCTCGAATGAGGCTTTTGGCGTGATAGAGGGTCTTTCTTTGCTCGGAACCAGCGGCATTGCCCAGCCGCTGAGCGCGCCCGCTCAGCTCACCGCCTACCGAGAAGCGCTGCGGCAAAAGGCGGCTGACTGCCCAGATTTGGTGTTTTGTCTGGGTGAGAATGGTTTGGATTTAGCGCTTAAGGTTGGGATTGACGCAGACCGGCGGCTGAAGACGGCTAACTGGATTGGGCCGCTGCTAGCAGAAGCTGGCACGCTGGGCGTTCGCTCTATTTTGCTGTTTGGCTATCACGGCAAGCTGATTAAGCTAGCGGGGGGCATTTTTCATACGCATCATCATGTGGCTGATGCTAGGCAAGAAATTATGGCGGCTTACTGTGCTAAAGCGGGGCTAGAAACGGAGATTGTTCAGCAAGTTTTGGCGAGCCCAACGAACGAGGCGGCGCTGCAGATTTTGATTGGGCTAGATGCTCAGACTAGTAGCGATTGGGTGAGCGCGGTGTATGGCATTTTGGCTGAACAGATTGACGCGCGATCGCATGCCTACATTCTCACGCACACCGAGCAGCCGGTAAAAATTGGCAGCGTCCTGTTTGACCGGCAGCGGCAGATCATTGTTAAAAGCGATCGCGCCAAGGATTTGTTATTAACCCAGCATTGACTCAGCGCTGACCTCGGCACTGGTCTTGCTATCTGCTAGATTCTCCTCAATCTTTCAATGTTTTAAAGTCAACGGGTTTGCTACTGTAATTAGAAAGCAAAATTAATAAATCACGGTCTATTCGGCAGAGCGCTTTACTAAATAATAAGGCCGACTGCAGAGGAAGGCTGACCCTAAAGGCTGACTTTTTCCTACCCTATATTCTTTAGAATAGATACTTTTTCAGCTATCTCGCGTCAGATTTATAAGCAGCCTAAACGGTTTCTCCTTTCCTAAAATCTGGAGGCCCAACCGGTTTGCTGTAAGCTATCTCAATCTTGCTGGTTAATGCCTAGCTGATAGGTAGAAAAGAAAGTATCTAAAGACGGCCAGCCGTTGAATTTCGTTGCTTATTCTACAGACAATCTAAAGCCCCCACATTCAAGTCCCTATATTAGAATCTCCACATTCGAGTATCCGCATTTTTTTACCCACATCTTTAAAGTTAACTAGTCAAAGCCTGCGCGCTACTCAATGGTGTCAGCAGTCTGTTTCCAGCAGTACATTCCTAGCAGTACATCCTAGGTGCGGCTCAATTTAAGTCAGCCTCACCAGATCAGCAAATCAGAAAAAAGGGACCATTGTGACTTCCAAAACACCTACCTCACAACCTCAAACCTCACAATCTCAGACCTCACAATCTCAGACCTCACAATCTCAGACCTCACAATCTGTAGAGGCTTCGACCAGCACCGTTTCTACTTTGAACCGTCAAATGCTAGCCATTTTAGACTTTGGTTCTCAGTATTCTGAGCTGATCGCCCGTCGCATTCGCGAAACAGAAGTCTATTCAGAAGTCCTGTCCTATCGAACCAGCGCTGAGCAGCTGCGCCAGCTAAACCCCAAAGGTATTATTTTGTCCGGGGGGCCTAGCTCTGTCTATGACAAAGGTGCGCCGGTTTGTGATCCTGAAATTTGGAACTTGGGTATTCCGGTACTAGGCGTTTGCTACGGTATGCACCTGATGGTGCAGCAGCTAGGCGGCCAGGTTGAGCGGGCTGAGCGGGGTGAGTATGGTAAAGCAGCGCTGCTGATTGACGATGAGGCCGATTTGCTGACAAATGTGGTCGATGCTTCGACGATGTGGATGAGTCACGGTGATTCGGTGACCCGGCTGCCAGAAGGCTTTGAGGTGCTAGCGCATACAGAAAATACGCCGCAGGCTGCGATCGCTCATCCCGCCAGACACTTCTACGGCGTTCAATTTCATCCAGAAGTCGTCCACTCTGCCCAGGGCAGCGAGCTGATTCGCAACTTTGTCTACAGCATTTGCCAGTGCGAGCCCACATGGACAACCGAAGCCTTTGTTGAAGAAGCCATCCGCGAAGTCCGCGCAAAAGTTGGCGATCAGCGAGTTTTACTGGCCCTTTCAGGGGGCGTTGATTCTTCTACTTTGGCCTTTCTACTACACAGAGCTATTGGCGATCAGCTCACCTGCATGTTTATCGATCAGGGCTTCATGCGTAAGCGCGAGCCTGAGCGGTTAATCGCCATTTTTGACAACCGTTTTCACATCAATGTGGAATACATCAATGCGCGCGATCGCTTTTTAGAAAAAATTAAAGGCGTTACCGATCCCGAAGAAAAACGCAAAATCATTGGCCACGAATTTATCAAAGTCTTTGAAGAAGAGTCCACCCGGCTCGGCCCCTTTGACTATCTTGCTCAGGGCACGCTTTATCCAGACGTAATCGAGTCGGCTGATACCAACGTCGATCCGCAGACGGGTGAAAGAGTTGCGGTTAAAATCAAAAGCCATCACAACGTCGGTGGCTTGCCCAAAGACCTGCGATTCAAGCTCATCGAGCCCCTGCGTAAACTCTTTAAAGACGAAGTGCGCAAAGTCGGCATAGCGGTTAACTTGCCCGACGATATTGTACGGCGACATCCTTTCCCAGGGCCCGGCCTAGCGATTCGAATCTTAGGGGAAGTGACGCCAGAGCGGCTGCATATTTTACGAGAAGCCGATTACATTATCCGCCAAGAAATCCGCCGCAGTGACAGCTATCACGACTTTTGGCAGGCATTTGGCGTTTTGCTGCCGGTGCGCAGTGTTGGCGTTATGGGCGATCAGCGCACGTATGCCTATCCCATCGTTTTGCGACTCGTCAGCAGTGAAGACGGCATGACCGCCGATTGGTCGCGCGCGCCCTACGAGCTGTTAGAAAGTATCTCTAACCGCGTTGTTAATGAGGTTGAAGGCGTTAACCGCGTCGTTTACGACATCACCTCAAAGCCGCCTGGAACTATAGAATGGGAGTAGACTACTTTCCCTTGCGACAAACCAGCCTTTCCTTACTGTTTCTACCCGCAGCCTGATACCCACCCACCAAAGTTTGCGGCACAATAGTAGGCACAATATATATGAGTAATCTCCGAGGCACCCACTATTACCATGAACCCAGACTCCCTGCTCGAACTCATTCAAAAAGGCTACCGTGTCACCCTTGGCGCAGCCTCCACTGCGGCAGAAGCCGTCCAAGATCCTCAGCGGGTCTCTGATGAATTTTCAGCAATTGGAACTGATTGGGAGCGCCTAGCAGACAAGCTAGAAGTGCGGGGTGCGCTGACTGAAAAGGAAGCCCGCGACTTTGTTGAAGGCGTTACCAGCCAAATGCCCGAGCCTTTTCGCAGTGCGTCTTCTCCGTTTACTCAAAGCCAATCGCCCACGCCCCCGACCGTGACGACTATCGCCACTCCAGTAATCGATACTGAACTGCAAGCAGAAGTCACATCTTTGACGGCTGAGCTGATTGCTATTCGCGAAGAAATCGAAGCGCTCAAGAACAAGACTAACTAGATACATCACTAACTAGATACGTCGTCTAGATACATAGTGTTGTCTAGATTCAATAGCGTTATTGGATTCGAATACTATCTGGATTAATTCGGGTAACGTGAGTCATAAAGCAAAAGCTGACACTAAACTGTGTCAGCTTTTTTTACGTCGCTGCTATGCCAATGCGCTTCCCGTGCCACCAGCTGGCGGTACGTCTTGCCAGCGCCCTGGCCCCACCGCTCGAATGGCTTGCTTTAAAGAGACATCTCCGGTGTACAAAGCTTTGCCCACAATCACACCAGACACGCCCGAAGGCACCAGCGTTAGCAAGCTCATCAGATCTGAAAGAGAGCTAACCCCGCCAGAGGCAATTACGGGCGTTTCGATGGCGATCGCAAGTTCTCTCAGCGCCTCCAAATTTGGGCCTTTCATCGTCCCGTCGCGCTTGATGTCGGTATACACAATAGCCGCCGCTCCCTGGTCGCCCATTTGCTTAGCCAATTCAATCGACATTACTTCTGAGGTTTCTAGCCAGCCCCTAGTTGCCACTTTGCCATCACGCGCATCAATGCCAACGATAATGCGGCCCGGAAACTGAGCGCTAAGCTGACCGACCAGATCTGGGTTTTCGACAGCCGCAGTGCCAAGAATGGCGTACTGCACGCCGAGATCGAACAGCGCCTTGACACGGTCGGCATCTCGCAGGCCGCCGCCGACTTGAATCGGCAGATTGACTGCATCAGCGATCGCGCTAATCGCCTGCCAGTTTTCTGGTTTCCCAGCTTTGGCCCCATCTAAATCGACTAAGTGCAGCCGCGTCGCGCCTTCTGCTTCCCACTGCCTAGCGACTTCTACCGGGTTGTCGCTAAACACTTCGGACTTTGCATAGTCTCCTTGAAACAGGCGGACACAGCGTCCCTCTAATAGGTCAATAGCCGGAATAACATCCATTCAATCAAATCTCAGGCAAACTAGGTCTAGATTGTATCAAGAAAGCTCAATCGTCAAAAAAGCCCAGTCATCAAGAAAGCCCAGTTATCAAGAAAGCCTGCCATCTTTGCAGGCTCGGCACTTTTTAACAGGTAAGCCGTCAAAAGAAAAAACCTGAGCTGTTAGGCCCAGGTCTTCGAAATATGCGTATTAGAAATCACCAGTTATATAGCTTTGGCTACGAGCTTTGGCCATGAGGTGAACTTCAGCTACGAGTCTAACTAACTGGCATTAGCTTGCCCTTATTTGCTGTCAAGATTCAACTTTCCTTGATGTCTTGCTTCATAACGGCTGCTCTTACGACTGCTAGCTTCACAACTACTAGCCTTGCGGCTACTAGCTCACAACTGCGGGCTGATGTTTTCTAAAATTTGCTGAATTTGTTGGCCGTCCGGGGCTTTGGGGTGCGATCGCAAATATGCCCTCAAATCCTGCTCTGCCAGACTGTAGTTTTCGAGCCGATGGTGCAAAAGGCCGCGATCGCGCATTTGCTGACCCTCTCCTGGCATTAGCACCAGCAGCTTATCGAGCACCGCTACAGCCGCTTCATCGGCCTCTAACTGAAAATAAATCGCCTTCAGATTCATCAGCATCCGCGCCAAAAATGCCTTCGGCATCACCCCGCTCAAAAAGGCCAGATTCCATTTCATCTGTGGAAACATCTGCTCAAAGCGCGTTTGGCAGTCAGCCACAAACATCAGCTCGCCCTGACGAAACGGATCGACAAACACCTCCATCTCTTCCACCACCGGTCGAATCAGAAAGTGACCCGGCATCCCCACGCCGATCATTGGAAAGTCAATTCGCTTGGCAATTTCTAAATAGACCAGTGATAGCGAAATCGGTATCCCGAGCCGTCGGTCGATGACGCAGTTAAGAAGGCTATTGTCTGGGCTGTAGTAGTCTTTTTGGTTGCCTGAAAACTTCAGCTCTTCAAACAGGTAGGCATTGATCATCTGAATGACTTTGAGCGGGTAGCGGTTTTTGGGTAGGCGCGATCGCACTGCCGCCGCCATATCGTCCAAAGCTTCTAAATAAACTGCCGGGTCCATATCCCAGTACTCTTCCTGGGCGATGTAGAGTGCTGCTGCTGCTAAGTTGATCCTCCCCTCGGCCTTCTGTACTTCTTGGTAAAAACGTTGCCCGGCAGGGGAAAGTCTCATGAATTCTGCTGAAAGGGAAAAAAAGCAGCCGGATGAGGGCTGCTTTATTGTATAGCGCACAGGCGGGCTTCGACTACGCTCAGCTCTCGACAGTGCCCGACCCCCGAAGCCTGAGCGTAGTCGAAGGCTGTGCTGTTCTGGCAGAGTAGGCGGACCGAAATCTACCCGTCTGCCCCATCCACTGTCGAGCTTTCCATGAGCGCAGAACCCTGACTTCCATTTTTACTAGGGCCGCTTAGTCCGTTAATCGCACCCGCCAAATCCACGCCCGACGTTTGCTTCAGCTGTGTCATAAACGCTGCCGCCTGTGTCGCTAAATTGCCTGACTGCGTGTCAATGACGGTCACATTCTGCACGGCCACGTCGGGCACTGTTGCAGTCAGTGTCTTCAGCAGTACTTCTAGCTTTTGTAAAAGAAAGATATCGCGGGCGCTGTCACCGGCTGAAAGCCAGGACTCAGCCAAACTGCGAGTACCTTGCGCCTGCGCTTTGCCTTCTTCGACAATAGTTGCGGCATCGCCTTTTGCCTGGGCGATCGCACGCTTACAATTCGCTTCCGCAGGCGCAATCACATCCGCCTTTAGCTGCTCCATTACCTGCTTAATCCGCTCTTGCTGTACCGGCACATCTGCCTGAATCCGGGCCAGTGAAGCCGCGATCTCAGCTTCTGCCTCAGCGACGACCGCTGCTCGCATTGTCAGCGCGTCCTGCGTTCTTTGCTCTGCTGCCGCCTGCGAAATCCCAATGTCACGCTCTAGCCGTCGTACAGCAGTTATCTTCTGGTTCTCGGCTGTCTGAATCATCGATTCTGCCTTAGCTTCCGCCTCAGCAATTCGAGCATCTCGCTGCAAATCAGCCTGCTGCTTACGACCAATCGAATCCAGATAGCGCACGTCATCCGAAATGTTTTGAATTTGCAGCGTGTCTAAAACCAGACCCAGTTTTTCAAGGTCTTCTTCAGCCTCATCTAGCAGGCTCTTGGCAAAAGCCGTCTTGTCTTCATTTAGCTGCTCGGGTGTAAGGCTCGCTAAAACGCCCCGCAAGTTCCCTTCTAGCGTTTCTTTGGCAATCTTCTCAATTTCCTTGCGGGGCTTCCCCAACAGCCGCTCGATGGCATTGTGAATCGTGGGTTCTTCACCTGCAATTTTGATATTGGCAACACCGTCTACATGCAGCGGAATGCCGCCTTTAGAATACGCATTCGATACCTTCAGCTCGATGATCATATTGGTCAGATTCATCTTCATCACCTTTTCTAGCAAAGGTGTCCGAATGCTGCTGCCTCCTTTTACCAGGCGGTAGCCCACCTTGCGCCCGCCTGTCTTGCGCGCACTGCCCGCAAAAATCAAAACCTCGTTGGGCTGGCAAATGTAATAGAGATTTTTGATGGTGAAGGTGCCTAGCCCTCCTGCTAGCAGTAAAAGAACCAAAATAGGCATAGTCAAATTCTCCCAAAAATGTTTCTGATGATGAGCTGAAAAGTCTGTTCTGAGATGTCTGCCCTGAAATGCTTGTTTTGAAATGTCTGCTCTGAAACGTCTGCTTTGAAACGTCTGTACTGAAAATCTCTATAAGGTCGCTGGCAAGGCACCTACAGAATCCGTAGTCGCTTTGCCATTTGTCTTGCTATTGGCTGGCATCGAAGTTCCAGCTTGAGAAAGCGTGCCAATCACATCAATACCGAGCGTCTGCTCCACCTGCTGCAAAAACTGTCTGACAATCTCGGGATACACGTTGGCCAAGCTTGCGATTGCTTTTCCATCCCCGTTATCAATCACATTGATATTCTCTAGCCGCAGCCGGTGTGGAATCGCCGCCGCCTCATGCAAAATCATTTCTACCTGCTGCAGCAAGAAGATCTGGCTGGCGTCCGCACCTGTTTCTTTCCATACCTGCGCTAGCATCTCATTCACAGCTGCCGCAGCTCTTGCGTTTTCTTCAATGCTGGCGGCATCGCCTTTTGCCCGCAGGATCTGGGCTTCTCTTTCCGCTTCTGCGGGAAGCACTTCGTCTGCCTGCAAACGCAGCCTTTCTAGCTTGGCCCTAACAGTTTGTAGCTGCTGTTCAGCGCGGGCACGGGCCTCTTTCGCGGCGGCAGATGTGCGCTCTTCTTCCGATTTTGAGCGCTGGTCTAGCTCGGCTTTGATTTTGCGCAGCTCGTTGGTTTTTTGCTGCGTAATTGTCAGCGCCTGCGACTTAAACATCTCGGCTTTTTTCTGGCAGTCCGCCTCTATCCGCTCGGCTTCTCCAATCGCTTCGGCTTCGGCAATTTCCGCGTCGCGGACAATTTTGGCAATTTGGCGGCGACCAATAGAGCTGAGATAGTCCATGTCGTCGGTGACGCTTTGTACCTTGAGCGTATCGAGCTGAAGCCCTAGCTTGTTGAGGTCGCGGGCAACGTCTTCGGCGATGCGTTCGGCAAAGTTCAGCCGATCTTCGTTTACCTGCTCGGGTGTGAGGTTAGCAACGACACCGCGCAAGTTGCCCTCTAGGGTTTCGCGCACAACTCGGCGAATCTCAGACTGGTTGTGGCCCAAGAAGCGCTCAATCGCGTTGCCAACAATGCCGCGATTGCTAGAGACTTTGACATTGGCGATCGCCTGAATGTTCAACGGCGTTCCCCCTTTGGCATAGGCATTTTTTACCTCTACCGGGATGGGCATCGTCGTCATGTCCATATTCTCAACCCGCTCAATTACCGGAATCACAAAAGCGCGTCCGCCAAATATCACCCGGTAGCCGACTTCTCGACCGCTCTGCTGCTTATATTTACGGCCCGAAATAATCAAAATCTCATTGGGCTTACAGATTCTAAGGCAGGCTTTTAGCAGGGCGATGACGCTGGCCAAAATAATCAACGTCACGCCAATGGTGCCAACCCCTATGGCTCCGAGCGCGGCGGGCGGCGCGGCGGGTGGCCGAATGGGCGATGCGGTTTGGGCTAGGACAATTGCAGATCGCTCAGCGGCTACTGAGCTTTCGACTCGGCTAGCAGCAGCAGGCGCTAGATGAAAAGAAGGCTGATTCATGATGAATATCTCCGTAGGTCAAAGAAAGTTATGGTTCGAGTGCATGTTGGTCAGAAACAACCCACAGCCGATTTTGGCTACGACCGACCACTAATACGCGATCGCCCGGTTGAAAGCTAATCTCCTCATCGGTTCTAGCAATCAGGTGCAGCGTACTCCCGCCCACTTCTAAGAAAACTTTTCCCTTGCTGTGGGTGTCAAACGGCAGCTCTACCGTGCCAATTAGGCCCGAAAAATCTTCATTGCGCACCAGGCTATCGACCTGACGATGCTTGAGATAGCGCAGCGCTGCGGCCAGCGCCCCTCCGCAGACGACGCCCATAATGAGCGCGATCGCAAAAACCACAGCGCTGCTAAGTCCCGGCTCTAGCCGCGTCATTACCAGCCCGGTCAGGCCAAAGAAAAAACCGCCAAACGTCCAAAACTTAAAGCTAATCAACAAAGACAGCAGCATCGGCAGCTGTCTGCGTCTATGCGGCTTGGCCTTTAGCAGCGCCACGTCCGTATCAACCTGAAAATCAGTATCAGCGTCAACATCGGTATCGAAGTCAGCGTCTGCGTCAATATCAGCATCCGCGTCAAAATCTGCATCCGCATCTACATCGAAATCTGCATCTGCTTCTAGGCCGTCTAGCAGCTCGCCGCCACCGACCAAAGACAAGGCGACAAAGGCACCACCAATCGCTACACAAAACCAATAAACTGACTGCACAAAAAGATTGCTCTAAGGTTGAAAGACGGTTGAACGACGAAAGGTAAACGATGAAGTCAAAAAGCAGCTCACACTCGTCCCGATACATCAAAGACTCTTGCTATATCGTGTAGGGTGATACGCAAAATGTGGCTTTGATTCCCGAAAATCTTCACATGATTTCGTCGAATACAATGAGGTCAATAAAAACAATGAGGTCAATAAAAACAATGAGGTCAATAAAAAAAGGAATGCCCCTTTGAAAGAGCATTCCCTTTTTGTATGCATTGAGCTTACGTTTAGCCCCAGACATTTAGCCTCAGACGTTTATCCCCAGACGTTCAGCCCCCAGATATTTAATCTCAGAGCCCTACGCTTAGAAAAGTCCACTGCAAAGGTGATTGCTAGCCAGGCTTTTTCTCTGGCATTAAGCACTTATCCGAATCGCAGCCCGCCGGACCTGCTTCAACTAGCTCGCCCGCATCGTGCTTTTCTAGCGCAGCGTGAAAGTCGTTTGTTTGACGACGCGATCGCACCATTGCCAACATCTCTTCATATTCAGCCTTACTAATCGGCTCAAACGGCAGTCGAGGAAACATCTGCAAATCATCAAAGCGAGCGAGCAACGCTGCCGATACGTAGCCCTCGTCATTTTGAATTGCAGCTGTAATTCGCTCTGCTAGCGGCTCAATCTCCTGCTCTCGCAGCTCAATTGTCGCCGACGTATTGTGCGCCGTGTAGTACTTCTGCACCTGCATATAAAAGTCGAACTGAGCTAGCGCTGAGAACTGCTCAATGGGCACTTCATCCGCACCGGGCAAATTGGCCCAGTCAACTTCTACTGGCAGCTCTACTAGCCATTCTGTACAGCGTGGATCAAACGGATCGTTTAGCAGATTACCCTTTTCATCCTTATCAGACTGCGAAGGAATGACCGAATAGCCGTAGTCCATGCAGGCCAGCGCCACCGGATCGTCCTTTCGGAATGTAATACGGCGAATAAAGCGCTGCGCTTTGGGCGGATGCCAGCCAGACGATGCGCCTGTGAGCAGGCTTTTGGTGCCAGCGGGCTGTACGGTTGTGCAGCGGTTAGGGCGGCGGATTTTATGGCGATCGCAATACTCCCACACGGTCTCGTGCACCACCTGCTTCCACCGGCTTAAGTACGCTTTTTCCTGCGCCTTGAACTCAACGCCCTGCATCGTGTCAGGCCGACCCGCCGCAAACCACTCGAGCCACTCGGCGCCAAATGCCTTGACGCAGAAGTCAAAAAAGCCTGTGAATGAAACGCCCACAATCGGATCTTCTTCTCGCGATTTTTGATAGCGATCCTCAGCAAACTGGTGATTAAGCAGAGCGGCAACGGCAATACCACCTGCTCTAAACGCATCATTCTGAGACTCTTCATCCCTCGGATTAAGCTGATTTAGATGAATTTCAGCCAAATTACAGTGAAAATCTTGACCCAGGATCTCACCACATGGATTTAAACCGTATCTTCCCTTCCCTTGCGCTCTTTTCTCCGCTTCTCCTGCCCACTGAATTGCGCCTTCGCCAGAATAAAACTGCTTACGAACCGCAGTCTCAATCTCCTCAGCCGACGGCTTCTCATGAAAAACCCGTGTATGATTCGCCATCCGCAGTGCATCTTTGGTTGGGTCTATACTCCAGTTGCCATCTGCATCCTGCCGCCACAGATTTTCCTTCGCACCTGTGGCAATCTCATCGTCACTGTCAAACTGCCTCATGCCTGCGGACCTTCGAATATTGCCAGCAACCACGCAGGCTGCGGCTTCATCAATTAGCAGACAGCACTCAATCGAATTGAGCTGCCGACCAATGGCCGCATTCAAAATTTTGGCGCAGCGTCCGTATAGCTCAGGTAGCTTTACCGGGTTGGCCATGCCGCCAAAGCCTTTCAACTGCTCGCCCGCTGGGCGAATATCGCTCAGGTCAATAATGGCTTCTACTTCACCGTCAAAGCGCTCGTCTGTAGAAAGCTCTAGCAGCGTTTGGTAAGACTTTACCCAGCCCTGACGGCTATCGCCTGCGATAATTTCAACGCGGTTGTTTGCTTCGTCTACGTTGACTTCCGCTTCTTCGCGCCGCTGACTTTCAATTGTCATCCCCACGTCACCGCGCATCTTGACGGTGATTTTGTTGCGAATTTTGGGCAGCTGGTTGATGTACTTCGGCTCTAGCACCGCGCCCGTGCCACAGCCCATCATGGCCAAGTCCATCATCAGGCCAAAGGCTTGCCAGTCAACGACGTTGGTGCTTGTGCAGTTGTACGCACCGGAAAAATTCTGTGGGTTTTTGCTCCAGTCGGTTCCGCCTACCCATAGCCAGCGGCCAGAGGGCATCGCCTTTAGCTCTCGCTGCATTTTGGAAACTAGATCGCGCTCTTCTTCGGTAAGTTTGCCAAGTTCTACTAGGCCAGTGAGCGTGCGATCGCACACATCCTGCCACGTTTCCCGCCTGCCCCCTGCAAACCGACGGCTGTACGTACGGTAAAACACAGGATAAGCCGCAGGTGCGTTGATTGGGAACGGACTGGTTGATCGGGTGCGCTCAAGCTCTTGAACCATGGGATTTTAGGAGATAGAAAGATAGAGAGTGCAATCCTAAATCGCACGCTTATAGCAATAGACATTAGCACAATATAGTGTCTGCTCTTAGGCTCAAACGCTAAATGTGGCGGTATAGCCCTTCAAATCAAAAAGCGCCGGGCTGAATACTGAGTAGTTGGGCTGAGTGTCTGGGCATATCTTGGCCATATCTTGGCCATATCTTGGGCATATATAGAGTGAATTTAACCCGCAGCCTGCTATGTCCACTTTTGCGATCGCTATTCCTGTACGCAATCGAAAAGACTTTACAACTGCAATTTTGCAGCAGCTAACCGACCAAATAGACCAGCAGGTGTCTGCCCAGGCACTACGGCTAGTGTCTGTCCACATTGTCGTGGTTGATGACGACTCTAGCGACGGGACGCCTGAGCTAATCGCGCAGCAGTTTCCTCAGGTGCATCTGCTGCGAGGCGATGGCGATCTTTGGTGGACAGGTGCGATCGCCCACGCCATGACTTACGCCGCCGACACCCTCAAAACGGACTACATCATCTGGCTAAACGACGATATTACTCTGGCCGATAATTTCATAGCTCAGGCGATCCAACACTGCCAAAGTCCCGATGCCAAGGTTCTCACCGGCGGCATCATTTGCGACCAGCACCACCCCAGCTGGATTGTATTTGGCGGCGTCATCGCCAGTCGGCTCATCAACGACACCGCGCAGTTTACCCAGCCGATGCTCAACGTCGATACCCTCAACGGCAATATCGCCATTCTCCCCACTCGCATCATTGCTGATATTGGCCTGCCCGATACCCAACGCTTTCGCCACTATGGCGGCGACTTTGAATACATTTGCCGTGCCAAAGAAAACGGCTACACAGCTCAGCTCTCTAGTCATCTGCGAGCGACTACCGAGTACCGGAGCGCCGATGTCATTCGCTACATGCCGCTGTGGATTCAGTGGGCAACTAGTACAGATGCTTATCGGCAAAATGGCAGGTGCTAAAAAGTCTGTCTAGTCGGCGATCGCCCCACAATGTCGAGCATATGGTTAACAGCATTCATCGGGCCCAGCCGTCTGTTCCGCAATGGAAATACAAGTGGCAATACGTTACCTTTTACTGTCGCAAACTGGTCAAAATCATCGGGAGTGAACTGATTCCTTGGTCCGTTCGGCAAGAGCGCATCCAAGCCTATTTCCAACGTCAGAACATCCCAGCCGATATTGCCCAATCCGTTTTAAACCAATCATGAAAGTCCTTCACCTCAGCACTGCTGATGCTGATGGGGGCGCAGCTAGAGGGGCCTACTGGATGCACAAGGCCCTGCAACAGGCGGGTGTGGATTCGCATATGCTGGTTGCTAAAAAAATTACAAATGATCCGACGGTTACTGGCTCAAGGGGCATCACGGGCTCTCAAAAAATCAAGAGAGGTATCCGCCAAACCGTCGAGTATTGGCCCCTCAAGCGCTACAAGCATAAAAGACCGGGTGCGTTTTCTCCTGCTATCTATCCCAGCAATATTGCCGCCCAAGTCAACGCCATCGATCCAGATATTATCAATTTGCACTGGGTTGCAGGCGGCCTATTGCGTCCGCAAGATTTGCCTCGATTTCAGCAGATGCGTCATCGCCACTTGGTCTGGACCCTGCGCGATATGTGGCCCTTTACCGGGGGCTGCCACTATTCGGCTGAGTGCACTGCCTACGAAAACGGCTGCGGTCAATGTCCGGCCTTGGGCTCTCAAAAAATGCGTGACCTATCCTATAAAACCTGGCAGCGAAAGCAATCTGCCTGGAAGGACTTGGAAATTACAATTGCCCCTTTGAGCGAATGGCTAGCTGACTGTGCCAGACAAAGCAAGCTGTTTTCCCATCAGCGAATTCAGGTGATTCCCAATGCTGTTGATGCGGAAAAATATCGACCGATTGAAAAATCGATAGCTCGCGACTTGCTCAAACTCCCGGCTGATAAAAAGCTGATTCTCTTTGGAGCCCTCAGCCCCACGACCGATGCTCGTAAAGGATTTGACCTGCTGCGCATGGCCCTTCAGCAGCTGGCAGCTCAACCGCAGCATGAGCAGCTCGAAGCCGTTGTCTTTGGCACTCACAAGCCCCAAGAAGATCTGGATCTGAGGCTGCCCACCCGTTTCCTGGGGCGTTTGACTGACGATACGATGCTCGCACTAGCCTATTCTGCGGCGGATGTGATGGTTGTGCCGTCTATCCAAGAAGCCTTTGGCAAAACGGCAATTGAAGCGATGGCCTGCGGGACGCCTGTTGTCGCTTTTGATACGACGGGTCTCAAAGCCAGTGTGGTTCACCAGTACAACGGCTATTCGGCTCGTTGCTTTGACGTGGCTGATTTGGCAAAGGGTATTAGCTGGGTGCTGGCAGATTGCGATCGCCTTCAAATTCTCTCTCAAAATGCGCGTCAAACGGTCGAAGATAAGTTCACTTTTGCCCATCAAGCTCAGCAATATTCTGTGCTCTATCAGCAACTGCTCAATGCGCCCAGGTAAGACACGCTGAACTTCATAGATGTCTGAACAGGAGATGTCTGAACAGATGTCTAGATAGATATTTAGGTGAATTGCCAAGTCACTTTTTTCTGCAATTTATTAAGCATTAGCTTTGGCGCAGCGTTGACTGCTCGTAAAACCATTAGGGAACTGCTCCACAGAGATTTCTCTGTTTGCCAAATGTGCCGTGCAATAATCATCGCCCAAGCGCTACGAATGGTGGGTTCTAGATGGCCATAGGCTGCTTGATTTTGAGGATTGGAAAAAAAGATATCAAGCGTGAGAAAAACATACTTTGCCCAGCGCTGATAGTCGGTGGATATGTTCTGATCGTGCATGACTCGCGTAACCAAAGATTCCTGGACATAGGCCATTTCTCCGACCTGTAATAGGCGAATGTATAGCTCTCTGTCGTGGCAAATGATCAGTCGCGGGTCTAGTAGTCCGCAGCTATCTAGAGCGGTTTTGCGAACGACAACTGCCGACATGGTGTAGATAAAAACGTTGGCTAAAGACTGGTGAATGAGGTCTTGATACTGCTGCGAGGGCTGATATACATAGTGCTTAGCCGCGCCGCTTTGGAAGGTCTCGCGGTGATTGCAGAAAACAAAGCTGGCCTCGGGTTTTTCGAGCAGCGATCGCACCTGCACTGTCAGATAGGTTTCTGCCCAATAATCATCAGAATCTAAAAAGGCAATCAGCGAGCCTTCAGCGGCTCGAATTCCTACATTGCGAGCCTCAGCGGCCCCTACATTTTCGGTCAGGCGAATGAGTTTTATCTGCGGATAATGCTTAGCTACCCAGTCAGCCGTGCCGTCGGTTGAGGCATCATCTACGACCCATAGCTCGTAGTTCTCATACGTTTGGTTTAGTACGCCCTTGATTGCAGGCTCTATCAAGCTCTGACGGTTGTATGTCGGAATGATGACAGAAACAAGGGGTTGCTGGGGTGTCATAGAAAAAATGTAGGAAAGATTACCAGTAGTGATATGTCTTGCGCTGCTAGTATTCCCAACTGACTTATTTCCAACTGGCGCAGAAGGTTTGATATGAATCTTCGATTTGTTTTTTAACTTTTTAATCTTCTAAGGAGCGATCGCACCGACAGTCACACTGGCAGATACGCCGACAGACACGTTGATGTAGGCGCTATCTGGGGAAGAAAAACTATATCTCTAGCGCCGTTGCTATTCACCCAAATCTGATCACGCCTAAACCTATGAAAAGACTCTTCCTCGTCGGATGTGCCCGCTCGGGAACGACATTGCTCCAAAGCCTGCTCGCGTCCCATCCAGGCGTCGCTTCGTTTCCAGAGTCCAACTTTTTTAATCATCTCTTTCCGCACAGTGAGCCAAAGCGTAAGCGACTCGGCATCATTTCTCGTCGTGCCAAACCCACCCTGGCCAAGTTTTTGAGAGAAAGCGGCTACAAGGGCGATCGCACCTCTCCGCTCATCCTGTTTCCCCGGCAGCTCACCGCCCACTTTTCAAAGACCCTCGATCAGCTCACCACCCAGCAAAACAAAACCACTTGGATAGAAAAGACCCCCTCCCATCTCTATCATCTCGATTACATTACGCAGCATATTGAACGGCCTAAATTTATCCATATCATCCGAGCCGGGCAAGACACCGTGGCCTCTCTCTACGACGTCCGCAAAAAATACCCCAAACAGTGGGCTAATGAACCCCCCAGTATTGAGCTAGCTATAGAGCGGTGGATCAAGGATGTTTCTATTAGCTTGCAGTATGCCGATGTCCCTAATCACTTTTTGCTGAGCTATGAAGACCTCGTGGCTAGACCGCAAATTGCGCTAGAAAACCTCTGCAAGTTTATGGATCTCAGCTTTCTCCCGACGATGCTCAGCGGCTATATAGAGACGGCCCATCAGGTTAGCCTCGCTCGCGAGCCCTGGAAAGCGGGCGTCGCCTCGCCTATTCGCAGTGCTAACGCCACTAAGTTCTACAGCTTGTTTAGCCCACAGCAGCAAGAATATATTTTGCAACGCGTATCGGCAATTGATTTGGGCTATTGACCTTACGATTATCTATTGACCTTGCGACTATTGACCCAACAATAAATTTGAGTAGGGAAATCTGATCGGTGGTAGTTCGGCTTTCCTCTATTGCACTCGTTCTAGAATCAAACAAAATAGAGTTTAGGTTTTTACATATTGCAGCAGGCAGCGGAGCGTATTTCTATGACTACGGTTTTGGAACAAGGCAACATCAGTATCCATACCGAGAATATTTTCCCCATTATCAAAAAGTGGCTATATTCCGACCATGAAATCTTTATCCGTGAGCTTATCTCCAATGGCGTAGATGCCATCAGCAAGCTCAGTATGCTCTCTCGCTCTGGTGAGTACAGCGGCGAGGTAGAGCCCAAAATCACGATTGCCGTGGACAAAGACGCTAAAACGCTCAGCATTAGCGATACTGGCATCGGCATGACCAGCGATGAGATCAAAAAATATATCAACCAGGTTGCCTTTTCGAGTGCTGAGGAATTCATCTCCAAATACAAAGATGAATCTGATCAGCAGATCATTGGCCACTTTGGTTTAGGCTTCTACTCTTCGTTTATGGTGGCCGACCGGGTCGATATTGACACTCGCTCTTGGCGCGAGGATGCGCAGGCGGTGCACTGGTCTTGCGATGGCAGCACGTCTTTTGAACTCAGTGAGAGCGATCGCACCGAACGCGGCACCACCATCACCCTCCACCTCAACGACGACGAGCACGAATATCTTGAAGACGCCCGCATCAAGCAGCTCGTCAAGACCTACTGCGACTTCATGCCCGTGCCCATCGACTTCAACGGCGAAGTCATCAACAAGCAAGAAGCCCTTTGGAAAAAGTCGCCTAGCGATCTAAAAGACGAGGACTACCTCAACCTTTACCGCTACCTGTATCCCTACGAAGAAGAGCCCCTGCTGTGGGTTCACCTCAACACCGACTACCCCTTCGTCGTCAACGGCATCCTCTACTTCCCCAAGCTCAAGCCAGACGTAGAGCTAAACAAAGGGCAAATCAAGCTGTTCTGCAATCAGGTCTTTGTCAGCGATAACTGTGAGGAGATTATCCCCAAATTCCTGACGCCTCTGCGCGGTGTGATTGACAGTACAGATATTCCTTTGAACGTGTCTCGTAGCTTTTTGCAGGCAGATAGAACCGTACGCAGAATTGCTGACTACGTTGCGAAAAAGGTGGGCGATCGCCTCAAAGAGCTGTACCGTGACGATATTTCTGAGTACGTCCGTATCTGGCAAGACCTCGGCACCTTCGTCAAATTTGGCTCTCTTAATGACGATAAGTTCAAAAAGCAGGTTCAAAACTACGTTATCTTCCGTTCCACCGCCGACTTAGCCGAATCAGACCAGCCAAAAGTCGAAGTCGAAGTTGCCGATCAGGCAGACGGCGACGATGCCTGGGCAGATGTCAACGAAAAATCTGCGGTAGATGCCAACGGAAATTCCTATACCACCATCAAGGAATACCTAGAGCGCAACCAAGAAAAGCACGAAAACCGGGTCTACTACGCCACCGACGAAGTTTCACAGGCGACATACGTCAGCTTGCTGAAAAACCAAGAGCTAGAAGTCCTCTTCATGGACTCCTTCATCGACACCCACTTCGTCTCCTTCCTAGAGCAAGAATACTCAGACGTTAAGTTCTCAAGGGTTGATGCCGATCTTGACGACACCCTGATCGATAGCGAGCAGGAAAACGAAATCGTTGATGCCACTACGAACAAAACACGTAGCGAGCAGGTCAAAGAAGTCTTTGAAAAAGCCCTCAACCGACCGAGCATCAAAATTCGCACCGAAGCGCTAAAGTCTGGTGACCAATCAGCCCCACCTGCTATGGTCCTCGTCCCCGAGGAACTGCGCAGAATGCAAGAAATGAGCGCCTTTCTTCAGCAGCAAGGCGTTGAGTTTCCAGATTCGCACACCCTGCTTGTCAATACCTCTCACCCTCTAATTCAAAACGTGGCCAAACTCAGCCAAGGCAGCATCGTCCAGACCGATGGTGGTGAATCGCCTTCTGCTCAGCTTGCTACTTTAATCTGTGAGCAAGTCTATGACCTTGCCCTCATGGCCCAAAAAGGTTTTGATGCTGACGGCATGAAAGCCTTCACCGAGCGCTCTACCAACCTACTCACCCAGCTAACCGAGCGGTAAAATCGTTCAACGCTCTTGGCTTTAGCCCCCTGAACTTGGCTGAAACTTGGGAACAAAGGACCAACGCCATCACTCAAGCCGAGGCCAAAGATAGATTTTTAAAAGTCTGCCTTTGGCCTTTTGACCATAGCTGTCTATAATAAATAACTCCGTTAGCGTAGAATACTCATGTCTAAGAAGTGCGACCTCACCGGCAAAAAAGCCAATAACGCCTTTTCCGTCTCTCACTCTCACCGCCGTACCAAGCGCCTTCAAGAAGCTAACCTTCAAGACAAGCGTATCTGGTGGCCTCAGGGCAACCGCTTTGTAAAACTCCGCGTTTCTACCAAAGCTCTAAAGACCCTAGAGAAAAAAGGTCTTGAAGCAATGGCTCGCGAAGCAGGTCTTAATCTCAATAAGTATTAAATTCGCCCGCGCTAGCAGCGGATTGGACGACTCAAAAAAACTAAATTCTAAAGAGCAGCTCTCTGTGAAATTACAGAGGGCTGCTCTTTTTTGTACTCTCTTTACAGTCTTACTCGATTTCTGTGAATGGCTAAAACCTCTGTTTTCGTTGCTCTCTAGATGGGTAGACTTACTGACAATTTTTGCTACACAGGGTGGGTAATCTGAGCGAGCAGCATCGCAACAAGTGTTTGAAACGTTAGTTTTCACTTTTTGTTGCTCTCTTACTTAGTCAGGAAGCCCACCATGTCCCCCGACAAGCAGACTCGCTACAGAAAACACAAAAGATCGCGCTCTGATTTTCGACGACTTAGCCGTCGTTTTATGAGCGGTCTGTTGCGGAGTTTGTTTTTTGTTAGTCGGCCTGCTCGCCTTAGCAGAGGGGGGTTTGTTTTACCGACAACCGCGCTGCTGTTGCTAGTGCTGACGCTGACAGTGGGCGCGCTTAGCTTTCGCACCTTTAGCCGTTCTACAAGCGTGATGGCCCTACGTGAGCAGCAGGTCATTGATAGCGCGGCTGCCCCGGCTATTGATAGGGCTAAATCAAAACTAGAGTATCTGTTCTCGAAAGATAGTCGTTTTCCGGGCGGCGTTCCCTCAAGCAATGTCATTGCGAGCATGATGCTCAACGATGGCAATAATGGTATTCCTGAGATTACGGCGAACGAGCCTTACGAGCCTTATACGTTTCCTGATGAAGAAAGGCTTAATATTGGCACTGATAGCACTAGCGATCCCGACGATGGCGATGGCCCTGATAATGCCTGGGTTTTCCCCTCTGACGTTGATGGTGATGGTGAGATTGAAGCTGGAGAGCTGGTTGCCTATTCTATTTTGATGGATGACGAAAATGACGGTGAAACAATTACAGGGGCGCAAACTCCAGAAAAAGCAGCTGCCTTAGTAACCAGAAATGGCCCAATAAACACCAGCGAAGCCAGCGCAAACTGTGGAAGCTCAAGAGCGCCAGAATCTGGATGGCAAGCAATCAGTTCAACCACTCTGCAAAAGAATTTTCAGGTAACGGCTTTTGTTGCCAATCGAAACAATGCGGATAGTACGGCAACTGCCCTAGAGTTTCAACAGGTGCGGCAAGCAAGTAGAGGCAACAAGTGGGGTGCTTGGTTTAAGTATGATTTAGAGCTGTTTCCAGGTGCTAGTAGAAATTTCTTTTGGAACGGTGCGATGCACACAGAAGGCAACTTTCTCGTTAGAGACAAGTATCAGGCTCGCATGGTCAGCTCTCACAATTCTTGTTTGTATACACGAGATGCTGCCGAAATTACACTTGCTCAAGACGGTACGTATAGAGGAGAGGTGCTATCGGCGAAGAACGGTCCTAATGACTTTAGTGGTAGTAGCTCTAACAACGGCAGCCCGAGATTCCATCTGTTTACATCTGATAACAACCCTCCTGATATCACAAACGGTTTAATCGGTACTGATAATGACTCGGTAATAGCGACTAGAGGGGGTCTCAGAAATATCTTGATGGACCCGATTAAGCTGTTTACGCAGGACATAAAGGCTCATCGTAGCGATAGCGACTGGTCTCATGACGACAATTGGGAAAGTCGATTGTTCTCACAGCGTCAGCGAATTTATAGCAACCCTTCGGCAGTGCCCTATTTAGATGATACCTACAGAGCGGATAATCGCTACGGCCCGAAAGCAGTCTATGACGATAATCACGATATTCCTAGCGGTATCTCTGTAGGCGCTCCTATTACTAGTGATACAGCGCTAACTTCTCTAGATGTTACAGGTGGTATCTATGGTCTTGATGGTTACTGGGAGCGGCGAGCTATTGGGCAAGGCTTGCGGATAGTCGTTGGCCAAAGATTAGAGCTGGGTAACCCGTTTGGTTGGAAAGGCGGGGCTGAATCAGATCCGAATAAACGAGATCCTCTACATCCAGTTTATAGCGATGCGTCTGCGGACGACCAGCAAGCGGAAAACCGACAAAGACGAACCCTATATGACAACCTAGCTGCTGCTCAGGGGATGGTCGTTTATCATCACGAGTCAGATGGGTCTTTACCGCTTGCCTGCATTGCGGCTGCCTCACATCCAGGAACAGCTATCACGCTAGCAAACAGCCGTACCTTTGGAAATTACGCTTCAGGAAGTCCTAAAGTTGACTTTTTGACAGGCAATGGAACAAACGGTTGGGAGTTCGACTTTTATAGTTCATTTGCTAGTCAAGTAGCTACCGGAGAGCCGTTAAGAATTGCGTTAAACAATCTGGCTCAGTTTGCTGGCGATCCAGATGGAGGCGCACCGTCGTTTGTTCCTGTTCAAGACACAACCGTTCATCCCGATCCCTATCTATCAATGTGGGGAGATTTCTCGAACCTAAGACGAGTGTTAGGTGCCGGAGCCTACACTGACTTAAGTCCGGCAGATCAGTCTACGCTACATTCTGCGGCTTGTACTCTGGGTATGTTGGCTTATAACCTTTCTTCTCAAGAAGATGAGGAAGCTAGTCTTATAAGTACACATCTTGGAGACAGCACAAGCGCTGCTAACGTAGCATCGGCTTTAGTCGATACTATTGGGGCTCAGAATGGTGGTGGTGTGGATATCGGTAGCTTTGCTGCTGATAAATGTGTTGCTGTGTCGGCAGCAGCTTATGACTACGACTGTGCGGGCGTAGAGATTGATAAAGATGCTGTTCTGGCGGCGGCTTCGCTTTCGGACGGGCAGAAGGCTGCTGTCAAAGCCCTAGGAGAGTTAGCGCAAGTAAAGCGCGATCGCCAATATGGGTTTGCTTCTCATTTAGTGGAATACATAGGCCAAAATGAAGACGGAACAACAACCTACCGATTCATGTTTCCGGCTGAATGCCACCCTGACCAAGCTGGTAGTTTGACTAACGAGTTGTTAACGAGTAGCGATTCAACTCTGCAAGATAACAAATCTGCTTTGGCGTTGTTCTGTTCCGTATCCGGCCCTAAATATCCATCTTTATATTATCTATTTCCAACAGAAAACCATGGTCAGCTAGGTAGCGGCTCTCATGATCAAAGTACTCTCGGAGAGGAGTATATAGATAGAGCCTATATTTCTGATGCTACGGATGGTGTTAATCGTACCGTTACTTATGAAGTCGTTGGCGACGATGGTACTACAGCAGATGTGGAAGATGCGACTGATACTGGGATTGTTGCGATCGCACTCACACCACGCGACTTAGTATCTGCCACTGTAGATACTGCCGATGACTGGAAGCTGCCAACGGCTGATCCGGCTATGGGTTCTTCTTTCGATCCTGAGTCTATGCAAATTTCTGCAAATAGTACATTGAAGGAAGTTTCAATTCTAGATAAGGGCGTGTATGACGGTCGCGAGCTGATTGGCAGCCGTTTGTTAGACTTTGATGTAAACAAACTCTCTGCTAATACAAACGTTAGCGACCACTGGATTCCTGATGTGGACGGTATCGTATACGCTTTTCGAGAAGACGCTGTCCGTGAGGATGCTATTGTTCGACCAAAAGAGGCTAGTACAACCTGGTCGGACTGTAACGATTGGGCAGAAGTATATACAAACAATAATGATTCTGTAAAATCGGTGAGTGGTAACAACAGAGATTGCCGCCTGAAGAAACTAGCAGCACAGCCGTTTCTACAAGATCCGCCGCTCACAGATGAGACAGATGGTAGCAAGCTAAATATCAATACGAAACCAATCGACTTTTACCCTGATCCTGATCGTCGGCCTTACGGATTCAGATTAATCAACGGGGCCACCTTAAACAGAGCCACAGACGTACTTTCCGGGATGACGTTTGTCTCGGATAATATGGTGTATGTCAAAGGAGACTTTAACTTACATCAAGCCTATGGCAGCACTTTTGATCCGGCTGCCGCTAATGCCTGTGGTGGCTTGATTGAAGAGTTTACCGACAAGCTGATTGCCGCCGATTGTACGGATAGAACGCAGGCGCCTTCGGGTATGGATTTCTATGGTGATCGCGCAATCAGCGAGCGCAACGACGCCAACTTTGCTAACCCTGCTCAAGACCAATGGCGACCCGTAGAGATTGTTGGAGATGCAGTTGGTGTACTTTCAAGAACATTCCGTGATGGAAATATCGAAGACGGGTTTACGCTATCGCGTAACCAAACCAATAGTGGAGGCTTTGGTACAAGTTCCTATCAGAATCAGAATCGCTTATACTCAAACAGCGCAACTGCTTCTGGTGCTTGGAAACATATTGATTCTAGCGATCTAACGACACCTATCCTAATAGATCGAAATGGCGGTTTGACCAGATCTAACGGTACAGTAGTTCCTGATGGTGACTACTTACAGTTTGTAAGTTCTACCAGCAGCCGTAACACTATATATGACGATCAGCGAGGTGGAGACCTAGAGCAGGCCGTCCGCACAATTATCAACGCAGTTTTCATCAGTGGAATTATTCCTTCGCAAGCTGGTCAGACCTACGGCGGCATGCACAACTTCCCCAGGTTCATTGAACATTGGATCAATACAGATCTGCATATTTCAGGCGGATTCTTCCAGCTAAATTTCAGCACCTCTGCCACAGCACCTTTCGACCAAGAAGAGTGGGAACCCGGCTCAGACCCTCAGGTTGACTCTGGACGATTCCGCTTCTACGGTGCACCCAACAGAATTTGGGGTTATGACGTGGGCTTGCAATATGCCCCAGCCGGTCCGATTGCCCGCCGTTTTGTGACGGTTGGTCGTCCCCGCAGCGAGTTCTACCGAGAGCTGCCGGTTGACGATCCTTATGTGAAAAATCTTCGGTGTGCTACTGCTGCTAGCGCGGGTGGTAGACAGATTGACCTTGCTGCAACCTGCCCTTAAGCCAGGCCGCTCATTTTCCAGCCAGAGAACATCCATCAGAGAACTCTAATTAGAGAACAAGCAGATGCGCCCTCACTTAAAACCTTCAATCGCTGCCATCAGCCGAACCTCTAAAACTGATGGACTGACTTTAATAGAGTGCTTAGTTGCGATCGCGCTCATTGGAATATCTACCGCTGTCATTGCCCCGGTAATGGTATTTTCTGTAGCGACGCGGGTGCAAAGCCAAAAAGCAGAGCAGGCTATACAGGTAGCTCAGGGCGAAGTGGAAAAAATTCGACTGCTGGCTGAGAGAGGGGGAAGACTACATCATTGGCTTGGCCTCTTATCCTTCCACTTCGATAACATCTATTGCCGGTATGGCAGCACCAACTTCTGCCTCAACTAGTTTTGGCAGCACACCTGCAGTGGCAAAGCTGGTGAACGTTGACGATGATATAGACAACGAATTTGCCGTCCAAGTTTTTCGGACGGTAGGTGTCAAGCCTGCTGGCTCTTCCGTACCCATGGCTTTCGAGCTGGGTGTGCGGGTGTATGACTCGCGAGCTGTTCGGGAAAATAGTTCTAGCTTATCTACAGAGGCGGCTGGGCTAAGCTTTACTAGCGGTGAGGGAGAAAGGGGAACTCGCCCCTTAGCTGTGATCTATACAGATATCTTTCAGGGCGATCGCGACGGTGCACTCTGCGAATATTGGAAATACGTTTCCACACCTTCAGGGTCAACCGCTTCAACCGCTGGTATAGAAGACTGCACTTAGTTGTTTTGCCGTTGATATCAGAAATTCTTTAATCTTAATCCTGTCGGGCTATGGCACTGCCAAACTTGTTTTCTCGTATATCTCAAAGACTCTCTCGTAGACTATCTGAAAAAGCAATATTCAACAGAAATCACTCGCTTTCTGCTGGCTTTACTTTGTTAGAGCTGATGGTCGCGATGATAGTTGCCAGCATTGTAGTATCTGGCCTGCTTTACTTGGTTGTAGAACTGCTGCAAATTGACCGGCGTGAGTCAACGCTAACCCGAGTCCAGCAAGATATGCAACGAGCGATAGACTACGTTGCTGACGATTTGAAAGAAGCTGTGTATATCTATGATGATCCTTCCCTGGTCGCTCGTCAGCTCTTCGATATAGATCTATCCGTTGAGGTTCCTATCTTGGCGTTTTGGCGTCCTGATGCTATTGATGCCGGTATTCCAGATTGCACCACTTGGGGTGCCTCAACATCAACATTCGATCAGTGTCAAGTTCTCGAAATTAGGCAGTCAGCATATAGCCTAGTTATATACCTGCAAAAAGCGAGAGACACTAATGCCAATTGGTCAGGCGAGTCGCGAATTATTAGATATGAGCTTGATAAGTACAGCAATCTTGCAAATCTAACACTTACGCCGGGATACCGAGATCCAGCGCTTGAAGGTGTTGACTTTAGCACATGGTCTTCATCTGGTATGACACAAGGATCAAAAGCAGTACTTGTTGATTTTGTGGCTGCTTCTACTGCATTATACAACAAAGCGCCTTTGAGTGACTCGTGTAGCTCACTAGGCGCTAACTATAATATTGTTCCTAGTACTGCAACAATATCTACTGCAACGAGTTTCTTTGCCTGTGTAAAAGATCCTTCGCCTGATCTTGCAGGTGCAGAAGGCAATGGTAATCAAGACGCTTATCTCTTTTTGAGAGGTAGCGTTGATGGCGCTGGCGGGGCGATAAATGCGTTTAGTGATGATAGTGCGCTTCCTACTTTGGAGACTAGAGTCTTGATGCGAGGCGTTATTAATAAAAACCCGGCTGAGTAAAGCCTCGATAGGAAAATTTAAGTCATGAAAGTAGATAAATATCAGACTTGTTCGCAGGATGCTGGCTTTACACTGATCGAACTGTTGGTGGTGATTGTAATTGTGGGCGTGCTGGGCAGCATTGTTGCACCTGGGTGGTTAGGCTATCTCAATCGGCAGAGAGTGAACACGGTACGAACTGAGCTAAGATCTGTTTTGAAGAATGCTCAGTCACAAGCTCAGCAGAAATCTACTAATTATAGTGTTGTCTTTGGCTCAAGTGTTGATGGTCCAACTGCAGCCTTATCAACGACGGGGCAAACATCCACTAACCCTGTTAGTCTAGGCTCTAATGCAAAAAATATTCAGCTCGCCGCCGCCTACGGTTCGACAGCATCTACCATGTCTACAGTAGATGAGATTACTTTTGACTATCGAGGTAGCATTTCCGCAGACTCTGTTCCTTTTGTGGTAAAAGTTACTTCAGATAGCTCGGCGGCTACGCAAAAGTGTTTGATTGTTAGCAGTTTGCTAGGTAGTATTGTAGATGCTGATGGTGTTGCCTGTGACAATCCCGATCTTGGGCTTTAAGCGAGATGAAAACAAAGGCTTTACGCTGATAGAGCTGTTTATTGTTATTGTTATTATTGGAATTGTAGCTACGATCGCCGTTCCGACCTGGCTGCGTTTTCTTGCGAGACATCAGGTATCTACGGTGGGAAGTCAACTGCACCAAGGCGTTCAGCAGGCACAGATGAAGTCTGGGCAAAAAAGTAGTTCTTGGCAGCTCAGCGTTCGAGAACGTTCAGGTACGCTTGAGATGATTGTTCATAGCTCGAACACGCTACCCGGTGATTCTGGCTGGTCAGTGCTAGATTCTTCCGTTCAGCTTGACGAAGAGACTACTTTCGCAACATCAGGAGACCTTTATCTCGTTCGGTTTGATGAGAAAGGGAATGTACGCTACCGGCTGGGACGGCTTACGGTTTCTAGCAAAAGATTTCCTGATATTAAATGCTGCGTAATTGTTTCTACGCTGATTGGCGCTACTCGAACCGCTAACGAACGAACTGAGCCTGATCCAAGCTATAGAACAAGGGATAGATTCTGCTATTGATATTGTAGAATTTTCTGTGTATTTTCTTTGGCCTGTGTGCTGTCTTCAGTCGTTGCTGCCGTTGATGCCATCAAAGAGGAGGAAGAGTCCGCCAAAGAAAATAGCGATCGCAGTTACAGCTAATATCCAGTCGAGTGAAGCGGTGCTTTCCATAGTTTTACTAGCTTGAGAATAGTTTTGTTTGCTTGGGGTCTGTGCGCTGATTATAAAGCTTTGCGAGCAGAGACGAATCTGTCAATGCCAGAGAGATCAGGGTGGATGGTGATGTGAGTGTAGTCGCCCTGTTGTGCTAAGAGGTTGGCGACGGTGTGGGCCTGGCCGTCCATCAGTTCTGTTATCCAGATTCCATTCGGCCTGAGATAGCTAGCGCTATCGTTTATAAGCGTTCTGATGCAGCTAAGTCCGTCTGCACCGCCATCTAGGGCTAGGTGGGGTTCGTGCCGGGTGACTTCGGGTTGCAGGGTAAGAACCGTTTGGCTAGGGATGTAGGGCGGATTGGTGACAATGCCGCTGAGCTGATGCTTTAGGGCAGACAAGGGGGCTAGCCAGCTACCTTGGTAAAAGCTGATGCGACCGGTTAGGTGATTTTTAGCGGCGTTGTGTTGGGCTATGGCGAGTGCTTGCGAGCTAATGTCTGTAGCGTAAAGGGTGGCTTTGGGAAAGGCGTGAGCTAGGCCAAGGGCGATCGCACCGCTCCCAGTTCCTAAGTCAGCCCAGGTCCCTTCCTCATAGTTTCCCTCCTCATCGTTCTTCGGATCAGAATGATCAGCGACTAGCTTCTCTACAATATTGATTATTATCTCAGTTTCTGGGCGAGGAATGAGAACGTCCGGCGTCACCGTAAGTGAGAAATGACGCCAAGGGGTTTCTCCGGCGAGATATTGAACAGGGATACGCTCTTGTATGCGCTGCTTCCATTTTTCTGTGAAGTCAGTCAGAGAAATGCTAATGGGAATAGTTAGCTGATCTCGATAGGTGCCTAGTCGTAGCGATAGGCTTTTAAGCGGGGTGAGCCCTTGCAGCAGCCAGTCAACTTCACTGGGATTAATGTTGTTTTCTTTCGATAGCTGAATGGCCCACTGCCGCCACTGATAGAGCGCTTGGCCAGATGTAGTTTCAGACATTTAGAGCACGTGCAGCAGGCTGGGAATGTCAATTACCTCAGGAAACTGGCGAATTTCTGTGAGGGCCTGCTGAAAGGCACTTTCTGGGACTTCGTGGGTTACGACAACAAGTTCGACCAAGCCGTTTTGTATGCCGATTTGGACAATGGATTCTAGGCTGACGTCGTGCTGACCAAAGCAGGTGCCCAGTTTGCCGATGACGCCGGAGGTGTCTTTTACCAGCAGACGAATGTAGAGGCGAGTGACCACGTCGGTATTCGGAACGATGGTTAGGGTGTGGGTATGGACGCAGCTAAGCAGCGGGTTTAAGGTATCGGCTGTTTCAAGCGTTGCTGTCGGGTTGGCTGCGATCGCCATCAGGTCAGAAACAACAGCGCAGGCAGTAGGCCCTTCCCCCGCACCGGGGCCGTAGAGCATCACCTGGCCGATAGGGTCGCCTTCGATTAGGACAGCGTTGTTGACGCCGTTGACGCTGGCAAGCGGATGATCTATGGGGACTAGAGTGGGATGAACGCGGGCCTGGATGCGGTTGGGTTTACCGGTGTCGTCGGCAGTGTCGCTAGTCGTGTCGTTGGGCAGTTTTGCGATCGCTAGCAGCTTAATCACAAATCCCAGGTTCTCAGCATAGGAAATATCTGCTGCGCTAACATTCCGAATTCCTTCGCAGTAAATGTCTTCTCGATTGACTCGGCCACCAAAAGCCAGCGCCGCCAAAATAGAAATTTTATCAGCCGCGTCCAATCCATCCACATCGGCAGTCGGGTCAGCTTCGGCGTAGCCCAAAGCCTGAGCATCAGACAAGATGGCCTCAAAGTCGCCGCCCTCATTTTGCATCCGGGTGAGAATGTAGTTGGTCGTGCCGTTGATGATCCCCATTACCGCCTGAATGCGGTTGACGCTAAGGGATCGTTTGAGCGGGGCAATAATCGGAATGCCGCCCCCGACTGCCGCCTCAATCATGACGTAGACGCCAGCGGCGGTGGCCGCTTCGTAGATTTCTTCGCCGTAGCGGGAGATCACGGCTTTGTTGGCCGTAACGATGTGCTTACCCTGCTCAATGGCCTTGAGAATGAGCGTGCGAGCAGGCTCTAGCCCCCCGATGACTTCGACGATAATGTCTATGTCGGGATTGGTGACGATGCTGTTGAGATCAGTGGTAAAAATGGAGTCGGGTAGACTGACATCGCGAGGTTTAAGCGATCGCACCCCTACCTTGCCAATGTCCAGCGTCGTTAGCAGTGGATGGCGACCATCGGTTTCCAGCAGAATCTTTGCAACACCTGTACCCACAGTGCCCAAGCCTAGCAGCCCGACTTTGAGTACCGCTTTTGAATCTGCTGCCTTTGAATCCAACGTCCTACAATCCTTTGAAAATAACCTCCCAATTGTAAAGGAGGGATGCTCCGGTTAGAACGTCCCTCCTTTATCAATCGTAGAATCAGCTGCTAAACCGCTTTTCCTAGCCAGACGAAAGTTAGCTAGTTTCTGGTCTAGTGAGTTCTAGTAAGTTTCTACATTCCACTTGTGCGCCTTCTTCAGCGTCCGGCGGTACTCAGACCATTCGACGCCTGCTTTAGACGCTTCTGCGGCCATCGCCTCATCAATCCCATCTTCCATACCCTTGAGCCCGCAGATGTAGACGTAGGTATTATCCTGCTGAACCATTTTCCACAGACGCTCTGCATTTTCGGCCACACGGTGCTGAATATACATGCGACCGCCTTCTGAATTCTTTTGCTCACGGCTGATAGCATAGGTCAGCTCAAAGTTGTCAGGATATTCAGACTGAATTTCTTCTAGTTCTTCTTTGTAGAGAATGTTCTCTGTTTTAGGAATTCCGAAGATCAGCCAAGCCTTGCCATTGAACTGGTAGTCAGGGTTCTCTGCGCGCTCTTTGTCTTTGAACATCCGCCAGAGGTAAGCGCGGAAGGGGGCAATGCCTGTACCCGTACCCATCATGACAATGTTGGCATCAGGATCGTCAGAAAGCAGCATTTCCTTCCCGACAGGGCCCGTAATTTGCACCTTTTGGCCGACATCTAGATTACAAAGAAAGCTGGAGCAGACGCCGTAAACCTGCTCACCCGTTTCAGGGTCTTTGTACTCTAGCTGACGTACGCAAAGCGAAACCGTCTTGTCATCTACGTCGTCGCCATGCTTAGTAGACGCAATCGAGTACAGCCGAATTTTGTGAGACTTGCCATTTTCGTCTTCACCATCGGGGATGATGCCAATGCTCTGACCTTCTAGGTAGTGCAAGTCACCCTCCGAAAGATCAAACTTGAGATGCTTTACAGTACCAATACCCCCCTCTGCGACCAAATCGTCGTTGGAAAGGCACGCGCCCAAGTAGGGGGTTTTGGGCCTGTAGATATTAACGGGGACTTTTTTCTTTTCTTTGGCTTGAGTCATTGCTTTCTTAGAGGAAGATGGGGTTTGCTTCGTGGGCGCGCTGTCTCCGTTAGATGATGCAGAGGCACTAAATTCTGCGGCTTCACCAACCGGGCGAATGCTAACAATTGTGCCGCCTAGCTGCATAATGCGTTTGCTTTCTTGCTGCATTCGGTCATAGGGCACAGTGATAGAAGTGGTGCCGCTGCGTCTGAGCGGAGCGTTCATCTCACTAGCCTGACCGCTTTGTCCTAATCCCTCTACTTCGTAAACGTAGAGACGGTTGCTAGCTGAGCTGTTATCGCTGCTGCCAGTGCTGCTGGAGTTATACATCCTTAGTAATCGCCTTAAGTGGCTTCAGATATCTAGTTATGAGCACTAGATTATCATTGTGAGTCGATGGATTTCATCTTTTGTGTGCAGTAAAGGGCCCATTCACTGCCAAGATTGTAGTGCCAGCTTTCAAATTAGAGGTCACCATTCGATGAGATTTGATCTTTTTACTGAGAAGGGTAAGAGGGCTGTCAGCCGGAGGTTTGGGGATCGCTCAGGCATTTAAAAGTCGGGTGTATGCGCAGGCAACGCCAGGGATTTTATAGAGCGGTATCGACGGGATCTCCTGAGAGAGCGGGTTGTTCGGACGTCGTGGTCTCTGATAATATTCAATATACGTAATCAAAAGTTTCAAATCATAACGAAGCGTGATTTGTGTTGGGTTCGTTTGAGGTTGGTGGCTGTTGGTTGGTGCCTTTAGGAAGCTTTTTTGCTTCTGGGCGATTGCTTAAGTTGGCTTGCTGACTTGTCTTAATGACCCGTGGACTTAATGACCTGTGGAGCCGACTGATGGGCGAAGATTGCGTTGCTGTGCGAGAACTTGATGTGTATTGGGTAAAAGCTGGCAGCTACAGGCAAATAGTGGTTTTGGGGTGAGTGCTTCAAGGCAAGTGCCGTTGGGCAGCTATTTGTTTTTGATTCTTTAAAAATGATTTTGACTTTGTTGTAGAGGACCCTATGACCAGTAACGAAGGCCAGGTAGTTTTAATCGGTGTTGCCGGAGATTCGGGATGCGGCAAATCGACTTTTTTGCGTCGATTGGCAGACCTCTTTGGGGAAGAGTTTATGACGGTCATCTGCTTGGATGACTACCATAGCTTGGATCGTAAGCAGCGTAAGGAGCAAAAGGTAACTGCTCTAAACCCCAAGGCGAACAATTTCGATCTGATGTACGAGCAGATTAAGTCGCTGAAGGCAGGCAAGACTATCGACAAGCCTATCTATAACCACGAAACTGGTGAACTAGATCCGCCGGAGAAAGTAATGCCAAATAAGATCGTCGTAATTGAGGGTTTGCACCCCCTGTATGACGAGCGCGTTCGCTCTCTGCTGGACTTTAGCGTATATCTCGACATTAGTGACGAGGTTAAAATTAACTGGAAGATTCAGCGAGATATGGCTGAGCGCGGCCACACCTATGAAGACGTGCTAGCCGCCATTAATTCGCGTAAGCCTGACTTTGAAGCCTACATCGACGTACAGAAACAGTATGCGGACGTGGTTATTCAGATTCTGCCGACGAACCTCATTCAAGACGATAAGGAGAACAAAATCCTTCGCGTTCGCTTGATTCAGCGTGAAGACGTAGAGGGCTTTAATCCGGTCTATCTGTTTGACGAAGGTTCAACCATCAACTGGATTCCTTGTGGACGCAAGCTGACCTGTTCCTATCCTGGGCTACGTATGCAGTACGGGCCAGATAGCTACTATGGTAATGAGGTTTCTGTCCTTGAGCTAGACGGTCAGTTTGACCGCCTAGAAGAGGTCATTTACGTAGAAAGCCATCTGAGCAATACCTCTACTGAGCACTACGGTGAAATGACTGAGCTGTTGCTGAAGCACCGCAACTATCCTGGCTCTAACAACGGCAGCGGCCTGTTTCAGGTGCTAGTGGGTCTAAAAATGCGCGATACCTATCGACAGCTGACAACAGCGAAAGTTCCTGCGAATTCTATGGCCTAGTCTTGATTAGAACGAGCTGGAAAAAATAGCGCTAGAGGAGGCTGTTCGTATTCGAATGGTCTCCTTTTTCACGTTTGATGTTTGATGTTGAACGGGAATGAATATGTAGTGGGTGCATTGGGCGCTGCTATGTTGAGCGCTGCTATGTTGCCACATCCTTAAAAAAACAAAAAAAATTACGGTTCTGAGGCAATTTCTATGCTTATTCTCAGAATTCAATCATCAAAGCGGCGGCGAAAGAGTTGTAGAGTGTTCATGGTCGAGCTGTAAAATGGGCTTGATATTAAGACTAAAGATTGATCATTATTTCGGTATTAGCTATGTCTTCTGATTCTAGGCTCACCAGCATTTTGATTGTTGAAGATAGTCAAGGGCGGCGGGAGATTGCGCTGGAAAGTTCTGTGTATTCGCTGGGACGAGATCCCAAGTGCGATATTCGGCTGGCCTCTCAGTTTGTATCGCGACACCATGCGACGCTGGTACAGCTACCCCGTGATAATGAGACAGACTACTACCGAATTGTGGATGGTAATTTAAAGGGCAAGCCGAGCGCTAATGGCATGTTGATCAATGGGCGCAAGATGCAGGCTCACGATCTGAACAATGAGGATGAGATTGTGTTTGGGCCGCAGGCAAGGGCAATCTTTTATCAGCTAGAGCGGGATACGTTCTCTGGGGTCGCTCCAGATGAGTTTGATATTACGTTGATTAGTCCGAATATGGTGGATGAGGACGATTGACTGGTTTTTGACCGGCTTTCGACTAGTTGACCGGCTATGGCCTGATGGCGACTTCTGTCTGGGGATCGAAGAGATGGATTTTGTCGGGGGGGAAGCTGATTTGAAGGGTGCTGCCGCGTTCGATGGGCTGATCGGCTGAGATGCGGATTTGAAGAGACTTAGTGGGTTGGTAGGCGGCGTCTAAAGCCGGGAGGCTGGTGTCGAGGGTGGTGGTGGCGAAGGTTTCGCTGCCGAGGGCTTCGTACTGGGTGACGAGGGTGGAAACGGCGCTGGCTGTTTGGCCGACGGCGATGTGCTCGGGGCGGATGCCGAGGATGAGAGACTGGCCGAGGTATGGCGCGATCGCACTTTGCCACTGTTGAGGGAGCGCTAGCGTAAACCGTGGGTGAACGAGCTGACCTGCTTTGACGGTAATGTTCAAGAAGTTCATGGGCGGAGAACCGATAAAGGCGGCGACGAATCGGTTAGCCGGATGGCGATAGAGTTCGAGCGGGGCGGCGACCTGTTGAATTTCGCCCTGGTTCATAATGGCAATGCGATCGCCCATTGTCATCGCCTCGGTTTGATCGTGCGTGACATAGATGGTGGTTGTACCTAGTTGCCGCTGCAGGCTGACGATTTGCGCGCGGGTTTCGGTGCGAAGCTTGGCGTCGAGGTTAGAGAGCGGCTCGTCCATGAGAAAAACCTGTGGGTTGCGGGCCATCGCTCTGCCGAGCGCGACCCGCTGCTTTTGGCCGCCAGAGAGCTGTTTGGGCAGGCGATAGAGCAGGTCTTCAATTTGGAGCATTTGGGCAACGCTATGAACGCGTTTGGCGATGCTTTTTTCGGCTCTAGACTGATAGCGAAAGGGGCTAGGGAGCTGACGGGTAAGGCCAGCGAGGGCATTTTCTAGCGGGTTGAGCTGGGCGATCGCGTCGGTTCCACTATCGTATGAGGCCGTGCGAAGCGTGCGGCGTAGGCCAAAGGCAAGATTGTTGTAGACGGTGAGGTGAGGGTAGAGGGCGTAGCTTTGAAACACCATGGCGATGTCGCGCTGCTTGGGTGGTAGGGTGTTGACGATGCGATCGCCAATGCAAATGGTGCCGCCAGTAAGGGTTTCTAGCCCAGAGATTAGCCGCAGCAGCGTACTTTTCCCGCAGCCGGAAGGGCCAACAAGGACTATGAATTCGCCGTCATTAACGCTGAGATTGATGTTGTTGAGGACAGGGCGATCGGTGGGCAAATCGTCGTTGAGATCGGCCTTTTTCGGTGTTTTCTCCAGTGTCTGAGCGGGCGACTGGGGAAAGACTTTGGTGATGTTTTGGAGAAGGACGTTAGCCAAGAGTATTTTTTTAGAGTGTGAGCAGAGGGATTAGTCTTCTGAATCGTCAGGAATGTCGGTGATGAGGGCCTCGGTAATGCTCTCGGTGCGGTTGGGGGTGATGAGGCGATCGCAGGGCTGAGAGCGTCCCTTTAAAGGCGCGGTGGCAATAGGAAGCTTGGCACTGCGGCCTTCATCGGTGAGGACAGTAAAGTTGGCCTCTGGTATGGCTGTTTTCATGGCGATGAGCGCGTCGCTTTTGAGCCCGAATTTAAAGGACTGAGATCCGATGCCGCCTCGGTTCGAGGTTTTGAAGTTGCTCACTAAGATGCGCTTAGCATAGCCCTTGGCGGAAATGAGCAACAGCGTATCTTGGGGATCGACGGGAACGCAGCCAACCAGCTGTTCGCTTTTGGGCAGGCGAATGCCCTGAGGGCCTTGGGCGGTGCGGCTCATTTCAGGAAGCTGTTCTTCATCAATGCGGAATCTGAGCAGGCGACCGCCAGAAGAGGCCAGCATCAGGTTGCTGCCCATGTCTGCGGTAAAGGCGTATTGCAGCGTATCGTCACCCTTGAGCTTAACGGCAGTGAGGCCACGCGCGCTAATGCTGGTCATTTCTTCGGTGGGCAGGCGCTTAACCTTACCCTTGCGAGTTACTAAGATGAGCTGTTCTTTGAGCCGCGCTTCGGTGAGCACGATTTGGGTAACGATGCTTTCTGGTGCATTTCCAACAGCACTGGGCAGCAGGCCAATGAGCGGGACGCCCTTGCTTTGACGAGGGCTGGTGATCGGAATATCGTTAACGTTGAGGGTGTAGGCTTTGCCATCAACCGCGAGGATCAAGACTTCTTGAGTCGGTTTGGCCAGCTCGCTTTGGAGCGTTACGTCGTCAAATTCTTCTAAGGTTTTGTGGGTAGTTTTATGCGCAGGATCGGTTTTGGTTTTACGACGGCTGCGGGCCTTGGCTGACGTTCGGCGAACGTAGCCCTTGCGTGTAAACTCTAGGACAAACTCTTCTTCGTCTTCTTCAGCGGCAATTTCGGCTAGAACCTGAGCTTCTTTTTTGCGCTCGGCAGCGGTCTGAATTCGGGTGCGCCGGTCGTCGCCAAATTTTTTCTTGAGGGCGCGCAGCTCTTTTTTGAGCGACTTCATCAGCACAGATCGATCTTCAACGAGATCTTGCAGGATGCTGAGGCGATCCGCTAGCTCTTGGGCTTCATCTCGAAGTTTCTGCTGCTCTAGGCCCGTAAGGCGACGCATGGGCATGGCTAGAATGCTGTCGGCTTGGCGATCGCTTAACCCTAACTCTGCTTGCATTTGGACTTTGGCCGTGGTGCCGTCAGCGGCGTTGCGCAAAACGTCAATCACATCGTCAATATTATCAAGGGCGATTAGCAGCCCTTCAACGATGTGCGATCGCGCCTGCTTTTGCTCAAGCTCATAGGTATATTGGCGAATGAGGGTTTCTTCGCGGAAGTTGAGGAAGGCTTCGAGAATTTCGCGTAGGGAAAGCTGCCGGGGCTGACCTTCTTCGATAGCCAGCATCAGCGCGCCGAAGTTAGTTTGCAGCGGGGTCATCTTATACAGATCGTTCAAGATCAGCTGAGGCTGAGCCTCTCGCTTGAGTTCGATGACAACGCGCATGCCTTCGCGATCGCTCTCGTCTCGGATGTCGATAATGCCTTCGAGTCGACCCTGGTTAACCAGGCTGGCAATTTTAGTAATCCAGCTTGCCTTGTTGACCTGATAGGGCAGCTCAGTAACGATGATGGCTTGGCGCGATCGCTTCCCTTTTCCGTGTCTAACTTCCTCAAAGCTCGCAATCCCCCGAATCGGAATACTGCCGCGGCCCGTCCGATATGCATCGTGAATGCCTTTAGTTTCAATAATTTCTGCGCCCGTAGGAAAGTCCGGCCCAGGGATTAGATCAAACAGCTTTTCATTCGAAAGATTGGGCCGGTCGATCAGGGCAATCAGGCCGTCAACGACTTCGCCCAAGTTGTGCGGTGGAATATTAGTCGCCATGCCTACGGCAATGCCTGAGCTGCCATTGAGCAGCAGGTTGGGCAGCTGAGCTGGTAAAACGACGGGCTCTTGCTGCGAGCTGTCGAAGTTGTCGATAAAATTGACGGTCGCCTCGCTGACTTCTTCGAGCAGGGCGCTGTGGCCAATCCCCGCTAGGCGAGTTTCGGTGTAGCGCATGGCAGCGGGCGGATCATTATCGACCGAACCAAAGTTGCCGTGGCCAGAAAGCAGCGGATAGCGGCTAGAAAACTCTTGCACCATGCGCACAAGCGCGTCGTAAACGGCCTGATCGCCGTGGGGATGATATTTACCCAAAACATCGCCAACCACGCGAGCGCACTTGCGAAACGGGCGATCTGGCACTAGCCCCAGCTCGTGCATGGCGTACAAAATTCGCCGGTGGACAGGTTTGAGTCCATCGCGCACATCGGGCAAGGCGCGCCCGACGATAACACTCATAGCGTATTCCAAGTAGGAGCGCTGCACCTCGGTATGGAGGGCGATTGGGACGATTTGCTCTTTGGAAAAATTTAACTGCTTCGCCATGAATGGGTGCCTGAATAGATAAGCGCTGTGTGTAGATAGAGACAGAGAAAAGCTGATTTAAGAGGGGCGTGCTACGTTGTTTGGAAGCGCCAAAAAACTGCAATACTCTAGGATAGAGTCAGCGATAGTACGCCATATCGGTTGTAAATCGTGTTGTGCAGCTTCGTCAAACATTTCGTCAAACATTATTTGGACTGTTTTCAGTTTTGTTGGCTGTATGATTGATCGCGTTGGCTGTAGACTGGCGCACTCTTTACAGTCGCTGCTCTTTTTCAACTTACTCATTCTCACTGTAAGAATAAAGTCATGAAGACCGTTTTAATTGTGGAAGACGACATGGTAAACGCTCGCGTTTTCTCAAAGATTTTGACGAAGCGTGGCGGGCTGAACGTCAAGCACACTGAGAATGTTGAAGAAGTTATCGGCATCGCTCAACGCCAAGAAGCCGACGTTATTTTAATGGATGTTTCGCTCTCTCACAGCATGTATCAAGGTAAACCGGTAGATGGAATTGAAATTACCAAGCTGCTAAAAAGCGATCCGCAAACGTCGGCGGTGCCAGTGATTTTGGTGACAGCACATGCGATGGATGGCGATAAAGAGAGTTTTTTGAATCAGAGCGGGGCTAATGGCTATATTTCTAAGCCCGTGGTCGATCATCAAAAGTTTGTGGATGATATCGCTGCAATGATTCCTAACAAGGCGTAAGTATCAGCGCAACGGCTATTACCAGCTGTTACTAGATAGATTGCTGCTAGGCACATTCAGTGAGGTTCTTAATAGCCAGCTTCTTGATAGCCAGCTTCTTTACAGTAAGCCTTCATAGTTCACTCGTAATAGTTCACTTGTATCATAGCAATGCCTTTTGAGCAAAACAAAAGACGATCTGCTAATAAGAGATCGTCTTGTTGGCGCTGCTATAGAAGATTGCGCGAGCGGTTATTAGGTTGTTTGGACTAGGTTGTTTAGACGATGAGCCTGTGCAGGCGAGCTATGTGAGCTAGACCGCCTGAGCGCAAGCGATCAAATAAGTACTCAAAGCTGGCGTAGCAGCGCTTCTAGGTTAGGGACCGCGAAGAATGCTTGGGTATCGGTGATGAGCTGATCGCCCCAAAGATTTTCTTGAAGGAAGTCGATTTCGGCATATCTGGGGTCACGCTCTAGACCAGCGATCGCGAGGTCAATATCGCCGCTGCTCTGCTGGCCCTGGCTAAACTGGGCGACTGCGATCGCCAGTAAAGGCTCGGTTTCTTCGGTGCCTGCGAGGGCGAGAGCTTCTCTCCATTTGGCGATCGCACCTTCTATGTTTCCAGATTCGTACATCACAAGCCCAATGTTATTGACCGCTGGCCAAAACTCGGCATTGTTGCTGATGGCCTTTTCATACTGTGCGATCGCCTGGTCGTACTGCGCCAGCTTGTAGTAGGCATTGCCCAAATCAAACAGCGCGTTAGCGTTATCTGGCTCCGTCTTCAGTCCGGCTTCAAGCGAGCTAGCGGCTTCGGCGTAGCTGCCATCGCTAAAATAAGCATTGCCGAGCGCAAACATAATCAGCGAATTGTCCGGCTGAAGCGCATTGGCCCTTTCTAACGTGCTGATGGCTTTAGCGGGCTGTGGCTCACTGGCCTGTAAATAAAGGCTACCTAGTAGCGACAGCACGTCGGCATTTTCCGGCAAAAGCTGGGCCGCAAGCTGAGCGCGAGCGAGGGCCTCATCGAACTGCTGAAACTGGGCGAGCTGGGCCGCATCGCTAGCTAGACTCTCACCATCTGCCTGCAATCGCTCTTGATCTAACGGCAGCGTGTAGGGCAGCAGCGCCTGCGCCGTCGCTGGCTTGGCCTGACTCCATGCCCCAAGAAAAAGCAGCAGCGAGAGCGTGATTTGTTTGAGTACAGTTTGATGAGGCACGGTTCGGTTGGGCACAGTAGGTTCGAAGATAGGACAAAAAGATAAAAGCAGATCTTTGTGACGGGCCTGATACCTCTTCTTTCAATTCAAAAAGCTCGATTTCAGTACAAGCACAGACATTTTATCGGACTAGGGGACAAGTCAAAGATTACACAGCACTAGAATCTGATTTCGTACTCTAATAAAACCTGATTTATATCGTCTAAGTTTGTATTCGTTCTGACCGTGAGTGAATCGGTCAGGCGATAGTTTGCCCCAAATTCAGGATTGCTATTGTCGGTTAAGATTTTGCCGATGCTCAGCGAGGCGTCTTCGGTGACATCAAAGCCGATCTCTGCGCCAATGTCGAAGCCCGTGCCGCTGCTTTGTTCGGACAGGGCGCGACTAGCTGAGGTCACGGGGAAAAGCCGAAACTCGCTGAGGCTGAGCGTATCTCCGACAAAATCTTGCAAGCTGTTGAGCAGTGCGCCACCAACAAGGTTGAGCAGGCCGCCAAAGTCGTCACCGCCGCCGCCAAGGCTATCAACGGTCGATTCGAGTGCGGTGACAAAGCCGCCGCCGATTAGGGCAATCAGTTCAGATTGCGATCGCGGTGGTGAGCTAGACAGGGTCAAGTTTTCAAAAATAGCGTTGGCCGGTCCTTCTACATCTGCGCGGACTCGGATAGTACGTAGTGAGCCTACCGTCTCGAAGCCGGTATCTGAATTGTCGGCAATCTCTGCCTGGGCAAAAGGAGTGCTGGCAACCGTCCCTGAGCTGTTAACTTCGGGGACAGACGCGCGCAAAGAAACGTCTAAGAAGGGATTTTGCAGCCCCATTTCAGGGGTAAATCGGGCGATATTATTGTTGCCTCTCAGTCGGAAAGACTGGGTGTATAGGCTCACGCGCCCAGAGCGCAGGCTGATAACGCCTTCTGGCTCAATCCGGTCTGGGGGGCCATTGAGATTTAGGGTGCCATCGGCAACAAAGTTCAGCAAGTTGCCTTGCACAATGCGAATAGAGTCGCCAAGTACAAGCTCTAAATTACGAAAAACCGGCTGAATTCCTTCGTTGTTGGCTGGGCTACCGCTGCCTGACAAATCAGCGATCGCCTGATCGACGCTCGGAGAGTCACCTTCCGCTGTTGCTTCCTCCTCTGCATTGCTGCTGCCATTGCCATCCGGTAGCAGCACCTGCCCGTCTGAAAGCAAGACTTCACCGCTGATTTGAGGGCCATTGACTAAGGCATTGCCGCCTACAATAACCTGGCCGTTGACGCCACCCCTGTAAAGGTCTGCTAGCTCCAAATCAATATTTTCTAGATTGACTGTGAGCGGGCGGTTAGGTGCTAAGGGGCGAGGAAATAGCAGCGGATTTGCGGGCGGATTTGCGGGTGTTTCTGCGGGCGTCCCCTCAATTGTCCCCTCGTTTGTTATGGCTGCTTCTGTAGAAGCAGGGGGCAAATATTGAGCAGTTGTAGCCAGCTCGGGCCCACTAATGAGGGATTCTCGCAGCGGAAAAATACCAGCAGCAGTGAGCTGACCATCGCTGAAGCTGCCCTGTAGCGTTTCGACTACGATGCGATCGTCAATGAACGTAGCGCGACCGCTAACCCCTGTCAGCGGTTCGGGTAAAACCTTAGCCGTGATAACAGCGTTATCGACAAACGCATTGCCAGTAATTTCGATATTAGAGCGCGTACCACCGACCAGCAGATTAACTTCGCCTTCGCCAGATTGCCAGGCAACCTGCTGACTAAAGATATTGAGCAGCGCTAGCCCTTCATCCCTGACGCTGATGTCGATGTTGATATCTTCAGTTTCTGGCTGCACGTCCATGAAACCAAAGGCGTAAGGAATTTGGGCGCTGAGCCGAAGCGGTTCTTCGGGCGTATCGGCGGTCAGTTCACTCTGTATGCGCAGCCGAGCATCGCGGTACAGAAACTCCGCAGTGGCGGAGTCAATGGGTGTGCTGTTGATAGAAGCGTTAGCAACGTTGGCATCGCCCCTAATTTGAGGATTGGCTAAGGTCCCGCTAAGGGTTGCCCGGCTATTGGCTCGACCATCAACGTCAACTGGCAGTTGAAGAATATCGCGCAGAGCAGTGATGTCTATGTTTTGAACTCTTGCTTGCAAGTCAGAGCTCAGTTCGGTATCGCGACCAAAGACAATTTGTCCAAACAAATCAACAGCGGCATCTGATGGCGATAAGGGCTGACCCTGTGGTGGCCGGGGGGATGGAGTCTGGGCCTGATCGAGTGATGACTGCTGCGGTGGTAAGGCCGGTAGCGCGATGTCGAGCGGTGTTTCTTCTAGAGCTGGCGCATCTGGTAAATCTGACGCATCTGGCGCTGTGTCAATAGCTGTATCAATAGCGTCAACAGAAGAGGTAAAGCGCAGGGGTTCTAGGGTCAGTATGTTGGGTGTAAGACTGCCCCTGGCAACGACGTTTTCGGCGCTGTAGCGATCGCCCCACTGCCATTGACGGCCAGCTAGGTCAAAATCTAGCTGAAAATCAGTGCCGCTGCCGTTGAGCTGAATGTTTCCAGCGAAAGGACCGCTGAGTTCTCTGAGGGGTGGGATGGGCTCAGCCGCAGCGGCAATCTCCGCGTCTGCTGTTAGCTCGTCTAGTTCGGCTAGCCGATTAAGCTGATTTTGAAACCCGAGCTGAGTGCCGGTTGGCGTGGTTCCGGCGCTGGCTGTTGCTAACAGTACGTCTAGCTCGGCGGGTGAAAGCGGATCGTCTAGCCAGTCGGGCGGGGTGAGGCCGCGTTGAAAATCTTCTAAGCGATAGATAGATAGCGCGGTGAGCAAATTTTGAACGTTGCCTGACTGCGTGTTGACGCTGGCGCTGTATACCGGCGCAGGGCCGTCTAGTGAAAGGCTTCCTACGAGGGTGTATAGATTGTTATTGAGCCTGAGCTGGCCCTCGGTCAGCGTGGCCAAATCGTTGGCGTAGCGAACCTTTCCAGCTAGCTGTCCAATGCTGATGTAGCCCACCCCGAGCTGATCGATGACAATGTCACCTTCGAGGTTTTGATTGGCTAGGTTGACGGTGAAGTCATTGGCGCTGAGCGTGCCGCGCAGCTGGCCGATGTCGGCTGCGCCTGCGGTCGGAAAGTTAAGAGCAGCCAGCGGAAAGTTATTGGCATTAAGGCTGAGCAAGTCGCCCTGTGTTTGACCAACGGCCGATGCGCCGCGCCAACCGATGTTAAAAGCGAGTGGAGGAATAGCGTTGCTATCGGTGGCAATTGGCCCAACGCTAAGATCGATGCGATCGCCCCCGCCTGTCACATCTAGATCAAGGCCCGCGCTGGAGGTGTAGGCAACGGTGCCTGAAAGCGGTGAGCTAAAAGGAAGGCTGTTGGCGACAAACCCGGCCACCTGTAGATTGCCGCGAAAGTTGGGGGCCGTTGGGCTACCAGTGAGCGTGCCAGTCACATCAGCAGCGCCTGAAAGATCGAGGATATCGGGAATATCGAAAGGGAGATCGGCTAAGGGGTAGTCGGCGGCGGTGATATCGAGATTGAACTGGGCGATCTCGAATCCATTGTCGAAGCTGGGCGTGAGCGTGCCGCTGGCCACCAGGCGATCGGAGTTGGCCTGAATCACCCGGATGGTTTCGCCATTCCAGGCAACGTCGGCGGCGAGTGGACTGTTTAGCGTCTCGAATACTGGATTGAAGCTAGCCAGCCCGTTAGAAAAGGTGACGCTGCCTACACCTTTGATAGTTTCCAGACTAGCGTTGTCGGTGCTGCCACTGAGCTGAAGCTGACCGCCAAGATCACCTTGCAAGGTGTCTGAAAAGGCGTTGAGCTGTATGCCCTGTAGGGTCAGATCGCTGTTAAAAAAACCATCGACAAGGCTGCCCGTGCCGCTGACGGTGCCGCCGCCAACGGCCAGTACCGTATTGCGAAAGGCAAGGTCGGTGCCGACAATATCGATAGTGCCAGATCCCGCATACTGAGCGTTGGGGGCCCGCCAGTCAACAACGGTATTGACGTTGCCGCCGTTGCCGACCACGGTGGCATCGGCAGAGACAAGGCCGATAGTAAAGTTTGGATTGATGTCGTACAGGGCGGCGATTTGACTGGCGGGCAGGTTGCGACCCGCGAGCTGAAAGGTGAAGGGCGATCCGGCGCTCAGGCGAACTTGGCCGTTGCCTTGAATAGCACCGCCTGCAGTAGGGGTGGCGGCAATATTATTTAGAAAAAGCTGCTGGCCCTGTAGAAAAAAGTCGCTGGCCGCACTGTTAAAGGTGATCTTATCAACGACGACGGGGCGATCGGCGACGACGCTGCCAGAGAAGATCGGGCGTGCAATTGGGCCGCTGACTTTGGCGATCGCATCAAATCTTCCCGTCGTCGGTACTGGCAGATCGAGACTGATTGTGTTCGTAAACTCACTGACGAGCACGTTGTCTTTGACCGCACTCAGGTCGTAGCCATTGTCAAAATCAATTAGGCCCTCAGCCGTGACGTTTTTGATCTCGCCATAGTCGCCGCTGAGGCGATCCACCGTCCATTTATTGCCTTGAAACCGCGTTTCTCCGGCCGCATTTTCTATCGGTAAAGGCAGCAGCTCCGTTTCAACGTCAGCTTCCTCAGCGCTGATATTGCCGGAGTAATCAATCGGCTTGTCTGGACGAAAGGCCATATTCATATTGCCGCTAACTTGGCCTGAGCTAATGGCTACGTCGTTAGTTGCTAGATTAATGGACGACAGGGCAAAGCTGACAACATCATCGAGGGGGGCGTCGTCAGCCTGGATAAATAGATTGGTCGCGAATGCGATTTTTCTGGGTGTGGCTGTGACAGACTCGCCCGCTCCTGCTGGAACTTCTGCTGGAAGCTCTTCTGTGGCAACGTCTAGATCTTTGACGGTGTCGTTTTCGCTAGGTGCGATCGCTGCTACTGGCGTCACCTCGCCTTTCAGCGTTATTTTCCCACCTTTTTCAGGCTCACCCACAATCTCGAAGCGAGTTTGCAGCGCTTCTTCGTCTCCGACCGCAATTTTGTCCGTGCTTAGCTCGCCCCTCACCTGCTTTAGCAAAATCGGTACGGGCTGGGAGTCTTCTGGCGGCAACGGCACCAGCGTCAGCTCACCTTTTTGAAAGCGAACATCATCAACATTGACCTCAACCCGGTTTTTAGGTCGGTTTTCTCTTTCTGGCAGGGCAACATTGAGCCAGCCGCGCTCAGGATCTTGCGCCAGGTATCCCTCTGCGCCAACTACCGTTAGGTCTAGGCCCAGTTCAGAAGTCAGCAGCGTTTCGATTAAGTCAAAATTAACGATTATGCTATCTGCGGTAAGCGTCGTCGAATCTTCTGCTGACGCACCGATGTTAGACGGCCCAATTTGGACACTGCCAAAGGTTACTTGTTCAACATCGCCCAGCATGACAGGCCGCTCTAAGTAGTCGCTGAGAATCTGAGCGATTCGCGGTGAAAGGTCTTCTTGAATGAAGATCCAGGCCCAGACCGTGAGGCCCAGCCCAGCGCCACCCAAAATTGTGCCGACCAGCGTGCCTAGCCAGAACCAAGGAAATGCTCTCTCTTTGGCAGGGCGCTTGGGGCTGGGGCGTTCGGGGCGATTGTCGCCGTTGGGGTTAGGTGGTGGCTGATTTTCCGAGGGGCGATCAGAAGAAGGATTTGTAGGCACTGATGGTTAACTATCGGTTTGCTCGGCGGCCTGACTACCCAGTTACTTTAGCAACTTTGTACAGTTGTTACGTTAACGATGTGGCACTTTCCGGTGGGTTCTTTGCAGGTGCTTGGTAGTAGACACAGGGCTACGAGCACCCCTCTATAATTAACGGTATGAATCCATTCTCAACCCTACAAAGCCGCTACTTAGTTTTAGGTGCTTATTTAGTTTCGAGTGTAGCCGTTGGGTTGGGCTATGCCTATTTGAGTCGCTATCAACTGCTGCCCTGGCGCTGGGAAGATCCGCTGTCGCTGCCTGTGCTTTCGATGGCAACGTGGATAGCGGTGGTGAGCACCATTACGTGGGTTGGCCACGAATATGGACTGAGGCTAACCTATGTTTTTGGTCAGCGCTGGCCCAAGTTTTCGGGGCTGTATGCGATGGTTTTGGTTCTAAGCCTGCTGCTGTTTTCGATGGGCAGTTTTTCGGTTGTTTTTTATCTGGTATCTTTGGTGTCTCCTGCGTATGCGGCTCAGATGCTAGAAACCGATTTGACGCTGATAGGCAGTGACAGCCAGTATCCACGGCTATATGAGGCGGCGATGCTGTTTTTGCTGGTAGTATATGCGCCAGTTGTAGAAGAGCTGGTGTTTCGCGGCTTTTTGCTCCAGCGCTGGGGAACGAAGTGGGGGCTGCGCTGGGGGCTAGGAACCTCTTCGGTGGCGTTTGGTTTGCTGCACTTTAATAATCCGCTGGGGCTGACGCTGTTTGGCTTGGTGATGGGGCTGCTGTATGTGCGATCGCAAAGCCTGTGGGTGCCGATTGGGTGCCACGCGCTAAATAATCTAGCGGTGGTGATTTTAGATATATTTTCTAGCCGATTTTCTAGCCTGGGTTTGGGCGAAGCCACGGACGTGGTGACAGTGGCAACGCTACAGGAGCGCTGGTGGATGGGGATAATTTTGATAGTGATTTCGACACCTTTAATATGGCGATTTGTGTGGCGTAGCTGGCCGCAGCCAAGCGACGATATTCCCTATGTGATGAACGGGGGGGTGAACTGATGCCGCCGATTCGCCGCGTGCGTCAGCATGTAAATCCGCTGAGCAATAAGTATTCGACCCCGGCGATCGCCCCCGACTGGGGCGAAATCTACAGCCAGCCGCAGCATCCTTTGCACCTAGACATTGGCTGCGCTAAGGGTGATTTTGTTCGCGATATGGCACAGCAGGTGAGCGGCTGGAATTTTTTGGGTTTAGAAATTAGAGCGCCGCTGGTAGAGCGATCGCTGATTCGCCGCGATCTGGCGGTAAAAGGCGGGGCGGCGAAAAACCTTCATTTCGTTTTTTGCAATGCGAATAACTCGTTGCAGCCGGTGCTAGAAAACTATCCAGGCCTGTTGCAGTGTGTCAGCATTCAGTTTCCCGATCCTTGGTTTAAAAAGCGGCATCAAAAAAGGCGGGTGGTACAGCCAGCGCTGGTGCAGACCTTAGCCGCGCTGATGCCGGTGGGCGCAATGGTGTGGCTGCAGTCAGATATTGAGGCGGTGTGCCTAGAAATGTGCGATCGCTTTGATGAAAATCCCCACTTCATGCGCACTAGCACCGACTGGCTCAGTAAAAGCCCGTTCCCCGTTCCGACCGACCGTGAGCGCGTCGGTCAAGAAAAGGGCCTGCCGGTATTTCGGGCTCAGTATTTTCTATCGGCAATTCCTTCGGCAATTCCTTAAAGCGCTGTAAACTTTTATAAACAACTATTGAAGCTACACAGTGAAATCTATGTCTGAACCAGTTGGGTTTGGGAAAAAAACACCAAAGAAACCAAGATCGGAGCGCACAGCGAAGCGCGAGAAGGCGTCTAAGCAGTACGACAAGATGAAGACGGATGGCCTTCCAGAATATGAGGTGTACATGCGTTCAATGGGAAGTGCGCAGTGGTTTCCGGTTGGTGCGATCGCCGTTCGCCGCTCTAGCCAAATCAGCAGAGCCATCTATCACAGCGAGGCGGATCTGCTACAAGGGGCTTATCGGGCGTTTCCAGTGCTGAAAAAGAACAAGGGCAATCTGGAATATGGCTACCGGCTAAAAGGCGAAAAGGACGATGATATTGAGCTGGCGGTGAAGCAACGCGATCGCAGTGAACGGGGTCTGCTAGGTTTTGTTAATGGCATTAAGCAGCTCTTTGGCTCTAAAGATAAGGCCGAGGGGTAAGCCAAAGAGACAAGCCACAGGGAGCAAGACGGAGAGAATAAGGCAAATAGAATAAGCAGATGAGTTACACCGAGGAGTTTTCATGACGACTCAATCAGATAAGCCGACGCTAACGTACTGGCACGTTTGGACAGATAGCGACGGGATTAGCCATCAGAGCCAGTGCGAGCTGACGGACTTTGAACAAGAGAGCATGGGCGGTGACGCCGACCCGCAGTGGAATAACCGACTGATGGCAGGCGATAGCGAAGTGCTGTTTTGTACCCTGCCAGTTGGCTGGGTCGGCGAGTGGCACGAGAACCCCAAACCGCAGTGGATTGTGCCGATATCGGGAACCTGGTATGTCGAGACGATGGACGGCATACGAGTAGAGATGGGCCCAGGAGAGGTGTCTTTTGGGGCGGATCAAAACACAAAGGCAGATGAGCAGGGACACCAAGGGCATACCTCTGGGTGCGTGGGCGATAAACCGGCGCAGCTCATGGTGGTTCAGCTAAAAGACGATCAGTACTTAGCGGCTAAGCCCGGAGATTTGCAATAGTGGATACCCTGTCTGCGGCGCTCGTGGTCAGCGAAGTGACGCCAGCAGACCTGGATGAATGGGTGTCACTGGCGCTGCGGCTATGGCCCGACGAGGAAAGCAACCCTGAGAAAGCCTGCTTAGAAATGGAAGCTGAACTGCTAGGTATTTTGCGATCGCCCCGCGACACTGGCTTCTTGACGCGCGATCGCCAAGGGCAAGCCGTAGGCTTTATCAACTTATCCCTGTGCTACGACTATGTTCCAGGGGCCGATCATTTCCCGGTAGCCTATGTGGAAGGCATTTATGTTGCAGATAAAAGTCGGCGAAAAGGAATCGGGCTAGCGCTGTTGAAGCGAGCTGAGCAATGGGCGATCGCCAATGGCTGCACACAGCTAGGGTCTGACGTGCTGATTGAAAATGAAGAAAGCTGCCGATTTCATACCCAAGTAGGGTTCAAAGAAGTAGAGCGCGTCGTATGCTTTATTAAAGACATAGAACCGCAATGAATTCTGGCAGTAACGATCCTAAAGTCAACAATATTAAAGGCAACAGCGCTGAAAATAGCAATCTAGAAAGCAACAGTCCTGATGGCAACAGTCCTAGCGGCAACAACCTCGAAGGCAACAGGGCCGCAGATATCAACCTAGAAGAAAGATGGGCAAAGCCAGACCGGCCTGACGTAGACGATCTGAGCATGGCGACGGTTGACCGAGTGCTGGAAATGGCCTGGGAAGATAGAACAACCTTTGAGGTAATAGAACAGCAGTTTGGCCTCAAAGAGAAAGATGTTATTGCCATTATGCGTCGTCATATGAAGCCTTCGAGTTTTAGGATGTGGCGAAAGCGCGTGAGCGGACGCAAAACGAAACATGCGCAGAAAAGAGCATTTGAGGTAGGACGATTCAAGTCGAGTAATCAAAAGAACTATTGATAGTGCTGTTGTGATAGTGCTGTTGAAAGCGCCTTAAACGAAATCGCTATTGACTGTCAGAATCGCGATTACTCTTATTTCATTACTCTTATTTCATCACTCTTATTTCATCACTCTTTTTTTCCATTAACTGTTGCAGTGTGTTCAACAGCTCTTGCTCGTTGTAAGGTTTGGAAAAATAAGCCGTTGCGCCCAGGTTCATGGCGAGTTTTTGGTGTTTGTCTCCGCTGCGAGAAGTCAGCATGACGATGGGTAGGGTGCTAAAGTCGGGCTGTTCTCTGAGTTCTTCTAGGAGGCCGTAGCCATCGAGACGGGGCATTTCGATGTCGCAGACAATGGCTTCGACGCTGAGGCCAGCGAGCAGTTTATCGACGGCTTCTTGACCATCTTTGGCCTGTTCTACTAGGTAGCCCGATCTCTCTAGGCTAATGGCCAGGTATTGCCGCGCATGGATAGAATCATCGACAACTAAAATCCGCGCTGTATCAGAGTGTACTGGAGACACCGACATATCTGTCTGTGAGGCATTCTGTGAGCCATTCTGTGAGCCATCTTGCTTGGCGCTTGTCTCTGGCTTTTCTATGATCCATTCCATCAAGCGTATGGGATCCATCAATGGGACGACGCGACCGTCGCCAAGGATGGTTGTGCCGCTGAATCCGGGGGGCAAGGGGATGGGGCTAGCCACAGGACGAATGGCGACCTCTTGTTCTTGCCAAAACCGATCGATGTTGAGTCCGTAGAGGCGATCGCCTTCACCAACCACGACCACCATCGGATGGTTTATTAGAGGGATTCCGCTCATAGTAATAGGTCTAGCGGCATATTTTACGCTCCAATGGTCTTCTAGTCGGACGAGGGGAATGGCGGTATCTTGCCAGGTGAGAGAAGATGCAATCACATCTAATCCCGGATTTGTGATGATCTCTTGGACCGTATCGATGGGTAGGGCAAAGACAAAACCGTTGCGCTCTAACAGCATGATCCTCAAAATCGATAGCGAGAGGGGAATGGTAAGCGTGAAGGTGGTGCCTTGTCCCGGTTCAGTATTGACCTGAATGTCGCCTTGAAGCTGTTGTAGATTGGTGCGAACGACGTCCATGCCAACGCCACGACCCGATAATTCTGTGACTTCTCCTGTGGTACTAAACCCCGGCTCAAAAATGAAGGACAGCAGTTCTTGGCGATCCATGCTGTCGACTTGTTTGTCAGGAAGATCGTACTGGCGGATGCGATCGCGCACTTTCTCAAGATCAATTCCCCCACCGTCATCGCTGAGAGTAACTACTACTCGGTTTCCTCGGTTCACCGCTCGCAGGGTAATGGTGCCAGTCTCGGGTTTTTGCTGGTCGTGGCGGCGCTGAGGACTTTCTATGCCGTGGTCAAAAGCGTTTCGTAGCAGGTGCATCAGCGGATCGCTGATTTGGTCTAGGGCAAACTGTTCTAATAGGGTGGTTTCCCCCTCAATTTTCAGATTGACAGGTTTGTTGTACTGCACAGACCAGTCTCGAACCACTCGAGGGAACCGTCCGACAACCTCTTCAAAGGACCGCATTTGTGTTTGCGTGATCCGGTTTTTAAGCGTTTGGCTCGTATAGCCCAACGCCCGAACAGACTGACTCATTTCATTGAGACCTAGTTCAATATCTTGGCTAACTTCTTCAAGTTTGACAATGGTCTCCATATTTTCTTGGGCCAGCAGGTGGAGCTTAGAGTAGCGATCTAGCTCGAGCGCGTCGAGTTCGCGGGGGGCGGTCACTGCTACAGATTGGAACTGGCTTGTTCTTTGGCCGATTGCCCCCTGGGGGCGGCTAGCTAAGCGCGTGCGATCGCCTTGTAAAGCGCCATCTCCGTTACCCATGGCGCGCGCAGAAAGCAGTCCTTCTGAAGATGCCTGGTCATACCACTGTCGTAGTTCTGTGTTGAAGGAGGCTAGGACTGCCATTCGCTCCTGCATTAAGCTACTGAAGTTTTGGAGCTGTCCTAACCGCAGATTGATGGCATTGCGGTTGAGAAGTAGCGATTCGAAGAGACGATTGATTTGTCTTAGCTGGGTAACCGATACCCTCACTGTAGAAGGCTGTGCGGACGATTTTTTTCCGGGTGGAGCCGCTACTCTGTTCGGAGATACATTCAGCGAGACCCCAGGAACTGCTGCTTCCAAGGCTTTCAATACGTTCTGGTCAGCAGATACGTTCTCTAGGGCTACCTCTAGGGCTACCTCTAGGGCTACCTCTGGGACCATCTCTGGGGCTACCTCTGGGACCACAGATGCTGGGTCTGGCGCTAGCGTTATCTCCTGGTGGAATTCGGCAAACTGCGCCTGCAGCGCTTCGATATCAGCAAGCTGAGACTGCTCGGCCTCAGTTAGCGTAGTATCGGCTGGTTCGAAATCATCTACCCCGAGATCATCTACTCCGAGATCATCTACTCCGAGATCATCTACCCCGAGATCATTCAACCCAAAATCATCTATCCCGAAATCAGTGAGTTCGCTATCGAGTGCGGCGAGCTGTTCCTGTAGGCGGTTGATCTCATCTGGTCTGATATCGAGTAAGTCGGGAGCCCCAACTGTTTCAGCTAGCAGATCTTCAGCTAGCAGATCTAAAGTGGTATCCCCTGGGATGTCACCTGCTGGATCATTGGCCACCTCAACGCTGATGGTTTTGATTTGGGTGGGTAGCCGTTCTGTGCGGCCTAACAGCACAAGGGAATGGCTCCGCTGCCAAGCATTGAGGGCTTGGCCTGCGATCGCATCAAGCGCTTCAGGTCTGGCAACGATGCATTGCTGCTGCACATCTTCGCAGAGTGCCACAAAAGACTCCAACTGGGCCATGAGGCCAAAATCACAGAGCTGCTGGGTCATGGCTATGGTTGTTTGTCTGAGCTGCTCACCGCTGTGGCTGTGCAAGTTTTGCGCAAACTCGTCCAAGCAGTCTCCGACACTGGTCGTAAAAATAATGACCCCGAGGTTTTCATCTGCCTCTTCCGATAGGAGTCGGGCTTCCTCTTCGGGGGTAAGGTCTCCTAGCCGTTCGTGCAGCTCTGTGAAAGCGGACGCAATTTGACTGGTGAGCCACTCGGATTCTATCGGTTGCCCATCGGCGTGGCGTTGACGCACCGTTCGCAGACAGTCAACGCCACGCAGCAGCAAGGTCTCAAGGGTGTCGTCAATCCTTAACTGGCGAGCCTGAAGAATTTTGAAGGCGTCTTCCATCCGGTGGGCTACTTGAGCAAGAGCCCCAAACCCCATCATTCCAGCCGTCCCTTTAATAGAGTGGGCGGCCCGCATGGCGATATTAAGCTGGCTAGAGAGATCGTCGGTGGTCTTGAGGGCAAGTAAGACCGCTTCGATCTGTGCAAAATAGGTTTCGGCCTCCGCGAGGAAGGTCAGCCGGGCCTGTTGCTCTTTATCTATTGCCATCGTTTACTCTGGGAGGATCTTAAATTGTTCGACCGAGTTTTGCAGGGATTGGGCCACTTTAGCGGTTTCTTTAATCGCCTGGGCCATCTGCGCGGATGTTTGAGAACGTTGCTGTGAGCTTTGAGTAGCTTTCTTGATCAGGTCGGTAACCGCTGTAGAGGAACGGGTTTGGCCAACGGTCGCCTCTGAAATCCGCTGCATGAGCTGGTTAATTTTCTCTGACTTGGAGAGTACCTCGTCTAGCTGCTGCTGGGTGATACTCACCAGGTTGCTACTATCGACGACCTGGGCGGTTCCTGTTTCGATGGCAGCAACAACTTCCTGGGTCTCTGTTTGAATTTCAGCGACGATTTGGGCGATAGTTTTGGTGGCACCGGCGGATTGCTCTGCCAGGGAGCCGACCTGCTCAGCAACGGCGCTAAAGCCCTGACCCAGTTCTCCGGCCCTGGCGGCTTCAACGCTGGCGTTGACCGCGAGCAAGTTGGTTTTGAGCGCTATAGAGTCAATTAAACTGACGGCCTGGGAAATCTTTTGTGCCGATTCACCCAGTCGTTTGATCTTTTTCGCGGTTTCGCCGACTGTTGAGCGCAGTTCGAGGATACTTTCTGCGGTTTGCTCCATGGACGCAGATCCTGCCTGCACCGTTGTATAGGTGTCATTAGTAAGGGCAGAGGCCTGGCTAGCACTGTCGGCAACCGATTCGATGGACCGCCCCATCTCTTCTACGGCGATCATAGTAGAGCCCATTTCACGGGCTTCTTCGACCGCCTGGTCGGCCTGGGTGAGAATCTGTTGTTCGTTGGTGCTCAACGACTGACTCACCTTCCCCGTAGATTGTTTTACATTGATGGCAATGTCGCGGAGATTTTCGATGATGGCGTTGAATAAGTCAGCGACGATACCCACGTCACTCGCAGAGAGCTTGGCGCGTACAGAGAGATCGCCATCAGCGGCGTCGCCGACATCTTCCATGAGCTGAGTGATGTCATTTTCGAGGGTTTCACGCTGCGATCGCTGTTCTTCGGTTTGTGCTTTTTGCAAGCTGAGCAAGGATTGAAGCTGCTCTAGCAAATTGTTAAAGCCCTCGCCGAGAATTTGGGTTTCGCGGGTGCCCTGTAAGCTTGCGCGGGTGCCTAAGTCTCCGGCGGTTGCCTGTTGAGCCGTTGCGGTGAGGCGCTGCAGCGGATCGGAGAGTCGACCGGCCAGCTGTCGGAGCAAAATGAAAATAGCGACGCCCAACACCAGTGCTGTTAGGGCAAATACGATCAGCAAGCCGCGACCCGCTGAGTTAATTTCAGCGAGGTCCACTGATGAAATGGCTACCCAAGACGTATTCGGTACGGTGGTTAAGCTGTACTCCCTGCCTTCGTACTCTAGCAATGCGGTTAAAAACGTTTCTCCTGGAAGTGTTTCTAGGCGTTCGAGGCCAACTAGTTTTCCCGCTGCCTGCTCTGCTAGTTCCTGTTGAAGCGTTTCAATACTCTCCTCGGGCCGGGCTAGCTGAGCCGATAATGCTTCGGCCAGTGCGGTAACGCCTTCGCCACCACTCACCGTAAAATCATCGGTGATGATTTGATCGGCAGTCAGGGTTGAAAAAGCAACATCATTACGGGTATCAATCACCTGAATCTTCTGTCCACCGCTGATTGCTGTGGCTACGTAGGTGGCAATCTGCTCATTTAGAACCGTGAGCGGAATTACGGCCTTGATCACCCCCAAAAACTCATCGGAGCCAGGTGGGCTGACCGCCTCTGAGATAGAAATGCCCACCACCCCGGCTGACTCATCAAAGTCCACTGGCTCAATGTGCTTTTTTGATTGCTGCGCCTGAGTCCACCAGTCTTCATCTCTTTGTACAAAATCAGAGGTTGGCTGGCTGTAGGCTGCATTGAGTCCGTGGCTTTCGGTGACGAATATTTCTTCCATGCCTTCTACTTCAACCACATCTGCTAAGTACTGATTGAGCGTGGCGTCGGTATTGATCAGCTTTGTTTGACTAAACTGTTGCTCTAACGATTCAACGGGTTCTTGATCGAGATCTTGGGCTGTAACCGTGCTATCTGCCTGACGCAATGTTTGAATAATGGTTGGGTTGAGCAGTACCCCTTCAATGGTTTTGAAGTTGTTTTCGACGAAGACACTAGCAGCCTTACTGGCCAAAAATGATTCTTCTTTGAGCAGGTTCAGGGCATCTTCCCGCTCTCCTCGGCGGGTGATCAAAATTCCTAACCCGCTGGCTACCGCGAGTGGCAACAGGGCCATAGGCAATAGCGATCGCAGCAGCTGTTGACTGAGGGAACGTCCCTTGTGTGGCGTGGTACTAGGGGACGTGGGCTTTTGCTCTGGGGGGAGTTTGGGTTCTAATACGGTGGTTAGATCGGGGGAGGGGTATTGCTGAACAGTCATGGTGTTTTTACGAAGCCTCTGGGATAGCCAAAGAACAAGGTGGACAAAGAACAAACGGCAGGTGTGTGCGGCCAGAGTGTGCGGCCAGTGTGTAAGGCCAGTGTGCGAGCCCAGTGTGTAAGGCATCTGCCAAACTAGGTCGGTAACAGAATGGACGGCACCGCGCCAAGGGCCGCCGCACTGAGGATAATAATGGTGTCGTTGTCAAAGACAACCTGACCCCTCAAATAGGGCACCAAGCTGGTAGTGACCGCCGCACTCGGCGAGGTGATATCTTCTGGTGATAGCCGGATGGTTCCTTTTATTTTCGGCACTACTAACCCCAAAAACAGCTCATTTTCAGTTTTAGGAGCGCCCCAGCCTTGGTCAACCGGCTGATGGTCAATCGGCTGATGAGCGCCTGCTGGCACCGCTCGAATCACAACCACTTCGTAGTACTGAGTCGAAGGTAATGCCCTTGGGAGTTCCAAAAGCTCGACCAGATTAACTGCCCAAAAAACATGGCCTTTTGAACTCATGAGTCCCAACACTGAAGGCGGCATATTGGGCATGGGGGTAACCAACTGCGTATCAATTTGCAGGCTCTCTTCCACCCACTCTAGGTCCAAGCCGATGGTTAGCTCGGCGGTTAACTGTAGCCTTAAAAACTGTTCTCCGGCGAGTGGCGCTGGGTTAAACAACTCGGGTAACAGTTGCTGTAGACGATCCGCAGAGGTGAGTGATTGGGCAATTTGCATAGCGGGCTACTTTTCTATAAACAAAGCAGTAGGTGTGAATCAAGCGGAGTGAATCGAGCAGTGTGAATCAAGCGGTGCAAATCACAAGATTTGATTGGTAAGCCTTGGCCGAAAAAACCTACAGCGTGGCGAATCGTACAGCATCAGACAGTTGCTCTGCGGTGCAAGGTTTCACCAGGTAACGGACCACGCCCTGTTTTTTGGCCCAGCTTTGATCCATTTTTCGGTCTTTAGTAGTGCAGGCAATGATTGGAATATCAGCGGTTTCTGGATCTTTTTTGAGCTTGCGACAAAGCTCTAGCCCGGTGAGGTCTGGCATGACCAGATCGGTGACGATGGCATCTGGCCGATCGGCCTTAATCATTTTGAGTGCGTCTAACCCATTGTCAGCAGTGGTGACTAAATAACCTGCTGTCTCCAGGTAGTGACTAATCAGCTGTAGCTCAGATTTGACATCATCGACGACTAATACTTTCTTGGCCATTGAACTCCATATGTTTTGAGTGAAAATTTTCTGGCGATGGCCCCAATTAGATTTTTGGCCTTGCGGATACATGAAATACGTGGGTGCGCTAGAAAAAGGCTGTTTGGATTACTCGGTAGGGGATAAGTGGGTTTCCAAGACCCTCAGGAGCTGTGCTTTCGAAAAGGGTTTTTCTAGATAGTCGGTGGCCCCTACCGATTGAGCTTTGGCTTTATTGAGAGCACTGGTATTGCTGCTAATCATAATGATGGGGATCTTTTTGAACATCAAACTGCGTTTCAGTATCCGACAAAGGTTATGACCATCAATCTTGGGCATGGAGATATCTAATAGGATCAAATCGGGTTTCATGGCGCATATTTTGGAGATAGATCCCATAGGATCTAAAACAGACTTGAGCTTGAAGCGATCTGAATCTAAGTAACTGTGAATTTTGTTGAGCACTAACTGGTTATCGTCAATGCAGACAATTAAATAGTCGCGGTTGGGAGGGGGCTGATGGTCAGCGTTGGCCGAGGAGTGCGTGTGCCTATGGTGAGTGTGCTTATGGTGGGCGGGTTTGTGCTCTGATGAGGGGGTGGTGGGTGCGGGCGCTGCCCAAGACGAGGTTAGATTGAGTGAGTCGGGTGCGATAGACTCTGCCGGTAGCCAGGGCAGCCGGTCGAAAGGGGCTACCGGCGGCCATAGCTTAATTACACGATGTTCAATATAGGGATAGAGGAGCTGGGCGAGACGGATTTCATCTTGCTTGAGGACTTGGGCCAGTTGGCGAATGCTAGCGCCTTGAATCAGCCTGATGAGGGCCTTTAGGGTCTGGTTGGATAGTTTCCCGTTTGGGATGTCTTCATAAATGCTCTCAGGGGCTTCGCAGTAGGGCCTTTGGTGGGGGGAGATGATGCGATCGCCCACACACTGCCAGCCTTTGATCCGCACAGCAAGACGTTCCACCAGGGGGAATACGTCGACGCCATTGACCGATAGGTGCCAGATCCCTACGGGAAAGGGGTGCCAGGTGACGGTGGCTTTTTCTAGCCCTATCAATGATGCGATCGCCTCTTCAGACAGCATGGCTAACGTTTTCTCAGCCTGCTGTCGATTAAGGGTTTTGTACTGGATCAATGCTTCTAGGACTCTACTTGTCCAACCGAGTGCCTCTAAGCCTTTTTCTTCAGTTTTGGGTTTATAGGGGCCTAGAGAGACTAGCCGCCAGTAAGTAGATAGCGCCGCTTCATAGCCCAGTGCCGGTAGTACGGATTCAAAAGCCGTTAAATGTTGCAGGGAGTGAGCCGCGAACAAAAGCTGCCCTCCCACTATATCAACGCACCATTCAACGCCCTCTCCAACGATATGGACTCTACCATCGTGAGGCGATTCGATAATTTCGTTGAAAGAGAAGGTCTTCATCTAGAGCGGCAGCGAATTGAATTAAGTACGCATAGCGATCTTGTCATTTAAGACGTTTGTTTTGAGATAGGTTGTCTTGGGACAAGCTACTTTTAAAAAGTAGTCAATCACATTTTCAAAATTGGCGAATGTTTTGCTTTCCTCGTCTTGCTCCATCGACCGATTAACGTACCAACAGGCGTCAACAAAAGACTACATATCGACTGTACATATCAATGGAAATCCATGGAAAATACATAAGGAAAATATATGAACAATCAACAAGTTATGTTTGCATACATTTAACTGATCTATGTATGTCTATGTATGTAAGAGAATCCATGCACTCTATACTCCACGCGCCCTATACGTATTGAACTACGACCCTTCATCGTAGATATCTGGATGAAAACCGAAGTTTTTATTTTGTGTTCGTTTCAACTTGTTGTTCAAGCCTTTAACCAGGCCATTACTGACCTTTATTATCATGCTCGCTTTGACAGCCGCACAGTCATCAATTAGCCCTTCTGAAAACTTTTAAAAGGCTGGACTTTACAGCTCAAAGCTTTCAACAACTAAGCATCGAGAGCATCAGCTTTCTGCTATCTCATGAGTAACGTTATGAGTACGCTAAGGTGTCTGATATCAGCATTCCACTAACCAATATTCGCTGGTTGTATGAGTTTAGTGTGCTTTTCTGTAAGGCTGGCGTTGAGGCCTTTTTGGGAAAGTCAGGTCGTGCTAGAAAGCGTGGCACCGTACGCGTGCTAACGCCCAGTTCTTTAGCAATATCAGTTTGCAGCTACTGCTGGGCGAACAGTTCCTTGCTTTGATTTTAGGGCTGATGACAGTTTCGGCTAAAAGCTTGTTGAATGAAAGTGCTAGTAAAAAAAGCGCTGTTGACCATCAGGACTGCCTGAGTGCTGTGATCAGGCGACGAGCATGTCAAGCGCAGGCGGCAAAAAGTCTCTCTAGAGATAGACAGCAGAAACCAAATAAGACATATAATTTAACGATTGACTTGCGCGGATCGAATAATGCTAATGCATCGAAAAGGCGAGTCAATTTTTTCGATGGCCTCTTAACTCTCAACTAATAGCTTCGAAATTTAAGTCCCAGAATTTAAGTCCCAGAATTTAAGCCCCAGAATTTAAGTCCCAGAATTTAAGCCCCAGAAAGTTTCAGAGTCCAAGTCTCAAGATCCAAGCCTCGAAATGCCCCAGAGTGACAAAGTTGGTCTCTGGGGCGTGACATATCAACTTTTTTCTTACGGTATAAGTCTCGGTATCTCTCTATTTAACGACCCTTTATTACTGATGTGTGGGCAAAGCGACTATGCTTTTGTTTTTAGTAGAGCCTGCTGCTGAAACGCTGCGGGCACCCGTAACTACGTTTGTTTTGCTGCTGGCAATTGTGCTGGTGATTCCGCCTATTTTTGAGCGCTTTAAGCTGCCAGGACTAGTGGGTCTGATTGCGGCTGGTGTGCTCTTTGGTGGTAGTGGGCTAGGCTGGCTTGACGCGCAGTCTGACACGATGAAGCTGCTGTCTGAGATTGGCAAAATCTATCTGATGTTCGTGGCCGGGCTAGAGATCGACTTAATCTTGTTTCAAAAGACGCGCGATCGCTCAATGGGCTACGGGTTTATGACGTTTGCCATACCGCTGCTGGGCGGCATTGGTGTGGGTCTGCTGTTTGGCTTTGGCTGGCTCGCGGCGGTACTCATTGGTTCGCTGTTAGCATCGCATACCTTGCTGGCCTACCCCATTATCCAGCGGCTAAACGTGGTAGACGATGAAGCTGTCACTGTGACTGTGGGGGCGACTATCTTTACAGACATTGGTTCGCTACTGGTGCTGGCGATTTGCTTGGGCGTGAGTCAAGGTGACTTTAATGCGGTAAAGCTGCTGACGCTGTTAGGGTCTTTGGGGCTGTATGCGATCGCTGTTTTGGTCGGTCTCAAGCAGCTCGGTAAGCTCTTCTTTAAAAAGATAGGCAGAGACGAAGGCAACCGAGTTCTGTTTGTTCTACTTTCGGTCTTTCTATCTGCGGTGGTAGCGCAGCTCATTGGCGTAGAAAATATTATCGGCGCGTTTTTAGCTGGTTTGGCCATCAACAGTGTGGTTGGCGATGGCCCCGTTAAAGAAAAAACAGAATTTATGGGAAGCGTTCTGTTCATTCCTATGTTTTTTGTCAATATGGGCTTGCTGTTAGACCTCAACGCTTTTAGCAGCATCTTGGCCTCAATCAACCTGCCGCTGATGATTGTGGGTATGCTGCTAGCGACCAAACTAATTGCGGCGATAGCTGCCAAATTGCTCTATCGCTATAGCTGGACACAAACTTGGACCATGTGGTCTTTGTCTATTCCTCAAGTTGCTGCAACTTTGGCCGCTGCTCTAGTCGGCTACGAGGCGGAAATTATCAACAAAGAGGTTTTCAACAGCGTTATTTTGCTGATGTTGGTAACGGCTATTCTGGGTCCTTTGGTGACCACACGGGCCGCGACTAGTTTGGCGCTCAACCAGTCTTTTGACGAAACCGATGAGCTAGAGTGGCTGCCGCCCCCGACTGATATTCCAGATGCTTTCTCGGTAGTGGTGCCTGTATTTAACCCCAAGACTGAGCGAATGCAAATTGAGCTAGCAGCAGCGGTTGCTCAGTATGCCAATGGGCGATTGATTCCGTTGGCGGTAGCGCTTGCCCAAGATCAGCTAGACTCACCGCAGTTGACAAAGGCGCTCACTCGCAGCCGTCACCTTTTAGAAAATGCTCAAATTATTAGCGAAGAGTTTGAAGCGACCACTGAGCCCGAAGTTAGAATTGATAGTGATATCGCCCGCACGATTGCCCATGTGGGACGTGAGAAAAACGCCAATTTAATTGTGCTGGGCATGTCGGCCCAATCGCGACTGAGCCGGAGGCTGTTCAACAGCATTCAAGACGAGGTTATGAGAATTGCTCACTGCCCAGTCGTTGTCTCGCGTCTATTAATGTCTCCTTCAGAAATCAAGACAATTTTGATTCCGATTGAAAATCCTTCGGTGATGACGCTGCGGGTTCTGCGATTTGCTCAAGTGCTGGCAACGACAAACAGTGCCAAAATCACGCTGCTGCACGTCTGCGGGCCTCGTACGTCTGAGGTGCGTAGGGCACGGCTGAAAAAGCAGATGGAAGTTTTAATAGATCGTTTGCCGCCTGCACCTAGCTCGATTGAAATTGAAATTTTAGCCAGGGATAACGTTGTTATGGCGATCGCGAAGGCGGCTCGTCAGTATGATTTAGTGATTGTGCGATCGCAGCGTCGACGCAGCAGCAACGGATTTACGCTTGGCACCCAAACGACCCCGCTAGTGCAGCAGCTATCTGGTTCACTCATGCTAGTCGGTGAGCCGCATACTCAGCCCACCCCTCAGCCAACTAGGCGAGCGATCGCGGCTAAGCAGCTATCGACCCAGTCCGCATAATCTAGTCCGCATGGTTTTTTAGATCGCCTTTATTTTTTAGAGCGTCTCTATTTTTTAGAGGCGCTCTTTTTTTTGCTGACCGGGGGCCTTGACAGCGGTGCCTCAAACCCTTCATATGCACTATAATCTGAGGCTTAACAGCCTATAGCCATTTACTGTTGGCATCCTCAGAGGTCACTATGAGTACTGTTGATATAGCTATTCAAGAGCAGATGTTCGGATCTGTTGTGACTGACAACGATTTTTATCCTGAGCTAGACGAGTTTTTAGACATTCTGAAGTTTTTGATTCGTGAGCCTTCTGTAGTTGGTAACGAAGATGCCTTTTTTCGAGTACTCAGAAGAGAGCTAGAAGAAATTGGCCTAGATGTACAGCAGTATCACGGGGTGCTAGCCGCGCAGGGAAAGAGTCCCCACGATTTAATTTTGTCAGCCCATATTGATCGTCATGGCCTGCTATGTACAGGGCCCAATGAGTTTCAATATGCGGCCTTTATTGCGGGTAATCAAGGCGAAGAAATGGGAGATTCGGCCTCGGACTACATGTTGAACAAAATTGAGGACCGCTTTGCTGGGCAGCGAGTGCAGGCTCACTTTCCCTATACGGGCACCTATCTGGGGCAAGGTGAAATTACGCGCTCTTACATCTGCCCAGAGCGAGGCAATTTGATCTTTGAAGTAGAAGGGCTCGAATTTTTGCAGCCTGGGATTCCGGTCTCGTTTTTAGACCGACTAAACATTTACGACGGGTTGATTTCTGCGCAGCTAGACAATGTGGTAAGCGCAGCGATGATTATCTATCTGTTTCGGCGTGGATTTCAAGGTACGGGTTTGTTTACGGCTCAAGAAGAGTCTGGGCGGAGCTGGCGCTATACGCTCTCTTGGTTTCAGCGGCAGCGGCTGACAACACAGCGCTTGGTGGTGCTAGATACTAGTCCCTATGCCGACCGCGCAGAGGCCGATATGCAACAGATTACGCTGCGACACAAAGATGCCAACGGCATGTTCTCTGTGGCGATGACACAGGAGTTAGTAGACCGCTGCGAGTCTTTGGGCCTGAGCTACGGGTTTAAAGATGAGTACATTGCCACTAAAAACCAAAACCGCAGTCGGCCTTTCCCGTTAGGACGCACAGAGCTAGGGCGCGTGGCGGCAGCCACAGAAGGCGAAATTAATGGCACTACGTTGCAGATTCCCACAACGGAATATCACACCTCTACAGAAACGGCGGCTTTGAGTGCGATCGCTGCCATGCTGCAACTGCTTCAAAGCTATTTGTAGTTTCCGCGTAGCGCGATCGCAAAAAAACACCTCCTCGAAGACGAGGAAGCGTTTCGTTTTCTTGCGGCTAGGGTCTCTCAATTAAGCGATCAGACCCTAGCTGTAACTAACTCGGACATTACAACTAACTTAAGTTAGCTCTAGCAGGCGGCATGACCACCTTTGTTGCTAGTCCAACAGACTTCAATCCTTTGATGAGCCACCAGGTGGGGTCAACTTCCCACTTTCGTAGGCCCGCTTTGGCCATCTTAGGAAATTCGTGGTGGTTGTTGTGCCAGCCTTCACCGTAGGTAAGCAACGCCACCCACCAAAGGTTACGAGAGTTGTCGGTGCTCTCAAAGTTGCGGTAGCCCCACATGTGATTGGCAGAGTTAATCAGCCAAGTGCAGTGCCACAGCAAGACCGCGCGGACAAACACACCGTAGATAACAAAAGACCAGCCGCCGATGGCGTACAGCAAAACCCCTAGCGGCACCTGAAGGACAAGAAAATACTTATCGAGAAAAGCGTAGTAAGGGTCGCGGGCAATGTCAGGCGCGTTTTGAGCGTATACTTTACGGTCGAATACTTCAGGCTTAAGATAGAACATCCATTCCATATGGCTCCACCAGAAACCGCGAGCAGACGAGTAAGGGTCTTTTTCAACATGCTCGGTAAAGGCGTGGTGCTGACGATGACCTGCGACCCAGAAAGTGGGGCCACCTTGCAAAGCTAGCGCGCCGATGGTGGCGATAATGTACTCTAGCCACTGCGGTACGCGGAAGCTGCGATGGGTTAGCATCCGGTGATAGCCCATGCAAATGCCGACACTGCCGCAGAGCCAGTGAAGCGCAATGGCAACACCGAGCGCTGACCAAGAAAAGAACCAAGGGGCCAGCAGTGCCAATAGGTGAATAACGCCAAAGAAGCCAACAGAAACCCAGCTGACTTTATGAGTTTTGGGTTCAGCGCTATTGGGCTTGGCTTTATTGGACTGGGCGCTAGCTGTTTGGATGCTAGTGAGTTCGCTAGGCTGGGCGCTAGAGGACGTAAGGGGCCTTTCCGTCCGATGTTTGGTGGGTAGGTTACCGATGGTCATAGTCTTCCTAAACAAGCTAGTGTGTTTGCAAGTGGTGCTTACATCTATGAGTCTAGCCCTCCTTAAATATTTTTGCAAGTGGTACTTGCAAGTTATTCCTAAAGGTTGGTTCAAAGGTTAGCTTAAAGGATTAAACCGTTCGGCACTGCTGGCACTGCTGAAGGGTTTGATGAAAGCACCTCAGTACGCAAAGGTATTGATTTTTTGAGATGGCTGAAGGAAGATTATCTAGTCGTAAAAGGATTGTGCGGTCGGCTTTGGCACTGTTTTCAGTGCGCGGAATTACGGCGACGACGACGAAGGAAATTGCGGAGCGGGCGGGCGTGAATGAAGTGACGCTATTTCGCCAGTTTGGGAACAAGCAGGGTTTGCTTTTAGCTGTGATGCAAGAAGCGCCGATCTTGGCTCTGATGCAAGCGGCACTAACAGACATCGTAGGGGCAAATGATCCGCTGGTGGCCTATGGTTCAGCGGCGCTCGATTTATTGGGTCGCGTGCCAGAGTTGGTGCGATCGCTGATCGGAGAAGCTGGCGTGTCCCCTTTAGAAAATCAGCGGGCTCTTGCTAAAGCCTTGCGGCAGGCCAATCGGCAAACGGTGATCTATTTACGCGGCGAGCAGGTAAGCTGCGCTGGCCTCTCCGTGGAAGAAATTGCCAAGCTGCTGAATACGCTGATGCTAGGCTATGCGCTCATAGAGTCGAGCGGCGATGGTCAAACGCTGTGGTCAGACCAGGCGGATTTTTTGTCGGCGATTAACTGTCTGTTTTCCGTGGGCGATCGCGTGATCGCTAACGCCGATACCAGTAAGTCGATAGATGCAGACGATGCGACAGAAAGCGATGGGACTATAGATCGAGATCGTGAGGTCGCTATGGAAGCTAGTGAAGCGCTGTTGAGTGTGAGAGATTTGCCTGCTGCAATGGTGCGATCGCTCTTTTTAAAGGCCAAAAAGCAAGACGCACAGGCCTATGCCCTAATGTACGTGCTGTTTGGGGCAGGGCTGCGGTTAGAAGAGTGCGCAGCGTTAAGGCGATCGCAGGTGTTTGCCAGTAAAACGCAGCATATTTTGAGCATTCCAGGCTCTCTCCCTAGGCAAGTCCCGGTCAATCGCTGGATTATGGGCAGGCGGTACGGCACCTATTTAAAAAATCCCCTCACTCAGTGGTTAAAATCTCGCCAAGATGACTGCCCCAATGTTTTTGCCGCTGAGACAGGCGAAGCCTTAGACCAGCAAGATCTAAGCGATCTGTGGCAGGCGATCGCAGGCGATGCTGATTCCTTTATAGACATAGCGCCCTTTCAGGCCAGACAAACCTGGTGCATAGAACTCTTGAGCAAAGGCATGAGCCTAGACAACCTCAGTCTCCTCTCTGGATTGAGCCTTGAAGCCCTTGCGCCGTACGCTCAGCGGACAAAAGAGAAAGCTGCCCTAGAGCAGGCCTTAGCGATCGACCAAAAAAACGGATAAATTACGATGACAGCGAATGAATATTTAATTTTTTGCTGGGTTTGAGGGACTTTGATCGCGTTTTTAACCCAAACTTAAAGACACGATAATCTTCTAACGTCATCACCTTAAACTTGCCTCCATAGTCTGTTCCTTGGCCGAAATTTTTTGACGTTCAAATTTTTTTGATCCTCAAGTTTTTTGGCATCCAAACTTTTTGGCATCCAAATTTTTTGGCATTCAAATTTTCTGGCATTCAGGCGTTTTTGATTATGGTGACAAGCGTGAAAAAAGTATTCAGCAATCTCAAAGTTCTAGGCGCTACCTCTGTAGCTGCGACTATCGCGCTCAGTGCAGTCGTTGCAAATGCCCAGAGCAACCTGATTGCCATCGATGGTTCTAGTACCGTCTTCCCCATTACAGAAGCAATGGCTGAAGAATTCATGTCTGACAACAGCGACGTGAGCATCAGCGTAGGCGTTTCCGGTACAGGCGGCGGCTTCAAAAAGTTCTGCGCGGGTGAGACCGTCATCTCTGATGCTTCTCGTCCAATCAAGGATACAGAAATTGAGCTTTGTCAGGCAGCTGGTATCGAGTACACCGTGATTCCGGTTGCAACAGATGCCATTACAGTAGTGATCAACCCCGAGAACGATTGGGCCAGCGAGCTATCTGATGAGCAGCTAATGACAATGTGGGAGCCTGCCGCAGAAGGAACTGTTACCAACTGGAATCAGATTGACCCTAGCTTTCCAGATGCCCCACTAAATCTATACGGTCCGGGTACTGATTCCGGTACGTTTGACTATTTCACAGACGAAATTGTTGGCGAAGAAGGCGCTAGCCGCGCTGACTACACCGCCAGTGAAGATGACAACGTCTTGGTACTAGGCGTTTCTCGTGACCAAAATGCCTTGGGTTATTTCGGGCTGTCTTACTTTCTAGAAAACCAAGATCAGCTAAAGGCCGTGGCGATTTCTAGCGAAGAAACCGAAGGCGAAGCGATTGTGCCTTCTCCTGAGACGATTGATAGCTACAAGCCTTTGGCTCGCCCTATCTTTATCTATGTCAATAACGAAGCTTTGGCTAGCCGCCCTGAGGTGAAGTCATTTGTTGAGTTCTATCTCAATACGGCTATGGAAGCAGAAGACAACATCATCAGTGAAGTTGGCTATGTTCCTCTAGATGCTGATGCTTATATGGAGTCTTTGGACCTGCTTTAAGATATTGGTTTTCGAGATATTGGTTTTCGAGAGACTGGTTTTCGAGAGACTGGTTTTCTTGAAAGTCTGCGGCTAGGTCACGCTAAGCAGACCCAGATGAGCGGCTAGGAGACTAAAGCGTGTCCTAGCCGCTCGTGAGGTTTTTTTCCTCCCCGTCGCATTTCCGTAGCACTTGTCTTACTTTCCTTTCTATGCCGCCCTCTGTCACTCAAGCGCCGTCTGCTGATACCGAAAATGCCGCTGAGAATGCCGCTGATAGGGCTTCGCCAGTTGAGGCTCCGGTCTTTCGTCGTCTCACGCTAAAAAGACTTTTACATCATCCGCTAGTAGGGCTGGCGATCGCAGCGCACCTCTTGCTGCTAGTCGTACCCTTCAACGAGCCTGAGCCCTCTGATCTAAATGCTGAGGCAGCGGAAAAGGAGATCGACAACTCTATTCCCGTCGATATTTTAAATTTGTCGGTGCTCTCTGAGCCGTCTGCCATTGAGCCGTCCGCTATTGAGCCGTCCGCCATTGAGCCGCCAGATTTGTCACCACCAGCCGCAACGCCGCCCGCGCCACCACCTAGCAGTGCTCCTCCCCAGCTTGCCCGTCAGCGAGTAGACCCGCCTACTGCTCCATCCCCTGCCAATTCGCCCTCTACTGACCAGCCGCCAGCAGATCAGCCACTAGCAGATCAACTACTAGCAGATCAACTACTAGCAGATCAGCCGCCTGCCTACGTTGCGCAGGCAGATCAGCAAGCCTTTGTGGACAATGTGGGTGCACTGGGCGCAGGCACACAAGGCGTGGGCAACTTCAGAGATATCGGCTTGCCAGCGCTTGACTACTTCAGCAAAGGAAACGCGGCCAGTTTTTTGGACTACAACACCAATCCACCTAGCCTAGTTCCGGGATCTATTGATGCTGTCTGGATGGATAAACAGGCCGATCGGGTCGCTGAGCAAATAGGGGCTACCTATGGCGCTAATGGGGTAACGCTAGAACGGCTAGATGACTACGGTGATGAGCTGCTATACGAAATGTTTACGCCCAACGGTGACACCATTATGTACATCAGCCTGGTTAATTTTCCGTCTAAGGGGTCATCGCTTATGGTGTCTTGGCGTACGAATCCAATAGAAGGCTAATTGAGCGGTCAGTTGACTAGAACAGTCGATTATCTGTCGATTATCTTTGAAGTGCCAGTTTTAGGGGCTGCGATCGCTCATCGCTAAAGGGCTAATTTCCTCGCTATCTTTGAAGGTATACAGGGAGGGTATACAGGTGAACATCATTGCCCCAGCTATCTGCTTGCCGTTCACGCTTTTTCCATCGTTTTTTTGTCAACGTTTTTGCCATCTTTAGGCACTTTCTTCTGACGACTGGGCCATGTACGCTTTAGCCTAATCTATGACTATGAAGCTTGTTCAACTCATTCGTCCGTTGTTTTTAACTGCTGTTGGCCTGCATGTGCTGGTGCTGTTCGTGCCGATTGGCCCTACTGAGCCCGAAGCAGCCGTAATAGAAGACGTCGCGTTTGAACCCCTGCCAGACAAACCGGCAGAAGCTTCGTCTGCGGCGAGTGCTTTGCCCGTGCCCGATCCCAACGTGTCAACCACAACGACAGCCAAAGCACCCGCTAAAGCACCCGACTCAAGGTCCGCCACGGTAGTCGCAACACCCGCTCCAAGGCCCTCGGCTGCCGCCACTCGTGCCGCTACTCCCAGCAACCGAACCGCTAGCCGTGCATCTACTCCAAACGCGACGGCTACGCCATCTAGTCCATCGTCTCGCCAAGCTACCAGTAGCAACACCCCAACAGCCCAGAGTGAGCCAAGCCGCAATTTTATCGCGGTGCTAGATGAAGAAGCGCCCGACCCTGATGCAGAGAGACCAGGCAGTCAGAACAGCGATCGCACCTCTCCAAGCAATAGCGCTTCAGGCAGTCCATTTTCAGACAGTCCATCTTCAGACAGTTCATCTTCAGATAGTCCATCTTCAGGCAGCGGCACAAACGCTCCGCTAATCCTCAGCGCTTTGCTCTCCGACGTAACGCAGCAAATGCCTGATTCCTTAAGAGCCTTTGCTGACAAACTCAATCGCTCCTTAACCTACAGCGCCAAAGATACAGACGATGAGAGTGCTAATCAGGCTCGCGAAGACTGGCAAGAAAATATTCAAAAGCAGGCGAACATTGGCCAGATTGAGCGATTCCCTGCTGCCGAAATTACCGAGCTGACCCAGATCGAGTACCCGATCGAATCGTCGGTCGAAGCTGATGGTCAGCTGCTGAACCGCTGCCTAGAAAAAGCTCCGCATAGCGCCGAAATCGGCGTTTTATTTGATGCGCAAGGCAATATTATCGATCAGCCTACAGTGCTGCGCAGTACGGGCTATAGCGCTTTGAATGAAGAGATCAAGGCAATCGTTGCGGCCTACGAAGACTTCCCCAGCGACCGGGCCGCCAAAGCCTACGCATTTGAAGTTGACGTGTTTTACGATTCAGAAGGCTGTGTCAGCTTGGATACGCTAAAAGACGAGTAAAAATGACGGTTGAGCGCGAATAAAGCAAATGAAAGACAGCGAAAAAAACTCGTTTGCCCGCCCCTTTTGCTCGCCGCTACAGCTTGCTTCTATCTGTCAAAATTTCGTGGCCCGATTCGGTAATCAGCACTGTATGCTCCCACTGAGCGGATAGCGCCCGGTCTAGCGTAACAACAGTCCAGCGATCGCTCAATGTACGAGTGTGTTGCGATCCTGCATTCAAAATGGGTTCAATTGCCAGCGTCATTCCCGGCTGAAGCGTTACGTTAGGGGCCCGCTTTGTGCGAAAGTTAAACACAGCAGGCTCTTCGTGCAAGTTACGCCCCACGCCATGACCGGTAAAGTCTTCAACAATTGAAAACTGATGAGCTTTAACCGAATCTTCAATCGCACCCGCTATATCCATCAGCGTATTGCCGGGTTCTACCTGCTCAATGCCAGCATACAGCGCTTCTTTTGCCGCTTCGATCAGCCTTTGCGCCTCGGGCTTCACCTCCCCAACTGCAATGGTGATACAAGAGTCTCCGTGAAAGCCTTCGTAGTAGGCACCCGTATCTATTTTCACCACATCGCCCTGATAGATTTTTTTGCGCCTGCGGGGAATGCCATGCACCACCTCATCGTTGACGCTAGCGCAAATAGAAGCCGGAAACCCGTGATAGCCCTTGAAGCTAGGCGTCGCTCCCATTTCTCGAATTCGCTTTTCTGCATATTCGTCTAGATCCGCGGTTGTCATGCCCGCCTGAGTGATCTCACTAATTTCTTTTAGCACCGTCGCCACAATCTTAGAAGCGGCTCTCATCGTCTCTATTTCGGCTGCTGACTTTAGCTCAATCCGTCTTCCTGCGGGCACTTTCAGCGCTGGCGGAAAAGATATTTTAGGCAGTAAGTTAGATAAAAAATTCATGGAGGAAATTCAATTCACAGAAAATCAGACAGCGTAAATCCAGACAATGCACATCAGATAATGGCAACTCAGGCTATGAAAGTGCGAAATGCCCAGCCAAGGAGAAATTTACCGCGCGAGTTAGCGCAAATCAACTGATGCGTTCAGAATGCATGGTCTGCCTTCTATCCTAAACGGTTTGAGCAGCGCTTATATTTATTTATTTGCATTCCTTCCTCTGTGATATATAGTTAAAGACTGTGCGCTCTGTTGGCGCAATGACCGAACTTAAAGCTGTGATGTCAAGGCTGTGATGAACGCTGAAGCAATTATTCGCTCAATTGAAGCGGAACATATTAAAGACGATCTTCCAAAAATCTATGTAGGGGATACGGTTCGCATTGGCGTGCGAATTGTTGAGGGCGGCAAAGAGCGCGTCCAGCCCTATGAGGGCACTGTCATTGCTATGCGCAACGGGGGTATTAATGAGACCATTACGGTGCGCCGAGTATTTCAAGGCGTGGGCGTCGAAAGAGTATTTTTGATCCATGCCCCACGAGTTGCTAATATTAAGGTAATTCGTCGAGGTAAAGCTCGACGCGCTAAGCTGTATTACCTGCGCGATCGCGTTGGTAAGGCAACCCGTCTTAAGCAGCGCTTTGACCGCGCACTGTAGATTCATTCGCTGTTCGAGAAGCGGTTGTTAGCAAGTTTTTCCAGCGACATCAGACGAGAACCCGCAGCTAATCCTACTGCGCCTCTCGATTGACAGCCATCTGGAAAACCATGCGTCCTTAGTTCAGTTGGTAGAACGTCGGTCTCCAAAACCGAATGTCGGGGGTTCGAGTCCCTCAGGGCGTGCTTTTAAGCTGTCAGCAACTGACAGGCAACTTTGCCCGAAGGCGGTCGTAGTGCCCCGAGCGCTAGACCTTATCCTTCGGGCATTGCTGTGTCTAAATACATTGAGCTGGTTGTAGTAGCGCTATAGTTAGAGTCTGACTGTTCAAGTTGAGTTTGGCGAGGAACGATTGCCCGTGGCTAAAAAAGAGGCTAAGCCTGTAGATAAGGCCGGTAATGCTAAGAAAAAAGCGGATGCTAGCGCGCCCGATAGCTTTAGTGCAGGCGAGTTTGCTCAAGGCACCCGTGAAGAGCTTGCTAAAGTGATTTGGCCGACTCGTCAGCAGCTAATTAGCGAATCAGCGGCTGTGATCCTGATGGTGAGTTTGTCTGCGACTATCATCTATTTTGTAGACAAGCTTTTCGGCTGGGCCTCTCGGCAGGTTTTTTAGGCGGCCAGCACCAAGGTAAGTGATTAAGGCGGTAAGTGATTAAGGCGATACACGAGGCAATTTTTTATGGCTTATGCGTCCGACGATTCTAATTACGACGAGTCACAGGATCTTGAAGACAAAGAAGCGCTTCAGAGCGAAGATAAAGTGACTGTCCGCAAGCAAAGGCCCCGCTGGTATGCGGTGCAGGTTGCTTCTGGCTGCGAAAAAAAGGTCAAACTAACCCTAGAGCAGCGGATTAAGACATTTGATTTGTCAAATGTGATTTTGCAGGTAGAGATTCCTCAGACCCCTGCGGTCAAGATGCGTAAAGACGGCTCCCGGCACAGTATTGAAGAAAAAGTTTTTCCTGGCTACGTACTCATTCGAATGGATTTAGACGATGATGCTTGGCAGGTGGTGAAGAATACCCCTCACGTCATCAACTTTGTTGGTGCGGAGCAGCGTAGGGCCCAAGGGCGTGGTCGTGGGCACGTCAAGCCGATGCCGCTGAGCCCTGGCGAGGTCAAAAGAATCTTTAAGCAGACGCAAGAGCAAGCGCCTGTCGTGAAAATCGACATGGCCGCAGGTGATAAAATCACGGTGCTCTCAGGTCCGTTTAAAGACTTTGAGGGTGAGGTGATTGACGTGAGCCCAGAGCGCAGCAAGCTGAAAGCACTGCTGTCGATTTTTGGCCGCGACACCCCGGTAGAGCTTGAGTTCAATCAAGTGAAAAAGGAGAGCTGATTTAGCGCCTCGCGCTCTAAAAGCGTGGCTTCGGCTCCCTTAACCATTGGGTGGGTGTCGATATACACGGTTCTCGCCTGTGAGCTAAGTGGAGTCGAAGCCAACATCTCCGTAGGAGATAGTTAAACAAAACCAAGACAGTCAAATAGTAGAGTTAATCAATGGCAAAGAAGGTAGTTGCGCTCATTAAGCTGGCAATTCCAGCTGGTAAGGCGAACCCTGCACCTCCAATTGGCCCAGCGTTGGGTCAGCATGGTGTAAACATCATGGCGTTTTGTAAAGATTACAACGCCAGAACCGCTGAGAAAGCAGGTTTAATCGTTCCGGTTGAGATTTCTGTATTTGAAGATAGAAGTTTTACTTTTATTCTCAAAACGCCGCCTGCATCCGTTTTGATCAAGAAGGCTGCAAAAATTGAAAAAGGTTCGGGTAATCCTAAGCTGGAAAAAGTGGGATCGATTACTCGCGCTCAGCTTAAGGAAATTGCTGAGACGAAAATGCCTGATCTCAATGCAAATGATATTGAAATGGCGATGAATATCATTGAAGGCACCGCTCGAAATATGGGCGTAGAGGTTGCTGGTTAAGCGCCTTCGCTAAAAAACAGCTGCCTGAGACAACATAAGACGAAAACCCTATTGGGGGAGAGGCGATCGCTTCGTTAAGAACCCCAGAAAAGAAAAATGGTAAAAATATCTAAGCGCATGAGCGCACTGTACGAAAAAGTTGACAGCCTCCGTGACTACCAGCCTGCTGAAGCAGTTGCCCTGTTAAAAGAAACCGCAACTGCTAAGTTCGTCGAAACGGCGGAAGTCCACATTCGTCTAGGCATCGATCCCAAATATACCGACCAGCAGCTAAGAACTACGGTAGCGCTGCCCAAAGGCACCGGGCAAGATGTGAGAGTAGCCGTTATTGCTCGTGGTGAGAAAGTGACTGAAGCTACTGAGTCGGGCGCAACCCTAGCGGGCTCTGAAGAGCTAATCGATGAGATTGCCAAGGGTATGATGGACTTTGATGTGCTGGTGGCAACACCAGACATGATGCCCAAGGTCGCCAAGCTTGGCCGCGTGTTGGGCCCTCGTGGTCTGATGCCGTCACCTAAAGGTGGAACGGTTACCTTTGACTTGGCCAGTGCCATTCAAGAGTTTAAAGCAGGTAAGCTTGAGTTTAGAGCTGATCGAACGGGCATCGTTCATGTTAAATTTGGTAAGGCTGATTTTCCAGAAGCCGACTTGCTAGAGAACCTAAAGGCCCTGCAAGAAACGATTGATCGCAATCGTCCTTCGGGTGCTAAAGGTCGCTTCTGGCGTTCGGTATCTGTTTCGTCTACGATGGGACCTTCAATCTCAGTAGACATTCAGGCTTTGCGCGATCTAAAGCTAGACGCGTTGGTCTAGAGAAATCTAGCTTAGACAATCGGCAAAAAATTGTTCATTTTAGCTGCCCATGATTTAATGCCTTTCGTCACGCCGCTGCAGGTGAGGCGATAACAACTGAATAAAGCGACCAGAGACAGTAGGTGCTCTTGGAGAAGATTCTTTGTGAGTTTTCTCTGAGCTTAATTTCCTACCGAGGTTTGCGGTTGAAGGCTTTGCTATATATGCAATTTCTCCTTTGATACGTATGCCCTGCTCTGGTTGTCAGAGTGGGGCATTTAGATTTAGGCGCTTTTGGGCATTTGCAGTCTGTTCTTTAAAAAATGCTTTCTTAAAATGCTTTTTGAATATACAGATAGCGAAAAATCTACACAAAAAGGAGGTGAAATTAAATGGGAAGAACCTTAGCAAACAAGCAAGCACTCGTGAGCGAAATGAAGACGCTTTTGAGCGAGGCTGAGTCTGCTTTTGTTATTGACTATAAAGGGCTTTCAGTCGCTGAAATTAGCGATTTACGCGACCGATTGCGTGAATCTGGCGCGGTTTGCAAAATTTCTAAAAATACGCTGCTAAAACGAGCTATTGATGGTCAAGAGCAGTGGCAAGAGCTAGAGTCTTTGCTGACTGGAACTGCGGCTGTGCTGCTGACTAAAGAAGACGTTGGTTCGGCGGTCAAAGCTTACAAAAAGTTTCAGAAAGACACGAAGAAAACTGAGCTGCGCGGCGGCGTGCTAGAAGGCAAGCTGCTAGACCAGCAGAGCGCCGAGGCACTAGCTGACCTACCAACTAAAGATGAGCTATACGCAAAAATCGCGATTGGCATCAACGCAGTGGCTACCAAGATTGCGCTTGGTATCAAAGAAGTTCCGGCTTCAATTGGTCGCGGTATCAAGGCTTATGCCGAGAAAGGCGAAGAGTAATTGTGGCTTCGATTACGCTCAGCTACCAGGCTACTGGCATAGGTGGCGGTGTGTGACTGCGCTTTGTAACTGTTAATTATCAACAATCAATTAATTTAAGGAGAGACAAAAATGTCTGCTGCAACTGACGAAATTTTGGAAAAGCTGAAAACGCTATCTTTGCTAGAAGCTTCTGAGCTAGTTACTCAGATTGAAGAAGCCTTTGGTGTAAGTGCGGCTGCCCCTGTTGGCGGAATGATGATGGCTGGCCCCGGCGCGGCGGCTGAAGAAGTTGAAGAGAAAACTGAGTTTGACGTAGTGTTGGATGAAGTTCCTGGCGACAAGAAGATTGCTATTCTGAAGGCGGTTCGCTCGATGACTGGCCTGGGTCTAAAAGAAGCGAAGGGTATGGTTGAGTCTGCGCCTGTGACTGTGAAGGAAGCAGTTCCTAAAGACGCCGCTGAAGAAGCGAAGAAGACTTTGGAAGATGCTGGCGCTAAGGTAACTGTTAAATAGATTCAGGATCAAGTAGATTCGATTTACTCTTGGGGAGCTGGCGTTGCTGGCTTCCTTTTTTGTGGATTGTTTCTAATGGATTGTAGTGTGTTCGTTACCTAGTGGGTGAAGTGGGGATATATAAAATAGCGTTGGTATAGTGTCTATCTAGCATGTGAATGCAGACGTTGTGAGTGGAGGATGAGCTGTGGGCGATCGCAACTGTCGCACCTGTCGAAATGAAAGATCTGGTCTGGCTGATGAGGCCTATAACCTATCACTATTTCAGCGAGAAGATGTTTGTTGTATCTCAGCCGTTTAAGAGCCGCTTAAACTATGGAAACTGACGAGATAATCTACCGCAAACTTGCAGAGATGCTGCAGCAGCAGATTGGTCTAAATCCTGATTCTGTAGGTCTGCGCTCCATTTCGCGAGCGGTAAAGCAAGAAATGCGAATCGCCAGGCAGCTAGATCTTGCCGACTACTGGTCAGCGTTGCAGGCTTCGACCGATCGGCTGTCAGCGCTAATTGAAGCGGTGGTAGTCTTAGAGACTAGCTTTTTTCGCAATCGTGGTTCGTTTACATTTTTGCGGCAGTGGGTATCACAAGAATGGCCTCGGCAGCGCTGTTTGCGGGTGTTGAGCTTGGGCTGTTCTACAGGCGAGGAGCCTTATTCAACTGCGATTACGCTGCTAGAAGAAGGGCTAACGTTTGATCAGTTTCAGATTGACGCGGTTGATATTAGTGCGCGAGCGCTAGAGAAGGCCAAGCGAGGCATATATAGCCCGTATGCATTTCGACGACAGACCTACCGCAGCGACGACCCGTATTTTACGCTGGGAATACCTGAAGGTGTCAGCCAGGGTAAGCGGGCGACGCAGCGTTATTTTTTGGCGGCGGCTGTGCGTGAGCAGGTGAATTTTTATCAGGGCAATGCGATTGATCCGCAGCTTTTGGCCGATCAGCCGCCGTACGACGTGGTGTTTTGCTGCAATCTGCTGGCTTCTTTTGACCGGGTGGCACGCGATCGCGCGATCGCTAAGCTCGATCAGCTGCTGTTGCCCAATGGCTTACTCTTTTTGGGCAATACCGAAATGAAATTGATCGATTCTCCGCACTATCAAATCGTGCCCTATCCTCAGACCTTCGCCTATCGTAAAATAGCTGACGCTGCGCGGTTAGAAACCCCTGTTTCAGAGTATCAGAGCATATCGACTCACTAAATCTTGACTCACTAAATTTTGGCTTATTAGCTGAGGGCCTGACGAGCACCTTGCGTCAGGTCGCACAGCTCTTTTAGGGTCGGCCAGTCGGAATCTCTATACAGATTTGGCTCTGGTCGTTTATCGCTAGCAGCGCCCAGATTGTGGCTATTTTTTTCAGCGCTCAGCCACAGCAAATATTCGATATTACCGGCAGGGCCTACAGTGTTAGACCAAGTGAGCCCTTTGTAGTGCCAGCCAATATTAGCAGCGGCCTGAGCGACTTGAAAAATAGCCCCAGCCTGATCTTTGGTATCTCTAACGACGCCTTTTTTCCCTATTTTCTCTCGCCCGACTTCAAACTGCGGCTTGATTAACAGAACAGCTTCTCTGGGGGCCGATAGCAGGGTCCAAAAGACAGGTAGGACTTTTACAAGTGAGATAAAGGACACGTCCATGACGCCGAGGGTGGCGAATTCTTGGGTTGTGTACAGCTCTGCGGCACTGAGATGGCGAATGTTGGTGCGTTCCTTGAGCGTGACACGAGGGTCTTGGCGAATTTTCCAGGCGACCTGGCCGTAGCCGACATCAACGCCGTAGACGTGTTTGGCGTTGGCCTGTAGCAGGCAGTCGGTGAAGCCGCCAGTAGAAATGCCGCCATCTAAGCAGATTTTTCCGGCGGGGCAAATGTCGAAGGTTTTTAGGGCTTTGGCGAGTTTTTCGCCGCCTCTAGAGACGAAGGGCGGCTTTTTTTTGAGTTCGATAGTGGCGTTGGCATTGACGAGAGTGCCGGGTTTGTCGATGATCTGCTGGGAGATTTTGACTTCTCCAGCTCTGATGAGACGCTGGGCCTGCTGCCGCGAGGGGCAGAGCCCTTGTTCTACGAGCAGGGTATCGATCCGCTGTTTTTTCACGTTTTGGCAGTTCTCTCAAGGCTAACTGCATTTTAGCGAGTATCGCTGCCAGTATCGCTGCTGTTAGCTAATGTAGTAGTCGCGGGTGCCGCGATCGTTTAGGGCTTCGCCAAGGCGGCTGAGCGCGTGAATGTAGGCGGCGGTGCGAAAGGAGACGCTGTGCTTTTGAGCGATCGCATAAACTGTTTCAGCTTCGATGGTAATGCGCGATCGCAGCTCATCTTGCACCCGATCTAGCTTCCAATACAGCCCGCTGCGGTTCTGCACCCATTCAAAGTGACTTACCATCACCCCGCCTGCATTCACCAAAATATCGGGAAACAGAGAAATGCCTTTTTTCTCTAAAATCTCGTCGGCATCTGCGCTCACCGGCCCGTTTGCTACTTCAAAAATGTACTTGGCCTGAACCGCGTCAGCATTCTTGGCTGTAATCTGGTTTTCCAAGGCGGCTGGAATTAGAACATCTACGTCTAGCGTCAGCAGATCTTCATTGGTAATTGTCTCGTGCTCAACGATGCTGCAAACGCTGTCGTGGCAGTACACAGCCTTCATGGTGTGGTTGGTTTGCTTAAACTGCTGAACGTCAGGAATATTTAGACCCGTTTTGTTGTAAATGCCGCCTTTAGAGTCGCTAACCGCAACAACCTTGTACCCGGCTTCAAACAAAAGGCGCGCGATAACGCTGCCCGCATTGCCAAAGCCCTGAACGGCAACGCTCAGATCTGCTGGTGCTTTGCCGAGCTTATCCATCATAGTTTCTAAGACAAAAAAGGCCCCAGTGCCCGTGGCCGTATCGCGTCCGAGGCTGCCGCCCATACTGACTGGCTTACCTGTGATCACGGCTGGAGATTTTCTGCCTTTGATGATGCTGTACTGGTCCATCATCCAGCCCATGATCATAGAATTGGTATAGACATCGGGGGCCGGAATGTCGAGATCGGGGCCGATGAAGGGGGCGATCGCATCAATGTATCCCCGGCTCAAGCGCTCAAGCTCGAACTTAGAAAGCTCCTTTGGGTTGAGTGTGATGCCGCCTTTTGCCCCACCAAAGGGCAAATTGACCGCCGCACACTTGAAGGTCATCCAAAAGGCCAGTGACTGTACCTCATCGAGCGATACGTTTGGATGAAAGCGAATGCCGCCCTTGGTCGGCCCGCGCGTATCGTCGTAGCGCACCCGGTAGCCTTCAAATACCCGCAGCTCACCGCTATCTAGCCGCACCGGAATGGCTACCTTTAAGCTGGCCTTGGGAAATCTGAGCCGTTCGGTGGCGTCGGCAGAAATGGGTGCGTGCTGGGCGGCTTTTTCCAGGCGGCGGCTGGCGTCGGTAAGCAGGGCCTGGGGCTTGGTGTTTGGCATATTGTTTTATTTTTTTAATACTTCAATTTTGGACCCGAAGAGAAATGAAACAAAGCAAATACAATAGATCCTTAAGATGAGATCTATATTTCTCAACACATCTATATTTCTCAATACACTGTTTCTCAGTGCACTGCTTCTCAGTACACTGCTTCTCAAGATATTTTCAACACATTCTCAATTCTGGACGGCAAATTGCTTTCAACGCTATGGATTTTGACCAAATACTGCAGCCGTTTGTGGCCTATTACGTCGAGTGCTGGGAAGATGCCATCGTTCATAAGTCTAAAGCGCATGAGTCGCAAAAAGACGGATTCAACTGGCTAGCGGTTTCCTCGCCTGCGCTGCTCAGAGACAGTTCTGGTAACTGGCCCCAAATTTTGCACTGTGGAAGGGTTACAGACAATGTGATTGTGCTGATTCACGGGTTGACAGATTCTCCCTACTATCTGCGCGCGATCGCAGAAGACTTTGCTCGATCTGGCTTTAACGTGGTGCTGCCGCTACTGCCTGCGCACGGACTGCAGCGGCCTGGGCGGGCCTTTCATACGCTAAAGCATACTGACTGGATAGAGACGATAGACCAAATCTGTGAAATGGCTCAGGCGCTGGGGCATCGCCTTTCTATCGGTGGGCTATCGACTGGCGGCGCGCTGAGCGTATATAAAGCGCTTAAGGATGCCGAGCAGATTACGGGCGCTTTGTTTTTATTTTCGGCGGCGTTAGATATTGGCACGGTAGAACAGCTGTTGCTGCAAACGGAGGCGGGGCGGATGATCGCTAGGCTGCGAGATCAGCAGGTGTGGCTGGCGAAAACGGTGAAAGATCAGCTACAGATGATTTTAGACGATCAGAAATCGGGTAGGGCAAATGAGTACTTTGGGATTGGGGAAAATGACTATAAGTATTCAGTCTTTTTCTATGAGGGGGTTTCGCAGCTAGCAGAGGTGATTCAGGCGATTAATCAGCATTACGAGAAGAGCGCGCGTAAGTTCAACGATTTGAGCCAGCCCGTTTTTGTGGCGCATGCTGTGGATGATGATTCGGCGCTCTTTAGAGGTGTTGGGCTGCTGGTGAAGAATCATCCTAACGATGCGATCGCGCTATTGAGTCTAAAAGGTGTGCCGCACGCGAGCGTCACCCTAAAAGCGGCGATTGTTGATGACGCTCAGCGTGAAGTCTGTGCACCGGCTAATCCGCTTTATGCCGAGATGTCTGCGCAAATGCTAGCGTTTGCCCGACGCTATTTGTCTGGTGTTATTTAGGCAGTATTTCGACACAATCTTCCAGACGGTACAGGGAGAATGTTTCCTCTAGAAGATATAAGCGTTTTAAGGAATACTATCGCTAAAAATTTCCATGACGGCTGAAAAGACAAACGCTGAGAAAACAAGGCTACAAGAGAATCGCGATCGCACCAAATATTGGACGCGCTGGGGATCTTTTGTGAGCGAACGGCAGTGGGGCACCGTGCGCGAAGACTACAGCGCGGATGGGTCTGTCTGGGAGTATTTTGACCATAGCGACGCGCTGCACCGTGCCTATCGCTGGGGCGAAGATGGCATTGCCGGTATTTGTGATAATCATCAGCGACTGTGTTTTGCGCTAGCCGTTTGGAACGAAGAAGATCCGCATATAAAAGAGCGGCTGTTTGGCCTCTCTAACAAGCAGGGAAATCATGGCGAAGACGTAAAGGAGTATTATTTTTATTTGGATAATACGCCGACTCATTCCTACATGAAGTATCTGTACAAGTATCCGCAGGCGGCGTTTCCCTATCAGCAGCTGCTCTCTGTCAATAAAAATAGAACGCCTAAAGATCCTGAATTTGAACTGTTGGATACGGGGATTTTTGAGGGCGATCGCTACTTCGATATTTTTGTTGAATATGCTAAGCGTGATGACGAAGATATTGCGATTAAAATCACCGCACACAATCGCGGAGATGAAGAAAAGCCCCTGCACTTGCTGCCAACGCTATGGTTTCGTAATACCTGGTCGTGGGAAGAGGATGCGGCTAAGCCTGTGCTTAAGGCGCATGCCCAAAAAGGCGACTCTCAAGCAGAAAGCTACAGCGTAGTTGCGGCTGAACACGAGGACTTGGGCGATCGGTGGCTGTACTGCGAGGGTGAGCCGCAGCCGCTATTTACTGAAAATGAGACCAACAATCAGCTATTGTTTGGAAGCGAGAACAGCTCGCCCTATGTGAAAGACGGCATCAATAGCTATGTAGTAAAAGGCGATCGCAACGCCGTCAATCCAGATCAAACCGGAACAAAGTTTTCGGCTCAGTATCAGTTCTCTATTCCACCCGGAGAGAGTCGCAGCGTTACGCTTAGGCTCTGCAACTCAGATTCGCTATCCGACCCGTTTGGTGAAGAAACAACAAACTTATTTGAGCAGCGAAAGCAAGAGGCAGACGAATTTTATAGCGAATTTACCCCAGATTGCGATCAGGGCAAGCAGGGTGAAGACAAACAGAACGTGCAGCGACAGGCATTTTCTGGAATGCTGTGGAATAAACAGTTTTACTACTATGTAGTAAGAGAATGGCTGAGCGGCGATCCGGCCCAGCCTAGGCCGCCTGAAGGTCACGCCACTTCTAGAAACGTTGACTGGACACACCTGTTCAATGACGATATTATTTCCATGCCAGACAAGTGGGAATATCCCTGGTATGCCTCCTGGGACTGGGCCTTTCATCTAGTGCCGCTAGCGGTGATCGATCCAGATTTTGCCAAGCTGCAGCTTTCCCGACTCACGAGAGAATGGTATATGCATCCCAATGGGCAAATTCCTGCCTATGAATGGCATTTTAACGGAGTGACGCCGCCTATTCAGGCCTGGTGCGCGTGGCAGATTTACCAAATAGAGAAAAAATATTGGGGCCGTGAAGACAAGGATTTTTTGGAGCGGATTTTTCAAAAGCTGCTGATGAACTTTACCTGGTGGGTCAATCAAAAGGACGCTGAGGGGAGAAATATCTTTCAAGGGGGCTTTTTGGGCATGGATAATATCGGTGTCTTTGACCGATCGTCTGTGCCAACTGGGGGAACGTTGGAACAAGCGGATGGCACTTCTTGGATGGCTGTGTACTGCCTGGGAATGCTGACGATTGCCCTAGAGCTAGCGATAGATCGTCCGCCTTACGAAGATACGGCGAGCAAGTTTTTTGAGCATTTTTTATATATTGCCGATGCCATGAACCAAGAGGGCGCGGCGCTGTGGGATGAAAAAGACGGCTTCTTTTACGATGCAATTCGGTTTTCGGATGATGAGCGGCAGCAGCTGAAGGTGCGATCGCTCGTTGGCCTCATTCCTCTGCTTGCCGTGGTGTCTATTAGCTCTGAGACGATTGAAAAGCTGCCCAATTTTAAGGGACGCTTGCAATGGTTTATCAAGAACCGCCCGGATTTGCGTAAGAACGTGGCCTGTATGGAAACCGAAGGCATCGGTGAACAGCGGCTGCTGGCGCTTTGCTATGCCACAGAGCGCTCAGATGGCGAAAAGAACAAGCTCAGACGGCTGTTAGAATACATGCTGGACGAAAAAGAGTTTTTAGGACCATACGGCATCCGCTCGGTCTCGAAATACCATGAGGCAAATCCCTTTACGCTTGAGGCTGATGGAGAAGAATACAGCGTTGAATATGAACCGGCTGAATCGACTTCTAATATGTTTGGTGGTAACTCTAACTGGCGCGGTCCGGTATGGTTTCCGATTGACTACCTGTTGATAGGCGCTCTGCGAGATTTTCACGCTTATTTAGGCGATGACTTCAAAATAGAGTTTCCCACGGGCTCTGGAGATAAAAGAACGTTAGAAGAGGTGGCCGTTTTGCTATCAGACCGGCTAGTGAGCATTTTTCTAAAAGATGAGACTGGCCGACGTCCGGTCTTTGCTCAGCTTGAAAAGTTCCAAACCGATCCTCACTGGCGCGACTACATCCTTTTCCATGAGTACTTTCATGGAGACAATGGGGCGGGGCTAGGTGCTTCTCATCAGACCGGCTGGACTGGATTAGTTGCCTATATGATTCAACAGTGTTCGGAGTTTCGAGTTAATAGTGATAAGTAGGCTCGGCTAGAGAGGGGTGAAGTTAGCTTGAGCAGATGCCTTGGTAGTTATGAGTGGTAGTTATAAGTGCGCGGGCTAGGTGGAATCTTCGGTACTTCCTAGCTGCAGGCTATAGAGCTTTGCGTACACGCCTGCTTTCTCTATTAGCTCCTGGTGCGTGCCGCTTTCAACAATCTGTCCCTGCTGAATAACGAGTACCTGATCGGCCTGGGTGACGGTGCTAAGCCGGTGAGCGATGACGAAGCTAGTGCGATTTTTGAGCAGGTGGGCGATCGCATCTTGAACCAGGCCTTCTGTCTGCGTATCGATGCTGCTAGTCGCCTCGTCTAAAATTAAAATCTGTGGGTCGATCAGCACAGCTCTGGCGATGCTGATGAGCTGCCTTTGCCCCTGACTGAGCGAAGCCCCGCGCTCGCCTAGTTCGGTCGCATAGCCTTTGGGCAGCTGGGTAATAAACTCATGCACGTTCGCCACCTTTGCCGCGCGCTCAATTTCTGAGTGTTCTGCGGCTGGTTGTCCAAAGGCTATGTTTTCAGCGACTGTGCCGCTAAAGAGAATATTGTCTTGCAAAACAAAGCCAATCTGACGGCGCAGGCTGGCCTGAGTGACATCGCGAATGTCGATATCGTCTATCTTTACTGCGCCGCCAACAACGTCATAAAATCGCAAGATTAGGTTGATAATGGTGCTTTTACCGGCTCCGGTAGGGCCAACGAGTGCAATCATTTGTCCTGGCTGGGCGCAGATGTCAATGCTATTGAGTATCTTTTGGCCTGGCACGTAGCCAAAGGTCACTTGCTCAAAGGCGACCTTGCCTGTAATGGGGGGCAGTTCAATGGCGTTAGGGGCATCTTTCAACAGTTCGGGCTCGTCGAGCAAAGCAAAAATGCGCTCTAGAGCAGCGATCGCACTTTGGGCTTGCGTGTAAAACTGGCTCAAAATTTGAATGGGCCTAAAAAACTGTTGCACATAGAGTAAAAAGGCTGTCACCGTCCCAACCGTTGCCGCATCCGTAACTGCCAAGTAGCCGCCGTAGGCCAGCACGCCTGCGGTCGCAAGCGTATTGAGAAAATCAATAGAGGGCAAAAAAGCCGCTGTCACCACCACCGCGTCAACGTTGGCATCTCGGTTGGCCTTATTAAGCGCATCAAACGCCTCAATGTTGTAATCTACCCGGTTAAACGCCTGCGCTTCTTTGACGCTGCTGACATCTTCTTCAATCAGCGCCGACAGTTCGCCAATGGTTTGACGCGTTACTCTAAACCGTGCCCTGGCCCAGCGAGAAAATACGCTGGTTGTAACAATCATAATAGGAACTACCAGATTACTGAGCAGTCCTAGCTGAAAGTTAATTAACAGCATCGCAATCACAATGCCGACTAGGCTAAACGTATTGCCCAAGACCTGAGGGATACCCTGCCCAAAGGCTTGATTAACAACGCTGACGTCGTTTAGCAGACGGCTCATCAGATCGCCTGCTTCGCTTTTATCAAAGTAGCCCACAGAGAGACTTTGAACTTTGTCAAAAATATCTTGCCGAAGCTGAGCGAGAACCTTTTGAACAATGTTGCCAACTCTAAAAATCTGTATCCGAATGGCGATAGTCCCAATCAGATAAATCACCCCAAGTGCCACAACCATCTGTGCCAAGCCTGACAGATTTCCTGGCTCAATCAAATTATCAATTGACCAGCCAATCAAAAACGGGCCGACAGACTGGGTGAGTGCGCCCACGACGACAGCCCCAATGGCAAGGGGCAAATCTTCTCGGTAGGGTTTGACATAAGCGAGAAAACGGTTAACGGTAGAGGGCTCTTTAGACGCATTAGCCACGATTTGCACCTAGAGATGTTTTGGCAGATGTTCTGGCAGATGTTTTGGCAGCGGGCGGTTTCATTTGAGATTCGAGAATTGCGCCGTAGAGCGGACTGGTGCGCATGAGCTGTTCGTGACTGCCCTGAGCGGCAAGCTTACCTTTATCGATTAACAGAATGCGATCAGCGCTTTGGATGGTGCTGATGCGCTGGGCAATCACAAAGGCGTTACAGGTGCGATCGCGCATTAATTGATCTAAATTTACCTGAATCTGAGCAGCGGTCTCGGCGTCTACGGCGGAAGTGCTGTCGTCTAGAATCAAAATTTTGTAGTCGGTAAGGAGAGTGCGGGCGATCGCAATTCGCTGCTTTTGCCCGCCAGAAAGCCCAACGCCGCGCTCACCAACAACGGTCTCGTATCCAGCGGGCAGGCTCGTTATAAAGTCATGAATGTAGGCGGTCTTGGCAACGGCAATCACCTGATCTAGCGAGGCGTCGGGCTTTGCGTAGGCGATGTTTTCTCTGAGCGTGCCCGAGAACAAGGTGGTTTCTTGAAAGACGCTGCCAATGCGCGATCGCAAACTCTCTAGGTCAAAATCTCGAACATCGCGGCCATCAATTCTAATCGCTCCTGCGCTGACATCGTAAAACCGCTGAATCAGGTTAATAATCGTGCTTTTACCTGAGCCGGTCATTCCCAAAATTGCAATCAGTTCTTTGGGCCGAGTCTCAAAAGAAACATTCTTTAAGGCAGGCTCAGTTGCGCCCGGATAGCGAAACCACACATTTTCAAACGTAATCCGTCCGCCACACTTATTGAACAAAGCCGCCTGGGGCCGGTTAATGATTTCAATCGGCGCATCGATAATTTCGTACACCCGCTCGGCAGAAGCCGATGCCTGCGCGATTACCGGGGCTGCAAAGCCGATTAGCAGCACCGGCTGCACAATAAACAGCAAATAGGCATTGAAGGCCACTAGCTCGCCGAGGCTAAAGGTGCCATCGATTACCTGCGTGCCGCCGTAGCCAATAACTGCAATCGTAATCAGATTGCTGAGTAAAAAGATAAAAGGAAAGGTGTTACGAATAGCCGCTAACGTTTTGAGATAAACCGAGACAAGGCGGGTATTTGTTTGGGTGTAGCGCTGTAGCTCTACTGGTTCGCGGGCAAAGGCTTTAACTACCCTAACGCCGAGTAAATTCTCTCTAAGGACTTCGTTTAAGTCTCCGAGCGTTTCTTGTACCTGGCCAAATAGCGGTCGGTTTTTGCCAAAGAAGCGATAGAGCAAAGCACCTGCTAGCGGAATCACACTAAGGCTGATTAAGGCTAGCCGCCAGTTCATAATTAGTAGAATGCTGGCGATGGTGACAAGGGTAGCGATCGCACTGACTACCTGCAAAAGACTGGTGCCAATAAAGGTGCGAATCTGTTCTATATCGCTGGTAATGCGAGTTAGAAGCTGTGAGGTTTGGGCCTGATCGTGATAGCTGAAGCTAAGCGTTTCTATTTTGCGAAAGACTTGGGCGCGCAGGCTGTAGGCGACGCTTTGGCTGAGGGCTTCGGCCCAGTAGCTTTGGCCAAAGTTAAACAGACCTCGGGCGATCGCAACACCTACCATCAGCGCCCCTGTCGTCAACACCACCTGCAAATTCTTTTGAGCAATGCCTTGATCGATGCCGCGCCGGAATAGCTGGGGCGTCACTGCATTTGCCGCCGTTAGCAGCAGCAGGCTGACAAACGCGCCTGTCACTAGCCAGCCGTAAGATTGCAGGATTTTGAGTACGCGCTTTAGGGGCTCCATTGTTTTACCTATTTCGCCAATGTTTTGCCAAGCGCTTTCACCTTTACCGAGCGCTTCCACCTTTACCCGGAGGCACCTTCGTTTGAATGCGGCAAAGCGATTTGCCAGCCGTAATGAAAAGCTGATCGCAATGCTTTCCACCGAAAGTAACATTCGCACAAACCTCGGGCACCTTTATCTTCCCTGAGAGAGATCCTTTTGGAGAGTAAATCTGTGTGCCATCTTTGGCACTGGTAACTATATTTCCCTGCGCGTCTAAACAAAATCCATCAAGCTCGCCAGGATCTATGACGGCAAAGACGCTGTCCGCTTTGGCCGTGCGACCGTTTGTTATGCGACCGTTTGTTAGCGGGTAGGCCAAGATATGATGCAACAGATTTGGATTGACTAAGGTTCGCCGCTGACCGCTGTGTTCTTGCCGAACAATGGCGCGATCGCGATGAGAACAGGCCACAATGCGCCCTTCTAAATCAAGCGCATTGCCATTTTGGTAGCGGGCGGGTTCCGTATAGATACTGACCTTGCCCGCCTGATATTTAAAGACGCGAGCGCCCACCGTATCGCTCTAGACTACGCTATCGTCAGCCGGAATATAGACAGGCCCTTCGGTTCGTTGTACTACTCATTTATACCAAGTATCTGTCTGTAACTTGGAATTTAGAATTTCTAGACATATTATTAACTCAATCGCATAGATGCGTTGCGGCAAGACTTTTGCCCTTAAACTACGCTAATAGCCTAGTCTTTGCTGATTTTGGAAGATTCACCTATGCAGTCGAAATATGTGTAATAACCAGCCAACAGCGACTCACTGGGTGAACTACTGGAATCAAGTAGGTCAAGATCAGCTATACGAGCGACTCCTCAATTCAATCGATCAGGCTGTCATTGTGACTGATTTAGAAGGAGTCGTGCGCTGCTGGAATCGGGCGGCAGAAAAGCTGTATGGCTGGGCCCAGGATGATGTTTTGGGTCGCCCAGTTTTAGAAATTCCCCCGGTAGCTGAGATATGGCAGCAGTCCACAGAGATTACGACCAAGCGGCAAGGAGACTCTTGGTCTGGCGAGTATCAGGTTTGTGATCGCCAGGGTCGTGACCTGTCAGTGCGAGTTAACAATGCCCCCATTCAGGATGCCGCTGGCGATCGCATCGGGATTATGAGCATCTCTGCTGACGTGAGCGCGTTTCGGGCTACAGAAGCGCAGCTAGCACACCGCACCCACCAAGCGCAAGCATTAGCTAGGGTCATTGATGCCATTCATCAGTCCTTAGATCTCGATACGATCTTTTCGGTTTCAGCCGCTCACATTGCTGACTTGCTACAGACACAGGTAGCCATCGTAGAGTATTTGCCAGAGTCTCAGTGCTGGGTGCACCGGATTGTATTTAATACTCATCGCGGATCCGTAGTGAAGCCCCATAGCGTGATTTCAGACATCGATAATCCCTTTTCAGCTCAGCTAAAACGACTGGAAGTGGTACAGATTAATGACACCCGCACTATCGAAGACCCCATCAACAAAAAGCTGACAGAAACTGATCCGGGTGCCTGGCTGCTAACCCCAATTAGCATTGGTGAACAGATCTGGGGCAGCCTTAGTTTGGGGCGATTGCATCAGTACACTCAATGGAAAACAGAAGATATTGAGCTGGCCCAGCATGTGGCCGCGCAGCTGGCGATCGCTATTGACCAAGCACAGATTTATCGCCAGTTGCAGCAAGAACTTGTGCAGCGACGTGCCAGCGAAGACCGCCTGCGACAATACGAACACATTGTTTCAGCTACTTTTGATGGCGTTGCCCTTTTAGACCGCCAGTACACTTACCGCATGGTCAACCAGATTTACCTCGATTGGAACCAGAAAACTCGAGAAGAGATCGTGGGTCGATCAGTCGCTGACTTACTGGGCATGGATGTCTTTGAATCACTGACAAAGCCTCGACTAGACCGGTGCTTACAGGGAGAAGTGATTCGATTTAGTGATTGGTTTTCCTACAGCGATGGTAACCAGCGCTATGTTGTTGTGACGTATTCGCCCTATGACGATTCAGACGGCTGCGTTAGCGGTGTTGTGGTGAACAGCCGCGATATCACCGACCTAAAGCTGGCTCAAGATGCGCTGCTGCGGCAGGCCGAGCAGGAACGCGCCATCAACGACGTGACTCGGCTGATGCATCGATCTTTAGATTTAGATACCATGGTGCCGCTGGCGGTGGAAGCGGTTAGTGCTCTGTTGGAAGCCGACCACGGAGCCGTTTCAAAATTTATTGTAGATAGTCGAAGCTGGCAATGTATCGCAGAGTATCGTAAAAATTTAGGCTCCCCATCTTGCCTCGAACTACAGCTGCTAAACAGCAACAATCACAGCGAAAATCTAGTTGTCAATAGTCTTCTCCAAGGCAAAGTTATTTGTGTTGATGAGTGCGCTGTCTCGGACGATCCAACTCATCGTCAGCTCGCTCAGATTTTTTCGGGGGCATGGCTAATTGTGCCTTTGAAAATCAACCAGCGCACTTGGGGATTGATTCTTAGAAAGCGGCAGCCGCAATGGATGGACGGAGCCGTCAACCTAGCTATCCGGATTGCCGATCAGCTCGCGATTGGCATTTCCCAGGCCGAACTATATCAGACGGCTCAAGCCGAGCTGAAAAAACGACAGAAAACCGAGCGCGCGCTAAAAGATCAGGAATCTTTCTTTCAATCGCTTTACGAGCAGGCTACTTTGGGAATTGCGTTTTGCCGTAGCGACGGTCAGATTGTGCAGGTAAATGCTCAGTACTGCGTAATTACTGGCTATAGCGAAAGAGAACTCAAATCAATGACGCTAGACCATCTGACGCATCCTGATGATCGCGGGCTCAACCAAGAAATTTTTTGGCAGGCGACTCAGACAAAGGAGAGCGCTCTGAGTGTTGACAGACGCTACCTTCAGCAAGATGGAACAGTTGTTTGGGTGCATTTAACAACCTCAGTTATTCGTGACGAGCAAGGTGCGTTTAAGGTGATGGCGGTGATCATTCAAGATATTAGCGATCGCAAGCGATTAGAAACCGAGCGCCAGCAGGCCGAAGCCCAGCTTCGCCACAATGCAATGCACGACGCCCTGACGCAGCTGTCCAATCGCAATCTGTTAATGGCTCAGCTACAGCGGTCCTTAGACCACATGCGGCGTCCGCCTCATCAACAGTTTGCAGTCATGTTTTTAGATCTAGATCGATTCAAACTAGTGAATGACTCGTTGGGTCATTTAGCAGGCGATCAGCTGTTGATTATTATTGCTAATTTGCTCAGTCAGCTAGTGAGACCTGGGGATTTGGTGGCCCGCTTGGGGGGTGACGAGTTTGTTATTTTGCTCGATAATATTAGCGATATCTCTGAGGTGTTGACTGTTGCCGATCGTATTCTCAATGCGCTGCGGCAGCCTTTGCAGATAGAGGAGCGGGAGGTTTTTGCAACCGCCAGTATCGGTGTTGTGATTGGCTCACTCGCCTACCAAAATGCGACTGAGCTTCTTAGAGATGCTGATATTGCTATGTATCGAGCTAAAGCTAATGGTAAAAACAACTATGCGCTATTTGACCCAACGCTGCACGACCAGGTGATGTATCGGCTACAGCTAGAACACGATTTGCACCGAGCGATTGGCAAGCACCAGCTAGAGCTGTATTATCAGCCAATTGTTAATCTTAAAGATGGATCGATCTTTTGCCTAGAGGCTCTGATGCGCTGGCGACATCCAGAGCAAGGGCTGATTTCTCCGGATGAGTTTATTCCGATTGCAGAAGAAACAGGGCTTGTTGTGGCTCTTGACCAGTGGGCGTTGCAAACAGCTTGCTGGCAGTTAAAGCAGTGGCAGTCTCGGTTTTCTCAGGCACAGCATTTAAAGGTAAGCGTCAATCTTTCAGCGCAAGACTTGCAGGTGTCTGGCCTCGTTGACAATATCAGTAGCGTCTTGGCTGAGTCTCATTTAGACGGGCAGTATCTGGTGTTGGAGATGACAGAAAGTCTGTTGATTAGCGATATGCCGCAGGTGGTGCAGCTAATCGCTCAGCTTCAAGCTCTCTCGGTGAAGCTAGCCGTAGACGACTTTGGAACGGGCTATTCTTCTTTGAGCTATCTGCATCGCTTTCCCCTCAGCGCGCTAAAAATTGATCAGTCTTTTACGTTGAATATGCGAGAAGGTCTGGTGAATCAGGACATTATTGAAACGATTGTCGCGCTGAGCGATCGCTTAGGGATGGTTGCGATCGCTGAAGGCAGCGAAAATATCGAACAAGTCCAGCATCTAAGACATATCGGCTGTGAATACAGTCAGGGCTACTATTTTTGTAAGCCACTGCCAGCAGTGGAACTAACGGCCTTGTTTCAGATGGCCTATCCATTTGCTCACAAGCTGCCTACAGGCGGGTGAGGCTGTTGTATCACCTATCGCCACAGCACCTATCGCCATAGCCCAGAGAGTGCACGAATTGCGGGTGGAATTAGCATTCTGCGAGATTCTCTGGCGATGATGCCCAGGACAGTTGCAGGGCGGCGATCGCCTCTCACCACAGCCAGTGTGTCTTGAGCAATCCGCCGCGTTCTAGAATTGCTTGCCCGCTCGTTCAAAGCGGCCTCATGTAAAACAGATACAGACGGCAGCGCCTGAGCCCCTAATTGCGCTAACGCAGTAACGGCTAAATCACGCACGTGAATGTCTCTAGAACTGGCGGCAGCGGTTAGCGTGGGCAGGATTAGCTCGCGGTTACCCGTTAGGTTCCACAGGGCGTCTGCTGCATATAGCCGAGTAAGCATGTTATCGCTGTTTAGGGCTGATGTGAGCGCAGGAATTGCACTGGACTGCGCCGCCAATAAAGCTGTAGCGCTTGTTTCACTGCTTGTTTCGCTGCTTGTCTCACTGGCGTCTACCGCATTGAGGTTGCTGATGTCGAGGTGGCTAGCATCAGGCGCGATCGCAGGCGAAAGTGAAACAGCTTGAAGATCGACTAAAGACGCTGCGCCTGGGTTGTCGGTTACGGCTACTGGTGCTTCAGCTGCTGGTACTTCGGCTACTGGTGTTTCGGCTACTGGTACTTCGGCTACTGGTATTTCGGCTACTGGTACTTCGGCTACTGGCGTTTCAATGGCTGGCGGCACGGTGTCTAAGACGGCTAGCAGCTCTAGCATAGCCGTTTCGCTATCTGCGCCCGGTTCACCTGCGGCTGGTTCGTCTGTAGTTAGTTCGTTTGTAGTTAGTTCGTTTGTAGTTAGTTCGTTTGTAGTTAGTTCATCTGCAACTGGTTCGTCTGCGGCTAGTGCATCTAAAGCTGGCGCGTCCAAGATTGGTGCTAGTGCATCCGAGAATTCTAAAAAGGTTGTGGGTTCTAAAACGGGTTCAACTTGAGCGATCGCACTCGGTGCAACTAAGCCCATAGCCAAGATGCCAGAAAATACAACCGTAGCCTTGATAGAGAAATTCCGACTAAGCATCGCAAAATTCCAGCGTATTTGAGAGGTGATTCGAGCCCTAAGATAGTCGTTGCTATCGGACTAATTTATGCCCCTGAGTCCAGTTATTGATCTGGCTGTATTCCCCTGTGTATCGACGTTTTCACGGCTTGAAACTGATGCTCAACTCGTGAGGCGATCGCACTGATAACTAAAATTGTGAAGTGCCCATTTGAAGGTGAGGGTGAAGGTGAAGGCGGTTCGAGGTTTGCTAATCGCTCGCTAACTATCTATGATCTAAGCGCTCAGGAGTTAAATACTGCAAAGCGCAGTGATAATGGTGGTTTAGCATGGTTAAAGCGAGCATTGCTGTTACTTGGGAAATCGGTAAAAAACTGAGCTGGCCGCTAGCGCAGCTACCTGTCACCAAAGACGCGTTTAGCCATTTCTGGGAGCTGGTCAAAGGGGCGATGGCCCTGCACTCACCTATTTTTCAAAGTCTGCAAAACCAGCCTCATAGCCTGCTCGCAGCCCTCACTATCGTTTTCATTGCAGGCATTGCCCAATCGCTCAATCAAATCGTTGTTCTTTTCGTTAATCAGGTTAGGCCGCTGCGCTTTGTGCTCAGTCTGCTGATCTCAGCTCTCTTTTTTGTGGTGGGTTACGGATTTTGGGCCTTGAGCATTTGGGTTATCCTTCAGACCTTTTTTGACAGCTACCTGCCTCTCGGCTCAGTGATTCGCACCTTGGGCTTCAGCTACGCGCCGCTGATGCTGAGCGTGCTGGTGATTATGCCTTACTTTGGGGGTGCCGTTTTTGTCGTGCTGTCTATTTGGACCTTGCTAGCCGTCGTTGTAGGTATCGGCGCAATTACCACCTTAAGCCTGTGGCAGTCGTTTGAGAGTGCCGCGCTAGGCTGGATAGTCATTCAGCTGCTGCAAAAGACCGTGGGGCAGCCGATTGCCTCACTCGGCCAGTGGATCACTAACTGGGTTGCTGGTGAAGAGCTGATTACTAACCGCATTAGACTATCGGAAGAGCTATACGAAGGGCTCCGCGCCCGGCGGGCCTCTGATCATCTTGTCGATAGTGCTGAAGAAAGCCTTCGCCGTATAACGATGAATCCTCGCAAGTGACTCTCGCTGAGTTCATCCTCAATGAGGATTTCTGTCGTTTTTAGATTTTTTGTCACTAGATTTTTTGTCACTAGATTTGTTGTCTCTGTATATTTTGTCTCTGTATATCTTGTCCCTATGTAATCGTGCCTATGCGTAATCGTGTTGTCAAACTCAGCGCTATTATTTTCCTTGCGGTAGGGGCAATTGTGCTGCTTTCGCCGATTAATGAGCAGTGGTTGCAGTGGTATTTGGTGTTTAATAGCAAGCTGCTCAGGGTGGTAGTAGACCTCGCGCGCGTTAGCCTAACTGCGTTACTCATTGCCGGATTGCTCTCACCTTTTGAAGCCTTGGGCTGGTGGGCTGGCTGGTATGGCGATGGCATTGAAATCCAAAGCCCCTACAAGCTGCCCGAACAGCTCTCAGCGCCTGTGGCTAGCGTGCCTGCCGCAACCCCTAGCCGATATGTCATCTATTTAGATGGAATTTCTCAAAGCTCTGCCGACTACCCTGAGCGGGTCCGAAACTTTTTGGATACGCTAGCCGCGGCGCTTCCGACAGATATGGTGTTTATCCAAGACATTATGGCCTACTCGGCGCTGAACCGCCCTTTGACGGTGCAGCGTCCTTTTGCCTCTTTTTGGCGCTGGGTTAACCGCATAGAAACTTGGCATCCTCAAAGCCCGCTAGATATTTTTGTTAACCTGCGCAATACCTTTCAGGTGGCTGTTTCTACAGATAATCGCTATGGCCCTGTATTTAACCGGGGAACGGCGCAGGTGATCTTAAATAGTCTGCGGCAGCAGGGCTATCAGCCAGGATTGCCAATTACGCTGCTGGGCTATAGCGGGGGGGCGCAGGTGGCGCTAGGGGCGGTTACCTATCTTAAGTACGCGCTAGATGTGCCGATTGAGGTGATTTCTTTGGCGGGTGTGGTTAGTGGTAATAATGGCGTTTTAGAAATTGATCGGCTATATCATTTACGGGGCGATCGCGACATACTGGCTAAGATTGGCGCGATCATGTTCCCGACGCGCTGGCCGCTAGCGATCTGGTCTAACTGGAATTCTGCTCGCGCTGAAGGTCGAGTTCAGTTTATTTCTTTGGGCCCAGTTAGCCATAACGGGCCTACCGGACCCATTGATTCGGTAGCTCAACTGCCCAACGGCTGTAGCCATCTGAGCCAAACGCTAGGCATTTTAATGGATATTTTGACCGGTCGCTATGTAGTTCCAGAAGAAACGTCGAAAGAAGCTTTAAAGGAAACAGCGGTGTAGTAGAGCCCAGTAGAGTCGCTCGGTAGATTTGCGCAGGTAGCTTGTATAAAACAGTCGGAGCAGGCGGTGAAAAGTAATCGAAACCACGTATAAACACACCTGTCATTTTGATGTCGTGCACGCATATTAAGAGAGTAGATGCATCCATCTCCTTTTCTGATTCATTGGTTTCTATCTGTTGCTAAAAAGAGGGGTTTCCTCATGTTTTCCTTTTCTGTAGATCAGTTTGTAAAGTCGGCAGTTGTCTCTAGCCTGATGCTGGCCTGTTTGTCCTTACTTGTGATTTCAGCTAATTTGTCTGGTTCTCTCTTCTAGCGATGCTAGTTGACGTGTTGTTCAATCCTTGGACAGTCGATTGAACGGCTGCTTAAACGGTTGCTTAAAGCCTGTTGTGCTGTGTGAGCTCTTTTACCTTTTGGTAGAAGAGCTTTTTTTGTCGATTATGCATACCAAATAGCTGAGACTGATTTATTTGTTTTACAAAAGCTATATGCCAACAGCTACATAGGGTTCCGCCAAAAGCCATATAGTTAGTGCGATCAATCCGTTCCTTCTGATAGAGCTTATTTGCACTCAAGGCTCTCTATGCTTGAAAGCTAGAAACTAATACAGCAGACTACAAAAACGCAGGCCGTCAGCGTATTTTTTGGGGCATGTTTCTGGCTGTGTTTCTAGGAGGCGTAGGTTTGACTTTTGGTACGTTAGCGGGCTTAGTTGGCCTAGTTGTTTTGATATGGCTGCTGTGGACGCTGCGGCAGGTGCTGCTGCTGCTGTTTGCTGCGATTGTTTTTGCAACGGTTATTAATAAGTTAGTGCGGCAGCTGCAAAAGCTACAAGTGCCAAGGCGGTTGGCGCTGCCGATGGTTTTGGGTGCGATCGCGGCCACTATCGCTATTACCTTCAGATTTATCATTCCAGCGATCGCAGCTCAAATCCCAGAGTATACTTTCTTCTCTGAGCAAGGCTTCAATCAAATACAAGAATGGTATCAGCACTATCGGACGTATCTACCCGGCGATATGCTAGAAAATACCAGCCTGTCAGAACTGTTTTCTGGCCTATCTACTATCAGCCCTGATTTGGTTGACAGAGCAGTGAGGCTTTTTTCGCTGTCTCTCGACTTTTTTGTTAACTTTTTGCTAGTAGTCGTTGTCACAATTATGATGCTGAGCGATCCGGCCAGCTACCGCCGAATACTGATTAGAGCCTTTCCTCAGTTTTATCGCCAGCGCGCCGATGAGATTGCCACTGACTGCGAACAGGCGTTAAACGGCTGGGCCCTGGGCCTACTGTTCAATATGACGATAATCACGCTGGCGAGTGGAATTGGGCTAACCTTAATTGGCGTCCCGCTACCGGCTGTCAATGCGCTCTTAGCAGGTGGTTTAACCTTTATTCCTAACGTTGGCCCTTTGTTCAGCGTTATTCCACCGACGCTGATGGCCCTATCTGTGAGTCCGTGGACGGCAGCCGGTGTTTTGGCGCTATATTTGGCTATTCAGCAGTTAGAAGGAAACGTTTTGACGCCGATGGTGATGAAACAACAGGTCTCTCTGCTGCCAGCTTTGTCGCTAATGGCTCAAGTTATTTTTGCCGTATGGTTTGGATTTTTAGGGCTATTCTTGGCGCTACCTTTGATAATCGTCAGTCAAATATGGCTTAAAGAATTACTGGTAAAAGATATCCTGGATCGCTGGCATACTCCTAGGGAAAAGAGAAAGAAATCAATTGCGATGCGCAGAAAGCACACAGACAATAAAGCCTTGAAATAAAGAAGATTTGTTGAGCGCAAGCAGGTAATAGAATCCATGCGATTTGCCTTATATTTGTGAGTCATCTGTTGCCGTAACGCCTATTTTTTTAACGCCTTGCCTGCGCCTATTTCCCCCAATGTTCCCTGGGCCTATGTCTCCGCCTATGTCTCCTTCTATTTCTCTGGTGATGCTATAAAAAGCCGCCTCTAACCGCTCCTGTGCCTTTTCAAACTTTGGGCCTTGCCATGTAGGAATAGCTAGACCCTCTAGCTGATCGTCGGGTAGGTAGGTGGGGTAGTGCAGCTCAATTTGTAACGCTTCTACGTTGGGCTGCTGGCCGTAGTGCCGAGTGATGTAGCCGCCTGTAAATACTTTGTTTTTGACTACCTGATACTGTTGGGTGCTGAGGCTGCTGGCAACTATTTCTAAGAGATTGTCACCGCAGGTGGTGCCGTTAGCGTTGCCGAGGCAAATGTCGTCGGTGATAAGGCCCATGAAGCTATGCAGATCTAGCAGGTAGGCTTTGCCATGCTGGGCGATAGTGTTGTTTAGCAGTTCGGTAAGCTGCTGATGGTAGGGGGTGTAATATTTTTCAACGCGCGATCGCACTTCTGTTTCAGTCGGCTTACTGATGTATATAGGCTGCTTGAAAGCGGTTTGCTCTGGCACGACCGCCGACCAAAAAGAGCCAAACAGCGGCGGCTTCGGTGCCCGGTTAAGATCGACAACATAGCGACTGTAGTTAGCCTGCATGACCGTAATGCCCAGCTCGGGCAGAAAGGCGTACAGCGGCTGCAAGTGCCAGTCTGAATTGGGTAGCGTTTGCTGCTGCTGCTGAGTGAAAGTAGACGCAATTTGCGCGGGTACATGCAGCCCGCTATGAGGCAAATTAGCGACAATCGGCAGAGATAAGCCTATCGGTTGATGTATTGAAAACAGCTCCATCGTCAACGATCATCGACTCCTAATTTGAATAATATGGTTAGGATAGCGGGGCTTGGATAACAATCTTGAATAACGGGGCTTGGATAATGTGGTTTAACCGCCTATTAGCACAAACAAAAAGCACCTCCCAAACTTAGGAGGTGCTTCCAGCGTACTGCAATTGCCTACGAACAGACGACCTTTCCTGCGCAGAGATTTTTCGTGACGCTCTAGATAAAGCTAGACAAAGCTATACAGAGTTGCATAAAGCTATATAGAGACTGCTTCTGCCTTCACCATGATCGGATAGCGTAGCGTGGCCGCTGCCGCTGCGTCTACAGGCATTTGTTTTGCTTCAACTGCATAAACCTTTGCATCAGTTGCTAGCGCCTGGGTGATGGCCAACTCTAACAAATCTTCGCTCTGCGCCGTTTTTTGTTCGTGATAGATGGCTTCACGACGATTAGCGTCAAATTCACCCCACACTTGGCGATCGCGATCAATAAACAAAGTATCTATCTGGCCGTTATAGGCCGCACTAATAATTTGAGCAACGTCGCTGGTCGCTTGATTTTGGTTTTGTAGGCTGCCGTATTGTTCATTCTCTGTTCGACGACCCTGGTCAAAGTAGGGTCCAACAACTGTCAAAGCATGATCGCGAATTTCTTCAGCGCTGAGCTGGTCAGGTTGAAATGCGATCGCTTCATCCATTAGGTGAGGGTATTTATTAGCCTGCTGGTAGATAGGAAAGAGAAAATCGACGCCTAAAAACACCAGCGGCGCGGTCTGCCCGCCAATCACCTTTTCGACTCCGTCAGAAACAAGATGGAAAAATCTCAATATGTCTGTATTTTCACTATCTTTGCCGCCGCCTTGTCCGTGGAACACCTTCTGATTTCCGCCGCTACCTGCCCCGTGTCCTTGCAAAGACTCGGATGGATCATCGTAGCGCAGCGCTACTTCTAAGCTCTCGGGTGTATCGCCTAGGCTGACAGAATGCACCTGAGTGCGCGTTGCCTGGTAAAGCATTACCTGGTTTTGACTAGCTGCTAAGATATAGAACAAATTGTCGTCGGTAACCAAAGTTAGCAGTGGCTTGACATAGAACCGCTTACCAACCGACGTTGCCGTTTTTAGATCTAGCGGCACAGTGTAGTACTGGAACCAATCAGGCGCTAAAAAGAGAGCTAAGCCACTCTTTTGATGCCGCCAAAAAGACTGATCTTCAATCAAGTCGGCAGCAGGCTCCAAGATAGCCTGAATCTCACCATTGTCCATGCCTAGCTGAGCTAGCTGCTTTTCAGCTTCAGAGAGCTGATTTTTTAGCTGAATGGGATCCTGCTGAATCTCAGCGCCCGCCTCATGCGTCGATATGTAAATAGAAACGCATGATGATGCCTGATCGGTAGATGGATACTGGGTTAGCGTTTGAAGTTCTTGTCTAGAAAATAGAGCCATTAGGTCTTGTTGCGTTGTGCTGTGTACTACTTGCGTCTAAAGCTATGTCAAAAGACGCTGGTTTGAAAAATGCTTATTTGAGACCAGTTCGAGGTCTGTTGTCTCTTACTGTCTCTAGCCACTGCCAAGGCTGCTGCCTTTAGCCGTCGCCTCTGGCCGAAGGATGAGTTGCTTCTACGGCTCGGAAGTGCTCTACGATCTTGTATGAGTGCGCTGCACCTTCGGGTACGCTCCAAGAAATACCTGGCTCTAGTGTCAGCGTCTTGCCTTCTATTGTCAGCTCTGCTTTACCTTCTAGTACATAACCTAGTGTCTCGTAGGCACGGGCAGCGGCCTGCTTCTGCTGTGCGTTGTCGGGCTGCTCGTCCCACAGTCTAAGTGCGATCGCATTACCGCTGATTAGCAGCTTCTGGCCCATGCTGCCAATTGGTGCTTCGCTTGCTTCTACAGTCAGCTCAGCTATGTTTGAATTTAGGGTACTCATAATAGATTTAGGAATGGACAGTGTATTTACAATAATAAGACAGTTGCCCGAATAGAGATTCTCTCATTAGAACCAATTTCTTGAGTCAGTAGAGAGATTTTTTAAGAAATCCGGCTGCTTGGGCTTTTTGAATTCTCTGATAATTCTTAAATTCTCCGATATGGCCTATCTCACCCGGCCTAATCTCATCTGCCCTAATTTTATCTGACGTTTCGATATTTTATCTGACATTCAATCAATATGTGTTCGCCTAAACAGCTCGATAACGCAAAGCTGTGATAACCGTATATAGTAATTCTCGGATCACTCACAGCTCAATCCTGAAAGTTCTAATTCTGTAGGCACTAGCCCAAGTTAAGTTCAATTTACCAAAAGAGGAAAATTCATGGCCGATAGTACAAACATCGCCATCAAAGATAGCGGCCCTTACCTAGTAAAAGGCCCCTTTACACTGGTTGACGTTGAGGGCAAAGAGTTCACCATTGACAAAGAGATGGTGGCCTTATGCCGGTGCGGTGCCTCAACTACTCAGCCTTTCTGCAACGGCACTCATCGAAAAATAGAGTTCGAGTCGGTTGTGCGTGCACCCGAAGCAGAATAGCCTAGGCGAGCAAACTGAGAAAAACGGCCTCTGCTCCAACAGAGGCCGCTAACATAGCTGATGACGATATAGCCGAAACTAGCCATTAATCGTGGTCTTTCAGGTGGTTTATGAGTTTATATCTGTTTGTTTAGCGGCTACTACCGTTTGACTACGTTGACGCGGTCACCAGCATCTGTATCTAACTCTTCACGTCGAATAGTCGCTGTTTCATTAACCACTTCTTCTTCAGTCTCCTTGCGCACGCTCACTTCTTCACGCACGAACGCTTCTTTACGGACTGCTGACTGCTCTTCGTAAACTTCTACGCGAGCAACTTCACCGTCTTCAAAAACATGATCGCCTGCTGCTACAGCCGCTGTTCCGGTTGGTGTTGTTCTTTCAATCACAACGCGCTCTTTCTGGAGCGGAATAGAAACTTCGGCAGTTTCAGTCTCCACACGCTTACCAACAGCGACATCGCCTACTTTAACCCGGTTTTTGTCAGCAATCAGCCGTTCTTGATAGAGGCTAATTGGCTGGTTGCGGGACTCGGTTTCAGGCACAGTGTAGAGATCACGATCATAGTCATAGTCGTATGTGTCGCGGTCGTACGTATCGCGGCCACCGACTCCACTAGTAGATATGGCTGCGCCTCCTACAGGTGCACTGGCTTGAACCGCGCCTTGGTTGAGAGAGCTTTTGTCACGATAAACGCCGCGTACGCGCTCTTCGTAGTCGTAGTCCACCATTTGTCCGTCGTATTCGGGTAGGTTTTCTACCTGCTCTTTGGTCAATCCATTCACATAGACACGCTGCTTGTCGTTGTCGAACTGCGCCTTACCAACAGGGAGCAATACTTTCTTACCAAAAATCCAAACGCCTGTATCTACAATCAAGTATCGAAACTGGCCAGTAGCATCATCGAAAAGGCCGTCTTCTACAGTTCCTACTTTGTCTTCGCCCTGGGCGTATACGCTGTAGTCATCTAGATGACCGAGGTTGTTGTCACTAAATGTTTCGCGGTAATCGGGGTAGGTGTTCTTAAGACTAACGAGTGTCATGTTTTGTCTATCCAGTTGACTATTGTTTACTTCAAGTTCTATTTCAAGCAGTGAACAGATCTTGCTGTAACAGAGCGAGAGATCTGGGTTGCTAGCTCGAACATATTCCAAATATAGAATGGGAATACAATACTTTCCTCAGCTAAAGGGACGAGGTAATTTACTCAATGGATGCATCTATGAAAGCATAGCGCTGTTTCTTTGGAGAGATATTATTATGTCGTTAGGCAGCTGTCAGGCAACGACTACTAGCGTTGTCAGGCAGCAGCAGCCCGCAAGTAGAAAGCGCTAACTAGCCGCAAAAAAGAGGAATGCCCCGGTGGAGCGTTCCTCTTTTTTGTCTGGCTGTTTTTTAGTGGGATTTCTAATAGAACGTCTTTCTAGAACATTCTCTGTGAAGCATTGTATTGAACAGCCGCTGATAAGCCGGAAAATATCTAAGCTGTCAGAAAATTAGCGAACAACAACTCTAGGTTTCTTGGCCCCTACTGTAGAACCAATCAGCGCGGCAACTAAGGCTAGCAGCGTCCCAACGAGGAAAGACAAACCTGCCTTGGAAGCGTTAGCTGCGTAAACATCAGCTTGCTGAGTTGTGATATTGGGAATGGCGTCGCTGATTTCCGCTTGGTTAGGAATCTCAGCGCCTCCCGGCTGTTCTACCTGAGTAACGACGTCGCCTGCGTTGGCGATCGCAAGACCAAAAGTGCCTGAAACGCCGCTAGCTAGTAGCCAACCGCTGAGCACCAGTGTGGTTGCCCACATTACAGTAGCGTTGAGCATGGCTGTTTTACTGCGCATTGGGCCACAAGACGCTGCCATCGTCCAGCCTCCAAGGAACAAAGATACTAACAGGCTAATCACGGCCCAAATACCTAGACCTAAGCCAATTCCACGCGCTGAGCTTTCCCCTGCCGCCAAGCCGCCAATTGCCGCGCCCAGTGCGCTCAGTAATAGCTGCGAAACGATGGCGACAACAATGCCTGCAAAAATGGGTCCCCAACGAACGGTGTCGTGGTATTCTGCTATCGGTGCGATGGGAAGCGTTGAGGGTCGTACGCCGGGGTCTGTGATGGGTCTATCTGCGGGTCTGTCTATATAAGTCATGACGGCTCCTGATAAATTTATTAAGTTAAATTCCTTAGCGTTGTTTGGATGCGATCGCTAAATCTCCTCTTGTTAATGTCTTTTTATGGCGCGCAGCGAGAAAACCACACTAGAAGAATTGCACTGAAGAAGAACACGGGCCAATCTCATCCATATGGTATAAGGCTACACAACTTTATGGTATCTGTTGCCTGCCAAAGGAGATAGAGTTTGGCCTTGAAAACAAAGTTTATCTCTTCTGATAGAAAGCTATGACGATCGTCGATCATAATATGTGTAGATAAGTCTTTTCTGAGTAGATAGCTATGGTTCTGTACAAAATTGGCGATCGCTATCCAAACTATAAAGACATTTACTTTGAGGGCGGCGATCTTAAGGGCATGAGCGTTTACAGCGCCCAAGATCAAGCGGTCGGACAGGTTTGCGAGCTTCTGATTGACGAGAGCGATCGCCTGAAATATTTGGTGGTAGATCTAGAAAGCCAGCAGCAGGAAGGCCGAAAGCAAGTTCTGTTGCCTCTACGTAGCTGCGCTAGAACAACAGATTCAAATATCTTGTATGCACAGAACCTTAGTAGCGATGCGATTAGTCAGTTAGAAGTGTATAGCGAAGACTATCACTTGGCCGATCATCATTTGACCCAGTCAAATGCCCCTCAACAAAACGCTGTCGAGAATCGCTCTATTAGCTATCGCGTCGCGTCAGTAGAAGACTCCGTACCAGTAGAGGCACCGCTAGAGGTGCTACGAGAAACGCCGAATCCAGCTCTAGCTAGTAGTGTTTCTGGTGCCGCTATAGCTAGCCCGATTGCTTCAGAGCAGCGCACTTCAAAGGCAGCCTCAGTTTCTGACGACTCATCACTTCTGCTATACGAAGAGCGTTTATCTACTCGCAAGCAGCGAATTAAGACGGGTGAAGTGAGAATCTCTAAGCGGATTGTTACTGAAGCAACGGACACAGCGACACCTATCAAAAAAGAAAAAATTATCATTGAAATAGAATCTATCTATGGAGGCGATACTAAAATAGATGTTGACGCGGCTGAAGTTGCTGAAGACGGTTCAATCAGTATGGGAATATATGAAGAGCGAGCAGAGGTCTGCCGTCAGGTACAGCCTTATCAAAATGTCTCTGTTCGTAAAGAAGTTGTTGAGGATGTGGTGAGAACCCAAGAAACTCTACGCCGCGAAGAGCTTTCGGTAGATCCCGATGGGCTTCCGTATGTTGATTGGGTCGATGGTTAGTACTATTTATCTGCGACCGATGACCGCTAGCGCCTAGAATTTAGGGGATTTCTTCTAAATCTGCCTACGCTATGTCATTGCTTCAATCTTTTTTAGACGATCTCTATGAGCGCTATCGCACCCTAAATGAAGGAAATGTCGCTAGCTATATTCCCGAACTGACAAAAGCCGACCCCAATTGGTTTGGCATTAGCGTTGTCACGACTGACGGGCAGACGTTTGGGGTTGGAGATGTACAGCAGAAATTTACAATTCAGTCTATTTCTAAGGTGTTTGCCTATGGCCTAGCCCTAGAAGAACGGGGACGAGAGGCCATTCTAGAAAAGGTTGGTGTGGAGCCAACGGGCGACCCGTTTAATTCACTTATTCGACTAGATGAAGATTCTAAGCGGCCTTTTAATCCGATGATCAATGCAGGTGCGATCGCAACTACCAGCCTGATAAAAGGTGAAAACCCAACCACCAAGCTCAACCGACTTCTGGCTATGTTTGAGCGCTATCTAAACCACGAAGTCTTCATCGACATGCCCACCTTTGTTTCTGAGCGATCTACGGGGCACAGAAACCGGGCGATGGCCCATCTGATGCTTCACTTCGGTATGATGGATCTCGACATCAATACCGCGCTCGATCTTTATTTTCAACAGTGTTCTGTGATGGTCACCTGCCAGGATTTAGCTACAATGGCTGCGACCATTGCCAACCAGGGTAGGCAGCCAATCTCGCAAGTGCAGGCAGTTGATGCCAACTACACCCGAGATTTGCTGAGCGTGATGTACACCTGTGGGATGTACAACCGTGCTGGTGAATGGGCCTACCGCGTTGGTATTCCGGCTAAAAGCGGCGTATCAGGCGGCATTCTCGCCGTCGTGCCTGGGAAAGCGGGCATCGCTACATTCTCTCCACCTATCGATAAAAACGGCAACAGTGTCAGAGGGCTACGGGTTTTTGAAGCGCTCTCTCAAGAGTACAAGCTCCATCTGTTCGATCTTTCTATGGGTCGCTGTGTCTTTGCCGATGCCATTAATTAGCGATCTCATACTAGCGACTTACTGGCAATCTACTGATGATCTACTGGCGATCTTTATTCTTTGAGTTCCGCTTTATCAAGGTGTACAGCACCCTGCCCACTATCAGCACCACCATCGCTCCTAACACAAACTTACTGATGGGCCCTAAAAATTCGCTGACCCTGTCATAGCTTTCGCCTAGCCAAAAGCCCGCAAACGCCAAGAAGCTAATCCAAGCCAAGGACCCTACTGTTGAATACAGCAAAAAGGTGCCCATTTGCATTTTTGCAATGCCTGCTGGAACAGAAATATAGGTTCGGATACCTGGCACTAATCGGCCTAGTCCAATCGCCCACAGTCCGCCTTTTTTGATAAACCACTGCTGCGTAGCGCGCACTTCTTTACTAGAAATGCCTAGCCACTTGCCATAGCGATCGGCCAGAGTGCAGGTTCTTTCTAGCCCTAGGCGCTCACCAACGTAGTACCAAACGAGCCCACCGAGTACCGATCCGAAAGTGCCTGATGCGATCGCGCCCACCATATTCATCTCACCCCTAGCCACCGCAAAGCCCGCTAGCGGCATAATCAGCTCAGATGGAATGGGCGGAATCACGTTCTCTAGCAGCATCAGAAACGCAATGCCCCAATAGCCAAAGAGCGTCACAATGTTAGTTACCTGTTCTAGAAAGTCCAAAGCCGCCTCGATTGATTGTGCTGGATAATTGTGCTGGAGTTACAGCCGCCATCATGCCCTTTCACAGCTGCGCTGTCATCTATCAGCAAGCACAGATAGATAGATTGCGATCGCGCAGGCAAGGCAAACATCCAGATCCAGGCGCGTCTTCACTCTCGGCCTATGTGACGGCCTATATGACAGCCTATGTGACGGCCTGTATGACGGCTCAAAAGATCTGGGCAAACCCGGATATTACAACAGCATTGTTTAAGCATGATGCTGACGCCAATGCTGCGCAATGTCCCTACGGCGACAAATCCAAACGCTGTCGTGGCTTTGCACATAGTCCAAAAACTTTGCTAAGGCTGCGGTTCTTCCCGGTCTGCCAGAAAGCCGACAGTGCAGGCCAACACTCATCATTTTTGGGGCAGTTTCCCCTTCGGCGTACAGCACATCAAAGGCATCTCGCAGATAGGCGAAAAACTGATCGCCTGAGTTAAAGCCCTGGGCGGTCGCAAAGCGCATGTCGTTGTTGTCTAAGGTGTAGGGGATAACCAGATGCGGCTTGCCATAATCGCTATTCCAGTAGGGCAAATCGTCGGCGTAGCTGTCAGCGTCGTACCAAAAGCCCCCTTCTTCAACGACTAGACGACGGGTGTTGGGGCTGTTGCGGCCCTGGTAAAAGCCCAGTGGCCGACTGCCGGTAACCTGAGTGTGGATGTCGATCGCCTTTTGAATGTGCGATCGCTCCACATCTTCTGCCACATATTGATAATCAATCCACCGATAGCCATGACTGGCCACTTCCCAACCTGCGTCCACCATCGCTTTTCCAGCATCTGGGTTTTTCTCCAACGCCATGGCCACGGCATAAACCGTCAGCGGCAAATTGCGCTCGGTAAACAATCGATGCAGCCGCCAAAAGCCTGCTCGACTGCCGTATTCATACATCGATTCCATATTGAGATTGCGCACGCCCAGCAGCGGCTCGGCCCCAATAATTTCAGACAAAAAAGACTCTGAGGCAGCATCTCCATGCAAGATACAATTTTCGCCGCCTTCCTCATAATTAATCACAAACTGAAGCGCTAACCGGGCCTGATTTGGCCATTGGGGATGAGGCGGGTGCTGCCCATAGCCAATCAAATTCCGAGGATAGTTTGCAGTCATTAGGCCAAGTTCCTCAACGTTGAGTACGATTCAAAACAGCATAGTCGCTAAAATGTTGAAATCTAAAATAATGAAATCCAAAACGAATAAGGATGCCTACACTATCAGGGCAATGACCCGCGCTGAACTCAATCTGGCCGTGGAATGGGCCGCTGCTGAAGGGTGGAATCCGGGGCTGTGCGATGCTGACTGTTTTTATGCCGCCGATCCGAATGGCTTTTTGATGGGCTTTTTAGGCGGTGAGCCTATTGCCAGTATTTCAGTGGTGAAGTACGGCAATGACTTTGGATTTTTGGGCTTTTATATGGTTCAGCCAGAGTTTAGAGGCCATGGCTATGGTTGGCAGATATGGCAGGCCGGACTTGACTATCTTAAGGGGCGAACGATCGGCTTGGACGGCGTTTTGCAGCAGCAGGATAACTATGTGAAATCTGGCTTTCAGCTTGCCCACCGAAATATTCGATACGAAGGCACTGCCACTGGCTCAGAGAATCCTCCGCTGGCACCTCCGTTGGCAAAAGATAGCGAAGTCAGCCTGGTATCGCTGTCTTCTATTCCAACAGAAATAATTATGAAATACGACAGAGCCATTTTTTTGCGATCGCGCGCTGACTTTCTTCGCTGCTGGCTAACCTCACCCCAACATGTCAGTATCGGGCTGATGGATGGTCACAGGCTCGCCGGTTATGGCGTCTTACGACCCTGTCAACAGGGCTACAAAATTGGCCCTCTGTTTGCAGATACGCCTCAATTTGCTGAAATGCTCTTTCTGGCACTAAAGGCCCACGCTGAACCCGGCAATCTGTTTTATCTAGATGTCCCTGAAGTGAATAAGGAAGCGGTTGCCCTAGCTGAAAAGCACCGCATGACTAGCATGTTTGAAACAGCGAGAATGTATCGCCTCCTATCAGATCCTACATCAGGCCAGGGCGTACCTGAGCTGCCTTTAAAGCGCATATTTGGGATCACGACGTTTGAGCTAGGTTAGGGTTCAAGGCGGCTTGATACGATCTTTTCGATACAGTTTTCTTGATACGATCTTTTTGACCAGAGGTGCGATGCAGAGATTCGATTCACCTCAAAATAGCGGACCAGTTAGTGCCTATAGTTCTGATTGCAACAGTTTGCCTGTTCTATCTAACTACTATTGCCTTTACGAGGCTACCTTCTCAAAAAACATCAAATGCTGCTGTGGCAGTCGACTATCTGTTTTCACCCACTTCAATCCTGCGGCTGCCAGCTCAGTCTTTATCTGCTTCTGCGTCATCTTATGATGCTTTTTAATCAACACTAGAGGATTCTCGGCCCTGTATTCTGCCAGTACAACCTGCCCGCCTGGCCTCAGGGCCCGGACAATACCCGCCATCATCTCTGCCGGATACTCAAACTCATGGTAGGCGTCAAACATCACTGCCATATCAATGCTTTCGGCTGGCAAGTTTGGATCGTCTTCTGTCCCTAAGACGGTTTCAATATTGTTGACGTCGTAGCGATCGCGTTCAGCTTCTAGCAGTGCCAACATCTGTGGCTGTACATCCACCGCAATCACCTTGCCTGCTCTGACCCACCGCGCTAGCTGAAAGCTAATATAGCCTAGCCCCGCCCCAATATCTGCAACAATCGAGTCCTCTTCTAGCATCAGCGCGTCAACAGCCATATCCGATCGCTCTTCAGTTGCGCGGCTGGGTCTCGCTAGCCAGTTTGCGCCTTGATAGCCCATGACGTTAGCAATTTCGCGGCCATAGTAAACCTTGCCAATGCCGTCTGAGCTGGGTGATTTATAGCTGTAGGTGCCCTCGGCGGAGGTGCCGTCAGTAGAGATGGCGGCGGTAGCAGCGCAGCCTGTCGTTAAAATGAGCACCAGGCAAAGTGATAGCAGCCGACGAAAAAGACGGGGCAGGGCCGAAAAGAAAGGACTAGGCATGGTGTGTAAGCAATTCAAGGCTGTGATGGCGTTATTATGACAGCATTTATGACGACAGTGTTTATAACAGATCTAGAGGCTGATCTTGCCCGCAGTGCTTGCAGTGCGGCAGGTGCTTGTAGGTGAGGTTCTGACAGTTTTGGCATTCTTGGTACTGTAGGTAGCTGCAGTGAGGGCAGTGCACGTCGTATTCGCGAATTTTTTTGGCGCAGCTAATGCAGCGCATGTTTTGAACGCGGTTGGCGGCCTGCAACCGGGTGTTAAAAACAACTTTTTGGAAGAATTTGATAATGGCAAAGCCCACAACAGGCAGCAGCAAAATTTGTAGGTAGCTGACCAAAAAGCGAAGACCGCCAAACAGAATTTCTAAGAAGTCTGCTACCCACTGAAGCAGAAAGCCAAACTGAAGGAACTCAAATATCTTCCAAAGTAGGGGAATGCAGAAAATGACGAGCAGATGCCAGCTAATGAGCGCGATGTAGCCATAATTTTTGCGCTGTGCTAGCCGATGCGCGGCAGATGCAAGAATAATGAGAGGTGCTAAGAACAATCCTTGAAACAATAGCTGGATGCTGGGATACCAGAAAGCGGCCTTGCGGTAGCCTTCACTGACGCTGCTGAATTTGTCTGTGTCGTTGAGTAGGCTCAAAAAAGCTTGACTTTCTGGGGCCTTGACCAGTGTGGATTTGAGCGTTTCAAGGGTCGTTTGCCTTTGCGCGATCGCCTGATTATTTTGGTCGATTTCTCGCTTTGCCTGGGCCGCCTCTACGTTGTTGATCGACTGATCGCGCGGCTGATTAGCAATCTCTTCTAACAGGGTCGAATCGTACTGCTGCCGAATCTCTGCGTTTTTGGCGCTAAAAGAAGTTACTTCTGCCTGGGTGTCATTGATGCTTTTGGCAATTGTTTGACTTGCGGATGTATTGAGAGCATCTGTGATCGCTTCGTACTGCAAACAGATATTAGAAACTTCACCTAAATGACCTCTGCTAGCGGCTTGATAGTCTAGCGTATAGCCATCGGGCGAGAAATCAAGATTTTGGCTAATGACAGTATAGTCTTTTTCATCTAACGTGCTTTCTCTGTACTGCTGCCATTCCTGCTGACACGGATAGGTCATTCTGGGGCTCAGTGGCCATCGGCTAATATCGTCCAAGCCTGCAAACACGCTGCCTAGAATAAACAGATCTAGAATGATAATGACAATTAGGCTGACTTTGTTGATCGGTTCGTGGTTGATCTTACGAGACTTATTAAAAAAGCGGCCAATTGAGCGGCGCAGTCTAGAGAACATGGTGACGATAGTTGTAATGAGTAATGTTGTAATGAGCAATCAGTTGTGATGCTTAATAAAGCTGCGGCCTAAAAAACGGGTAAAAACCGGGCCTCTAAAAATATTGAAGCCCTTCAAGAAATTTCCTGAAGGGCCTTGAGCGATGATAAAAAATGCGGCGCGCTACTTGCGGCTAGCTGCTTTTTTTCGAGAAGCGGTTTCTAGGTTAAACAGAACTTGCAGAGTTTCCATCGCGCGATCGCGGGCATCCATATCTCTTTGGGCCCGTAGCTGCGTCATCGGATCGTGCAAAATTTTGTTAACAATTCCCCTTGTTAACGCTTCTACCACGCCGCGATGCTTCTCAGAAAATTCTGAGCCGAGACGCGACATGGCTTTTTCTAGCTCTTGCTCACGAATCGTTTCAACCTTACTGCGCAGGCTGCTGATGGTCGGAACAGTGTCGAGCGATCGCAGCCAGTCCATAAACGCATCTACTTCTTCTTCTAGCAACCCTTCGGCTTCTAGCGCCATTTGCCGACGGCTCTCCTGATTTTGAGCGACAACGGCCTTCAGGTCATCCACATTAAATGCAAAAACAGCTTCAATTTCGCTGATGTTGCTATGTACGTTTCTAGGAACAGCAATATCAAACACCAAAAGTGAGCGGCCTTGGCAAACAGGCTCTAAATTTTCTCGATGCAAAATTGGCTCTGTAGAAGAGGTGCAGGTAAAGACCACATCCGCAGACACGACGGCCTCTAGCATGTTGTCGAGCGTACCGGTCGTAATATCGGCATCGCCAAACTGCGCCGCTAGCTCATCAGCGCGGGTGATCGTGCGATTGAGCAGCGTGATTCTGCCAGCTCGCTTAGAAATTAAGTGCTGCACCAGCAAACGCGCCATTTTGCCCGCCCCTAAAATGGCAATGTGACAGCCGTCAAAGCTCTCAACTTTCATCAGCGCCAGTTCTGCCGCTGCCGAGCTGATAGAAACAGCGCCTGTACCCAGGTTGGTTTCGGTGCGAACCCGCTTACCGGCCTTGATCGCATCTTTGAGCAGGCGGTTGAGAATTCTGCCAACGCCCTTGTGCTGCTGCGCCAGACTCAGCGCGTGCTTTACCTGAGAGAGAATTTGGCCTTCGCCTAGAACCAGGCTATCGAGCCCAGCGGCGACTCGCATCAGGTGCGTTACCGCGTCTTGCTGAAGCAATACGAACAGATGAGGGCGCAGTTCGGGCAGCAAAATAGTGCTGTGGTCGCTCAAAAAGCGCATGACATCTCGAACCCCCGTCTCTAGCTCGTTAGAAACGATGTGGATTTCGAGCCGGTTGCAGGTGCTGAGGATAGAAACTTCTTCGAGAGTGGGCGAACTGCTTAGGTGGGCGATCGCATCGGCGACTTGAGCAGAGGGAATGCTCAACTTTTCTCGGACTTCAACCGGCGCAGTCTGGTGACTGAGCCCAATGACAGCAATATTCATGCGGCTTCCTAAGGAATCTGTTATGAAGAGTCTTCTATTCTAAAGAGTTCTGATGAGCTATGAAGCTCTTCTTTCTTACCGTATTAAATAACCTTGGGTCATCTCAAGGAAACTCAACAAAACTCTATCTTCAGAAATGTATAGAAACTGTCTTAATGCACCCTAACGTCTTGAAACACTCGCAGGTCGAGTGGGTTAGAACACGTTTGGAAGCTGCAATCTTTGCTTTGCAAAGCAATCTGACCCAAAGCAAAGAATTCGGCAGAGGCAATTCGACACAGGCAATATAGGCATCAGAGAACTGTGTGCGTTGGCCAGAACGCCTCTGGACAAAAAAGGCGCTGAAATAATCACTTCAGCGCCTTCTTTTTCAGTCTACGTTTAAGCAGCCAGAGCTAATTAGCTAGGTCTAAATCAGCTAGGTCTAAATTTATCCAGATCTAAATTAGCTAGATCTAAAGCATCTAGAACTAGGCAACTAAGGACTATGCCCACCTATGGCTGATGCCCTCTTTAATTAAGGCTCAGTAATAGAGGCTCAGTCTTTAATTGAGGCTCAGGCGCTTGGGGCTGTCCTTCATGTGTACAGTATCGACAAAGCGAGCCGTTTTGCTCTGGCTAGAAATAACCAAGCTCTGCGTACGGTAGCCGCCGTTAAAGAATCGAACACCGTTCATCAGCGTGCCAGGGGTAATTCCACAGCCTGCAAACAAGACGTTTTGACCACAGGCCAGTTCCTCAGCCGTGTAGATCTTGTCAGGATCGGTGATGTTCATCGAAGCGAGACGGTCTAGATTGGCTTCCTTGCTCTCACCAATTAGGCCCGTTTTGACAACCGCTGGATCATAAATTAGCTGACCTTGGAAGTGACCCCCCAGACAGCGCATAGCAGCGGCTGAAATGACACCCTCAGGCGCTGCGCCAATCCCCATCAAGCCGTGAACGTTAGTCCCTTCAAAGCCACAGGAAATAGCCGCAGAAACGTCACCATCGCTGATGAGGCGCACACGGGCACCCGCTTCACGAATCTCTTTAATCAGTCCGTCATGACGCTCACGCTTCATCACAATAATGACTAGCTCGTCAATTGAGCGATCTAGGCATTCAGCCAAAATCTTGAGGTTCTCGCTTGGGCTCTTGCTGATGTCTACTTTGCCTTTAGCGGCGGCGGGCGCGGCTAGCTTGCGCATGTAGAAGTCAGGCGCAGCAAATAGGCCGCCCTTTTCAGAAATAGCGAGTACTGCCATTGAACCGGGCTGACCGTAGGCGCAAAGGTTAGTGCCTTCACAAGGGTCAACAGCAATGTCAATTTCTAACAGCTCGTCAGGTGTACAAACTTCTGAAGCGTTTGGCTGGGTACAAATACCCACTTCCTCGCCGATGTAGAGCATGGGCGCATCGTCACGCTCACCTTCACCAATTACGATTCTGCCGCGCATGTGAATTTTATTCATGCGCTCACGCATCGCTTCTACAGCGACTTCATCAGCGATGTCTTTTTCGCCTTTGCCCATCCATCGCGCTGAGGCAATCGCTGCCTGCTCGACGACTTCAATAATCTCTAAACCGAGGGTTGTTTCCACGGGGTATTTATCCTCCAAACTGCCGAATCTAGCCGGGTGTTATAAGAACTTTTTAAGTACCTGCTGGCAGGCCATAAGCTCTATGGGGCCATCTTCGAGTTTATCAGACTATAGCTGCTGATACATTTTTGCCGGTCGGCTCTTTGGCCCATCGGGAGCAGCTGGGGATCTAGAGACTGAGGATTCGCTGAATTATTCGGGATCTGCTGGCGGATCTGCTGGCGGATTTGTCGGCGGATTTGCCAGCGGATTCGGCAATGCGTCAGTGAGCGGGTTGGCTTTGGTGGTTTTGGCCAGCTTGATATAAAGGTTGTAGTCCATAGTGCGATCGCTCACCGCTGTGGTTAGCCCAATGGCCTGAATGGCGGTAGTTGGCCCTTCTGCTGGAATTTGGGGCAGCGGAAAGACGCCCCCAAGCGCGTTGATTTGCTCGAGGTTGAGATAGAAGTGGCCGTTGTTGGGCTGGGGGACGTTGCCCGTCAGCGTTTGGAAAAGGCGGGTCGTAGACAGCGGCTGATCGGGCGTGGGGGCAATCGCTTCGGCAGCGCGATCGCCCACCGCAAAAAATGCGATATTCCCCGGTAGCCAGCCGTGGCTAAACTTTACGCCCTGAAACGGTGAAATCCACTCTGTAATCGACCCGCCGTCAAACTCAGTGGTCTCTACCTGATAGCGATAGCGGTTGACGATAACGTCATCAATCTGTGCCCAAACGGATTCAGCCGTTTGGCGATCGTTAGTCTTCACCATCATCACTAGCGGTGCGCTCGCGATCGCAGGCGCACTGCCAGACCCCGGCTCAAGATCAGCTTCAGCGGCAGCAACCGGGGGCAGCAGGCCCAGCGCAAACTCGCCTGCGGCCCAAGGCATAATGTCCTCATCAATGTCTAGGCCTGTTTGAGTCAATAGCCCTGCCTTCAAGTTTTGAGGATCGGGAAAAAACGGCGGTGAGGTATTACTTTCGCTAAAGCCTCGCCAAAACTGCTGTAGGTTGCTCCCGGTCATGGCCAGCAGCGTATTGCCCGGCAGGTGTCTAGGCATCTCGCCCGCCTCGTTACGCATCTCACCATAAGCGAGGTCGTCTTTGGGTGAAAGCCAGCTTGTGCCTTCAAACCGGATGCCGTCGGCCTGTATGAGCGCAGTCGCCACAATCCCTTCTGAACCCTGTAAAGGAACTATGCTCCCCTGCGGTCGGTTGAGTGCGCCAGTGGATGGGGCCAGCGCTTGGGTCACCGCTGGAATGTTGAGGTAGATCTGCGCAAAGTTTTTGCCCCGAGGCTGCGGTGATTCTATTTGCCTTTCGGCCTTGCGATAGTTGGCATTGTCCAGCAAAGATTGTCTGCCTCTGTGGGTGTCGATTGCCTGCTCTATGCCTTGCGCTGTGTTGCTCAGCAGTAGCCAGTCGGTGCCGATGACGGCAGATTCTAACGCTTGGCCATTCTCAGACTCAATCGTCTGCACGGTAATGCCCCTATAGCTGCGGCTTTCTCCCTCAGCCGTCTCTTCCTCAGCCGTCTCTTCCTCAGCCGTCTCTTCCTCAGCCGTCATCAAGCGGCGGGTCAGCAATTCTTTTGCCTTTAGCGGATCGGCAATGGGAACGACTAGGACCAGGTTTTGAGTGGCTGCGGCCAGTCCTTCGTTGGCTAGGGCTGACTCAGGCGTGGGACTGGTGGATTCTGATGCGGCTGACTGGGCAGGCAAGATGGCTAGGGTAACGCGATCGCCAATCCAGGGCTTGATGTCTCGCTTGAAGCTGTAGCCCTTTGCCGTGAATAGCTCTGATGTCCACTGATTGAGCAGACTGTCGAGCTGGGCCTGCGTGTCGGGGGTGCCAAACTGCCGTAGCTTGGTCCAGGTCAGCTCGTCGGTGGTGAGCGTGATGGTGCCTAGGGCGGTTTGCGGCACGAGCTGGGTGCCTGCTGGCGAAAGGCTTCTAGGGGCGTGCTGAGAAAAATTGAAATAGGCGATCGCACCGCCACCCAGCAAAACTGCCGCCCAGACAATCGCCAGCTTGGGTATCCGCTTTAAAGCTTGACCCGCAGACGTACGGCCCCCCGCTTCGCTAGCTGCTGAACCTGTTCCTGGCGAATTTGTTCCTAGCGAGCCTGTTCCTGGCGAATCTGTTTTTGGCGAATCTGTTTTTGGCGAATCTGTTTTTGGCGAACCTGTTTTTGGCGAACTGGTGCTTTTCGCGGTATTGGCTTCGGTATTGGATGGGGGAGTCATACTAAATTAGAACGCCTGTTAAATCTAGAAATGGGCGGCTCTCTGGTCTGGTTTTTTGGTCTGGCTCTCTAGCCTGGTTCTCTAGTCTGGCGCTTTGGTCTGCCAGCCGTGTTCTAGTCGCAATGAACTGTAGCAGAGAACTTGACAACTGTGACTGGTAAAACCTCTGTCAATCAAAAGTTTTTTGATGCAGGATATCTGATGCAGGATAAAGGTGCTAGGACTTTGCTTTAGCGCGATCGCCTACCGCTTTCTCTTAACTTTGAGTTTTCTTTCTGCTTGCCAACCCGCCTATAAACAAAAGGCTATGCTAAGTCCTAGCTCGCTGATTTATGCCTTCTATGACCACTCGCACGGTTAAGCCCGACTCCACCTCCGCTTCGCAATTGGCCTCGCTGCCCCCTGCCCCTCGTCAGCTTTGGCTAGCCGCCTTAAAGCCGCCGATGTACTGTGTGGCCGTAATGCCGATTGTGGTAGGAAGCGCGGTGGCTTACACCGAAAGCCTTCAATTTCACTGGGTTGTTTTTGCGACCTTTGCGCTATCGGCGGTGCTGCTGCTAGTTTGGGAAAATCTCAGTAACGATGTCTTTGACGCCGCGACGGGCATTGATGTTAACAAGCACCATTCCCTAGTTAACCTCACCCAAAATCGGGCCCTCATTTTTGGCTTAGCCAATGCGGCGCTGCTGCTAGGAATTGCCGGGATCTTTGTGATTTCGCTATGGCAACAAGACCTGACGGTGCTGCTGATGGTGCTGGGCTGCTGCGCTCTGGGCTATCTGTACCAAGGCCCGCCGTTTCGACTGGGCTATCAGGGGCTCGGTGAAATTCTCTGTTTTTTGAGCTTTGGGCCGCTAGCGGTCGGCGCGGCCTACTACGCTCAGATGCAGCAGTGGACAGCCGCAAGCTGGAGCTGGCAAAGCCCGCTGTTGCCGTCGGCGCTGATTGTGGGCATTGCCACGACGCTGGTGCTATTTTGCTCACATTTTCATCAGGTTGAGGATGATTTGAATGCTGGGAAAAAGTCGCCGATTGTGCGCTTAGGCACCTATCGAGGGGCGCAGCTGTTGCCGATTGCCTGCATGGGCGTTTTGTTGACTGTTCTATTTGCGATCGCCCGTGGCGGGTTTCCCCTCACTTCGCTGCTGCTGTTAGGCTCTGCGCCCACCGCGATTCGCCTTTGCCGCCATGTGCTCCGCTTTCACGATCAGCCTGCGCAAGTCAGCAATGCCAAGTTCTTAGCCATTCACTTTCATTTCTGGTCTGGCCTACTGCTTGTAATGGCGCTAGCTATCCCGTTCTCTTTTTAGCCATCGCCTGTTAGCCATCGCCTGGCTAAGCCTCTGACTTAGCTAAGAAAATGGCTATTTTTCCCGGCGAACTTTTTTGTTGGCGCTTGCCCTCAGCTATGCCTACTCACCCCGCTCAGCTCTCGTTTGAATTTCGCATTTATCGTCGGCCTTTTCGGCAGACGATAAAAACCCGTCATGGCGTGTGGAAATATCGTGAGGGAATTGTTCTGCGGCTGAGTGATGAGACTGGGCACGTTGGATTTGGTGAAGTGGCCCCGCTTCCCTGGTTTGGTACAGAGACGCAGGCTCAGGCGCTGACATTTTGCCAGCGCCTGCCGCAGATGCTGTCGGCAGATAATGTTTTTTCTATTTTGCCAACGCTGCCTGCCTGCCAGTTTGGTTTTGAGATTGCGCTGGATAATCTGCTAGTCGGCTCGTCTTGTGCTACCCGTAGCCCCGAGCCAGATGCCGCTCACTACAGTGCCTTGCTGCCTTCTGGTCAAGCGGCTCTATCGGCATGGTCAGCGCTGTGGGCGGTTGGTCATCGCACATTCAAATGGAAAATAGGCATCTCGCCTGTATCAACTGAGCTAGCTTGGCTATCGAAACTAATGGACAAACTGCCTCTAGGTGCCAAGCTACGGCTAGATGCTAATGGTGGCCTAGACGAGTTGGCTGCTCACCATTGGATGGATCAGTGCGATCGCCTCGGTCGTCGCATAGAATTCATCGAGCAGCCCCTGCCGCCAGATCGCTTTGATGACCTGATGAAGCTAGCCTATCGGTATAAAACTGCGATCGCGCTAGACGAATCAGTCACCACCCTAGAACAGCTTAAAACTCACTACTTTAGGGGCTGGCGCGGCATCTATATTGTCAAAGCCGCCATTTTAGGCTCGCCCAATCGGCTGAGGCAATTTTGTCAAGACTACCCTATCGATATCGTCGTTTCATCCGTCTTTGAAACCGACATCGGCCGTCAGGCCCTAATTGACATCGCCGCAGATCTTCAGCAAATTTTGCCCCATACGCCGCAAAGAGTCTTGGGTATGGGCACCCAGCAATGGCTTCCTAACGATGGCCTTGACGATCCAGATTGGGAGGCGCTATGGCGACGATTAAACAATGGCGACGATTAAACAATGGCAACGGTTAGAAACGCACCCATAGTTCCTGCTGATTTGTGGCGACAGTTGCGCCCCGACTGGCTGGTTGTCGATCAATGCATCATTCCTAATCGAGGCGACGGGCGTTCCTTAGTCGAAAGGCCAGCCGAAAGGCCAATCGAAAGGCCAATCGAAAGGCCAGCCGAAAGCCTCTCAGAAAACTTGTTAGAAAGCTCATTAGAAAGCTTGGTGAGAGGCCGCTTGTGTCAGCTAGAAAAAATTACAACAGATCAGCATCCTAGCGCCTCGACATCAAGACCGCTTTTGCTAGTCGCTCAAAGCGATCCAACAGAATTTCTGGCCAGTTTTTGGGCCGCGTTGCTATCCGGCTGGAACATCGCACTGGCCAATCCCAACTGGGGCCAACAAGAATGGCAATCTGTTAGCCAGCTTCTTCAGCCAAGCCTTATCTGGCCCGATGCTCTCGCCTCTACGCTTTCTCCCTTTATCTCCTTCTCTTTTTCTCTGCCTACTGTCTTTCCCGATTCTCTTTCTTCATCTCCTGCCTCTCCCCCCGCCATCCTTATTCCCACTGGTGGTAGCTCTGGCAATATAAAATTCGCCTGCCATACTTGGCACAGCCTCACCACCGCTGCCCTTGGGTTTTGCAATCACTTTCAGCCCGACGGTAGCCCTGTCAATGCCTACTGCGTCTTGCCGCTCTATCACGTTAGCGGCCTCATGCAGGCTATCCGCACGCTTGTCAGCGGTGGCCAGCTGTTCTTTTCTCCCTTCAAGTCTCTACTTTCTATTTCTTCTCAGCCTGTTAGCCCTTCTCCCTCTACCTATCTTTCCTTGGTGCCGACTCAGCTCGAACGATTGCTGCGAGCTAACAAATCTGTGTGGTTGAGTCAGTTTCACGCTGTGCTTTTAGGCGGTGCGCCGCCGTGGCATAGCCTAATTAGTCAAGCGATCGCACAGCAAATCCCGATGTATCTCTCTTACGGTATGACCGAAACAGGGGCAATGGTAACGGCTGCCCGTGTTGAATCTTCTGTTGTTTTATCTTCTGATGAGTTGTCTTCAATCGATCAGAACATGTCGATTTTTAGTAGCGGTCAGGTGCTTCCTCACGCTACAGTGCGTGTCGAACGAGATGGGCAGGGTCTGCCATCTGGTGAGGTGGGGCAAATTGTTGTACGCTCGGCTGCGATCGCGCAAGGCTATTACAGCCTTCCATCATCAGCTTTTGCTTCAGGCACCTTCTACACCGATGATTTGGGCTATTTGGATGCGGCAGGCGCGCTGCACGTAACCGGTCGAGCTAGCCGCAAAATTATTAGCGGTGGCGAAAACGTTTTTCCGACAGAAGTCGAAGTGGCCTTGCGCAGTACCGGTCAGGTCAGCGATGTTGTCGTTATCGGCTTGCCTCACCCAGAGTGGGGCGAGGTGGTGACTGCGGTTTATGTCCCCATTGATGACACTGTTTCGGCTGAGAGTTTGAAGCGATCTAGCAAGCTCGCACAGCTAAGCCGGTATAAGCATCCTAAGCGGTGGATTGCCGTTAGCTATCTGCCTCGAAATGCCCAAGGTAAGCTGAATCAGTCCGCTTTACTGGCTAAAGTTTCTGCTGATACGGGCGAGCGCCTTTATAGAAGCAAATGAGATAGCCTAGGTGCAGCCAGTCGAATGGGGAAGCAGGCCAAGTAGACAAGACTCTACGAAGATACCCACTGAGCTAGCTTAGACGGTAGCGGCTGGCGGTCGCGGCTTTTAACATCAATGCAAACATGCCGGGTGAGGGCTGTGGCGATTGGCCTTTGGGTCTTTACAGTTTCAGCCTGCTGGGTTTGTGCGTGTATTGCTCTATGTATTTCGTAGCGTATTTCAAAGGCGTGAGGACTGATCTGGATGGGGGTGAGGTGAACTGCGATCGCATCTCCACATCTCATCGGCTGGTAAAAATCTGCCGACGTATGCACAATAGGCACCGCTATATCGCTTTCTCTAGAAAAAAATAGCCGCAGGTCAAACCCAGCAGTTGCCAGCGCCGCCTCATAAGCCTCATGGCAAAGCGTCAACAAATTAGCAAAATACATCACGCCCGCAGCGTCTGTTTCAGCAAACCGAATGGTCCGTAGATATCTAAATCCTTCACCTGCACCGCGCTGAGGGGGCGTTTTTTGAGTTGGCCCTTCTGTAGGCATTTCTGTAGGTCCCTCTATAGCCTTCACTTTAGGTCCCTCTGCAGGCTCTAGAGTGGTCACATCGCCTAGCGCTTGCGCCGTTGATTAACTGGCGTTCGGCTGAGCCGGACGGAAAGGAATCCCATCTTGGCCGGGGACTGGGAAAGTTGGAATCTCAGTAGAAGCAGATGGTGCTATGAGCGAGCCGCCCGCTCTAAGATTGCTGAGATTGAAATCACTAAAGTTAAAGCTCAGTGTTGCCATCGGATTGTTTAGCGCATTCACCAGATTGGCCAAAGACGCCTGAACTATCCCATCTGGATTGACGAGTAACCAGCCATCAGCCGTCAGCTGCCGCATTTCGAAGTGCAAGTGAGGACCGGTGGAGTTACCCGTGCTGCCAACTAAACCAATAATGTCGCCTTTCTTTACTTCTGTGCCTGGCTCAACAAAAATTTCAGCCAAGTGGGCATATCGACTTTCTAGCTCAGTATCTTCTAGCTTGTGCCGTAGCACTACCATCAGTCCATACCCCCCCGAATACTCAGCCGCAGCAACCGTCCCGTTTTGCGCGGCTAAAACAGGCGTGCCTTGCTCTGCGCCAATATCAGTTCCTGCGTGAAACCGCTGGTCTCCTGAAATAGGATGCAGCCGGAAACCAAATAAGGAGGTAATCGGCGATGGAATGGCCAATGGGAAGATGAATCGCTCTGCGGCCTGAAGACTGACGAGGGGCCGCACAGATCGATTGAGATACTCACGGCCTGCTGCGCTAGTTGAAAGCTGAATGCCCGCAGCGCTGAAGCTAACAGGACCCACGTTTACCGAACGGGCGCTGGCAACGGGGGCATTTGCGTTTGCCGCAGGCTGCTGCTGTCCATTGGGTGCGATCGCCGCGCCGGATGCGCCGCTGCTGCCACTGTTAGCAACAGAAGCCGGAGCCCCAGAAACGCCACAGGCTCCGTTAGGCACGCCCTGATTTTGCCCTACGGTAAACTCACAGCCCGTGGACTGCTCTGAAACCACTACGCTAGGGGCTTCTGTTGCGCCGATGCTGTAGTCAGTTGGGTCTACAAAGACACTGTTGTATTCCTCTGGCAGGTTGGCGCTTTCTGGCAGGGCAGCTGGAACGATTTCAGTCGCATGTACTGGTGGCGCGGCTTGTATGGCGGGCTCAATATTAACGATAGGCGGTGCAGCCGGTGCGGCAGGCTCAGCCGGTAAAATATCGGGGACAGCGGCAGGCGCAGCCTCTTTGGTCGGCTCTATGCCTGCCTCGCCAGCGGCGCTAGAGACTAAAGTGGCTCGAGCGTTAGCGGCCTCAGCGTTTACATGGCTGTTCGCGCGGTTGTGTGCGTAGGCAGAGACTGGCGCAGCAATGCCGTTGGCTTCTATTAGACCCGCTAGCGGATGGTTGCGATTTCCTGCCATTTTGGTGGCAGCAGGCTTACTTTGATACGTAAATGTAGGCGTCGCGGTGTCTGCGACTGTCGGTGCTAGTGCAGGCGTAGTCGCTGCGGGCGCTACGGCTGCAGGTGCTACGGCTGATGCTTCTACTGTGATAGTTGAGGGCGTGACGGTTGAGGGCGTGACGGCTGAAGGCGCAGCCGTGGCAGGCGTAACCGCTGAGGCTGCCTCTGTTCTTAAAGACGCAACTGCATCCGAGGTGGAAACAGAGGTATCCATGAACGTGTCTACGGCAGGAAGCGGCTGAGCGGTCACTTCCTGAGCGACCGTCTCGGTGACGAGCGACAAGGGCTGCGGGGATAAATAGTTGACTTCTGTCAGGGTGTAGGCGCTAGCTGCATTGCTGTCGGCGGCATAGCTGCTGTCGGCGAAGTTCTGGCTGTGCGCACTAGCCGAATCACTTGCACTGGCTGGCTGGCTGCTGAGCAGAGTATCTGTTTCTGCGATCGCCAAGCTCATTTGACTGGTTACAAAGCCAAAGCCACCGAGTAGCCCTAGCGTGACAAACCAGCACCGCTGCAGCTTTTGACCCTGATTTTGACCCTGGCCTTGGTTTTGACTCTGGCCCTGGTTTTGCCCCTGGGTAGCGACGTGGCCTTGAGTGACATGGCTATTTCCCTGCTCAGATGATGCAGTGGTGTCTTCATGCTGGGGCGCAGTCATAGTCATAAGCCTAAAAATAAATCCAACAGTCATCTTAACTTACGCGAATTTCGCTGGGTCTAAGCAGCAAAATATCCTCATCTAAAACGGTGGCAAGATCGATCTTAGAATAATCGGTTTTAGCTCGTTTAGGGCTGTGTAAAGCGACTTGTAAGTATCCCTCTTCTGAAACCCCGACGACTTCTCCGGAACGATTTGCTTGCTGAGCGGCTATCTGTATTGAAGTCGTCTGCGTGCCCGTTTCCTGTGCGACCATTTCCTGCGTGCCCGTTTCCTGCGTGATCGCTTGTGTCAAGGACTGGCTCCCAGATGTGCCTGACGCGGGTGTGTCTGATGTAGGCGTATCCGATGCGGTTGTGGCCAGTACGGGTGTGGCTAGCGATAGGTTGCCGTTACCATCTAGTGAAACAGACTGTCCAATTTGTGTCAGTAGTTTCCGGTAGGACTTCATAAAAACTTGACTGCCAACCTGCTGTTGGAAAATAACACCCTGTAGAATTCCCCTAATGGCCAGTGCGATCAGCACTTCTAAACAATTAATTTTGTTTTTGGCAAATTTGGGTGCGATTTCCACCGTCTCTAGTATTGTTGTCAAACTGATGCCACTCTCGGGAACCGAGTTGTGCCAATTGATACCGACTCCAATAACAGCCTGCTTGATTGTAGCGTTAGACGGCTGACTATATAGCGAGCTATTAGCGCCAACCATATCTCTTCCATTACCTTCCACGGTGTTAGACGCTGAGTCGTTGGGATGTGACAGTTTGGTTTCTGTCAAAATGCCGCCTAGCTTCTTGCCTTGAAAAAAGAGGTCGTTGGGCCACTTGACTTTGACGGCTATACCCAGATTGTTGAAGGCAGTGGCCAGTCCCCAGGCGCTTAGACAGGTGAGCTGGGCGCTGTGGGAAACAGGCCAGTTGGGCTCTAGGGCTAAAGAGAGATAGAGTCCACCGGGTGAGGATTCCCACTGTCGATTGCGCTGACCTTTTCCGGCTGATTGCTGCTGGGCAACGACGACTGTCCCTGATTTGGCACCCGCTGCTAGTAGTTTCCATAGCTGCGTGTTAGTTGAGGGCAAAGATTTGTAGGTGTGGATCTCAACTTGTGGCCTGATGTGAGCAAATTCTGGGCAGATACCCAGTTCGGTGCCGTTTTGCGCGATCGCAGCCTCAATTTTTTGCAGGTCTAACGGCTCTACTTGCAGGTCTAACGACTCTATCTGCGGGTCCAGCGACTTTGGCGGTAAGTTCTTTGGGACGCTTTTGAGGTTCATCTGTCTTTGATCTATTTCTTTCTTGGCCCCTTTTTCTTTTCTGGCTCCTTTTTCTTTTCTGGCTCCTTTTTCTTTTCTAGGCTCCCTGGGCACAGAATGGGCTGATACTATCGGATTTATGATGACTAATAACCTTCCTTCTTTAACTACCGAGACGCTCTGGGCAGTGTTGAACAACGAGCTATCCGACGACAGCGTAAATCAGCTGGTGTGGCAGACCTTGGGCTATCGCTATGATCAAAAAACTCAGCGCTGGGTCGCTGATTGTGTAGACGATGCTTGGTATCAAAAGTATCCTGAACCGCCCAACTTTATTGAGAGTCGGCCTGCGACTGTGCAGCTAACCCGCGCTATCCCGAAAGAAAATAAGCAGCTGCTGAAGACCTTTCTTGGATTCAAAGGCTACTCAGTCGATCAGCTCGTGCCGCGTCTGACTCGCCGGGCCACGATGGCAAGCTGGCTATTGAGCGTTATGCGATCGCGAGGCATTGTTTAGATTCAGCCAGTCCGCTCAGTCTGTCTACTCAGCCGGTCTGTTTAGCCGGTATACGTAAATGCAGATATTAGGCAAATGTGGATATAAGTAGATAGTAAAGGTTTCAAGTCTAGATGTTTTAATCTCCTGTTTACCTAGGCGAGTAGTCAGGCCGCTATAGTTTTTCCAGCATTTAAGCTCTTCCAGCATTCAAGCGCCCTTCGATTCTTATGACAACCGTATTTGATTTTTTGGCAAAAGGGGGTCCCGTGATGGTGCCTATCGTTGGGGCTTCTGTCTTTACGATGGCCTGTGCCCTAGAGCGAGCGACGTTTTGGACTGATTTGCTCAAAAGAGAGGGTAGAATTGTCAACGAAGTTTTAGACAAGGCGCGCCAAGACTTAGACGGGGCAGCGATGATCGCCGCTAGAGACCGCGACCTGCCGATTGGCCGCTTCTTACTCGCCCCCTTGAGTCTTAAAAATCCCTCGCCTGACTCCTTCCGCCTAGCGCTAGAAAATGCCGGTGATAAAGAATTTGTTAAAATGCGTAAAGGTGACAAGCTGCTAGAGACCGTCGTTGCCATTTCCCCTTTGCTGGGGCTTCTTGGAACGGTGACTGGCCTAATTGCCACCTTTGAAAACCTCAATATCGGCGGGGGGGATGGTGCAGTTGGGGCAACCGAAGCCGCAGGCGGTATCGGAGAAGCCCTAATCACGACTGCCGCTGGCATGGTTGTGGCTATTTTGGCCTTGCTCGTACTCAGGGTGATGGTTACTTTACAGTCTCAGCAGATGGACTATTTTTCAGAAGCGGGGAACGAGCTAGAGCTGATTTACCGCGAATATTGGTACGAAGCGGGCCGTCTACCCTACAGAGAGTCTGCGCCTGCTCGGCCAGTGCGTGAGTCAGATGGCGGCGGTACGCCTAATCGCTCTGCTTCATCACCTGTTACCCCACCTGCTTTGCCAACTAGCAGAGATGTTCAGGGCGAAAGCCGTCAGCTTCCTTCTTTTTAGCTTTTGATCAAACCCTATGCGCTTTCGCAACTCATCAGAAGACAACGGCATTCCCGCCATCGATTTGATCCCGATGCTAACGGTAATGATGGGCGTACTTGCTTTTTTTGTGGTGGTCTCAGTTTCAATGGGTAGCGAACAGCTGATCCAGGTCGATCTTCCACCTCAAGAATCGGAAGATACGCCTACTGCTGTAGAAACGCTGCAAGATCCCTTCATTGTTGAAATGGATGCTACCGGACAGCGGCTGCTCAACGGTCAACCTATTGCCGCCGACTTGCTCACCGCTGAAATGCAAGCATACCTAGCGCGCAACACCGATCAGGCCATATATCTAGTTCCTAGCCGCGACCTTCCCTACGAACAGGTCATGCAGTTCCTTGGCGATATGCGAGAAGTTGGCGGCGATCGCGTCTCTTTGGCTCTTCAAGAGACCCCGGACGAAGAGATTCTTGAAACCCCAAATCCCTAAACGCTCTCTTTAAATCCCTATGCGCACTCGTCGCCGACCCAACAGCCGCATCCCCGAAGTCAATCTCGTCCCGATGATGGACGTGCTGATGACTGTACTTATCTTTTTTGTGATTATCTCGATGAGCTTAACCGGCGTCCAAATCAACGGCGTGACGCTGCCGAAATCAGTGAACAGCCCTAACGAAGAGACGGTTGACAACACTGATGAAGCCCAGCCGCTGACGATTGGGCTGACGGTAGATGGAACGCTGATCATAGAGGGAGAATCAACAGATTTGCGGGCGCTCAATCGTGAGGTTCAGGCTTATTTTGCCGAAAATCCCAATGGCTCACTCATGCTAAAAGCCGACCGCAGCTTACCCTATGACGACATTGCTAACTTGCTAGACGAGCTAAGAAAAGTTGGTGGACAGCGCGTGTCTTTAGCTGTCGAGTAGAGGTGCCGAGTAGAGACGTTTAGTAGCGCTGTTGAGTCGCAAATACGCGCAGCCAATTGTCTCAATCTTTCAGGCTGCTGTTGAATCAGGTGTTGAATCAGGCACCTGTCGCTGTCGCCTCGCTATAATTTAGAGGCCCGAAAGCTGATAGAGGCCTGAGAGCTGGTAGAGATCTGAGATCTGGCAGCGGTTGACTTGTCTTTTTTATGAAGGAATTTTCTCTCAATGGATGATGCGCGTGTTGACCGCTTGCTTGCGGATCTGAAGCGTTCAGATGAGCGGGTACGCGATCGCGCAACGGCTGAACTGTGGCACCTGTGGTTTCATCAAAAAGGGGTTCACGGCGCGCAGCAGCTGATGGAGGCGCAGTCTTTTCTAGAGATGGGTGAACCTGATAAATGCGAAGCTCTATTAAAGACCATTGTGAAGGCACAGCCTGACTTTGTCGAAGCCTGGAATCGGCTAGCCGTTTTACACTTTATTCAGAAGCGCTATTGGGAAGCGATCGCAGACTGTCAGCAGGTCGTAGCGCTAGTGCCCTATCATTTTGGGGCCTTGCATGGTTTAGGGCTTAGCCACCGCGCAGTTGGCAACTATGTCGCGGCCATCCAAGCCTTCCGTCAAGCCTTAGAAGTGCAGCCTCACGCCCTGGTAAATCAGCGGCTAGTACTAGAGTGCACCGCCGAGTTGGAATAGCCCTGCTTTCTTCTTACTCAACGCCATCAAACTGCCGCGTTCTGTGGCAACCTGAATATATAGCTTCGTTTATATAGCTTCGGTCACATAGCTAGCCCCACGCAATGGGCTCACTTAATATCTATGCAAACTCTGTCTACACCTCCTGTTCCTGACGTCAGCGCTAGCCCAGACAGCGCGACTGCTTTTGAGACCACCATCAACAGACGGAAAACGCGGCCAGTGAGCGTTGGTGACGTCACGATTGGCAGCGGTTATCCGGTAGTCGTACAGTCGATGATCAATGAAGATACGTTAGATATAGAGGGCTCTGTGGCCGCGATTCGGCGACTGCACGAAGCAGGCTGTGAAATTGTGCGGGTGACCGTACCCAGCATGGCCCATGCGAGGGCGCTAGCAGATATCAAAGCTAAGCTAGCCAAGACTTATCAAGCGGTGCCCCTGGTGGCAGATGTTCATCACAACGGTATGAAAATTGCCCTAGAAGTGGCAAAGCATGTAGATAAGGTGCGCATTAACCCTGGGCTATATGTTTTTGAAAAACCAACAGATGATCGCACCGAATACACTCAGTCCGAATTCGACGCCATCGGCAGCAAAATTAGCGAAACGCTAGCGCCTTTAGTCATTTCCTTGCGCGACCAGGGCAAAGCCATGCGCATTGGCGTCAATCATGGCTCTCTGGCCGAACGCATGCTCTTTACCTACGGCGACACACCCGAAGGTATGGTCGAATCCGCGCTAGAGTTCATTCGCATCTGCGAATCTCTCAATTTTTACAACATCGTGATATCGCTAAAGGCATCCCGCGTCCCGGTGATGCTAGCCGCCTATCAGCTGATGGTAAAGCGCATGGACGCGCTAGATATGCACTATCCACTGCACTTAGGCGTGACCGAAGCGGGTGACGGTGAGTATGGCCGCATCAAGTCTACGGCCGGTATTGCGACGCTGCTAGCGCTAGGCATTGGTGATACCATTCGTGTTTCACTCACCGAAGCACCCGAGAAAGAAATTCCAGTGTGTTACAGCATATTGCAGGCGTTGGGATTGCGCAAAACTATGGTGGAGTACGTGGCCTGCCCGTCCTGTGGCCGCACGCTGTTCAATCTAGAAAACGTGCTGCATCAGGTACGCGAAGCCACCAACCACCTTACAGGTTTGGATATTGCCGTAATGGGCTGCATTGTTAATGGCCCAGGGGAAATGGCCGACGCTGACTATGGCTATGTGGGCAAGCAGCCCGGTACTATTGCCCTCTATCGAGGCCGTGAAGAAATCGAACGCGTTCCTCAAGAGCGGGGGGTAGAAGCCTTGATTGAGCTAATCAAAGCAGACGGACGCTGGATTGAGCCAGAAGAGTCCGCGCAGCCTGCTGTCGTCGCCACTGCCGCTTCATGACTTATATCTCTTAACGTTCTGTATTTCTTAATACCCTGGTACTGTGCGCTTAGTAAAGTGGTCTACCGACCCAGCAAGTACATATCTGTTTGGCTTTAAGCTTTTTCAATGGCTCTTTGACTGCATCATCTCCATCTGCTCTATTTTCAACTGGCCTATTTTCAACGGCTCTGTTTTCAACTGGTCTATCTTCAATTGGTCTATCTTCAATTGGCCTGTCTTCGACGCCTCATCCTTTATTTCTCCGCTCACCTTCAGCAAAGGTTGCTAGCGGCTTCATCTAGGGCCCCTCTACCAAAAACTCAGGCTAGGCTCAGGCGACAAATTAGGCAGGTATGTTAAATTGGGCGTATTATTACGTCCTCCACACAGGATTATTGATTTTTTATGGCAATTACTAAGCGCGGTTTTATATTAGGAGCAACCGCATTAGCGAGTGCCGCCTTGGTCATTACAGGTGCCAATCTTCAGCTATCGACAGGCCAGGCTTTCTTCAAAGACAGTCCAAAGGAGCTGATCGATGAAGTGTGGCACCTGATCGACAATGAGTACGTCGATGATTCCTTTAACTCTCTAGACTGGTCTAGTGTTCGGCTTGACTACCTGAATCGCTCCTATACCGATCAAGAAGAAGCCTACGTAGCCGTGCGCGAGATGCTTGAGCAGCTCGACGATCCTTACACACGGTTTATGGACCCTGAAGAGTTTCGCAATATGCAGGTTGAGACCTCAGGCGAACTGACTGGGGTAGGTATTCAAATTTCTCAAGAAGAGGAGACCAACGATATTGTTGTTGTCTCGCCTATTGAAGATACGCCTGCGTACGAAGCCGGGTTAATCTCGGGCGATGTTATCAAGTTTATTGATGGCCAAAGCACTGAGGGTATGGACCTAAGCGATGCGGTCAATCTGATTCGGGGTCCTGTAGACTCTTCGGTCACCCTATCTGTCAGCCGCGATGGCCAGCCGATAGATTTTGAACTGGCTCGCGCTCGTATCGAAATTCATCCTGTTCGTTACTCTGTTGAGGCTAGTGATGAGGGCTCTGTTGGCTATATTCGCCTGACGCAGTTTAGTGCGAATGCGGCGGAGGAGATGAAAGACGCCATCGAAGCGCTAGAAGAGAGAGATGTGACAGGCTATGTGCTCGACTTACGCTCTAATCCCGGTGGTTTGCTGTTTTCTAGTATTGACATCGCTCAGATGTGGATTGAAGAAGGCACCATTGTTTCTACTGTAGATCGCAATGCGGTGAGCGATGAAGAAATTGCCCATAACCAAGCGCTCACCAATCAGCCTCTGGTTGTTTTAGTCGATGGTGGTTCGGCAAGTGCGAGCGAAATACTTTCGGGCGCGTTGCAAGATAACGACCGGGCCGTCTTAGTTGGGTCTCAAACTTTTGGTAAAGGACTCGTGCAGTCTGTACGCGGGCTGAATGACGGTTCTGGTGTGGCGGTTACAATCGCTAAGTACCTGACGCCTTCTGGTCGAGATATTAACAAGCAGGGAATTGCGCCTGACTATGTGATAGAGCTGACCGATGAGCAGCGGGACGAATTCGCGGCTGACCGTGACAAGGTGGGTACGCTCGAAGATCCGCAGTATGCCAAGGCGATAGAAGTCCTCTCAGATACGATTCGCGCGCAGCGTCAGTCGGCGAGTACTTTGGGCGCTGCTGACCAGTAGCTACCAGTCACTAGCTCCCAAGCACTAGTTCCCAAGCACTAGTTCCTAAGTAGTAGAGACTGTCGACACACCTGTCAGCTCGGCTGACACTTTCCTGCTCTAATCAGGCCGATGCGTTTTGCAATGGCCTGATTTTGCGTTTTAAAGGGCCCCCATTTTATGACTTCGGGCTCATTCGTTTCGATACTGTCCGATTCACCGCTGTCCGATTCACCGCTGTCCGATTTGATACTGTCAGCGTGTGCTTCAAGGGCTGCTTCTGAGAGAATTTCGCACTGATTAGAAGCCTGTTTGACGATGTACCAGCTGTTTTCTATGGCCTCTGTTGTGTCGTTTAGGGACGTGTCATTTTGGGTCATATCATTTAAGGAATACCTACCCGCCAATGGTATGACATCTATTGCCTTTCGTCTGTGGTGCCTTTAGTCTGAGGTGCTTGTAGCCTATGGGCCTTGGGTCCTACTGAGATCTGCTGCCATTTTGGTCAGTGGATTAGGCTTGAACGCTGTCGGCACTTCTGCTGGGATGACCGTAGGGTAGACATCGATTCCGCTGCTGTCGATCCAGCCTGAGTAGTAGTGAACCTTGGTGGAGTCGTCGGTGAGTGCGAGCAGATCGAATTCGCCGCGAACTGTGTAGCTGTCTAAATTGAAGCCGCTGCTGCTCTCTGCATTCATCAGTCCACGAGGCCCCCCGCCAAAGAAATTGAGGGCGACTTCATCGAGGCTGCGCTTGAAGCGATCGCCTCCCCAGTGCCATTGACTGCCTGGCCAAAAAATCTTATTTCCCCCGGCTGCTCGCTGCGCGGCCTCATTGGCTACTCGGTATCCGCCCTGTGCCAGCTCAGTTTCAAAACCTGGTTCGTATGCCACCTCGTAACGGGTCATTTTTGGTTTGGCTGTGCTGTCTGATGAGGTTCTGTCTGGTGAGTCTTGGTCGGACTGCTGTCCGACCCACAGTACTTCTACTTCGTCTTTTTTGAGAGTGGCGGCAGGTTCACCGGCTAAAAAGCTGTCAAAGAGCTCTACGCCTTCGGATGGGAGCTGTGCGATCGCTGTAAATTGCCAGCAGTTCCAGCTATTGCTGTCTTTGATGGCCTGCCAGTTTACTTGGCAAGCGCCTTCACCAGTTCCTATCCAAAGCGTGTCATCTGCGATCGCTAACTGATGAGGAATTGCCCCAATGAGGGGGCTGTTGGTGACGGTGTAAGAGCTCAGCGTTTCGCGCTCTGGCTGATAGGCGACTAGGCCGCTAGCTGGATAATAGGGAACGCCTTCGCCACTGCGCTGCGTCCCTAGCCATAGGGTGAGTGCTGGCGTTTCTGCGCTGTCTGTCTCATTTTCTGCGCTGTCCTCATCTCCTGTACTGGTGCTCTTATCAGCTTCGCCAGTGCCTTGATCCGTTTTTGCCGGGTCCGTTTTTGCCGGGTCCGTTTCTGTTGGAAGCGTCGCCACCATTGACGTAATTTGATCCCCTTGAAGCGCTTCTGGCTGCTTAATGGTCAGTTCGTCTGCTTCTGGGCTGTAGTACATTAGGCTAGCAAAGCCGCTATCGCCTTCACCCTGAGTGGCGCTCACGGCAAACCAAAGATCGTTTTCGATGCTGAGTGCACCAGCAATACTGGGTGTGCCTAGGCTGGCACCTAGCTGAGCTTCTTGTAGCTGGCTAAGGGTGTAGAGCTGCTGAGTGAGCAGGCTGCCATCAGGTTTCTTCAGCTCAAAAAATACCGTATCTTCGGTTTCTGCCGCAGCGTCTTTGGGTGCTGCTGAAGACACTGCTAGATCGGCAGCGTCTGATTCAAGGCGATCGTCTAGCCATTGTGCCTGGAGCCGGACGCGGTACTGATAAGACTCGTCGCCCAGTTCGATTGTCTCGTAATCAGGATCTTTGATATCTGCGATCGCCTGTTCGTAATCGATGTCTTCGTCTTCGCTGGCCTCAGCAGAAACGATGGACCAGACGCTGTTGGTTTTACACAGAGAAAAAATATGATGCGCGCTCGTGAAAGTGATGGCATCGCCAGTAACCGCAATCTCTTGGGGCTGAAAGTTGAACTGTTCAAAAACGGGTGTATTTTCGGCAGTTGCTAATGGTTCTGGTTTTGTTTCTGAAGCAAGTTCGCAGGGCGCAGCGGCTGAGGTCTCGGTAGAAGGATTGCTGCTATTGCTTTGGCCGCTCGTATTTTGACCGCTGGTGTTTTGAGAATTGTCCGCAGATAGGGGGATTGATGGAGTGACACAGGCACTTAAGGTCAGCAGCAATCCCATTGTGGTGAGTAGATGTCTGGTGCGCATATCCAAAATTCCCATTCGTACTTTTCATAATATCAAGCGGTTGGGGGATTGCTCGCTGAGTGCAGGCCAGCTCAAAGATTGGTGATTCTCTTGAGCTAGTCTGATGAGTCCAGTTCAGCCAGCCAGTTCAACCAGCCAGTTCAATTGATGGGTTATAGGGAATGAGGATTTGACTTATTTCCTAACTGGATGCAAGTCCCTCTATCCAGTTGATATCACCAGATTTTATAGCCTTTGCCTCAGGCATTTTGCGCAGGCGAAAGAGTTCTGAAATAGCGGCAATGTCGCGATCGCGTCCCACCCCAGCCACCGCCATCACCTGCTCGCCTTCTGCATAAAAGGCCAAAAAAGAGCGATCTTCTAAGCTGCCTTGAATAATAACATCGTCATAGTTCTCTGAATGGCCAACATAGCGCAGCTTTATGTCAAACTGGCCGGTCCAAAAGAAGGGAACCGCTTTGAACGTTATCTGCTGCCCTGCCATATTACAAGCGGCAATGCGCCCCTGCTGCATGGCTAGCTGCCAGTGTTCTATGTGCGTAGGCTGCCCGGTAATAAAATGAGGAAACTGGGTGACATCTCCAGCCGCGTAAACGCTAGGCGTGGCCTGCAAGTATTGATTGACCAAAATGCTACCCGTCTTTTTATCTAGCAACAGGCCGTCGATAAAATCTGTTGCAGGCTTCACCCCAACGCCGACGATGACCAAATCTGCCGGTAGCTGCTCGCCGCTATCTAATTCTACGGCTTCTACACGCTCTTTCCCTTTCAATGCCGTAGCCTTGGTGCCAAGCTTAAACTGGACGCCCTTGGCCTCATGAATCTGTTGAAAGAGCAGGCCGACTGACTCTCCTAGTACTTTCTCGAAGGGTACTTTGCCTGGAGCAACAACTGTAACGTCTAGCCCTTGCTGCGTCAGACTAGCAGCAGTCTCCATACCAATAAAGCCAGCTCCAATGACCACGGCTTTCTTGGCATCTTTAACCGCTTCTAAAATTGCGGCTGCATCTTGAACCTTGTGCAATGGAAATACGTTGGCCAGATCGCTGCCGTCGATCGGCAGCTGATTGACAGTGCCGCCAGTAGCGATTAGCAGGCTGTCGTAGCTGAGCGTTATATCTTTGCCAGCCGTATCTTTGCCATAGGTCAGCTGCTGCGATTCAACGTCTATGCTGGTGACTTTGGCAGACGTTTTGATGTTGATGCCGTGCTTTTGGTAGAAGTTTGGGGAGCGAAGACTAGGAGGCGACTGGACTTTGTCGGCTTGGAGGTAGGCTTTGCTGAGCTTAGTGCGGTCGTAGGGGATGTCGTCTTCGGCAGTCAGCAGAGTAATGCTACCTTGAAAGCCAACCTGTCTGAGCATTTGTGCGGCGGCGTCTCCGGCTGCACCGCCACCGATGATGACGAAGGTGCGGCTGTCGCTGTTGGGATCTGGGTCTGCAAGCAGGGGCGTGACGTGCTCGGTGAGGGTGTCAGGCAGCTGGACGTAGACGGTGTCAGATTTGATTTCGATGGGAAAGGTAGCTAGGTTGTCGCGTCCTGGAGGGGCAAGGTGCGTGCCGTCGGCGGCGCTGAAGCAGGCATTGTGCCAAGGGCAGACGATGCGGCCATTGTGGAGAACGCCATCGGCTAGGGGGGCACCGTAGTGAGAACAGTGGGGTGCGATCGCGCTAATGCCTGTTGCCGTATGCGCTAGCAAGATCTCCTTATCCGCCACAGAAAACTGTCGCATTTCGCCTAGTTTGAGATCGCTAACCTGACAAACTGCTACCTGCTGAGAACCCATCTTGTGCCTAATGTTGTGTATGTACTTCTGCGTTTACTTTTTGGCTGCTGTCAAAACATATATGAGAGCGCAAATAAAAGCGTAGATAAAGCCGCATTGCCTAGCATCTCTCAAGAGGCATAGCCGAGAAGGAGGGTCGAACGGTGAAGTATGACCGAGAGATATAGTTCGGTGAGTACAATACACGCTAGGCGCAAGACTACGCTAGGATCTAAAGAACTCAAGGCAAAAGACAAATAGGAGAAAACAATGCCAAATAAGGTAGTAAAAACAGATGAAGAGTGGAAAGCGCAGCTGAGCCCAGAGGCGTATCAGGTGACTCGAAAATCGGGCACGGAACGGCCCTTTGCCAGTCCGCTGAACAACAACAAAACAGAAGGCATTTACAACTGCGTGTGCTGTGGCTCTGAGCTGTTTAACTCAGAAACAAAGTTTGAGTCGGGTACGGGCTGGCCGAGTTTCTATGCACCTAGTGAGCCTGAAAATATCTTAAACAAAAAGGATTTCAGTCACTTTATGATTCGCACGGAGACTACCTGCGCGGTGTGCGATGCGCATTTGGGCCATGTGTTTAACGACGGACCCAATCCGACCGGTAAGCGCTATTGCATGAACGGGGCGGCGCTGAGCTTTGAGAGCGCAGACGTAGATGGCGATGGTCAAATTAAAGGCGCAAGTCCGGCTGAGAGCGTGAGCTAAAAGGCCTCCTAAATGCGATTACATACTGAAATTTTAGGACCGGATGGGGGCTATCCGGTCCTTTGTTTGCACGGTCATCCGGGTAGCGGCGCGGCGATGGCGGTGTTTAGCGAGCCGCTGGCGGCGCAGGGCTTTCGGGTGTACGCGCCAGACATGCGGGGGTATGGACGCAGCCGGACGAAGGTGCCGTTTGAGATGACGCGGCACTTGGATGATTTGGAAGAGCTGCTGGCTCGGTATGAGATCGCCCAGTGTTTGATAGTGGGCTGGTCGCTAGGTGGGATTATGGCGATGGAGCTGGCGCTGCGGCGTCCGGTAGCGGTGCGTGGGCTGGTGCTTATTGGCACGGCGGCGCGGCCAAGGGGAGCGCATCCTCCTATTTCGCTGATGGACAATGTGATGACAGGCGTGGCCGGGGCGCTGAACTATGGGGTGCCAGGATGGCAAGGCGCGATCGCACTGGGAAAACGCTCGCTTTTTCGCTACTTGATTTGTCAGCACACGCCGCAAGCCTATCGATACTTGGCGAGGCAAGGTGCACCTGCTTTTTTGCAAACCAGTCGACATGCAGAGTCGGCGCTGTATACCGCCATTCGAGCGGGGTACAACCGGGTGCCAGATTTGCCAAAGCTAACGATGCCGAGCTTGATGCTGTGCGGAGAGTGCGATCGCCACATTACCGCAGCCGCTAGCTTAGAGACGGCGCGATCGCTGCCAAACTGTGAGGCCCATACCTACTCAGATACAGCCCACCTGTTTCCCTGGGAAATTCCAGAGCAGGTAAACGCGGACATTCGCGCTTGGCTAGTGGCTCAGAATTTTAGAGCGCGATGACGCAGGCAAGAGACGAGCAGTCTGAGGGATACCTTTCAGGGCTGAAACAGGGCTGAAAAATTCAACTTGATCCTTTAAGCTATCTCCATCACCCTTGAACTTTTCAACTTTTTCATGACAATTCAAACACCAGACTGGGTAAAACATGCCATCTTCTACCAAATCTTTCCCGATCGGTTTGCTCGTACTATCCGTACCGATCTTCCTGTTAGCATGCAAGTCCCGCTAGAAACCTGGGATAGCCCCCCTACGATGGAAGGTTATAAAGGCGGCGATCTTTGGGGCGTGGCGGAAAAACTAGACTATCTGCAATCGCTGGGCGTTACCGCTGTTTACTTTACCCCCATCTTTCAGTCTGCCTGTAACCACCGTTACCATACTCACGACTACTACCAAGTCGATCCTTTACTGGGTGGTAATGAAGCATTCTTTGACCTGTTGAAGGCAGCTCACGATCGCAATATGAAAGTTGTTTTAGACGGTGTGTTAAACCATGCCAGTCGCGGCTTTTTCTACTTTAACGATATTCTCGAAAATGGCGAAAAATCCCCCTGGGTAGACTGGTTTAAAGTAGAAGCCTGGCCGCTGTCAGCCTACGATGGCACCAAGCCTGCCAACTACGAAAGCTGGTGGGATATCCGCTCCTTACCAGAGTTTAATCACGACAATCCACAGGCGCGCGAGTATCTGATGCGCGTAGGTGAATATTGGATTGAGCAGGGAATCGATGGCTGGCGGCTAGATGTGCCTTTTGACGTAAAGGCAGAAGGCTTTTGGGCGGAGTTTCGCTCGCGAATTAAAGCAATTAACCCAGAGGCGTATCTGGTGGGTGAAGTGTGGACCGACGCCAGCGAGTGGCTGCAAGGCGACCAGTTCGACGGGGTGATGAACTATCTCTTTACGGGGCCAGCGATCGCATTCGCCGCCCAAGATGGGGTTGATAGGTCACTAGTCGAAAAGGTGGACTACCATCCTTACCCTGCCTTGGATGCAAAAGCCTATTCAGAGAAAGTTGACGCCCTGATGAATCTATATGATTGGGAGATTCAACAAACTCAGCTAAATCTGTTGAGCAGTCACGACGTGGCCCGAGTGCTCAGTGTGGTGAATGAAGATATCTCTAGTCTGGAGCTAGCGACCCTGCTGTTAATGACCTTTCCGGGTGCACCTAGCATTTTTTATGGCGATGAAGTCGGGCTGCCCGGTAAGCTAGACCCTGATAGTCGGCGAACGTTTCCCAAAAAAGAGAACTGGAATCAGCCCATCCTGAAGCTGCATAAAGACCTGATTTCGCTGCGTGCGGCCCATCCGGCACTGCGGACAGGAAAGTATCAAACGCTGGCAGCAGAAGAGCTCTGCTATGTGTTTGCCAGACTGCTGGATAAAGAGATGATTGTAGTAGCGGTGAATGCGGGTAAAGCCGCCGTACAGGTGCGTTTGGCTGATATGCCGGTGGAAAGTGGTGAAGTGCTGTACGGGGCTGGAAAAGTGCAGTGGTTAGGCGATCGCACCGCCATGCTAGAGATTCCTGCCCGCGCCGGTATGATTTTAGGTAATGCCTAACAGCTCAATGAAGCGCCTTTCAATCTAGGCGACTTCACGTCGATAGCTCCTAGGCAGCTCCTAGGCAGCTTCTAGACAGCTTCGCTAGCTTCAGCCGTTGCCATCTGCCTTTCTACTGTTTCAATCTCGGCGTTGGTCGCCGCCAGGCGGGCTTCCAAAAAATCGCGGATGGCTTTGAGGTTTTTGATTTTGAACTTTTTGTAGTCTTGAGCAGAGGTGTGATGAGGGCTACAGCAAAAAGGGAAAAACATGAGAATTCTACCTATAAGATATGTCTTGACATGTCTTATAGGGTAGCGGCTGATTTCGATTGCCGCCATATTCAGCTAGCATACGTATAATAAGTAACTCAGGGACATCACTGAAGCTAGGTTGCAGCTTTCTCTAATGCTGTGTATTCGGTGCTAGCTGGACGCTAATCTTCAACAATAGAAACTCTTAAAAATAAGAAGTGCGTGATTAGTCGCTGCTTAGCATTCCGGCGGTTTCAGCAATCGGTTGCATCTACAGAAACTGGTTTAAGTGCCTATTAACGAAGGCGACAGCAGAGGTGAAGACGATGGAATTTCCCTGCGGCGCGCTAGGCTTAGAGTCGCCTTTTTATCTTGAAAGGCCACCGATAGAATTGCTCTGCTATCAAAATATTGAAATGCCGGGGAGCTTGACCCGCATTAAAGGGCCGCGCCACACGGGCAAGAGTTCACTGCTAGTTAGGCTACTAAGCCATGCTCAGCGCTTGCAGTATCGAACGGTACTGGTTGATTTTCAAGCAGCAGAAGGCGCGGTCTATAGTGATTTATCGCGGTTTTTGCGGTGGTTTTGTGGAGCGGTGGCCTGGCAGCTAAAGCTACCGGCCAATCTAGATGACTATTGGGACGAAGAAACAGGGGCTAAACTAAGTGCCACCATCTATTTTGAAGACTATTTGCTAGCGGCGATTGAGTCGCCGATTGTGCTGGCGCTCAATGAGGTAAATCGGGTGTTCGAGCATCCTGAGATTGCCTGCGATTTTTTACCGCTGCTGCGATTTTGGTATGAGCAGGCTAAGCAAGAGAGCGCTCAGCCAGGGAAAGTGCGGTTAGAGCGCGGGTTTCAAAAGCTGCGGACGGTGGTCGTACATTCTACAGAAATTTATGTGCCACTAAATATTCATCAGTCGCCGTTCAATGTGGGTCTGCCAATTACATTAGGCCCTTTTGATGACGCTCAGATCAAAGCGCTAGCAGGGCGATATGGCGTGGCGTTTGGTGAGCATCAGGATGACGAACAGCTTACCGAACAGCTCAAAACGTTAATCGGTGGACATCCTTATTTACTATCGGTTGCGTTTTACTATCTGAGGCAGGGGCAGCGATCGCTTAGCCAGCTCATTGCTGAAGCGCCTACAGCAGCGGGCATTTATTATGATCATTTGCAGGCTTGCTGGGCTCACATCAGGGCTCAGCCTGCGCTGGCAGAAGTGCTGCGACGAGTGGTGAGTGCGTCAGACCCTGTATGGGTTGAGGGGGCTATTGCCCATCAGCTATCTAGTCTTGGGCTGGTCACTTTGTCGGGCAGTACCTGCCGCCCGGTGTGCGAGCTATATCGAATATTTTTTGCTGAGCAGTTTGCCCAGCGTCGTGATCAAGTATTGAATCGACAGGAAGCCTCGCCAGTGAACCTGCCAGTGGACCGACCAAAGAGCCTGCCAGTGAACCTACCAGAGATCTTATCAATGGATATCCGAGGCGATGACATACAGCGGCTGAGGGCTGAAAACGAACAGCTTAAAGTACTCGCTAATTTGGACGGGCTGACCCAAATTGCCAACCGTCGCCGGTTTGATCAACAGATTGAGCGGGTATGGCAGCGGTCGATTGAGCAGCCGTCGAGGATTGCCTTGATTATGTTAGATATTGACTTTTTTAAGCTGTATAACGATACCTATGGTCACATGGCGGGTGATTTTTGCCTGAAGCAGGTGGCGGCAGTGCTGCGCGATCGCGCCCGAAAATCGTCAGATATCGTGGCCCGCTATGGCGGAGAAGAATTTGCGGTTATTTTGCCTGAGACCGATCTGAGCGTAGCGCACAAGGTTGCGTCTCAGCTGCGCGCAGGCATTCGAGTGCTCAACATTGCGCATCGATCTTCTAAGCTTGCGAGTAAAATTATTACGCCTAGCATCGGTGTAGCCGGTATTCTGCCAAAGCGGGGGCAGTCTGCGACAGATCTCATTGCCGCGGCAGATGCAGCGCTGTATGTTTCTAAACAGCAGGGTCGCGATCGCATTACGCTGAGTGATACGCTATCTGGCTATCCATTGCAAAGATTAGGCCACGAATGAATCTACCGTTTTTTCGGCTGGGAGAGTCTGGATTTACGATCAGTGCGATCGCTCAGTTTTTGTTAATCGTTTTCATCGCGGTTTTAGTTTCTGTCGGCATTCGGCGGCTGCTGGCGTTTCAGCTATTGAGGCACCTGGGCCTACAGCAGGGCACGCGCGAATCAGTGGCGGCCATTACCAGCTATGCGCTTGGAACGCTGCTGTGTATTGCTCTGTTGCAAGCTACAGGCATTAATATTGCCTCGCTAGCGGTCGTGGCTGGTAGCCTTAGCGTGGGCATTGGTTTTGGCCTACAAGAAATCACTAAAAACTTCATCAGCGGCCTGACCCTGCTGATTGAGCGCAAGCTAAAAGTGGGTGACTTTATCGAAATAGACGACCTGCTCGGCCACATTTCTGAAATCTCTTTGCGCTCTACAGTCATTCGCACTATTACCGATAGGCACATTGTTGTTCCCAACAGCGATTTGGTCAGCAACCGCATCATCAATTGGACTTATTCCAATACAAAAGGATGGGTGTCCATTCCGGTGAGCGTTTCTCACGAGAGCGACCCGCTGCTGGTCATTGAGGTGCTGATAGATTCTGCCTATCTCGAAGAAACGGTTTCAACTGAGCGAATACCCGAGGTTTACTTCACGAGCATTGGTGAGAATTCGCTTGATTTTAAGCTGTGGGTGTGGACTAACGAAATCGATCAGAAGTTTAAGATCGAAAGCTCGCTGAATTTTATTATTCGGCAAAACTTGAAGCAGCATGGCATCTGGTTAGCGACGCCCCGCATAGATGTTTGGAATCGTAATCCAAACGTGGTAATTAGCTCTAATCCTAAAGATTATCCACAGCACATGGGCTTGCAGCGATCGCACGGGCCTAGTTCAAAGGGTTTTTCAAAACCAGTCGCCGTTCGAGATTTGCTGAGACAGCTGCCATGCTTTAAGCAGTGCACAGACTTAGAGCTGCGTAGGCTAGTAGAAATTGGCCGTCGGATGCGACTAGATGTAGGGGAGATTTTGTATCGCGAAGGCGATCCAGGCGATGCTTTTTACATTGTGCTGTGCGGCGCGGTAGCCTACACCCTGCCCGAAACGCAGCAAACTACTGTGATCAGGGCTGGGCAGTTTGTCGGCGAATTTTCGCTGATGCTAGGCGTGCCGCGCACAGTGACAATGCAGGCAATAGAAAATACCACCTTGTTTATGCTAAAGCCGCAGGGCTTTCAAAAGTTACTGAGCGATCAGCCCAGGATCTATGAAGTGATTATCAAAGAGATGGGTCGCCATGAGGAGGAGCTATCGCAACAGGGCCGACAGCTTCGAGAACTAGGGCTGATCAATTCGGATGAATATAATCTGAATCCGGTAGACTGGGTTCGCCAGCGACTAGCCGCGCTGCTCAATCCGGGTCTATGAGGCCAGCTCTAATTTGGTGGCTTGATTTGCTGGTTTAATGTCTTTCTACTGTCTAGTGCCGGTTCGATGCCAGTTTAAGGCTTCTAGATGTCAGATTAAGGCTTCTCGCCTATGCGAACTTTTCGATAACCAGCTTAGGATACGGCACGATTGCGCTGATCACATTGATAGCGATCGCTTCTGCGGAAAGAATGACGCTGATGCTGCCTTCTACTGCGCTTAGGCTTGTTGGCACGCTCAGAAGTGTATGTCCTTCTTTATTTTTAATCACGATGCGATGAATATTGCCTTGCCCGATCAGATCGTCGATCTGACTCATTAAAGCGTCTCCTGAAATTTTGAGACTTTCAACGACAAGCTCTGTGTCTGGATTTATACTCATCACACGCAACACCTCGGGCTAAGCATCAAATTTAGCGCTGTCACGCTACAGTCTACCTCTAATTTATGAGGAAAGCATGAGGGCTGTGACTCATATCACTGACATGTTCTAAGCTGGACAGTGCGAAGTTTTTCTTGAAGTGCGATCTGCGATCGCAAAAAGCAACGAACATTCCTTGCCCTTTCGGGATGGGAATGTTCGAGACTGGTTGAATCACAACAAACAACCAGTTCAATTATGGAACTCTACACCCGCATTGAGCAAATTCTGTATAGACTACGGCCTGCCTTCAGCCGGGACGTGCCGTTTGAATGGTTTGTGCTGATGATGTGGGGACTGCTATTGAGTCATCAACCAGCAGCCGTAACGAGCTACGTGAATGGCCTGGGGCTAGATGAATCGTGCTACGACGCAGCGCTGCACTGGTTCCATTCCAAGGCTTTCAAGATGGATGAAGTCTGTCAGCGCTGGGGCCAGTGGCTCTCATCGCATCCCGCAGCCCAGCGACTGAAAGGCCAGCTAGTCTATCTCGGCGATGGCATAAAAGTCGGTAAGGAAGGCCGCAAGATGCCGGGTGTCAAAGGTCTTCATCAGGAATCAGAAGATGTCAACAAGCCGGAGTGGATACGAGGCCACTACTTCAGTGCGCTGGGCCTGCTGCTAGGTCAGGGCAAAGCGCTATTTTCGGCTCCTATTGTCTTAAAGTTGCATGACGGCATTGACCCCTTAGCGCTCCCTAAGCTGACGCTAGTGGATAAAATGGCAGCCGTTTGTGTCACGTATATGGAGCAGGGAAGCTATGCCATTTTGGATGCTTACTATGCGTCGGCGAAGGTGTTGAAACCGTTTCGAGCGCAGGGGCTGCATTTAATCAGTCGAGCGGCGATTTCCACCGTTGCGAAGGCAGGCTTTTGCGCCAATCCGAGTATTCGAGGGCCGGGGCGTCCTAGAGTCTGGGGCGCTGATGTAAAACTCAGAGAGTTATTTGCCCCGATTGATACCTGCTCGCCCGCCGTCGTTTGGCTCTATGGTCAACGGCAAACCGTGTACTATCAATGTTTCAAATTCTATTGGGACGCTCCCGATGAATTAGTGTTGTTTGTCCTGACGCAATTGCCCAACGGCAAGCAGATTATCCTACTCTCTAGTGACACCACGCTGACCGGAGCGCAAGTGATTGAAGCCTATGGCTGGCGGTTCAAAATTGAGGTCAGCTTTCGCTCATTAGTGCAGCTATTAGGCGGCTTTGACTATCGCTTCTGGCTACGGTCTATGACCAGAGCGTCTAGCTGGCCGAAGAACCTGGTCCTGGCTGACTTCGATGCTGATTTCCAGGCAAAGGTGGCCACTAAAGTCGAAGCATTTGAGAGCTTTGTCAATCTCAATGCCATTGCCTAGGACTGTTACAAGTACTTGCTTTAGAACTTCCTAACGTCGTCTGGGCACATTTTCCGCAATGGTTTCGGACACTGCCAAAGCATGGCTTACCCAGTGAGCAAATTGTGCGGATGGCACTTCAGCATCTACAGCCGATGGTTTTAGCTAAACGTAGGCCCTCTCTACTTCTCGCTAAATTACTCGCTGCCAAATTCAAGCCTCCTGAAGCCCAGAAACAACCGCCTTTAGCCGCCTAATTCCTCAACAGAAACTTCGGACTGTCCAGCTGTTAACACTGTTGATTTTATCGTATCGCTTTTTGCATAATTTGACGGAGCCAGCTTTTACGCGCTTCGGGCACACTCTTTGTATATGAGGATTGTATGGTGCTGGCGACTGGCGCTCAGTAGGAGAAAGAAACGATGGCGCGCTTTTGGTTTGATGGGTGGTTTGACGGGTGGGTTGGTTTGACTGTGGGCAAGCAGGCACCTCTGGGTTCTCAAAAATCTTCTTGTGCCTGTCGGCTGGGCTGGGCGATGGCGCTATGGCTATGTGGCACACTACATAGCGCACTGCCCGCGCAGGCTCAGCGAACGACTGTATTTGATCTCAACCAGGCGATTTGTGCTAACCAGTGGTACGAGGCAATTGGTATTACCGGACAGTTGATTGCCAATGAGCAAACAACCCAGGCCAATCGTCAGGCACTGTTGGCGCTGCGTCGGCAGCTAGAGGCCTACCAAACAGAGGGAACTATTGTTGGCCGTTCGCAGGCTTGTGATGTAAGCGACCCGTATATGTTAGCGACCTTACCCGTAGCGCAGGATAGAGTGGAAACGTCGCTAGGCTGGGATGTGGCCGTTGCCGAAGCAACTGACAACCAGTATGCCAGTGAAATAGTGACAGACTCTCCTCAGTTAACGCTGCCAATTAGTTTAGAGAGTCGGGCGGGTCTAACGCCTATGCAACCGATTGATTTGGGTCAGGGCCTCAATGTTGTTTCGGGGCATGTGGGTTCGGGGCACGAGGTGTATGGCTTTGTGGCAGGGATGGGCGATCGCATCAACATTCAGATAGATGTTACCCGCGTCATGACAGGTAGCCTATACACCAGTGACGATTCCCAGCTATTTGTATTTGACCGTGATGGCGTATTAATTGCCTCATCTGACGATGAGAATGGAGGCAATCAGTCTGATATTAATGGACTGGTGGTTCCTAAAACAGATCTGTATTTTGCAGTTGTCACCAGCTACAACAATGACCCTATCTTTAATCAAGACAATCGACTGATGGGCTGGCAAGACAACGGGGGTGGCCGGTTTGACTACACGCTGAGTATTGCTGGGGCCACGCCCACAGGTGCGCTAATTCGGTAGCTGTTCAGGCTAATTTGAACGGGCCAATTTGAACAGGTCATTCTGAACAGGTCATTCTGAACGGACTAATTTGAACAGATAATCAGGATCAAATTGGTGAATCAAAATTGGTGAATCAAAAAATAGGATAGGCTTAGGGTGAAAGTATCTGACTTTCTTCCATTTTCTCTGTCTCTCTTTTTTGACTCTCCTTCTTTGACAAATATTGCCTTTGATGAATATTGCAGATCTGATCGCCGCTTTTGAACGCTGGGCCAATCCAGCTTGGCAAGAAAAATGGGATAATTGCGGCTGGCAAGTAGAACCGGGAATTCTCTCTCATGCACCGGGTGTGCTGGTGTGCTTAACGCCGACGCTAGCAGTCATGGAAGAAGCGATCGCACTTCAAGCTCAAGGCGCACCAGTCAACCTCATTTTTGCCCACCATCCGCTTATTTTTGGCGGACTCTCTGCGGTCGTGTGCGGGGATAGCGTTGGCGATGTGATCCGGCTGGCGATCGCCCACAACATTGGCATCTACACCGCCCACACCAACTTTGATCAGGTTGCTAACGGCACCGCCGACGTGCTCGCCCAGCTACTACAGTTGCAGTCTGTTTCCTCAATCGTCGCCACTGCCTCCCAGCAAGACCTTTCCCAGGACCAAGGGCGCGGCTATGGGCGAGTAGGCGATTTACCCAAAAGCCAGCCGCTACAAACGCTGCTACAAACCATTCAAACGTGCTTAAATCCACCGCGTTTGCTGCATTCTCCGGCGGTTGACTTACAGCACCCGGTACAGCGAGTGGCCGTACTTGGCGGGTCGGGAGCGAGCTATTTGTCAGCAGTGGCTAAAACGGGCGCGCAGGTATATTTGACTGCCGATTGCAAGTTTCACCAGTTTCAGGAAAGTCGAGATTTAGGAATAACACTGGTCGATGCCGGACACTATGCGACCGAACGACCAGCCTGCGATCGCCTAGTGACTTGGTTTACCCGTCAAGGGGCTGATTGGACCCAGCTCAGCCAACGCGACGAAGACTTTCGTCAGTTTCTGTAGAGTCTATCTCTGCCCTTAAATTTGAGCCTTTGTTCTATGAACCTCATCTGTTCTGTAAAGCTCAGCTGAGGTTCAGCTTTGCAGGGACTGACTTGTCGAGACTGAAGAGACTGAGCAACTGGCCAAGAGGTCGGGTACTGGGTCTCCTACTGTTAACATCTGAGCAGCTTTATCCTCTGCGGCTTCCTTCAATGCCCGGTCTAGATGGCTGATGTAGTATTCCATTTTGTGGTCGCTAATGAGATCTAACTGGGCACCGACCGCCCCTTTTAGCAGCCCCCAGCTACTGTCCAACAGTCGGCCTAAGATCTGGTTGTGCGTCGTGATATTGCCACTGGCGTTGAAATATTCAACTGTGCCTACATGCCCATACAGCCGGGTCGGGTTGCGAATTGAAAATGGCGGCGGCACATGAGGCACGATGTCATTGTTGTTTACAAAGCGGAAGACTTTGCCACGGGTGTGGGCATTGAGCTGATTTACAAACGTGCGATCGCCCACTCTAGGCTGGCCAAAGGTATACACCCCGGCCACATCAACTCCATAGTCTGAAAGCGCTGCTGCTGCCATTGTCGCTAGAGCGCCTCCTAAACTATGACCTGTAATGTACAGCGGCGGTAGCTTAGTATCCTGCTGAGTCTGCTCCGATCGCCAGCTGCTAATCTGTGCGAGCACATCATCTTCGATACTGGCCCAGGCCAAGAAAAAGCCCGTATGCACCTTTCCCTTGTAAGAAGAAAGGGTGCTGATGCCGTCTTTGCGAAGGGTAAAGCTGCATAGCTGAGTGGTGACATTAGTCAGCCAGTCTTTGGGCTCTTTGCTACCGCGAAACGCCAGCACCATAAACGTATCGGTTCGAAACAGATAGGCTTGCGTATCACGTCCACGATTGTTGAAATAGCGAAAGTTATGCTGTACAAAACTATCGGCTGCTTGCGGTAGAAGGCTATCAGAACCCATAGTTTTCTGGGTAATGGCCTTCTGGGTAATGGCCTCCTGGGTAATGGCCTTCTGGGTAACGGCCTCCTGAGTAACGGCTTTAGGATTGGCCAGCTTTTTTTTCTGAGCGCTAGGGCTAGCGTGCTGTTGCAAGGTGCAGCCCCAGCGATCTACGACCTCGGCAATAAACGCTTTGTCTTGATAGCTCAGATAGGCGGCTTTGGCTAGGGTAAGTGCGACGCTGGCATTGAATGCGGGAGATGGCGAAGGAGATACGGGAGGAGACAGCGGAGAGGCTAATTGAGGGGCTAGGCGGGATGCTCGCTGAGAGAATGAGCTACGCGATGCAGGAACAGGCGACTTGAGCGCTAGGCTTAGTGTGAGTAAATCGCTGTCTTGATAAGGCGAGGGTAAAATTCGGTAGCCAAAGCGCTCGAACAGCTTTTGGACGCCGAGAAAACCGCTGTGGTGAATATAGCTGTAAAGCGCGTCGTAGACCTTAGATGAGCCGGGTCGGCGATAGACGGGGTCGGCAATAAGCTTTATCCAGTAGCTGAGCCAGGGCTCTAGCTCTTTGGCGCTGAAGAATCCTGACTCGATAAAATAGCCAAAATGCTCTAGGCCGTTGAGCATTTTGTTGAACCAGTCTCTTAGCGTTGTTTCGATTTGGTAGGTGCGTAACACAGCCGGATCCAGACTGCCGTTTGCTTGGTCTTCGTCTATCCGTTGTTTGACGAGGGCTCTTTGATCGTGGCTAGCGAGCGCCTGACACAGCAGATCGTCGGTAACGTGAAAAGATGAGCGGGCACTAGCTGGCTGCGAGAGCTGATAATCGCGGTATTCTTCAAAATCTAGAATCTTGAGCGCGTTATGAATTTCTTGATCTTGCTCGAACTCGCGAATCGCCTGACGGAGAAATTCAATATGCCGCCACTTTTGCTGCCGACTGTATTGAAAAACGCCCCAGCTGATCGCGCCACCTATCAGCAGCAGCCCGAGGACTAGCAGCCATTGGGCATTAGCGATAAATTCATTGGGTTTAGGCTGCTCGGCACCTGTCGGCATTGCGATCGCAGCCTTGATAAGGACAGCCTCCTCAGACAGTGGGAGCGCGATCGTATAAGCCGACTGAGCTAGCCTCGACTGAGCTAGTCCCGGCTGAGCTAGTCCCGGCTGAGCTAGCCAGAAGCCAGTGGCGGCAGCTATAAGGTGAAGAAAACGGTACATATCAAAGTTATTGAATGCATTGAGCTTGCCCATTTCAGCGAGAGAGCGATCGCGCGAGGATTAATTTTTCGAGAAAATCCATCCATTTTGTGTAAGATCACAGTCAAGCAGCAAGCTATTGTCTTAGTCAGCGATATAGAAGTAGTACCTGCAAAGAAATAGCTGCTGGTCACGAAAAGTAATCGCCGAGATAGCTTCTAGATTGTTCTAAGAGACAAACATCTTGCTCAGTTTTACCAGCCTGCGTGAACTACATAGCCTGATTTCACTAACGATGACAAACGCACGAAAACATTGGAGATAAAAGGATGCAAGCTTTGCTAAAGCTTGGCGCTATCGTGTTTACAGCCGGTCTTTTGCTAGTTACAGAGGGCGCGCTTCGGCAGCCTGCGGCTAAGGCCGAAACCCTGATTGAAGAGGCCGGTGCGCTATCTTCTGGAGACGCTGTTTTAGATGATGGCAGCCTGTACGACCAGTACACGTTTTCTGCTAGCGACGGCCAGTACGTCACGATTTCGCTAGAGAGTGAAGACTTCGATCCGTATCTCATTTTGCTAGATCCGACTGGCCAGCGTATTGGCGAAAATGACGACGTTAGCTCGACAAACCGCAACTCTCGCTTGATTGTCACGCTGCCCAGCACGGGGCTTTATACCGCCGTAGCCAACAGCTATGAGTCGGGTAGAAGCGGTGAGTATGCAATCACTATCGATTTAGTCAATAACCGCAGCAGCCTAACTCAGATATTAGCGGTCTCAGCAGTACCTGGAAGCACCGCGGCCTGTAGCGATGCGGTCGTCGCCATGACTCGTACGATTGAATCTGGACGAGAGGTCACCGCCTGGGTCAGCTCACTACAGCTAAACCGTCTGTACCGCAGCGTACCTGAGCTGCGCCCTCAAGGGGTCACTGTCTCAATGGCTGGTTCGGCAGCGCCTTCTGTTCTGTTGTCTTCGCAACTGCTCAACCAGCTAAGTGCCCGTGTAATAGCGGACTGCGCTTCGGTCGGCGCTGTGGTTTTCGACGTTGAAACAGCAGGCTCTGTGCGCACGTTTGGGATGATGCCAGCCTCTAGTAGCAATGCTAGAACAGTGACAGGTGCGGCGGCAGGTGCGCTGGTTAAAGAGTTTGACTGTAGCGATGCAACGGCTCGGGCCTTGCTGTCTTGGGGAGAACAGGTTTGTTCTTAAGTAACGACTAATCAGGATGACTAGGCTGTGGCACAATTGCCAAAGCTATTTCAACGGCTTAACGGCCTAGAATGCTTTGGATTTGTCCGCTAACAACCTACCTGATAGCAATCTACCGAGTGGCCAGCCGCCTGTCGATCGGTTGCCAGATCAGCCGTTCACTGGTGAGATGCGGCCTGAGTCGCTGCAAATCAGCCGTTTATCGGCGGCTCAACTGAGTAGCATCAAAGCTCAGCTAGATTTGGTGCTGATGGCTATAGAGGCGCTGACGAACATTGGTTCTGATGCGGTGCTGTCGACCGCAAAGGCACTACGGCTTTCGCAAACGCTCTCGGACCGGGTGGGGCTGTGGCGACTGCGGCAGTCTAGCCCGCTGCGTAAGGGGCAAGGTCGCAAAAAGTTAGATATTGAAGAGGCCAGAGCGCTGGTATTGGTGGTGTGTCATTTGGCCCGCAGCTATCACCCGCAAATTCGTCAGGCGGTGGCTAAGCTAGAGCAGCTCAGCGCGGCGGACCAGCCGCCACACAGGGCCGCGATCTTAGGCGACTATCTCGATAACTTTAACCATATGTACTGCGATCGCATGGCTAACCCAGATTTGCCAACCGAGACTTTAACGCAGCTTTCTCTACGGCTGTTAATTGATCTGCTGTTTTACAGTGCGCCGGGCGGTGAGCGGCAGCTTTGGCTAGCACTGCTAGACCGAGCCCAATAGTACGTATTCAGCCAATGCTTGTAGCAGATGAGCGTTAATTGTGATCAGTTACCGATAGATAGTCACCAATAGGTAACAAATAGCGATGGGCCGTTAGCGCTGTTGTCATAGCCTGAGATAATGGTGGAGTTTGTTTTGTCTATGACCGCCATGATCGTGCCTACCGCCCCTTCCCTCAAACAGGATCTTAAAAAGACCAATCTGTATTTTATTGGCATGATGGGCGCTGGTAAAACGACGATTGGTCGCAGGCTGGCACATCGACTGGGCTATCGTTTTTTAGATACAGATGCCCTAATTGAGCAAACTACTGGCCAAACGGTAAGTGCGCTGTTTGCCAGCGGGGGCGAAGCCGCTTTTCGCCAGCTAGAGACACAGATACTGGCTCAGGTCTCTAGCTATACTCAGGTCGTGGTTGCAACTGGTGGCGGCATTGTCACTCAGAAAATGAACTGGAGCTACCTGCATCATGGCGTGGTGCTGTGGCTAGATGTACCTTTGCCTGTGCTGGTCTCTCGGCTCTCAAAAGACACGACTCGTCCTCTGTTGAAAGGGGTAGATCTTTCGAGCAAACTTTCTGAGCTAATGGCACAAAGAGCCGATCGCTACGCCCTCGCTGATATTCGCATTGATTACGATGGCAAAGCGATTGGAAAAACGTGCGATCGCATCATGATCGCCCTGCAAGCCTCCCTTCGCCCCGATCCAAAGCTAGCCGCCGACCAAATCGAAATTAGCCAATCCTCTATCAACCCGGTCGTCCCGCCTCCTAGAGCTAAATCCGCCCCAACTTGAGCCGCTCAGCCTATAGTCATACGCTCTGATTTCTCTTGTTCACTTCTAATCTTTCCCTTTGACTTCCTATGGTTTCTAACGTCGAAAACGCCCCACTCGATCCAGCTTTTCAAAAATCTGAAGAGACGCGCGTTCGCATCTTGAGTGAGGCGCTGCCGTATATTCAAAAGTTTCGAGGTCGTACAATCGTCGTTAAATACGGCGGGGCGGCCATGAAAGACGGTGCCCTAAAAGAAAAGGTCATTCGCGATGTGGTTTTTATGGCGAGTGTGGGTATTCGTCCGGTGGTGGTGCACGGGGGTGGCCCAGAAATTAATAGCTGGCTAGGCAAGCTCAATATTGAGCCGCAGTTTAAAGACGGGCTGCGGGTGACCGATGCGGAAACCATGGACGTAGTGGAAATGGTGCTAGTAGGCCGCGTCAATAAAGAGCTAGTGGCGCTAATTAACCATGCGGGCGGTGCGGCAGTGGGCCTGTGTGGGAAAGACGGCAACCTGGTGACCGCAAGGCCGCGCGCGGCTAATTCAGATATTGGCTTTGTGGGAGAGGTCAGCAGTATTAAGCCGGACTTGGTGCGATCGCTCGTAGAAGCAGGCTATATCCCGGTCATTTCCAGCGTCGCCGCAGATGAGGCAGGCCAAGCTTACAACATCAATGCCGATACGGTTGCAGGCGAGCTAGCCGCTTCGCTCAGCGCCGAGAAGCTGATTTTGCTCACCGATACACCCGGCATCATGCGCGACTTTCACGATCCGACCACGCTGATTCCAGAGCTAGACATTCAGCAGGCCCGGACGCTAATTGCCGACGGCACCGTAGCCGGTGGGATGATTCCAAAAGTGACCTGCTGCGTACAGTCGCTAGCGCAAGGCGTCCGGGCCGCCCACATTTTAGATGGCAGGCAGCCGCACTCACTGCTGCTAGAAATCTTTTCAGATATGGGAATCGGCACCATGATGGTAGCGTCTCGATTCAGGCAGTGAGCCCTTTATGCTCTTTGTATAGAGCCAGGTATGTAGAGCTAGGTTGGGCTTTGTTGTCTGCAAGACCTGAACCAGCGCCGCTAAGATGATATAGCTGACGGAGATTCTTGAGATATTGCTTGTATGCATCGGCTTTTATCAGGTGCACTATCGGTCGAGACGCTGACCATTCCCATTCGAGACTTGCCTTCGCGGCTAGTGGGCAGTGTGGTGGTACAGCTCTCAGACTTTCATTTTGATGGGCTGCGGCTATCGGATTCGCTGCTGGCAAGAACGATTGCCAAAATTGAAACGATACAGCCTGATTTGATCGCGCTGACGGGGGATTTCGTTACTAACGACCCGGCCCCCATTCACGAGCTGGCGCGTCGTCTTAAGCGGTTGCCCAGTCAGTATGGTGCGATCGCCGTTTTGGGAAATCACGATATCCAATACCGAGGTGCCCGTCAGATTGTCACCGAGGCGCTAGAGCAGGCAGGCATTCCGGTGCTGTGGAATGAGATTGCCACGCCCTTTGGCAAAGATTTTCCAGTCGTTGGCTTTGCTGACTACTGGTCAAAAGAGTTTACACCGCAGGTGCTAGATCGAATCGATCCGGCTGTTCCACGGCTGGTGCTTTCTCATAACCCAGATACCGCAGAGCCGCTGGCAAACTGGCGAGTAGACCTACAGCTATCGGGCCATACGCATGGCGGGCAGATTTACCTTCCAGGAATAGGGCCGGGGCCACAGGTCTGGCAAAAAATTCGGCGAGGGGTGCCAAGCGCCGTGCGTAACCGGATTCCGTTTTTGAGCGATCGCTGTTTCCACGTCGTCCGCCACTGGGAATGGTGCCGGGGCCTGCATCAAATTGGCGATAACCAGCTCTACGTAAACCGGGGCCTGGGCACTTACTTTCCGGGACGGCTTTTCTGTCCGCCAGAGCTGACGGTACTGACGCTAGTTAGGGCCTAGCCCAGTCGCTTAGACCCTAGCTGACCTAAATGATCGGCTTAACCTTTGCGCGGTGAAGCAGTTTGCCCGCCTGCGTCTGCCCCGTATGCGTTACCTGCACCAAATCACCTGGACTGGCCATTCCTTTAGTGAGCTGATGATACTGTGGGTCGTAAGGAATCTGCTCATCAAGGGTGGCAATGGGCGCGATGTCCCACTCTTGCATCAGCGTCTCTACAGGGCGAACAAAGGGCAAAATTTTGGCAGCTGGTAGAGCATCGCCCTTCTCTTTGGCGCGTTTGGCAATGGTAGGCCACTGAACTAGCCAGGTTTCGAGGGTTTGGAGGGCGTCGGATTGGAGCTGAGCGGCTGGAGAACAGGCCGTAGAGGGAATAGCAGCAGAGGAAGATTTTACAGAGGGAAAGTTGGCAGGAAGAAAGGTTTGAAGAAGAGCTGGTAGAGAGGTGTTAAGAGCAGTCGCAAGCTGGGTAAGCGTGCCTAGACGCATGGTTTGAATATTGCCGCTACGGAGCTGCCGAAGCTGCCAGCGAGAGATGCCTGCTTTGTCTAAGAGGGCGCGATAGGTGGGAATATTCGCGGCCTGCATGAGGGCTCTTAGCGCTTGGGTTTCAGTGGGCATGGAGGCAAGGGCTAGGCGAGGTGCATTTTGAGAACGGATTTGGGGGCGCGGCGAACGCGGGCTCGGATCGTTTGATGGCCGAGGTGCTGACAGGCTTCGTAACGGTGACAGCCAGAAAAGCCGTAGTATTCGCCTTCAACCTCTAGCACGTCGATGGGTTCTTGCAGACCGATTTCTTGGATAGAGATCATGAGTGCCTTTACTTTATCTGGATCGTTTTGCCGAAAGAGTGGGCGCTTGATCTGCTGTAGCGGAATTTCTTTGATTTGAACCATGACAAGTGACCTCTGGCACTGTGTTTAAGCTGTTTAGAATGGTTGAATCTATTGTCTCTATTTCTACTTTAAAGGGGCAAATGCGAGGTGGACGCTATTTTATGTGGCTGCTGGTAAGGGTGCAAAGCTAGGTAGGCATTCGCAGGATAGAAGGAAAGGCGATTAGGATAGAAGGAAAGGCGATTAGGATAAATGGGTACGGGTATAGGATAGAAGCATGTCTAAGGGGCCTGTCGTGTCGATCGCTATACAGATCAAGGAAACAAATCAAAGAAAGTTGATGCAGAAAGTTGAGGGAATAGCGCGGGTTCCCATCAACCTGGGTTGAATAAGTGAGTATCAGCGCCGTTGGGGTTAAATCCTTGGGTTGAGTTTTGTCGGCATCTTTCGCCTACACATGGTTGTTATGAATCGTTTGAGCAGTCCCAGTTTGAATACGCCTAATTTTAATACGACTCACAAGACGACTCAGTTGAGCGCTGCATTGGGATTGAGCGCTGCATTGGGCCGAACGCTGGGGCCGCTGAGCGTGGGCCTGCTGACGGCTGTGATGGGTGTGGCTGTCGTTGAGGGTGCGATCGCACCCAAAGCAGTTGAGGCGCAATCTGCTGCCCTGAATCCTGAAATTAAAGTTGGCATCGTTCAGCGCTTTGGCGAAGAAAAAGAGGACAAGCTGACGCTAGGGCCACTTGCTGGTGATGAGCTGACGGTTAGCTTTCAGACGGGCGCTCAGACGCAGACCCTGACGACCGAGCAGCTACAGCTAGAAGTTACGATGGAGCCGCTGAGTGCGCCAGCGCTGGAAGAGTGGGTGGTGCTGAGTACTCATCGCAGCTTTGAGAGTGCCGAAGCTAGCGCTAAAAGCTGGCAGGCCGCAGGCATTAGTGCCGAGATTGCGCAGCCAGACGCCTGGCAGGTGTGGGCAAAACGAGATGAGTACAGCTCACCTTTAGTGCGACGGCTGCTGCTGGATAATTTGAAAGCAGCGGGCTATGCTGACGCCTTTATTGACAGCCGAGTGGTGACAGAAGTGCCAAAGGTGAATTTCATAGCGGATGGCTATCGGTACGCTCGCGATGAGTTTACGATTACCAGCGAGAATCGGCGGATTCAGATGGCTGAGGGCGATCGCACCCGCTATCAAGATGTGTTTGCTGGCGATATGAAGGTGCAGCCAAACGCCTACGGGAACTACACACTGGTTAATCAGGTGCCCATTGAGCAGTATCTGCGCGGGGTGGTGCCGCACGAAATTGGGGCCGGTGCTCCTCGCAATGCAATTGAGGCGCAGGCCGTGTTAGCACGAACGTACGCGCTGCGCAATCTGCGTCGATTTGCGATTGATGACTATGAGATCTGCGCAGATACGCAGTGTCAGGTGTATTTTGGATTAGCTGAAACCGATGCGGGCAGCGACGCGGCGATCGCAGCTACCGCAGGTCAGGTCCTCACCTATGAAAACGAGCTGGTCGATGCGCTGTATTCTTCTACCACCGGCGGTGTGACCGCAAGCTTTACCGATGTTTGGAACGGAGAAGATCGGCCCTACCTGAGGCCAGTGATTGACTCTTTGCAGACACAGTGGGATCTGATCGCCCGCCCTCTATCCGATGAAGCCAATTTTCGGGCGTTTATTGGGCTTACCAGTGGCTTTAACGAAGACACTTGGTCTGAGTTTCGGTGGAATCGAACCGCAACGCTAGCTCAAATGGACGAGGTCTTAAAGGAGTACTTGCAAAATCGACAGCATCCACTGGCCAACTACAACCGCCTAACGGGGATGACCGTCGTTGAGCGAGCCGCGTCTGGGCGGGTACAGAAACTGCAAGTAGATACAGACATTGGATCTTTTGATTTGTTTAAAGATGAGTCAGTAAAGGCATTGCTGCCGCCGAGAAGCTTATTGTTTTACGTAGAGCCTGTGATGACGGTGCCGCCTGCTGGCGATGCTACTGGCAAACAGAATGCGGCGGCTGGACAGAGCGCTACTGGACAGAGTGCTACTGGACAGAGTGCGGCTGAATCCGCAGCCGCAAACCCGTTAGCATCGAACGGCAGTCGCGATCCGAAGGCGGCGGCGGGCACCACCAAGCTAGAAGTCCAGGCAGCAGAGACTAAACAAGCGCCTGAGCCAGTGCTCACCGGGTTTCGGTTTGTGGGCGGTGGGTTTGGGCACGGTGTGGGTATGAGCCAGACAGGGGCTTACAACCTGGGTAGAAAGGGCTATTCTCATCAGCAAATTTTGGAGTTTTACTATCCGGGGACTTCGCTACAGCCTATTAGTGAGTCAATCACTTTTTGGGATGAAAACTGAGGGTTGACTCGTCGGAGCGTGCCATATGAGACTATTCACTTTCCTCGTTTTAGAAGTTTTGCTCGGCCCGATAACGCTGACGGGCTGCGTGCTCTTTATGACTTGGGCTCTGGCTGTCAGTCGGCAAAAGGGCATTTCGATGACGGCGCTAGTGCCGCTATCTGCCCGCTGGCTGCTGCACTTGCAAGGCATTCGCCCCGATCCACTTGCCGATAGCCTGATGAACACGCTGCCCTGTCTCAACAGCGGCATTAACTGGGCGATCGCAGGCCCAACGCTTTTGGCGATGAATATCAGTGGCTACACGCCAAGTTTGTTCAACTTGCCACCACCTGGTGCAGAAAATCTAGGTAATTTGATCAATACGCGCACGCTGTTTTTTGATCGGGCGTTGAGTGGCTATTTAGAGACGGTTGAACAAGTTGTTGTTTTGGGCGCTGGGTTTGATACGAGATTGTTTAAGTTTTGCCTGGGCCGTAACCTGGCTTTGTTTGAGGTGGATCAGCCAAATACGCAGGCGGTAAAGAAACGGGCGCTGATTGAAAGCGATCGCACCCTGGATGAAATTTGCTTTGTAACGGCAAACTTTAACGAAGAGAATTGGATAGACAATCTGCTAGCGGCTGGGTTTGAGGTTGGGAAGAAAACGTTTTTTCTGTGGGAAGGGGTGACCTATTATTTGACTGAGGCGGTGGTGAAAGAGACGCTGGGAGCAATCGGTGAGATTTGCGGAGTGGGCAGTGCGATCGCGTTTGATTTTTTTCCTCAGCATTTCTATGAGGGCAGAGATTTTTGGTGGATTCCCTTCGCAATCAATGCGCTCGACTGGATTGGTGAACCGTTTCGCTTTGGGGCAGATACTGATAGGGGTAATCAGATGGCAATAGATCAGCTCTTGGCCGGAACGGGCTTTCAACTCAGCAAGCTGCAAATGGCCGGAGAGGTAGCCGGAGAGGTGGCCGGAGATATGGCCGGAGACATCACCTCGTCTGGATTCTATGGTCTAGTTGTTGCGGCTAAAGAGCCCTGATTCCGTGAGGCTACAGCTAGCGGCGCATGATCTACCATAATGAAGGGGTCGCGCTTAAGAATTACGGGATCGATGCTAATGACAAAGCAAATTAAAATTGGGGCAACCGGGGTAATTTTTGGTGCGATCGCTCTTCAGATCTGGCAGTTGCTTCTACCCTTACCTTCGTTTCTCCAGCCTCTCGCCAAAATAACGCTATTTGTTCTGGCACTGCACGCGCTAGAAGGTGCGATCGCAGCTGTGCTAATTGGGGCCTACAAATTCGGTAAAGCAGAAAAAGTTTCAAGTGAAGCCTCTGCGCTGCTGGTTGATCACCTGCCTGATAGTGCACCAATGGCTGTAGTTAAAGCCGGACTGTACGTCTTTTTTGTCGGTACAGTGGGGCTAAAAGAAGTGATAGAAGGGACGAGAAAGCAGACCGTAGAGAGTTAAGCATGATGTCTGCTCAGTCGAAGAGGACAAAATCAGATAGTCCAGAACCAGATAGTCCAAAACTAGATAGCCCAAAACTAGATAGTCCAAAATTAGATAGCCCAAAACTAGATAAAGCGAAAGTGATTGTCTGTCAGAACAAAACTTGCAAGCAGCAAGGATCAGCGCAGGTGCTAGCCGCGTTTAAGCGTTCTGTGCCAGTAGATGTGCTGGTAGAGCCTTCTGGGTGCCTGGGTCAGTGTGGCAATGGCCCGATGGCAGTTGTGATCACTGAAGCTGGACAACCTGAAGCTGGACAACCTGAAGCTGAGCTTCCTGAGGCTAGACGAACTGAAGCTAAACAACCTGAGGCTGAGCAAGCCGAGCCAGATAAAACCTGGTACTCAGCGGTGCGACCGGCGGATGCCTTTGCGATCGCCGCCCACCATTTCAAAAAAGACGACGAGGCGCACGCTCAGGCCGCTTTGCCGCAGTCTTCTTCTCAGCCCTCAACCGTTTGGATTTGGCTGGTGGGCCTTTTCCTCTTTCTGTCGCTGTGCGCTCTGATGGCATTGGTGTTAGGCGGACCGGCCCGTTATGGCTGATCGAACAGTGGCTAACGAGCAGGGGGGGACAAAGCCGGGGGTCAAGAAGATTATTCATGTTGATATGGATGCATTCTACGCCTCGGTGGAGCAGCGCGATCGCCCAGAGCTACGCGGTAAGCCAGTGGCGGTTGGTGGCCTGCCGTCTCAGCGAGGGGCCGTTTGTGCCGCTAGCTACGAGGCCCGTCAGTATGGAATTCATTCGGCCATGCCCTCACGCAGCGCCATTCAGCGGTGTGAGCATCTGATTTTTGTTAAGCCTCGTTTTGAAGCCTACCGGGCGGTGTCAGAACAGATTCGAGCCATCTTTTTTGGCTATACCGATTTGGTAGAACCGCTCTCTTTGGATGAGGCGTATTTGGATGTGACGACAGACAAGCTAGGGATAGGATCGGCAGTAGCGATCGCTCAGCAGATTCGCGATCGCATCAAAACAGAACTGAACCTCACCGCCTCGGCTGGCGTTTCTATCAACAAATTTCTCGCCAAAATCGCTTCTGATCTCAACAAACCCGATGGGCTCTCATTTATCGGCCCCGACCAGGCCATAGCCTTTATCGAAAGCCTGCCCATAGAATCGTTTTATGGCGTAGGGCCTGCGACTGCCGCAAAGATGAAGGCGCTGGGCATTCACTCAGGCGCGGAGCTTAAAAGCTGGACGCAGCTTGAGCTGACCAAAGCCTTTGGCAAAGCTGGCAGCTACTATTACAAAGTTGCTAGAGCTGAAGACAGCCGCCCGGTCAATCCCCATCGCATTCGCAAATCAATCGGCGCAGAGCGCAGCTTTTTTGAAGATTTGCGGCAGATCAGCGACATGGAAACTGCTTTGAGCAAAGTCGCTGAAGAGGTCTATCAGCGACTGCAAAGAAACAAACGCAGCGGCTATACGCTAACTCTTAAAATAAAGTACAACAACTACGACACCATCACGCGCAGCCGCACGCTAACCACCCCGATCCAAGAAAAAGAAGAGATTTTTCAACTCGCAAAGTCTTTATTGGCAGCTCATTTAGAAAAGGCTCGGCCCGTTAGACTGCTAGGTATTACCCTTTCCAATTTGGTCAGTCCGCAGCCTTACAGCCAGCTCACGCTAAGCCTATAAAAAAGAAATAAAGAGACCACCGTAAAGAAATTACAACAAGATTCCGGCAATGCAGGCTGTTGTAAAACAGGCCAGTGTCCCTGCTATCATTGCGCGGAAGCCAATTTTTGCTAGGTCGGCCTGACGGTTTGGGGCGATGCCACCGATGCCGCCGATTTGAATGCCGATAGAGCCAATGTTGGCAAAGCCACAAAGTGCATAGGTGGCAATAATGACGGCCCGTTCAGAAATAGCGTTGGAGTCGATGAGTGCTTGTAAGTCGAGGTAGGCAATAAATTCGTTGAGGATGGTCTTTTTACCTAGTAGCGTACCGACCGCGTTGCAGTCTGCCCAAGGGACGCCCATTAGCCAAGCGACGGGTGCGAGCAGAACGGCCAGTATGCTCTCTAACGAAAGCTCTCCATAGCCAAATAGTCCTCCTAGAAATCCAATTAAGGCGTTGAGCGCGGCTAAGATGCCCAAAAAGGCAATGATAATGGCACCGACGTTGAGGGCTAGGCGCAGACCGTCTAGGGCTCCGTTGGCGATCGCATCAATCCCGTTAGCGCTCGTTTTTTCTACGGTGAGGCTCACGCTGCCCTGTGTTGGCGAGTCTTCCGTCTCTGGGAACATGATTTTAGACATGGCAAGCGCAGCGGGCGCAGACATAACTGACGCCGCAATCAAGTGCTCGGCAGGAATGCCGAAGGAAACATAGGCAGCCAATACGCCGCCTGCAACGGTAGCAAAGCCGCCTGTCATGACCGCATGCAATTCGGACATAGTCATGCTGGCGACGTAAGGTTTGATTAGCAGCGGGGCTTCGGTTTGGCCAACGAAAATGTTACCAGCCGCTGATAGGGTTTCAGAGCCAGAGGTTTTCATGGTGCGCCTCATTACCCAGGCGATCGCGCCGACTGCTCGCTGTAAAAGGCCATAGTGATACAGCAGACTGATAAATGCCGAGAAAAAGATAATCGTCGGCAATACCTTGAAGGCAAAGAAAAAATCTTGAAAGTTTTCTCCAAATACAAAAGAGGCGCCTGCATCGGAGAAGTCTAAAAAGTTGCTGACCCTAGCGCCTAGCCACTCAAAAACGCGAAATCCAACCGCTGTTCTTAGAATTAGCAGCGCAAATATAATTTGAAGCGCAAAGCCCCATAGTACTGGTTGCCAGCGCACTGCCCGACGATTGATCGAAATCAGGTAGGCAAATCCGATAAAAACGCCTAGCCCCAATAGCGCTATTAGCCGCTCCATAGCCCCTCGCTTGTGCCCGCTTATGATAAAAACGGTAGATGCTAGACAGCATACTATTGCAGCGAGGCTTGCTCTTTTATTTGAGTATCATCATTTCAACATCATCTGTCGCCAGCACTTTTTATCTGTGGCTTTCATTCGCAGCCTTTGCTAGCAGTCTTTACTAGCAATCTTTACTAGCAGCAGCTAACGCAGCAATGCTGTAGCGTACTCTCTATAGTCGCTAGCATTTCTTCGATGTCGAACGGCTTGTGGATAAAGCCATCAGCGCCCGCTTGCAGACTCTCTGCGGCCCCAAGCTCGTCATGGGCGGTGACCAAAATTATTGGAATATGGGGTAGCGTTTGGTCTTGACGAATGCGACGAGTGACCTCGTATCCGGTCATCTCTGGCATCATAATATCTAAAAGAATCAAATCAGGTACAGATTCTTCAATAGACTCAAGCGCAGCCTTACCGCTATCAACGTACTCAACTTGATAGCCGTCTTCATCACCTAAGACAGCTTCCATCAAAAATAGGTTGTCTGGTAAATCGTCTACGACTAGTAGCTTTGATGGGCGAGAGGATGAATATTTATAAGGAACCATTTTGTAAAGATAGGCGGGGATGAACAGAGAAGTATTGGATCAAGCTCACAAAAGGTGAATTACTACTGACGCAGATGTTTCTACTGAGTCTATACATGCGTAAACCGGACTGCGCATAAAATTGGTCACTTGCTTCATTGCTGTCTACTTTACTACCGCTAGCTGAACCTTTCGTGCTTGCTGCTTTTACGTTTGGATGGTATGTAGCCTACCAAATCACAAATCTCGATACTCTCTAGCTAAGGTTAGAGGTCACCTGTAGAAAAGGGTAGATATAGCGGATAAACCCTGCGGTTCAGAGACTTCAGGAGGCTTTGGGCTTTAGGTTTTGTTTAGATTTTCAGTAAATGCCCCTGCCCCATTAACTACACCCCAGCCCCATTAACTATCCAAAGCCACCAATTTACGTCTGTATCAAAGGGTAGAGATTGCACTGGAATATAGACTGGTATGGTGCAGATCGAGATATTGGACGTTTATTTGAGCACCGCAGTTAAGTGAGGTGTCTAAGCTATGGGAGAATCAATTTCGCTATCAGCAGCAACCGAGAAAATCACCAGTATGGTTCAGGGCGCGATCGCATTGCTCCCGAATCTACTCATTGGGGTTGTTATCTTTGCTATTTTCTGGTTTGTCGGGAGGTTTGTTCGTAGCTTTGTTAAAGCGCAAACACGCGATCGCGACGCCCGCAATGTCGGACTTGTTTTTGGGCGACTGGCCCAAGGTGCGCTGATAATCCTTGGATTTTTGATTGCAGCTACTGTTATTTTTCCTAGCTTCAATCCGGCGGATGCCCTAGCGACCCTGGGTATTGGGGGTGTTGCGATTGGATTTGCCTTCAAAGACATCTTGCAGAACTTTCTAGCCGGTATTCTCATTTTGCTAACAGAACCCTTCAGCATGGATGACCAAATTATCTTTGGAGACTATGAAGGCACGGTAGAACAGATTGAAACTCGCGCGACCACCATTCGCACCTACGATGGTCGGCGAGTGGTGATTCCTAATGCAGAGCTGTTTACCAATGCGGTGATGGTCAATACGGCCTATGATCGCAGGCGCTTGCAGTACGATGTTGGCATTGGCTACGGCGATGATATTGCCAAGGCGAAAGAGATTATTTTAGAGGTGCTCTCTGAGCATGACGAGATTTTGAGCGATCCGCCGCCAGAAGCTTTGGTTGTAGCGCTTGCAGATAGCACTATCAATATTCGCGCTCGCTGGTGGATCGAGCCGCCGCGCCGCGCTGATTTTATGAAGTCGCAAGACTGGGTGCTAGAGAATGTCTGCAATCGGCTAGTTGCTGCTGGCGTTGACTTGCCCTTTCCTACTCAACAAATTCTCTTTCACGATCAGACTGAGGAAACTGACGGCGATAGAGCCAGTCAAAGAGAAGGTTGGCCGGTCTCGCCTGATGAAGCGCCGCCGCGATCGCTCAATCTATCTCGCTCGGTGCTAACGATGGTTAAAAGCGCTATGTCCAACGGGCAACCTAACGCCTCTGAAAGTAGCTCATAATCAAAGCAGCTCATCATCAAGACAGCTCACAGTTGGGCGCACTATAAAAAATGAGATAGGAATGAGACAGCCTACACCAAGGTCAACAGCGAGACCATTAGGGGCAGTTCATGGCAAATAGAGTTAAGAAGCTGGGGAAATGGCTGCTGGAAAAACGTGGTTTTCGAGTAGCTTGGTTTGCCAAAGATCCTCAGCAGCAGCAGCCTCCGGAAGAAGCGCTAGCTAACATGCCGGAAGCGTTAGCTGAGAGGTTAACTAATTCGGTTAACGATTTACCGATGCATCCACGCAGGCAAAAGGTGGTAAGCGAGGCGATAGAGTCAGCCATTAGCCACTGGCAGTCGAACCCTAGTACGGCGGAAAATTCTATTGTGATTATGGCCGATCCGGTTTCTTCAATTGCTAGCATTGTGACCAGCAGCCTAGAAACGGTTGGGAGTGCGATCGCCGAAAAGGAAAAAGATTCTGACCAGCCTCCCTTAAAAGTCAACCTTTTAGACTGGGTAGAGCGCCCTGCCGATGCTAGAACTATCCAGCGGCAAATTGAAAAGAAGCTTGATTTATCTGAAGAGAAAGAACCTCAGTCAGAGAAAGAGCCTCAGTCAGATCAAGAATCTCAGCTAGATAATCGCGCGCTGATGGTGATCCCTAATCTGTGCTGGTGCTTTTTGCGAAGTGCTGACGGTTTAGACGGATTGGATTATTTGCAGGACTTGTTACCGCGCGATCGCACTCGTTTCTGGGTTTTGGGCAGCGGTATGGTTGGCTGGGAATATCTCAAATCTACGATTAAGTTTCACGCCTACTGTGGAGACATTATTACCACGCCAAAGCTGTCAGGCAAAGATCTGCAAAGCTGGATAAGCCCTGTTGTTGAGCAGTTTGATATTTACTTTCCAGAAACGGGGCTGCACAAACAATTTCAAAATGGAAGCCATCTGTTTGAGATAGATGTCGATATGAATAAACCCATTGAGGCTATTTCTGAGGTCTCTCAAGAGATTACCGCATCTGTTCAGTCTTCTGTGCGATCGCTAAAAAAACAGCTTCGGCCTGATGAATCCAAACAAGCGGATAATAATCCCCAAGAAATCTATTTTGAGCGGCTAGCCGATATTTCTGACGGGATTTCAGAAGTCGCCGTACAAATGTTTATAAAGTCTCTGCGCTACTGCAAAGTGAAGCTTAAATCAGACACCTCTAAAGAATCTGAAGCCGAAAAATCTGAAGTCGAAAAATCTGAAGTCGAAAAACCCGAAACAAAAGTCATTCTCAAGCAGGTGTCCGAATCTAAGTCTGAAGCGAAGGAAATTGACAAGGAAAAAGATACCGAAAGCGAGTCTCGATTAGTGGCCACAACCCCAAAGCTACCGCAGCTACCTGAACTGAGTCAGAACGATTTGTATTTGTTGTATTCGCTGATGCTTCACGGGGATATGACGATAATCGCACTCTCAAAGAGTCTGGGAGACTCGCCCAATGTGGTCAACAATCAGGTTCAGTTGCTGCGTAATGTAGGCATTGTAGAGCAGCAGGCCAGTGTCTTAAAGGTCAATCCAGTTCATTATCCCCGGCTGCGCCAAGAACTCTCTCGTAACAATTTCATTATCGAGGCACCTTGAGGATGTATGAGGACAAGAGTCATTTTTTGAGCCATAGTTTTTTAGGCCATAGTTTTGATAGTTTTTTAAGCCACAGCTTTTTGAATCATAGTTTTTTGAATCATAGTTTTTTGAGCCTCGATTTATTGGCACAGTCCTCTGGGAAGGCCGCCGAGAACGCAGGTAGGGCCGCGAGCGACACGGCTGATCAAACCAGGCAGCTACTCTCTAAAATTACTGCCCCCAAGGTAATACAGGCGCTGCTTGTTGTGGGGATTGCCTACGCTGTCATCAAAACGGTCGACTGGGTGGTGATCTCACTGTCTGAACGGGTGGCGCGTCACGATCGGCTGCGCGTAAAGCAGTTTCAGCCCTTTGTCCGCACGCTGGTGATGACAGTGACGGTCATTACGCTAATGAATCTATTTCTCAATCTCTCGCGCGAGAATGTGTTGGCGGTGACAGGGACGGTCGCGGTAGCATTAGGCTTTGCTTTCAAGGACTATGCCAGCTCAATTATTGCAGGTATCGTTGGGCTGTTTGAAGCGCCGTACCGGGTGGGCGATCGCGTGGCCATTGCCGGTAACTATGGAGAGGTAATCAGCTATGGACTAAGGGCAATTCGGTTGAAAACGCCGAGTGATAACGTTGTGACAGTGCCGCACAGCCACATCTGGAGCAACACCGTATCTAATGCCAACATGGGTGAGCTAGAGGCGCAGGTTGTTACCCAGTTTTACCTGGCGCACGAGGCCAACCCTGAAGAGGTCGAAAACACCCTGTATCGGATTGCCTATACTAGCAAATACACCCACCTAAAGCTACCGATTCTAGTAGTGATGTCAGAGCATAGCTGGGGCAGTTTGTTCAAGCTGCGCGCCTATCCGCTAGATGCTCGTGACGAGTTTGTGTATGCAACCGATCTGACAATTCGCGCTAAAAAAGAGTTTGCCAAGCGCAACCTACCCTATCCTAAACGGTTTGACCTAGTAGAGGCAGATGACTCAGGCGCAGATAATTGAAGCCCTCGATAACAACCTCTGGATTGCAGAACAGCCGCTGAGATATTTTGGCCTAGAGGTTGGAACAAGAATGACTGTCATCCGACTCAGTAGTGGCGCACTGGCTGTTATTTCTCCTGTCGAAATTAGCGATCGCCTCAAACAACAGCTCGATAGTATTGGCCCGGTCAAGCATATTGTGGCCCCAAATCTATATCACTATTTTTACGCCACAGGCTTCAAGAATTCTTATCCGACAGCCACTTTCTGGGCAACAACTGGTTTAAAGGAGAAAAAGCCGAACCTGCCAGTTGACCGGGTGCTAGGGGCTGACGGTGTCAGCTCACAGACAGACTTGTGGACTGACTTAGAAGGGCATCTGCTAGATGGATATAGAACGCTAGGCTCAGGCGGAGTTGAGCTACTTAACGAGTGGGTGTTTTTTCACGCGGCTAGCCGTACGCTGATCTTGACCGATGCGGCTTTCCATTTTGATCAGAGCTTTCCGCTGATAACGCAGCTAGCAGCAAGAGTCGGCGGCAGCTATCAGCGTTTAGGGCCTTCGTTAATAGAGCGAGTAGTCACGACGGACAAGGCGCGAGTGAAAGCGTCAATGGAAAAGATTTTATCTTGGGATTTTGAGCGGGTGGTGATGGCGCACGGCACTGTAGTAGAACGTGACGGCAAGAGAAAGCTGGCAGCAAGCTATGATCGCTTTCTCGGCCCTGAATATTCTCTATCAGCGTTCCTTTAGCTATCTTCCCTTTAGCTATCTTCTTTGATAAGCGTTGGTGTCTGGATGTTTTCGCCACCCACTAGAACGCGGCCAAATTGAAAGGGTATGACAAGGCTTTCAGCGATCACAAATCAGGGTGGCGAAAAACTAAAGACACCAACGATAAGCGGTGCTGGTAGTGGCGTTTTCTCTCCGATGCTGTAGCCACGTTCTGCAATCAGGCTTTCTAGCTTACGAATTCGAGCTTTTGAGGACGGGTGGCTCGCTAGGATAGTGAGTCTAGAGGTCTCTTTTTCGGCCATGCGGATAAAGAAGTTTTCGATACAGTTGGACTGAAAGATTTTATGCAAGCACAAAAGACTGCGTGGGCCGTGAATATATTTGTCTTGGGCTACATCGTGCTCACAATTGGTCTGCTGACGCTGAGTCCTTTTGACTTTCAGGCCTTTATGCCTTCTGAGTTTTGGGTGGTGCGGGCTTCTGTTGCAGATGTGTCGCGCAACATTTTGCTTTTTTTGCCGTTTGGCATGATGTTGTGGCACACCTTTAAGCGATCGCACAAATGGGTCTTACTGTGTGGGTTTGGGCTGAGTCTTTCGATTGAATGTGCGCAGCTATTGATTGTGCTGCGAACGAGTAACGTGATCGATTTAATGACAAATAGTGCAGGGGCCGGACTAGGGTCTGTTTTGTACGCGCGGCTGTTTTCCCAGGTGGATACTGGGCGAGGGTCAATGGGGTTAGCACTCGCGCTGATGCTGGTGCCATTGTGCTGGCTAAATGCTTTTCGCTCAATTATCGATCCGCCTGCGGCGTGGCTAGCAGGAATAAATGCGATCGCGGGCATTACCCTTTTGCAATACAGCCTTGGCGCTAAGCAGGCTGATAATAGAAGGCTTAAATATCTGCCTGCTGTGGTTTGGAGTGCGATCGCTCTAATTCCGCTTTTCAACACCAGTCCTCAGATCGCGCCTATCATCTTTAGCCTCACACCGGTGGCGATATACCTGTGCACTCGCCTATCGAGGGTTAATGCCAAACGCTGTTGTGTGGGCCTAACGGTAATAGGCGCGGCCATCGTTACCTATCGCACAGTAATGACAGGCCAGTTGATGACAGGCCAGTTGATGACGGGCCCAACGATGACAGGCCAGTTGATAGGACCGCTGTCGCCAAACAGCCGTATGACAGCTGATGAAGTAATTATTCAACACTTTGAAATGATAATGTCAGCAGCCGCTGCTGCGGTTGTTTGGGGGTGGAGTCGGCTAAAAGAAGCGTACAGTGCTTAAGCTTTTAACTCCTGACATAGCTGGCGTTTCATATCGGGCCGGGCGCTCAGCCAGTCTTGCAGCCATGCGCATCCCTGCATTCTAAGCGCGTCTAGTCGCAAGTCCCATATGCGTACGGTGCCATCGGCCCCGGCTGAAATTAACCGTTCACCAGTGTGGTCAAAATCCACGTCCCAAACGACGCCCTCATGCTCTTTTAAAGGCGGTAGCAGCTGCGCCGTTTCACTTTCAGCGTTTAATACTTCTGATGTACCTATTGCCTCATCAGCCAGCGACCACAGCCGCACGGTGCCGTCATCACTCGCAGAGGCCAAAAACTGACCATCAGGGCTAAAGCACAGGCTGCGCACCCAGTCTCGATGGCCTTGCAATCCGATTGACTCTGTGGATAGGCGCAGCGAAGGTTCACCCGAATCTTGACTTGCCTCAACCACGGGCCACAGGCGAATCACCCCATCAGCTCCGCCCGACGCCACAAAACGAGCATGCGGATCGAAAGACGCACACCACACGCTGTCGGGCTGGTTTAGGGTCTGCACTAGGCCGTCTTGATAGTGCCACAGCCGCAGCGTATTGTCTTCGCTGGCTGAAACAATGTATTGACCATCAGGGCTGAAGCTAGCGTGCCATACGGTGTCGGTATGATCGCTCCAGGTTTGGAGCATTTGCCCCGTGTGAGACCAGAGCCGGACAGTGCGATCGCTGCTCACCGACACCAGCTTTTCCCCATCGGGGCTATAGCGCACCTGCCACACCGCATCACCGTGCCCTGCCAGCGTCCTGACCAGTGCACCATCCGCTCGCCAAATTCGCACTGAATAGTCCGCACTTGCCGACGCAAAAAACTGCCCGTCGGGCCGCCAATCCGCGCAGTGCACCCCTCGCCGATGCCCCTCCACTGACTGCAACAGTTGGCCCGATTCAGACCATAGCCGAATTGCCGAATCCCCTCCAGCTGAAAGAATGCTAACTGGCTGAAGACCCGTCTGTGCAAGTTCGGGTTTCTCTTGAGTCGTCTGGTTGGCAGTTGTTTGACTAGCAGTTGCCTGATTAGCAGCTATCTGACTGGTAGCTGTCTGATTAACAGCTATCCGACTGGCCGGTCGCCAGCGGGCGCTCCACACAATGCCTTTGTGCCCTTCGCACAGATGAACGCTAGGGCCAGCTAGCCGCCAAATATGCACCTGATCGTCATCCCCCCCCGAAACAACAGAGGCACTGTCCGCGCTCCAGGTGACGCTGTGCACACTGCTGCGATGGTTAAACCGATGCAAAACACTGCCGTCAAGCGCCCAAATGCAAATGGTCTGATCATCGCTAGCCGATGCAATATATCGCCCGTTTGGGCTAAAGGCTACGCTGCGCACCCAGTCGTCGTGGGCATAAAGCGTGTCTAGCTTGTAGCCATCTGCACTCCATAGCCGCAGCGCATTCTCATCTCCTGCCGAGACAATCTGCCGTCCATCGGGGCTAAAGGCCACGCTGCGCACCCAGCCCCGATGGCCATATAGCGTGTCTAATAGTTCGCCCTCTACGCTCCACAGCCGCACCGTATTGTCTTCGCCGCCGGTTGCTAAGCGCTGACCATCCGGGCTAAAGGCTACTGTTCTGGCCCAGTCCTCATGCCCTTCAAGCGATCGCACATAGTCCCCTTCTAGCGTCCACAGCCGCACCGTCGTATCGCTATAGGTGGCAGCCAATAGCGGCGCTGTCGGGCTAAAGCTAATGCTGGTCACACTAGCCGCGCCCAGATCAAACAGTCTTACAAACTCACCATCTGCCCGCCATAGCCGAATCGTATGATCCAAGCTAGCGCTAGCTAGATACTGACCATCAGGGCTAAAGCGCACGTCTAGCACACCCGCCTGATGGCCACTCAACGTCTGTAGCAACACACCGCTATTGCTCCACAGCTTAACGGTGCCATCTTCACTCGCAGAGACTATGGTTGCGGGTAAGTTTGCTGAAGCGGGTAAATCCGCTGAATTCGGTAGCTGCGCCTTACTATCCGAGCGGCCATCCGGGCGGCAATCCACCGCCAACACCCAGTTCCGATGCCCCGTCAGCTCATTTTTCTCATGAATGCTGCGTACAGAGGTCGCCAGGCATAGCGCCACCTGCCTCTGCAAAAGCACGTCTTCTATAGACTGCATTTGCTGCGCTGCTCGTAGGGCCTTAGTCAGCGCGTTAATTCCTTCACCCGAAAGATACAGCGACCTGGCGACCGAAATCAGCGCCTTAATTTCCGCAGCTTGTGCTCTTTGCCGCGCAATGGTCGTTTGCTGCCAGCTATCCGACTGCGCCGCCAAGGCTTTCTGTAGCTGATCTTCAGTCAACTGGCGGCGGTTGCGCTCAGCGTGCAGCACCTCAATTAAACCCGGCTGCTGGCGATCTTGTACCAGGCTCGCCAAATACTCGTGCACCAGCTGATAGCGCACGCCAGAAACTTCTGGCACTTCAAACACCAGACCCGAGCCAATTAGAATATCGAGCACCAAACTCAACTGCTGAGGAGCCGTATCGATATGCGCAATCAGTAGCGGCTCTTGCAGCTCAGCCAAACTTTTGAGGGGCCTGTTGTCGCCCTCGCTCAGCAAATAAAGAACAGATCTGGCAACTGCGTTGTTTTCGGGGCCGCAGTCTTGAACTACGCTATCCAAAAAGTTTTTGAGTAGCTGCGCTTTAGGCGATCGCCCCAGATGGCTGTACTGCGCCAGCGTCGTAATATTTTCTCTTTGTAGCTGCGCGCCCACCACCTGTAGCTCTATTGGGCGCACCTCTCCGGTTTCTTCAGCCAAATCATCTACGAGCGCAGCAATCAGCCCAGGCTCTAGCTCAAACCCTGCGGCCTGTGTCAGCTGATGAATCAAGCTTTCTGCTGCGTTGGGCGTAAAGTTGCCAAGATAATAGCGAACGTCTTTGCTCAAAATGTCATGGTTGATAATGCTCAAGTCGGCGTTGCGGTCCCACTCTAATAGATAGTGCAAAAAGTCTTCTCGCAGCGCCAGCACCACTTTGACATCAGACAGATCAAGACATGCTTGCAGGAAAAGATAAAGCCCTTTTCTGGCTTTAAAGGTTGGATACTCGTAAAAGAAGTCTTCAAACTGGTCAAATATAAGAACGACTTGCTGATATTGCTGGCTGGTAAGCTGCCTTAGGGCTTCTATGAGGGCTTCTAACAGTTGCTTAGGAGAATCTTCAGCTTCATCTGCAATTCTGTCTACAGGTGAAATTGAAGTCTCATCTGTAGCTTTGTCTATAGTTTCAAACGCGCTGCGATTGTGAGACTTTATTTGAGACTTTATTTGAGACTTAAGCGCGCCGTATATCTGTTGTATCCAGTCGCTGCTATAGCTGCCAATTAGCACCGGTAGCGTGGTTCGTCCGCCGCTGATCAAATTTCGCAGTCGGGGGACGAGCCCTGCTCTTAAAAGCGAACTTTTGCCAACGCCTGACTGGCCGTGAATGGCCACAAGCGGATAGCGAGGCTGAGAAAGCCGAGCCACGAGCGCTTCAATGTCTTTGGTGCGGCCAGAGGCTTTGATGGCAGCCGATAGAACGGTCTGAGTCGTGGAACCGGGTAGCTTTGAGTGATTGTCGGTGGATGCCGATGGCGATCGCACCGAAAAAGACCGAATCTGGCTGGCACCAATAAAGGCACGGAGGCCGAAAAGCGTTTCTACTCGCCGCTGTTCTAACTTGATTTCAAACGCTTCGGCATAGTGCTGATGATCGAAATAGAGCCGCCATAGGCGAGACAGCGTGCGCCGATAAAGCGAGAGATCGTAATAAGGATCGACATTCTGCAGGGTGCGTTCTAGATGCTCAACCGCTCTTTTGTTTTGTCCTTGGAGCTGGTAGGCGATCGCAAGCAAATAAAAATAACAGCCTCGGTGATAGCGCAGCGCAATTTTACTGGCTAAGCTCGCTTCGCTATCTGCTGCTGAAGTGCCTGTTGCTGAGGTGCCTGTTGCTAAAGTATCTGCTGGTGATGGGCCCGCTAGTGATGGGCCTCCTTGTAATACCAAGTCTGAGGTTTCAAGTGCCTGCTGGGCAAACCCCTGCGCTTCGCTCAGCAGGCTGGGCTGGGCGTCTTTCTGATAGCGTGCGATCGCCACTTCCGCTAAATATCCATAGTCTCGGGCCAAACGCGCCGGGTCGCTGTGGTGTAGCCGCGTCCCCTCCTGCGCCACCTGTCGCAAAGCAGGCCAGTCTTCTAGCTTTTGCACCACTTCTGCTAGCGCCAACATAAAGCGCCCGATTCGATCCGCCCGGTTCTGCTGCCGAAAAATAGTCAAACAGCCCTCAAAATGAGCCCGCGCCTGCTGATAGGCCCGCGTCGGATCTTTTTCTAAGACGGCTTGCGATTGCCACCATAGGCCCAAGTGAAACCGCAGCACGGCCTGCTTATCTCGACTCTTTAGGCCCGCGCCCCCCTTTCGACTGGTCGATCTAGCCGCACCTGCTGCTTCATCAGCCGCCTCTAGCTGCCAGTGGATCAGGCTCTTTTCGTAGTAGCTTTTTGCCCGTGAAAGATCGCCTTGCTGATGCAGGCTACGGCCCTGCAAAAACAACAGATCTGCCAGCAAACTATTGGTTACCAAATCGGTCTGAGCCGCCGGTAAATGCTCTAGCTGGTCTAGTGCAAAGGTCAGTTCACGCACTGCTAAAGGCTCTGTGATGCTGGCGCTCAATGGCAGGCGATTGTTTAGCACAACGCCTGTATCGACATCAAGAATCTGGGTAAAGGTATCTACAGCTTGCGCCCTTAGCACCGCAATCAGCGCAGGCGCAGGATATTCAAATCGAATCGGGGTTGCCGCAAAGCTCTTAAGATCTGGGGCATATCGGTTTAGCTGTTGAAGCACGCTATCGTTAACCCACAGCACAACCGGATAGGGAAAGCGCTTTGGCAGCTCATCGCGGCCTAAGTTAGCTGATTTCAACAGTCTTTCAATTGGGGAAGCACCCCCCTCTTTTTGAGCGGTCGAAATTTTCTCTAGCCCGGTCAGCATCGCTGCTTGTGTCTGCTCTGCTGGTGGTTCTTGTAGAGGTTCGGTTAGAGACTCTGCCGGTAGCTCTGGCGACTCTGCTGGCGGCTCTACTAGCGATTCTACTAGCGACTCTGTTGGCAGATCTCCTGGCGGTTCTGGCGGCGACACTGGAGAAGTCACCGCCTCAATCACGGCCCGCAGACTGACCGCATCGGGTGGTATGACCACGTGATATAGCTGTAGGCTTTTTCTACTCTCTTCAATCAGCAGCCGCTGCAGTCGCTGATAATTTGCCCGCGCTAAAATCAAAGAAAACTGCCCCTGGCCTAGCACAATGGCTCGCCGCAGATTGTTTAAAGCATTTTTGTTGTAGGTGATGACATCTAGGTGCTGATCGCTATTCTGTTTGTTGGGCTGGCTGTTCGTCATCGTCATCATCACAACACCTCTATGTCACAACACCTCTCTATCACAACACTTCTATCGACTCGCCTGCCAATCTCGATATCGCTTTGTTTCAGCCAATATCGGATTTAGCCCAAACCATCGCCCATCGCGATCGCGATATTCGTACAAAAACAGGCTGCGTAGCAAAGGGTTATAGGCTTCGTTTCCCTGGGGTTCTTCACCTGCGATCGCCTCAAACAGCATTTTCCACTCTGTGCGATCAATTAGGGCCATCAGCGCATCTCTTTCATCGCGAATGACCGAATTGAGCACTGCTTTTGTAATCGGCGGATCGCCCTTTTGCAAACAGCCATACAGCAGTCGCATCAGGTTTCTCATATGGCCGCCACTAATGGCCACCAGCGTGCCTAGCGTATCGGGCGTATCAAAGACTAAATTGATTTGCTGCCAGCGATCGCGCTCACTCAGCGTCGGAAAAGCCCGCGCTAGCACCATCTTTTGCAACAGCTGTCGCCCCCGCGCAAACGGCTCCCCTAGCCGGGTAGTTACTGGCACCATTGACAGCAGCTTGGGCGCGGTGCCAAACCGATTCGCTAATCGCGGCAGATCATCCGAGAAAATCAGCGCTAGCGGAATGGTATACACCACATGACAGTTCAGTCGCTTTAGCTGCTCACCGCGATCTACAAACAAATATTCCGACTGGCTGCGACCGTCAGCCCGACGAATCGGATCAATCCGGTCCAAGTTATCTACCACCACCACTAGACCCTTTTTTCCTTGATCCTTTAGCTGGGCGCTGGCAACTTCTAAAATTTCCTCGTTAATCGCGTCGATAATGCTCTTAGTTCGCGGCTCTAAATACTGCCTTAGCTGGCTGCGCATTTCGGGGCTTTCTTTGGCCCTAGCGGTGATGGTGGCAACGCCTACCGAGAAACTGACATCGCCTAGATCCATGGGCGATCGCAGTGTCTCTAGCAAATTTTTAAACAAGTTCTCTAAGGAGCTAGGCCGCAGCCGAATGCCCACCGTCTCCATGCTCTCTGTCACCTGATGCGCAATCATCAGCAAAATATCGCTAATGTCCACATCGGCCATTTCCAAGTCCCGGTCCGACTCAAAATACACCACATGAAAATTCTGTTGCTCTAACCCGCCCTTGAGCCGAAATAGCTCAGTAGACTTGCCGCAGCCAATATGACCGGTAAATAGCTGACTAGTCGGATCGGCTGGCGAAAGCCGTACAATCGTTCGTCCTAGCTCGCTGATAATGTCGCCCCCACGCACTGACGAAAAATCGACATAGTAGCGGCGATCTTCGCTTTGGGCCACCTTCAGCGGACGACTGGGGTTGGCAGCACGGTAAAAACGGGGCAGGTCAAGAGCCATAAGCGCTAAAGAAAATTCAAGGCTAACGATCTACACACCCAATCAGTACTCAGTATACCGCTGACACTCAATCGCTGACCTCAAGACTGCTGACCTCAAGACTGCTGGCTTCAAGACTGCTGGCTTCAAGACTGCATGCAGGCTAGAGCCGGTAGGGATTGGGTAATAGCGCAACGCAAGGAAGCGTAGTGAGACGCGATCGCACAATCTCCTGCCACGTCTGCGCATCTACCTTTCCCGAAGTCTCAATCCCCATCGCCTGCTGATACGCCTTCACCGACGTTACCGTCTGCGACCCAAAATTACCATCTACTGGCACCGGCACACCTGCCGCCAAAATCGTCTTCTGTACAGCTCGCACGCTAACTCGGCGCATTCCCATCGACAGCGGTGGCAGCCCAGCCACTCCCATCGTAATAAACCGCCAAATGGGTTCATCCACCCGCCCATTGACCGGCAGACCCACCACACACTGCCAATACTTCACAGCCGTCAGCGTCTCACGCCCAAAAAACCCATCTACCCGCACCGACATCACAGTAGTCATCTCAAACGCTTCAAACCGTAAGCTGAGATTACGCTGAAGCGTCCTGACAGTCGAACCTTTAGACCCAAGAGTAAGCACAAATATGATCCGGTTGAAACAGCGCTACGCACAAAAGGACACCTGAATTGAAAGCCCCCTTTTATCTATCGACCCAGCTCATCAGTTTTACGCAGCCGCGACCAAATTCTGCCGCTGCCTTATCCAAAACTAACCGTCTTCTCATACAGGTCTTCCGACAAGCGGTCAAAACTAAAGTCACAGCTAACCGCTGCAAAAACTTATCTGAAAAACTCACCAGGACCGGAAAACTCACTAGGAAAAAATTCACTAGGAAAAACTCATGAATCGTCGATTTCTATATAGCATCCTAGGCGCTACTAGCCTCAGCCTGCTCATTAGCTACGGCTATCCCACGCTCACCAGTAGCACTACTCACTCAGCGGCCCAGGCTCAAGTCAATCCATCCAATCTGACCCTCGACGGGTTAGAGGCTATCTTGCAAGCAGAAGGCAGCAACGTGCAGGGCAGTGCAGGACAGTGGCAGGTCACCATCGAAGACAGAACGCTGTTCGTCCTAGCGGACGCTGCCAACAACCGCATGCGGATTTTCACTCCGGTCATTTCTGCTGCTGACCTATCTACCGAGCAAGTTCAGGCTATTCTGCTCGCTAACTTCCACACTGCCCTAGACGCTCGCTACGCCCTATCCGACGAGACCTTAGTTTCTGTTTTTGTACATCCCTTCAGCTCGCTTGACGAAGACTATCTTCGCTCAGCTCTCTCTCAGGTCGCCGCACTGGCCGCTAACTTTGGCAGCAGCTACTCTAGCGGTGCCCTAGACTTTGGCCCTTCCGGCTCACCTACCTCCGGCTCTCCAGATCAGCTCTCAATCTAAGCATTCCTGTTCGAGCGTTCCTCACTCAGGCATCTCCTTACTCAAGAATTTCCTCAGTTTGGCATCTCCTCACTCAGGCATCTCCTCGTGTTGGCATTTCTCAAAGCATAAGTATTCTCTCAGAAACTTTTCACACAGACCTCATTTCTCTTTCCTCGTAAGCCGCAATAGTTATTTCAGTTCCATTTTTTCAACTGTTTTGTTTCAGCTCTCTTAACTCTACAAACCCATCCCCTATGAAAAACGCATTACTTCGCTCTGCTTTCACCGCTGCAGCCATCGCTACAGCCGCTATTCTTTCCGACGGCATAGCTACACAGGCTAGCCCAACACAAACCAGTGAGCTAAACACCGCTCAGTCTACTGAAACTGACACTAGCGAAACTGTTGAAGTAGTTGTCACCATCGATAATCTCGCTCCTGATCAAGGACTTATTCTCACCCCGCTATGGGCTGGCTTTCACGACGGCAGCTACGATATTTATGAGCCTGGACTCGCTGCCTCAGCAGGTTTAGAGCGGATTGCCGAAGACGGTTCTCCCATGGCGCTTAGTGCAGCCTTTATGAGCAGCGACGAGGACTGGGTAGATGGCGTGCTTACAGGCGACGGCATTAGCCCCGACTCTCCACCGCTGATTGGCCCTGGCTCATCAGCAACCCTCACCTTCGAGGTCGATCCTGCCAATTCTTACTTCAGCTATGCCTCTATGATCTTGCCGAGTAACGATGGCTTTATCGCTAACGAGAGCGGCACGGCCCATCGCGTATTCGATGCCAATGGTGAGTTTGTAGCGACAGACTTTGTTGTTATTGGTGGCCAAATTCAAGATGCGGGTACAGAAGTTAACGATGAAGTGGCTGAAAATGTTCCTGTGCTAGGACAAATGGCACCTAACACAGGTACAGACGAAGACGGTGTTGTTACCAATCACGCTGGATTTGCAGCGGACGGCAATGTATTAACAGCTTTTCCCGCTGCTGACTTCGAGCAGTCACTGTATCCAGTTGCTCGCATTCGAGTCGAGCTAGCGGAATAGTGCTAGCCCTATCTAAAGAGCAATACCTAAGCAGCAGTACTGTTTTAACGTAACGATCAATACAGCGCCGGAGCCGAACGCTCTCTTACAATCAGGTCAAATTTATTCTCTTTAATGACCTGTGAGGGCCTAGTCGGTTGCGTTCTCCCCTACAAAGCTCATTTCAGCGCATCGTAACCGGTGCGCTGTTTTTTTCTATCACTATTACTACTGCTGTCATCGGCTACATCATCGCTGGCTGGACGCTGCTTGATGCAATTTATATGGTGGTGATTACAATTTTTGGCGTAGGGTATGGGGAGGTCAAACCGCTCAATACGCCTTCTCTTAGAGTCTTTACAATTCTGGTGATTATTGCCGGGGCCCTTTCGGTGGCCTATATGGTAGCGGGCTTTGTACAGCTAGTCACCGAAGGTGAAATTCGCCGTGCCCTTAACCTCAGACAGATGACCCAAGAAATTCAGAACTTGACCAATCATGTTATCATTTGTGGCTACGGTCGCATGGGACAAATGCTCACGCAAAAGCTTGCGGCTGATGGTCAGCGGTTTATTGTTTTAGATCGCGACCCTGAACGAATTCATAGCGCTGAGGAAAAGGGCTATCTGGTATATGTGGGCAACGCTACCGACGAAACGCACCTGCAAGCAGTTGGCATCAACCGAGCGAGGACCCTTGCCACTGTCCTGCCTGATGACGCTGCTAACGTCTTTATTAGCCTCACTGCCAGAGAGCTCAACCCCGAGATCCGAATCTTGGCTAGGGGTACGCTTCCTTCCTCAGCCAAAAAGCTAAGATTAGCTGGTGCTGACGATGTGATTTTGCCTGCTAGCATCGGCGCGCTACGGATGGCTCACCTCATCTCTCATCCCAATGCCGTCAGCTTTCTCTCACAGAACGATGGCCGCGCCGATCTCAACGAACTGCTTGCCGAAATCGATATTCAGATTAACGAACTTGCCGTTCAGCCCGATTCGCCATTAGTCAATCGCACTATTGGCGATCTGGAAGTTCATGGAAAAGGTACGTTCATTATCGTAGCCATCAGGCGAGTGACGGGTGAAGTGGCGATTCATCCGCAGCCACATGAAGTTTTGCACGAGGGCGATGCGGTGATGATTATGGGCCATCAAAAAGATATGCCAACATTTGCCCAACGGCACGCGGTTAAAAGCCAATTACGCTACCGGGGCGCTAAGGTACGCTAAGTCAAGTATGCCAAATTAAGTACGCTAATTAAGTACGCCAAATCAAGTACGCCAAGTCATCTTGAGTAGCCGTCATCCCCTTTTTCCGGTGATCTATCACCCGGCCTATGTAACGCCGCTGCCAGCAGGTCACCGCTTCCCCATGCCGAAGTTTCAGCTGCTGCGTGACTTGCTAGTAAGCGATCGCATCATCACCGAAAGCCAGCTCTATCAGCCCGGTGCTCCGTCGCTCGAATGGCTTCAGCTTGTACATGACGCTGACTATGTGCAGGCTTACTGCAACGGCACGCTGGACCACAAGGCGCAAAGGCGAATTGGTCTACCGTGGAGCGAAGGTTTAGTACAGCGCACCTGTACTGCCGTTGGCGGGACTATTCTGACGGCTAAGCTGGCGTTGCAATATGGCATTGCCTGCAATACCGCCGGGGGCACGCACCACGCCTTTCCCAGCTACGGATCGGGCTTTTGTATCTTCAACGATCTGGCGATCGCACTCAAAGTTCTCCAGGCTCAAAACCTCATCCGCACCGCGCTCATCGTCGATTTAGACGTGCACCAGGGTGACGGCACTGCCTTCATTTTTAAGCAAGATCCCAGCGTATTTACCTTTTCGATGCACTGTGGCGTCAATTTTCCGGGGCGAAAGCAGCAAAGCGATTTGGACGTAGCGCTTGCAGAAAATACAGAAGACGAGGCGTATTTAGCTGAATTGCGATCGCACCTACCGGCCTTACTCGAACGTCTTCAGCCCGATTTGGTTATGTATGACGCCGGGGTAGATGTGCATAAAGACGATCGGCTTGGGAAATTGGCCTTAACTGATGCCGGGGTGTTTGAACGCGATCGCACCGTTCTCCAAACCTGTAAAGACGGCGGCTATCCCGTTGCCTGCGTCATCGGCGGCGGCTACAGCGAAGACATGAGCGCTCTTATTTACCGTCACTCCCTCCTCCATAGAGCCGCCAAAGCCGTCTTTTCCGCTTAACCCTCTCCAGCCTAATTCTCCCAACTAGCCATACCAATGGCAAAATAGAAATTGGTTTCTTCCGCCGCTTTATACTCATGGCCCTTACCGTCGCCACCTTCTATAAATTCGTTGCCCTGCCAGACTACAAGGACTTACAGTCGCCGCTCAAAGCGCTCTGTCAACAGCAGCAGGTTAAAGGCACCATCCTTTTAGCAGCAGAGGGTATCAACGGAACAATCGCAGGCACACGCCAGGGCATTGATGCTGTCTTTGCCTACATTCGATCAGATCAACGCCTTCAAGATATCGACATCAAAGAATTTCCTGCCACGGCAGTGCCTTTTGCCAAACTAAAAGTCCGGCTCAAAAAAGAGATTGTTACCATCGGCCTGCCAGAGGTTAGCCCTACCAAGCAAGTTGGCACCTATGTGCCGCCTCAGCAGTGGAACGAGATTATTGCCGCACCAGACGTCACGGTAGTAGATACTCGTAACAATTATGAAGTGGGCATGGGCACGTTCAAAGGCGCACAAAACCCAGAGACTAACGTGTTCAACGAATTTCCTGACTATGTAAAAGAGAATTTGGACCCCAATAAAAACAAAAAAGTTGCCATGTTTTGCACGGGCGGTATCCGCTGCGAGAAAGCCTCTTCCTATCTGCTCAGTCAAGGTTTTGAAAGAGTCTATCATCTCAAAGGCGGTATTCTTAAATATCTCGAAGAAGTGCCTAAAGAAGAGAGTTTGTGGCAAGGAGAGTGCTTTGTCTTTGATGAGAGAGTCGCCATTAAGCACGGGCTAGAAACTGGCACCTACGACATGTGCTACGCCTGCGGGCACCCAATATCTGAAAGCGATAGGGAGTCTGTTGCTTTTGAGAGTGAAGTGTCTTGCCCACACTGTATAAAAGCGCTGACCAAAGAACGCTGTGAGTACCTACGCGAACGAAAAAGACAGCGCCATATGAATAAACAAGACTAGCTTGTTGCTGCGATCGAATTGTGTCTATAAAACGGGTGGTCTTTTGATCGCAAGTAAGAGTCCATCGCCCACGGGTAGCAGGCTCATCGTCACGCGCTCGTCATCGCGCACTTTTTCGTTCAAGGCTCGAATACATTTTGTTCGATTGTCTTGCACATCAGGGTCCGCAACACGGCCATACCAAAGCGTGTTGTCTACTGCAATCAGCCCACCGGGGCGCAGCAGTTGCAGCGATCTTTCGTAATAGCTGTCGTAATTGCTTTTGTCGGCGTCAATAAAAGCAAAGTCAAAGGTGCCAGATTCACCACTGGCAACTAGCGCATCTAGCGTGTCGATAGCAGGTGCTATGCGCAGATCTATTTTGTGGGTGACGTTGGCTTTTTCCCAGTACTCACGCGCGATCGCAAGCGCTTCTTCATCGACATCGCAGGCCACCACTCGCCCCTCTTCTGGCAGTGCGATCGCCACCGCCAAAGCGCTATAGCCCGTAAACACCCCAACTTCTAGCGTCTTCTTTGCCCCCATCAACTGCACTAGCAGCGCCATAAACTGCCCTTGCTCTGGCGCGATCTGCATCTGAGACTGTGGGTGCTCAGCCGTTATCTGCCTTAGATCGGCCTGCACCTCAGACTCGCGCAGCGTCATCGCCAGCAAATAGTCATAGAGACGATCGTCTAGCTCAATAGATCGGTTGGTCATAGAAGCTGAGGGTAGAAGCTAAGATGGGTTAAGCCGCACACATTACACGGCGCATCGTTTTCATATTACCAGGCAGATCATGTCGAATCGCCTGCTCAATCAAAAAGCTAGGCACCGGGATCAAAGGCGTTGCCTTCACCGAATACGTTAGCAGCGTGCCCTGAGCGTAGTCTTCTAGCGTTAGGTCAGCCGCAAAATCAGAAAATGTGCCCCGCTCAAAGCGAAACTGAATCTGCTGATGGAGCGTTTCAATTACCTGAAGATAAATTTCCACTTGGGCCGAAAACATCATAAAAGCTTTGCGAGCTACCTGATACAAGCGACGGGTCACTGGATGGGCTTTCGTCTGGCGCTTTGCTTCTAATACTTGATCTAATACCTGGCTTTGCACAATATCTGGAAAGTAGTGCACCCACTGGCTGTAGTCTGTCAGCTGCTGCCAGGTTTTCTGTCTTAGTAAAGGAACATACATGGTTGCGGTAACTGCGGCCCCAGCGCCCACTGATGTTGTTGAAATGAGTACTTCGCCCTGCATCAGCGATCGCGCCTGCTGCTCCGTGACCCGAGGCGCAGTACATGAAAGAGGAAAAACTGTCATAGAGTCCAAAAAGCTTAAGTGAAAGAAGGGAAACTCGTAATGCTCAGAAAAGTTAGGTAAAAAGGCAGGCCATAGCTGCTGTTAAAAGAAATGGCTACAAGAGAAAGTCGGTAGTATATAGCTAAGATGAAGCACGGCTAATACATCTCTAGCTACAAAAAGACTTCATTTTTTGTGGCTGGTGCCATTATTGCTTAGTTTCACTGAGATCGGATTAAGCAGATAACAAGGAACGCATAAACTTTTGGTAAATGTACCAACGCCGATAGCTTCGCACGTTGAACATACCCACCTTTACCTGAGAAGCTGCACCCTTTGTAGGAGAGCTTACGTAAATTGCGATGCGTAAATTGCGATGTTTTTTGCCGAGAAAAGAAAAAGCTCAAGCGATCGCTTCAAAGCGATGATCTAAAAAGCTCTCTAGAGAACTCTCTAAAAACTCAATCTACGGCAGTGTGGTATACCAAAGTGCGAATACGCATACACTTTTAAAATCTGGAAAAACTGGACCTTTAGAAAAACTGAAATAGACGCACCTGCTTAACAAGAACCAAACCTACTCTCTATAAAAAATTCTATAAAAAAATGTTGTTTGTATTCTTGTGAGCTAAACCTAACGGTAGACCTGCAGAAAAACCGTATTCAACAGCACTAAACCGATAGCCGTTCGTACAGCAAACCCCATAAACCCAAGATTTCACCATGTCCAAAAGATTTCGCCTTAAGCCCGGCGCTCAGCTCCTGCTTTTTTTGATCTGCTTCACCATCGGCGTGTGGGTCTTACGCGGTTTAACGCTGCTCTCTTTTTTACCAGGTCTAGTGCTTTGGCTGCTTATTCTCGCCTGCCTGAGTGTCTTTCTTTTCAACAGCTTGCAGTCCACGCGCTGATGCTAAGCGCTCGTTGTGCTCGCGGGCCTCACTCATCGCCTGCCCCACTGTTAGATTCAACAGGTCTCCGATCAGCATCACCAAAGACGTAATCCACAGCCACAGCAGCAGCACAATTACCGTTGCTACCGCGCTATATACGAAATTGCCAAAATGAATCACATACAGTCGAAACAGCCCTGACACCATCGCCCAAGAGAGTGCGGCTAGGATGGCACCCGGCATAAGCGGCTTGCCCGGTGCCCACTGGCTAGGACCATAGCGATAGATAAAAGCAAAGGCTGCTGACATCACGCCTAGTGCTAAGGGCCAGCGAAAGAAACTCCAGGCTTCTGATACCCAAACGCCTACATCGCTCTGGCTATGATTGACTAGCTGCTGTACGACCCAGTTACTCACGAACACCAGCGAAGACGCGGTAATTAAAAGGGCGATTGTTCCCAATGTCAGTGTGATAGACACTAGCCGCGCTTTCCAGAAGGGGCGTCGTCGCCGCGGTGGAATTTGATGCATTTGGTCAAGCGATCGCATTGCCGCACTCATTGCACCTGCTGAAGCCCATAGGGCAAACACAAAACTTACCGAAAACAAGCCTCGGCTTTGGCTATCGGTCACCACAGTTTGAAAGTCATAAATTAGCTCTGGCACGCCCCCCGGTGCGACCTCGCTGAGCTGACCGGCTAGGTTAGCAAACGTCTGTTTGAGCGGGCTAAAAATACCAATTGCGGTCAAAAGCGCCAGTATCCCTGGGAAAAGACCCAGCATCCAGTTATAGGCCATCTCAGAAGCTAGGCTAGGCAACCGCTGCCGAAAGGTCGTACGAACTACCTGTCGCAACGTTCGCAAGTTGAGATAGCCCAAAAATCTGACAAATTCAACTGGCGATAGCGTCCGCCAGATACGCTTTAAAGGCTGCTGCCGCCGATAGCTAGCATATATTTTTTTAGAAATCGCGCGGGAGCGGGGTGCCAAAGGATTGCCTGTTCTGCTTCAACAGTTGTATAGCCTGATCATGTAATGAATTCAAGCTGGGCAAAAAGAGTTCATCCTCTTTACTGCTTTTCTCTACACCACTTTATGACTTTATTCCCAGATGAGGTCTAAACTGATCGCTAACTAGCTCCTAGACTAACCAATCGCTAAAACTGAAAGTAGATAAAAGGCGTGTATCCCACCGGGACTAAGGTCAAAATTAAGGCGGCTAAGAAGCCATAGAAAACTGCATATAGCTGGCCTGGAAGCCGATCTACAGCCTGCGTCCACACCTGCTTGGCAGTGAGCCAATGCAGACAGGCCAGCACAAAGAAAACACCCAAGAGGGAAAGGCTGAGCTGCGCGGTTCCAGGCGATCGCAACCCCACAAAAGATCTGAGCACTACCATCGCCTCACCAAAACTATCCGCCCGGAAAAACACCCACGTAATACACACCCAGTAAAACGTTAGCGCCGTGCTCACCACAGCCATCCATTCTGAGGGCTGACTCAACGATGGGATATTGCGCGCAAACTTACTCCATTCTTTATGCGCAATTAGCGCCCCGCCGTGCAGCGCGCCCCACACGACAAAGGTCCAGGCGGCCCCGTGCCACAAACCGCCTAGCACCATCGTTAGCATCAGGTTGCGATAGGTAAACCACTGCCCGCCCCGGTTGCCCCCCAGCGGAATATACAAATAGTCTTTCAGCCAGGTAGAGAGGCTAATGTGCCAGCGCCGCCAGAAGTCGGTAATGCTGCTTGCGAAATAAGGAAAGTTAAAATTCTCACATAGCTCGTAGCCCAACAGACCAGCACATGCGATCGCCATATCTGAGTAACCCGAAAAATCGCAGTAAATCTGAGTAGTGTATCCCAATACCGCAATCCAACTGCTCAGCGCATCAAACGCCAATGGGTCAGAAAAATAGCGATCCACAATCGGAGCCAAATTATTCGACACGCACGCCTTTTTGAAAAAGCCCACCATAAATAAGGTGAGACAAGCCCGCACATTCACCTGTGCAAACTGGCGCGAACTTTCGAGCTGCGGCAAAAAGTCAGATGCCCGCACAATAGGGCCTGCCACCAGCTGCGGAAAAAAGGCCACAAACGTCGCCAAATCCAGCAGGTTTTTTTTTGGCTGCAAGCGCCCTGTATAAATATCTATCGAATAGCTCAGCGTCTGAAACGTATAGAAGCTAATTCCTACCGGCAGCACAATGTTTAGCGTCACCGAATTTACCGGCAGGCCAAGCTGGCCAAAAAAGCCCACTGCTGAATCTGCAAAAAAGTTAGCGTATTTGAAAAAGGCCAGCGCCCCCAAATTTACAAACAGGCTCACAAACAGCCATGCCCGTCGCGCTTTCGGCGTAGCGTCAGCCTTGCCCAGCTTCAATCCAACAACATAGTCCACCAGCGTAGAGCCGATAATCAACGACAAAAACCGCCAGTCCCAAGCGCCATAAAAGGCATAGCTACACAGCAAAATCCAAACTTTTCGCCAGCTGTTTCGCTGCAAAGCCCAATACAGGCCAAAAACAATGGTGAAAAACAGAAAAAATCTAAACTCTGTAAAAATCATGATAGATGCATGAGGAGAGCAGGCACTCCAACCCGCTCAGTAAAGTCATTCGGGCTGATTGCTGGGACTGGTTGCTGGGACTGATCGCTAGGGCCGATCGCTGAAACTGATCATCTAGGCTGAACGGATTTAGCAAAATCTTGAGCTAGCAGCCTCGAAAACTCACGCGCAGCGGCGGCGTTTAGATGGTCTGCGTCAAAACGCTGGTCAGCCTGGTATAGCTGCGGAAATCGCTGCGGATCTTTGTACGCTAGCAAGGTGTCAATCTCACCCTGCGCTAAGGCCGTCCGAAAATCTCGATCCGGGTCAAGTGAAGGGGGCTCAATAAAAATAGGCTCTGCACCCGCCGCACGAATTATCTGCGTCACCTTTGCCAGCAGCATTTGCTTATTAGCAGCCAAAGCTAGCTCTAGATCTGTTGGTTCAACAGACTGCGTTGTCAGGCTAGCGACCTGCACGGCATATTCTGCCTGAGTTTCAAGAAAAGCCTGACGCTTGGGATCAGCGTCATCAACTAGAGGTGCGTAGCCTTCGGCAGCGGTAAATTGCTCAGCAACTTGACGTTCTTCGGCTGAAAACTCGCTGGGCAAAATCTGGTCGAACAGTCGGCCCACATTCATTTGCCGGTATAGCGCCGGTAGCAGATGGCTGACCAACAGCACTGCTTTCTCTGGCATGGACGCTTCAGACATCAGAATGTAGCGAGCAGCCAGGCCCGTATTTTTCCAGGTATGCCAATACATCGCTCGTTGAGTGCGCGCATTGGGAATCGGCTCATAGCCTTTGTCTAAGATGGTTTCAAAGAAAACCCATTCGAGGTTTGCAGGCGGATTTCCTAGTGCATCTTCTAGGAGAACGGTGCTGTCGAGCGCGCGCATGGCAGGAATGCCAAAGTTGTAGCTATTGACCGCGATGCCTGCTGAGCGAGCTGAGGTGTCAAATACATCAGGCACAATCTGGTTGTATACCCGGCTAGAGCCAAAAAACAAGGCGTTGTAGTCATCTTTGTGGGCCTGGTAGTAATCATTTTTGGGCCCAATAAAAACAACGTTAGAAGGAATGGTGGGGCTCGGAATCATTTGGCCAAGCAGTATTGTGGCCACGATGAAGGCTACAACTGCCGCTAGGCTTTGCGCGATGTACTTGGGTGCGATCGCTCGCTGCCGAGCGGGCCAAGTGCGAATGGCGATGGGTCTGAGTACTTCACCTGACACAATAAATACGCTGCTGTTTAGGATTTTCTCTCTCAACTACAGACGTAGGTCGAATCTCTTCAGTTCCAGTACGCTTCAGTTCTATTACGCTTCAGTTCTAGTACTAGAGTCTATAGGCTGGGTTCTCTGGTTCGGTTTTCCTCCTACCTCGGGCGCAACGGCCACCGAGACAGCCGCCTAGATAAAGGGGGCGGCTAAAGAGGGCGGCTATACCTACCTTTTAGGACCGTAAACACCGAATCCTAAAGCGGTGAGGCTTTTCTACAATGGATACAACAACAGCAGTGGCCGAAGCAGTGGCCGAAGCAGTGGCCGGAGGAAATCCATGCAGATTAATGATCCCAATAAGTTTACTGAGAAGGTGCAAAGCGCACTCAACAGCGCTTTGGATATCGTCAAGCGCTCTAGTCATCAGCAGCTAGAGCCAGAGCACTTGATGCGATCGCTGCTAGAGCAAGAAGGGCTGGCGTCTCGTATTTTTGAAAAAGTCGGCCTATCGGCAAGCGCGTTGCACAGCCAAACGAGTGCGTTTATTGACAAGCAGCCCAAAGTCACAGGCGCGAGTGAATCTGTCTATGTGAGCAGCGCCACGAACAAACTAATAGACAACGCAGACAAATACCGCCAGGATTTTGATGACGATTACGTTTCTATCGAGCATCTTGTCTTGGCCTATACCAAAGACAAACGATTTGGCCAGGGGCTTTTCAAAGATCTTGGCGTGAGTGAAAAAGACTTAAAGCAAGCTATTACGCAGATTAGAGGCAACCAAAAAGTGACCGATCAAAACCCTGAAGGCAAGTACGAATCGTTAGAAAAATATGGCCGCGATCTGACCGCCTATGCCCGTGAGGGCAGACTAGATCCGGTGATTGGCCGAGACGACGAAATTCGGCGCACCATTCAGATCCTGTCGCGCCGAACCAAGAATAATCCGGTGCTGATTGGCGAACCGGGAGTGGGTAAGACTGCGATCGCAGAAGGCTTAGCCCAGCGTATCGTCCGAGGCGACGTGCCTCAATCTTTGCAAGATCGCACCTTGATTTCGCTCGATATGGGCGCACTGATTGCCGGTGCCAAGTACCGGGGTGAATTTGAAGAGCGCCTCAAGGCCGTTCTCAAAGAAGTCACTGAATCTGCAGGTCAAATTGTTTTGTTCATTGACGAAATTCATACCGTCGTGGGCGCAGGTGCCTCTCAAGGGGCGATGGACGCAGGCAACTTACTCAAGCCAATGCTGGCGCGTGGTGAGCTGCGCTGTATCGGCGCGACCACATTAGATGAGTATCGTAAACACATTGAGAAAGACGCAGCGCTAGAGCGACGGTTTCAGCAGGTCTATGTCGATCAGCCTTCGGTAGAAGATACCGTGTCTATTCTTAGGGGGCTAAAAGAGCGCTATGAAGTACACCACGGCGTCAAGATTGCAGATGGCGCTCTTGTCGCGGCGGCGGCGCTGTCAACTCGCTATATCAGTGACAGATTCTTGCCCGATAAAGCAATTGATCTCGTAGATGAAGCGGCAGCCAAGCTAAAAATGGAGATCACCTCCAAGCCTGAAGAGCTAGATGAAATTGATCGCAAGATTTTGCAGATGGAGATGGAGCGTCTATCGCTGCAAAAAGAGAGCGATCCCGCGTCTATTGACCGCTTAGAGAAGCTGGAAAAAGAGCTGGCCGATCTTAAAGAAGAACAGGGCGAACTTAGCGCTCAGTGGCAGTCTGAAAAAGACATTATCGGCCAGGTTCAGACCATCAAAGAAGAAATTGATCGGGTGAATGTAGAAATTGAGCAGGCTGAGCGTGCCGCCGAGCTAAACAAAGCGGCTGAGCTGAAGTACGGCAAGCTGCCTGAGCTGCAAAAGCGGCTAGCAGACGCGGAAGCTGAAATTAGCGCAACGCAGACGTCTGGTAAAACACTGCTGCGAGAGGAAGTCACTGAGTCAGATATTGCGGAAATTATCTCTAAGTGGACGGGTATTCCGCTCAGCAAGCTAGTGGAGTCAGAAATGCAAAAGCTGCTGAATCTAGAAGACGAACTGCACCAGCGGGTGATTGGCCAGGATGAGGCGGTAACGGCAGTGGCAGATTCTATCCAGCGATCGCGCGCCGGACTCGCTGATCCCGACCGCCCCATGGCCAGCTTCATCTTTCTTGGTCCCACAGGTGTTGGCAAAACAGAGCTAGCTAAGGCCCTCGCCAGCTATCTGTTTGATACCGAAAACGCGATGGTGCGCATCGACATGTCCGAATACATGGAGAAGCACTCCGTTTCTCGCCTAGTGGGTGCGCCTCCAGGATACGTCGGCTACGACGAAGGCGGTCAGCTGACCGAAGCGGTTCGCCGTCGGCCTTTTTCAGTCATCTTGTTCGACGAAATTGAGAAAGCGCATCCCGATGTTTTCAACATTCTCTTGCAGGTGCTAGACGATGGTCGAATTACCGACTCGCAAGGGCGGACGGTAGACTTCACCAACTCGATTATCATCATGACTAGCAACATTGGCTCGCAGTATATTTTGGACATTGCAGGCGATGATACTCAATACGATGAGATGCGATCGCGCGTCACCAACGCCCTGCGCAGTCAGTTTCGCCCTGAGTTTCTCAACCGCATTGACGAAATCATCATCTTCCACGCCCTGATGAAATCTCAGCTACGCGACATCGTCAAAATCCAAATCAGACGGTTAGAAAAGCGCCTAGAAGAGAAAAAGCTCACGCTCAAACTCTCTGATGCGGCCATAGATTTTGTTGTAGACGTCGGCTACGACCCCACCTATGGTGCGCGTCCACTCAAGCGAGCTATTCAACGAGAGGTCGAAACCCAACTAGCCAAAGCCATCTTGCGCAGCGAATTTCTCCCTGGCGACACCATATTCGTCGATGTAGAAAACGAGCGGCTAGCGTTCAATCGATTGCCCGCTGAGCTTGTAACCACATAGGTTTGGTCTAAAGCGAAAAAAGTCCTGACTAGCGTTATCTAGTCAGGACTTTTCTTTTAGGCAGTCTTTAACAACTGCTCCAGCTTGTTTCACTGACTAAATTCGATGGGTAACTTAAGCAAAAGGTCCTACCATCAGTGGCATTTTGCATCCATCGTTACTCGGACTTATTACTCGGATTTACGATTATGAGCAATCCTTCTTCTCATGGCGACAGAGCCTACACCAACGTCATGGAACGGTTGGTTGCCGAGGAGGTCGCCCGACAAAAAGCAAAGCTTTCTCCCAAGCTGCGGCAGTATATCAAAACCGTTGAGGTCGAAACCTATGCCCTCAACCGTCTGCCCCCTCTCTACGCTTCTAGCGAGAAAGGCTGGCAAATGCAGTACGAAAAGGTTGGAAAGCAACATGCTGAAACTATTCATAAGGCCGTTCGCCAAGGCATTGCGGCTGTTCAGGTAGATCCGCTGCGGGCTTCAGAGCCGCTGCATGTTCGTCAAGGTGATGAATCTGAAACCGTGTTGGCCGCTTTTCGCAACATGCTCAATCAGCCCGAACTCACCTGGGACGACATCATCTACAAATGTAAGCGACTGCTGTTGCCGCGCAATCATCCCGATCGCCCCTCGATTAAAGACGAGTCTCAGCACAAAGCTTTTTGGCAACCTAGCACCCAAGGTAATGCGTCATCTTGGGAAAAGTCCCGCGCTGCGCTCAGCCACACGTCAGCTTACAAATCAAGACTTCAATAAGCCTCAACAAACTGAGGCTACCGTTAGAAAACAGTCAGGAAAAAGTCTCACAGTCCTGACGCCTCATCTAGATTTAAAGTTTTCATTCCCTGTCTAAGCTTTTCGGCTTCGGCAGGGTTTGTATTTTTAACTAAGCGAATGGCCTGCGCAAAGGCGGCTTTACTCTCTGGCAGCTTGCCCAGCTTAAACAGCACCACCGCCAAGTTTTGATAGGCCGCGCCATAGTTTGGATCTAGCGAAATTGCATATTCATAGGCCCGCTGGGCAGGCTCAAGATAGCCTTTAGTGCGGTGCACAACGCCCAAGTTGAAAAAGGTGATTGGCTGTTTAGGGTCGATCCGCCCTGCCGCTTCGTACTGTGCGATCGCCCCTTCAAAATCGCCCTTTAGCTTCAGCAAAGTACCTAAGTTTAAATAGGCCCCTAGCTTTAGCAAACCGGCAACTGGAGATGCGATCGCCTGACGATAGGCCGCTTCTGCCTTATCTAACAGCTTGTTATCGTCTAGCTGATCGGCTAAGTGCCGGTAGGCGATGCCTAAGTGGTAATACAGCTCGTAGGCTGTAAGCGGATCAAAATTCCCCGAGCGCAGCGCGTTCTGTAATAGGCTGACAGCCTTTTCCCACTCTTGACTTTGGGTATAAAGCGCGCCTAGCTTGTTGGCAATGTAGGCATCTTCTGGATAATCTGCCAGATGCTTTGCCATAATGCGCTGCGCCCGCTTGAACTTGTCTTTAGCAGCGATCGCATTCACACCGTAGCCCGTATGGTCAATCGCCACCGTCCCTAACTGCGCCACCTGCCAATGCACCTCGGCAGCCATCAATGCCTGTACGCTCTCTTCTACCCCTTCGTGATAGGGCCGCGTGTATCTCACAGCGCTCAGGTTACGAAAAAGTCGAGAAACTTGAGTATACGGTGACTGGGTTGCCCCAATTTCTCGGCGCATCATCGTCACTAGCAGCAAATCATCCGGATTTATTTGCCCCATCTTTCGGTCTTCCTTCACCGAGCGAATAAACTCATATCCAGCTGGCGTCAAGGTCTCATCGGCATCTAGCACCAAAATCCAATCTTGGGTCGCCCGATCTAGTGACGCATTGCGAGCCACCGAGAAGTCATCGCCCCACATCAAAAAATCCACCTTCGCGCCAGCGGCCTCGGCAATAGTTGGCGTCGCATCTCCAGAACCCGTGTCTAGCACGATAATTTCATCTGGCAGACCTTTTACGCTGGCTAGCGCTAGCGGCAGGTTTTTGGCTTCGTCTTTTACGATCATGCAAAGGCTAAGCGTGGCCATCGGTTCTGATTTCTCCTAAAGGAATGCCTAAAAAGGCGCTGTTACAATATGAGCATTAAACGATCGTCTATGTGAAGACTGCTTTAAGCGATCGCAGTATTAGAGCAAAAGACGAATCACAAGACGGAGCACACGGCAATGACAGTTATAGCGGCAAAGTGGACCCTGGCAGAATACCATCGCATGATTGCCGCTGGTGTGCTAGACAATCGGCAGGTTGAGCTTATCAAAGGAGAAATCATCGAAATGCCCCCCGAAGGCGAACCTCACGCATACTTTAGTTCTGAATCTGGAAATTACTTCGTTCGATTACTGGGTGATAAAGCAACGGTCAGACAGGCAAAGCCGATTACTTTGCCTAATCAATCAGAGCCAGAGCCAGATATTGCGATTGTTCGTCCGTTGGGCAAAGCCTATCTCGGGCATCATCCTTATCCAGAAGATATCTTTTGGGTCATTGAGTATTCTGAGACCAGTCTAAAAAAAGACCTTGAGCTAAAAACCCAAACCTACGCAGAAGTTGCCATCGCTGAATACTGGGTCGTCAATCTTAAAAATCGCTCGGTCATCGTTTTTAGAGACCCACAGGCCGGAAGGTACACCTCAGAGCAAGCCTATACCGAGGGCAGCATCCAACCGCTAGCCTTCCCAGCGCTACGCATTCCCGTCAGCAAGCTAGTAACCGCTCAGTAATCAAGAAATCAGTGACTGAGAAATTAGTGACTGAGAAATCAGTAGCTAAAAAATATCGTACTACTGAAATTTAAGCTGAAGTACTAACTCGATAAGAGAGACTGAGCCCGGTCCAGCGCACCTCTAACTTGATCAAAGCCAGTACCGCCCGCACTATTACGAGCAGAGACGACTTGAGCCGGGGCGATCGCCTCATAAATATCCGACTCAAACTTCGGATGCAGCGCCTGCCACTCTTCTAGGCTCAAATCCTTCAACAGCTTACCTGCCGCCAAAGACGTCTTCACCACCTTGCCCACTAGATTATACGCCTCGCGGAAAGGAACCCCTTTTGCCGCCAGGTAGTCCGCCACATCTGTCGCATTCGAGAAATCTTCAGCCACCGCCTGGTTCAATCTTTCTGTACGGAAAGTAATCCCCTCTTGCAGTAAAATCGTCATCGCCTCCAAGCAGCCAGACACCGTTGCCACCGTATCAAAAATGGCTTCTTTGTCTTCCTGCAAATCTTTGTTATAGGCCAGCGGTAGCCCTTTCATCATCACCAGCAGCCCCTGCAAGTGACCAAACGTTCGCCCCGTCTTACCCCGCACCAGCTCAGGCACATCCGGGTTTTTCTTCTGCGGCATAATGCTCGATCCGGTTGAGCAGGTATCGCTAAGCGTCACAAAGCGAAACTCTTCCGACGCCCAGAAGATGATCTCTTCGGATAGGCGCGACAGGTGCACCATGATAATGCTAGCGGCACTGGCAAATTCGATGGCAAAGTCGCGATCGCTCACCCCGTCCAAGCTGTTGTGATAAATCTGGTCAAAGCCCAGCAGCTTGGCTGAATAAGCCCGATCAATCGGAAACGTCGTTCCGGCCAGCGCCCCGCAGCCCAGCGGCGAAATATTCACCCGCTTGAGCACATCGCCTAGCCGCTCCCAGTCGCGCTGCGTCATTTCAAAATACGCTAGCAGGTGATGCGCCAAGCTCAGTGGCTGCGCCCGCTGCAAATGTGTATAGCCCGGAATCAGAGTTTCCACATGCTGACTGGCCAGCTCAAAGATAACCTGCTGAAATGCCTTAATCCGCTGGCGAATCTGCTCAATCTGCCCTCGCAGATACAGACGTACATCCGTTCCCACCTGGTCGTTTCTAGAGCGTGCCGTATGTAGTTTCTTGCCGCCATCACCCACCAGCTCAATCAGGCGATGCTCCACTGCAAAGTGCACATCCTCTTCGTCTACACCCGGATTAAACTCACCCTCGCGGTACTCTTTTCGAATGGTTTCTAGGCCCGCGACAATCTGCTCGCACTCAGTCTCAGACAGCACGCCTACCTTTGCCAGCATCTTGGCATGGGCTACCGAACCGGTCAGGTCAGACTCTAGCAGCTCAATATCAAACCCGATGCTAGCGTTAAACTGTGCGATCGCTGGATGCAGCGCCGACTCAAATCGTTGACTCCAAGCCTGCTGAGTTGATGTAGCCACTATCTGCGCATACTCCTGTGCTTGCTAAGTATAAAGATCGTTTAAAAAATCACACTCTATACAGTAGCAGCTAAGCCTCATTCCTTCGGATAAATGGCAGCCAAATCCTCAGTAGCCAGCCGTCAGTAGCCAGACGCCGCTTGGCAGCTAGGCACAGTCGGCGCTACCCATAAGACGTAAACGACTTAAACATATAACCCAGCACCAGCCCAATTAGCAGCGCCCAGAGCTGACCCGACTCATAAAAGCCCTTCAGCATTACCCCCGTATCCCCAATGATATCTTGGTCAAACTGCTGGGCAATCACAGGCGTACCAACTGCTACAAGACCTGTCGCTGGGCCTTCTAGCATTGGGCCTTCTAACACTGGGCCTCCTGGCACAAAACTCTCTAGCTGATCAGCATAAAATTCAAAAGCATTCATAAGCCTTAAAACCAGCATCGCTGGTGCGTTCAGCACCCATCACAGTACCCAGCGATCGCTAAAGACCCAACAAATCTAATGGATTCAACAGTAGATTCGAGCGAATTTACGATACCGCTCCGCTGTGGCTGCTATGCGGTTGTGAGTGCTATGCGGTTAATCCAGCCGTCGAAAGCTGCCGAAATTCTGCTTCACGGGTAATTCTCATCACTACCAGGGTCGTGTCGTCATCGGTCTCACGGTTAGTGCCGACAAAGCGATGCAACATATCGAACAAATAGGTCAAGATCTCATCAGAGCTAGAGAAATTGCGACAGGCCCAGCGAAAAGAATCAATCAGGTTATCTTCATCGAACCGCTGGCCGCTGCGATCTGCCGCCTCGGTAAAGCCGTCGGTATAGTAAATCAGCGTATCTCCAGGCTGCAACTGCACCCGGTTTTCTTGATAGTGAGTATCCATATCTAGGCCCAGCAGCATCCCATCTGCATCTAGCCGCACCACTTCGCCAGTTGCCGCTTGCCACAGCAACGGTGGATTATGCGCCGCATTGCCGTAGCACAGCACCTGCGTACGTGGGTCATACTGAGCGCAAAACAGCGTCACAAATCGATTAGAGCTTTCGAGATCGGTATGCATCACCCAGTTCAAATGCTGAAGCAAATGACTAGGAGAGTGGCTATTGAGCACTTCGGCTCGCAGCATGCCGCGCAGCATCGTCATCATCAAGCCTGCGGGCACCCCTTTCCCCATCACATCGCCAATCGCAAAGTTCCAGGGTTTTTCTTGAGAGGAAGCGGCTTCAGGCTGACGCAACTGCTCGTAGGTCGTTGGAATAAAGTCATAATAGTCACCGCCGACTTTGTTAGCGGTCTGGCACCTGGCAGCTAAGTCTACGCCTTCAATGTTGGGACACTGACGCGGCAGCAGCTGCGCCTGAATTTCAGCCCCTAGCTCTAGCTCTCTATCTAAACGCTCTTTGTGGCGCAGCTTATTTGTCAGAGCGTTGTTTTCAATTGCCACAGCCGTTTGGTCTGCGACTAGTCGAACCAGCTTTTGGCGGGTCTCGCTCCAGGTGTAGTCACCTTCTTCGCTAAAGACATAGAGTCGCCCGCGCTCTATATTTTGGACAATAATTGCGGTGCCAAAAATCTGAAAATCTGCACCCAAATAGCGCCCTGCCTGCCGGTCTAGAGACAGCATCGCGTCGCTTGCAAGCGGGCTAGACGCGTCGGCAGGGCCCAGGCTATGCGGCACCGAAGCCGCGATTTGCCGAGTTGCCATCTCTAAAGCCAGCCGTACATTCTTACAGTCTCCAGCCCCAGCACAGTGAAGCTGCTCTAGTCGTAGCTGGCCGTCTGGCTGAAACATCACGAGCGCTCCCCCAGACGCATCCGTTACGCGACTTGCAATCATCGGAATCAGCTCTAAAAACTGACTCAGGTTGTTGAGGCTACGAAGGGCAAAGCCCAGTGAACTCAACAGGTCTTGAATTTTGTGTTGCTCTCGCTGCAATCGGGCGACCAGTTCTTTGAGCGCATAGACCGAGCTACCACCAGACATTGCGCTCGGCATTCCTGCTGCCATTCCAGCATTAGCTCCGACGTGGTGGTTACCCTGCGACGATGGATGAAAAGAGGGTGGGGTCGGCCTAGATTGCATAGGGGATAAGGGCAGTGAGCAGGTAGAAGGTCAGCAATCGGTAAAAGTAGCCATCACGATAGCATTTCTTAGCCAATAGTCAAGGAAAGAAACGGAATGGGTCGATTTTTCTTGTGGTTGATTCTCTTTGTGGTTAAAAGCCTTTTCACTCCCTGCCTTATCCACAACTAGACGACCCATAACCAGATAAATAGTGGTGCAGGAGAGCCATCTTCAAAAAAAGCAGCGTTTCTACTTAAGCGCTAGGTTAATACACCCTAAGTGTTTTAGACCAAAATTGTTTTGGAACAAAAATCTGTAGCTTCTATTACTGAATTAGTTTGGTTTGGGTAAACCAACCGAGGGCGCTGTATCAATATCAGCCTGATGCCTAGCTGGTTTGCGAGCTTTCGCTTAGTGGCCTCTCCACTAGGGACGCCAGATGCTTTGGCGATGACCCTCGTAATTTTCCACTGCTGCCACAGCGCCGCTTCGAGCGCAGCGGACACGGGTGGACGCAAGGCAATAATGTCGGCAGGCGCAAATCCGGCGGCGGTTGCACCTGCGATCGCTTCTACAGACGGTAATATCCTGGCAAACAGGCGAGCGTCAGGGCGCAAGTGCGAAAACTGCGATAGATAGCGGTAACCCACGGTAAACAGTACCCTTTGATGTCGCAGAATATCGCTTGAAATCAAAGACTCAACAGAATCTACCAAAATCACCGAAGGATCGGCCTCCTGATGGGTACAGGCAATCGTCTCGCGTTCGTAGCGCAAGTAGGGTATTGATTGGGTTTGAGCTAGCGCGATCGCCAATCTAGAAATCTCACTAGCGAACGGGTGCGATGCATCTAAAATACAGCTCACCTGCCATTGATCAACAAAACCCGGCAGGGTTTGCGATGATAGCTGACCCACTCGAACTTGGGCCATGTCTGCATACAGCCGCTTTGCCGCTGCGGTGGTCACTGTGATCACACAGGGCACGCCTCGGTTAGATAGCGCCGCTGCTAGCGCAGCACTTTCGCTGGTGCCTCCAATCAGCCAAACGGTCGCCATCTTTTCTCGATCTTGTTCCTAACCACCGTTCACACACCTTACGTCCAACGCACCTTACGTCCAACGCACCTTACGTCTCATGCGTCTTATGTCCAACGCGTCTTGTACAGATGAAACAGCTCGCCGCTTTGCTGCTTGACCACTTTGGCCCCTACTGTTTTAATTAGCGATCGCCAGCTCTCTAAGGGCTCCAAAAAAACGTCAGCGCCTAGATACGTCTCTAAAATCGCCCAGTTCTCAGCTAGCGGCTGCGCTGGATCGATCACATCAAATACAAAAAAGCCACCTGGTTTAATCAAAGGCTTGGCGGCTTCCATCACCGCTTGCCAGTAGTCGAGCGGATAGTAGCAGCTGAATCCTGTGGCAAAGACTAAATCAAAGCTGGCGGGTGGATAGTCGAGCTGATGGGCTGGGGCCTGCTTTACCCTTTGAAACAGCTTTGAGTCAAGCTGGGGGCCACGCTGATGTAGTGTTTTGATTGCGATCGCACTTACATCTTGACCATAAAACCGAGCTTGCCAAGCCTTCCACTCATAGATTAAAAAGCTAAACCCGCAGCCAATATCTAGGCAGTGCTGATTTTTCTTAGGTTTGGCTATCTGCCAAAACGGCGAGGCAATCCGAGAGCCAAGCGACCCAGAAGCCCAGTCACGAAACACCGGCATCGCCTCAACCTCTTCAGGCAGTTCGAACGACTTGCCAGCGTATTCTGCGTCATACCGCTGGGCCGTCGCGCTAATCATCGGCAGCCAGGGCACAGACTTAGACTTAAGAACATCTCCCATCGGAGAAAATTGGCCACTGGACTGATTCATATTGACTTATCCTAAATTTGACGGACTTGGCTACGACTGGCCGAATAAGCCACCGACTAAGATCCTTTAATTGCCTTCGTAAAATTCTTTCTATAGTTGGCATTACCAATCAAAAAAACTGGCCAAAGCAGCGTCAAAGATAGCTTTTGGCTCGTAAAGTTGGTTCGGTTGAACCCATTCCAAAACTTCCAAACCCCGACGCCATAGATAACCACGCAGATCAGTCCAAAAAATCCCATAGCTGTTTCCTAGTAATGTGCCTAAACGAAAACGCCTAAACGACAGTGTTTCTACATACTAATAATATCTAATGGACAATAGTAACGCGCCAAAAGCTTTTCAATAAAAAGCTGTGCTTACTCTACTTAAAGATTAACGCGAGGTCCTTCGCAAATTCTCTAGCGCAGCTTTTCATCCATTGTTCGTATTTCTATTGTTCAGAATAACGTTCAAAATGTTCAAATAAGGGCATCACGATAGTTGCAATGTCTAAAATAGAACGCATATAGCACGGAGAGCAACGATGCGCGCAGTACTCATGGCCGGTGGCTCTGGCACCAGACTCAGACCGCTAACCTGCGACTTGCCCAAACCGATGGTCCCTGTGCTCAATCGCCCCATCGCTGAGCATATTATTAATCTCCTCAAGCGTCACAACATCACTGAAGTGATCGCAACTCTGTTCTACTTGCCTGATGTCATGCGCGACTACTTTCAAGACGGCCAAGAGTTTGGGGTGCAAATGACCTACGCCGTCGAAGAAGATCAGCCGCTGGGGACGGCTGGCTGCGTCAAAAACGTCGAAGAGCTGTTGGACGATACTTTTATCGTTATTAGCGGCGATAGCATTACCGATTTTGACCTGACAGCTGCGATCGCCTTTCACAAGCAAAAAGGAGCCGCCGCAACCCTCATCCTCACCCGCGTGCCCAACCCGCTAGAGTTTGGCGTGGTCATCACCGATAAAGACGGCCGCATCGTTCGCTTTCTCGAAAAGCCCTCCACTAGCGAGGTTTTCTCTGACACGGTAAACGCTGGCGTCTATATTTTCGAGCCCGCTATTCTCGACTACTTGCCGCCCAACTGCGAACAGGACTTCTCTAAGGATCTTTTCCCGCGCCTGCTAGAAAAGCAAGCGCAGATGTATGGCTACGTTGCCGAAGGCTACTGGTGCGATGTCGGCCACCTCAACGCCTACCGAGAAGCGCAGTATGACGCCCTACAAGGAAAAGTAACGCTCGATTATGCCTATCCACAAAGCAGTCAAGGCATTTGGATTGGCCGCAATACGTCTATTGCGCCTAGTGCCAAGCTCAACCCGCCTGTGCTCATTGGCGACAACTGCCGAATTGGTCATAGGGCCGTTTTAGAAGCCGGTACCGTCATCGGCGACAACGTCACCATTGGCAGCGACGCCGATCTTAAGCGCCCCATCATTTGGAACGGTGCGGTCATTGGCGATGATGCGCATCTACGCGCTTGCGTTATTGCTAGAGGCACTCGGGCCAATCGCCGCGCCCATGTCTTAGAAGGGGCAGTTGTTGGCGCACTCTCTACTATTGGTGAAGAAGCACAGATTAGCCCCGGCGTTAGGGTCTGGCCCAGCAAAATCATCGAATCGGGAGCAACGCTCAATATTAATTTGATCTGGGGGCACACGGCCCAGCGCAATCTTTTTGGGCAGCGGGGCGTGTCTGGACTGGCCAATATCGATATTACGCCTGAGTTTGCGGTCAAGCTGGGGGCGGCTTTTGGCTCTACGCTCAAGCCGGGGGCGCATATTAGCGTTTCTCGCGACCAGCGCAGTATCTCTAGAATGGTTGCCAGGGCGCTGATTGCCGGGCTGATGTCGGTTGGAATTAACGTTTTAAATTTGGAAGCTATTTCGATTCCGATTGCGAGGAACGTGCTGCCGACGCTGCGGGTAGCGGGTGGCATTCATGTGCGGCTACATCCTGAGCGGCCAGATCATATTTTGATTGAGTTTTTTGATCCCATTGGGATTGGCATTCCTAAAAGTAGAGAAAAGAAAATCGAAGGGGCGTACTTTAAAGAGGATTTGCGGCGATCACAGATTCACGAAATCGGTACGGTCACCTATCCCACCGCGCTGATTGATATATACGCCACTGCCTTTGAAGAACACCTTAATGTTGGCTCTATTCGCAACAGCAGATCAAAAGTAGTCATTGACTACGTCTACTCGGTTTCAGGCGCGGTGCTGCCACAGCTTTTAGGTAAGTTTGGTTGCGATGCGGTCGTGCTCAACGCCAGCCTCAGCCCAACTGCGCCCTCAGTTCTAGAGCGTGAACAAATGCTTGGGCAGCTCGGACAGGTCGTTCAGGCACTGCAAGCAACCTTTGGCGTTCAGGTTTCAGCCAACGGCGAGCAGTTAATCCTGGTTGATGAAGTCGGCTCACCGATTCGAGGCGAACAGCTAACAGCGCTGATGACGCATATGATCTTAACGGCCCATCCGCGCGGTACGGTGGTCGTACCGGTTCATGCCTCCGGGGCCATTGAGGAAATTGCTCGCCGTCACGATGCCCAAGTAGTGCGTACTAAAGCAAACCCGACGGCTTTGATGGAAACCTGTCATGAGCTTTCTAATGTGGTGCTGGGCGGCAGCGGCGATATGGGCTTTATTTTCCCGAAGTTACATCCTGGGTTTGATGCGATGTTTTGCATCGCTAAGCTGATTGAGATGCTGCTCATTCAAGAGCGATCGCTCGGTCAAATTTGGGAAGAGCTGCCGCGAATTTCACACCGCTCGCAGACCATACGCTGCCCCCGCACGATTAAAGGGGCACTCATGCGCTATCTTGTAGAGACTCATCCAGCCGATAGCCTAGAGCTAATAGATGGCGTTAAAATAGTGGGTACAAGCCAGCAGAACTGGGTGTTAATATTACCGGACGCTGGAGAGCCGCTGGTCCATATTTTTGCCAATAGCGAAGATAGAGATTGGGTAGATAAGCAGCTACGAGCGTATCGGCAAAAGGTGCAAACCTTTATTGAATTAGAGCAGGGAACCAAGGATAGTATTTTATGAATAACTGCATCTTAATGGCGGAGATTGTGCAGGCTCCTCAGCTACGCTACACCGCTGATAATCAAACGCCAATTGCCGAGTTTATTGTCAAGTTCCCTGGCATTAGGGAGGGCGATAGTGTCAGCCAGATTAAGGTAGTGGGCTGGGGCAATTTGGCACAAGAGATTCAAGAGCGCTACCAAATCGGCGATCGCGTCTTATTAGAAGGCCGCTTGGGCATGAATACCCTAGAGCGCCCTGAAGGCTTTAAAGAAAAGCGCGCTGAGATGACCGTCCAGCGAGTTAGCCCGCTTAGTGAATTACAGTCTGTGCCCATTGCGGAGGGCACGCCGATTGCCGCAGGGCGTTTCCCCAGTGGCCAAGGTGCACTGCCAGACTCTACCCCGTCAGCCGCTGCGACAGCACAGGCGCAGCCAGCCGCTCAAACCCCTGCGGCAGCGTCGTCTGCTGAATTCGATGACATCCCGTTCTAGCGGTCTAGAAAATTGACATTTGTAGCAAGAGCAACTACCAAAAAGCCCCGAGCATTACTGTTCGGGGCTTTTTGTATGGCACATAGGCCGAAGCCAAAACTGTTCGCAATCTTTTTGATAGCGTCAGCGAGTCCCTACCGAGAGGCTTCAAAAGCGGCTCTATCTTCAAATATTTCAAACACGCGGTCCATGCTAGTTAGCTCAAACAGCATCTTCACTTGTGGGTTAATAGCGCAAACATACATTTCGCAATCTTGCGATCGCACCTTTTTCAGCACAGAAACGAGCGTTCCCAGGCCAGAGCTATCGACAAAAGTAACGTCTTTAAGGTCCATCAACAGTGTTGTTGCACCGCTTGCTAGGGCGCTGGTTACCTGTCCTCGAATATCCGCAGACTTCGTCCCGTCGAGGATGCCAGTAGGCGCTATCACCTGAAGTGTTGTATCCATACTCACCATCATTTACCTCAATATCCTCACCTAGCTAATCCTCTTATACTCTCCCAAAGTTCCCATTTCAGGGTAAATACAGACGAGCTATCATATGATTACAATCAATACTCACCACCAAACTTGCTTTATGACTGGGTGCTTTATGCCTGTGTGTTGACGTGCTTACGGTTAGCGGTGTCACAAATAGCTCAGGATGTAGCGCTTTCCAGAAGTAAACCACAAAATCGGCGACTTCGTCTGGAGAGAGCCCATCTTTACCTCCACTTATCATGTGCTGCTCAGCTTGCTGTCGCCACCGCAGCGAAAACCGATAGTCTTGAGGTTGCAAGACTATCAAATTATCTAATCGTTCCCAAAGCGGCAGATAGGCACGTAGCCGACGGTTACAGTCTCGAGCGAACTGCCGGTCTTCCGCGGTCAAAATTGGCGTAGGGAATGCAAAGTCCTCACGCGCTAACAGCTCATCTGGTAGAGGCTGCGCGCCGATAAACCAGCCTTCAAACAGCAGAACGGTTGGCTGCTGGGCAAGCATAGGAGAGATGCGATCGCCCTGCCCACCCTGTAGAGACTTATCAAAGCGCGGCAAGGCAATCTCTGGAGCCACTAAAGAGCCGTCCGACCTGTCACGTTTCGAGCCGTCACGTTTAAATGCGCTCAGCGTACTGACGCCCAAAGCAACGTCATGCGTTCCAGGCGGCCCTCGCCAAACTAAGCGAGGATCTTGCTGCTTGAGCTGGCAGCGCTGATGATAGGTCAGATACAGATCGTCAATCGATAAACTCACCGCTCGCTGACCCAGGCAGTTTAGAATGAGCTGCAAAATGCCCGTCAAGGTAGTCTTGCCAGTTCCTTGAGCCCCCAAGATGCCCTGCACAAACGGTATGTTGCCCTGACGCTGCTTCGCATCAATACTTTGGGCTAAAGGCAGCCACAGCGTCCACAAAGAGGGTATCCAATCTATCCAATTTCCTGCTACAGGCAGTGCTATTGCATGGCTGTCTAAGTGGGCACCTAGCCGCTGCAATAGCTGGATACGGCTGGTTAGAACGGCATCAACATTGGCCGCCGATAGCTGCCAAACGCTCGCCCGCGAACTTTCGAGCAACCATTTTTGCAGCAGCAGTCGTTGCTTTCCGGTGGGCTGAGTTCCTTTGGCGATCGCCCGCACAATAGGCCAGATTGCCGAGTCATCTATGATTGCCATCGCCTTTAAAAGTCTATTCAACTAGCTGGATGAAGAGTCGAACCGTTTCTTCATCGTGGCTAGCTGCGATCGCATCAATATGATTGGTCAGCGGGCTGGCAACCGCTTGAACCTGATTTAACATCGGGAACAGTTGACCTGCTATGGGGGCAATCTTGGGCCAGCTTAGATACACATAGGCATCGCTGCGGGCCGTCATCAGCGGCGATGTGACCCGCACAAATTGAGGCGATGCCGATAGGGAACTATCAGATGTCTGGCTTTCCAACGCGCTGTCCATCGCCGTCAATGAGCTAGCAAAGATCTCAATATTGCCTTGCTGTAAGTGCAATCCCAACAGCTCAGATTCTAGGCCGCTGCGGATATTGCTACGGGGGCTGTTGGTTGTGGTTGCCGCTGTCCGTTTGCCGCCTTGAGCGGTAAAGCGAGTCCAGGCAGTCGCTTCGCCTTCAGTATCCATCGTGACTGGCACCACGCTATAGCCAGCCGCCATTGCAGCCTGATCGAGCGCGGCTACTTGAGCGGCTTCTCTAGGAACCGCCAAGATCCAGTCGGGGGACGGCCCATAGCTCACCCGAGATAGCGCATAGCCTTGATTGAAGTCTTCATATAGCGGGTCAGATAGCGGGTCAGATAGCGAGTTTGCAAACGAGGCTGCAGAAGACGGCTGCAAGCGCATAAACTTGGGCAGCAAACTATCTGGCAAACCTGCGATCGCCCAAGCTGCACTCAGCTCACTAATATCTTTTCCTATCACCGCTAGCTCACTATCTGCTGGCAGGTAGTTCGTCAGCTTTGAATCCCATAGCGATTCCACCCGTGAGCCTAGACTATTTGTCTGTGTCTTTGGCCCTCCAGACAGTGGTTTAGGCTTAGGTAGCTGTGCGATCGCCATAAGACCGTCTCGCTTTGCCTCTAAACTAACCGCGATAAATTGAGCAGCGTCTGGTATCGGCACTACTGGCATCGGCACTAAGGGTTTAGCTGCCCTCAACAAACGCGCATCTAGATAGGCTAATGCAACTCTTTGGTCAGGAAGCGCCGCCACACGCTGCCGATAAGCTGGGCTTTGCGCTAGATTCTGAGCGGTTTGCGCCGCGCGAATACTGCTGCGTAAAACCCGTTCATCGTTGGCAAACATGACAAACTGACGACCTACCAAAGCGCTAGCCGCCGTCAGCGAAGCCACCTGAGCGTCCTGACTAGCCAGTATCTTTACACCGCTAACAGTTTGATAGGCAGGCAGCTTACCTGCGATCGCCTGCCGCTGCCAAAACAGCTGTAAAAAAGACTGTGCCTGCTCATAGCGCCCAGGTGCTATCTCAAAAATTGAAAGATATCCTGGCTGCTGACCGTTTTCTAGATCTCGATCTAGGTCCATTTCGGTGCAGGCAAACGTAATTTCTTGACCGAGCCACGGCTGAATATCGCGCTCGTAGCTTAGTCCGGTAATCTGTTGAAAATGCTGCTGGACTTGTTCAATCTCGCTGCGAGCTTGCGATCGCTGATCCGGGTGAACAACTGCTTGGCTTAGCGCCACTAAACGCTCAGGCTCAATCAGCAAAGAAACGGTAAATGGCGACTCGGCAGGCACAAACGCACTCGCTGCCGCAATTGGGCGATCGCTGCCGCCTAGTAAAGCCAGCGAACTGTTTATGCGCAAATAGCTGAAGCCCGCTATACCAGCAAGCAAGAAAACAACAGAACCTATCAGCACTATCCGCCCAAACCGTCGACCAAAGCGACTGGCAGCAGAATCTGGCGTAGCAGCTATACCTGTCATTGTGGGAGCCTGTTGTGAGAGCCTTTACAAGGGCAAACAATTACCTTGCCAACCAGTGTATACCTTGGCTTGCCCCTGAAAAGTACTGCCCCAAAGGTACTTTTCTAAAAAAGTACTACTCAGAGCACTAGCCCAAGCCGCGGCTGCGCCACACGCCAACAAGCTCACCATCGATACTCACCTGTTCTGCCGGATAGTTCATCACGGGAAACCGAGGATTTGCAGGCTTCAATGTCACTATGCCATTGTCAAAATAGTAGTACTTTAAGGTCGTATTCGATTCGATTCGAGCGGCCACAATGGCCCCATTGCGCACGCGCTTAGGATCTTGGACTTTGCGCATGATGACAATATCACCACTGTCGATCAGGGCTTCTATCATCGAATCGCCGCTGACTCTAAGGGCAAAGTCACTCCCCTTAAAGCTAATCGACATCGGATCAAAATGCTCCACCGTGTCGGTAAAGGCTTCGACCATAGAACCAGCCGCGATCGCCCCAAAAATAGGTATTCCCTGCTCTTCTTGTAAAATTCGAATCGTCCGAGCCTGACCTTCATTCCAGTCGATGTAGCCCTTTTTACGCAGATGGTCCAAACGGCTCTGGACGGGTGCAGGCGACTTCAGCTTCATTTCGCGCATCATCTGCCGAATCGAAGGAGAGTGGCGGTTTTCACGGATATAGGCAACTAGCCAATCGTACAGTTCTTGCTGAGCTTGAGTTAAAGGTTCCATCGTGTTTCCAAAGCCAATATCTACGCACTAGTAAGAACAACCGTACCAATTTATGCCGATTTTGTCCACGTCAGCTTGTGCCGGTTGTGCCCAAGCTGACTTTGTTTAGGCCAGCTTCTCCACTAACGTCAAAAGAAGGTCCTAGTGGACCTTCTTTTGATAATAGGCAAAAAAGCTTTTACGCTTCGGCTCTCTAGCGGATGTATTCTTTCAAGACGCTATTGCGATTGGGATGGCGCAGCTTACGCAAAGCCTTAGCCTCAATCTGACGGATTCGCTCGCGGGTAACGTTGAAAATTTGGCCAATCTCTTCAAGCGTCTTCATCCGACCATCGTCCAAGCCATAGCGTAGACGCAGCACGTCGCGCTCACGCGGGCTCAATGTGCTTAGCACGCTTTCAAGATCTTCGCGCAGCAGGCTCTTCGAAACCTCATCTTCAGGCGTTTCACCGTCAGATTCGATAAAGTCACCTAGCCGAGAATCTTCTTCTTTGCCAATGGGTGTCTCTAGCGAGATTGGTAGCTGAGCAGACTTCGCAATAAAGCGTAGCTTCTCAATGGTCATTTCCATCCGAGTTGCGATTTCTTCCTCAGTCGGCTTACGGCCTAGTTCCTGAGAGAGCAGCTTAGTGGTTTTCTTAATCCGAGAGATGGTTTCATACAGGTGAACCGGCAGGCGGATAGTCCGAGACTGATCGGCGATCGCCCGCGTAATTGCCTGACGAATCCACCAGGTAGCGTAGGTTGAAAACTTGTATCCTTTCTCGTGGTCAAACTTTTCAGCCGCGCGAATGAGGCCCAAGCTGCCTTCTTGAATCAAGTCCTGAAAAGACAGGCCCCGGTTCATATATTTCTTTGCAATAGAAACCACCAGACGCAGGTTCGATTGAACCATCTTGTCTTTTGCTCGGCGGCCCAAGTGCAGCCGTCGCTGGAAAGCAGACAGCGGCATGTCTACGGCATTGGCCCAATCTGCATCAGTAGGTTCATCATCTAGCTGATCGTCAATTTCATCGCGAATTCGCTCTAGCTCTAGCAAGTCGGCGATTTTGCGAGCTAGCTCAATCTCTTCTTCAGCGCGCAGCAGCCGAATGCGACCAATCTCCTGCAAGTACAGCCGAATAGAATCTTCTGTGTAGTGCTTCTTCTTCGTTGTTGCACTGCGACGACGCGTTTTCCCCTTCGCGGCACCCTTAGTAGCTTTGGCATCCTTGGTAGCCTTAGCATCCTTGGTAGCTTTAGCAGTGGCAGCTTTAGTAGCTTTAGCAGTCCCTCTCTTTGTCGTCTTGGTTGAGGGAGTCTTAGTCATATCGGTCAAGTCGATAGTGGCTACAGCGCGAGTGGTTTCGCCACCTTTCGTACTGGGGTCTAAAGCCTCAACTGCATCTATAGATTGGGTCATGCCGCGTTCCTTTTGCTCCTTCTTAAGTGAGTGATGAACTAATTCAGGTACATCGCGTAGGTCAGGTCTTTTTCATAAGACTTGCTTTATCGCGCTTGCTTATGATTCCTATAATTTCTGTAAAGCGTTCCGGGCCTTTACCGATGAGTCGTGTGTAGATAATCGCGGGGGACAGTTTTCAAAAGGTTTTCTGCCCTTTGGTTTTCTGCCCTTTGATAGATGGGCCGATGGGCCAGAGCGATTAAATAATATATATGCGATCAATACTTATCGCAAGACTTGGTATTAAGGACGGGAAAGTAAACGCTTCAAAAAATCTACTGGACTTCTGCTACTGAGCTTGTACTGTTGGACTTTTGCTACTGGACTTCTGTGCGCGCTCGTTGGTGTTAGCCCGCAAATGGCGAGCTACTCAAGTTACCTGAGAAAGTGAGCTAAAAAGAGACTACCCACCTATCAAGTAAAGTCTAACTATGCTTGCTAGAGTCTTGCTGATTGTAGCTTTTCAGACAAAAATTCACCACCTTTAGTTCCATGGACATAAATGCTTTGTTAAGCACTCATGTTCCTACAGTAGTAGCACGGCCTTTTGAAAACAGCTCGTAATCAAATCAATTAAATGCAAAATCTGCCTATTTTGTATCCCCATTTGACATTCCATAAAGTTTGAATAAGTCGTCAGCTAATGCCGCCGTAGACAAACAGAGGCAAACAGAAACATTTGCGTACGGGGCAATAGACGCTACGAAACAAATTACGTATCTATACGTACAAGGACGCGATCGCTCATGTTTCTTTCAAAAAGGAGTTTCAATTAGAAATATGAAGCGACTGCCCTTCAAGCGTTGTCAAGCGCTTTCTTTTCCCAAAAGTAAATTGGAAAGATAAGTTCCACTTATTAAAAGCATAAAATCTGCAAATCAGTTGACAGCTTCAAAAAAGGACTTTCGGAAGTCCTTTTACGGAGAAAGGCGAGCTTTCTTGAGGCGGTTGTCTTCATACCAGGCTGCGATCGCAGGCACCCAAGCTTGAAACTGAGGCCAAATCGCCTCGCAAAGCTTTTGCGCTTCTAGCTGGGCGTCGGCCTTCCACCGCAAATCTAGTAAATGCATCAGCGACCGCGCATTGGCTGAAAGCACCCAGTGCTGGCGCACATCGAAAGGAATGAGACCTCGAGCATGTTCTTCTGAAAAGCCCTGATCAATTCGCGTTTTATAGCGCTTGCAGCCTTCTATGCACCAGGCAACATCCTGCTGACGTAGCTCGTCGGTATAGTCATACTTCTTTCCCTGACGATCGGTATACGCGCCCACAGGCCGCAAGTAAAACACGTCTTCCACATCCGTTTTACCCTCAATCACATCAATAATTCGCGATCCTGTATACCTGAAGGAGTTGTGCACAACCAGTCCGTTAGCGATGAAATTATGCCAGGGTTCCTCGACTTCTAAATCGTAAGTCGTCTGGAAGCCTAAAAACTCTACTCCGGTAACTTTAACGGCGTGAGCCGCTAGCTGGCGTCCAGCAGCCCTAGGTTTGTCCTTCCACTGTCTAGGCTGTGTGACAGGCTGAAATTTTTCTGCAAATGCCAGCTCTAGGTTTTGGCTATGAATTTTGGTGTGACATTCTTTACAAATAGAAACTAAATTCTCGAAGTCGTAGGCAAGACTAGGGTCTGTAAATACGGGAACCAAGTGATGAGCATGAAGCTCTCCTCCCCTTTCCCCACAGTTTTGACAAATACAGTTTTGGCAAATGTAGTCAAATTTTTCGTGAACGACGGGTGCCTTTTGACGAGTCCAAGCGCCGATCAGTGTGCGATCGCTAGAAACTCCCCCTTTCCAAAACACAGAGGTCTGGCCCCTCTGTGTGTATTTCTCACCGTTTTGCCGACGCTGCTCACGAGCCTCCGGCGTTAAGTCTAAACGGTATCCTTTGATGTTTTTGTTCCAAGGTGTTTCTGTACCCGGCGATCGCTTATTAAGCGCTAAACCGTGATGAGTAAACCCACTTTTTAATCGTTTCGATAGAACACCCGGCCGCCTTTGCCATTTGAGCAACGTCCTTCCTTTGATCTAGCTGCTCTGTTAACCAGATCTTCTCTCTATATATTCCTGTGCCAATAGCTGTCTTTAGACCTGAATGGTGTCCTGGCGATAGCGATAGCGCATATTTCTTAGCCCAGTAGCAAATAACATCAGCGGACGTCTCACAAAGTCGAGCGATCGCACTAGCGTTTAGCCCACGCTGCGCTTGCGCTGACAGCCACGCCTTCTGAGAATACAAAACGTCAGGTCTAGTCACTCCGTTGCACATCACTTCACAATGTCGAGTCATCGCCAGCGCAGTATAGTCAGTATCGGCAACGAGGCCAATAGCGTCTCCCATTCTCTGCCATCCTGTAGAGGTAAGCAGGCGATGCCTAGTCGTGCAGTCGAGGGTTTTCCCGTTTTCTAAAGTCAAGCGGTACACAGGCTGACGACCGCTACACATCACCGACTTCAAATGGCTCGTCTCAAAAAAACCTGTGTCTTCATTTAAGACCCGCAAATTCATTTTTTTTAGGCGCTTTTTGCAGTCCCGGCGATATGAACCCGGTGCTTCTCCATTGCGACCTTTTATGCTGCGTTCTCGAACCGCTTTCTCTCCGTTTTCCCAAAGGTCATAAAGTTCAGCAAGCTGGTATTTTCTCAGTCGTCCAGATGCATGAACAAATGTAACTTCGGTCGTTCCAGCTAGACATTGCACATCGAAGCTCAAGCCAACGCGATGAGTTCTAATTTGCTGCATGGTGGAATGAGGGAAAAACCCGCAGTTTAGTACAATCTGCGGATGCTCTAGGGGGCCAAAGTGACCGCGACCACCTTTGAGCAAATTGCGAATGACCAGCTCTCCCGCTTTTTCTTCTGAGGGCCATTCATGGCGCTGATCCCACACAAAGGCTTCAGCGTAATCTTGATGCATTGCCGCATAGATAGTCTGCTGTGGGTTGGGTGTTTTTGAAATGACCTCGACTCTAAAGCGATCCATAGGAGAAGCTGTAAGAAAATAGAATATATTACCTCTCGATCTTCCTACATCCTCAGAACTGACAGGCCCAATCATACAAATCTTTCAACAATCGCGAATAAAATTGCACTTGCCCCGCGCGCGCTCAGGCCGCTATGAAAATACTGTCAATCTACTGCTTATTACCAGGAATTACTGATGCTGTCAGCTGTTGAGCCCAAATTAGATATCGATAACCAAACTGTTTACTTTCGCTGCATCGCTGGCTGCTCAGCCAAGCACTCCATCTTTGATGTGATCTATAGCTGCCCATCTTGTAACAGTCTGCTAGAGGTCCATCATGAGCTCGAACCGCTCAAAAAACGCAGCGCTAGCCAGTGGAAACAACTGTTCGACTCGCGAATTGGCACCACGACGTGGCCTTACGGCAGCGGGGTGTGGGGAATGCGCGAGTGGGTCATTCCGGCCCTGGCTGATGAAAATATCGTCAGTACCTTTGAGGGCAACACAAACTTGTTTTGGGCTGAAAGGCTAGGGCAGCAGCTCGGCGTTCCTGACCTGTGGGTCAAGCTCTGCGGCAACAGTCATACCGGCAGCTTCAAAGATCTTGGCATGACTGTGTTAGTTAGCGTGGTCAAACAAATGATGGCCCAAGCAGGTAGCCCTATCAAAGCCGTCGCCTGTGCCAGTACTGGTGACACTAGCGCTGCACTGGCGGCTTACGCGGCTCATGCTGGCATCCCGGCAGTTATCTTTTTGCCCGCCGGTAAAGTCAGCACCGCGCAGCTAATCCAACCGGTTGCCAACGGCGCGCATGTGCTCGCACTCGACACCGACTTTGACGGCTGTATGAAAATTGTTCAAGAAGTGACGAAAGACAATTCGATCTATCTTGCCAATTCAATGAACAGTCTGCGCATCGAAGGCCAAAAGACGGTCGGCATCGAAATTATCCGACAGTTTGATTGGGACGTTCCTGATTGGATTGTGATTCCGGTAGGCAATCTTGGCAATATCAGTGCGCTCTACAAAGGATTCAAACTGATGATGGATCTGGGGTTGATTACGCGAATGCCGAGGCTAGTTGCAGCGCAAGCGGCCAGAGCCAATCCTTTTTACAAATCCTTTAAAGCTGGATTTAAGGAAAAAATCAATGTAACTGCGCAAAATACGCTGGCCAATGCCATCAGGATTGGCAACCCAGTGAGCTATGAAAAAGCAGTCAAAGCCATCGTGGAAACGGATGGTATTGTCGAACAGGCTACTGAAAGCGAGCTGGCCGCTGCTGCTGCACACGCTGATTTGACCGGCATGTTTACCTGTCCGCATACGGGTGTCGCGCTGGCCGTGCTAAAGAAACTGATTAAGCGGGGCGTGATCAAATCGGATGACAAGACGGTGGTAATTAGTACGGCTCATGGGTTGAAATTTACCGACTTTAAAGTTGGCTATCACGAATCGACGCTAGAAGAGGTGACTAGTCAGTATGCAAACCCCGCTGTTCAACTGCCAGCCGATGCGGACGCTGTGAAAGCTGAAATCGAAAAACGGCTGATCGATTAGAAATACAGCTTTTTGGCGCACAGTTGGGCGTACAGCAGGTTGGGTTTTCGCCTCCTGCGATCGCTAAGGGAAGTCGCTAAGATAAAGACAGCTCGCACATCATATACAAGGAGCCTTATGGCCTTTTTTGGACTTGGAACTGGAAAAAAAGACGCTATCCCTAGCGCTGAAGACGCTTTACCGGGTCGTGACAAGGAAATGCCCGTCCCAGAGCAGCATTACGTGAACGGTAACCCGATTAAAGGGCCTTTTCCCGAAGGGATGGAGCTGGCAATGTTCGGTTTGGGCTGCTTTTGGGGGGCCGAGCGCAAGTTTTGGCAGGCAGATGGCGTCTATAGCAGCGCTGTTGGCTATGCCGCTGGCACCACGCCGAACCCAACCTACCGGGAAGTCTGCTCTGGGATGACTGGCCACAACGAGGTCGTTCTGGTTGTCTTTGACCCCAAGGTAGTTAGCTATGACGCTTTACTGAAACTGTTCTGGGAGAGTCATAACCCTACGCAAGGCATGCAGCAGGGCAATGACAGAGGGACGCAGTATCGCTCGGGCATTTATACCTATTCTGATGCGCAGCTAAAAGCGGCTAAGCAGTCTAAGGAAATGTATCAGGCGGCTCTGAAAAAGTCTGGCTATGGTGAGATTACAACGGAGATTTTGCCTGCTCCTGAGTTTTACTACGCAGAAGACTACCATCAGCAGTACCTAGCCAAAAATCCAGGTGGCTACTGCGGCCTAGGCGGCACTAGTGTGTCTTGCCCGATTGGTGTTGCCACCGCGTCGTAAGCTGCTAGCACTATTTGCTCACAACCGAACGCCACGGTGGCTATCTTCAAGTTAGCTGCCGTGGCGTTTTTGGTGCCACTGCCACGCGTGAGTGATGATGTTTTCAATGTCGGGATATTTGGGCTGCCAGCCAAGGACTTGTTTGGCGCGATCGCTAGTCCCGACCAAACTCGGCGGATCTCCGGGACGGCGATCGCACGGCACCGCCACAATCTCTTTCCCGGTCACCTTCCTGGCTGTTTCAATCACCTCTTTGACCGTATAGCCATTGCCATTGCCCAGATTAAAGAAAGACGTTTCGCCCCCCTCTAGCAAATACTCAGCCCCCTTTACATGGGCGTCGGCTAAATCAGACACATGAATGTAGTCACGGATGCAGGTGCCGTCTCGGGTTTCGTAGTCGCTGCCAAAAATAGAAATCGACGCTCGCTTACCTAACGCTGCGAACAGAACCAGTGGAATTAGGTGCGTTTCAGGGTTGTGATCCTCGCCTAGTCGACCTTGTGGATCTGCGCCTGCCGCATTGAAATATCGAAAGCAAACCGACTGCAATCCATAAGCAGCCTGAAAATCTAGCAGTATTTTCTCCACCATTAGCTTGCTCGTCGCGTAGGGGCTAATCGGGTTTTGCGGATGGTCTTCGGGAATCGGGACTGTCTTGGGCGGGCCGTAAATAGCGCAGGTTGAAGAAAATACCAGGCGCTTTACATCGGCAGCAACCATCGCTTCGAGCAGGTTTAGCGTGCCGTATACATTGTTGCGGTAGTACTTGGCCGGGTGACTGACCGATTCGCCAACGGCGATATAGGCGGCAAAATGCATTACTGCCGCGATGTTGTAAGTGCTAAAAATTTCATCTAGCAAAGGCCGATCGGTCGTATCACCGACGATAATCTTTGCCTTTAAGTGCTGCTCGGCCAGCTCTTTGTGTCCGTATTCTAAATTGTCTAAAATAACGGTCTGATAGCCTGCGGTCTCTAAGGCCAAAACGGCATGTGAACCGATATAGCCAGCCCCCCCGGTCACGAGTACGGTGGGCTTGTTGGCAGCAGAATCGGCCAAAACAGAATCAGCAGACGTAGAAGAAGCGATCGCCATAGGAAAAATATTTAAAGATAAGAAGTTAGTCAAACATGAAATAACGCATGGCTTTACGATGCACGCCAAGACAGTGAAACTCGTCAAGGCAAAAACTCAGAACAAAAGCTCAGAGCAAAAAACTAGAAGGGCCTGCGCACGTGAGGATTTGAGTTCACCTAAAAGCAATGCCAGCACAGGCTCAACCGAGTAGCCGCCATGCTAGCAAGCGCATCTTCTGCATGTGCCTTCTTCATCCAGGTGCCTTTTCCAGACAATTGCCTACCTGAGCACTTGCCTACTTGAGCACTTGCCTACTTGAGCACTTGCCTACTTGAGCACTTGCCTACTTAAGCACTAAGTTATCTCGGTGAATGACGGTTTCTGCCCCTTCATAACCTAACAGCTGCTCAATGTCAGCAGAGCGATGGCCACAAATTTTGCGCAAGTCTTCATCACTGTAGTTGACCAAGCCTCTGGCAATTTCTTCTCCTCTGCTATTGCACAGCAATACGGCATCTTGAGCGCCAAATTCTCCTTCCACTTCAGTGATGCCTGCTGGCAGCAAAGACTTACCCGCTGTTTGAATGGCCGCCGTTGCCCCTTCGTCTAGGTAGAGGCGTCCAGCGGGAATTAAAGTGCCAGCAATCCACCGCTTTCTAGCCGTTGAGCGCGTAGACTGAGCTTCAAATAGGGTGCCAATGGCCTCACCGTCTAAAATTTTGAGTACATCTTCAGGTGTTTGCCCCTGTGTGATCACGGTATGCGTACCCGCGGCGGTTGCAATTCGAGCGGCTTCTATTTTGGTAGACATGCCGCCTGTACCCCAACTCGACCCGGCTGCACCAATGCTGGCTGTGAGCTGATCAATATGGCTGACGCGGCTGATGGGCTGAGCCGTTGGATCTTGCCGAGGGTCGGCAGAATAGAGCTGGTCTACATCGGTTAGCAAAAATAGATAGTCGGCCCCCACTAGGCTCGCGACTAAGGCCGAGAGCGTGTCGTTATCACCAAACTTAAGTTCGTCGGTAGCGACGGTGTCGTTTTCGTTGACGACAGGAATCACACCCAGCTGCATGAGCTGGCGAAAGGTGCGATAGCTGTTGACATAGCGCGATCGCTGGGCCAAATCGCTGCGCGTCAGCAGCACCTGGGCAATCGGCTGCTGCAATTCACTAAAAAAATCATCATATACTCGCATCAGTCGGCCCTGACCCACCGCCGCTACTGCCTGCTTTAGCGCAATTGTCTTGGGCCGCTGGGTAATTCCTAACCGAGCACAGCCAACGCCCACCGCGCCCGAAGAGACCAAAATGACCTGATGCCCTAGCCGCTGTAATTGGCAAAGCGTTTCTACTAACCGGCCCAGTGTTGCGAGCGCTAGGTGACCTGTGTCAGGCCGAGTCAGGCTAGATGTGCCAATCTTGACAACGAGCGTTTTGGTTTGAATTGCCTGGGCTTGGGCAGTTTTGGCTCGGACGGCTTGCTGTGAGGTGTGTGAGCGGCGCTGGGTCATATCAGATTAAAAACAGGCAAAAGACGACTATGAGAGCGATCGCAGCGTCACGCCAAGCTGTTGCGAAATCCAAAACTCGGCGCTGCGCAGCAGGTTTTTAGGATCTTTTGAGTTGGGCTCTAGTATGGGCTCAACCAAAATCGTAAATAGGCCGACGCGGTTACCGGCAACCACATCTGTAAACAGGCGATCGCCTACCATCGCAATTTGCTCAAACGGCAGCCCCATCTGTGTTGCCGCGACCCGCAGCTTACGACGAGAGGGCTTTCCGGCGCTGGCAATAAACGGCACCGCCTGATTGTCTAGCATCATGCTCGCTGCAATCTGGCGAATACGCTCATAGCCAATGTTGTTACTCACCAGTGAGAGCGGCACCACTTTTTGAATATCACTCACCCAGGCCCGCACCTCAGGGTCTAGCTGCTTGCGGCCAACCGGCACAATGGTTTCATCGACATCAAGCACTAGGCCCTTTAGCCCTTTGGCTTGCAGCAGGTCTGGGGTGATACCCAAAACAGACTGCTCTAGGATTAGATCGGGCTGTAAGAGATTGACCCAGCTCATAAAGGAAGGGGAGATAAAGAGGATAGAGGAAAATAAGGCGCTGAGGCTAGTTGCTTTGAGTGTCGATGCGATCGCGAATTCTAGCCTGGGCAGATTCATGGTCGGCCAGGGTGCGGCTAAAGACGTGAGTGCCATCGTAACGGGCAACAAAGTAAAGGAATTCGGTGGGGCCAGGATCGATCGAAGCTTCTAAGCTAGCGATACCAGGACTGGCGATGGGCGTAGGCGTTAGGCCCGCGTTGATATAGGTGTTGTAATCGTTAGGGGTTTCTACCTGAGCATAGGTGAGCGGGTTTTCGGGCGTTTGAACGATGCCGAGGCCATATTCTACGGTAGGGTCAGAGCCGAGGGTGATACCTTCTTCTAGGCGACGGGCGAAGACGCTGGCAATTTGATCACGCTCTTCAGGGACGACGGCTTCTTTTTCGACGATGCTAGAGAGGGTGACCCAGTCTAGCAGGCTATAGGCGCTTGGCTGGCCATCGTAAACTGGCAGGGCAACGGTTTCAAAGCGACGCAGCATGACATCAACCAACTCTTCTGCCGAAACCGCGCCCGTGTCCATTTGGTAGGTGTCTGGATACAAAAAGCCTTCTAAGTGGGGAAGATCTTCTGGTAGCCAGGGGTAGCGGTCGTAGGGAATGCTTTCGGTCGCTGCTAAAAATTCTGATTCACTTGTGAAACCTTTTGCATCAAAGCTTTCGGCCATTTGCTCACGATTCCAGCCTTCTGGAATCGTAAAGCTTGTTTGAATCACATCGCCTTCCCAAATGGTGTTAGCAATATCACTCAGGCTTTGACCGGGAGAAAGCGCGTAGCTACCGGCTTGAAAGCTGCCTTCCTCACCGCGCAGCGATCTCCACTTGCTCAGCAGCTTCCAGGCAGTCGTAGAGCGAATCAGGCCGTTAGTCTCTAGGTCTTGGCCAATTTGATTCGAGGCGGTGCCTTCTGGAATTTCTACCATCACAAAGCTATCGCTATCGTCGGCAGCTTCAGCTAGCACGGGAGCTTTAGCCCAGCTCCACCAAGCCCAGCTTTGGCCAGCGACCATTGCACATAGGGCAATCAGCACAATGTAGAAGAACCGTTTTGAAGCACGCATAGTTAAAGAAACAGACCAAGGTTACAAGAGATACGCTTATCAACTTTAGTCCAAAACGTCGAATAGCTTGTCTTCGAGCTGCGATCGCATTTGTTGAAAGGCTTCTGGCTCGACTAATTCTACCGAGCCATCGGCTGAGCGCATGGCAAAAAAGAGCAAAGGATCCAAAGGCGTACAGAGCGTGTACTGGGCATCCTCATGGAAAAAAGTCGCCAGCATCTGAAAATCTTCGGTTACGGGGTGCTCGTCGCCTTCTTCGCTGATATCTAGCGAAAAGCAGTCTTCTTCGTCGCCTTCGGGTAAATCGCCGACCGCCGTTAGCGTATGAGCCGAGCGCTCTAGCAGCAAATCTAGCTCAGCTAGCACTGCCCGCGCAGTCGGAAACAGCTGATCAATCTCTTCTTCTTCAACATCAACGAGCACTTCAGTGGCCTCATCGTCATCGCTATCGGCTTCGTCGTCCGCTTCCCACACAAAAATTTCAATTGGGAGATTGACCGGCAGCAGCAGCAAAAACTCTTCACCATCAACATCAATACTTTTTTCGACGTAGCAGGCAAGCTGACGCCCGTCTTCGTCTTTCAGGGTGATGATTGGGTATTCGGCGGGCTCATCTATCAAGCTAGGATCGATTTCCATAGGTGCTATCTCCTGATTTGGGGGCTTTTATTTAGCGCGTTTATTATCTAAGCGCGTTCATTATCTAAGCGCGTTTGTTATATAAGCGCGTTTGTTATCTAGCGCGTCTATCATCTAGCCACTGCTGCAAAATAATAGCAGCGGCTTTGCGATCAATTAACGCTTTATGACGTACTAGCGAGCGCCGCTCAGCTATCAGCATCTGCTCAGCTTGGAACGAAGTCAATCGCTCGTCCACAAATTCGACAGGCAGCGACAGCGACAGCGACAGCCGATGCGCCATTTTCTGGATCTTTTTTGCCTGGGAACCAATCTGGCCATCCATAGTGTACGGCAGTCCGATCACCAAAATCTCGACGTCTCGCGCTTCAATCAGCTGACGTAACGGGCGCAGCAGGCTGTCGAAATCGGTTTTGTGAATAGTCGTGAGTCCTGTGGCAATTAGGCCCGTGCGATCGCACCCTGCCACTCCAATCCGCCTCGCCCCTAAATCCAAGCCCAGCGCAGAAACCATCTCAATCCGCAGCCATATCGTCACTATCGCCCAAGTCGCGATCGGGCGATCGCTTGTCTGATGAGGAATTAAATTTGGAGTTAGAGACCGAGTTAGACCCCAAATTAGACATATTGTCTAAAGAAAATCGGTCCCAGCCCAGCCCTTCAGAAAACGAGCTGTCTAGCAAAGGCCCTAGCTTCATTCCCCGCCAGGAAAAGCGACCGGGCATCGGTGCGCCGGTTGGCTGTAACCCTGGCAGCACGTCCGGCATTTTCAGCCCTTCTAGCGCCCCGACTTTAGATTCGCGCACCTTATGCCACACCGAGCGCGACATCATCAGCGTATGCTCTATTTCTAGCGCGCCGATTTGGCGCAGATATTCTTCTCGCTCTGTCTGGTAGTCCAAAGACATAATCTGCAAAGGCTGACCTGGAAACTTTTGTACCACGCCTGCCATTTGGGCCATCAGCTCTGGATATAGCCAGGTGTAGGCCGGATGCACTGTCAGTCTAGCCGTATGGGCATCGCTACCGTCCCGGCACAGCTTTAATGAAAAGTAGCCAATCGCGGTTTTTCTTTGCGGCTCAAACACATAGGCCGAAATGCTGTCTTCACGGCTTATCCAGCGCGTTAGCCGCGAGCCTAACTGGCTAACAATTGTCGTTTTAAAGTCTTGAATCTGATAGTCGAGTACCTGACGCACCAGCGGCGGAATAGAGACCGTCTCTAGCTGATAGATAAGCTGCGCGTCGGCGTTGCTCACCGGCAAAAGGTTGGGCAAATCTGGGTCACCTTCAGCGAGCGCGGCAAGTTGCTCTGGCTGAATAGACCAGTAGGTAGCCTTTGCCAGCGGCTGAAAGCCATTGTGGCGATACAGCGCTAGGCCAAACTGATCGTTGACGTCTGTTTCGCTCAGCCAGTACTGGGCCTCGCGGATGTGTTCAAAGCAGTGGCGCAATAGCTGAGAGCCGACATCCATCCCTAGATGAAGCTGGCGATCGCAGTTCGCCTGCTCGGCGCTGTCCCCCTGCTTTTTGTCTGTCTGATTGCTATCTGTCTGATTGCCGTCTGTCTGATTGCTGGCTGGCTGTTTTTTGGCCGTCTGCTTTTTGATCGTTTTCTTTTTAGCCGCCTGCTCCTTAGCCGCTTGCGCTCTGGCCAGATTCACCAGCATCCGGTCCACCTTCCAGGTGCTGAGCGTCCTATTGAACGGCGTCACCTGAATCATTCCTTGCAGCTGTCCGCTCGCTTCAGCGACAAATGCTGAGAACTTGTGCCGCAGCGGATTGGGAAACAGGGTCAGCATCTTCACCGGGCCATACCAGCGCCGCAGCTGCTGAATGTATTCCGCGAGATCTGGCGTATCGGTAGAGTGAGAAGCAACTTCTGTCGCGCCATTCACCTCCAGACTATCCAAATCCCGCAGGTGAATGGACCGAATAGAAATATCCGTGTTGGGCGATTGGCTACGGTTCATAGAACGATTCCTAGGCTAGCGCTTAGGGCGAATCAAAACCACAGGCGTTTGCTCGTCAGCGTTGCCTGCCGGATTATCGATGAGGGCTTGTACTAACAGATCTTCGTTAGTTTCAGCAGTCATTGCTAATATTTTAACGGCTTTTAGATCGTTCACATCAACGATAGCCGCCTGCAACCCGGTTTCTTGATAAATCTGATCGACTAATGCTTGAGAGTGACTAGGTCCTAGCACGATAAATTGATCGAATGGCGGCAGGGTTCCGGTCACGTCATCAATTAACCGAGCTTGCTCACCCGCTAGCCGATAGAACATGCCAGGGCTGCCTAGGACTTTGGCCACCGCTCCGATTGCAAACGCTGAGGCGACTTGCCACGCACCGGATACGTCAATGAGAGTCTGCATACCGCAGGCCGTTGCCAGACTAGAGGTTGGCATAAAGTAGTAGCACAGGCGCTTTGCTAGCCAGCCTGGATGAACGGTTGTGGGATGACGTAAGCGGCCCTGCATAATGGCCACAGGTGTTTCGCCGATGGTGACAATATCACCGGGCTGAGCGCAGGGCGCGACGTACTTTTTGACGACCTCGACCGTATCGTCTAGGTTCGTGAGGAGATGGGTCGGTACTGGCAAAATGTGGGCGACGCTGTTTTCGCGCCAGTTTGTAGCGCTTTCAGGATTTGGGAATTTTAGCGGCACAATCAGGTGGCCGATTTTAGGAATTCGACCTTCTGGGCCGTAGGTGAGGTAGTGAACCTTTAACCATAGCGACTTTAGACGGCCCAGATCTGGGCCGGTAATATCTACGGTGATTTTGGCACGGGTGGTTTTGCCGACTTTGACAATGTAGGCAAACCAGTAGTTATCGGCGCGGGCCGGAAAGTCTTCGTGCTGAGGCGTGATGCTGGTTTTGACCTCAATGCCCGCTAGGCTGTCGCTAGAGAGCAGTTCGTAGTCGAGGCTGACTTCAGGAATAAATATCTCTAGCGATCGCGTCCGGTTGGCGAAGGCCGTATCGAAAGAGAGCGCGTAGTGGCCTTGCTCATAGGTGTCAAACTTCCAGGCGTCTGCCCTAAGCTCTAGGTCGTTTCCAGGCCGCTGACGATACTGCCACTCAATCAATAAGTAGCCAGCTATGCCGACAGCTATCAGCCCCCATACCAACGAACCTAAAAACGCCATGCTGACCTACGACTCCTTACTAAAACCGTTACTAAAACTGTTGAACCCAAATCCTTACGACCCAGATTGTAGGCGATCGCGCCCTCAACGACTAGCTCAACAGCTCAAACAGCCCGTCGTCTAATTCGTAGCCCAGCATCTGCGTCATGAATTTCAGCCGGGAGCGGCCATCGATTTTCTGCTGACGCAGCCAGTTTTCGAGCGTAAACACCTTGTCCATCACAAAAATTTCTAGGGCTTCTGGGTTGTAGCGAATGCCGTCAATTGGGCTGAACTGGTGCGGTACAAGCATGGCAGTGTAGCGACTGAGTTCGCCTGATTCCCAGTCTAAGTAGAGCGGTAGCCAGGGGTATTGCGCATTTAGGCGAATAAACCACAGCCGGACTTCAGGAATTTCGGAGAGTTCGCGCGGGTCACTGGCTTCTCTGGGGAAGTCGATGTCAAAGCTGAACGTGAGCTGCGCCTCGCTGAGCTGCGCGCTTGAAATGGGGTCAATGGCGGCTTGGGCAGGGGTTAAGTCGAGGGAGAGAAAGTGGGATTGGGTGAGCGCGATCGCATGTTTCATATGAACGAAAAATCTGTGTCTAAGTATGTGTCTAAGTAAAATTTGAATAGATGAGTTGAATAGATGAGGCCGTGTAGAATAACGCAACACCTAATAGACGCAGTCTATCGCTATGGCCGTTTCTTCTCCTGCTAAAGACCCCATTGCAGAGCCAACAAAATCTCCCATCCGCATCTGCATCACGCTAGGCACCCGGCCAGAGGCCATCAAGCTAGCCCCGGTCATTCAAACTTTTCGCCAGCTTCCTCAGTTTGAGACCACAGTTATTTTGACCGGCCAGCACCGAGAAATGGTGGCGCAGGTGATGGATTTATTTCAGCTAGAAGCCGACCACAATCTAGATATTATGCAGCCCAAGCAGACGCTGAGCGACATCACCTGTCGCAGCTTGCAGGGCCTCGAAAATCTTTTTATTGCCCTGCGGCCAGATATGGTGATTTCGCAGGGCGACACCACCACCGCGTTTGCCGCTGCCCTCGCTGCGTTCTATCAGCAAATTCCGGTTGGCCATGTTGAAGCGGGCTTACGCACCGACAATATTCTCAATCCTTTCCCAGAAGAAGCCAATCGTAGGCTAGTCTCGCAAATTGCGACGCTGCATTTTGCCCCGACGGCTACCTCGGTTAGCAATCTCAAAGCCTCTGGTGTGGTCGCTGGCATTCATCAGACTGGCAACACCGTCATTGACGCGCTGCTAAGAGTTGCTGATCAGTCGCCAAAGTGTGACGTGCCTGGACTCGACTGGGAAAAGTACCGGGTGATTTTATCGACCGTTCACCGCCGTGAGAACTGGGGCGAGCCGCTAGCTGATATCGCCAAGAGCTTTTTAGAAATATTAAAGCGATTTCCCGATACCGCTTTGCTGCTGCCGCTGCACCGGAATCCAACTGTACGCGACCCGCTAAAAGCAGCGCTAGATAGCCATCCTCGTACGTTCTTAGTAGAGCCTTTAGACTACGCTCAGCTCGTCGGGGCGATGAAGCGATCGCACCTATTGCTAACCGACTCAGGCGGCTTACAAGAAGAGGCCCCCGGCCTCGGTAAACCCGTGCTGGTGCTCAGAGAGACGACTGAACGGCCTGAAGCAATATCAGCCGGAACCGCCAAGCTAGTAGGCACTAACCCTCAGCAGGTTGTGAGCAGTGCCAGCGACCTCTTGGCCAATGAGTCGGCCTATAGCCGCATGGCAAAAGCTGTCAACCCTTTTGGAGATGGCCACGCCGCAGAAAGAATTGCCAGCATCGTGACTGAGTACTTTGAGCGCGCCTAGCAAATGAACCCGCCTAGCAAATCAATCCGCCTAGCCTAATTGCAAAGGTCTCTAGTTGCAAAGGTCTAATGAGGCCAGCCGATCTCTACTCCTCTTTTTCCTTCTTGAGTAGGTTTTTCTTAGACGCCTTCAGCTCTTTCCACAGCTTTTTAATATCACTGTACGCCTCTGCGCTGCTAACCTTGCCCCCTGTTTCTAGGCTGCAAATAAGCACTACTCGCTGAGCAAACTCCTGCAAGTTGGCATTGAAGGCCAAGTTTTCGGGCGTAAATTCTCCGTGATAGCGATAGCGGGGAGACAAAAACTGATTCAACTGCTCTTGGCTATCCATATCCTGACTGTCCATGTCCTGACTCTCTGCTTTGTCGCTATTCATTTCATTGTTTGCATTTTTATTATTTTTAGACATGGGTGCATCCCTAGAGATAAATGAAGAACTGAATAAAGCAAAAAATCGTTTAACAAAAAATCGTTTAAATAGTTTGTTTATCAAAACCGTCTAACAATAAGGTCGCCTAGTGAAGAGTACTTTCAGAGCCACCTAGTAATAATGCCTCGATTTTAAGCTGCATCTCATACCACCCCATAAAATTGGCTGCGTCAAGGCAAAAGAAGACTGAGGCAGTGGGTAAGATATCTAGTATCAAGTCTTTTGTATGTATTTAAGATATCTATAATCTAGATGACAATCTAGATGACGCGCGATGCTCCGCAGGCGTAGCTGCGCCGTTGTATATAGACGCTTCTTTCGCTGGCTTTCCCTATCTCTTTTGGATATATGACCTTTTCAGAGACCTTTTCAGACGCTTTTTTGAGAGTAGTTACCAAGGTAAAGGTAGGGTGCCTGGGGCTGGGCCTGTTGGCATTAGCTGCTGCGCCTAGCGCCGCTGCCGAACGCGTCATTGTCAAAGTAGGGCCTCTGCGCCAGTCAATTGAGCTAACGGATTTAGAGACCTTTGCAAGAACCGGTGAAGTGCCCGCCCGACTGCGGCTGTATGAGAGCTTTTTGTCTCCGTCGTTGCGGCAGACGCTGCAGCAGCAACTTGCGCTCGATCCGCGTATGAGCGATCGCATTATCGAAGACATTATGCGCTCATCCAATGGCGAGCTAATACTGAGCACGCTCTCACGAGTTGCACCTAACCTAACGATTCCTCAGCTGCAAGCTGCTATTCGCCTAGCCGCGATGCAGGCCGATGGGCTCAGCGTATTGGGCATTTTGAGAGCGATTCCACAAGAGACGTTGGAAGTGGATATTAGCGCGGCGATCGCACTCGTCTCTCAGCTCAACTTTTCTAACATAGAGAGCCGTTCGCTGAGCACCCTGCTAGACCAAGAGCTGCGCTCCGATACGCTAGCGCCGCTGCCCGCCAACCTAGACCCAGCCGCCCCCGGAGAGATAGAATTCACTCAGCGAACCATCCGCTTTAGAGACCTGTCGCGTCAGCGCGTTATCCCGGCTGAAATCTACTGGAGTGACGAGACTCACGGGCCTTTGGTCGTCCTCTCTCATGGCTTTGGTGCCGATCGATATTTTTTAGATTACATCGCTAAGCATCTGGCCTCACACGGGTTCACGGTCGTCTCTGTAGAGCATCCCGGCAGTAACTTGCAGGCGCTGGTTAATTTGCCAGTAGATCCAGAGATTGCCGAAGAACCCAACCGAATTTTGCCCGCGACAGAATTTATAGATCGGCCCCGTGATGTCACCTTTGTGCTCGACCGATTAGCTCAGCTCAACGAGGACAGCTCGCTTTATGGGGGCCGGTTTAATACCGAAGAGGTCACAATTATTGGCCATTCTTTGGGCGGCTATACCGGGCTGGCCTTGGCGGGCGCAAAATTGGATTTGCGATCGCTTGAAACCTTCTGTCAAAACATTCAGCCGCTGGGCGTTTCGCCCGCTGACTGGCTACAGTGCGCTGCTGTAGATTTGCCAGAAAAACAAGCTGACCTTAGCGATCGCCGCATCAAGCAGGTGATTGCCATGAATGCCCTAACCAGTCAGCTTTTTGGCGAGGTCGGGCTCTCCGAAATCACAGTGCCTACGCTGCTGCTCACAGGCACCCAAGACAGCGTCACCCCTACGCTCGACCAGCAGCTTCGAGCCTTTACTCAGCTCTCTGGCCAGAAGTACTTGCTGGCGGTTATTGGGGGCACTCATCTCAGCGCGGGCGATCCGGGCAACGTCAACCCGGCCCTGACCGAACTGCCCTTTATGGCCGAGCTGCGGGTGGAGGAAACTGAAAATCTGCGGCAGCTGCTCAAGGGCATTTCGCTGAGTTTTGTCGCTCAAGAAACCCCCGAAGCCGAACAGTACAAACCCTTTTTGAGCGCAACCTACGCACAGTCGCTCTCGACCTCGACCCTGCCCTTGCGATTAGTCGATACGCTGCCAGCAAGCGTTCTAAGCTGGCTAGACTTTACGATGCGGGTTTCTAGTGCCTCTTCCCCTATGCTCACTGACCGGCTGCTGACACTGGGCTATCTGGGCGCTATTACGCAGCGGCAGCAGTGGCATATGGCCGTTGCCGTTCACTTGCAGGCAAGCCAAATTGTCAGCGTGTTGCGATCGCCTGTTCCCTTTATCGCTAGCTGGTAAGCTTTGCAGCTAGCTAGCCTTTACGGGCACTGCTTTTCAAAAAACTCGACTTTCATTTACGCTCTTTTGCGCTTTAGGGCCGATTGTTCTGCCAAAATGAGAGACGATTAACCCTATAATCTTCCACCGGAGCGCAAAACCGAATGCCAGATAATCGCAAAAGTCAGGTAGTCACCCAAGGCGTACAGCGGGCTCCTAACCGAGCGATGCTAAGAGCTGTCGGCTTTCAAGATGACGACTTTAAAAAGCCCATTGTCGGTCTAGCCAATGGCTACAGCACAATCACACCTTGCAACATGGGCATCAACACCCTGGCCATTCGAGGCGAAGCAGCCCTAAAAGAAGCAGGTGCAATGCCAGCTATGTTTGGCACTATCACTATCAGCGACGGCATATCCATGGGAACGGAAGGAATGAAATATTCCCTGGTTTCTCGTGAGGTGATTGCGGACTCGATCGAGACGGCCTGCACGGGTCAAAGTATGGATGCGGTGCTGGCGATTGGCGGCTGTGATAAGAATATGCCAGGGGCGGTGATTGCGATCGCGCGCATGAATATCCCTGCCATCTTCGTCTACGGCGGCACTATCAAACCCGGCCATCTCGACGGCGAAGATCTCACTGTGGTCAGCGCCTTTGAAGCTGTCGGTCAGTACAGCGCTGGAAAAATCAGCAAAGAGCGTCTGGACGCGGTAGAGCGACATTCTTGCCCAGGCGCAGGCTCTTGCGGCGGCATGTTCACTGCCAACACCATGTCTTCTGCGATTGAGGCGATGGGATTGAGCCTGCCCGGTTCTTCGACCATGGCGGCTGAAGATGAGGAAAAGGCGACCAGCACTGAAAAGTCTGCCTTTGCACTGGTAGAGGCGATTCGTCAGCAGATTTTGCCCAAAGATATCTTGACGCGAGAGGCATTTGAGAATGCGATCGCGGTAATTATGGCCGTCGGCGGTTCGACCAATTCGGTATTGCATCTGCTTGCGATCGCTCACACCATCGGTGTCAACCTCACCATTGACGACTTCGAAGTCATCCGCAATAAAGTCCCCGTTTTCTGCGATCTCAAACCCTCGGGCCGCTACGTCGCCACCGACCTCCATAAGGCAGGCGGCATCCCCCAAGTCATGAAAATGCTGCTCAACGAAGGACTTCTCCACGGCGACGCCCTCACCATCAGCGGACAAACCATCGCCGAGACTCTTGCAGACATCCCCAATCAGCCCTCACCCGATCAAGACGTCATCCGCCCCTTTGCTCAGCCCATGTACTCTCAAGGGCACCTCGGCATCCTCAAGGGCAACCTTGCCCCCGAAGGCGCAGTCTCTAAACTTACTGGCATTAAAAACCGCAGCATCACTGGCCCCGCCCGCGTCTTCGAATCCGAAGAAGACTGCCTAGATGCAATTTTAGCGGGCAAAATTAAAGCAGGCGATGTGATCGTCGTCCGCTATGAAGGACCAAAAGGCGGACCAGGAATGCGTGAAATGCTCGCCCCGACTTCCGCAATTATTGGTGCAGGACTCGGTGACTCGGTCGGCTTAATTACTGACGGCAGATTCTCCGGCGGCACCTACGGCATGGTCGTTGGCCATGTCGCCCCAGAAGCCGCAGTCGGCGGAACAATTGGCCTGGTTAAAGAAGGCGACACTATCACAATTGACGCTGACAAACTGCTGCTGCAAGTCAACGTCTCTGACGATGAGCTAGCAGAACGTAAAACTCAGTGGAGTCCGCCAAATCCTCGCTATGAGCGCGGTGTGTTGGCCAAGTATGCGAAGTTAGTGTCTTCTAGTAGTAAAGGTGCTGTGACTGATCGAGAGTTGTTCTAATGGTCTGAACAACCTGCTCATAAAGCCGTCTGCAGCTGATCACACACCTGCTGAGCCGTTGCTGGCGCTAGCAAAACACCATTGCGATAGTGCCCGGTTGCTAGCGTCACATTTTCTATCTCACCTAGTGGCTTAATTACCGGGGCGGGTTGCCCTACAGGCCGAGGCCGCAGCCCGCTCCAAGTCCGCACAATTTCCGCAGATGCGATCGCCTCACAAAACCGAGCCGCCCCCTTTTGCAAATTCTCTAATCCCATCGCCTCAGCCACCAGAGGCACCTCCGCTTCAGGAAACTCCACCGTTGCCCCCAGCCAATAGCGGCCCTCACCTAGCGGCACCAGCTGAATATCATCTCCATTAATCACTGGCTGAAAAGCCACCTCGCCTAGCACACTCGGCAGCCGAATCTCCATCGCCTGACCCAGCACCGGCATCAGCGCTAGCGGTTCACTGGCAAACGCCGTCAACGGCCCCGACCCTAGCCCTGCCGATAGCACCACCCAGTCAGCCTCAAACACGCCTTGAGTGGTTTGCACCCCGACACAGCGCTGCCCCGCGACCTGCAGCCGAGTCACCGCCGCATTCCAGCGAAACTTCACCCCTCGCGATGCGGCCACCGTGATCAGCGATCGCGTCAACGCCGCCGGATCCACCTGACCATCCGCTGGTGAATAGATCGCCGCCTTTACCTCATCTAGAGCAACCTGCGGACAGCGAGTCGCCAGTTCTGCAACAGACCAAATCTCCAAAGGCCATCCCTGCGTCAGCCTTTTTGCCCTTAGCGTCTCCCACTTTGGTAACTTGGCCTCGTCAAAGCACAGGCTAACAATGCCCTGCGAATTAAAAGGCACCGCCGCCTGCCCCTGCTGCGCTAGCTCATCTATCAGCCCTCGGTAGCGACGAGCGCTAAACTCTCTAAGTCGCCAGGTACGCCCTTTTACCTTATGGCTAATGACGCCCATCAGCACACCTAGCGCCGCTCCCGTCGAGCCCTGCCCTGGCATCTGTTGATCGACAACCTGAATATCAGCATCTAGCTGAGCGCTCAGCTCATAGGCAATCAGCGCCCCCACAACACCACAACCGACAACAACAATTTTAGGCTTCATTGTCCTTAGAAACATAAAAGAACAGAGAGCGGCTTGGCACTCTCTGTTCTCAAAATTCGCTACGCTAAGATAGCAGCCGAAATAGCACCGATCCGCTAACTATCACCAGCACCAGTCGTCATCAGCCCTAGTCATCAGAATCTAACAAAACCGGCGTACGCACCATATCTTCTTTCTCTGCACGAACAGGAGCCGGATCAGGAATTGTTGTCGTCATTTCATAAACACTCTCAGCAGGCTGAGAATTTACCTGATCGATAGCTTGCTGACGGGCCCCTTCTGGCACAATGCTCAGCAGCGCTTCAAAGTCACCGACAAATTCGCGGTACTGGGTTAGCGCCACGCCATAGTTTCGGTCTTTAGACGCATCGTCTAGATTCTGCAAGTGCTCTAGAATCTCTTCGGACAGCATTTTTGCCTTGGGCTGATCGTCTGGCAATAGCTGGCCAGACAGGCGCGACAGCTCGGTGCGCATTTGGCCCAACGGACCGTGGGTAAAGTTATCAACATTCACCCAGTTGTCTTTTTCAATATAGTTCAACAGCTCAGGAAAGCGGTTGCGCGAGGCTTCTAGCCGACTGACATAGCTGGTTAGGGTCGCGATTTTTTCGGGCGTGTAGGTAGGTGCAACAGCCTCGGGGCCGCCGCCACAGCTCACTAGGAAGGTGGCGATCGCAGCGAGTAAAACGCCAACGACTGCTTTATATCGTCTCATGGGATAAGAACCTCAGTTCAATCTATAGAGTGCATTTATCAGTGTAAATCAGAGCGCGTGCATCTCAAACGCCCCAAAGGAGTGAGGCTAGGCTCAAACCCTGGCCAGTGGTCGCCAAAGTTCATCTGCCATTCGACAGACATCTCGCATTTGGGGGCCATCATGTACCCGCAAAATGTCCGCGCCGTGCGCGATCGCACAGCCGCAGGTCGCCGCCGTTCCCCACACCCGGTCTTTTGCCACTGGCCGATCCAAAATTTTGCCAATAAAGCTCTTGCGCGAGGTGCCCACCAAAATCGGGCAGTTCAACGCCTTCAGCGCCGCCAGCTCCTGCAAAATCGTAATATTCTGCGCCACTGTCTTCGCAAAGCCAATCCCCGGATCGATCACAATTTTCTTTGGATTCACCCCCGCTGCCACCGCCTTATCTGCCTGCGCCGCCAAAAAACGCACAATTTCTCCCATCAAATCGTCATAGTCCGTCATCTGCTGCATTGTCTCCGGCGTCCCGCGCAGGTGCATCAGCATAATCGGCGCATCCAACTCAGCGGTCACCTCAAAGATCTCCGGCTCATAAGTGCCGCCCGAAATGTCGTTGATAATATCGGCCCCGGCTACCAGCGCGGCTTTGGCCACTGCCGCCCGCGTCGTATCAACCGAGATCGGTATATTCCTTAGCCCTTCATCATCAGATTCACGAATAGCCTCAATCACTGGAATCACGCGATCGCACTCTTCAGCCAGCGTCGTTGGCTTTGCCCCAGGCCGACTCGACTGTCCGCCAATATCTAAAATATCCATTTCAGCCGCGACCAGCTTTTTTGCCTGAGCCAGCGCCGCCGCCACTGTGTCAAACTCACCGCCATCGCTAAAGCTATCGGGCGTCACGTTCAGCACCCCCATCAAATAGGTGCGATCGCCCCACACAAATTCTTTACCGCGAATCGTCCACATCAGCGCCGAGCGAGTTTCAGCTTCAGCTTCAGCAATAAACAGACGAGCCAAGCGGTCATAGGTGCCAGGGCCCAAATATTCAGGGTGCGATCGCCCCCGCCCAAACACCCACACTGGCCGCCAGCCCGATGGGTTCTCTTCTAAAATACGAATATCCTTAAACCAGCTTTTGAGCGACGACTTCATCGAATTTGCCACCGCCAGCGCATCCGTCCACCGCTCAAACACCTCCTCATATCCAGGCGTAACTATCTTGAATGTCACCGCTCACTCCCCGTCTGCGATCGCCGATTCTGCCTCAGCAGATCCTTCTCTAGTACAGAGCGCATCCACAGCAGACTTCAGTTATACACCACCTCAGAGTGCTAAAACTGCCCAGCGCATCCTTCTCAAACCCAACCTCGGCTATCCCGTTGGCCCACCCGTCACCATCAGCATGACCGTCTTGGTCAAAGTGCTCGCGGGCCTGCGTGCCGTCAATCCCACCGCCGAAATTCTCATTGTCGAAGGGGTCTGTTCCAAAGCCTCCTTATCAGAAATCGCCGAAAAAAACGGACTCCTTCCCCTGCTCACAGACGGCATTCAACTGCTCAACGCCGACGAACTAAACTGCATAGAATATCCAAACCTATCGCCCGAACCCGTCCGCTTCAAATCCATGTGGGCCCCCAAACTATTGCAAGATGTAGACTGCCGCATTTCCCTCAGCGCCTTCAAAAAAACCAACCTCAAAGGCCAAGACCTAATCTCAGCTTCTCTTAAAAATCTCTACGGCCTCTTTCCCCGCGCCAAATACAAGGCTCGCAGCCCTAACTCTCGCGGCCAGCTACACAGACCTTCTGTCCCGCTCGTACTGCAAGATATCTACTTTACAGTCGGCCATTTGTTTGACGGTGGCGTTGTAGACTGTGACCTAAAATTCATTAGCCACAACTACAAACCCGATAAAGGCGACAGCTTCGCCATTGGTCAAGTCATCTGGGGTAACGATCTATTGGCAGTAGACCGTACAGCTTGCCAAGTGGGTAAAGAAGCCGAAGCTAACTACTTGTCTCCCATTACTCAGATGCGAGCAAAGATTTGTAGACATACAACATTTGTAGATAAATAACAAAAGAGGGCGTTGCTGAAATGCATATAGCTATATCAGTAACGCCCACGTTTATGTCTGTGCCTGTCTCTATTTAACTATCTCTATTTAGCAGCCGTCTGGCCCACAGAACGCGTGCGCGCTCAGGACTTCTGCATCACAGACATAGGCAATGCCCGCATAATTGTCGAAAAACTGCGCTGCGACCTCATCCGCAATCTTCATCGCCATCTCTCGATTGTCGGTAAGCACCTCAATCTTGATATCCGCATAAGCGGTGCCAGAAACGGAGGGTTGCCCAGACGAGCGCACGTTGCGACTACCTTTGCCGCCAGCGGCTACCACCGTGTAACCGGTAGCCCCGGCTTTGTCAATGATCTTTGCGATCTTTTTTAGCAGCAACGTTTCCGTTACGATTACGAGCATGCTAGCTGGCTTAGCCATATTGATTACCTCTAAATGTCTGTCTTCATTGAACTACATACTGTGTTGGTCATCGAGCTGGTTGCCGAGCCAGGGGAGGCACGGCAAACCGCAAACCGGATTAGATCAGCCACCTAGCGCCTGGGCGAGCCCCATGAAGATTGGTATACCCAAGGCGATCGCAACTGGCGTACCGATAGCCGTGGACGCGCCGATGTAGGCGGAGGGATTGGCCGACGGAATACCGGCTCGTAAGGTGGGCGGCCCTGAGATGTCTGAACTGGAGGCAGCGATGACAGCTAGGATCACGACGCCGCCAAGGCTGAAGTTCGTGAGGTAGTGGGCAATCATACCGAGACCAAAGGCAATGAACCCGTGCAGCAGCGGCGCTACAAAGGCATATACCGCGTACCACTGAGCCACCTTGCGCAGCTCGTTAATTCTGGCAGCGGCCTCCATGCCCATGATCAACATCAGTACCGAAAGCAGGCCGCGGAAGAGGGGCTCGTAGAAGGTTGTATAGACACTTTCCGGCTGGGTCAGCAGACCTAGAGCAAGGCCAAGCAGCAGTGCCGACAGAGCAGAACCTTGGAGACTTTCCTTCACAATGGGCCATATTTTGACCCGATTGTTTCCGGTATCAGGCGGCTCGCTGGAATACTCACTTGCACTAGTGCGCGGCTCGCTAGGATGCCCGCCTGCGGTAACGAGTTCCCTACTGGCAAACCTCTGCTTGCTGAGCTGCTCCCGCTTTCTAGTATGAATGCTGGCCAAGACAATCGCAGTCACAAGCGCTGGGATGTCCATAAAGGGATAGAGTGCAGCGGCCCAAGGCTCGTATGTGATGCCCTGCCCGTCGAGTAGTGTCAGAGCGGCGGCGAGGGTAGATCCACTGACGGCACCAAACAAACCGGCGGTCGCAAGGCCATCCTCAGTTCTGATTTTCGGCAGCTTACACAATGTGTAGCGCCCGATGAAGACGATAAGAATTCCAATTGCTACAGCGAACAGTGCAGGCAACAGAATCTCCGCCAGATTTGAGTTGCGGATGCCCTGTCCGCCGGTCAGTCCGACTTTCATCAGCAGCATAAAGACGATGAACTTATAAGCCGCATCTGGGATCGATAGTCGGCTACCGAGGGAGGCAACGACCATACCCCCAATCAGAAAGCCGAGTGTCGGGGACTGTAGCTGCGCCAGGAAGCGCACTAAAAAATCGGATAGAAAACCCATGTTTTATGTAACTCCTCATTGATTCAGAGAGTGGAATTCAGATGTTGGGGTCATGACGGCAAGCAAGCGTGGTTTTGAATCTAATAATGATTCATCAAGATAGACTTGAATAAATGCTTGCTCGTTTTTCATTGATTAAACTCTATCTTGATATCGCTTCAAAAAAACCTAGAAATCCAGGGAGTTCAGAATGTATTTCTAAATTAAATACATAATCAAAAGTTATAGGTTGTGGTGCAACTCATGCTTTTAGATAATATTTTTTGGGGTTGAGCGCCCACTATACGTGCGTTCTAGGGACTGGGGAGCAAAGTCGATCAATCAGCAGACGGAAGCAGGCCTATCATGCTTTCTCGAAGCGGCCTTCAAGAGTTTCAAGGCTGTTACTCAGCTGCCTAAAATGTATCGGATCGATATGGCTGAGTATGGTGCGATCGCCCACAAGTTACTGCATACAGAAACTACTTCAGGCGTTTCTGCTCTAATGCCATCTGGGCAAAATGCTCTAGCAGCATCCGGTGAATGAAGATATAGCCACCGCCAACCTTTTGCAGGAAAAGCCGCTCAGCAGCATGTTCTAGAAAATGAGTGTAGTTCCAAGGAATATAGCCCATACGGTAAAGCCTCAGACGTAGGGCCAAATGGCGAAGACAGGCTGCGCCACCAGCAAGTAGGCCACTAGCTAGCCCCATCAGCAGCCCCGCGACCAGACCGTTCAACAGTCCAGCCAATAGTTCATCAGGCAAATTGGAATCTGGTTTTGAAATGAATCTAACAATCAGCCCAGAAATCAGCCAGACAATTAGTCCAACACTTGTAGCTACAATCAAGGCATTTTGGGCCGATTGCCGAATACCTTGATTCGATTTAATCCTTTTTTTGGCTGCTGGACCCTTTAGCCCGCCAATCAGTCCAAAAATTAGCCCACTAACCAGTCCAAAAGTAAGCCCACTACTGAGTAAAGCAACAAATCCAGTCCTGAGTAAAGCAACAAATGCAGTACTCAGGCTAGCCCTCAGTCCACCAACTCTTAGGCCAAGCGTCAAACCAAAAATCAGTCCGGTGACGAGCCCAAAAATCAGCAAAGTGATGAACCCAAAAATCAGTCCAGAATAGAATGCACTTCGGCTCTCTTTCCAAGACCATTTCAGAGTCTCTACTGTTTTTATGTCTCCTGAAAATCCAGTGGCTATCCCAAGACTAATCCCAACGATTAGTCCATAAACAATTGGCCCATAGCTCAGTCCAACACTCAGGTCACTTTGCGACTGACTAACCTGAATATCAAAAGGTTGAATGAGCAGTCGTGTAGATACCCAGATCAACAACCCGCTGAAAATTCCAAACGTCAATGCACTCTCTAGACGATACCAAAGCCTTTGACGCCTAGTCTGCAACCAGCTGAGCTGTATTCGCTCGATCAAAAACACGGTTTGGGATTTTTGATCCATCTGCTGCGCCATCCAGATTAGCCAACACATCGTCTGGTTTTGAGAGTATTTATGCGCAGCACCTCGACGTAGAAACATTCGTTCTACATAAGTTTCCAACAGTTGATGACGAAAAGTTTTGGTGTCGTGTAACAGAGGAAATTCGCCTAATGGACAGCCTTGATAGGCTAAACTCATCACGCTCAAAATCAGTGGAGAGGCCGCAAACGCTCTAATCTCAGGATTATGGTTAAAGGCCGTACTCAATACTGAGAGCGGCTCTCCAGCTTGCGCTAGGTATCGGTCAATTTGCTGAGTGGTCAATGGCTGAACGTAAATCGCACATCTGACCCTCAACCGCTCAGACAGCGCCTCATAGTCACGAACCCGGCTGCACACCACAACCTCAGTTCGACCATGATTTTGCAGAAAATGATTCAACGCTTGCAGACAGGCATTTCGATGCTCGGCAGCGACCTCATCAAGCCCGTCCAAGCACAGCGTGAGTTGTTCTTCTTTTATCCAACCGGTTCCCAGAGACTTAGAGACCTGAAAAGTCTCATAGAGGTCTTGAACCAACCATTCAGCAATAGATTGTCTCTTGTTGGCCCAAGAAGATAAATTCAAAACGATAGGAATAGGCTGGCTAAAATCATCTCCAATTCGAGTAATCAGCGTTTTTGCGAGCTTCAGCAGCGTTGTTGTTTTTCCTGCACCCGGCTCACCCAAAATTAAGAGCGTGCGGCCTGCTCCTAAGCTATCGAAAATGTCAGTCGCTTGTGTACCGGTTGGCAGCGAGCGTTCGGTCTCTGTTGCAAATTCCTCAACACCGCCGATTGGCGAGGCCACTGCCTGAGCGCGCTCTTCTAGGCCGAGTTCAATCAGTGCCTGATTATGGAGCGACCTCTCTAAAACGCCTTCAATCCAGTAGTGCTTAACGTTTTGAACCAAGACCTGCCGCCAACGGTACTCCTGCTGGCTAATGCGCTGTGAGGGCCGTGCAGGGAACTGCTCTACCTCAAACGAGCTAAAGACATTGGTTGTATAAGTGACGATATTTCCATCGCCCAAAACAACAGCGCTACCGTCCACATTGCCCTGAACGTGGAAACTACGATCGTCGCTTTTATCTTCAGCAGTCATAGGGCATCAGGGGAAAAACAGCGCAGACCGGATAGCAAAACCTACGCTTTGTAAGCCTTATCTTTTTGAGCATACGTCTTAACCTGCGACTAGATCGCGCGGCTAAACCAAGCCCAGGCCATCATTGGATACGGCTTTCAGATAGTCGTTTACGAGTAAAACAAAGGCTTCAATCAAATCATCTAAGATCTCATCCTCAGGTAGTCTCACCCTCAATTGACAGACTTTGAGGACTAGCGGATTAACTAGTCCCGATAATGCGACCGTCTTCAGCGCTGTCGCTCACCTTAGCCGCAGAGTCCTTGTGCTAGATGTATTTAGCTGAATATATTCAACAGTTACAATTACTCAGTGCTCTCCCCAGGATCTAAATCACAATCTAAATCACAGTCTTTTAGTTTTTTTTCACTAGCCAGCTTCACTCACATTTATCACGACTCATACATTAGCAACAATAAATCCGCATCTCACTAGTTACTATCGCCATAATAAAAAGGTAGGCTTTAACTCCGCCTTGTCTTTTCACATACCGTCGCCATGCTTGAACTCCACAGCCACACCACCTGCTCTGACGGTAGCCTCACCCCTACCGAACTCGTCAACTTCGCAGCGCAAAAAGGCGTCCGGGCCCTCGCTATTACCGATCATGACACCATGGCAGGCTGGGAAGAAGCGATCGCAGCCGCCGCCCCCTTAGATTTAGAAATTGTTCCCGGCCTAGAACTTAGCACCGTCTACAACGGTCGCTCTATGCATATCCTCGGCTTCTACCCCAACGCCCAAAAGCTACAGGCTCCCCTGCAAGAGCGAGTAGAGGGCCGCAAGCGCCGTGCCCGTAAGATGGCCGACAAACTTGCCGCACTTGGCTACCCCATCGAACTGCCCAACATGGAAACGGCCATGGCCCCCGGTCGCCCCCACATTGCCGCCGCCCTCAAGCGAGCAGGCCACGTTAACTCGCACAACGAAGCCTTCGACCGATTCCTTAAAGACGACGGACCTGCCTACGTCCCTTACGAAAAATTCACCGCGCAGCAGGGCATCGATCTCCTGCTTAGCTGCGGCGCAGTCCCCGTCTGGGCTCATCCCTATATCTTTCGAGGCGGCACCGTAGAGACCGTTTTACCTATACTCGTCGAGGCCGGACTGATGGGCATTGAGGTTTATCACCCCACCCACAACGCCAGCCAGGTCAGACGGCTAGAAGCCTACTGCGAGACCTATAACCTCTTAATGACCGGCGGCAGCGACTATCACGGACCCAAGAAAGAAAAAAATCCAGACTTCAAAGATCTCAACGCCCTTGCTGTGTCGATAGAGTTGCTGCCACCGCTCAAAGCAGCCGCGATCGCACTCAAAGCCTGAAGCACTCAAAGCCTGGAGCACTCAGAGCCTAACAAACAGGCACCAAAAAGCCGCAAGCAATGACGATCGCTTGCGGCTCTTTTCACTGACTAAAAGCTCAGCTAACTAAAAGCTTTCATACCTCTAGCTTGCCGCCAAATAGCCGTTAATCGAAGCCTTACGACGACGCAAGTGCTTCAGCGCCTGCTGCTCTAGCTGGCGAACGCGCTCGCGGCTAATGCCCATACGCTGACCCACCTTAGCTAAAGAAAGTGGATTGCCGTCGGCAAGACCAAAGCGCAGGTTAATCACCTCTTGCTGCTGCGTCGTCAGCTCTAGCAGCATCCGACGCAAATCTTGCTGCAAAGACTTTTGCACGGTGTAGTCTTCAGGCGAAGCCCCGTCGTCCTCTAGCAAATCCTGTAGCTCAGTGTCCTGATTGTCGCCAATGCGCACGTCCAGAGAAATGGGCTGACGAGCAATAGAAAGATACTCACGGACCTGACGAGGCTCTAGCTCTAGCTCTGCGCCAATCTCGTTGGCGTTAGGGCTACGGCCCAGCTTTTGCGACAGTTCACGCTGTACCCGCTTGATTTTGTTGAGCTTTTCAGTGATGTGGATAGGCAGACGAATTGTCCGAGCTTGCTGTGCGATCGCCCGCGTAATCGCCTGACGAATCCACCAGTAAGCATAGGTCGAGAACTTGTAGCCTTTCATCGGGTCGAACTTTTCAACCCCACGCTCTAGCCCTAAGGTGCCTTCCTGAATCAGGTCTAAAAACTCTAGATTTCGCTTCTGATACTTCTTGGCAACTGCCACCACCAAACGTAAATTTGCCTCAATCATCTTACGCTTAGAGCGCTTTCCCCGGCGCATGTGATTTTGTAGCTCAGCTACCGTCATATCAGCCGCTTTAGCCCACTGTGCTTCAGAAATTTCAGCCGTTTCGCCCGCTACCACATCCGCGGTCGTATCCTCTGGCAAATCAGCCTCCAGCGTATTTTTTATCTCTAGCAGCGCCATCATCTGCTGCACCTGCTTACCCAGCACAATTTCATCTTCATGGCTTAGCAGCGGTACGCGGCCAATCTCATGCAAATACGCCCGGACAGCATCCGTTGTATACAGTGGCTTTGCCTTTCGCTGCTTTTTCTTAGTGGTTGCAGCTGTCTTTTTCGCGGTCGCTTTTTTCACAGTTGCCTTTTTTGCAGTCGTCTTCTTCAAAGTTGTCTTTTTCGCGGTCGTTTTTTTCGCGATCGCCTGCTTGGCCACCGTAGGCTCAACGTCTGTTTGTTTGTCTGTAGTTGTCGCTGCTGTGCTCTTCACTTTAGTTACCTTCTTGCCGGCTGTCTTTTCAGCCGCTGTCTTTTCATCTTTTGCTTGTTTGCTACTGGCCTTTTTGCTGCTGGGCGTGGCTTTTGCGCCGATCGCCTTGCTTGCTACTGCCTTATTCACTGCTACCTTGTCTGCACTGTCTACAGTTGCTTCACTACTAAAGGCATCGCCAGAAATGCAGCTAGCTGTGCGGGATATAGATTGAGCCATAAGTGGGGCCTCCGCTAAAAATTCCTTTAGGAGTGATCGCAATGGACTAGGCAGCGAGCTTACTTATTCGCCAAACGAAATAGGGTGCTGTAGCTAAACCTATACAAATCAAAAACTATTAATCAAAAGCTTTAATCGGAATCATTATGAGTTCACATCGGCATAATGTACATAGTCTACGGGCCACTTACAAGATTGGATGCAACAGAAGCCTCAGCCATCGTTATTAAGCCTAGCAGCGCTCTTAAAGAGAACCCTGAGTTTCTGGTGAGAACGACCTGAGAATCAGGCTCTCAGACTCTTATCAGCTGCTATTATGATGCCAAAAAGTAAGACTATAAGCGGTGGTGTTTATACATCGTGATGACCGTACATATTGGTTAAAGGCTTCTCTACACAACCCTCACACATAGAATCTCATGCTAGACTCATTGGCAGGTATTGAATATCTGTCTGCAGAGCGAACATTAAGAAGTAAGAAACACCGGGCTACAAGTCAGGGCAAGAGCCCCAAATACCATTCGCTACAGAAGTAGAGCCCGTAACGCAGCCAGTCAAAGAGACAGCCAGTCAAAGAAAAAGGTATATGCTGAATACTTGACCCGAAGATTCAAGCTAGCTAACTGCATCGTGGCTTCCTGTATTACTCCTTAAATTAGAAGGGCACACAAATTAGAAGGGCCCACGACAGAAGGGCACAGCTGAAAAAAGTCTAGATAGCAAGCTCCCTGTAGAATGCCTTCGGCCTCGCCAGAAAACTGGAAAACATAGATTTATGCCAAATCCTGACCTGCCATTTGACTTGCCCAAGGTCTTAACTAACAGTGAAATTCAATAGGCACTCAGCGTTTATGAGATTAGATACAGCACTGTCTGACAAATCAGCACCATTAAAACAGTGGGCTGCTATTTCAATAGCTTATTTCAACAGCTATAGCTAACGCCTCTTAAGCGCGTGATCGCTTCATTCGCTTTGACGTTTATCACCTTCAACGTGGGGGGCTAACGATCAAGGCTAGTATCGGGTATTGGGGCTTATGCAAAAGCTACAATCTCATGCTTGTAGCTTGTTATTTGATGCCACAGTGTAGCATGGCTTCTCATTCTTGAGAAGCCTCGTAAAGAATGTTTTTAATCCACGCCCCCTGCGCAAGCCTCCGATAACAGGTTCGTAGCTACAGGTCTCTGGGATAGGTCTCTGGCTATAGACAAAAAAGGTTGAAATGAGAGGGATTGCAAACGAGAGGCTAGTGGCAAGAGGCAGCGCGATCGCCCATCTACCGCTCACCTTTTACCTAGCAGTAGCAGCCGGTTAAACCACATAGGACGCTGCATCACAACGTAGCGAGACAGCCCGCGAACTGACCACAATAGGGCAGACAACAGCCATCGTAGTGGCCAAACAGATAAAGCAGCTGACGCTTCTAGCCAGCTACCAGAGAAATCTTTGCGCGGACGCGTCTGTTTGAGCGTCCGCTTTGCAAAAGTGAATACTTCAAGCCAGCCGATAGGTCTAGCCATCAGCACGCTCTTGTCAAGACCAGCTTGCTGCTGCACTGTCATTAGCGCTAGCGCATCGTCAGCAGTGGGCTGCGTTAGAAAATCGACGACGTTTCCAACGGCATATCGCTTAAGCATATCAAGCTGATCGCGCCACCGTGGTAGCTGAGCCAAGCCCGCTGCGTAATCGAGCACTATCGTCCAATAGTTAGCAGCAAAATCGTCAGTGTCGTCAACAAGGTCGTCGCCTAGCGATCGCAGCAACCCTTCTAAAACATCAGAATACTTAGATAAATAGGCCGTTTCATCAAGAAATCTACCAGCAGAAGTCTGCATAGCGAGGGGCATTTCTAGGTAGACGTAGTCGAGATAGGACGAACCAGACCCAAATCCTGCTGCCGATGACGCCGGAGCTATTTGGTCGGCTGTAGGATCTAACAAATTAAAGCGTAATGCTTTAGGCGTAGACGATTGATCAGCATCTCCGGTCGGCGGCTGATCGCCACACTGCCCGATGATGACGCCGATACCATTGATGCTGTCACACGGCGATGAATCATCGAGCTGTGAAGAATTGAGCTGTGAAAAACTGAGTTGGGAAAGACTAAGCTGTAAAGGACTGGCCGCTAGAAAAGCGCTATTTGGGGCCAAAGTCTGAGCGATCGCTAACAGCTTTTCACCCAGCGCACCGACAAAGCCCAGCCGTTCGACCCCGGCTTGCCCAGCCGCCACCAGCACCCAGCCCACATAGCCTGTCAGCAGCGGCGCAACCAGATTAGCCGAGAGCATCGTTTGCCGCCGACTCTCTGCTGTTCCGTAATCATGCTTAAGGCGCACCGCCCGAGCTAGGCCAATAAGGTGCGATCGCGCCCACGCCTCACCCAACAGTTCAACCCGGCCCGTTTGCTCATAGCGATTGGGCGCGCCCTGTGTAAAATAGCTCCACCGCAGCCCTTCTCGGTTAGCCGCACGCACATCCGCAAAAAAATTGTCTCCCGTATGGTGTAGCTCACGGGGTGCTAGCTGTAGCTGGTCACACACATAGCGAAATAGCTTTCCACTCCCCTTAGTCACCCCCACATCGCTAGAGACATAAACCCTATCTTCAGGCTCCAAAAAGCCCTGCTCACTTAGCATCTGACGCACCGTCTCACCCGACAGATACATATCAGAAATAAAGACAATCTGGTGGCCCTGCTTGCGCAGCCGGTCAATCCGCAGCCGAGTACATAGAATCGGGCTCAGCGCCGCTAGCTCAATATCCACCTCAGCCTGCATTGCCCGAGGCACATCTAGGCCAAAGGTAGCGAGCTGAGGAGCCAACACCTGATAAATATCAGCTAGCGTAATTTCTTCACGAGCCGTCTGCCGGTGCGCCAAGCGTTCGGCCATCATCCGCTGTCGGGCCAAGGCATTAGCGGCGACTGAACGCTGATAGTCTAAGCAGCCTGCTTCACTCAGTAGCTGAGCAAAAAGCGGCTCGAACATGTCAACAGGTCTGGCATAGTGACGCGTCACACAGGTATCAAAAACGTCAAAGGAAAACGTTTGCAAAGACTGATTTTTCTGGGAAACCACACGCATACCGTACGTACGAATAAACAGTCACGAGCTGACTGACTTATCTAATCAATCAAGCAGCTAAATCAAATAGCTAAATTAAACGGCCAAATCGAAACGGCTACCTGCGCAGCCATAGCTTAAAGCCAGGTAGAATGTCTCGCCACGCTATCGATGTCGGCACTTTACCAGGGAAAAGGCTGCGAAGATGCACAATCAGCCGAAAGCGAGTCAGCGCCCACACAACAGAGCGAATTTGCCAAAGTACGCGATCCTCACGTGGCCCATCAGACTGTAGCTTGGAGGATGCCACGTGAGGATCAGATAGGTAATAAGTGCATTGGTTGCACAGCCATAGCAAATGAGCTTGCTTTTCTAAGCACAGCGCCAAAGACTCAGGCGGCTGATCGCTCATGTCATCTGTTTTTATTACCTTAGCCAATGCCTCAGTCAACGCTGCCTGTAGGCGGGCTAGCAAAGGCGTTTTAGTCAGCGAATTAGACTCAAAAGCCGCCGAAAGCGCCTCTAGACAAACACGGGCGCGCAGGACAGGATTTTGGTCGCTTTGACCCAGATCGCTTTGACCCAGCTCGTTCTGATCAAAATCGTTCTGGCCGGAGGAAACAGAAGCAGACGGCATCATGGAGGCTCCTTAAAAGAACAGAAAACGCTTCAGCGTGTATAGAAAATGCAATCCCGGTATGCCCACCAGCCTCACCGTCGCAGAGCGCCAGTTAGAAGCCGTAACGCTGCGCTTGACCGCCTTCAGTTTGCCTGCCTTCATTAGCTTTCCTAGCTCGGTAGATGTCACCGCCACGCTTCTAAGCGTATCTTCACCCATATCTTCTGAAAATTGGCCCAGCCGACTCGCGATCAGCGCCGCTTCTTCAAGAGTTGGGTAGGCAACATGGCGAGTCAATAGCCCTTTGACAAAAGGAACGTAGCTTGAGGCTAAAGGCGCAGGCGCGGCTGCGATCGCCCCATCCTCTACAGTCTCAATAGCGACCGGCTGAACCGGCTGAACCTGCCGAACATACTGAGTCGCAAAATCCACAGCCCCCTGCTGCATTACCGCTACTGCCGGGTCCGACACGACTTCACCCTGCCGAGAAAAGGCTTGTTCAGACTTAAAAACAGGCCGAACCGAGCCGTCTTCTAAACGCTCATGGCCAACGGTCGAAGCATGAGGAGCCCCTGCCCCTTTCTCAAAGAGCGTCGCACAGCTCTGAATACTTTCTGCATTGATATCGTAATCACGCTGGTCAAAAATCAGACCATTTGAAAACGAGCTGGAATACCTCAGCACCTGCTTCATATTGCGGCGGCCAAAGTACAGACCGTGCAGCAGCGGAAATTCGGGTAAGTGGCCAAACGCACGCACCAAATTATCCTGAATAGTGCCGTCCCAGCCAACATCTATTAGTGCCACCTTTCGATGCTGCCCCCAAAACTGACACTGACCTAAATAAATATACAGATTGTCATAGGCCCGCTGATGATAAAAGCGCACTTTTTCCTGCACTCGCCGATCGTTCAAAAAGGCCAATAGCTTTTGGTCATTCCAGTAGTCCACCAGCGGCTGTTTAATTTCAATGCCATAGTCTTCTACCAGCGGCTGAAATTCAGCAACCGGCAATCCGACATACTTTAAAGCGCTCCAAAGCCCTTTTTGATCGAACTTATAGGTAATCAGCTCAATTTCGCGCGTGGTTAAACGGGGCGTAGAGGCCAAAAACGTAGACATCCGCGATAGGTAGGCGTAGCTAGTTGTCACCTCAACGCTCAGCGCGGGGGGCAACTCTGCTTTAAGCACCTCGTATATTTTTTTGAACAGATAGCCTTCTCGGGCAATAAATATCAGGTGGTCAATGCCCATCTGCGCGGCCCGCTCAATCACCTGATGCATATAGACGCTATAGGGCATCCCTAAAAGCTCATAGCCGTAGGTATAAAGGGGATCAGCCGTCTTTAGCGTTTCGGCATGAGCACTCACACACTGTTCATAGAGTGCCGCACCTTTCCAAAAGTCAGACGATTCAGCTTGCTTTTCTAAGACGGCAGAAAGAACATGACGCACAGGCACTCATCTCTCCTGAGATGTTAGATTCTTGCGGTTAGAAGATACTGGTGAACGGCAACAGCGCTTTAAGCAGTTCCTAGATATCCTGCTTTTGCACTGGCTAGTCAGGATATTATAAGCCGTCTTTCCATACAGGAAATCGTGCGCTTTACGGAGTTTTATACAATCAAAAAGGCGCGATCGCCCACTTCACCGCCGCCTGCGCGTGAATTTCAGTCGTATCAAATAAAGGCACCGTGCTGTCTTTGGCATCAATCAGCAAGCCAATCTCAGTACAGCCCAAGATCACCGCTTCAGCACCAGACGCCACTAGGTTAGCGATGATCTGGCGAAAGCGATCGCGCGATCGCCTCCGAATTTTTCCCAAACACAGCTCGTCATAAATCACGTCGTGAACAAAATCACGCTCCTCGCCGTTAGGAACCTGCACCGCCAGCCCGTGCTGGTAAATCAAGCGATCTTTGTAAAAAGATTCTTCGGTCGTAAACCGAGTGCCCAGTAGACCCACACGCGTAAACCCCTGGGCCCGAATCACTTCAGCCGTCGTATCGGCAATATGAATGAGCGGCACCGTTGTCGATACCGTAATTGCATCTGCCACTTTGTGCATCGTATTCGTCGCCAGCAGCAAGCAGTCGGCCCCTGCCCCTTCTAGCTGAGCTGCCGCCCTCGCCAAAATTTGGCCAATTTGATCCCAGTCAGCCTGATGCTTGAGCTGCACCAGCTCCTCAAAATCGACCGAATACATCACAATTTTGGCCGAATGCAGCCCACCTAGCTCAGCCTTCACCGCTTCATTCATTAGCCGGTAGTACTCAATTGTCGATTCCCAGCTCATTCCTCCCAGCAGGCCAATCGTTTTCATCACCGCTTTCCCTTAGCTCGCTCCCTAGGCTCATCCCCAGACGTTCGATACCACAGCACATTTCCAGTCACCGTCAGCACCAACGCAATCCCACCGCCCCTAATTGCTAGCTGCGGGCTATAGCCGCCTCTTGAGAGCGTTTCCATCCACACCGCGCTCGTTTCAGAAGGGCGAAAGGCATCTAGCGCCGCAGGCACTAGGTAAATCAGCGAAGCCCCCACAATCAACCAGCCCACCATAGAAGCTAGCAGAAAAAGAGTTTTGGCCGTGGACTGGCCCTTAGAAGGAACCGGAGCGGGGGCAGACATTTTAGACACACATTTTAGACAGACAGGGTTCAGCGTAAAAAACCATCTCAACCTACCATAGTCCGCATTTGCCCCGACCGAAAGTAACCATCTGCAAAAGATAAAGACAATTGCCCTGTTCCATGGCGACCACTTTTGCTATCGCTATCGCTATCACGGTGGCCATCACTACGGCGAAAGCAGCAGCGTAAAGCTATCCGAGCGATGAAAGTCAGCGGTAGGGCCAGGGTGTGCGATCGCCCAAAACGTCTCCTCCCCAGAACCCAGCACCATCACCACACCAATCCCCAGCCGCCACTGCACCTGAGCTGGCGCTAATTGGGCCGACGCTAATTGATCCGACGCTTCAGACGACAAAAGCGCTCCCAAATCTACCGAAACATCCAAGCGTAATCCTTCCGAAGAATGGCTTACCGTGAACGGCAGATCCGCTGCATCCATCGCTTCCGTGCGCCCCTGCCGATAGCCCTCCAAGGCAAAGACGTTCCAGGCCCCCGTGGGTGAAAAGTTCAGCTCCCAATACGGATCTTCATCAGACTTTTCAGCCCCAAGCGCCCAAAAAACCTCAAAGCAAGTCTGCTCCCACAGGCGATCTTGTCTAGCATGAGTGCTGCTGAGTGTCGGCAGCACCACCGCATCCAAATCTCCAGCCATCAAATACGAAAGAGACAGCTGAGTGCCTTCTCTAGTCGACGTGCCGGTAACCGTCAAATCTATCCTCTCTGGCAGCGGCGCAAACGGGACCAGCGTAAACGTAGTAAGTTCAGTCATTTTGTGGCTTTACCTCAGCGATTTAACCTTATCTCAGCGATTTGATCACAGCTTTTAGCGCCGCTGCTTGCGCTTCAATGCTAGACGCCAGCTGAAACTGCACCAGCGCCCGGTCCAAATTATGCATCGGATGCTTCGCCTTAAAGTAAACATTGCCCGCCAAATAGTCCGTAAAAAATCTCAGCCCCAGCTCAAAGGCGATTAGCCAGATCCCATCGTACAGATACCGATAGTCATACTCTGTCAAAAAATCGCCCGCCAAAGACAGATAGCCTTCTAGCATCGCCTGCGCCAGCTCCAGGTCAAAATCAACCTGCCTCCAGGCCGTAGTTTCTTCACCTAGCAAATTGCACCCAGAGCGCAAACAGTCGCCAATGTCGTAGTGCACCAGCCCCGGCTGTAGCGTGTCTAAATCGATTAGACTCACCGCCTGACCATTACGGCCCAGCATAATATTGTTGACTTTGGGATCGCCATGAACAGGGCGCAGCTGCAAATGACCCGCAGCTTTCGCATTTTCTAAAACATGCGCCCAGTTATACCGAGACGCAATGAACTCTCGGCAGTGTTGAATCTCTTCTAAGCGAGCTGACAAGTCTCCTTGTGTTGGATCTTCAGCCTGATGACCGTCAGCCTGATGACCGTCAGACTGATGACCGTCAGACTGATGGTTGGCCCCTGCACACCAGCTTTCTAGAACTTTGTTGTAGTGAGCTAGATACTGAGGCGTAATATGAAAGCCCTTTAAAGTATAAGCAAGCCGCTCAACTGGCAGCGTGCTAATCAGGCGGTGAAACATAGCTAAACCATAGCCCACTTCCTTAGCACGGGCGGCGTTTTCTACCGATTCAAATACCTGAGAGTCTTCAATAAAGGTAATGGCTCGCCAGTAGCCACCAGCGTCATCAACCCAAAAAGGGCTCGCTTCACCAGTCGGCAAAGCAGCAGGCAAAATACGCGGCATTTCCCAGCGGCGCGGCAGGTCTTGCAGGGCGTTTTGCAAATGCTCGCTGAGCACTGCCATGTTTTGCATCACCAGGGCTGGCTGCTTAAAAACTTCGGTGTTGATTTGCTGCATCACAAACCGCTCGGCAGGCAGCGCTGCACCCTCAGCCGTACTCTCGATAGTCACTAAAAAGGTGCTGTTGATGTTGCCATTACCGAGTGGTTCTATGGCGGATATCGTACCCAAAGCAACAAACCGAGTCGCGATGTTGTGAAGCTCAGACATGAACAACCCTATACTTCTTAGCGCATACTTCTTCCGGATTTCTACAGCGAGCTAGATTCTATAGCGAGCTAGAATTCAAGCTTTCAGCCTCTTCCGGCGTTTGAGGAATATGAATACCACATTCTTGCTTCAGGCCTTTAAACCGCGTGGCTCTATCATCGGTATCATCTGCGCCAACGGGCCTGCTAGAGTGCCAGTCGCCCACACTCACATAGCCTTCGTTAAAGAAAGGATGATAGGGCAAATCGTGCTTTTTTAGGTAGGTGTAGACATCTTTGGAATGCCAGTGCAAAATTGGCAGCAGCTTGTAGCGAGAGGCTTGAACAGTGATTCGATCTAGGGTTTTACGATGGTCTGTTTGCTGCGATCGCAATCCTGTCAGCCACGCGATCGCCCCCAGTTCGCTCAGCGCCCGTTGCATCGGCTCCACCTTGCGAATGTGATCATAGCGGTTAAACGCCGCTACCGTACCCACTTCCCACAGTCGGCCATAGATCGCCTCCATCCGAGCCGGACTTAGCGGCGACTGGTACACCTGCAAATTTAGCGACAGGCGCTCTGTTAGCTGCTCAGCAAAACGGTAGGTCTCAGCGGGCAAATAGCCCGTATCAATCCAAATCACTGGAATATCTGGAATGACGCTTGTCACTAGGCCCAGCATCACCGCCGACTGAATGCCAAAGCTGGTGCTCATCACGAGGCTATTGCCGAACGTCTGCGCGCCCCACTCAATTAGCTCAACAGCATCAGCTTGATCAAAGCGTTTGTTGAGTGCCTCAAGGTCTTCTAGCTTGGGCTCTGCATTAGAGTCCAAATTAGATTTCAGCTTCGGCTTCGAGTCAGGCTTCAAACTCTCAAAAGTACCCCTACCGTTCGGTTGAGGGTTTGGCAACGCACTGGTCATACGGGAAAAGTCCTACATCCCAATATCTCAAGCTATAGCTTCCCACGATCAGTTCGCGATAGCAAAAGGACCCAAAAATAATACCAAACAGACCTGAGCCATCCGTCAGGCTAGGCTTGGGCCAGGCTTAGTCTAGGTTTAGCCCAGACCTAGCCAACGATCTCGCGAATGCGATAGATCGGCCTTTTTTGTGATTCGTGATAGGTGCGCATCCCTAGCTCTGCCAGCAGGCCAAAGCTAAATAGCTGAATGCCTGAAATAATTAAAAGCACAGCTAGCATCAGCAAAGGGCGAGTACCGATAGCTTCGTTAAAAAACAGCTTTAAGAACGTCAGGTACAAACCAAATAGCGATCCCAAAGCAATAGAGACAATGCCAAACGGCCCAAAGACGTGCATAGGGCGAGTGAGAAATGTCTTCATAAAATAAATCGTCAGCAGGTCCATCACAACTCGCAGCGTCCGGCCCAATCCGTACTTGCTTTTACCAAACTGACGAGCATGGTGGCGAACTGGAATTTCAGTAATCCTAGCCCCTTCGATATAGGCCAGCGCCGGTAAAAACCGATGCAGCTCTCCATAGAGGTGCATATCTTTGGCGACTTCGGCTCGGTATGCCTTTAGCGAGCAGCCATAGTCATGTAAACGTACGCCCGTTACTTTGGCGATGAGCTTGTTCGCAATTTTGGAAGGCAGCAGCCGAGTCATCGCGTCGTCTTGCCGCTCCTTACGCCAGCCGCTCACCAGATCATAGCCGTCTAAAAGTCTTTCATACACCGTAGCGATATCGGCAGGCTCGTTTTGCAAATCACCGTCTAGCGTGACAATCACGCGCCCCCTCGCCTGATTAAACCCTGCTGACATCGCCGCCGACTGGCCGTAGTTGCGGCGCAGCACCACCGCCTGCACATCGTTGCGCTCCTCGGCAATCCCTCTTAGCAGCGGCACCGAGCCATCAGTAGAGCCATCGTCTACGCAAATCAATTCGTAGGAAACGTTCATGTTTTTTAGAACGTCAGTAATTTGCTTGACCAGATGGGGAATGGTCTCTACTTCGTTATAAATCGGAACTACGACAGAGAGATCCAACATTGTAGAAGGCGTGCTGTTGGCAAGGGTGCCATTGACAGCCGGGTTAGTAGAAAGTGATAGAGAAGGCGTAAGCGTAGAATCAATCATGGCAAGTTAATGGCCAAACAACGGACAGACAAAATTTCAGACTGATTTCAGACAGTCTTCAGATAGTTTCCTAAGCAGCCGGAAAAAGACGCTGCCTTAAGATGCCCTTACCGTATCGGATTAATTAACGATGATCTCGCAAATTAGAAATTCTTGATGGAATCAACGCATTTCTCTCCTAGCCAAACGCCGCCCGCCGCGATCACCTCAGCTAGCACGCTTACCAATCGGTAGATCGCTACGCTGCTGAGGACAACGGCCACCGGAAACTGACCGCTTAGCAGCGGAATCGCCGTCGCCTCGAACACGCCAATGCCGCCTGGCGCACCCGGCACCACTAGTCCCAACAGCCAGGCAAGACCAAACGCGGCAACTAGCGAAGAGAACGCACTGACTGTTGTCACTGGCTGTAAGGCCGCAACAATGGCAATAAAGCCGAGCGATCGCAGCAGCACAAACCCAATCTCACCTAGCAGTGGCCGCAGCGGATAGGCCCGCAGTAGACCCGTGCTAGAGCCTGTAAAGGTCAGCGATTGTGCCTTCGCCTTCGCTCGCCCCAATCGCTGCAAAATCGGGTTAAAAATTCGCGGATGAACCACCGATAGCGCTACGCAGGCCACCCCGACTTGCAGCCATAGGCTGTACACGCCCACCATTTGCCCGCCCCCCAAGCAGGCCAAAATCAACGCTGCCACCGCCATCAGCAGCGGCTCCATCACCACACACAGCACAGCGATACCCGTCGGCGTCCCCGTCTTTTGCAGCGCCCGCACCCGACCAAAAAAATGCCACACATTTCCCGGCAGATACTTAGCCACATTAGTTTTGAGATAGACCGGCGTGCTCCAGCGGCCACCTAAAGGCTGATTAAACAGCTCTAAAATCCAGTGCCACACCCACCCAGACCAAACGTGGGCCGCCAAAGTCACCCCAAACGCTAGCGGCAGCAGATATCTCGCATCAGGCGTCAGCTGAATTTCTGTCACTTCTCGCCAGTGATCTTTGAGCGTTTTGACGATAAAAAAGAGGGTGCCGCCCAAAATAACCCAGCGTAGGTAGGGCTTTAGGCGAGTCACTAGTGACTTCATCGACATGCCCATATCCATTGGCCTCTATAACCCGTATAAAATTCGATATCTCTATAAAACCTGTATGAAGCGTCAAGGCAGCCATTGCTTTTGAGATAGACTCCCTTTATCTCATAGCTGGGTAGTCTCTGTTTGCGAAAGGTCAAAAAAACTTCAAGAAAGCACTTCAAGAACATACCTAAAAAACCAGTAGACACACTTTAGATGACACTCGAAATATGGCACTCAAAAGATGACACTCAAAAAACTGTTGATCGTTGGGTTACTCCTCATTGGCCTCTATGCTCGCTTCGCTAACCTAGATCAAAAGGTCTACACCGTTGATGAAGTCAGGGGCCTTTTACGAGCATCCGGCTATGCAGCGGAAGAACCGGTAGACAACCTTTATACAGGCGAGCTAATTACCAACGGCCAGCTACAGCAGTATCAGACCCCCACCATAGAACACTCGGTTGGGGATGCGCTTAAAGCATTTGCAAATAATCCTGAGCATCCGCCGCTGTATTACCTGTTAATGCGATTTTCTTTACAGATTTTTCACACACCTGTGGCCTCTCGCTGGCTAGCCGTCATTCTCAGTCTGCTGCTGTTGCCCGCAACGTACTGGCTAGCTCAGCTGCTGTTTGCACCGGCAGCTGTGGGTGCTGACGCAGTAGACCCCAAAACCGTTGGCTGGAGTGCGATCGCATTGATTGCCGTCTCACCGTTTCACGTCCTGCTGGCCCAAGAAGCCAGGCAGTACAGCCTGTGGGCACTGCTGCTAGTTGTCTCTAGCGCCTTCTTACTACAGGCACTAAAGCGCAACCATTGGAAACAATGGCTTGCCTACGGCGCTACCGCTATCTTGGGCATCTATAGCCACCTGTTTTTTGCCTGGGTGCTCATCAGTCATGGGCTGTACGTTCTAGTCATTGAAAAGTTTCGGCTCACCCAAAAGCTGCTGCGCTACATCGTGATATCTATCGGTATTATTGTGGCCTTTTTGCCTTGGGCCTGGGTTATTGTCAGCCGACACAGCCAGCTAGAAAAAACAACAAAATGGGCCAGCAACTATCAAACTGGCATCCTAGATCGCGTCGAGTACTGGGTACATAATTTGGGCATCGGCTTTATCGATTTCGACTGGCCCGTAAGCTTTCTCAATCCGCTGTCTTACCTTTTACTGGCGGGTTTCCTTTACAGTCTGTACCAGCTCTGTCGATATACGCCCAAACGTGTCTGGCTGTTTGTGGTGCTGCTAATGGGCATCAGCGCATTTGCCCAGGTCGCACCCGATATTTTAAACAGCGGTCGGCGATCGCTGCTGCCCCGATATTCGCTAACCGTGTATCTGGGGATAGAGCTAGTCGTAGCCTACGCGATGGCGCTGACAATTGGGCCAATGGCCAGCCAGCTGCAAAGCAGCCAAAAAGTCAGCCAGCCACAGCCAGCCGGACTAAAAGTTCGTCAGTTCAGCATTCTGGCGCTACTGCTCGGAGGCGCTGTCTCTAGCCTGCTCATCACTCAATCACTTGACTGGGGCAAAGGCTCTAGCACAATCTCACTGATCGCTAGCCCTCAAATCAACCAGGCTGAGCAGCCCATCGTCATCAGCGATACGGAGTACTTTTACCTGCTGTCACTCAGCTACTACGTCAGCCCAAACACCCGCTACTTATTGCTTAATAGAGAACAGCCAGAAAGCTACAACGCCATACTCGCTCAGCTTCCCTCCGGCAGTGAGTTCTTTGTATACTCACCGTCTGCTGTTTTAGCAGAAGCCATCGAGTCTAGCAAAACACTAGAGAGCGATATTGTCTTGCCCGAAGCGCAGTCACCCGAAACGCAGGCCGATCCAAAACGAGGGCTGTATACAGTGCGCCGCTTGCCCAGCTAGCGCTAGCCGAGCCAATTTGTTTGGGCTAAGCTACTCACCAGTTCAACAGTTTTGCAATTCTTGGCTTAACAAGGTGAGACTCGGCTTTGGCAATGTAATAGGCGATCGCCACTAGCAAAATAGTCGTAATCGGAAATAGCAGCGTTCTAAGCACCAATCCCCCAGAGAACTCGAACACTATAAAATGATAAAAAATGCTGTAGATTGGGCGATGGAATAAATACACCGCATAGGAACTAGCCGACAACGCTGCCACCAAAGCTGGAAATTTTCGAGCGACAGGCGCGATCCAAAAAGCCAAACCCGTAAAGAAAATTCCGCCGAGTAGGCAGTAAATATAGTATCCAACATTTGCTTGCACCAGCTGCATAGTATTTAGCGCAATGCCCTCGCTCCCTGTCTTCTGTAGCAAAACCAGCATCAGCACACCAAACAAACCGCACAGCATCCGCTTTCTCTTACGGACAAAATCGAGATTGATATCTACTCTGGCGTAGAACACGCCCAGCAAAAATGTCGGGTAGTGTAGCAGCAGCCGCGTATCAATCGAAAGAATGCCTTCACGTTCTAACGCTATTTTCACGCCGTATAGCAGGCCCAAAATCAATAGATTAACGCCGCAGTAAGACATGGGCTTTAGCTTTGCTGTCAGCGCAAACAAAATATAGTACGGAATCAGTGCGCCCATATACCAAATCGTAAAGATTTCAGAGGTAGTCGGGACTAGAAAAAGCTGAATTCCTAGAAAGTGAGCAGCCAGGGTAGCTGGCAAAGGAGAAAAGTCGGCATGTTTAAAGACCTGCTCAACGTGAAAAACGCCCACAAAGACAATCAAAGCCACCCAGTACAGAGGCACAATTCTAATCAATCGACGCTTTAAAAAAGTCTTAGCATCAAAGGCGGCTTGTTTACCCAAGACAGATCTGCTCAGTAAAAAGCCCGAGATAAAAAAGAAGATTGTCAGACCGATACCGCCTAAGTCGGGCGCTAGCCAAGGAACTCTAGGATCCCAGCCCATGTAAGAAACCGAATGCTGAAATAAAATCAGCACCATGGCCACGATGCGAAGAACGTCTAGCTCAAACAGCGTTTTCTTTTTTTCAAAGCGCTGATTTTCGGCATGGTTTGGAAGGGTCTTTGGGCGGCTAACGACGGACGAACGGTTCATTCTTAGCGGCCTTATTGTTTGGCTATATTGACTAATCTTGCTGCTAGTTAGTTCACTCCAAACGCACTTTTTTACGTGAGGACTTGATCTGCGATCGCCGCTTTTTGCTCTCTAGCCGCCGTCTTTTCGATCCTTTCGTCGGCTTTGTGGGCCGCCTTCTTTTGGGCAGCACGCCAGCGGCTTTCACCATTTCTTGCAACCGGCTGAGCGCTTCTTCCCGATTGCGTTCTTGAGTACGGTGCTCTTGCGACTTGATCACAATCACGCCGTCTTTCGTCAGTCGCTTATCCCGCTGCCGCAGCAGGCGACGCTTGTAAAAGTCGGGCAGCGAAGACGCCTCTACGTCAAAGCGCAAGTGGATCGCACTGGCTACCTTATTGACGTTTTGGCCCCCCGAACCCTGCGAGCGAATCGCGCTCATCTCTATTTCACTATCAGGAATAGAGACCGAGTTTGAAATTCTTAGCATGACCTTCAGCGCGCGGGTTCAAAACGACGTCATACCACCATACCGTTTCTGCCACGGTACTATCACGACAGTAATGTCACCACAGTAGTATCACTGATTGGCCATCTGCTCAAACTGTTTCCAGCACAAATACATGGCTCTGGGCACATGAAAGCAGCCCTTCCACTTTCCGCCTTTCAAAGGCAGCAGCACTTCCCCGCGACGGTTCAAATAGCCGTACCACTCGCCGTTCTCGCCATCAGCAAAGTGACTCCAGGTATAATCGTGTACCTTTTGATACCAGCGCCAGCAGTCTTCGCGCCCACTCAGGCGATACGCCATTGATAGCGCCACCAGCGTTTCTAAATGCACCCACCACAGTTTTTGATCCCACTCTAGCTGCTGTGGTGGATGGCCTTTCACATCCATAAAGTAAAAGAGCCCACCGTACTGCGGATCCCAAGCAAACTCTAAAATTCGCAAAATTACGTCTGTGGCCTGCTCCATTAGTGCCCAGTTGTCTTGGCGCTCTGCGATCGCCATCATGAACCACATCGCCTCGATCCCGTGGCCTGGGTTAATCAGCCGCCCTTCGTAGCAATCTATCGGTTCACCCGCTGGCGTAATGTGCTCGTGCGGCAAACCGCTAGATGTCACTAAAAACTGCCCCATCACTTCCGCCTGGGTCTGGGCCAATACCTCGTCAAGCTGCCCTGCCGATAGCAGCCAGTCCATTTCGAGTGACAAATTAGCTAGGATCATCGGCACCGCGAGTGATTTCAATGGCCGTGTCCCCGGATACGCTTTGTTGTACTGTCCCTTTGGATCTCGCTGGCGGCGCAAGACGTTGTCATAGGCTTGCAGAGCAATCTCTTTGGCCTGCTGATCGCCGCTGGCTAAGGCGTACTGACTAAAGGCCATCGCGGCAAAGCAGTCGGAGAAAATATTGTAGGGCACGGTTAAGGGCTGTCCCTGCTGGGTAAGGGAAAAGTACCAGTTACCGTCGCGATCGCGCCCATGTTTGGCCAAAAAGTCTGCGCCGTTTTTTGCGATCGCCAGCCACTTAGCCCTCGGCTCTAGCTGATTGCACAGCATTGAAAAAGTCCAAAGCTGGCGGCTTTGCAGCCAGATGAACTTGTCAGTGTCATACACCTGACCCGCCGCATCTAAGCAAGTAAAATAGCCACCAAAGCGCTGATCAATCGAATGATCTGCCCAGAAAGGGATAACGTTTTTCAGTAGCGTGTCTCTATACAGCACTGCCAACTCTGAAAATTCAAAAGCCATAGCCATAGGAGTTAGATCGATTGTCTCTGCTTTAAACACACTAGTTCAGCAGTGTCAAAGGCTAATAGCAAATGCTAACGGCAGATTCTAACTGGCGGCTAACTGGCAGCTAACTGGCGGCAAATTCTGAAGTGATGGCGAGAGTGATGGCACATCCTGCCAAGTGCCAAATTCAAACGCCAAATTCAAACGCCAAATTTGAGAATGGCAAGCCATAAGAAGACAGTTTCATCATTCTTGGGCAGCAGTTTTCCGGATGACGGTGTATTTGCTGGTATAAGGTAAAAACGAACCTATTTCGATAGTGATTTGTTCTTCTTCTGTTTGTTCTTCTCTCTGGGCAGGCCCTCATGCAAGTTCCCAAAGACAGCATCTCTACCGATCTTGATCTCAGCAGCATTTATGCTGGCATTGAGTATTCCCCTGAGCATCCAGCTGGGCATTCGGTCATCAGCGACGCCAGTAATTATCAACCCAATATTCAAAACAGCGCACGAGCTAGCAGTCAGACTGGCAGTGGGCAAACTGGTGGCGAGCAAACTGGTGGCGGGCAAACCGGCTGGCATTGGCAAATGGGAACTGCGCTCACGGGCACTGTCATCGTCTCTGCTGGACTTGCTCTTCCCTTCATTGGCAAGCAGGCAATTACCGTCCCAGTAGGTGAATTCGTACCGCCAGAGCAAACATCAAACGGCAGCTTCACCACCACGCAGCCAAACGGGCAAACTTCCCAGCAGGTTGCCCTCAACCAAGGAGAGGGAATCAGCCCACAGGTTGGGCAAACTAGCCAAGCCGCTTTTAGTGCCAGTACCCATACTAGCAATACCCATACCAGCAGTACCCATACCGGCACCAGTCCTCAGGCAGCTCAGGGCACAGCTTATAACACCGCGTCTTTTGCCGAGCCCCTACTTGCGCAGCAGGCAGACGGCAGTTGGAGTCTTTCTGGCAACGCGCCGTCATCGGGCCCAGCTCAGGCAGCTTTCACGCGTCCGACGGCTGCTTCGGCTACACAGCCTGACACTACGCGACTTTCTGCGCCCGCTATTGTCAGTCAGCTCGCAGCCGCCGTTACCGGCAGCGAACCCGTCTGCTCAGGCAATAGCTGTCGTGGACTTGCCTATATCCAAGTTCAGCTACCCAAAGCTCAGCAAACTGTAGAGTCTATTCAGCAACAGCTAAATGACTTTGCCAGCCAGCATGCTCAAGGTGATATCACGGCGTACCAGCAGGTGCTTGCAGACAGACTAAGCGAAGTTTCAGAGCAAGAGAGCCGCCTTGCCATAGAGCTAGTAGAAACAGACCGCTACGCTACTCAAATTGAGACCAAGCTGGCCGCCCTCAGTTTTCAAACTGACTTAGCGAGGAATTTACTCTCTGCGGACACTGGCTATCAGACAGAGTGGCTACGCCTAAAGCAAATGGAGCGTCAGCTACTAGCGGAGTATAGTAAAGCCAATATTGACGCTACGCCGCTCAACGAGATCTACCGTGAATATGAGGAGCAGCAGCAGGAAACCTACGCAGCAGCAGAGGCTGTGCTGGGCAACTACCTGATGGCTAAAGGCAAGTCCCAAGTCGGTCAGCCATTGTCGATTTATTCAGCGCCCGCTGCCCTAGATATACTGCAGGCATTGACCGTTTCTCTTCACCAGCAAGATACGCAGCAGTTGCGTCACAGCACCCTAAAAATTGCCGAAGAAAACCTTCAGCGCAGGCAGAAAACGCTCGCTCAAGACCTGAGCAAATACGAGTCCTTGCAGCAAGAGCTGAGAACGGCGACGGCGCTGGTTCAGCAATATGAGCAAACGCGCGCGCAAATAGGGACAGAAGCGGCCACGACCGCGACGGCTTCAGCGGTGACTCCAGGGGCGGTTCCAGCGCCAGCAACAGCGATTGAACAGGATTCTCCTGCGATTGAGATTGCGAAGACCTTAGAAAAGACGATGCCTGACGGTAGCTTAGGCAAAACGATATTAGGAATTGTGATTGCCGCAGGAGCAGTGGCTGTTGCAGCGCAGCGTCGGACCGGAGACGTTTCCAAAGCGCTGGCCTCTGTAAACTTGAAAAACTCAGATTCTAGAGATCTCAGCAGGCAAGCGCTAAATAGAAAAGGCTTTAACGTCTCTATCTCGCCGCGACGGCAGCCTGTCTCAGCCGAAGATACGTCACCAACCGATAACTTGGCTATCGAAATCATGAGCCGGGAGCTAGATGAAATCTTGAGCCTATCAACAGCCGAGAGTTTTGAGCAAGAAAAGCAAGATCGGGCGATCGCATCCATCCAGCTACCCATAGATAAAATCGATGCGTTTGCAGAAAGCGCCGTTCGCTGGGTGCTAAAAGACTTGAGCAATACGCCTGGCCCGACTACGCCAAAAACGTCTGAGCCTTCAGCGGCAAGCCACCTGTCGCTGAAGGCAGCTTAGGGAAGGCAGCTTATCTAAAGGTACTTGTTGGTGAAGGGCACCTGGGTGAAATGCCCTTAGACAAAGTCCTAACCCTATCCGGGGTTCGACTTCGCTCACCCCTCGGTTTCTAGTCTTGCACTGGAATTCAGACAGTAGTCAGATGAGTAGTCAGATGATAGATAGCAGACGACTTTGCTATAGTCCTTAGCGGAAGCTGTTGAGCTTTCTTTAGGTTCTTTTTGAGCGTTCTTTTTGAGCGGGTCTAAAAGGAATCTGGAGAGGGTAAAGTTTTCGCTGAGCACTTTTGCGGGGTTTACCATGTCTGTCCATCCGTTTCGGCGTCTGATGACCTACGGGCGAAAATATCGCTCTCGGGCTTGGCTGGCGGGTGTGTGTTCGCTACTGAACACGGTATTCGACTTAGCGCCTCCGGCCCTGATCGGAGTGGCTATTGATATTGTGGTCGACCAGCAAAATTCTATTTTGGCCCAGTGGGGCGTGGTTGAGCTGCGATCGCAATTTATCATCCTTTCTGCCCTCACCTTTTTGGTGTGGATTTTGGAATCGGCCTTTCAATATGCCTACGAGCTGCTGTGGCGAAATTTAGCCCAGTCGATTGAGCACGATTTACGCATTGACGCTTACGGGCATGTCCAAGGCTTAGAGCTGGCCTACTTTGAAGAGCGCAGCACCGGGCAGTTAATGTCAATGCTCAATGACGATATCAACCAGCTAGAAAGATTTTTAGACAGGGGCGCAAATCAGCTGATTCAAATGAGTGCGACGGTGCTGATTATTGGCACGGTGTTTTTTGTGCTAGCGCCAAGCTTAGCCTGGATGGCCATTGTGCCCATGCCGATGATTGTGGGCGGTGCGATCGCCTTCCAAAAATATCTCGCGCCTCGCTACGCTGACGTTCGAGAACAAGCGGGACTGATCAACGCCCGCCTGATCAACAATCTCACTGGCATCGCCACAATCAAAAGCTTCACCGCCGAAGCTTACGAACTAGGTCAGCTCAGCCGCGAGTCTCAGGCATACCAAACTAGCAACCGCAAGGCCATCGTGCTCAGCGCCGCGTTTCTTCCCCTCATTCGCATTGTTATTCTTATCGGCTTTACCGGCATTTTGTTCTATGGCGGTCTAGCCACTGCCGCAGGCAATATAGATCCTGGCACGTACACCGTGCTGGTCTTTCTCACCCAGCGTCTGCTGTGGCCGTTGACCCGTCTAGGCGAAACCCTCGACCAGTATCAGCGGGCAATGGCCTCTACGCAGCGGGTGATGAATCTGTTGGACACGCCCATTGACATCCATCCAGGCACCACCGCACTGCCCACTTTACAAGTCAGCGGCGATGTCGTTTTTGACAATGTCTCTTTTGGCTATCATGAGCGTCAGCCAATCTTACAAAATCTCTCTCTTAGAATTCCTGCCGGAAAAACAACAGCTATTGTCGGATCTACCGGCTCTGGAAAAAGTACGCTGGTCAAACTGTTGCTGCGCTTCTATGAGGTTAGTGCAGGGCAAATCACATTAGACGGTCTAGATTTGCAGTCGCTCAAACTTGAAGACTTGAGAAAGGCGATTGGGCTAGTGAGTCAAGATGTGTTTTTGTTTCATGGCACCGTTGCAGAAAACATTGCCTACGGTAGCTTTAACGCCACTTTGAATGAAATCACAAAAGCCGCCAATGTTGCAGAAGCGCACGAGTTTATTCAAAAGCTTCCCGATGGCTATGACACAGTTGTAGGAGAAAGAGGGCAAAAGCTTTCAGGGGGACAGCGGCAGCGATTAGCGATCGCAAGAGCACTGCTCAAAAATCCGCCAATTTTGGTTTTGGACGAGGCAACCTCTGCAGTAGATAACGAAACCGAGGCGGCGATTCAGAAGTCTTTGGAGAAAATTACAAAAGAGCGAACGGTAATTGCGATCGCCCACCGCCTCTCGACTGTTCGCAATGCCCACTGCATCTATGTGATGGAGCAAGGCCAGCTAATCGAAAGCGGCACCCACGAAGCGCTGTTGGCCCAAGATGGAATCTACGCTAACCTGTGGAAAGTTCAGACTGGTGAGCGGGTTAGCGTCTAATAGCGTCTGCAAAAGACTAACAGCGTACGTCTGTAAAAGCAGGTGAAGAGAGACCCTCAAAGAGAAAATATTGCATGGATACCGTTCAGGACGCTCAGCAGATCCCAACCAACGAGGTGGCTCAAGAGTCCACTACAGCAGATGCCAGATTCAGCTTTCTTCAGCTCTGGAATATGAACATCGGCTTCCTCGGCATCCAGTTTGGCTGGGGCCTACAGATGGCTAATATGAGTTCCATTTTTGAGCATTTGGGAGCCAATGCCCATAGCATCCCGATTTTGTGGCTGGCCGCGCCGCTAACCGGGCTGATCGTTCAGCCTATTGTCGGTAATATGAGCGATCATACGTGGGGATGGTTGGGTCGCAGACGGCCCTATTTGCTAGGCGGCGCGCTGTTTGCCTCGGTGGGCTTGGTGCTCATGCCTAGCTGCTCGGCGCTGTGGATGGCAGCGGGGCTGCTGTGGATTTTAGATTCTAGTGCCAACGTCAGCATGGTGCCGTATCGGGCGTTCGTAGGCGATCTGCTGCCGAAACAGCAGCGGACTCAAGGCTTTGCCATGCAGAGTGTGATGGTTGGCATTGGCGCGATCGCAGCCGCCATCATGCCCTGGATATTCAACCATCTCCTCAACGTTGACCCCACAACTAGCAGCGCCCAGCGCATTCCCCTGACTGTTGAGCTTTCCTTTTATCTAGGCGCAGCCCTATTTTTGGCAACCACGCTTTGGACCACCATCACCACCCCTGAGTCACCACCCAAAGACCTTGTCAAGTTTGAGCAAAAGCAAGCTGAAAGCGGCGGCATCTTGAGCAGTTTTCAGGAGACCTGGCAGGCGCTAAACCACATGCCATCAACCATGAAGCAGCTCGCCTGGGTGCAGATCTTCACCTGGCTAGGCATTTTCTGCTTTTTCATTTACTTTCCGCCTGCCGTCGCGCGCAATCTCTTTGGGGCCACCGAAATAGACTCTGCGCTCTATAACGAAGGGATTGAATGGGCCGGACTCTGCTTCGCCATGTTCAACGCCGTTTGTATTCCTTTCTCTTTTTTGTTGCCACTACTCACTCGCCGCATCAGCCGAACCACCGTACACGGCCTGTGTCTAGCCTGCGGTGGCCTTAGCCTGATTTTACTGCAAGTAATTCATCGGCCCTGGCTGTTACTGCTATCAATGGCTGGCTTTGGTATGACCTGGGCGAGCGCCCAGTCTATTCCCTACGCGATCTTGACCCACGCGATTCCGACCCAGCAGCGCGGCATTTATCAAGGCATTTTCAACTTTTTCATCGTGCTGCCCGAAATTGCCATCTCGCTCGGCTTTGGCTGGATTATGGAACATTGGCTTCATGAAAATCGCCTCGCAGCCGTCGTGCTAGGCGGCGTTTTTCTGCTGATTGCCGCCTTGCTCACACCCTTCGTACAGCTTCCAGAGCAGCTCACAGAACCGTCTTCAGAACAGCTTTTACAGCAGAGAGCAGAAACGTCTCCTGTCGATGCAGTTGAAAGTGATGCATCTGAAAATGCTGAAAATAATGCAGTTAACGATAATGCAATTAACGACAGCGTAGCCGCCTAAAGCCGATAGCAAATCCCTTATAAATTCGTACTTATTGTGACCAGCGATTCCTCTCAACGGCCAGCCAAATGGTTCAACAAATGGCTAAATAAAGGGTCTAATACTGAACCCTTGGTGAGATTAGATCGGCTAACTCAGCTACTGCTGCTGGCCGCAACCGTGATGATCTATAGCGTGCTGGGGATGGCTATTGCCAACTCTCTTTTTGTCAGCTACGTCGGCGCAGACCATCTACCGCTTGCCTTTATTTTCATCGGCCTTTGCTCTATTCCGGCCTATATTCTTTTCTCCCAGATCGTCGATCGCTATAGCCGCCCTCAGCTATTTCGCGCTGTCTTGTTGGGCTCTATTCCAGCCGTTTTAGGTCTGCGGCTGCTGCTCTCGCAAGGCTCGCCCTACGGCTATTATCTGTTACTCATCGCAATCTTCTTCCAGTGGGATTTTCATAACAACGTCCTGTATCCCAGCCTGCTAACCGACTATTTCACCACCCTAGAATACAAGCGATATGCGCCTTATATCGGCATCGCACAGGCCGTAGGAACGCTCTTGGGCGGTGGGCTTACGGCAGTGCTCTCTCACTATCTGCGCACGCGAGATTTGCTGCTGTGTATGCCCGTCATCTTTTTGGTCGGCGTCGTTCAGCTAGCGTATTTAGAAAATTCCCAGCGTCGCATTAATGTCGATACGCCGCATAGCTCGGTCGGGATCATAGAGTCTCTGCGCACCTTTCCAGATCTCGTTAAACGGTATCCACTTGTTCCGTTTTTAGCGAGCAGCAGCTTTTTGCTCGTGATCATTTACATCAGCTCTGAATTTCTGTGGTTTAGCATCTACGGCGCTCAGTTTAGCGATCAGGCGCTGACGGGCTTTTTGGGTCTGATGCGAATTGTCATTAGCCTGATACAGGTTGCGGTTATTTACGGTGCGACGCGCCCTTTGCTCAAAACCATCGGCGTGGCGCAGATGAATCCGGTGTATCCGCTAACGACCCTAGCAAGCTTCGGGATACTGCTTTCAAACTTTAGCTTGCCAGCAGCAATTGGCCTGCATATTAACGGCGACGCGCTCTACAAAGCGATCAATTTGCCTGTGCATCAGCTCAACTACAACGCCATTCCGCGTGAGTTTGTGGGGCGAATTCGCACGTTGAGCGACGGTGTGATCTATGCAGTAGGACTGACGTTAGCCGGTATTTTGCTATGGCTAGGAGAAACGCGGCTAAGCCTGACGCAGATTGCCTGGGCGATCGCACTGCTTACGGTCGGGCTGCTGCTGGTAAGATTGCCGATGGGCTACTTCTATACCAACGGTCTAGAGTCCATGATTCGCTCAGATAGTATCGAACTAGATGAGTTTGATCTCTATCCTATGCAGCTCAATGCGCAGGCGGAAGAAGCCGTCCGAGAGCTGCTACTAGACAGTGACCGATACAGCCAGCTTAAAGGGCTAGAGCTAGCGGCCAGAATAGAACGGCCCAGCCAGTTTTTGCCCGAGATAGAGCAGTTGATTTTAGCGACTGAATTACCGAATAAAGCGGCAACGGGCACGGAGGATACAGCAGGCGCTCAGGTCTATGAAGACGCGATCGCGCTTTTTTCTGACTGCCCCGATGACGCACAGGCCCACTTTCAAGAAAAACTGCAGGATCCCAATATAGCGCTGCCGCTCAAAACCTTTGCGATTGAAGTGCTGCTAATTAATCAGTACGTTCCTAGCGCCGACGATATCCAAGCTTGGCAGGCCCATGAAAGGCTAGAAATGCAGGTGTTGGGTGCGATCGCCCAGCTCATAACAACTCCAAATGCTGCTTCTCCAAATGCCGCTTCTCCAAATGCCTCGCCCGACTGGCCGCCCATCCTCAACAATAGCGCCGCCCACATCATCACCCGCATCGTCGCTCACAGCCACAACCCGCGCCTTGCCCCCTTGATCTCTGAGGTCGTTCTCACCCAAACTGGACCCAACATCATTCGCACCGGCCTAGAAGCCTTGCGCCCGCTCACCCAAAAGGGCGACGACATCACTGCCACTATCGCTAGCAGCAAGCTCAGCCACTATGATTCGATGGTGCGCATTGCCGCCCTCGACCTGCTACGCATCACCCTGTGTAAAGACCAGCTCAGCACTATTGCCCCTTGCCTGGGCGACGCTGACCCCCGCGTGCGCCAGCAAGCTGCCAAAACCCTAGCCGCCTATGGCCGCACGGGCATAGACATCGCCGCGAAAAGCCTCACCAGCGGGCAGGTCCATACCGTCAATGCCGCTATCACTGCCATTGGCCTAGTCCGCACCAAACACGCCAGCAACCTGCTGTTTGACTACCTCGCCCCCAGCTACAAACAGCTCGCCAAAACCCGGCAGTGGCAGCCTCAAATTCCAGCCAATCACGCTAGCTGGGAGGCGCTCAGCGCTGCGATCGCCGACTACCACACTCGCCTCATTCAAAAAGTCCTGTTCATCCTCGCGGCCCTAGGTCACGCCCGCACCGTCAACGCTGTCAACCGACTACTCGCCACTAATGACCAGCATGAACTAGAAAACGCCATCGAAGTACTGGCCTCACTCAGCCATCGGCGGTTCATCGTACCGCTAATGCCGCTGCTAGAAGCCTTAGTCATCGCTAAAAAATCTGTCGGCATATCTGTCGGCCCAACTGCTCAGAACACAGCCTCCGGCCAAATCTCCGGCCAAATCTCCGGTCAGATCTCCGGCCAGATCTCCGGTCAGATCTCTGGCCAGGTTTCAGGCCAAATCTCAAGCCCAACAGAGGAAGCGCCAGCAGCGCCGCCACAAGTCGCCCCGCCGCAAGTCACACATCAGTGGCTAAAGACAAAAGGATACCGGCTGCTGCTTGAAGCCTTAGAATCAAATGACCGCTGGATCAAATCAGGCGCGCTGATTGCACTTGCCAGGGTGCCTTCGACCCTAGCGAATGATCCAGATCCCTTTGTACAGCAAGTCGTCAGCCAACTTTTTGAGGCTAATTTGCCTGCCAAAACTGCCATGAACCGACTGCTACTGCTTAAAAGCGTCTCACTTTTCAAAAACCTTTCGCTTGACGAGCTGCTTTTAATTGACGAAAGCCTAGAGCAAACCCATGTGCTGACTGGCGCAACCATCTTCACCGAGGGCGATCTCGCCGCACACCTGTACATCATTGCAGAAGGCAGTGTACAGCTCGTCAAAGAAATTGACGGGTTGCCGCGAGGGCTCAGACAAATCAGCCGAGGTGACTACTTTGGTGAAGTCGCTCTCTTTGACGATGCGCCGCTGTGGGATAGCGCGATCGCTCAAACTGACTGCACCCTACTCAAGCTTGAAAAAAATCGCTTCCTCAGCCTGATCACACAGCGCCCACACATGATTCTAGAAATCTGCCGATTTCTCAGCCAGCGCCTCAGAGAAACCGATACCTACCGCGCCGAGCAGATTCCCAGCGTTCGCTCCTAGCCAGTATTATCATCACCGCTGAGTTAAGAATCAAAATAACGGTCTGTAGCGTTTGGGTAACTGAGGGCATCGGGTAACTGAGGGCATTGGGTAACTGAGGGCATTGGGTAACTGAGGGCATAGAGCAATTGACAGTATGTCTTTTGACCTGAAACTATTGCGGCTCATAAGGTAATAAGTGATTACCCTTCAAAAGAGTTTTAATCTATGAAAGCTTTTATTGCTTTTGCCTTGGCGATTATGGTCTGGGCAGTTGCACCGTTTACTTCACCTGCGATCGCGGCTGATCTCGCTCAGGGCGCACAGGTCTTCGCGTCTAACTGCGCCGCCTGCCATATAGGTGGTGGCAATGCCATCATGGCTCCCAAAACGCTCAAGACCGATGCGCTAGAACAGTATCTAGACGGCTACGGCGCAGAGCATGACATCAACGCCATTATCAAGCAAGTCACCTACGGCAAAAACGCGATGGCGGCTTTTGGCAGACGGCTTTCGACAGACGAGATTGCTAACGTTGCAGCCTATGTTCAAGACCAGTCTGAAAAAGGCTGGTAACCAAGAACCGCATGGCGCGCGATCGCTAAACGTCTTCTGTAAAAAATTTGCACTTATTCAAAAGGCTAGCTCATCCAGATTTACATGCTGGAGAGCTAGCCTTTTTTATCCTTGATTCTTGAAGGCTTATCTTTGAAGGCTTATCTTTGAAAGCTTCTCAAAATCTCTTACCGTTACACCCCTACATACTGCGAACAGTTGCTTCTCCGTCTTTAACTTCACCGACCAGCACTTCAGTAGCCAACCCAACAAACAGCCCATTTTCCAAAACACCAGGAATGTTGTTGATTGTTTTTTCCATCTCTGCTGGGTTGTCAATACCGTCGAAAGTGACGTCTAGCACCATATTGCCCTGATCGGTAATCACCGGGCCATCTTTGGCCACACCCATGCGCATTTCTACTTTTCCATTCAGCTTCTCCAAAGCGCGAGTAACCGGTGCAACCGCCATCGGTAAAACCTCTACCGGCAGCGCAAATATGGTGCCAATCTTGTCGCTAAGCTTAGAGCTATCAACCACCACCACAAACTTTTCAGCCAAGCCATCTACCACTTTCTCTCGGGTATGCGCCGCGCCACCCCCTTTAATCAAATTCATCTGCGGATCAACCTCGTCCGCACCGTCAATCGCAATATCGATATGGTCAACTTCATCTAGCGTGGTCAGCGGAATACCGTGCTGCTTAGCTAATACCGATGCCTGAAAAGAAGTCGGAATGCCTTTGATGTCTTTGAGTTCGCCAGCGGCAAGACGCTCACCAATAAACTGAATGGCGAAAGCTGTTGTAGAGCCCGTGCCAAGCCCTACAACGGTGCCAGACTTAACCTGTGCGGCAGCAGCGCGGCCGACTTCTTGCTTCATCAGTTTGACGGGATCCATGGACGGTTATCTCCTAGTAGCGGGCGTTTTATGCGTCGTTTTATAGCATGAGGGATTGTGGGTAGGGAGTAAAGTTGGGACAGGCGAAAGACAGGGATGGCAAGAGCACAGATGGAGCAGCCAGGAATGGAGCAGCCAGGAATGGAACAGCTGGGTGAGCAGCGGGTTTGGTATTGGCGGGGGTGGCGGATACGGTATACGCATTTGATCAGCCGACCACAGGTACAAGGTAAAACACCGCTGCTGTTAGTTCACGGAGCGGGGTCTAGTCTAGATCAGTGGCGGGAAAATTTGACGGTTTTTGCCCAAGAGCGGCCGGTGTATGCGGTAGATTTGCTAGGGTTTGGAGGGTCGCAGAAGGTGGCGATCACACTCAACAATGACCTGTGGGTGGCGCAGGTTGCAGATTTTTGGCAGGCATTTTTAGGCAGGCCCATGATTTTGATGGGTCACTCTTTGGGGGCGTTGGTGGCATTGCAGATGGCGGCAGATTACCCCAAACGGGTAGATCGGCTGGTTATGCTGACGCTACCGGCAGCGCGTCAGGAGCTAGGCGGCACAGCGGCAAAGGTAGGGGCAGTCGTAGAAGGATGGTTTGCCTCGCCGCTATTGATTCGGCCTTTATTTTGGCTATTGCGGCGGCCTCGGGTGATTCGAGGCGCGCTGCGGGCGATCGCGCAAAAGCCAGACCGAGTAGATACAGCGCTAGTGAACAGCTTTGTGCGGCCAACGCGCGATCGCGGCGCGGCTAGAACGTTTTGCTATCTGGTCAAGTCGCGCACGTCCGAGCAGTTTAGCCCAATGACACAGACGTTAATTCCTCAGCTACAGATGCCTGCGCTACTGCTGTGGGGAAAGCGCGATCGCATCATTCCAATCACCTGGGGCCGCTATGTCAACCGGCTAACGCATCGCCTCACGTTTGTAGAAGTCGAGGAAGCCGGACACTTTCTCTACGACGAACTAGCCACTGAAGTGCACGATCTGATTGACCTGTGGTTAACTGACCAGCTGCCAGCAACAAACAGTGACCTCGTCGCAGCAGCCAGAGCCATCAATCAGCACCAGTAGCCAAACTAGAAACCAAAAAACCCTTGAATCACAAGCCAGTCTCAATAGCAGAGGCTAGTCTGCGCCATTGCTATCTCAGGATTACCTCTTTCGGTTCAACTTTCTCCGCCCAAAGAAATAAGTATAAATGCTTAATTTTATGAGAGTCTTTAAGGGTACTAATGATAAATTTTTGTTACTATCTATGGCTCTTTACACGGTCAAACTGTCCTCTGGTCGCTGGGGTATTTTCAATGGTGAGCAGCTCTTACTCACGGTCGGTTCACAGCACACTTTAGACATGATTTTGATGCAGCTTTCTACCCGGCGGATTCCAGTCAAAGTACTCAGTGATTCCTAAAAAGGGCTCACGAGAGCAGATATGTGACCGATAAAAATATTCGGCGTTGCTGAATTCAGATATGAATCGGAGGTCGCCAAGAGACTTGCACCTCCCAGAATTTGAGATAGTGAATCAGTTGTTCAAACGCTGTACTGATTTATACAGTGTGCGCTACGCCTAGCAATATTCGACGCTCGCGAAGACGACTGTAATTCACGAGTTTATCAACTGTCTTGAGGCACTAACGCTAGCGCGCTTACTTTTCACTGCTCTATTGTTCTCTGCGGTTGCTTGACGGAAAAGACAGAAGAGTTAAGAGTGCTTAGTCTTTGGATGAACAATCATCTTTTAGGCTGAAATGAAGAACTGCCAAAAAAGAGAACGGCACCAGCTAAAAGCTAGCAGTACGAAAAGATACCATTGGGAAAATCCTGATACGTAGAGAAACTTCTATCTACTTACAAGATAAACAACCTCTTTCAGAAGCTCGCAGCGGTTACCAAATTTGATACGTGATGTTGGAATTTTTCAGTTGCGATCGCACAGCTCTCACCAAAACTAAACTCTCACTAAAACTAAGCGCCAAAAACAGCAACTGCTCGATAGAGACAACTTCTATGAAACTGTTTAAAAAAATGGCTACAAATTCCCAAATCTAGGAGAAGTTTGCAGCCATTTCTATGATCTACTTTACAGCGAATCTAATGAGCATGTGTGTTCATACTCTGAAGCTGTCCACGAATTGCACCATTCGGATAGAGTGGATTATGCACATTCACATAAAAATCTTCAGGGTTGTCAAGAATGCGCTGCACGATACCGATTTCACCCGTCGGGAATTTCCCTTCTTCGCCTTCTGTTAGGCAATCTGCCGCATCGCCATCTTCCGGCCCTGCCAAGGCAGCGACAACAGGACCATTTTCACCCCTGACGCCTTCGTGAATATGCGCAGCCATCCCTTCACCCACAGGAACGGTCTGTATGCCCGAAACAAACACTGAATAACACAGCGTTGTTTCATCACCGTCAATGCCAAATACGTAGGCTTCACCCATACCGTTAGCGTCACCTACCAGCATACTCAAATCTCCATCTTCGGAGACTTCTGAGCTGCCGTCTAGCATCGTATGGAGAATAGTATTAGTGTGTCCGGCCCAGGCGGCTGTTGGGACACCGACGCCAACAGCGATAGCGGCCAAGCCCAAAACCCAGCTCATTTTTTGCTTTTGTTTATCTGTACTCATAATAAGCTTTTCTCTATTTATCACAGACTAATTATCACAGACTAATTATCACGGACTAATTATCACAAACTAAGGTTTACAACAGATTTAGAACGGCTACTGATAGATGACCACTACTAATGGACAATGCCCTTACTAATTCTCGCTACTGTACTAGTACGTAGCCAAAACCAGTTTGGATGCATTTGCACTCACAAGTTGTTTGATTTATAAAATCATCGAGTTAGTAAGGTATTGTAGTAGATAACACCTTTATTTTCTTCCTAGTTCTTGTTATAGATGGGTTCTGTGTCCGCCAACCGGCCTGAATACAATCCACAGATTGATACAGATCTTTGGCTGGCTTTACGACAGGGACAGGCAGAGGCACTTGGGAAAATTTATGACCGCCATGCAGGATTGGTGTATGGGATTAGCTACAAAGTTTTGGGCAATACTCAAGAAGCAGAGGATTTGACTCAAGATATTTTTATCAAGCTGGCAGAGCGGGCCACTTACGATCCTGAGAGGGGTTCTTTGAGAACGTTTTTAATGATTTTGACGCGTAGCCGGGCGATTGATCGAGTGCGATCGCGTCAATCAACGCAGCGATCCAAGCGGGTCTGGCAAGCAGACTACGTGCCCGAAAATCCCCCGCTCTCTATTGATGCAATGGTGCAAGCCGAAAAATCTGAACAGGTGAAGAGGGCGCTCGCTCATCTGTCATCCGAACAGCAGCAAATCTTACATATGGCCTATTACGAAGGGCTTAGTCAGTCAGCGATCGCGAAAAAACTGAGTACCCCGCTAGGCACCATCAAAAGCAGAGCCAGGCGCGGACTGCTAACGCTCAGGAAAATTTTACAAAACGACCCCCAAAACGACTACTAAGCAGAAGATAAAACGACCTATAAAACGACCACAACCTATGATTAGGCTGATGCCATCCGAAACAGATCAGAACTTAATAGCCGGATATATCTTGGGCGATCTAAGCCCAGAAGAAGGTCGTGCGCTCAAGCAGAGGCTGCTTGTAGAGCCAGCGCTAAGCGATGAAATGACAGCGCTACAGGCTGTTTTAGAAACAGCTTATGGCGCAGAGTCTACGCCCCCCGCGCATCTTAAAGACAACATTTTGGCGGCGGCAGCTAACCGGCCCACGCCACTTTGGGCAGTTCCACAACCCCATCCAAATTTACCGCAGGCTCCTCTGCCCCAGTCATCGGCTCGAAGAGAAGGAAGAGGAGAGGAAAGAGAAGAAGCAGGAGCAGAAGAAACGAGGTCACGACGGGCTCGCACTCGGCAAGCAGCACCCAGATGGCTGCCGTATGGGTTTGGCGCGGCAGCAGCGGTATTAATGTTCGCACTGGGCGTCCAGAACTACACGCTGCGTCAGTCTGTGCAGGCACTACAAGCCGATCTAGCTACTGAGTTAGCGAGTAGAGCTGGGCCTGAGGCGATGCTAACCTTTGCACTTGATGCCCCCGAGAATGCCCCTGTCATTGATGAGCAAACCGGCGAAGTGACAATTACCGTTGACCCAGCGCAGCTAGAAGCCGTTTTGAATGCGCAGGGCTTGCAGCCACTGCCAGAAGAGAAAGTCTATGCACTATGGGCAGTAGTGAGAGAAGGCGCATTTGTGACGACTGATGCTAAAAATGCGGTACTGATAGCTACATTTAATGTGGACGAAGGCGGCAAGCAAACCCAAGCGGTTGCTGTACCTAGCGTGTTTCAAGATATAGCGGATGTAAAGGCGATCGCAATTACCGTAGAATCAGCGATCGCACCTCAGCAGCACCAGTCCAGTCCAATTCTCATTCACCAGCTTTAGGACGCGAGCCGCTTTAAAGCAGCGGCTGACTGATTAGCTTGGAGATAATTTACTTGGGCATCGAAGATCTGGAAATGCTGAGGGTGCTGCTGCCAGCGGCGAATAGCCTTAGCTTGGCGCTCCATATGCGATGTTTTCTAACCTTTATATAGCGGACGCAATCGGTAAGGAAAAGCTGAAGGTGCTGCCAACGGTTTGTTGGCTGCTGACGGTAATTTGGCCCCCTTGCAGCTCGACTAGGCGACGGCTGATAGCTAGCCCTAGCCCAGAGCCACCAGAGGCGCGATCGCGCGATCTATCGGCTCGCCAAAATCGCTCAAACACATGCGGCACATCGTCTGGCGCGATTCCAACCCCAGTATCAGAAACCACAATCCACAGCATCGGCTTTTCATTGTTCGTCTCCGAGTAAGCGCGGATGTTGACTTCTCCAGCCGCGGTGTGGCGCAGGGCATTGCTCAGCAAATTTACGAGGATCTGCTCAATCCGGGCCGGGTCGCCCCAAACAGCAGGAAGACTGGCAGGCAGCGTCATTGTCAGCTGCAGGGTATCTATGCCAACGAGCTGGTCTGCGAACCGATTAGTCACTTGGGTGATGATAGGTGCGATCGCTACCGCATGGGCCTCAATCGGCAAATAACCTGCCTCCAGCTTTGACAGCTCTTGCAGGTCGTTCACCAAACGCTGAAGTCGCTCGGTCTCACGAATCAGCAGATTATAAGTGTCTGGCGTAGGCGCAACCTGACCATCGGCTAGCCCTTCCAAATAGCCCTTTACAATCGTCAGCGGCGTTCGCAGCTCGTGCGTCAAATCGCCAACTAGCTCTCGCCGACGCTGCTCTACACCAGCCAAATCGTTCGCCATCCGATTGAAACTGTGGCCTAGTCGGTCAAACTCAGGAATATCAATGGGGGGCACCCGCGAGGAAAAGTCGCCTGCCGCAAACTGCCGCGTCACCGTTTCCATTCGTAACAAAGGGCGAACAATTCGCCGCGACAGCCAGTAGCTCATTGCCCCCGCCGTGCTTCCCCCCAGCACAATTGACCACAGCATCCCGCGAATCCAAGCGTCCTCAAATCCCCTTAGCAGCTGTCCTTTCACCACCTGATGGATGCGAACCCCCTGCTGCTCCATTCTTTCTAACGTAACGACAAAATAGCGTGGCGTATACAGTCGGCTGACCATCGCTAAAGCGCTCACCGTCACCGCCAGCACAATCAGCTGTGACGCCAACAGACGGCTTCGCAGCGTTGGCCTTGACGTGTGCTTATGACCTTGGCTCTTGTCAGCCTTTAAAAAATAGTCAGTCTTCGAATTGCCAGTCTTTGAATTGCCAGTCTTTGAATTGCCAGTCCTCGAATTTTCAGTCTTCAAATCGATAGCCTACGCCGACGACAGTTTTAATAAAAGCAGGTGCAGAAGGATCCGGCTCTATCTTCTTGCGCAGACGAGCAACATGCGTATCAACTACCCGCTCATCCCCAAAAAACTCATCGCCCCACAGCTTTTCAATCAGCTGACTTCGATTCCACACTCGCCCTGGATAGCTCATAAACGTCGCTAGCAAGTCAAACTCTAGAGGCGTCAGCTCTAACGTCGTTTCTGATGTCGTTTGAGTCAATTTTTCCACCGGAGTGTTGAGATTTTCCGTATCTTGGGTACGCTCGGCCTCAAGTCGTGATTCCATCCCATCAATATTTTTTGAACTATTCTCTTTAGGAGGAATGGACTGGGTAGCAGCTATAAACTGGCTCGCATGGCGCTGATCTAAATCTAAGTTGAAGTGGGTGGTTTTGTAAGCAGTCGAGGGCTGATGGTTATCTCTGAGGCTGCGCCTGAGCACCGCGCGGACCCTGGCCACTAGCTCCCGTGGGCTAAATGGCTTCACCATGTAGTCATCTGCACCAGTCGACAGCCCAATAATGCGGTCTAGCTCCTCACCCTTAGCGGTGAGCATCATGATATAAGGGTCTTTCAGCTCTTTTTGCTGGCGAATTCGGGTACAGACTTCTAGCCCATCTAGACCTGGAAGCATGAGATCCAAAATGATTAGATCGGGCTGAATCGATTTGAACTGTGCCAGCGCAGTACTGCCATCGCGGCAGATATGACAGTCAAAGCCTTCTTTAGACAAGTAAAGCTGGATTAGCTCGGCGATATCGGCCTCGTCTTCCACAATCAAAATGTCCATGTAATCGATATCCTTGCTGTTAGGTGACCGCTTAGCTATACTGCGCAGCTATTGCCAGTACGAGTCTTTTAATCTGATTTGACAATTATTTTCGGGCAATTATGCTCGGACATCTCCAGTTACTTTTCATACGGTCGATAAGAGGTGCCGAGATGAGATTTAGCCAAGACGAGATTTAGCCGTTGAGTCAGCTTTGTGCTTGACTAATCATTGTAAATTTTATGAAATGAACATCCAATAAATCAATTTCTATTCTTATTTCTATGGTGATTGGGTAAAGATAGCGATATTGTTGGCCCGTATGGCCCATGCAGACTGGCACAAACAGATAAGCGTAGCCTACGCTCTTCAGTGATTTCATATTTCTTGGAAATATCCAGCGTTCTATGTGAATGCTCCTTCTATGTCCGCACTTACTTTTGAAACCCTATCAGCAGAGCTGACTCAGGCGCTAGCTCAGCAGCAAGCGACGCCTCCCAAGACGGTGGCTCGCTGTACGCTCGGTCGCGACAAGGTCATGGTGCTAGTGGAGTACCCGCTAGATAGCGCCACCGCAGAGCCGCTTGCAAAGCAGACGCTCGATTGGCTAGAGCAGCATTTGCGGACTCAGTTTGATACGACTGGCCTGCCAGAGGAAGCGGTCGATCTCTCAGAAGAAATGGAAGAAGTCGCCGTCCAGCTATATCTCAAGCATTTGAGTGAAGCGAAGCCTTTTACCATGCGCTCGTTCACTTGGAAGGTGGATGACGGGTTTGCTGATTTGTTTGGCGAGTCAGCTGCGATCGCACTAGACACAGAAAGCCTAGACACAGAAAGCCTAGACACAGAAGCACTAGAAATAGAAACCCTAGGCACAGAAAATGGAAGCAGTCCTTCTCAGTTAGAGGTAGAAAAGCCAAGATCTAACGCGCTAAGCATGCTCTCAGAGGAAGATGAAGACGAGAGAGTACTGCTAGAGCTTGAAGAAGATCACCTGCCGTCAGATCTAGAGCCCGATCCAGAAGGCTTGGAAGCCGCGTTAGACGATGATCTAGGATTCAAGACGGAATTGGGATCAAATGACGAGGCGACTACCGATGCAGCATTTGATACAGAACCTGGCTCCGTCATTGAGCAAAACGGATTCGAGCCAGATGAATTTGAGCCAGATGAATTTGAGCCAGACGAATTTGAGCCAGACGAACTTGAGCCTGGTAAGTCTGAACTGGACTTTAGCCTAGACCTAGACACCAGGAACGATTTTACACCTGACTTATCTGCAAATAGCGAAGCTGCTTTAGAAGCAGACTTATCGCTTGGCGTCCCTCGCTCTGAGCACACACCAAACGCCTCTAATGAATTTTCCTTGCCAGGAGAAGCACCTAAGATAGAGTCTGCTGATCTTGATTTACCAACTGTACATTCGCCTCCCGCCATGCCGTCAGCTGATGGTGCGAGTACGTCAGATTTCTTTGATTTAGACGAAACGTTACCGACAAATGTAAGCAGGCCCGAGACTATCGACACGCTTGAGGTTAAAACGACTGAGATCGAAGCGCTCGAGATTGAATCGACTGAGCTTGAGACACCTGAGCTTGAAACGCCGAGCGTACCTATTCACGAAGGACATGTTCACGAAGGACATGTTCATGAAGGACGTGGAGAAATAGACAATGACAAGCAGCTAGCGGATGCTGATGAGCAACCGAACACCAGCGAAAATAGTGAGACTGCGGTAGCAGAGACCACTTCATCAGTAGATCTAGCAGATTTGGTAGTAGAAGACACCACAGATGCGCCAGAAGCGATCGCAGCAGACAACACGCCAGAAGAAGATACTTTGAATGAGGCGCTATCGATTGACACGCTAGCTAGCGAAGTATTGGGTGATCCAGCAGATGATCCAGCATTAAACGACGAAGCGCTAACGGTTGAAAGTACAGACCTATCTACCAATTCCTCAGAGATTGAACAGTTTGATGAGCCGGTAGTTGATGAGCCAGTAATTGATGAGCCTGACTTCCACGAGAGTGACCGGGCGAAATCTGACGGCATTGTCAGTGATGACTGGGTGCCTGATGATTTGAGTGATTTGAGCTTAGATCCGGCAGAAGTAAACGCATTAGAGCCAGATAGTTCGAAAGTTGATTTAGCCGAGGCAGAAGAGGAAGATTACTGGGCTACTGAAGCAGCGCTCCCTCTGAACGGTAGCGACTTTAATAATATCAGCTTGGACGAGGCTGACCTAGATGATATCGATTTAAACAATGCCAGCTTGGACGAAGCTGACCTAGATGATATCGATTTAGACAATGTCGGCTTGAACGAGGCTGACCTAGATGATATTGATTTAGGCGATGCAGATATAAACGATACCGATTTGGACGATACCGATTTGGACAATTCGGATACTCAGCCAGCGGCAGCTTTAAATGATGACTTCATGCTTTACGAGGCTAAAGCGTCCGAGTTTGAAAAAGATGAAGAATTTGAAGATGAAGAATTTGAAGATGAAGAATTTGAAGATAAGGCGTCCGAAAACGAAGAAGCTGAAGATCTTGCCTATTATCCTGATGACGAGAGTTCTGCCTACTATTTAGAAGAAGAGAACGAGCTGCTCGAAGACCATGAGGATATTGCCGCTATTGATGAAGCGGAAGTGCAGCAGCAGCGCGAGCAGTGGCGGCAGCAAACCAAACGCAACCCCTGGATGATTGTGGGCGCACTGGGCTTTTTGCTGTTGGGTGTGCTTGGGTTTATTTTTACCCGACCCTGCACTTTGGGGTCGTGCGATCGCATCGAAACGGCCCAGCAGCAGGGTAATGAAGCACTCAGCGATCTGAGGGTCGCCAGTACGCTAGCCGAGGTTACCGAAGTTAGAGACCAGCTAGATAGCTCGATTGAAATGCTAGAACCCATTCCGGCCTGGTCGAGCTATTACGACGATGCACAGGTTATTTTGCCAGGGTTTAGGCAGGAGCTAACAGCATTGGATCTAGTGACACAGGCGCAGGGCATGGCTTATAGTGCAGCGCTAAAGTCAATCGATCCACCCCACCCAACAGCCACCTGGGAAACAGTCGCAGATGAGTGGAGAGAGGCGATCGCAGCGCTCTCAAAAGTGCCGCTAGAGAGCCCAGTGCGAGAGATAGCCGAGCGCAAGCTGAAAGAATATCGGGCAAATTTGTCCACTATTTTGCTACGAATTGAAATTGAATCTGGGGCAGAGCTCAGCCTGCGCCAGGCGCAATCGGCAGCGAGTCAGGCGAGTCAGCAGGCAGAACAGGCCAGTTCGCTAGAAGCATGGGAAGCCGTATTAGCTAACTGGAATGAAGCAGTTGGCAGCCTGAAACAGGTGCCACAGGGGACACAGGCGTATGCTGAGGCCCAGCAGATTTTGCCCGAGTATGAGGATAAAAGGCTAGAAGCGCGCGATCGCGTTGAGCAAGAACGCAGTGCCAGCCGCATTTTGTCACAGGCCCAGCAGCTGGCGACCGGAGCCCAAAGCGCCGAAGCCGCAGAGCAGTGGACAGTTGCCATCGAAAACTGGACTCAGGCCGCGGGGCAGCTAAGGGATATTCCGGCAGAGTCTTCAGCCCATACATCCGCGCAAAACCAGTTAGCAACCTATACAGCCGCGTTAGGAGCCGCTGAAACTAACGCAGCGGCATCGCTACGATTTCAGCCAGTTGAGCCGAGTTTTTACTTAATGTGCGGTACTAGCGATGCTCAAAAATGCACCTACGCAATTCAGGCAGGCAAAGTCCGCTTAGCGCTAGCAGAAGGTTACGACAGGGTAATCAACGAATCGATTACGCCCCCCGACCAGCGCCAGCAAATTGAGTCTAACGCGCAGCTAGTTAGCCAAAGCAACCAACTGCTTGAGCAAATTTCGACCCTGAGCCGTCAAGCTCAAATCCCGATCGAGCTCTACGATTCGAAGGGTAACTTTTTGGCTAAGTATCAGCCGAATTTGGCCGGGTTCGTCAGACAGTAGTCAGCAGGCAGTAGTCAGCGACGAGCTTAAAAAGAAGGCTCAAGACGGGATGACAAGCTGCATAGCTGGGGTAAAAAACTGTCGGGCAATACCGTAGGTGACTATCAGCGAGGCAATCAGCGTGGCCAAAGCCAGCATGAACATAATCAAAATTTGATAGACCGCTGCTACCAGTGGCTCCGCGCCGCCCAATAGCTGACCGGTAATCGTGCCCGGCAGGGTAACAAGCCCAACAATCATCATGGCATTAATAGTCGGAATCAGCCCAGCTTTAATCGCCGATTGGCGATAGGCTGCGATCGCCTGGGTTGGCGTGGCCCCCAAGCTCAGATGGGTTTCAATTTCAGTGCGGTTATTGCGCAAAGCACTCACCAGCCGTTCACCCGAAATAGAAGCGGCGGTCATCGCATTGCCCAGCACAATTCCGGTCAGCGGAATGAGCTGATAGGGCGAGTACCACGGCTCCATGCGAATCACGAGCAGGCTGACATAGGTCATCGTGACCACTGCGCTAAGAACAATCGCTAGCCAAACCCACTGCAATAGCTGGGGCAAGTCTTTGTCGATGCGGCCACGGGCCACCACTGCGGCAATCGTGGCCATGCCCAGCAGCAGCGCGATGATGGCAGCGGGCTGATTGCTAGCAAAAATAACCGAGAGAAAAAAGCCCACGCCAAAGAGCTGGATAATGGTTCTAAACGTTGCGATCGCTAGCGTTTTTGCCAGCCCTAGCTGCTGCCAGCTAGAGAGACCAATAGCGATCGCCATCATTCCAACTGACCAGATAATGCCAGTTAGATCCGGCGCGACTGCGTTTGGTTCAGCCATTAGGGTCAGCCGTTGGATTTGCCATTGGAGTAAAGGATTGATTCAGGCATTTATTCAGACATTAATTCAGGCATTTATTCAGACGTTAATTCAGGCATTGATGCAGCTATCGGCACCGAGAATCTACCAGATGGTCTAAAGTTTTTTGTAGTTTTGTATACTAGAATATACATTAACGTCCAGGTTGTGCCTTATTACTGCGACTCGTATTCTTCAACTATGACTGATTTTACCGTGCCAGGAAACGCTCCTGGAACTGCGTCTAACCGTTATGACTGGCGGGCGATCGCTCAATACTACCGGTGGCATCCCTTCATCGTCATCTGGCGAACGCTGACCGTTTCCTGGATGCTTGGCACCTTCGCACTCGGCTTACTTTTCGATCATCTCTTCCATCGAACTGTAGCCAACCAGGAACGACGCGCCGTTAGACTGCGTCAAATTTTAACTCAGTTAGGCCCCACCTTCATCAAAGTCGGCCAGGCCCTTTCCACCCGCCCCGACCTGATTAAACCAAGCTTTTTAGATGAACTAATTAAGCTGCAAGACCAGCTCCCACCCTTTTCTAACGACGTAGCTCGTCAGATCATCTTTCGCGATCTTGAGCGCACACCCGAAGAGATATATAGTTTTTTCTCTGCTGATCCGGTTGCCGCCGCTAGCTTGGGCCAAGTATACAAAGCCAGGCTCTACAGCGGGGAAGAAGTTGCTGTCAAAGTGCAGCGGCCCAATCTAATGCCGATTATCTGCCGCGATCTCTACATCATGCGCTGGGCCGCAGGCTGGGTTGCGCCCTTACTTCCGCTAAATCTTGGCCACGATCTGTCTTTGATTGTCGATGAATTTGGCAGCAAGCTGTTTGAAGAAGTGGACTACATCAACGAGGGAAAAAACGCCGAGAGATTTGCCGCCAATTTTCAAGACGAGCCCTTGGTTAAAGTTCCTGTCATCTACTGGCGCTATTGCAGCGCTCACGTCCTGACAATGGAATGGATTAACGGCTTTAAGCTAACCGATACTGAGAAAGTAAAAGCGGCTGGCCTAGTCACCAACGATCTTGTCGAAATTGGCGTTACCGCTGGCCTCCGACAGCTCCTAGAGTTCGGTTTTTTCCACGCGGATCCTCACCCTGGCAATCTATTTGCCATGCCGGACGGACGCATGGCCTACATCGATTTTGGCATGACCGACCAGCTCGATCTAGAAACCCAAGAAACGCTGGTTGACTCTGTTGTACACCTGATTAACCGTGACTATGCAGACCTCGCTAGAGATTTCGTCAAGCTAGGGTTTTTGACTCCAGATACAGACGTTCGTCCTCTAGTACCAGCACTAGAAACCGTCTTCCAAGACGCAATTGGAAGCAGCGTTAGCAACTTCAACTTCAAATCTATCACCGACAAATTTTCCGAGGTGATGTACGAATACCCCTTCCGTGTTCCTGCCAAATTTGCCCTCATTATCCGCTCTTTGGTAACCCAAGAAGGCTTGGCGCTCAGCTTAGATCCTACTTTCAAGATCGTAGAGATCGCCTACCCTTACGTCGCCCGGCGACTGCTAACCGCAGAAACAACCTCACTGAGACAACGCCTGATCGAAGTTTTATTTAAAGACGGTCGCTTCCAGTGGCAAAGGTTAGAGAATCTGCTGATGATTGCCCAATCCGATCAAAGCTTTGACATTATTCCAACGGCAGGGCTGGGCATTCAGTTCTTGATGACAGAAGACGGTCAGTACTTGCGTAGGCAAATTCTACTTGCCCTTACTGAAGACAACCGCCTGCATACCGAAGAAGTTCAGCGGTTGTGGAGCATTGTTAAAGACGACTTGCAGCCTAATCGCCTGCTAGGCGCTGCCTGGGATGCTTTGGCTGATTTTTCTAAAGAAAGAGCGGTCTTACTCGTTCCCAGTGAGCTAGCTGGGGCTTTGCAGTTTACTAACAGTAAGTAGGGTAATAGCAAATAGAGCCAGCCGGTAAAGCGCTGCAGCCCCCTGATATACTTAGCTATACTCAATTTAATAATTGTTCATACTTTAAGAGCGATCGCCCTATGTACTACCAGCAAACGCCGCCCTACTTCCTATTTGCGGCGGGTTTATTTATTGCTATCACGTCAGGATCTGCTTTCTCTGCCGTCTTGAAAGAAGCTGTTGGCGACTGGTATAAAAAGCGCTCTACCCGCTCTATTTCAAAACTTCAGGGGCTAGACTTGCAGCTTCCCTTCTTTGGTATCTGCCTGGGTAGCTGTGTGTTCTTGGCTTCTGGAATGTGCATTTTTGGCTTTACGCCGCCGATTGCCTACCTAATGGCTGCGCCGCTCGTCTTGCTAAGCGCTGGGTTGGTCTGGTCGCAGCTAAAGAACAACCTGGCGCTGCTAGAAAGCGGTAATCCTCGTGCGTTTGAGTTAGATATTTAACGCTTCTTACCGACTTACTCTGGCTGGGCCATCTTCAAATTTTGAATCTGCGTGATATGAACCTGGGCGTTACTTGCCCACTGCGCATTGCCTTCTGAGATATAGATATTGGCGGCTGTTTGCAAGCTGCTCTCGGCTTCTTCGTAGCGTTGCAAATCAGCAAGGGCGAGGCCCATGGCATAGTAGGCGTGACCAAACATAGGCTGTAGTTCGGTAGCGCGTTTAAAGGCAATGATTGCGGTCTCTGGGCTGTTTTGCCGAAGAAAGGTAACGCCTAAATTGTAGTGCGCTTCTGGGTAGCGGTAGTCGAGGTCAATAGCGTTTTGGAAGGCCGTTTGGGCCTGGCTATACTGCTGTTGATCTTGGTAGAGCAAACCGATTTGATAGTGGGATTCGGGGGCGGAAGGGCTATAGGCGATCGCAGCTCGAAACGATTCCAAAGCAGCCGTCAAATCACCCTGCCGTTTGCGCAGCAGCCCCATGTTGTAATGCGCAATGCCCAATTCAGGATCTAGCTCAATTGCACGGGTTAGGTAGGCTTCGGCCTGATCGATTCCCTCGCCTTCAATTAGGGCCGCGCCCAAGTTGACATAGGCCAAGGCAAACTCTGGATCGGCCTGAGTCGCTTGCCAAAAGGCACTGGCTGCCGCCTGTAGCTGATTGTTTTGCCGGAGTGCTAGCCCCAGGTTGTACTGCGCCGCTGCTGAGTTGGGATTAAGGGCAACTGCTCTTTCAAAAGCTGCGATCGCCTCGGTAACCTTTCCTTGCTGAATAAATTCAATACCTTCAACCACCGCACTGTTTGACTCAGCTTCTGACTCAGATTCAGCAGCCTCAGATCCAGATTGTTCTACCTGCCCTAGCTGAATCGGTTCTGACGGTGTAGTTTCTTCGTACCCAGCGATTGCCGCTGCACTTTCGGCCTCCGCGTCTGCTGCATTTTTTAGGAGCGGTGAGTTCAGTAGCGGTGATGACGCCGCGGCTGAACTGAGCGCAGCGACGCTAGTAGCTACCGAAGCCCCCATTGAGGCAATCAAGACTAGGCAAGCGCGATAGTGCTTGGAGTGTCTGGGGCGTTTCGAGTGTTTGGAGCGTTTCATGGGACTAGGTAGCCATAAGCCTAGATGAAGCTATAGGCAAGAGTAGAACGTATATCAACAATATCTGACTTAACAGGAGCGCTTGCCAGTGCTTGTGACAGTTGACACTACTTCACAGAGACTGCCGTCACACTAGCCAAGTCAGCCGGGTTCAGATGGTGATCGAGAACCTCACCATCGCGAAACCAGATCACCCGGTTGGTTAGTCTCGCAACTTCTGGCTCGTGGGTGACCATGACGACGGTGATACCGCTGCGGTTGAGATCTGAAAAAATGTTGATTACATCTTGAGTGGTTTGTGTATCGAGTGCCCCTGTCGGCTCGTCGGCGAGGATGAGCAGCGGATTGTTGACGATGGCACGGGCGATCGCAACTCTTTGCTGCTGCCCGCCCGATAGTTGATTAGGTCTGTTGTTAATTCTGTTGCCAAGGCCCACCTTCTCTAAAGCTTCGGCGGCGCGAGACCTTCGTTCAGCAGATCGAACGCTGGCATACATCATCGGCTGCTCTACATTCTCTAATGCCGTTAAGTGCGAGAGTAAGTGAAACTGTTGAAAAACAAAGCCAATTTTTCTGTTTCTGATGTGGGCAAGCTCGTCTTCTGGCAGCTTAGCAACGTCTTGCCCATCAAACAGATATTCACCGTCTGTCGGCTGATCCAAACAGCCAATCATATTCATCGCGGTCGATTTACCCGAGCCAGACGGCCCCATAATAGAACAGTACTCGCCGCTGTTGATGGTCATATCGACGTTCCACAGGGCGCGAACTTCAGTGTTCCCCATGCCGTAGACTTTGGTAATTTGGTTGAACTGAATCAAAGGAGACATATTTTTATGTACTGCTATGCACTGCGCAACGCGACAATCGGGTCTAGCTTAGCGGCTTGACGGGCAGGGACAACGCCAAAAAAGAGACCGATGCTGCCAGAAACGCCAACGGCAAGAACAATCGCGCTAACCGAGACACCCGCTTCAAAGGGGCTAAAGGCAGCAATCAAGAAAATGCCGCTTGCGCCAACTGCCGTCCCCACAAGGCCGCCGATGGCAGAGAGAATCACCGCTTCGATTAGAAACTGGCTGAGAATATCTTTTTGGGAAGCTCCGATGGCTTTGCGGAGACCGATTTCTTGGGTGCGCTCTCGTACGGAAACTAGCATGATATTCATAATGCCGATGCCGCCTACAAAAAGAGAGATTGAGGCGATCGCAGCCAGCATCAGCGTCAGCGCGCCGGTGACCGTATCGGCAATATCCAACAGCGTTTCCTGACTAGAAATATAAAAGTCATCGCTATCAGTAATGTTATGCCGCAATCGCAGCAAATTAGTCACCTGAAACTCAGCGGTGGCCATCGCCTCTGCACTGTTCGCCGAAATAGAAATAAAGCCCACATCGATTCCATAAGGAGACGTACGCCCCACAATGCGGCTGGCCAACGTTGTAATGGGCACCATCACCGCATCGTCATAGTTCAACCCCAGGTTCGAGCCTTTTTTTTCTAAAACACCTACAATCTCGAAGGTGATACCCTTAACTCGAATTTGTTGACCTAGCGGGGCTTCGGCTTCAAATAGCTTCTCTGCTAGCGTATCGCCAATCACGGCGACCGCACTGTTCGAGCGCTGATCTAAATCGTTTAAAAACCGGCCCTCGGCAATTTCAAAGCTCCGCACCGTCAAAAAGCCTTCAGTTGTGCCCACAACGCTCGTATTGGTATTGCGATTGCGATAGCTGACGAGCCCCTGTGTGGTTTTTTCGGCGGCAACCGCAGCGACTGAGGGCACCTGTGTCTCTAGCGCCTCAGCATCGGCGAGCACTAGGTTGCGGGGCACTTCTAGATCACCGAGTTGGCGCGCCTCTCGATTGCCCGGCACAATAAAGAGCACATTGGGTCCCAGGCTCTGTAGCTGGCCGCTGACGTATTTTTGAGCCCCTTCGCCAATGCCAATCATCGCGATGACGGAGGCGTTACCGATGATAATACCTAGCATCGTCAGGCTGCTGCGCAGCTTATTGGCGCTGAGCGTTTTAGTGGCCATTTTCAGGCTTTCAGCAAAATCCATAGCTGTTTGAGTGAGTGCCTTGCTAGGTGGTGTTCACAAATGGCCAAACCACGGACAGATCGGCCATACCATTAGCATAGCGGTTTCAAAGGTAGCCCGTTGGGGGTCTATGCCACTAGCGGCTGCTGCGACCAAAGGTCAAATTTTCTAGGCTTTGACCAGGCGGCAAGTCAATAAAAACGCGATCGCCTGCCGCTAATCCATCTGTAATTTGAATGCGATCGCCTACTGGCACCCCTGTTTCTACCGGCTCAAACTGTACCTGCCCGTCTTCACCCGGCACTAGCACACCGCGCTCTCCTCCCTGCGTAATAATTGACACAGATGGCACCACCAAAGCTCCGGCTAGCTCGTCGCCAATAAACGTAGCGTCGGTGCTCATGTTTGAGCGCAGCCGATCCGTCCCTGTCAGCAGCTCAACACGCACCTGAAAGACAGTCACGTTTTGCCGTTCAATCGCTTCGGGGGCAATCAGTTTCACCGTTCCTTCAAATGTCTCTTCTGGAAACGCGTCGGCTTGGATTTCAACAGACTGGCCAATCTCGATGCTGCCAATATCGGCTTCAGGCACCTCGGCGATGACTTCTAGGCCGCTGGCGATCGCAACAATGGCTGTGGACGTAGCCGATGTCACCTCAGAAGCCGTCGCGGTCGGCGTCACAAACGCCCCTTCTGAGGCAAATCGCTGCGTCACAATGCCATCAAAGGGCGCGCGCACTAACGTATCATCGAGCTGCGCTTGCACTGCCTGAAGCTGACCTTGGGCCCGGTTTACCCTAGCTTCTGCCTGGGCAATCGTTTCTGCGTTATCTCCATTTTGCTGATCGGCTAAACGCTGATCGGCTTCGTCGATTCTGGCGATGGACTGGTCTACGTTGGCGCGGGTGCTGCGGCGATCGCTCACGGCCCGGTCTAAATCACTACGAGAGATTGCGCCTTGCTCAAACAGTCTTTGCGATCGCGCTAACTCTTCTTCTGACAGGGTCAAACGGGCGCGTGCCTCTTGCAACTGGGCACGCGCAGAGGCAAGCGAGGCTTCGGCCTGACCGATATCTGTACGAGAAGACCCATTCAAGGAATCCTCTAGCTGCGCCTGCGCTTCAGCCACACTTGCCTGATTTTGGAGAATTTGAGCGTCGAGCTGGTCGCTATCCATCCGTGCAATCAGCTGGCCCTTAGTCACTGGGTCACCTTGCTCTACAAAGAGTTCTTGAACCGTACCCGCAGACTTAGGGCTAAGGTTGACGGTGCGAATAGGCTCTACAGTGCCGCTGGCAGTAATACGAACGGTCAGCTCGGTTTCGGTTACAGGCACGGTCAGCGCTTCTAGGTCGTAGTCAGGGGTGCGACGAGCGATAGAAAAGGCGATCGCGCCTACGGCCAGTATGGCGACCAGGCCCAGCCCAGTGAGCCAGAGAAAAGGCCGTTTGACGCGGCGAAAGAGGGGCAGACGCATGGAAAAGAAGGCACGAGAGCGCACAAAAATAAACAGACACCCCTATAAGGATAGTGACTTTTGACAGGGCCGTGTAGAGAGAGGCAGAAGAATTTGATAGGCTAATTTATTACCCGGCTACGGGCCACGGATATGCCGATTCGAGACATGCAGCAGTTTGCCGAACTGCGACGGTAAGGCGATCGCACATTCGCTCAGCGGCAAAGTTACTTGAGGCCCATCAACAACAAATTGCTCATACAAAGTCAGTTTTCGCAGAGCGAGACGAGGCTGAGACTGAGAAGAGATAGAGAAAGTGACGGTGAAAGCGCGTAGATTTTAGGTCAAAAGACTGGCCACTGACCCTAAACTGCCTGCTTTTCTCGCTTTTTCTTGTAAAACTGAGAAGCCGCTATGCCAAAACTATAGAGCATAGCCGCATTGCTGCTAGCGCCTATCGCTGCCCCCACTATCGGCAATAGTTCAACCGCGCTCAATCCGGCTTTCATCGCTGTAGAAGTGCCCACAGAAAGCGCGAAAATAGTTAGCCCTTCACCCTTACGCGCTGCGTCTGAAATGTCGAAGTCGTAAGCAGCAGCAATCCGATACAGCATCTCAGATTGCAGCGCAGAAACAGCCGCCAAATCTACGGCAAACAGACCCAGCGCTATTGGAGGAATAATGTTAGCAGCTAGCCCAACACCGCCCGCTTTAATAGTGGCATCAACAATCAGGTGGTGCGCCAGTTCTTCGGCTGAATCGTTAGGATGCTTTTTCTTCAGCTTGAGCACGTCTTCTAAGGCGCTAGCTTTATCAACCCGACCTAGTGCACTGGTCAGCCAGCTAAGGCCCGGTACTTTAGCGACGTAGTCAACGGCAGGATTTTCAGCAATAGGACTGAGGGTTTCGCCAACGCTTTCTGTTGTTTTTTCCAAGGCTGCATGGGCAGAGTCTGCGGCGGCTTCACCCATACGAGACGAAGTCTCTGCGGCTGAGGTAGAGACTTTGTTAAAGATTTGCGTGCCAACCGCTGAAACAAGTCCACCTAATTGCTCTGCGGTAGAAAAGGTCTGTGCAAGCTGCTCTTGCAGTCGGTGTTGCATCTGGTGTCATTCCCTCTAGAAGTTGCTGGAGTTTTATTAAAGGCTACTAGGATTATCAGAATTTTTGAATTGATTGTTAGACATAACAATAGCGTTTAGAGCGCTTTGCTGCCTAGTATCTATAGACATAGAGAAGACGTAGAGAAGATGTAGAGAAGATGTAGACATTGGGTGTAGATGACAGGTATAGACGACAGAAACCTCGACGATAGAAACCCTACTGAAGAGCAGGTGTACCGCTAGGAGGTAGTGACGAGTGCGGTGACCTCAGCGCAGCAAATAGCGGCAGCAGCAGCAGGTAGATCGCGTAGGGAATAAAGCCTGGACCGACGGTGAGTATCGTAGCGGGAATAAGGCTAGCGATATTCCAAGGAATGAGAGGCGCGATAACAACGGCAGTATCTTCAAGTGCCAGCGCCAGCTGTTGGTTTTGGCAATTGGTCTGAGTGGTTGCGGATTGAGAGCCACTGGCAGCGGCATTTTCAGAGTAGTGGGCATAATACTGAGCAGAAGAATAGTGGGGCTGCATGATTTGAGCGGTTAGTAAGATGGCGATGGTTTGACTGCAGCCGAAGCCGTTGGCGAAGGTGCTGACGACTAAGGTGGCTTGCGATCGCTGCTGTGGGCTGTGAGTGCGCTGTAGCCAAATATCGAGAAAGCTCAGCATGCGGCTGCTTGAGAAAATACCGGCAAAGGCGGTGGAAATTAAGACCACCAGGGTAGCTTTGGCCATCGGCAGCAGGCCACCGCCTATAAGAATGGTTTGTAGCGGGGTTTCGTGGTCTAGCTGATAGCCAAACAAGGCAAAGCGCAGCAGGCTGAGGAAAGAATCACCCTGGAGGGTGTGAGCGATCGCACCGCCCAAGCCAATACTCACCAGCATCGCCAGCTTCACGTCAACACGTAAAACGGCCAGCAGGAGAACAGCAGCGGCTGGCAGTAGAACAGTCAAAGAGAGGTTAAACTCATTAGGCAAATCGGCGGTAATGGGCGCGCTAGCTAGCTCTACAGGATGCAAAAGAGAAAGCACCGCGTAAAAAATAACAGAAATTCCCAGTGGCCAGCGGCTGCTGTTGACCATATTGCGCAAGTTTGTGTAGAGATCGGTATGAGTAATGCTGGCCACTAAGTGAGCGCTAGAAGACATCGGCGAGCAGCGATCGCCTAAAAAAGCCCCCGCAATAATTGCCCCCGCGACCGGCTCAACCGCAACACTGCTGCCACGAGCAATCACCATCAGCGCAATTCCAATCGTGCCGACCGCGCCAAAGGCAGTGCCCGTCAAAATAGAAACCGCACTTGTGAGCAAAAACGCCCACAGCAGAAAAAACTTTCCAGACATCAAGCCTGTACCGTAATACACCAGAGCAGGCACCGTCCCTGCCGCCATCCAAATAGCGGTGACCATTCCAATTAACAACAACACCTGCACCACCGGAAAAGACTGACGGGCTCCGGCGATTCCCATTTTTAAGAGCGCTTTGAAGGAAAACCCTCGGTTTAGTAGCACTGCGATAAATAGTGTGAGCGCGATGAGTAACGGATAGGCAATGAAAATTCCTTGGATGGCGCTGGTGATTAATAAAGCGAAAGAGATTAAAAAAACAACAACTAAATCAATAGGATGATGAGATTGAGACATGGGTACGAGGAGAGGGGTACGAGGAAGATAGGAGAGCTATGAGTTTGAGGAAAGAGCGGCTGCGATCGCCAGCTGATCGAGCCGACAAAGAGAAACGTGCGTTTGCAACTGGCCACCCATGCGCTGATAGAACCGAATACCCGCAGCGTTGTTAACATCAACGGTCCAATCGATTCGTCCGCAGCCGTGGTCATGAGCGATTTGGCACAGCGATCGCATCAGATGAGTTCCAAGTGCCTGATTGCGATAGACATCTTTTATAAACAGATCGTCTAGCCATAGGCTAGGCTGAGCGAGAAAGGTGGAATAGGTAAAGTGATAGCTAGCAAACCCGACTGACCTAGAAGGGATCTGCGAGGTCGAGATCTGTGAGGTGGCGTCTGCAAGAGTTTCTACTAAAAGAATGTAGGCCATAGGCCGATCGCAAAAGAGTGTAGCCTTCAGCTTCTCTGGGGTCGCTTTGAGAGCTTCGGGGCAGCCGTCGAATTCTGCTTTGAGCTGAAGCAAACCGAGCAAATCGGGCAAGTCGGTGGCGGTGGCAGTACGAATCGGCATAAAAAAGAGTTTGCGCGATGGCAATAACAATGCTTTTAACCATATGTTTTTAGCTAAAGGGTGGACAACGTATAGGGTTGATGGGTTATATCGACAGCGTCGATAGCAGAAATGCGCTGGTTTCGAGTCTACTTGAGGTCTACTTGAGATCTACTTGAGACTGACAGAAAATATGGCGATGGAAAAGGCGGAACGACAGCTAAAAATCTCGCAGCTAGCCGCGCTAGTGGCTGTAGCGGAACAGGGCAGCTTTAGCGCTGCCGCGCTGCAATTAGGGCTGGCGCAATCTACAGTGAGTCATGCGATCGCAACTCTAGAAACCGATTTGGGTATTGTTTTACTCTTGCGGGGTCGCTCGGGCGCAGTTTTGACCCCGCTGGGCTTGCAAATTTGTCAGCGGGCTAAAAGCGTACTGGCACTGCTAGCCGATATCAGACAAACCGCCCAGCAGGCCAAAGAACTACAGACCGGGCGGGTGCGAGTGGCGACCGTACGTTCTGTAGCCACCCATATTTTGCCCGGTGTAATCTCACGATTTCGTCAGCTGCACCCGTCGCTCACGGTTGATATTGCCGAATACGACCGCTACGCAGAAGTCGAAGCGACCTTACACGCAGGTCAGGCCGATGTCGGAATTACTTTGCTGCCTACGGCCTCAGACTTTCAATCTTGGGAGCTATTTCGCGATGATTTTGTGGCGTTGCTGCCGCCCGCTAAAATGGCAAGCGAAAAAGTGGCGAACGAAGCAGATAGTCGAGACAGCGAGTCGATTCAAGACAGCGAGCCAATGAGTTGGGAACAGCTTCTTAGCTATCCGCGCATCGTCAATCAGCGCTCGATTGGCCATAACAGTTTAGTCGAAGCGCATCTGGCTAAATTTGGCCATCAGCTACCGATTGACTATGCCGTCAGAGAAGACTCTACCCTGATGGGCCTAGTGGCAAAAGGGCTCGGTGTGGCTGTCATCTCTCGGCTAGAGGCTGAACCAATTCCAACTGGCGTCAGAGTAAAGTCTTTGCCAGAGCCTTTAGAACGAGCGCTAGGCGTCGCTATTTTGAACAGCGCTGTCTTGCCCCGGGCAGTGTTTGTTTTTTTAGATGTGCTGCTAGCAGTGCCGCTAGTGTAAGCCTCTACTGGGAGCATCTACTGGGAGCGTGAAGATTGCGGGCAATAAGCATTAGGATAGCAGGAGCATTAGGATAGCAGCGCGATATCCTGATAGTGCTCTACAGTGGGAAATGGGTCGTAATAGTGGTGTAAAAGTGCTTTCCATCGCTGATAGTCAGGAGACGTGCGAAAGTCTTCGGTATGTGCTTCTAGCGATCGCCAGTTGACTAGAAGAATATAGCGATTGGGCCGTTCTACACAGCGTTTGAGCTTGTGATCTATGTATCCATCCATGGAGGAAATGATAGCAGCGGCTTTAGCAAAGTCTGTTTCAAAGGCCGTGGTTTGCTGTCGTTTTACGTCTAGAATGGCGACTTCTAAAATCATGGGCTTGGGGTGTTTTGGGTTAGGCGCGTGATTGATGCCACGTCTATGTTTGTGTATGTATACAGCTGCTATGTATACAGCTACTAGGAGTGACATTTATTACATGACAGTGTGTCGATGTTGTCTTTAAAGCCTTTTTAGCTAAAAGCTGCTGTCTATCTCAGTATTCTTGAAGAAAAAAGCCGTTAGAATAAGTCCGCACAGGTCTTTTGACTGACGGTTGTCTGGCTCCTTAGCATTTTCCTATTCAAACTTTTTTCAACTCTTTTTCGACCTCCCGACTATGAATTTTTCTTCTGGTGATTATTACCATCGGCTTCGTGTGAACCGCACTGCCAGTCATCAGGAGATTAAACGGGCTTTTCGTCGTTTGGCCCGTCAGTATCATCCAGATTTACATCCCAATGAACCGGAAGCGATCGCAAAGTTTCAGGCCCTGCGTGAGGCTTATGAGGTCTTAGCCGATCGCGTGCAGCGTCAGCGCTACGACCAGCGCACCACACCTTGGAACGTTGAGTCTGATTCGTCCTCTCGCACTGGCCAGTCTAGCGGCCCATCTGGCAGTCCATCTGGCAGCCAGCCTACTAACCAGTCCAACCAGCGAGCCAATAATGGATCGTCAACCAACCGTCCGCCGCAAACCCCTTCAGACTTTTACATTCGAGGAATTCGCCAGGCTATAGCCCATCGCTACTCGGCTGCGCTCAAAGACTATACGCAAGCGATCGCACTCGATCCTCAGTTCGCCGAAGCCTATCTGCGACGAGCAGAAGTCCGCTATTTGCTCAAAGACGATTCGGGGGTGCTAGCCGACGCGCAAGCGGCGATCGCCCTGAACGCAACCGAAGCCAAAACCTATTTTTATCAGGGGCTCGCGCGCTATCGACTGGGCTACGTACAAAGTGCGATCGCCGCGTTTGACGACGCAATTACCCACGATGCTGACGACGCTCGCTACTACCGATGGCGAGGCAACGCCCACCAAGATCTCAACGATATTGAAGACGCCGCCAAAGACTTCCGCCGCGCCGCCCAGCGCTACCGCGAACAAGGCGATATCGTTAAATATAAAGACATGCAGCAGACCCTAAAGTCTCTGGGCACTGCGGGCCGCACCTGGCCATTTCGCCTGATAATGCGACCGTTCGATCAGGCTGGACGCGGCTCTAGTCAGCCATCAGGTGAATCACCGCGTCAAGATTCCAGCAGATCGTCTACATCCACTAGGCAGCCGTTTAGCAAGTCACCCACCAGGCCACCTCACAAACGCGCTAGCCAAAAGCCCGCCCCCCGGTCTTCGGCCAACACTCGCCAGCGGGACACCAACGCCAATAAAACCAACGCCAATAAACAAGAGATCGCCTGGGGCCGTGGCGTTAGCTCTCGGCCCTCGTCAAAAATCTCTTGGCGACGGCGGCTAGGCAGCAGCAGCATTGGCCTGCTAAAGCTGATCAGCAACCCGGCTGGGGAGATGGTTTCTATCTATCGAAAGCTGCCTATCAACAGCCGCAGTGCGGCAGGCTATGCGATCGCAATTTTGGCCAATCTTTGTTTTGTTCTGGGCGCTTTGCAGTATTTTGAAAGCAGCAGCTTGCTGTTGGTCTCTCGTCTGTGGGCAACTGGCGCACTGACCTTTGTGGCGATGGTGCTGGTATTGTCTATAGTGAGACTGCGGCTACGCGTTCAGGGCAGGTGGTCAGCCGACATTTTTATTTTAGGAACAACTTTGTTGCCCATAGGCTTGCTCGCCCTAGTTAGCGCCGCAATTCCTGTTTTAACCTACTATATAGCCGAACCCTTTGGGTCCGCGCTGACTCTGATCGGGGTTGGGTTTTCGGCCCTGTGGGCGTTTTCTCATGCAATGATTGCGCTCCACAGCGGTCTGTCGCGCATACACAAATTTTCAATGCAGCTATCGGCCTGGCTCACCCCTATTATTCTAAGCCTAGGGCTCAGCAGCGGAATGGTTACCTGGCTGTTTCTCGTCACCTAAAGTGCCTCCTATTTTTGATCGCCTTCTATTTTTAGAAGAGTTCTCTTCATGATACAAACCTGGAATTTTGAGACTTATGAAAAGAACGCTCGTTTTGTTTCCGATCTGGGGATGCCCGTTGTTGAATGGCTAAGCCCTAAAGCAGGCGAAAAAATCTTAGATTTAGGATGCGGAGACGGAGCCTTGACGGTGAAGCTACAGGCATTTGACTGTGAAGTGATCGCGGTTGATTCTAGCTTGGACTTTGTTCACGCTGCAAAATCGCTGGGGCTAGATGCCCGTCTTCTCGACGCTCATCAGATGCCGTTTACTCATGAATTTGACGCGGTGTTTAGCAACGCGGCTTTGCACTGGATGAAACAGCCTGACCAAGTGATTGAAGGGGTATGGCAGTCATTAAAATCGGGCGGCAGGTTTGTCGGTGAGTTTGGCGGCGATGGCAATGTCTGGGCTATTCAAGCTGCTTTGCACAGCGCCTTTAGAAAGCGTGGTCTTGACCCTGACAAAATTAATCCCTGGTACTTTCCAACGGTCAAAGATTATCAATCTCGCTTGGAAGCGAGAGGGTTTATCGTCAATAAAATAATTCTAATTCCGCGTCCTACGCCGCTTCCTACAGAGATCAAAGGCTGGCTGGCGACCTTCGCAAATCCATATACCGCTGCGATCGCCCCGGCTGAGCGAGCTGCTTTCTTAGAAGAAGTGATCGCGCTTCTAGACCCCGCCCTACGTGATGAGTCAGGTCACTGGTTTGCCGACTACGTCAGACTACGATTTTCAGCCACCAAGCCCCTCAGCTCGCTTGAGAATTAAGCTGTGTAGCATAAAATTTTTACGCTTCGGCTCGTTCTTCGGCCTGTCCTAACTTGCGGATACCCCCGCTGGGTACTGACCCGACTTAGTGATCTTTCATACAGTAGTCCTATCAAGCCCATAACGCTTTTTCAAGGACACTTTTTAAGGACACCCCTATGGCTGCTTTAAACTCTTCTTCTCGCAAACAACAGGCGCTAGAACGGCGGATGGCCGCTGCAAAGCTAGCATATGACCGGCCTCACGCTCAGCAGCAGGCAAATGGCGAAGAACTCAAATATCGCTTCGATGAACCCGACAGCGATCGCGGCGCTAAGCCTTCTCACCTAGCAAGCTATACCAAAGGGCTCCCTCACCACGAAAAAGACGGCTTGATCTGCGATCCGGCTGACTATCAAAAGTTTGTTCGCGGCATTGATTCTGGCGATGTGCGAGACTTTCGAGATACGCCGCTAGGCCCTAAAGGAACAATATCTGATACGCCTTATAATACGCCTATAGAGTGGAAATCTCAGTATACGCAGCGATCGCGCGCTCAAGTTCGCGGCTGGGAAAGCGCGGGAGCCGGTATTGTATTTGACCTAGAAGGCCCAGACGCACAGTCTTTGGCCATGCCCCCCGCACCCACGCTACAGAGCGAAGAATTTGTCGCTGAAGTTGCCGAAGTGTACGAAATGGCGCTGCTTCGCGACGTGCCGTTTACCGAGTTTGAAACCAGCGCTGCCGTGTCTTCTGCCGTCGAACGACTCAACAACCTAGACTGGTTTCAAAAAACTACGCTACCGCTCTCAGAAGCTGCCGAGGCAAGGCGTCGCGGCCCACTGACCCCTCAAAGCGCGTTTCGCGGCACGGCCTTTGGCGATACCGCAGGCCCTTATATCTCTCAGTTTTTGCTGCGGGGTACGCCAGAGCTAGGCAACCATCAAGACGGCGTCCTCGACGGGCTAGTCGCTTACGGGGCGATGGTATTTGACAACAAAGTGCGCACAGCCACGCCAGACCGTGACTATATGACCAGCTGGGAATGGTGGCTAGATGTGCAAAACGGCGCTGATCTGCGCGGCCAAGAAACCTACCAGCCAGGCGGCAACAGCGGAGAGAACAAGTATCGCTTTATCACCACGCCGCGTGATTTGGCAACCTACGTTCACTACGATGCGCTCTACCAGGCTTACCTCAACGCCTGCCTGTCAATGATGGCTCTAAAAGTACCGTTTGATCCCGGCCTGCCGTTTCAAGAGCGCGATGGGCTCGATCATCAGCAGGGCTTTGCTCACTTTGGCGGTCCTCATATTTTGTCACTGGTCACTGAGGTGGCCACTCGGGCGCTGAAAGCCGTGCGCTACCAAAAGTTCAATGTGCATCGCCGACTGCGGCCTGAAGCGATCGCAGGCCGCATTCACCAGTGGCGCAATACGCAATTACCAGCGCTGGCCCCCGTTGCCGATCTGAGCAACCAAATCAGCGACACGCTGCACAAAGTTGCCCTGCACAACCAGGCGCAAAATGAGCAATATCGAGCTGAGCTAGGCCATAGCTGCTACGAGTTTGACCGTGACGACGTTTACCTGCTGCCAATGGCGTTCGCTGAAGGGTCGCCAATGCATCCTTCGTATGGCGCAGGCCATGCTACGGTCGCGGGTGCTTGTGTCACCATCCTCAAAGCCTTCTTTGACCACGGCTATGTGCTGCCCCGTCCCTATGTGGTCTCGCCCAACGGCTGCGAACTGACCTCCGTGCAAGACGAAGGCTTGAACCTAACCGTCGAAGGGGAGCTGAATAAACTTGCCGCTAACATCTCAATTGGTCGCGACTGGGCAGGCGTTCACTACTTTACCGACTACTACGAGTCAGCTCGGCTAGGTGAGCAGATTGCGCTGGGTATTTTAGCTGAGCAAAAGCTGACCTACGGCGAAAACTTTAGTATGACTGTGCCGCTGTTTGACGGGGGCTGTATGCGCATCTAAGACGAACCTCTAAGGCGAACCGTCCGTCAGCCGTTAGGCGGGCCTTTGTGCAGGTAGTTGTGCAGGTAGTTGTGCGGCCATTTGTAAAGACAAGTTGCTAGGGTCGGCTGTCACCCTAGCAACTTTGCGTAAAATGTCATATACATAAGAATCGATTCTTTAATAAATCGATCCGTCTTTAAGTACTTTGCCCTGTAGCCAGAATAGAGATAGCTATTAAGATATCTCTATTGAGCGTGCTATTGGCCACGTACTCACTGCCATAAATATCCCTGTTGCGTTCTAATAAGAGGAAAATACAATCGCTAAGAAACCACTCATCAATCAACAGATCCGATCCGCTCAGGTTCTTCTGATTGACAATGAAGGTACAAATCGCGGCCTAACCGATACGTCTGAGGCACTGGCCTTAGCCAAATCGGTCAAGCTGGACCTTGTGGTAGTCTCGCCCGACCAAGACAATCCGGTTGCCAAAATTTTGGACTACGGCAAGCACCAGTATCAAAGCCGTAAGCGCCAAAAGCAAAGCGCTCGCACGTCCGTTAAGGAAGTTAGGCTGCGTCCTAACGTGGGTGATTCTGACTATAAAGTGCGGATTGATAAAGCGATCGCCTGGCTAGAGCGCGGCGATTCTGTAAAGTTTCAAGTTCGCCTGAGAGGTCGTGAGCACCAGCACCGTGACCGAGCGACAGACTTGCTAAACCGGGTAGTGGAAGATTTGGCCAAGGTCAGCAAGGTACAGACTTTTGATCGGCGATCGCTGATGGTTCAGGTGGTTCCTAACTAATGCTGGTGCCAAGGCGTCTATACAGATGTCTGCGCTTCGATTAATTTGAATAAGGCCAAGGCGGTTCACTAAGATCGCCTTGGCCTTTTGTTTATCCGTCTTTTATCCGTTTTATATCGCCCTATTTTATATGCCTTCTTTTGTTCGTCAGGTGCAGCCGCCGCTGAAATTTATTCCCACTGCCTATAGCCCGTGGGTAATCAGGCTGGTGCACTGGATACTGCCGTTTTTACTAAAGTTTCGAGTTCGATCTTGGCTTCCAGCAGGCATCAGCCGCATTGAGGTCAAAAATGTGGAGCGGCTAGTTGATCTCTACGAGCAGCTCGAAGCAGGCAAAGCCAGGTTTTTGATGGCGGTGCGTCATGTAGAAGTAGACGATCCGCTCAGCGGTCTGTATCTGTGCTCGCGGGCAGTGGCCAGGGCCGCTAAAAAGCAAGGCGTGCGACTAAAGCAGCCGATTCATACGCACTTTTTGTACGAGCGGGGCATGACCATCTGGGCTGGCAGCGTTGTAGGCTGGCTGCTTTCGCGTATCGGCGGCGTGCCGATACGGCGAGGGCGACGGCCAGACTGGATAGGGCTAAAGGCGGCGCGTCAGCTCATAACCACAGGCAACATGCCAATGGTGGTTGCACCAGAAGGGGCGACAAATGGGCACAGTGAAAGATTAGGGCCGCTAGAGCCAGGCGTAGCTCAGCTAGGGTTTTGGTGCGCTGAAGATTTGGCTAAGCTGCAAAGGTCAGAATCTGTTTATATTCTACCGATTGGCATTCAGTACCGCTACGAACAGCCTAACTGGAACCGACTGTCGGCACTGCTCTCTCGGCTAGAAGCTGATAGCGGATTAGACTCGACGACAGCGCTAGCACCGACTCCAGACAAAAACTGCTATCTGCGTATCCTGCGGCTGGGCGAACATTTGATGGCCGTCTTAGAGACTTTTTACGATCGCTTCTATCCGCTACCTGCTCAAGCCAAAGAAGCTGTCCGAGACGAAGCTATCGAAGACACAGAGCCAAGTGCCCACGCTGCTGGCAACTCATCACTTGGTAACCCACCACTATCAGAGCCCCCTGAAGCAGAGACCCCTGAAGACTGTTCTGAGCGACTGCAAAAATTACTAGATCGGGCGCTGCGCGTGGCCGAAAGCTTTTTTAACTTGTCTGGAAAGGGCACCTTAGTAGATCGGTGTCGCCGATTGGAAGAAGCTAGCTGGCAGGTGATTTATCGAGAAGATTTGCCTGATCTATCTACGCTATCGCCACTGGAAAAAGGGCTTGCTGACTGGGTGGCAGAAGAGGCTAGCCTAAGAGAGCTGCACATGCGCCTAGTTGAAGGCTTTGTTGCGGTTGATAAGATGTATCTAAAAGAGAAGCCGTCTTTTGAGCGCTGTGCGGAAAGGACACTGCTCATGTTCGATATGTTCGACCGCTTAGCGGGAAGCAAGCTGCCGGGGCGGCCTCGGCTGGGCAAGCGCTGGGTAACGGTGACAGTGCGATCGCCCATCGCGGTGACGCCTCGACTGGCAAACTATCAGCAAAATCGGCGGTCGGGACGAGCCGCGGTGATGGCACTCAGTGAAGAAATTCGGCTGGCGCTAGAGAGCACGATCGAATGCTGAAGTAGTTTGCTCGCTGTTGATGTGCTAAGGCAATCGACGCATGATACGCTCAAACGTGTGATCTGCAGCTTGACAAAAGCTGCTAACAAAGGCGATAGAGCAAGGGACGTGCGTTTATGTTTTTGCCAGTAGGGCTGTTTTTGCTGTTTGTAGCGATCGCCATTTTCTGTGGCTATTTGCTGACTCGAAAAACGCTGGGGCCACAGGCCGCAAAGCGAAGCCTAGTTTACGCAATTCCCTGGGTACTGGCGGGCGCGTTGCTGCCGATTGTGCTCTCATCCATTGGCCAGTACGCCTTGATTGGTTTGTATGCGGCGTATGCGATCGCTGTTTTGCTGTGGCTAGCAAGCTGGCCCTTACGTAAAAAGCAGGCGGGCGCTTTGCTGTTACGGGTGGGGACCACGCTGCAAAATCGCATATTGTTTGGCTTTGGACTCTTACAGGTGGGGGTTGCGATCGCGCTGACCCTGAGCGAGCTAGATTTATTTACTGGCGGTCTGGTCGTCACCAGCGGTGTCATCTCTGGCCTTGCCAAGCTCGCCTTCTGGTGGACGCTAGCTATTTTGTTTCTCTCTATTGGGCAAAGCAACCTAGAGCTACACGAGCACGGGCTCACTCATCTCTTTGCGTGGCAGCCCTGGGAGCGCATCATCGCCTTTGGATGGGACGACGATAGCCCAACCACGTTGATCTTAAAGGCAAAGCCGCGCACGTTTCTCTCTCGTAAATACCTAACCATGAGCATTCCAAGCGCTCAGGTAGAAGAGGTAGATCGGCTGTTAGAAGATTACCTATTAGAGACCGATTTAGCGACAGAAATGGACGGAGATCTGCCATCTCAGGCTTAGGTTTACGCCCAAACCTATTCTCAGGCATAGTCCTAGCGGCTAACCCTGCTGAACATAACAAACGCGCGACAGACGTATTAAAGCAGGCAGTCCCGTATAATGCCGGTGGTATCCCCACATGCCGCCCACCTCACGTAAGGACTTTTTGCACTATGGGACTCTTTGATCAAATTATGAAGGCGGTGGCTGACCCCAATCGTCAGGCCAGCGCTAGCCAGCTCACTCAAATTTTGGGTTCGGCCAAGCAGGTTGCCAAGCAGAACAATACCGATACCGACACGATGCAGCAGGCGATGTCTGTTATTGGTGGATTTGTGCGCTCTTCTTTGAAAGAAAAGCGTCAGACAGAAGGGGCCAGTGCTGCTCAGGCGCTGCTCGAAGAAGGCGCAGCCAATGGTGCCTCGGTGATTCCTAAGCTGTTCAACTCTGGCCAGCTCACAGAAATGGTTTCGGCGGTCACGCAAAAAACGAGCCTCAACACCAATCAGGTTCAGGGCATTTTGCCTATGGTGCTGCCGTTGGTGATGCGTTTCCTTAGTTCGGGTAATGCCAAAGGCGGCGCTCCCGCTACGGATACTAACCCCATTCTCACTGCCTTTTTAGATGGCGATGGCGATGGCGATGTGGATATGGGTGACATGCTAGGTATGGCTGGGAAGTTCATGTAATAGATTATAAATCTCTATGCGTAAAGGCTTTAGCCTCTGCGCCAGAGTAAGTAGCCACAATATGGCCTTCTCCTACTAGCTGATATTTGTAGGTCACCAGGCCTTCTAGCCCCACCGGTCCGCGGGGGGGCATTTTTTGGGTGCTGATGCCGACTTCTGCGCCAAAGCCGTAGCGGAAGCCGTCGGCAAAGCGGGTAGAGCAGTTGTGGTAAACGCCTGCGGCGTCCACTTGGGCCATGAAGCGCTTGGCGGTAGCCAGGTTGGTGGTAGAGATCGCTTCTGTGTGCCGCGACCCGTAGGTGTTGATGTGGTCAATAGCAGCGTCGGTTGACTCGACGATGCGAATAGCCAAAATCAAGTCGCTGTACTCGGTAGACCAGTCTGCTTCAGTCGCGGCTTTGATGTCGGGCAAGATTTTTTGGGTTGCGGTATCGCCGCGCAGCTCTACGTTTTTGGCTTGCAGGGCTTTGGCAAGAATCGGTAGGGCTTTGGGTGCGATCGCCTGATTAACCAACAGCGTTTCAATGGCGTTACAAGCCGAAGGATAGCCAACCTTCGCATCAACGGCAATGGAGGTGGCTTGCTTGAGGTCGGCTTCGCTATCTACATACAGGTGGCAAATGCCGTCGGCGTGGCCCAGCACGGGTATGCGGGTGTTGGCCTGAACGTACTGGACAAACTGGTTAGAGCCTCTAGGAATGATCAGATCTACGTATTTGTCTAACGCTAATAGCGCGTTGGTTTCTTCGCGAGTGGTCAGGAGCTGGACAGCGTTCTGGAGGTCTTTTGAACCAGATCCAGCGTTGGCGATGCCTTGACGAATAGCCGCAACAAGGGCGGTGCAAGAGTGAATGGCTTCGCGTCCACCTTTGAGGATGACGCCGTTGCCGGACTTGAGGGCGAGGGTGGAGATTTGCATGACTGCGTCGGGGCGGGACTCGAAGATGATGCCGAGAACGCCGAGGGGGACGCCGATGCGTTTGAGTACAAGGCCCTGATCGAGTTCGCGGTGGAGGGTGATTTCGCCGGTGGGGTCGCTGAGGCGGGCGACGCTGCGGACGCCTTGGATGGCGCTTTTGAGTTTGGCTTTGTCAAGCTTTAAGCGACCGTAGAGGGGTTTGGCAAGGTTGCTGGCCAGGGCGCTATCGAGATCTTTTTGGTTGGCGGTGGCGATCGCATCGGCGTTGGCTTCTAGGGCTTGGGCAACTGATTCAATGATTTTGTTTTTAGTGTCGCTGGAGAGTTGGGCAAGCTGACGGGCGGCTTGTTGGGTTTGCTGTGCGATTGTGGTGAGCGAAAGGGCGGCTTGTTGGGTTTGGGCTGTCATTTTTTGTTCCTTGACACCAAGAGGTAGGGCTGCATTAAGAGGCAAGGCGTCAAGATTTGGGGATTTCCTCCCCAGTCCCCTCCTTTGCTTGGATGCGTTAGTTCCCGCTTGGGGGCCCAGGCTCCCCCAAACCCCCCGAAAGGGAGTGCTCGATTGGTGGTTTTAGTTATTGTACAGGGCGTTTCTTTCTGGTTTTAATTGAGCAGTTTGTTGTTCATTGCGTCTAGTAGTTTGACGGCAATTCTTTTGTCTGCACCAGGAGTGCCCATGCGCTGTTCACCGTTCTTGGCAATTTGCTGGCGGCGCTCAGGATTGCTGAGGATAGCTGCGATCGCATCTCCCACATCCGTTGCCTGGTTAACTATCTGAACGGACGGCCCTAACATTTTGGCCTGCACCGTGGCGAAGGATTGGGTGAACTGCGGACCCTGACCAGGAAGGGTGATGGCGGGTTTGCCGAGGCCAACAAATTGCTCGGTGGCGGTGCCTGCGGTGGCGATCGCAATATCGCTTTCTGCTAGGCAGTCGTTGTAGGCGTCGGTGGTGAGGATGAGCTGAGCGTTTTTGTACTGGTAGGTTGGGTGCTGGTAGGTTGGGTGCTGGTAGGTTGAATAGAGCGCTGGCGATTTGTCGTTGGGGGAAATCGTCCACGCGTTAGCAATACTGTTTCCTAGTTTCTCTAGGTCGAGTGCGGGTGCGATCGCGCCTAGAAACACCAGGCGTTGATCCACAAAGGTCTCAACCACAGCAGGCACGCTCGTCATCATCCGGGCCCAGTTTTCGTAAGCTTCGGGCGGGCGAGAGCCGGGAATTAGCCCGATAACGAGATCGCTACCGGCTACAACATCGGCTAGCTTTCCGGCGGGGTCTAGTCCGTCCATCATCGGATTACCGGCGTAGGTGGCGCTTACGCCTAAAGTCCTCAGCCGCTGCGCCGTTAGCGCGTCACGTACAAAAGCGCTGCGACAGCGCGGACGGCTCATCAGCCAGCGCTCCCAAGGCAAATAAACCGAGCCTGACCAGCCTTCTAGCCGATCCCATAGCTTGCTAGGGGGGAGTTTTCCCTGCTCATCGCGCAGCCAGTATTCAGATTTGGCGGTGCCAATAAAGTGATAGGGCAGACCGCTGCGGTAGGCGAAAAGAAGGGGAACGATGTCACCGACAGCAAGGATGTGATCGCCGGTTTGTGTCCAAGTTTTTAGGGCGGAAAGTTGCGATCGCGTTAAGGAAATCAGTCCACCGCCGATGTCGCGAACAAGCTGCTTAGGATCTTGGTTTAAAAAGCCGCCGGAGGGCAGCGTTTGGGCTGGGCCAATTAAAGGAATATCGGCGTGAGTGCCAGCACGAGCATAGATACGGCCAGTACCCGAAATCGGTAGGGCCGATAGCTGCAAGGACGGCTCGAGCTGACGCAGCGCGGTGAGGATGCGCAGGGCAATAACATCTTCGCCGTGGCCGTTACTAATGCAGAGCAAATTCATAAGGGCGCGCACTAGGCGATAGTTGCTACCGTTTAAGCAGGCTTCCATAAACAGGCTTAAAACAGGCTTGGCTCCAAATCCTATCAAAAACGTTTGCCGCATGACACCCACCACCGAAAAAAGCACGCTTCTAGAAAATGAGCTGCAAGAGGGCCTGATCTCTCATCTCATGTCTGCGGTAAAGCCCGAGGCCAATCGCCTGGACCACGACTCGCCCGCCTTATTTAACGCCTTTTACGCACTGGGCAAGCGCGGTTGGCTAATCCCCAAAGCGCCTGAGCGCTGGCAGGGGCTAGGGCTGTCGGGCTTAGACTATCAGCAGTTTCAACGCACAGTGGCTCGCTACTCGGGGGCGCTCGCCTTCTTGCAAACGCAGCATCAGAGTGCGGCTAGCCTATTACTCGCTAGCGAGAATGAAGCCTTACAGCAGCAGTACTTGCCAGGAATGGCCATCGGAGCGCAGCGTTTGGGCGTGGGATTTTCTCAACTGCGTCGTCGGCCTGCCCCGCTAACCGCCAGAGCAGTGGCAGGGGGCTATCGGCTCAACGGGCAGGTGCCGTGGGTAACGGGGGCGGGTTTATTTACTGATTTTGTCGGGGCGGCGGTGCTGCCAAATGGGCGAGCGGTGTTTGGCATTTTGCCGCTAGCCAGTCAATTGGTCAGTCAGTCAACGGCGGGCGGATGCTTGAGAGTGGATGCGCCGATGGCGTTGGCGGGGATGTCGGCAACTAATACGGTATCAGTAGCGCTGAAAGACTGGTTTTTAGGGGCAGCGGCGGTAGTGGGCACTCGGCCTGCAGGTTGGCTTGAGCAACGCGATCGCGCAAATCCACTCAGTCCACTGGGCCTGATTTTTGGCTGCACAGAAGCGGGAATTGATGTCTTGAACGCAGCGCTCGTAAGACGACAGATTGACCATGCGATCGCGCCGCAACTCATGCTAAAGCTGGCAAAGTTACAAAGGGAGTTGCCCAGGGTCTTGGCCCTGCCAGAAGACGCGTTTGCCGAAAAAATGGCCCTCAGAGGTCAAGCCATCGCCTTGATGCAGACCAGCACGATGGCAGCAACGGTGGCAACGAGCGGCGCGGCTAATGCGATCGCTCATCCGGCTCAGCGAGTCTACAGAGAATCATTGGTATTTAGCGTCAGTGGGCAAACGTCGGCAGGGGCGATCGCGACGCTAGACAGCCTGCTGACCTCTCTTTAACCTGTCTTTGACCCGTTTTTTGATCAGCTTTTTGCTGAAAAAATGAGTGCGAAATGAAGGGATGTAACGCTGTGAGTGCGGCTGTTAAGAAGAATGTTTTAAACGGCTACGAGCTGTCAGCCTCTCTCTTTATGCGTTAAACCTAAAAAGAATGTAAAGGTTTTACTATATGGATGTTCGTCTTCTTCGTCAGCTCTGGTCAATTGTTGAATCTACACCTAGCCAGCGAATCTCTACGCTGGACGATTCTGGTGTTCTTCGCTGGTTGACCGATCTGCTCAAAGCCGATCCTACTTTCGATACTAACTACTTGCCAATGGCCAGTGACTATATTCAAACCCGGATGCCATTGATCCGCGATTTAGCCCAGCAGTCCTAGCTCAAACGCTAACGCATCGATCTCATTGAGATTTCATTATTGGTATACATAGCTACCAATTTTCTCTCTAAACCTTTCCACAACTTCCTCGTTTTTTCAAAATCTAAGGGGCGGTAGCGGAAAGCACTGATTTTCTCCGGTAAAAAGATGATACTGTTAAGCGCAATTACCGCTTGGTAGATTTAGGTAGTTGTGCTGAAGGTGTTATGCGTAAAGGCTTCCTAGCTCAAGATTTCTTGTTGGGATTTCCAGCAAAAACAAGTCAGTTTGGCCACACGTATCTATCAAGCGGGTTGTTTTCCCTTTCTTCGAAAGTGCGTGAGGTTTGATATGAAAAAATGGGGTTTAACGCTCGCTGCGAGCATGAGCGTCGTAGCATTGGCCGGTTGTGGTTCACCGGGCGCGGCACCGGGCGACGGCGGCGATGAAGCCGATGCGGGTGCTGATGTTGGCAACTCTCGCCTACAGACTGTGCTAGATCGCGGAGAGCTGATCTGCGGTGTAGACGGGGGCATTCCTGGCTTCAGCTTTGTTGAAGATGCTGCCTACTCTGGTCTAGACGTCGATACCTGTAAGGCAGTTGCGGCAGCGCTGTTTGATGATCCAGAGCAGGTGGTCTATCGCAACCTTGACTCTACTGAGCGCTTCGAGGCTCTCATTGGTGGCGAAGTTGATATGCTAGCGCGCAACACAACTTGGACCATCAGCCGTGACACCTCGGTAGGGATGGAATTTGCACCTACCACCTTTTACGATGGTCAAGGCATGATGGTTCGCGCCGACGCTGGCATCACCGAACTTACCGACTTTGAAGGCAGATCTGTCTGCGTAGAAGCGGGAACCACCACCGAGCTAAACCTAGCCGACAAAATGCGTCAGCTCGACGTAACCTTTGAGCCACAGACGTTCCAAGATGCGGATGCGGCCTACGCGGCCTATGAAGCCGGTAGCTGCGAAGGGATGACCTCTGATAAATCTCAGCTCGTCGCACGTCGCAGTACGCTGAGCAATCCGGATGAGCACACGCTGCTAGAAGTCACCATGTCTAAAGAGCCGCTAGGGCCATTGACTGTCAATAACGACTCCGCCTGGTTTGACACGGTCAAGTGGGTGACTTTCGCACTATTTGAAGCCGAAGAGCTAGGGCTAACGGCTGACAATATTGAGTCCACCGTAGAGGCAACTGACGACCCCAACATCAAGCGCTTTGCCGGGACAGAAGGCACGCTTGGTGAAGACATGGGCTTACCCAATGACTTTGCGCTGCGGGCAATTAAGCATGTTGGGAACTACGGCGAAATCTATGAGCGCAACCTCGGTGAAGGATCGCAGTTTAACCTGCCGCGTGGTCAAAATTCACTCTGGTCTGATGGCGGCTTGCTCTACTCTCCTCCATTCCGCTAAACAGCTGACTTAGCTCGGTTTCAGCATTTTTAACGCCCTGGTACGAGGGGAAATTAAAGTGCACGCTAAAGCACAGATGGCCAAGTCGATTGGCTGTTCTGTGCTTTTCGCATATGCGCTCAAATAATACGTTTCTTATAGGCTTCAAGTTCGTGCTACGAAAGGCTTATGATAGCCATATCTATTATCTCGCAATTGTTCAAAGACGACTGTTCAAAGACGGAGTTTTAATAAGAAAATTGTTGGACTGTAAAAAATCAGACCGAATATTACGCGGATTTGATGCATAGTGCTATTGCGCAGGTCTGATGCGTAGCTGTATGGATCAGTTGTATGACTCTCACAGTTGTATGACTCATAGTGTCCGTATGGATCTGTTTGTACGGATAATAGTGTTTGTACGGATAATAGTGTACTGCGCTGTTCTAGTGCATGTTTGGTGCATAACCTTAATTTCATAGCTTCAGTTGCACGGCGGCCTAAAGTTGTTCATAAGGCTATTTACCAAAGGTATTTATCAGGTCGTGCTTTGTTCGTCTAGTCTTTTATTTCTAGCTGGGCTGCTTTATCTCATACTATTCTCTAAGCTGTATCCCTAAGCTGTTAAGTCATCTCACTTGCAGCACTCTGTTGATCTCCTCAAGCTGATCTTCTTAAAACCTATGGCAAAACAATCAACTAGCCGAATTTCTGGTGTGCGATCGCTGCTGCGAGACGAGCGGTTTTGGCAGATTGCCTTTCAGGTCATTGTGACGATCGCAGTGTTTGCCACCTTCTCTTACTTATTCGGCAACCTGACTACCAACTTAGCCCGCCGAGGCACGACATTTGGCTTCCGCTTTTTGCAAAACCCAGCGGGCTTTGCCATTGGCGAAAACATGCTGGGCTACACCACCCAAGACTCTTACGCCAAGGTGATACAGGCCGGTATTGTTAACTCTTTGCGCCTAATTTTTGTCAGCGTCATCACGGCCACTATTGTTGGCATTGCCGCTGGTGTGGCCAGCTTTTCAGACAACTGGCTGGTGCATAAAATCAGCCGCGCCTATGTGGGCCTCGTGCGCAACGTGCCGCTGCTGCTTCAGCTCGTGTTTTGGTATTCGGCAGTCTTCTTGGCCGCACCCACAGAGGCCAACCAGATTGTTTTGCCGAGTCGCGATCGCATCTGGTTGATTGCGAGCAATAAAAACCTCAACCTGCCAGGGCCAGGGCTACCCGGCGAAGTCTGGATTGGCCTCATGCTGCTAGGGCTAGCGCTACTGCTGCTAGGGCTGCTGCTCAACTCAGTCAACAAGTTCCGCCAGGGCCGCTTTGCCGCCGGTATCGCAGGTTGGTTTGGCCGACTGGTTGCGGCGTTAGTAATTGCAGCCGTCGCTGTTGTCGACTACTTCTTGTTCTTTAGCAATTCAGCAGATGACAGTCTGTACTTTAAGGGGGCAATATTTGCCCTCTTTACGAACCCAGAAGGGCTATGGATCATCGCCTTAATGGTCGCAGCCGCTGCCGTTTTTGCGCTGTGGCAGATGCGCATCAAAGCGATGACGGAAAGAGGCGAAGACGGTAAGCTCTTGACTAGAATAATGATTGCTATTGGCGTTGCCGCGCTGGCCATTGTTCTTTTTGCCTTCAACTGGACAACGCCCACCATCGCCGCAGGCGGGCAAGCGACAGGTGGCCTAGAGATGTCCATGCGCTACGTCGCTTCGGTCACCGCGCTCACCTTTTACACAGGCGCATTCATCGCCGAAATCGTCCGCGCTGGCATTCAGTCCGTCTCTCGTGGTCAGTGGGAAGCAGCCCGCTCAGTCGGACTCAGCAATGGCAAGGCAATGCGACTTGTGGTCTTTCCTCAGTCTTTGCGAGTACTCATTCCCCCGCTCAACAGCGAATTTGCCAATCTTGCCAAAAACTCCAGCTTGGCCTTCGCCGTCGGCTACCCCGAGCTTTACAACCTCGCCAACACCACCTTCAACCAAACCGGCAAACCCATCGAAGTTTTCCTACTGATGATGACCACCTATCTCACCTTAAACCTGCTGATCTCTCTCAACATGAACCAGCTCAACCAGGCGGTTCAGTTTAAAGAACGCTAAACCAAAACGCCAAACCAAAAACGCTAAATAGAAACGTTAAACGCGAGCGCTAACCCATGACGACAAGCTCTAGACCGATAGAACGCGGCGCCCCCAGAGTCCAAAGCACAGGACCCATTGCCTGGAGCCAAAAGCACCTTTTCAACAGCGTATTCAACAGCATCTTGACCGTTGTGTTAGTCGGCATTATCGGCTATGCCCTTGTCAACATGCTGGTCTGGGCCTTTACCCAAGCGCCCTGGGCCGTCGTCACCGAAAACTTCGCCCAGTTCATGGCGGGGCTATATCCTTCGACAGCTTTCTGGCGTCTCTGGGCTATCTTTGGCATCGTGCTGACATTAGCAGGGCTAAGCTGGGGCATTTTAGCTCGCAATCAAAAGCAGCTGTTTACGGTGCCGGTTCTGGTGGGGTTTGGAGCAGCGGCGCTACTGCTGCTAGTGTTGCCGATGACGCGGCCCTACCTACTCTATTCGCTTGGCGGGCTGGCGCTGCTGGCGGCGGGCGCAGTGGGCGGTCAGCGGCTAGGACGGAAAGTTCCTGGCGCTGGTAAGCTCATTTCTGGCGGCTGGTTTCTCTCTTACTTTGTCGTCCTGTATCTGCTAGGTGGCGACACGTTTACAGACAGTCTGCTCTACGGGGTAGTCTTCCAAATTGGGCTTGGGTTGCTAGCAGGATGGCAGCTCTCTTCTCGGCTCACTATGCCAGTTGTGACTCAGTGGCTAGGTCGGCTGGCGCTGCTAGCGATTGGCTTTGTCTTGGGCTACTACGTTTTAGGCAATATCCTGTATCCGGTTCTAGTAGGCATTGGGCTAAGCTATCCGCTCTTTCTCTGGCTGATGCGGCTGGTGGGTGTGCTCATCGGCGTCGCCCTCATTTGGACCTTCTCAGACCAGCAAACGCTCGAAGGGGTGGGTAAAGCAGCGCTGTTTTTTATAGGTTTTGCACTTGTTTATGGCCTGATGGGATGGCTGCCCGCACAGCTTGGGCTTGAGTTTGGCCTAACGACCGTCCGCACCAACTCCTGGGGGGGTCTAATCCTCACGCTGTTTTTGGCTATTAGCGGCATTGCCCTTTGCTTTCCGGCAGGCGTACTATTAGCCCTAGGTCGACGCAGTAAGCTACCCTTGATTCGCGCTTTTTCAGTTGCCTACATTGAGCTTGTTCGCGGCGTGCCTTTGATTGCTATTCTCTTTATGGGTCAGGTTTTGATTCCGCTATTCTTACCCGAAGGGATGCGCCCTGACTCCGTGGTTCGAGCGATTATTGGCTTAACCATTTTTAGCGCGGCTTACTTGGCCGAAAACGTAAGAGCAGGTTTGCAGTCTGTCCCCCAGGGTCAAACCGAAGCCGGGCAGTCGCTTGGTCTTAACAAGCCGCTGACAACCGTGCTGATTGTGTTGCCGCAGGCGCTTAAAACCGCTATTCCTGCCATTGTTGGTCAGTTTATTAGTCTTTTTCAAGACACAACGCTGCTTGGCATTGTGGGATTACTAGAGCTGTTAGGCATGACCCGCAATTTGCTGGCGAGCCCCAAGTATCTGGGGGACTACGCTCCTGCCTATGTCTTCATCGGTGCCATTTACTGGATATTCTGCTACGGCATGAGCTACGGTAGCCGCCGAGTAGAAGAAGCACTTAACACAGATCTGCGCTAGCTCTCTTTGCTACTTTTATCTTTTCTTTCTACCTACCTGAGGAACCCCGTCCATGACCCAATCTGATGTAGCCGCTCCGATGACCCCGCGCAACGATGTCGGCGCTGAGGCTGTGATTGTCGCCAAAGACGTCAACAAGTGGTACGACAATGGCTTTCATGTGCTAAAAGGCGTCAGCATGAACGTGTATAAGGGCGAAGTGGTGGTGGTGATGGGCCCGTCTGGTTCGGGTAAGTCCACCTTTATTCGAACGTTTAATGCGCTAGAGCCGTACCAGGAAGGCAGTATTGAAATTGACGGTGTGCTAATTGCCAACGATCTCAAAGATATTGAGGCGGTGCGGCGTGAAGTGGGCATGGTCTTTCAGCAGTTCAACCTGTTTCCGCATTTGACCGTGCTGCAAAACGTGACGCTAGCGCCGATTTGGGTACGTCGATGGCCAAAAGCTAAGGCTGAAGAGATTGCGATGAGACTGTTGGACCGAGTAGGGATTGCAGAGCAGGCGTATAAGTTTCCGGGGCAAATGTCTGGTGGTCAGCAGCAGCGGGTTGCGATCGCTCGTTCTCTAGCCATGCAGCCAAAAGTGATGCTGTTTGACGAGCCCACCTCTGCCCTTGACCCCGAAATGGTGCGCGAAGTGCTCGACGTGATGCGCAACTTAGCAAAAGACGGCATGACGATGGTGTGCGTTACTCACGAAGTGGGCTTTGCCAGAGAAGTCGCTGACCGGGTCGTGCTGATGGATGGCGGCGTGCTAGTAGAAGAGAATACGCCAGATAAGTTCTTCAGCAACCCTAAAGAAGAAAGAAGCAAAGCCTTCTTATCGCAAATTTTGTAATGGATATTATCCATATTAATGACATCAAAGCCTTTGGCTATCTAGGCGTTCTCCCTGAAGAAAACGCCTTGGGCCAGTGGTTTCACGTCGATCTAAAAATATTCATCGATCTCTCCAAAGCCGGGAAAACAGACGCGCTAGAAGATACACATAGCTACGTGGAGATTGTTCAAACGACTAAAAAACTGATTCAAACCAAACAGTACAAGCTGATTGAAAGCCTCGCCGATGCAGTGGCAACCCATGCCCTAAACAGCGACAGCCGCATCCAAAAAATTAACGTCAAAGTTACCAAGCCTACCCCACCGATTCCTGACTTTGGCGGCACCGTAGGCGTTGAGATTACCAGATCCCACCAAAACTAATCCTTAGATAGCGACGTCGAAAGCGGGCCTCGCTGAATAGCCGTACGAATAAGCCCTGTTGCGTAGCAGATTGCAGGGAAAAGCAATCTGCGTGCCCAAGGGAGGCATATTAGCCGCAATTCGCTGCTGAAGGAATGGTTTACTGCTCTTGAAATAAGTCTAAGCAGACCCTAAAATATGCTGAAACATCATCAGGCGATTAGACAGCTTCAGCAGGTTTATGAAGCGCTACACCAGCCATCACAAGAAGGATTCCGCAGATATCTCTGAGCGTAGGAATTTGGCCAAGTACGACAGCACCAATGAGAGTTGCCGTAGCGGGCAATAGCGCCAACAGAAGCGCGTAGGTATTGCGAGATAGCTGCGACATCGCCAGCTGATCGCAGACATAGGGAACAACAGAAGAACTGATACCAACTCCGATGCCAGCTAGGATAAGTATAGGACTAGCAAACGCAGCGATCGCATCTTGAATCCCTATCGGCATTACAAATATAAAGGCCGCTGCCATCGCTGCTCCGAGCCGACCAACCCCCTCACCCGCCCCCTGCTGTGAGATCCGGTGGCCCAAAATAATGTAAGTCATGAAAAGCAGCGCGTTGATAACAGCAAAGCTCAGTCCTATCCAGTCATCTGACCAGCGCACATCTATCAAAGTCATCACGCCTGCTACGGCAAATGCGAGCGCGACGTAGTTCCGCAGCGCTTTCAGCCCAAATAGTGCCACAGCGATAGTGCCAACAAACTCCATCGTAGCAACAAGGCTCAGCGGCAGCCGATCAATAGCGAGATAGAAGGCACTGTTCATGAGTGCAAGACAAGCGCCAAGAAGCAACAGCAGCATCACCGTTTCTGTATTGGCCAAACGGAAAGTTCGCCAGGGTTTAGTCCAAAACGCAAAAACAACAGCAGCGCTTGCAATCCGAAACCAAGCCACGCCCAGAACATCAATCTGTTCAAAAAGCAGCACCGCAAAAGATGGGCCTAGATAGTGAAAAATAGCACTCACAACAAACCAAAGGTGAGGCGGTGCAGCTGAAATACGAGAGAAAAGGGTAGAAGGTAATTTCATGTGCTAATGTTATCAACGCCTTTCTAACTTTGACATAGCCTTTCAAAGGTAGAAGTGCAGAGCTGTCTTAGGAATATAGGAAGTCATGAAAAAGTACCTTCGATTGCCCGATATCTCATTAGACGACGTTGATACACAGCTACTGCGTATTCTCTATGAAGATGCTAGAACTTCAATTGCCGATCTTGCTAGAGCCTTAAACATGTCATCGCCGAGCGTTTCAGAGCGGCTGCGACGGTTGAAAGAGTCGGGCGTCATTCAAGGCTTTACGGTTACTGTAGACCCCGTGCTGCTGGGCTACGAGCTAGCGTTCTATATTCGGGTGAGTCCGCTCCCTGGACAGCTCTCTAAGGTTGTCGCAGTCATTACTGAGATAAAAGAGATTATTGAGTGCGATCGCATCACAGGTGACGACTGCTTTATCGCCAAGGCTTACGTACGTTCAGCTAAAGAGATAGAAGACGTGATAAATCGTTTGATCCCCTACGCAAAAACCAATACTTCTCTAGTGCAGTCTTCTCCGGTCAGCCGACGACTACCACCGCTAACCGAGGCAACATAGACAGCTTCCAAAAACGTCAAGGTTTGCACTGGCCCATACGTACTGGCTCATACGTACTGGCTCATACTCTAAATCAGAAACGCTAGAATATTAACCTCAAAAAGCTGGTAGCCCCAAAAAGCTGGCTCTAAAGAATTAGCAAGGCAAATAAGTTTTCAACCGTAAGCGTCAGTTCGCCCATAAAAGCAGGCATAGGTAGGGCGGCAGCAGGCTCGTCTAGGTCGAAAATTTCTATCTCCTGCCCGCGTCCATGCACAAAAACAGACTCATCCTCTAGATCGATCAACCATCCCATTTGAGTGCCATACTTCAGGCATCGCAAGATATTTTTCGTGACCTTTGTTGGTCTTTTCCCCGGCGAGAGAATTTCAATGGTCCAATCGGGCGCAAGCAAGAACACATTAGCAATTCTTCCGTTGTCGTCTTTAGGAATTCGCACCCATTCGAAAACTGCAATGTCTGGCACGATAGAGCTGCCGCCGAAGGTACAGCGAAGCTCTGGAAAGGAACAGGCAATTTTTTGAGACTCGGCTGTGGTATTGATAGCTTTGCCCAGCTTATCTTGAAGCCTACTATGCTGTCCCTGTGGCATAAGCTTTTGCGTTATTTTACCGTCTAGGTACTCACTGGCAGGCTTGGTCTCTGGCAGGCTTGGTCTCTGGCAGCTTCAGAAAAGCGTCTAGACTGAGCGATTCAAAGCTAAGTGACTGGGTCGGCGTTTGGACCATGAAAACGTGCCTCTAGTCGAGCTGTAGAGATCGAATTGGAGATGTCGAACTGGGAATATCGAACTGGGGATGTCGAACCTTGTTATATGGTAGCGCTTGATTAGAGCGGCTTAGTCAGTCCTAGCGCTTTGGTTTTTGGCCCATTACGTAAAAAGCCTCTTTCTCACACCAGATGCCTTGCTCAGTCGCACTTGCTTCAACTGCCGCAGCATAGGCTTGAGCGATCGCACTAATCTCTGCTTCAGACAAACCTTCCAGCGCATTTTGCGTAGGATGAAACCATTGACCGTCCCATCTCGACGCGCGTTCTAGCGATGCGTAATGCCCCTGCTGCTCACTGACGACGCGCACCTGCTCAAATCCAGCCTTCTTTAGCAGGCCAGTGCACTTATTCACCGTGCCAGTAGGCGCATTGATATTTAACAGCTCAATGCCACGTGACTTGCAGACTTCTATGATGATAGGGGTCACATGAGACTGTTCGGACCAGGCTGAAAAGGCAACTGTGCCGCCTGGTTTTAGCCAGCGATACCATTTCTCTAGCGCCCCTGGAATATCTGTCAAATACACCAGCGCACTTGAACAAAAAACAGTATCGAAGTTAGCAGCCCCAAAGTTAACCTGTTCTACATCAGCCTCAAGCAGCTCAATATTCTCAAGGCCCAAATCACTTATTTTTCGCTGGGCCTGGGCCAGCATACTGACAGAAAAATCGACCCCAACCACAGTCCCGATGGGGCCTACCTGCTGGGCGGCTGCGATCGCAATTATCCCTGTTCCTGTCGCAATATCAAGTACCCGCTGCCCCGCTACTAGCGGCACCTGAGCTAACAGCGGCAGCGCCCGCCGAATCGTAGCGTCATTATCGTACCGGGTGCGGCCATCAAAGTAATCAATCACCTTGGCTTGGTATCGGCGTGAATAATCAGATTTTTTTAACATGTTTGAGGCTTTGTCCTGGCCTTGTGTGAACTAACCAACAAATTTTTCCTTTTGTGCCGATCAAACAGTGTCTCCCCGTAGAGTGAAAACAGGATCGATCCGCACGTATTTCAAATTTTCACTAATTTTCACCTTAAATCTAGCGAATCATGCAAAAAATCACTCCTAGACGTTTGCACTCCTTAATAGCACTCGCCGCGATGCCCGCGATCGCAGCCGCTACCCTATCGCAGCCGCTGTCTCAAAGCGCCCGAGCCGCAAGCCCAAACAGCTATCTAGACCAGAACGAAGAGCAGACTGCAAACAAGCAGGCCGATGCTTTCTACCAGCAGGCCCGCAACGACATGGAAGGCGCACTCGGCAGAGTCGGTGAAGACTACTACGTCACCTATCGCATCGTAGAACGCATCGCCCGCGCCAATGGCCTAGACGATCGGCCCTGGCGCATTCGCATCACCACAGAAGACAATATCAACGCCTTTGCCTCTGATCTAAACATGCTCACTTTCGAAGGCGGCATTTTAGAACAGCTCTCAGGCGATCGCGCGGCCCTTGCCTGCGTTGTCGGTCATGAAATGGCCCACCATACCCAAAACCACATCCCCACCCGCGTAGAAGTTCAAACTAGAGTCACCAGCCTCCAAGAAGAAGCCCTGCTCGAAGCCCGAGGTGAAGTCGAGTCTGCCCAGCGGCAAGGCGGTGTCCTCGGCGGCATTTTCGGCGCGATTTCTGGCACCCTTGGTGGCGTCATTGCGCGCGATTCTTATGTTGGCGGCGTCATAGCAGGTAATGTTGCCAACCAAGTGCTGCAGGGACTAAATGAAGAGCAAACCAGCCAGGCGATTGGCCGCGCCGAAGAAATTTATGAAGAAAGAGTAAAGGCGCTAGATACAGAATTTTCTGACGTACTGCACGACCAAGAATCGGCAGCTGATGAAGTGGGCTATAGCTATATGGTTCGCGCTGGCTTCGAATCAGAGGGCTGCATTCGGACCATGAATGTTCTCAACCGGACAGAAACCAGTCAACTGCCTAGCTTCTCTCATCCTAAACCTGAAGATCGCCTGGCAGAGCTGAACGCGCTGAACACGGCAGCGGGCAACCAAGGGCTGGTATCTCAAGGAGACGCTAACTTGAGCAGATCGACCAACCCTTTGGAGTACGGTGTAGGTCGTGACGGTGCTTCCTTGCGAGTAGAGTCTCGCTTTGGTAGCCAGGATATTGATGAGGGCTTTCCTCAGTAAGGGTAGCTAGCAAGGATAGCCAGCAAGGGGGACTCGCGGCAACCAATACAGTCCGCACGCCGCGAGTCACTTTATCTGTTGTTGCAGAAAGCTTTCATCAGATGTCGGGCGCTTAGTCTGGCGATCAATACCCGGCGATCAATACCCAGAGATCAATACCCGGCGATCAATACCCAGCGATCAACGCCCAGCGATCAACGTCCAGTGATTAACACTCAATGCTCAGCTCAGTGGGTAGGAGACTTTTTGGCAGTATCCGGTTGGGAAGCATCAGGAAACGGATCATCAGGAAGCGGAATAAACTCTGTTTCGCCAGGAACAGACGCGAAGCGCTGCGATCGCCAGTCGTCCCTAGCCTGCTCGATCCGCTGCGGGCGGCTAGACACAAAGTTCCAATACTTATACCGATCGCCAAGCGGCTCGCCACCAATAACCATACACAGCGCGTCTGTCTCTGCACTAAGTTCTACACTTTCGCCTGCCGCTAACATCGCGAGACGATGCTGTTCTAGCGGCTCACCATTTACGAAGAGCCCCGAGGTAACGCTGTAGATCGCACGTTCTTCTTCTACGGCGGTAGCTGGCGGTAGCTGAAATTGGCTACCCGTTGTAAACGCTAAGGAGAGATAATGGGTAGAAGAAAAGGTTTTGACCGGGGAGCGCTTGGTTTCGCCGTCTGGGCTACCATTTGGGCCGCTACTTGAGTCACGCTTTGCCTGACCGGATGGCTGACCGGATGGCTGACCGGATGGCTGAAAGGTGCCTACAATCAGCGTGGCCTTAGTGCCCGTTTGCGTCCAAGTAGGCAATTCTTCAGCAGCATAGTGCGAAAAGCTCGGCTCTATTTCCTCTACGCTCTCGGGTAGCGCCACCCAGGTTTGAATAGCATGGAGAGTCGCTTCATGGTCTCTAAAGCTGTCAGGCGATCGCTCTGAATGAACAATCCCTTTGCCTGCGGTCATCCAGTTCACCGCGCCAGGAACAATCTCTTGCACCACACCCAAGCTATCGCGATGCATCACGCTACCTTCAAACAGATATGTCACTGTCGCCAGATTGATGTGAGGATGTGGCCGCACATCAATCCCTTCACCAGCAGGAAAAACGGCAGGCCCCAGATGGTCAAAGAAAATAAACGGCCCGACCATCTGTCTAGCTTCGTGAGGTAGACTGCGGTGCACGCTAAACCCACCCAAGTCGTGCTTTTCGGGAACAATCAGCAGCTGAATACTCATTCACTTTCTGCCCAGTGCAATTACTTGCATTAGGCTAAAAAACTGGTTAATTGACGGTTGATTGACCGACGGCTACGGCTGAAGCGCTAATTCTTTTGATAACGCCTAGACCCAGGCGAGTATTATAGCCAACTCCGCAGTACTGGGTGTAGTCTGCCAGCGTGTTAATGCGCTTTGTCGTCAGCGGGTCATCAACACTAATACGAAAACTGACATGACCTGTACAGCCTAAAATGACGTCATGCGACTGTTGTCGAACATCGCAAATCGGGCCGGTTTGAATATCAAAGCTGCTAGGAATGATGCTGTTGATCAAACTAGGCGCAAAGGCAAGCGTACTGTAGTGATTCCAGCATTTTCTAAGCGGCTGAAAGATCGCTTCGGCAGTGGGTAGCGGCGTGATGCGATCGCCTTGATGAAAAGCAATAGGGGTAACCATCTGTAGATGGATATCGCGTTCGTAGCTAGAGGCTCTTTCATAGATATCTTGATAGCTACAGCTATTAGCCCAGCCACCTGCATCTGTCTCTATTGTCGCGTGAGTAATGCGGACACTAGCGGGCCCTAGCTGAAAAGTCTCGTGGCCAATCTGATTCCACAGAACAGCAAGATGATCGAATAGTGCATCGTCTAGCAAAGCGATCCGCCACCAACACTCTGTTTGCGGCTCGAGCGGGGTATCGCAGATATATTTGAGATCAGTGAGATCAGTATTTTTTTGAGAACTGGGTCTACTGTTGTGGATAGGCCGCACGCTAGATTTAGGCAGAGCACTCTGCGCTAGTTTGGGCTTAGAAAAACTAGAAGCTGAGATTGTTTGAAGCGTACTGACCGGAAGCGTACTGACTTGAAGCGCACTGAAACGGTATGCGCAGTTGTGTTCGTCATATCGTAAGATATGCCCTAAATCGAAATCAACGGCTTCTACAAGATCCCAAAACAGCTGTTGAAGTGAGTAACCTTGCAGGTGCTGCGGGGCGATCGCATCCTGAACAACTAGATTGAGAATAAGACTTTGGGGCATATGTTTAGCACCAGATGAGTTAGCACCAGATGAGAGCGACCGATCACCACGATAAAGAAGCCGTGACACTGCACTTTTAGTCACTTTGACTGTGATCTTGTTTCGCATGCGCTGCGCTTTTTGTTGCTGGCTTCTAGGCAGCTTGCGCTATACAACTTGCTCTCTATCACTCACGTTTTGTCGCTCTAGTACAGATGGCTTTGACACAGAAAGACCAAAAGTAGTAGGTAAAGTGCGAGCAGGTCGTATACTTTTCAGGATTTGGGATACGGTTAGAGCGGGGTCGAGATCTATTGCTAGTTGTTTTTTGACTTTTGCTAGTTGTTTTTTGACTTTTTAATAACGAGCACGTTGATGAGCGCTTTTAGCAAACGCCTTCACAAGCGCCTTTGAGAAGAAACACTTTTTAGGACGCGCAGTCCAGCGCGCATATGCTTTGCTCTTGGAACGGCTTCAGAGTTCTCAGGACGATTTTCAGACGCTTGGCTTCAGGGTTTTCTCTTTTTCAGGATCTTCTTATAGGGTATGCAGACGGGTTTTGTCTCTAGAAAGTTCCTTCACAATCGCTTGCTTTCACAATCGCTTGCTTTCACGGTAGATAGACACCTATAAAATCAACATCTATAAAATCAACATCTATAGATAGACTAATCACTATCTATAGAAGCAGCAGCCGCTTATGCGCCAGTATCTAGAGTGGCCTTTGGCACTTATTCTGTGCTTTTTAAGCCTTTGGATTGTGCTGCCTGCGCCCAGCTTGTTTTGGCTACAGCTAGCGGTGGGCGCGCCGGAAGTGAGTCCTTTATTGGTTATTTTGAGCGCGATCGCTCTTTTCATTGTCTACTGTCGCCGCCAGCAGCCGCCTAAGCTCTTAGTTTTGACGCTTGTCCTGTCACTAGCACTCAGCAGCCTGCCGTGGCTTCAGCAACCGATTGCAATCACCAAAGCGGAAAATTCTATAGCCACAGCCTTTGCTGTGCCACAGCCATCAGCCGCTTATCCAACTTTTAGCTGGCTCAGCTTTTTCCGGGGCTTTCCCGCTACGCGTTCTTCTACTCGCGTGCGTCATCAGGCCAAAATTCCATTCGCAACGCCTCAAACAGATTCGCAGCTAGAAGAGCCGCTGTATTTAGATCTGTACCAGCCGCCAGAAACGGGTCAGTATCCGACAATTGTGATGATCTATGGCGGTGGGTGGAGCGCTGGCGACTCGTCTCAAAATGCCAATTTTGGAGATTTTTTCGCGGCAAGAGGCTACGTGGTGGTGGCCATTGAGTATCGGCTGACGCCCAAGTACCGATTTCCCACACAGGTAGAAGACGTAAACCGGGCGCTAGCGTTCGTTCGCCAGCAGGCTGAAGCGTATGAGATAGATCGCGATCGCATTGCGCTACTCGGCTGGTCCGCCGGAGCCCATTTAGCCATGCTAGAAGGGTTTCAGTCAGCTCCTTTAGATCCTTCAGGGCCAGAGCAGCCAGGGGAAGTAGAACCGCTGAACATTCGCGGCATTGTGGACTACTACGGCCCGGTGGATTTAGCAGCAGGCTATACAGACCCGCCCGTGCCAGACCCGCTAGATGTACAGCAGGTGCTAGCAGCCTTTATTGGGGGACCACCTAGCGAATTTCCAGAAGCCTACGCTGAAGCATCGCCGATTACCTACGTCAAGGCGGCTGCGCCTAACTCATTGCCGCCCGTGCTGCTGCTCTATGGCGGGCGTGACCATATCGTAGAAGCTAAATATGGCAGGCTTTTGTACGACCAGCTACGGGCTTCAGGAAACACCGCCGTTTGGGTGCGCATTCCCTTCGCAGAGCATGCTTTTGACAAAATATTTAACGGGGTAAGCAATCAATTAGCGCTGCATTTTGTCGAGCGCTTTTTAGCCCAAACGCTGTGAGTGCGTCGGCGCTATCTACTTCATTTTTGTGTCCTTCAGTTCTGTGTGTTTCGGTGGTACTCTAAATCCATCTATTGCATGGCCCTGCCCTTATGCAGGGCCGATCAGGGAGTGCATCATGCCTTTAAATCGTCAGGAAGATCGAGAAAACCGTAATAGTACGGTTTTTAATGTTTTAGGATGGAATGTTTTAAGCTGGGGAGCTGCGAGTTCTCTGTTAGGCGGCATCTTGCCCGGCGGAGCGGTTCTTTTAGAGGGGTTCACTCAGCGAGCGATCGCAGCCCCTTTGCCACCCGCTAAAATTTTGCCACAAGCTCAGCTCAAAACGGCTGAGGAAATCGGCCCACCTTTTTTAGACGATTCTGTATTAGAAACACCTGCACTAGAAGCGCCCGCTACCTTTGCACCTATAGGCGGCCAAACGACAGGCGGCCAAACGACAGGCGGACAGACAACAGGCGGACAAACAACAGGCGACCAAATAACAGAAATCACCGAACCGGACGGAACCACCGTCATCTTGCCGCCCGGTTTCAATGCCAGCCGTCAGTACCCGGCGCTAGTGCTAATGCCCTACACCGACCGCAGCGCCCTGCACATGTTCAACTGGGGAATCTACCACGCCTATAGCCAGCGTCACGAGAATGGGTTTGTCGTCATCATGCCGCCGGGTCAGGGGAGTTCGGCTAACTGGTCAGGCCCTGGCTGGCAGGCACTAGTTGATCAATATGAGGCGTATATTCAATGGGATTTAGATGCGATCGCAGCAAAACACAGCGTCGATCCTAATCAGATGGTCATCGGTGGTTTTTCGCTAGGGGGAGATTTGAGCTGGACGCTCAGCCTGCGCAATCCCGGCATCTTTAGCGGGGCAATCGTCATGAGCAGCATGTCCAGCTACCGTGACGATCAGCGCGCACGGCAGCTAGCCGCTAGAAACTTTCGCTACTTTATGGTAATGGGTGGCTACGACGGCAACCGGGGTTCAATGTTCGACGCCCTTGATGCCCTTGACCAGTACGAGATTGACTATCACTACGAAGAAGTGAGCAGCGCAGGCCACGGCGATTTACCAGAGCAAATGCAGAGCGACTTGTTTTTAGCCGCGATGGACTATGTGCTATCAGAGCGTTTTCGGACGGTTCGGCGATAGCGCGATCGCACCTTGTGGAGATTGCTGTCATCATGCGATCGAAAAAATAGCAACTATGTCGTTATCACAGCTTTACATTAGTTCAAACACTGATAGAATAACTTCGAGCATCTAGGGACGTACACAAGGACGTTCCTTCTATATATTGTCCTTTTCTAATCTTTATTCTTAAGCCACATATTTCGTTAGCGCTAGCTTAGGCTACTTTGTCATCAAAACTTTGTCATCAAAACTTTTTCACCAAAACACTTTTTGAACACTTTTTATACGAGCCTTTGCCTGTACCAAGTGCTTTTTATACAGGGTGTTTTTACGCAAAGTGTTGAAGAGAGAGAGTCTAGGTAACAACTAGTGAAAGATTGTTGTGTTAAAAAATACCATCAAAATATGCCTTTCTCTCTAAAAGATCTGACACGCGGAAGCTTTGTTTTATCCACCCTGGCAGCAACTGTAGGGCTAAGCGCTGTAGGTATGAGCGCAGATCGCGCGGCCTGGGGTGCGATCGCGTCACAAGCCTCTTCACCAGCCTCTTCACTGGCGGCCACGTCAGCAACCGTCATTGATGCAGATATCGATATCTTTCAGTCACTATCAGCCTCACCCCAACAGCTTGCTCAAGCCACTTCGCTTTGGGAGAGCAAAGAGATTCGCGGCATCTACATGAGCCGCTATCAGGTAACAGGCGACACCAACGAAGAGACAATTCGCAGCCGAGTGCGCTACTACAAGCAGCAGGGCATCAACACTATTATTCACGGCGTGTGGGGCAACGGTTGCCCTATGTACGATAGCGAAGTGATGAATCAAAAATTTGGGGTGACTAGCTGCCCTAACGCTTTTCAAGCTCAGTGGCTAGACTGGCTAATCGATGAAGCCCACGCTCAGGATATGCAGGTCCACGCCTATTTTGAAAAAGGGATCAAGCTAGATGTTCAGAGCCCAATTTTTGAAGTTGCCAAAGAAAACGGCTGGTTTGTTCCGGGCGTTGATAGGACATACGCACCAGTTGATCAATACGTACTAGACGTTGAAAACCCCCAGGTCAGTGAATTTTTTGAACAGATTCTCGCTGAGTTTGTGACTCGCTACCCAACAGTTGATGCGGTGCAGTGGGACGACTATTTGGGCTATTACGCTGCTGTATCGAGTGGGGTAGATAGAACCGCGCAGCTAACAGAGTTTGTGCAGAAAATGCGTAACGGGATGAAGCAGTCAAACTCAAACGTGAGTTTTGACATCTGTCACCACAATCCTTACTGGGGGGCGCGCTATTTTGCGGCAGACTGGGAGCGTTGGAACGCCGATCGAGTCTTTATTCAGGCTTATAATGACGCAAACTTCAATGATGAGCTGAGCTATGTAGAACAGAATGAAGGCGTCGCTATTTCCGACAGTCAGCTACACCGGCTCCCTGAAATTATCAACAATCCCAATATTAAGAGCGTGCTGATCTTTCCAACATCGGGAGATCCTGTCGCGGCGGCTCGGCGAGTGCATGAAACAATCGGAGGGCGCTAGGCAAGCGTAGATAAAGAGGATAGATAGAGGATAGATAGAGAGGTAGACGGCGGCGATTGTTGGAGTCTATGTCTAGACTAGTGGGTAGCCTACTATCGTGCGGAATTGATCAGCTGACGGATGAAGCTTTTCATAATCGCGATATTTCTTGATGACGGCTATGCGTTCTGCTTCAACCTCAAACCAGAATGAGAAAAAATCCGGCAGCGGCTGCTTTCTGGGCCTGTGGCTAACAGTGGCAGCGCTAGGGGGCGGGGGATGGTGGCTAGTGCCTCGGCTGCACCGGATTGATATTGAAACAGCCAGAGATGGCGATCTGATCGCCGTTGCCAAAAGCCTGGTAGCAGAAGAGTCGCCCCAAAAACCGTCAAAAGAGACAGCAGCACCCAATCTGGCACCTGTAGAGCTACCGGCGGGTATTCCAAATGGTGAACCAGCGACAGTTTCTACGGCTGATTCTACAGCTAAGCCAGATGGCGGTGTGGCGACTATTCCAGTTGCTCCGCCACCGCCGCCGCTAGTTCCCACAGAAGCTATTGCAGTTGGGCCTTCGCTGCCTGCGGATTGGGAAGCAAAAGAGCTGCGGGGCATTTACCTAAGCCGGTATCAGGTGACAAACCGGGCCAGTGAGCAGACGATTCGCGATCGCGTTCGCTATTACAAAGCGCAAGGCATCAACACCATCATTCACGGCGTATGGGGCAACGGCTGTACCATGTATCCCAGCGAAGTGATGCAGGCAACCCTGGGCTACGCTAGCTGCCCAAACCTGTTTGAAGATCAGTGGCTAGACTGGCTGCTAGACGAAGCGCATCAGCAAGGAATGCAGGTTCATGCCTACTTTGAAAAAGGCATCAAGCTCGATAAAAACAGCCCAATTTTCGACTTGGCAACAACTAGAGGATGGTTTGTGCCCGGCGTAGATAAAACCTACCCCAGCGTAGATCACTATCTTTTGAACATTGAGAACCCAGAGGTTGCCAAATACTTTACTGAGATTTCGGCTGAGTTTGTGCGCAAGTATCCAACCATTGACGCGGTGCAGTGGGATGACTATGTAGGCTATCACGAAGATCTACCCGGCAATGCAGATCGCACCCCGCAGCTCACGGCTTTTATGCTGAATATTCGTCAGGCAGTTAAGCAGGAGAACCCTGACGTAAGCTTTGATGTGTGTCATCACAATCCGTATTGGGGCAAGCGATATTTTAATGCTGACTGGGCGAACTGGCAGGTCGATAGAGCTTTTATTCAGGTCTACAATGACGACAACTTTGACGTAGAAATGGACTACGTACAGCAGAATGCTGGAATTGCTATTTCTGATAATCAGTTCAATCGGCTAGAGCGCTTAGCGGCTGATCCAAAGGTAAAAAGCGTATTGTTGTTTCCTTCTGCGGGCAAGCCAGAAGAAACGGCAGCCAAGTTTAGAGCCGTCTGGGAAGCGGCCAAGTAGCTGCATCCAAATCGTGCAACAAAACCCAGCCAGACAAAAACCAGAGTCCGACTGCGCTCATCCCCCGATTACTGCCCTTTCCAACGTGACTGAACATAGCGCTAAACACTTACCAACTATCTAAACGCACAGTCTTAGCTATCAATTTGTAGCAAAGTGTTCATCCATATCTTTTCACTTTCAGATAGCACAGGCTTGACCGACTGACTATAGTCAATCGCCAAATGATACTTAGCCCGTCTATATACCCCTTCTAATAGCTTCTGCAAATCGACCGTTAACGAGCCATCTTCCGGTGTTAGCGGCAGCAAAAAAGGTGGGATACTCTGCCGCAGTCCAAACTCATATAGATCAGCGCGAGGCCGCAAATCACTCCGGCTCACCAAAATGCTGTAGCATCCCTGCCGCTTTATTTCATTCACAGGCAGCGGCTTTCCGCCCCGCAACAAATCAATTTCAACCAGGTTCGTCAGGCTAGAGAGCACTTTATAACGCTTTCTTTCGTAAGCACGTCGCCCTTCTCCTGCCCGCTTGTTTTTGGGTGACAACAGTTCTATAGACGTCACTACCGCGCCACTTCTTGCATCTCGAATCTCTAGATAACGTTCCTGAACGTCTTCAGCCATTGGAATCGTTACAGCCCTAGGCATAATGTCTGGCATCACCGCCATAGCGGGCACTGCATTTGTCATTAGCTGGGCCTTCTGAGCCACTACCGAAACATCTGGAATCCCTATTATTACGCTTTCATCAGCGTCGCTAAGGTAGGTTCGCGTTTCAATTGCCACTCGATACGCGTCAGAAAGCTGCTCACTAAGATCATCAGCTAAAGCCACAATCAATCGACTGTGAACCTCGCTCCACAGTTCAGGCACTTCTAGATAAGGATCCATTCCTGGAAAAGGCGAAGGCATCGTAGAAAGCTCCTAGCAGACACTATACGGCTTCATTTGCAATCGTTTTTAGATAATACCAATCTGAGACCAATCTACGGATCGCCCGCAAATATCTCTATATCTTCGCAACCGTAACGCCCTTACCCCCATCAATTTGCTCTGCTGCCTCAAAGCTTTTTACCTGCGGATGCAGTTTCAAATACTCCTGCACACCGCGCCGCAGCTTGCCAGTCCCATGCCCATGAATAATCCACAGCGGACCTTTCGCCTGAGCGATCGCAACTTCAATCTCACTCTCCGCCTCGCTCACCCGCATCCCTCTTAAATCGACCGTATTGCTTTCCGTCTTCATCATCGGCGCTTCAGGTACAGTCTTTGCCACTGGCTGAGCTCCCTGAGATTTAGGCAGCTTTTTCTCAACCGGTTCCGCCTTCTCTCCTTTCAGCGACTCAATATCTGACAGATCCACCGTCATTTTCATAATGCCAAATCGCACCGCCACTTTGCCGTCTTCGTCCGCGGCTTCTATCACTTCTGCAACCTGGCTACCCAGGCTGGCCAGCCGCACCCGCTCACCCGCTTTAGGCCGATAGCCAGCGCCAGTTGAGGCCACTTTTGCCGGATGCTTGCCAGTCGGCAGTCTCTTTCCTTCAATGCGGTTAAGCGCTTCTGTTGCTTTTTGCGCATCCTGACCGGTTAGCTCACCCTTTTGCCCTTTCTGCTGTAATTCTCGAATGACCTTTGCGACTTCAGCGCGCGCGTGCAAAAGCGCGGTCTCAACATCTTTTTCCTGCTGACGCTTGATCTTTTGTTCGCGATCGCGCAAGCTCTGAGCCCTCGCCTCCACTTCTTTATAAAACTTCTCCGCCTTCGTCAACAGCTTTTCAGCTTCTTCAGCCCGTCTCTCCTGCCGCTGCCGCTGCGCCTCTAGCCCTTCAATCACCTGATTCACGTCTTCATTTGCCCCGCCCATCCGCTCTTTTGCCTGCGCTAGCACGCTATTTTTCATGCCCAGCCGCTTCGCAATAGACAGCGCGTTAGACCGGCCCGGAATTCCCCATAGCAGGCGATAAGTCGGCGCTAGTTTAATATCGTCAAATTCTACAGAGGCGTTTTCAAAGCGGTCGTCTTCATATTTCAGCGATTTGAGTTCGCCGTAGTGGGTAGTAGCGACGGTGAGCCGCGTGTGATCGGCTAGGTGTTTTAGCAGTGCGATCGCCAGCGCACTCCCTTCCGACGGATCGGTCCCCGCACCGACTTCATCCAGCAGAACTAAAGCGTTGGCGTAGCTCCCCAAATCGACAGAGGAATCAGAACTCTCTTTGCCAAGACTCTCTCTACTAAGACTCTCATCGATCTGACTGTCCACCTCGTCTAGAATCCTGCCAATCCGCTTCACGTGGCCCGAAAAAGTAGAGAGACTTTGTTCAATAGACTGTTCATCACCAATATCAGCCAAAACAGAGTCAAACCACGGCAGTTCTACCGGCTCTTTCGCCGAGATAAACATACCCATCTTCGCCATAATTGCAGTCAGGCCCAGCGTTTTGAGCGTAACTGTTTTACCCCCCGTATTGGGTCCGGTAATGGCCACCACTCTCAGGTCTGAGCGCATAACCAGGTCAGTCGGAACAACAGTTCCCTTCTGTTCTTTCTTCTGTTGCCACAGCAGCAGCGGATGCTTTAGCTGACGCAATGTAATCTGTTCATTCTCAACAAAGCGAGGCGCATTGCCATCCATCCACAACCCATACCGAGCGCGGGCCGTTGCCAAATCTAGGCGCACCATCGTCAAAATTAAGTGCTCTAGATCAGGCACCACTTCTGCCACCTGCTCGGTCAGCTTCTGGCGAATGGCTTCTGATTCAACTTCTTCTTCTTTGCGTAGGGCTCGGCGTTTGTTGCCATTTTCAACAATGCTATGAGGCTCGGTGTACAGAGTTGCGCCGCTGGTCGATACGTCGTGAACAATGCCAGGAACCGCGTCTTTTTGAGGGGCTTTTACGGGCAAAACGAAGCGGTCATTTCGTTGCGTAATGAGGGTTTCTTGCAGCGCCCCGCCCTGCCGCTGGATGATGCGCTGAAGCTTGGCGTAGATGCGATCGCGCACCACCTTCAAATTCTGCCGAATGTTGCCTAGCTTTTCACTGGCCCTATCAGCAACATTACCCCGATCATCAATGCAGCGATGAATCTCCTGCTCTAATTCAGGAAACGTACGCAAATCTTCCACTAGCGCCTGCAACACCGGCAGATCTTCTTGCGAATCAATCTGTCGCCGCAGTCGTCTCGCCCCGGCCAGCGTTGTGGCAATATCTAATAGCTCATCTCCAGACAAAATGCCCTGTAGCTGAGCCCGCTCTAGCGCCACGCCAATGTCTCGAATGCCGCCAAACTGGAGCCCGCCCACAGTGGACTCTAACTGAGTCGCTTCTACGGTTTGGGCCAGCAGGGCCTCGCTTTCTGCCTGACTGGTTGGGATGGGCAATCGCTGCGCGGCAACGTTACCGATATTTGTTGCGGTAAAGGTCGCAAGGTGACGGCACAGCCTCGGCCATTCCAGCAGGTTAAGCGTTTCAGATTGAATCAAGGGATAGGGAGATGGCAAAGATGGCAAAGATGGAAAGAAGGGCAAAAGAGACGAGCAAACTCGGTGAAAACTCTATTATAAGTAAGACGCCTCAGTAAATGCACAGATATTGGGCAGCAGATATTGGGCAGCAGACATTAGGCAATAGACACCAGGAGGGTTCCACCACGTTACCGTCACCTCTACTCATCCAAAGATACAGCGGCGATTCTTTAATCCCTAAGCGCCTTGCGATCAAGCCAGCCAATCTAGCGACAGCACAAAGACTAATCGATCTGTTTCAAAGCGCAGTGGGCAAAACGCAAGGCGATCTAGACCAGCAGCTTCATATCGAAGAAGGCGAGGATACTGACTACAGAGTCAAGCGGGGGGTAGCGCATATTTTGCGCAATAGCTTTAGCACCTTCGAGGTAGTCAGTCCGCTAGAGCCTGTTGACTTGCGCGATCGCATCTTTGCCCTTTCAGCCACCGCTGCCCACACCCCAGCCGCCGCCCGGCAGCACCTCACCACCCTAGCCGCCCAGCTCACCCAAGAAAAAGGCGAACCCGTAGAGCCTGCTCACATCCGCCAGGGGCTCTACGCCGATCTCAAAGAAAACCGTATTTTCACCAGCTTCGATGCCCCCACCGCAGAGGCCCTGATTCATCGCTATAACCTGTCGCAGGTTCAGGGAATTTTTTACAAAGCCAGCCACATGACAATCAACTTGCATCGCAACGATCCTGGCGAGTACAAGCTGATGTTTAAATATCTCAAGCTGTTTCGACTCATGACCTATGTCGAAGGCGAAGCCGACCAGGGGTTTACCATCACCATTGACGGTCCGGCTAGCCTTTTCAAGCCCAGCACCCGCTACGGCGTCGATATTGCCAAACTCATTCCCGCCATTTTGCACGTCACCCGCTGGCAGCTCACCGCCACCCTACAGTGGAAAAATCCATACACCAAACTGGCCCAAGACAAAAGCTATTCCTTAGACGCTAGCTGCGGTCTAGTCAGCCACTACCCGCCGGGTAAACCCTACGACAGTATGCTAGAGCAGGCGTTCGCCGAAAAGTGGGACAAGGCAAAAACCGAATGGCAGCTAGAGCGCGAAGTAGATCTCATTCCCATTCCAGGCAGCGTCATGATTCCAGACTTTCGCCTGGTACATCCCGATGGGCGGGTGTTTTTGCTAGAGATCGTCGGCTATTGGCGTCCAGACTATCTGCGCAAAAAGTTTTATCAGGTTAGGCAGGCCGAGTGTAAAAACCTAATTTTGGCTATATCACAGCGACTCAATCTAGAAAAAGCAGGTGTTGATGTCAATACCGCACCAGCCAAAGTTGTTTGGTTCAAAGACAAATTGCTGCCCAAAGCCGTTCTCGAAGCGCTTGAGTCTGCCTAGGCGGGCATACTGAAAGCGTCCCTTATCCCCCAAATTCAGATTCTAGAGGCGGACGCATAGCATTACAAACAAGATCGTAAAGCCTTCTGAAGTTTGCGAGCAACCCAGAATAATGATGATGAACGCAGCCGTTGAATCTACTAAAGCTATGCGCAAAATACTGGTTGTAGATGACAGTCCTATGCTCAGAGAGATGATCTCCAGCCTGCTGAACAAGACAGGATTGAGTATTGCTGTTGCCAAAGATGGCTCCGAAGCAAAAGAGAAAATTGCAAGCGATCCGCCAGATTTAGTTGTGCTAGATGTGGTGATGCCCAATATGAATGGCTACGAGCTGTGCCGGTGGGTAAAAAGCAACGAGGCCACTAAACAGGTGATAGTTGTTTTATGTTCTTCTAAAGGGGAAGAATTTGACCGCTATTGGGGAATCAAGCAGGGCGCTGATGCCTATGTCATCAAGCCGTTCAAGCCGGGTGAGCTGGTAGAAACGGTCAAGCAGCTATTGGCCGGAAGCTTTGCAGGTTAAACTTGCAGGTTAAATTCATAGGCTACGCACAGAAAGCCTATGCTGGAAGCTAACTGCAAAATAAATTGAGGAGGGTCTAGCGATGCCTGCAAAACGGGCTGCTTTGCCGCCGGGGCTAATTGTTCGTGCGGGCAAGTTTGTATGGAATACGATGTGGCACACCATGATGTCGCAAATGGCACCGCGCAGCCGTTCAGGCGAATACACTCGGCCTGAGAGTGCGTTTCGAGGCAGAGAGATTGTGCCAGAGGCAGGCAGATATCAGCTAATTGTAGGGATGAGCTGCCCCTGGGCTCACCGGGCGCTGGCAACACGGGTGCTAAAGGGATTGCAAGATGCGATCGCACTCACGACCGTATACCCCTCAACGGATGAAGGCATGTGGCTATTTGACGCACAGCCAGCGGATTCCACTTTCCCAAATTGCCGCACGCTGCCCGACTTTTATCGTCACTGCCAGCCAACCTATTCGGGCCGATCTACAGTACCTGTGCTGTGGGATAGCCAGACTAATATAATCGTCAATAACGAAAGCGCTGAGATTATTGAGCTGCTTGATAGCGAGTTTGGCACGCTGGCGAGTGGGCCAGATTTATATCCAGAGAAGCTGCGCGATCGCATCGACAAACTTAACCAAAAAATCTACGACACAGTCAACAACGGCGTCTATCGCTGTGGCTTTGCCCAAACGCAGACAGCCTATGATCACGCCGTCAGTGCGCTATTTTCAACGCTAGACGAGTTGGACAAACGCCTTGAGACTCAGCGCTATCTGTTCGGCGAAGCGCTAACCCTAGCAGATGTTCGCCTATTTACCACGCTCATTCGCTTCGACGTGGCCTATCACGGCATTTTCAAATGCAACCGCCGCCGCATCGCCGACTATCCAAACCTCAGCGGCTACTTAGCCGATATCTATCAGCTACCCGGCATTGCTGATACCTGCGATATTGATGCGGTCAAACGCGATTATTTTGGCAACCTATTTCCGCTCAACCCAGGCGGCATTGTGCCCATAGGGCCAGGCTGGGACAGTCTGACAGAGTCACACAGTCGCAATCGAACTTACTGACTTCCCGGCTGGCAGCAAATGCCAAACACAGACGTAAATCCATGCAAAAACGTGGTCGCGCCGACTGGCCCAATTTCGCCATTGCAAAAGAATCCACCAATCGGCAGCGGCCCCAAATACTTTTCAAATAAATCCGAATCAAAGTTGGGCTGATCGTATAGGCCCTCGCCCCGGCCTGTACAGGCAAACAGCAAGGCCCCTACCGGAGAGGCAATGGGCTTGGTTTTCTCTAGCTGATTTTCCAAGCTTTCTACTCGGTAGCGCTGTAGCAGCTGCTCCAAATCCTCTTCAGAGGTCTGGGCATCGCGAATATGAAACTGCACCCGCATACCTGAGCGAATTTTATCGGCAACCGCGATCGCCCCGCTTTTAGGATCCACCCCTACCAAATTCCGAATCAAAAAATCCCGGCGGCTTAGGCTCGGTTTAAAACCACTTTGGGCCACCCCCAAAAACAGCGCATTCTGGGCCAGCTCGCGATCTTCCTCGCTCATCCCCTGAAAAATATTTTGCAAAATCTCTAGCGGCGGCTTTCCTAGTCCGCCATCGTCTGCGCTATCGGGCTCTAGCTTCAGCATAATATTGCGATCGCCCTCACTCACCCGGTACAGCTCGCCAATAGGCCGACAGCCTTGAGCGACAATCGCCTCCATCACAATCTCACCCGACAGCGCCACCCCCACAATCCCCTCCCGGTATAGCTCACCCTGGCAAAACAGCCCGCTATTGCGGCTAAAGCTCTCGATACCTGCTAGCCCGCCCACCTTTGTGGCCTCCGGATAGGCATAGTCCATGCCTTGCAGCAGCTCGCTTGTCCCCGTAGAAAACGGATCGGCTAGCAGCACAAAGCTCGGCTGCGCCTCAGCCCTGACGCCAATCAAATCGCTCCAAGCCTCAGGCGGACTGTCTAGATCGGGCAAATCGCTCCCGGTCAGATGAAAGCTCTTAATATTGACATTCGGCAAGTGGGCGGCGGTGATGCTCAGCGCCGGACCAACCTCGACTTCGGATGGAAACTCATCGTCCATACCAATCACTCCGCTACCGCTACAGCCCACTATGTGAGCTGTCGGCAAAAATGCCTGAATCAATGGCATCAGCCGCGCGTATTCGCTAGCAAACGCGACCGACACAAAGACAAACGCCACATCAGGCTGTATTCCCAGCTGTTCCTTAATCTGCTGCGCGACTTCCTTGACCGCAGTTTCTAGCGAAGGACTCGTCGAAATAGCGCTGACCCACTTCATGTTTAGAGATTCCTTAAGATAATTCTACGAGTAGAGCATTTTAATCAAAGCCTGCTACATACTGATAAATGAGCTTGAACGCTGACAAGCACACGTCTATAGGATGTCGCATTTGATATCCAGTAGCTTTATGCCAGCAGGCTTTATGCCGGTAGTTTGATAGCCAGTGGTTTGATAGCCAGTGGTTTGATTACCGTCACTACTGCTAGTTAATCTAGCTCGTTTAGGTGTTTGGCTTAGGTGTTTGGCCTAGGTGTTTGGCCTAGGTGTTTGTAAGTGTCTCCAGCCTGTTTACCAACGCCGCGTTTGACTGTAGCCCGTCTCTATATACTAAGGGGTGATTTGATTCACTCTCAAAACTGCCATACACGATACGGTAGTTTAGCTTCGCCAGAAGCTAGAATAGGGCTTGAATCATACGTCGTTAGAACTCTACTAAATACGGTTTGCCATGAGCGATATTCAAGAAAAGATTAAGACTGAAATCGAAGCGGCTCGCGAAGCTTGCTCTACAGACGATACTGAAGGCTGTGCTGCTGCTTGGGATGCAGTAGAAGAGCTTCAAGCAGAAGCGTCTGATCAGCGTCAGAAAGAGTCCGAAAAGTCTCCTTTCGACAAGTACTGTGACGATAACCCCGAGGCAGACGAGTGCCGCGTTTACGATAACTAGAGTGGAGGGGTGATTTAAACAGCGCCTAACCAATGCGATCGCAACAACATCAATATGCGATCGCATTGGCAGGCAATATCGCTAGCTCATAGCAGCACTAGCGCATGACATCACCGATTTAATAACAACCCTAAAAGGGGAAGAAAGCTACCTAATAAACATAGGAGAGTTCTTCCCCTTTAAAGCTTCAGTCGCTTGACACATTAGCTACTTGACACATTAATAATCTGACACACTAACTAAGCGCAATTGCTGGCTACACAGCAGGTGCTACATTGATGAATGCTCATTTACCCCGCTTTGCTACGTGCTAACAAACTCCGCTTCGGTACGGCCCTTGGTTTGGACAGACTATCGAGTAGCGCTGCTAATCGCTGTTTTCATTCCACTTACGCTGCTGATTTGGTCATGGGTAAAAAAGTCTGAGGCCATCAGCGCCCTGCTAATTATTTATTGGCGAGTGGCGAGTCTGTTGGTCATTACGGTTTACCTCATGATGGCTAGCTGGTCGATTGGGTTTGTAACAGCAGTGCTAGCAAAAGCAATCATTCCTTTTAGCCTGTGGTTCTGGGCCGATCTCAACGAAGAAATTCGTGAGCAGCCAAAAAGATCGCTAAATCTTGGCTTTAACGCCTGGCGCTGGGCAATGACGGCTTACTGCTTGGTCAGTGGCGTAATACAGCTTTTATTTATTCGCTGCGGGTTCTCTGTCGACGCGCTCAGGGGCGAGGTCTGCCAAGCGTGGTTAGAGCCCTCTTTGGTCCTAAAGTCCTATATCCATAGCGACTCGCCAGGTGGCTTCTTGGGCTTTGTTGGTGCGTGTGGCTTAGCTATCTATGCACTTTATCTGGGCTATTTTTTAATCATTCGCCTAGGTCGCCAAGGGCGCTCAGCGCTTAATCAATAAGATCGTCGTCATTAAATTCTCGTCGATGCACCCTTAAGATCTTCAAGATCTTCTGGCTGAGTTGATTCATGAGCGTTTGTTTTCATGCGTTTGTTTTCATGGGGCGTTTATTCGCGAGTGCTTATTCATGCGTGATGCCACGATTGTAGCCAAGCTGGAAAACTATACCCTACAGCATCCTCAAGAGGTCTTGCTAGTACATGCTCATATTGAAGATGAGCCCGATCAGGTCATAATTTTTCGTGGGTTTTCCAGCTCGCTGATGCGACCGACCGCCTTTGATCCAGAAACGCCTGTACTGCCAACATCAGCCGTTATTTCACAAATTGATCGACTGCAAGGGCCCTATCAGCCGCAGAACCCTCAGTACTTAGAGCGCGCTATTCCAATTGCCGATTTCGTCTCTAGACTTTGAGCGGCCTATGCGTCACAAAAGCAGGCCCCAAACCGCACATCACCCCCCATTTCGTCAGTGACCTGTCACAATGATGGTGTCTTTTATTCCTTTATTACCTTCAAAGCTTTCGTATCCGTTGGTAGACATCTAACCTATGTACCAAACTCAAGACCTTCATGTGGTCGAAAACCGTCCTTTGCTTGCGCCCAACCAACTGCTCACACAGCTCCCTCTCACTGAAACGGCGGCTGCCTTAGTCGCTCAAACTCGCGATCATATTCGCAACATAATGCACAATGAGGATCGCCGCCTGTTGGTGATTGTCGGCCCTTGCTCTGTGCATGACGTGGAGGCGGCCTATGACTACGCGCAGCAGCTAGTTCAGTTGAGAAATCGCTATTCTGAGCAGCTGGAGATTGTCATGCGCGTCTATTTTGAAAAGCCGCGTACGAGCATTGGCTGGAAAGGACTCATCAACGATCCTCATTTAGATGGCAGCTACGACATTAACGAAGGGCTGCGACTAGCACGCAAGCTGCTGTTGGATTTGGCAGAGTTAGGTCTACCGGCAGCGACCGAGCTATTGGATCCAATTACGCCACAGTATATTGCTGATGTGATTGCTTGGACTGCGATTGGTGCGCGTACGACTGAGAGCCAAACGCATAGAGAAATGGCCTCCGGCTTGTCAATGCCGATTGGGTTCAAAAATAATACAAACGGTAGCTTGCAGGCGGCTTCTAATGCCATGCTAGCGGCCAGCCAGCCCCATCATTTCCTAGGAATTAATGGTGATGGCCACGCCAGTATCGTCTCGACGACGGGTAATGCGGATGGCCATTTGGTGCTGCGAGGTGGAAAGCAAGGGCCTAACTATGCGCGATCGCACGTTGAAAGTGCAGCCAAAGCGCTAGCCGAGCAAAACCTCAATCCGCGCATTATGGTTGACTGTAGCCATGCGAATGCAGACAAAGATCACAACCGTCAGGTCGTGGTTTTAGACAATATCTCTGAGCAGGTTCGTCAAGGTTCGCAGCATCTAATCGGGGTCATGATCGAGAGCCATCTGATTGCCGGAAACCAGCCGATTGCCAAAGACCTAAAGGCACTGACCTACGGGCAAAGCATCACGGATGCCTGCGTAGACATCGACACAACAGCGCTCATGTTAGAACAGCTAGCGATCGCAGTGAGCCAATCAAGCAAAACGGCTAGCGTTGGTCGCGCGTCACAGGCTAGCTAGACCCCTAGCAGCACAGCAGCACCCCTAGCAGCGTAGATGGCTGACAACAGAAGGCAGTTCCTTTGAGTAAACTTAAAACAGTGAAACGTTGACGTTAAGACCGGCCCCATAAAAGGTGTCGTCTAAATTGATATCAGGGCTAGATGAGCGCCCAAACCGAGTCCCCCGAAGACGCTGATGCGGCTTTCGGGGGTTATGTTGTAGCTAACGACGCCAAGTACCTGCTGATATGTGTCGTAGCGAGCAATTTGCGTGTAGTCGTCAAAATCTAGCTGATAGAGCAGGCTCGTACGAAAATCCCGGCTAATGCCGTAGTTTAGCGATAGCGTAAAGGTCTGCCGAAAACGACTAGCAGACTCCGGATCGGCAAAGCCCAATCGCACCTGATAGAAGCTGTCTAACCAGGTTTTGGGCGTAAGAACGCTGCGATGGCTAATCAATGTGTCGATGTACTGAGCGCCAAAGAGCTTTTCTCGATAGCCAGGCGAATACAGCCGCTGATTGCGCCAGCCAATTTGAGCATAGGTGCGCGGCGAAAGCCTTTGTCTGAGGCCAACTTGCAGCTGCACTTCGTTGTAGTTAATAGCAGAAAAGTCATTGTATCTAGCGATGTTAGTCTCTATAACACCATAGAGACTTGTGTTTTCAGATATCCTCGGCGCTAGGTAGAGACCCACACCCGCCTGATAAACCTGCTCGTCTATCCTAATATCTGAGCGGAAAACATTATCAACATTAACAAAGCCCAATCGCCCCGTTAAGAAGGCAACCGGGATAGGGGGCGGCGGCGGCACGGCGGCGGCGGTTCGCAAAATGCGCAAAATGCCTAAATCTTCATTTTCACGCGATCGCAGCTGAATTAGCCGCAGTGTTCCTAGCTCTTCGTCTAACACCGGAAGCGTCTCAGTCTCAGCACCTGCTTGTCCCAGGATTTCTGAAAGCAGGTCCGGCTCGTTTGGTGTTGCACTCAGGCTAGTTGCTGGCCGAATTTGCATATCGGTGGCAGCGGCAGCCGGTGGCGCAAACAAATCGGCAGCTGTTCCATCTGTCGAGGTAGCAATCGCCAGATCGGCAGTTTGCGTATCAACAGCGCTCTTTGCTGCTGTTGCGTCAGTCTCTTCAATCGCTGTCGGTTCGATCTCCAAGCCTTGCTCAATAGCTGCACTTATCTCCAACTGATCTAAGTTTAAAAGCTCAGAATTGAACGGCTCAGAGTCCGGTCGTTCACATTCTGAATCTGCTAGCAGCGGTTCAATTTCCCAGCCTGCTTTCAGAAGTTCTTTCTGAGGCTCCGAAAATCTACGAGAAGCCTGTACTGCCACTGCCCGTGGCATTTGTTCAAGTGAATCGGCTAGCTCAGACTGCCAGGACACCGCGTTAGAGAACGTTGGCTCCGGCTTAGCGATCGCACCTGTACGAAACCGTCGGTAATCAACTTCGTTGCGATCAAACACATCGCGCTCAGACGTGACAGCTGCAGATAGCTCAGGGCTGTCCGCTAGCTGCTCACTTAAGCCGGTTATGGTCAAATTTATCGGCTCTATAGAATATAGGGAAGAATCTACAGAATCAGAGTTTGCCAACACTGGCAGACAGAAAATATGAACAATCCCGCCAATAATGCCAAGACCCAACTTGATCAGCATTTGATAGTAAGGAGGGTAGTCCTGTTTTCGCATAAAAAAGTAGCCTCGGCAGGCAAAAAGTAGAGCGCGTTTCTTTAATTTGAGTCTTTGCGTTTGAATAGAGTGAAATCTTTTAGAATCAAGGCCGGATTCTTAATGCCTATATGCAAGCCGTGTAGACACTCATCCGGTCAGAAATGTGTAAAATTACCCTACCTTAACGCTGCTACGGATCCAAGCTTCATGGCGTTAGGCCAAAACAAAATCTGGCTAGCGATCGCAGCCAGACACCGCCGTATCTCTAAGTCTTTATCAAAATATTTTCATATGACTAAGAGCCTGTGTCCAAAGTCTAATTGCCGCTCAAGACGATAGAATATGAGACAAACCGTGACTAGACGCATAGCTAATACAGCATTGCTGCTTTTAAAGTCACCAAGTCAAAGTCACCAAGTCGAGCCCCACTCGCAAAATTCAAGTTCAAGATTGCTGTCAGGCAAGGGCCAAACAGCAGATTTACTGATTTCCTGAGAATTTACCGAAAACCATAGGGACATAGCCAAAACAAACTGAAAATAAATTGAGTTAGTCTCTACACAAGCTTTATTTCACATAAGCTTTATTTTATGTAGTCATCCTACTGACAAGTAGACCCCTCTGGCTAGCTTTTCTTACGTACAAAAACTTATGAACGGGCATTATTTAAAGTCAAAACGTTCCTTGAACAGACTTTCGTGGGCGCTATCCTTAGCAGTCGGCTTGTCTGGAGCACTGTTATTTTCGAGCGCAGCCGAGGCACAAACCCAAGAGCCACTGACTTGGGCTCGTATCGACTTTCTGCGTAACCGTGTACAGTTTGTCCCTCAAGATCAGCAGAGCCGAGGGGCCAGAATCTCCGACGTTCTGAGTGTAGGAGATGCCCTTAGAACGGCCAGAGCCTCCAGAGCTGAACTGCGCTTTAACGATGGCTCTCTAGCACGCATTGGTGAACGAGCAACCTTTCGCTTTACCCCCAACACCAGAAACTTTCAGCTCAGCAACGGCACTATTTTGTTGCTCATTCCGCCAGGCCGCGGTCGTAGCACCATTCAGACCCCTAACGCAGTAACCGGCATTCAAGGCTCAGCCCTATTTGTTCGCTACATTCCCGAAACAGACACGACTATTGTGGGCGCACTCACGAATAATCCCAATGGCCCAATGGTGCTTTTTAACCGAGACGGCACTGAGCAGCAAGCGCTTCGAGCCAACGAAATCGGCGTAATTCAAGGCAATCAAATTACTGAGCTGTACGAGTTCGACGGCACGCTGTTTTGGCAAAGCAGCGGGCTAGCAGAAGGGTTCAACTACCTGTCTGACTCATCGTCCGGCGAAGGCTCTGATGCACTGAACGGGGTTCGCCAAGAGATTAGAGAAGCTATCTCTAATCAAGGTCGAATTAGTGGTGACAATGTAATCACTAACCCCGAAGCATTTGTTGGACCCTCTACAGAGGTCAATGACGACGTAGAGGTAGAAGGGGTAGAGACGCCTACCTTAGAATTTGAAAATTCTCCGGCTCAAGAATATCTAGACAGCTCCGCTGGAGCGGTTGATGAGCGGGAGCTAGATATTGGCGTAAACAATAGCCTAGCCCCTCAACCAGAAGCTGAAGGCACCGCCGAAGAGCCGACTACAGAAGTTGAAACTTCTGACGATGCGGATAGTGTCGTAGCAGGCGAAGAAAATGATGAGCCTTCAGCAACCCAACCCTCAACCCAACCCTCAGCCACTGAGCCAGCAGAAACCGAATCAGCAGAAACCGGTGCTAGCACTACAGAGGCGGCTCCAGAATCTGGGGTAGACGTAGACAGTGCGACTGATAGCAGTGGTGATAACAGCGGTGATAACAGCGGTGATAACAGTGGCCCGCCAGAAAGTAATAGCACTGGCAATACCCCTGTAGACGATACTTCGTCTCCACAAAATGGTTCAGAAACCAGTGGGAGTGATGCAGGAAGCAACTCCAACTCAGCGCCAGCTTCCCCCGCTTCTCCCACACCAACTTCTCCCGCTTCTCCCGCACCGACATCTCCTTCTACCGCAGCACCGACTTCTCCCACTTCTCCCGCGCCAACTTCTCCCACTTCTCCCGCACCAACCTCTCCTGCTTCTACCGTGCCGACCTCTCCCTCTGAGGGCATCGATGCCACTGGGGGCGTAAGTTCAGATGGGGTGAATAGTGACCTTTTACCCGACGCTACTACCACGATTCCGACAACAGATCTAACAGGTGATTCACCCTCTCTTCAAGCTGTGCCACAAGAGGTTGAACAGCTAGACGAGCTACAGGTTACCAACGACTTAGATACAATGAACAACGCGTTACCGCCGGATGGCGCAGCTGCTGATTCTGCTACTACCGGACCAGATGATATAGCGCCTGTAGATAGTCCAGATGATATGTCGGGCAATTCGCAAGGCGCTGCGCTGAGTGTTTCGGGTGGTGACGATTCTTCGCCAGCTGTTTTGCCGTAACTTGGCCAAGCAGAGAGATCTATTACAAGTAAGCAAAAGCTACAGGCGAAGACTAGGCGGTTTTAAGATGCCTGGTCTTCATCTGTCTTTTGGTCTGAGTCTGTCTCTTCAGACTGTGTCTCTAAGCTGTTTAACCAGTTTTCTGGCAGTATCTGTGTGCTGTTGAGTTCTGTGTTGGTTTCAATCACGCCTGGGCGAGTTCCTTGGTTAAGGGTAGTACCCTCTATCATCTTGAATTCTTCGTCGGCGATCGTCGGGTCGTCGGTCAGCAGTTCATCGTCTATTTTCTCGAGTTCGCTCAAAACTTCTGCACTAGAGCTATAGCGGTTGTTAAAGTCGTATCGAACCATTTTGTTGACGATCCGAGAAAGATCTAAAGAGATATCTTTAATAGTGTGCGACCAGATAATTTCTCCGTTATCACTACGCTTGAGGGCGTGAGGAGGCCTTCCGGTCAGCGCCTCAATAGCTGTAATTCCAAGTGCGTAAATATCGCTCTGCGGAACTGGCATACCTGCAGACTGCTCGCTAGGCATGTAGCCTTGGGTCCCAATGCCAACCGTGGCAGAAATTTTAGTATCTGAGTCTGGAAGCTTCTCAGAGATTGTTTTTACTGCACCAAAGTCAATCAGAACATAGCGATTATCGCTGCCACGACGAATAATATTAGACGGCTTAATATCCCGATGGATTACCCCTTTAGAATGAACAAAACTAATCACTGGCAGCAGGTCGCGCAGCATTTCGACGACAGCTTTTTGAGAAAGCGGACGGGCGCGAGAAAGAATATTACGCAACAGTTTCCCGACTATCATTTCTTGCACTAGATAGAAGGTTTCTTGACTTTCAAAGTAGGCTAGCAATCTAGGAATCTGGCTATGTTCGCCGAGCTGGCCAAGGACAACCGCTTCAGATTCAAAAAATCTTCTCGCTAAATGATGTGATTTGGGATTATCGCTGATAATTTTGAGCTGCTTCACAACGCAGACTGGGTTACCAGGACGAAGGGTATCTTGGGCTAAGTACGTTTCACCAAAGCCACCTGCACCGATAATTTCTAAAATTCGATAGCGATTTTGCAGCAGCTTTCCGATAATGTCGGCTCGGTTCACATCGAGCAGTTCTTGAAAATCGCCCTGCTGGCTGATGATTTCTTGAACGATAGGAGAGGTCGCATAGCGAGCCAGCGTGGTCCGAAAGCGCTTGCGCCTGAATGTATGACCAGCAAAACTAATGCCAAAGTCTAGAAGACCTATAGTAGCGATCGCAAATATAGGCGTCCCCGTAATCAAAATAAGATTACCCACCACAAACGCCACATAGCTAACCAGCACCCACAGCACAAATCCCCCCCCCGCAATCAGTGCGCGTCTAGAGTGTCTTTGTGTCTGATTCATCAGCCAGGCAATCGAAAACCCCAGTGCGAGCACAATCAGCGCATTAAGCGCAGGTCGGTTGATTAGCTGACGAGGAGAGAGCCCATACTCCAGCGTGGCAATCGTATTGGCCAAGATTTCAACACCTGCCATCGACTGCGGATAGAGCAAACTTTGGGAAAAAGGAGCCTCATGAAAATCTTGCTTATTTTTTGCAGTCGTTCCAATAATGACTATTTTATCCTTAAAAAAGCGCCCAGAGCTGAGCTTGTTATGCCAAGGATCATCGTCCAAGACATACCAGAAGGGAATTTGCTCAAATGTTTTATCAGGTCCATAGAAAAAGATATTTTCCTGAGGTTCTTGACTATAGAATTTTCCAGCCGCTTCAAGCGTTGCCTGGGCAAAACTAACGGGCGAACTCTCTCGATCTTGATCTAACGTGACGGCTGAGACACCCAAAAAGTTGGATTGCTCCTGCGCCAGATCATTCAGAAACGCTTGTCCTAGCCGATGAATTTGTCCATTTTGCTCTTTAAGAAAATTGATAGAGCCAATTTTCACCCCCGTATTTCGTAGCTGTTCGATGGGAAGATCGGGTGCATAAAGCACTCCTATCCTAGAAACAACGCTGCTATAGTCGGCAGCCAAAACCACGTTATCGCTGTAGCGGCGCAGTACCTCAGCAAATCTACGGTCGTCCTCGTCCCCATAGGCACTAGGCGCAGTAAAGAGCACATCTAGCGCCACAGCCTTCGCATCCGCGTTCATCAATCGCTCTATAACTTGAGCGTACGCTCTGCGCTGCCACGGCCATGACTCAATGGGCTCTAAAGCCCTGTAGCGTTCAGGATCTTCTGAATAGTACTGGCCTTGGTCAAACGACTCTTCGTCAATCGTCAAAATAACAATATCTTCAGGCGCTGCGATCGGCCCTCTCAGCTCAAAAAACAGGCTCTGAACTTGCCGCTCCCACAAATTTACAATCCCCAAATTCAGTCCCACCGCACCTGCCGCTATCGTGGTGCAAACCGCAGAAATTGCGAACCGCCAGTGCTTTTCAACTAAACGCTGTTGCCAAGTCGCAAGTCGATCCTTCGGCGTCAACGTTGCCGTAGCGTCTTTTAGTGTTTCTTGTTTCGCCATTCTTGCTTTCTCGCTGGTTTGCGCATAGCTTTTCGATGCGGTGTTTATTATCTGTGTTCACTTCGCAGCGATTACGCGCGGATAAAAGTACGCGCAGATAAAAGTACACACAGAATAAAAGTACGCGCAGATAAAAGCCGGTATCAAAACGCACTTCACTTTATAGAAAAAGACTATAATTAAGTGCATATATAAAAAGCAGCTTTCGCCTACTTTTTCTAATTCTAATATCTACACAGCTCTAATTCCTTTTGCATCTAGTTCTTTTCTCAGATCCTTTTATAAGCACTCATCCCTCGATATAGGCTCATGAAACAAGTCCCTGTAAAAATAAGTATCTCTGCATAAACGCCTACAAAATTTTCATCTCTAGCAACGTCTGAGCAATGCCTGTGTAGTAACAGACATTGCTTTCAAGTTTTATATTTTGCTGACACTGACGTAGCGCTGACGCATAGCTAACACGTCTAATCTCTACTTATCGACTGACCATATATGTATTTACTAGTGACGTGTTAGCTATGCAGACATAAAAACGGGAGCACTAGATTAGCTATCAACATTTGCTTGGGTCCAAAGCTTATCTGAGAAATTGCAGGCGTTTCCCGTCTCTAAACTAAATAATTTTATTTTTATCTATAACTCCATATGGTTTCACCGATGCTTAATCGACTGTCTATTTTTGTCGATGGTAATAATATGTTCTATGCCCAGCAGAAAAACGGCTGGTTTTTTGATCCCAAGCGGGTGCTAGAACATTTCATAACCGAAATGGATGGGATTTCTTTAGTTAATGCCTTCTGGTATACCGGGCTCAAAGATCCTCAGGATCAGCGAGCCTTTCGAGATGCACTTATCAGCCTAGGCTACACTGTGCGCACTAAGGTCCTCAAGGAATACTATGACGATTCTTCAGGGCGCTACTCTCAGAAAGCAAATTTAGACATTGAGATTGTTGTAGACATGTTCAATACGGTCGATCAGTATGATCGGGTTGTATTGCTTAGTGGAGACGGTGACTTTGAACGCGCGATCGAGCTGTTAAGGTCTAAAAGCACACACATTACGGTCGTTTCTACAGAAGGAATGATCGCTCGCGAGCTGCGCAATGTGACCGATCGCTATATCGATCTAAATAAAATTCGGCATCAAATTGAAAAGGTAGAGGGGTAGCGCTAGGGAATTAGCGCTAGGCAAGATAAAGAGCTAACGAGATAGAAGGCGCTATGAATTACGCTCCTGATGGCTACTCTGTCAGTGATCTCACAAGCTGCCTCTATTAGATGAGTCCCTTCAAGCTATGAATTACGCTCTTGATGGCCACTCTATCAGTGATGCATCACAGCCATTTTTTGAGAGCTTTTCGTAGCTTAATCTGTTTGTGATAGTGGGATCGAAGCTCTGCATCTGAAGCTAGCCATAAATCTACTAAACAGCGTTCGGCGTCCGTAATCTCGTCGTCTAAATATGCGCTAAGCAGCTCAAATTTTTCTTGACTAGTAAAGTCTGCCTTTAGATCCGATTTCTTGACACATTTCTCGGAGGGGTCTTGACTATTTTGGGCAGTCATTTCATGCTCTACGTTTGGTAGGTGCTTTAAATTTGTAAGGCTTCTTCAAGGCTTCTTTGCTTTTTCTATTGGCATCCACTATCTCCTCTATTTATTACCCTCTATTTACACATATGACATCTGTCAGATTGTTTGTCGGGCATAGCGGAATTTAGCACGCCAAGAATGCCAATGGCGCTTTCGTTGCCTAAGCTCACTTTGGCTCAACTTTTTCTAGGTAAACCTCTTTGGCTAAGCTGCTAAGCCAAAGTGAGCTATACGATAAGCTAAGTGAGCCGTACAGAGCAGACACTTTGACTGCTTTCAGAGCAGTTGATTTCAGGCCAGTTGATTTTAGGCCAGTTGATTTTAGGCCAGTTGATTTCAGACGGAGGGACAAAAGGAGTGGGTATTTAGGGCCAAGCTGTGTTCAAGGCTTGCAATGAGCTGGCTGATAGAAGGTCTGTCTACTAAATGATTTGTCTACTATTGGTATCATAAATAAGATTGAGATACCAGTTAAAGCCTCTAGGTCAGCGGTTCTCATTTTAAAACACTTGTACTAAAATCCGACTGAAAACCACGATTTAGACCAAATCTCAGAACGGCAGAATGAGGGGTTCGAGCAGTCTAGTCGCTGTTCGAGTAAGAATGGCTTTCATAATGAGAATTGCTGCCTCTAGGTAAGTTTTGTGCCAATTCAGGTTATTGATTGCTGCTTAGCAAAGCGTAGTAATCATTAAGGTGCAATTCAAAACTCGCTCTCCTTTTTGAAAGAACTGCGCTTATTACTTGGACGGCTTTGTAATTGATGCTTATCCGTTGCTGTTAGTCAGGATAAATAGGCTAATAGTAATGTCGAAGAAGGCAGTCTATTTTATTTTCATAACTTTACTCAATAAGAAAGGTGCCGTAATAATCGCTTACTTTTTTGAACGATATGCCCTTAGGATTATATTGTCAGAGCTGTCGTGTCACTTATTTAGTAGCTTACGCGTTTAAACTTCGCACCTATGCAATATCTAGCAAAGGTCCATTCCAAATACTCATCAGGTTCTACCGAACTTCAGCTTTTGGCACTTAATCCGTCTGAGCACGTTTGGGAACTGATCACGCCGATTAAGCTTATGACGGTTTCTCAAGAGATTCCTTTTAATGAGCAGGTTTTGGTCCTAGTGGAGCTAGAAAGCGAGGGGTACGTTGTTAGTGTAAAGGATGCGACTGAGTGGGTAACTGACTTTGTCGCTGAATATTTAACGCTGGGTCTGACGCCTCGTGGATTAGAAGCTGAGCTGGAAAGGGCTGAGCAATGGCGACAGTCATTGACATTGCAAAGCCAAGAGGTGCGACGCAGGGCCTTGGAAACAGCGGCGCGACGCGATGAAATTCAAAATTTGGAGAAGCGTCTCAAGCTAGATCGCGAGGCGGCAGAACACAAGGACTAAAGGGCAGAGATGAGGTGTCAGGGTCTAGCGGTGTAGCAACGCGATCGCTATGCTGGCTTTTCTTGCGGCAGTACGTCTTGTAATAGCGGTGCCAATTCGTCTTTGAGCTGACCGGCTCTGATAAATTCGGCGTAGGTATCAGATTCTATTGCGAGCAGCTCATCGCGGACTTGCTCTGCGGCATAGACCAAAATTTCTGGGTTAGAACGCTGAAGCTTAATTAGGTTTTCTTGAATTTCTTCGAGCTGGCCTTCTACTAGGGCAATTTGGTAGCGGGCAAACTCTTCGTCTACTTCTTGCCGATCAATCAGCTCTTTGAGTCGGTCTAGAACCCGGTTGAGCGCTACTCTGTGAGCGACTAGCTGAGTATGCTTTTGCCGAGTGGGCTGATCGCCCAGTAGACCTAGCCAGGAGAGCAGCGGCTGGGTGGTTAGGCCTTGCACTAGCAGCGTAAAGAGCATAACGCCAAAAACGACAGCAATGATTTCTTCTCGTTGAGCCAGTGATTCTGGAACGCTGAGCGCAAGTGCAACGGATACCGACCCTCGCAGGCCACCCCACCACAGAACGGTTTGACCAGAAAGAGAGATATTTTCGCCTGGGGTGATGAAGTTGCTAATGAGTCCAAGGCCATAGACGCTAAGTGCGCGCGCCGAGATCATGATAATGATGGCAATGACGATGGTATCGGCATAGTCAATTAGGTATTGAAAGCGGACCTGGTCGCCGATGAGGAGAAAGACAATGGAGTTGACGAAGAAAGCAAGAAATTCCCAAAATTCGGAGACGACTAGGCGCGTGCGAGGGTTCATACCGATGCGCGATCCAAAGTTGCCGAGAATCAGGCCGGTGGTGACAACAGCAATGACGCCAGATCCCCCAAGCTCCTCGGCGACAATGTAAGTACCGTAGGCAGAAACGAGCGTTAAGGACTGCTCTACTAGCGGGATGTCGAACCTTTGAGTGAGGAAGGAAATGCCAAAGCCAATAAGGCCGCCTAGACTAATGCCTAGACCAGCAAACAGGGCAAAGCGCGCGATAGTAACAGAGACATCGAACTGCTCAATGCCTAGGGCAATCCCTAGCAGCAGATTGAAGGCGACAACGGCAACCCCGTCGTTGAAGAGGCTTTCGCCTTCCATTAGGGTGGTCAGCCTTTTATCTACGCCGAGTTCGCGGAAAAGAGCTGTAACGGAGACGGGGTCAGTAGCAGATAGACTCGCGCCAACCAGTAAAGCGGTAGCTAGTGACGCGCCTGCGATTTGCTGTAGGCCAAAGACTAGGCCGACGATGCAGATGACTACGCCTAGGACGGCGTAGAGCAAAATGGGCACGAAGTCGCTTTTGAGGCGGCTCCATTTGATATTCCAGGCGGCCTCGAACAAAAGAGGCGGCAGAAAAATGAAGAGAATCAGCTCGGGGGAAAGATTGACTAAGCGAACATCTACAACGGCTAAGCCGAGGCCGACGAGCAGCAGTAGCAAGGTGTAGGGAATATTTCGAAGTACGCTAAATACTCGCGACAGTGTGGCGACGCCGAGCGAAACGGAAAGCACCAGCAGGAACTGGCGCAGATTTTCTTCGATAGCTGGATTGTCTAGAGCGGGTTCTACCGCGGCTGCTAACCAGTGCATAGACTCTACGCTTTTTGCGGCTCTTATGTTGGACTATAGTCAGGTTTACTATAGGTCCTGATGGTCCCGGAATTACCCTGCCTTTCGGATCGTTTCGGCTTGGGCGAGCAGGGAATCGGCGAATGCGATCGCTTCACTATCTGACTTACCTCTGGCCAGCTGCGCTAGCTCGTCGCGCCGCTCTTCTAGGGTGCTGAGCGGCGTCACTTTGACGATGGTGCGCTCTTCGAGCGTTCTATGATTGACAGCTTGATTGGCAGCTTGATTGAGAGCTTTAGAATCGGCAGCTTTAGAATCGGCAGCTTTAGGCGCACTTTTTGTTTTCAAAGATGTTTTTGCACCAGTGCTTTTTTCAGCGATCGCGCTTTGAGCCGCAATTTTGGCGCGGGCCCTTTCTTCCTCGGCGGAACCTGAGGTAGCAGCCAAGGGCAGCGTCACGACCTGCTTGTCGACATGATAATGGGCATCGGCCATGGCGGCGACTAGCGGCTGGTGGGTAACGCACAGAACCTGATGCTGGCGACCGAGCTGATAGAGTTTTTCGGCGATCGCCTGCGCCACGCGCCCCGACACCCCAACATCAATTTCGTCGAACACCATCGTACTGATTGGATCGACCTTGGAAAAACAAGCCTTGAGCGCCAGTAAAAACCGACTCATTTCACCCCCTGAGGCGATTTCTACTAGAGGCTGAAGCGGTTCGCCCGGATTCGGGCTAAAGACGAAAGAAATTGCATCTGCGCCATGTTCTGTCGGTGCTTGAGACTGAATGTCTACTTTAAATTTAACGCGCTCCATCGCCAGCGGCTTGAGCTGAGCAATCAAATCTGACTCTAGGCTTTTGGCGGCGATTTGGCGCAGTTTAGTGAGCTTGTCGCAGCTAGCTAGCAGCAGCTTTTGCTTTTGTTGATAAGTGGCTTCTAACGCTTCAATCGACTGCCCGTCGCCCCCAAGGGCAGCAAGCGCCGCCTGAATGCTCTGGTAATGTTCAATCAGCGTGGGTAGGTTGCGGTTGTACTTACGGCAAAGCTGTTTGAGCTGGGAGATACGGGCATCGATTTCGTCTAACCGTTCCGGGTCGGTTTCGATGTTTTCGCCATATGCGTTCATTTGACGGCCCGCTTCTTGCACTTGGGCGATCGCATCGGCCACCATTTCTAAAATAGGATCAACTTCCGGATCAAACCGCAGCATGTCAGTCAGCGTGCTTTCAGCGTCACCTAGCAAATCGGCGCAGGCTGGGCCATCGTCATTTTCATACAGCATTTGGTAAACCTGATAGCTCTGCTGCTGTAGCTCTACGCTATGGCTGAGGCGCTGATGCTCTATTTGTAGATTTTCTAGCTCGTCAGGATCGGCTAGTTCAGCGTCGCTAAACTCCTTGTTTTGAAACTCGAACATATCTATTTGCTCGGCTCGCTGCTGGTCGGCGCGGCGACGAGCGTCCAGTTTCTTTTTCGCCGCGCTGGCAGCGGCGTAATCAATCGCGACTTGCGATCGCCGCGTCAGCAGCTTGTCATCGCCAAATCCGTCTAGCCAGTTGCGCTGCAAGTCTGGATCGCCGAGCTGTAGCGTCTGCCCCTGCGCCGTAATCTCAATCAGCAGCTGGCGCAGTGATTCCATCTGCGGCTTTTTAACCAGTACGCCATTCAGCCTAGACTTGCTGCGAACCGACGTTTTTCCAGCGGTCAGATCGCGACGGCAAATAATGAGTTTTCCACGATCTGGAATGGCTTGCTCGCCGAGCCAAGCCGTAATTCTTTCATCAGCTTGAAACGTCGCCTCCACCAAAGCTTTTTCAGTGCCTGTTCTAACCCACCGACTGGTGGCCTTACCGCCTAGCACCGCATCAATCGCATCCAATATGATCGATTTTCCTGCGCCGGTTTCACCTGTGAGGACATTGAGACCTGGCTGCAGTTCCAAATCGAGCTGGTCGATTAGGGCAAAATTCTCAATTTTTAAAGAAACCAGCATAGAAAAACCAGCATGGAGCAGCCTCAATAGGATGCGTAAGGAGTAAAGCGCAGACTCTCGTACTATAAAATGTACTATTTTCTAGCTTGCTTGTTATCTTTGGACTCACCGTTTTTAGGCTTATCGTTTTTAAGGCTTATCGTCTTTGGGCTTGTTAGTCTTTGAGCTTGTTAGTCTTTGGGCTTGTTAGTCTTTGGGCCTGTTATCTTTGGCGTCAACTCAAAGGTTACAAGCCATTACCCGAGCCAGTACAGGCCATAAACGTCTAGAGTTTGAATGCCTGAGCCAGAATGTAAAAGTCATCATTGCAAAAAGTTATTGCCAGAGACAGAAGCCGTTTCTCAACATCTTGATACAATAGTTTACATAACCGTCTATAGGCACATTCAGCACAGTTGATTTGTGCTCATTCTACCGCCGTAGTACAGGGCTAGTTCCCTTCAACAACATTTTCTTGAAGATTTCTTATGAGTTCAGCATCGCCTGACATGTTTAATCCTAGCTCCTCTTCATCTGCCAGTGTCAACTCTGTCAGTGCTAATGCGGCTGCCGCTAGTTCGGTAGCTAGCTCGACCATGAACCCTGTAGAAATCAACTCACTCAAAGACATCCTGGTATACGATCCTGATGCGATCGCCGCCTTCTACCGCAAGCGTCCCTTTCAGATCTTACTTCGCATCATTGACATATTTTGGACTGCCTCAAGCTACGTGCTCGGCCTACTTTGGGATAAGGTAACGGGCCGTCAAAAAGTCAATGAGCAAAAGCGGGCAGAAGGACTGCGAAAGATGCTGACACGTCTTGGTCCTGCCTACATCAAGGTCGGTCAAGCCCTTTCTACTCGGCCTGATTTGATAACGCCCGCAGCGATGGCTGAAATGGTAAAGCTACAAGATCAGCTGCCGCCGTTTCCCAATGAAATTGCCATGCGCTTCATCGAGGAAGAGCTAGGTCAGCCCCCCGCCAATATCTACGCCTATCTATCTGAGTCTCCGATTGCCGCTGCCTCGCTAGGTCAGGTTTACAAAGGGCGGTTAAAAACTGGAGAAGACGTCGCCGTAAAAGTACAGCGCCCCGGCCTTGCCGAGCAAATTACCAAAGATATCTACGTCATTCGCATACTGGCGAACTGGGCTACCAACAACGTCAAGCAAATTCGGAGCGATCTGGTCAGCATCGTAGACGAGTTTGGCCTGCGGATTTTTGAGGAAATGGACTATAACCACGAAGGTGCTAATGCCGAAAGGTTTGAGCGGCTTTACGGCTATTTGCCCGAAATTTTGGTGCCCAGCATCTATTCTCAGTACACGGGCAGACGGGTGCTGACAATGGAGTGGATAGAAGGCATTAAGCTTACCGAGCTAGATGAATTGGCCCGTCGCAACATCGATCCGACCCATGTAATCGAGGTAGGAGTACAGTGCTCTTTGCGGCAGCTGCTTGAGCATGGATTTTTTCATGCGGACCCACATCCCGGCAACCTTCTAGTCACCCCAGAAGGGAAGCTGGCCTACCTTGACTTTGGCATGATGTGCGAAGTCGAAGCCTATCAGCGCTATGGCCTAATTGAGGCGATTGTGCATATGGTAAACCGCGACTTTGATGGGCTAGCTCAAGACTACGTGAATCTAGAGTTTCTGACGCCGGATACCGATCTTAGCCCAATCATTCCAGCGCTAGCAGGCGTATTTAACAACGCGTTAGGTGCCAGCGTAGCGGAGCTGAATCTAAAGAGCATCACCGACGAGTTCTCGGCCCTGATGTACGAGTATCCGTTCCGTGTTCCGGCCTACTACGCGCTGATCATTCGGTCGCTAGTCACGCTAGACGGCATCGCCATTACCGTCGATCCCGAATTCAAGGTATTGAGCAAGGCCTATCCCTATGTCGCTCGTCGTTTACTTACAGACCCCGCGCCTCAGCTCAGGACTTCGCTGCAAGAGCTACTATTTCGAGATGGCAGCTTCCGCTGGAATCGATTGGAAAATCTGCTGAGAAACGCTGGCAACAGCACCGACTACGATCTCGATCAGGTGCTCGATCAAACGCTAGACTTTCTTTTTTCGGAACGGGGTGAGTACTTGCGCGTGAGAATTGCCGATGAGCTAGCCAAAGAAATCGACAAGATGGGCTTCAGCTTGCTTCAGCAAATTATTCGCTCGTTACGCACGCCAATAGGTCAGACCGTGCCAGTTGGCACCAGCCCCACCATCAAAGCCCAGCCAGCTGAATCAAACTGGTCGCAGGCAGTTCGAATCTTGCAAATCTTGCGAGATACGCCCGGATTTAATCCGGCGACAGTAGCAGGCATCATTCCTCGTCTAGTGACGCAGCCCGAGGCCCAAGGTCTTGGACGAAGAGTGGTTGGAGGCGTCATACAAAGAGCGATCGCTCGCATCATTCGCGAATTTTTGTCAGAACCAGTCGTCGTCACCACGCCTGCTTTGCCACCGGCAAAAGCCGCATAGGCAAGAAAACAATTTAGAACCCGTAGCTGAAACTTGACCTGGGCTTTAGAACGCCCAAGTCAGGGAATTTCACTTAGATTACAGACTAAATACAGTGGCGAATAGGCACTACAAGAGGCAATCAGACGCTGATCTTGCTTGCCATCTTGCTTGCCATAAGTGCTCGTGCTGCCAAAGCGATTGATCCACACCCAGTCTTCAGTTGCGACATAGGGCTCTAGGCTTTGATAAGAGCGAGTAACGACCTGCTGCGAATTCCCGTCTATTGCCAGCGCACTTTTCCTGGCAATTTCCATCTTTAAAATGCTGCTGAGAATGCTCAAGTTATCCTTCTCTGGAGACCAGGCCCCTTTGAAAAGAGAATAGAGTAAAAAGCACCCAGCGCCACTTGTCAGCACCAGCAGAACAGCGATTTGAACGAGTACAGGGTGACGGGAAACGACTGCACCAACCCTACGACATTGACGACCAAATTGGCCGGGCAGCCGGTTAAACAGACGCACTTGACCATTTTTTTTGTCGATTTTTGAGCTGGGTTTTAAAACCGCAGAGGGAAAGGCAGAAGCGAGCGTAGCTTCTCTTACTGCGACTTCTTTCTCTGAGGGTTTTCTCTTTAGGATTTTTTTCTCTAAGATTTTTTTCTCTAAGATTTTTTTTTCTGAGGCTTTTTTTTCTGGGGCTTCTTCTGGGGCTCTTTCTGAAGCCCTCCCTTTAGGTAAGGCCATGACAATATCAGGAGGCAGCGTAGGCAAATTCACTTAAGACTTGATTGTAAAGCGTTACTGCGATTAAAAGTAAGGCACGAAAGTAGCAGAGCGTAGACGTAAGTTGCTTTGATTGAGGCTTGTTGTTGCCTTGGGGCTTGGACTTGAGGCTTGGACCTGAGGCTTTCCGGCTTAAGGCTTCTAAGGTGACCAAGACCTAACGCTAAAGAGGTGAGAGCCTGATAGGCAAACGTTCTTTCATAAGTAGAACGAGTCTAGCGGCCTGGTAATCATACAGATCGAGATTCATGATGGCTGGCAACTGGTTGACAAAGCTCTGAGCTTGACGGGAACTACAGCCGGTTAGCTTGGCCAAAGTTTTAACAACATCGGCAGCGGCGGCGTCCTTCGGCAAGGCTTCAGCAGCGAGTTTCCATCGCCGAGGGGGGGTCATTTCTTCTCGCTCTATGCGTCTTAGCCCGTTGATAGAAGAGAGCACAAAAAGCTTATCCCTTGGCGCGAGTCGCTGCTCATCTGTCGGCATCAAAATAGTTTGCACACTACCTGCTGCGTCGCGGGTCTCTCTCAAGACGGGAACAACGCCATAGCCGTAGGTGATTTGGGCGATTTGTTTGCCAACGAGCGTATCACCCACTTCGATGACGTACTCGGTAATCAGGATAGTTTGACCGCTCAGGCGAAAGAGCCCTAAGATGCTTTCTCCAAAAGCGGCACCCGCAAAGGCTTCGGCGGAGAGCGCATAGGGGCAAAAAGCCCTGGCTTGCGGCATTAGGGCTGCTAAGTTTTTACTAAAGTTTTGGCTGCGAGTGCGCACTACTGGAGAAAATAGATGCTTGCCGCCTAAGTTTTTTTCGGTCGCCAGCAGCGCTATTTCTAGATTGAGCATCTGATCGTTAGTGACAGCAATCAGGCTTTTGGCAGTCGCTAGATTGGCAGCAGAGAGTTCTTCTAGTACGTTGCCAATGAGGACGGGCACCTGGGTAAATAGCTCTGGATGGTTGAGCTGCGTATCAATGGCAATTAGTGGCTGATTGAGATCTAACAGTAGGCTGGTAACCTTGCGGCCAATTCGCCCTAAGCCGATGACGATGACGTGGTTACTGCGGGGCAAGCGGGGTCGCTTTTGCAAAAAGGCAAATCTAGAACTAAGCAGCTGATCGGCAACCAGGCCAAAAACGCCTAGCACGACGACAATGCTGGCGAGGGTGATCACTAGACAAACGAGCTGTACCCAACCAGGTGTTCCTGATGGCGTAAAGCCGCCAAAGACGTCGCCAAAACCACCTAGCAGCAAAACCGCGCCTAAAACAATAGCTCTAATCCAGCTAACGCCGGGAACCGTGAATCGAAGCAGAATGCTGCCGGTCATCCACAGCCCAAGCGCGGTCACTAGCGCGATCGCAACGACTCGCGCTAGTGACTGCTCAGAGGGCCGCTGCCAGTTTTTTAGCCGCCTGCGCCAATCGCCGCTGTGCCAGTCTTCTATCCACTGGCCAATAGTCACTAAGGGATTTTTGCTGGCCCTGGGTGGATCGCTCTCACCGACAACTTCCAAATAGGTGATGCGATCGCCTGCCGAAATTCGCACATGCGGCTGCCAGCGGTGAAAAATAGAAGATGCCGTCGTCGCCCAGCCCAGCGGCTGCTGAGGCCGTTTGACCGGATTGAAATCTAGCAGGCGAGAGTGCGAACGGTGAAGCTGCTGCACAGGCTGCCCGTCAAAATGATTTTCCCCGGCCCTAACAAAGCGATCTATTACGCGAAATCGATGCTTACCAATGGTGAAGACACTCACGGTATCGTCGCCAAGTCCGGCTAGGGCAAAGGTCATGGCTGGCAGCTCAGTCGCATCTAGCGCGACAAATTTGCCTAGCTGACGCTCTAGCAAAGCGTTAAGACTGTGGCGAGAAGATCGCAAAATGATTTGGATATTAGGATTGAGCCGACGGGCCGCGATCGCACATTCAACATTCGTACTCTCATCGCTTGTGACAATCAAAATGGCCCGACTGCGATCAATTCCAGCGGCTTTGAGCACCTCTTCTCGGCGACAGTCGCCCAAGATTGGCGGCACGGCTAGCTGACTGGGCAGATCGTCAATTTCCCAAGATTGAATCTGTGCCTGGTCAATAGCGGTAATGGCCACCTCAAACGGATCGTAGTCAAATTTTTTGAGGTTAATAACGCTCTGCTGGCCCAGGCTACCCAGCCCACAGACAATAAAGCGATCTTGTTCTATCGGCGCAGAGCGAGCAGTCGCCGAGGGCATGAGGGTGACCGGTCTCGTTCGCTGGCGAGAAGAGGAGCCGGAAGAAAAACGGTCGGCTGACATAAGGGCGATGCATCAAAAGAAGTTATTCCTAGTTATCTCACCTCTGCTCCTTTTTTCTGCGAACGAGGCCACTTCTTTAGGCAAATTATGCAATTTTGCCGCTTAAAATGATGAGGACTTTCTTCATGGCTAATCGCAATGAGTGCCTTTCGCAGTATTGAGTGGAAAAATGACCAGCTGCGATTGCTCGATCAGCGGCAGCTACCAGCGGTTACTACCTATAACGATTACAGTGACTACAAAGAAGTCGCCAAGGCCATTACGACGATGGTGGTGCGAGGGGCCCCGGCAATTGGGGTAACGGCTGCATTTGGGCTGGCGATCGCAGCTCGGCAGTCAACCGCAGCTACAATGGCCGAGTTTCTCACTGACCTAGATCAGGCCGGGGCGTATTTAATGGCCGCTCGGCCCACGGCAGTAAACTTGGCCTGGGCCGTACAGCACCTGCTGACGCTAGCAAAAGAAACGGCTAAGGTAGAGATTTTGCCAGATGTAGTAGCGATCGCAGCGCTACAAAAAACGCTACTCACCGAAGCCCAAGGGCTCTGCCAAGCCGACATCGAAATTTGCCAGCAGCTCGGCATTCACGCCCAGGCACTCATTCCCAACCCAGCTACCGTCATCCATCACTGCAACACAGGGGCTCTTGCGGCAGTAGACTACGGCACCGCAATTGGCGTCATTCGCGTTGCCCACGAGCAAGGCAAAAAAATCCATGTGTTTTTAGACGAAACGCGGCCTCGGCTTCAGGGCGCGAGCCTATCGGCCTACGAGATGAAAGCCTTTGAAATTCCGCATACGGTGATTGTAGATGGGGCCTCAGGCTATGTCATGAGCACGCGAAAGATCGACGCCTGCATCGTCGGCTGTGACCGGGTGGCCGCTAATGGCGACGTGGCGAATAAAATCGGCACCTACAACCTCGCTATTGTCGCCCGCGCTCACAACGTACCGTTCTATGTCGCCTGCCCTACTAGCACCCTTGATATAAGCCTAAAAAGCGGCAACGAAATCGACATTGAAGAACGCGCCGCCACAGAAATTACCGAGGTAAAAGGTCAGCAAATCACACCCGATAACACCCCTGTATTTAACCCAGCCTTTGACATTACGCCCGCCGACTATATCAGCGCAATTATCACGGAAAAAGGAATTGTGTACCCGCCTTATGTAGAAAATCTACAGCAGCTTTTAAAGACATAATCGTCATCACCTTTATGACCCCGTTCTTTGTAGCTCTATTTTTGTGGCCCTGCTTATGGCCTCATTCGGGGGTAGGTCTTCATCAGCTGTTGAACCTGTTCGGCATGATAAGAGCTGCGAGTGAGCGGTGAAGACACCACTTGTAAAAAGCCCATTTCTTCACCCGCGACTCGCCAAGCCTCGAACTGCTCGGGGGTGACAAACGTCTCTACGCCTAAGTGCTTTTGGCTAGGCTGTAAATATTGACCAATGGTAACAATGTCGCAGTCTATGGCTCGTAGGTTACCCAGCACCTGTCTGACTTCGGCGTCAGTTTCACCCAAACCAACCATGATGCCAGATTTGGTATAGGTCCAAGGTGCGATCGCCCGCGATTGTCTCAGCAAATCCAGACTCCGCTGATAGTCTCCTTGAGGCCGCGTCCGCTTGTACAGCCGGGGCACCGTTTCCGTATTGTGATTGAGTACTTCTGGCTGCCCTTCTAGCAGCAGCGTTTCTAGCGCGTCCCAATTGCCACACAGATCGGGTATTAGCACCTCAATCGTCGTACTCGGTGAGACCTTGCGCGTTTCCTCAATGCAGCGGATAAACTGACTGACGCCCCCGTCTGGCAAATCGTCGCGATTGACAGACGTAATCACCACGTGCCTTAGCCGCATACGGCGCACCGCTTCTGCCAGATGCACTGGCTCTAGCGGATCTAGCGAGCGAGGCGTTTTGTCAAAATCAATGTCGCAGTAGGGGCAGGCCCTAGTGCAAGCTGGACCCATAATTAAAAAGGTAGCGGTGCCAACGCTAAAGCACTCGCCGATATTGGGGCAAGAGGCTTCTTCGCAAACGGTATTTAAGCCCAGGTCCTGCAAAATGCCCTTGACGTTGCCGACACGCTCCCATTGAGGCGCTTTTACCCGTAACCAGTCTGGCTTCACTACCACGCGATCTTTGCCTCGTTGCAAATCGTCAGTTTAACAATTTTAAGTGCGACAATGATTCTATCAAGCGATCAAGATATCAAAACACAAGGGATCGAAAGGTAAGGGATCGAGATGAAAAGCAGCTATCAGAACTGGTAGAAAGGAGGTCTTACCCATTCGGAGGCAACCCCCTATTGTTCGCTGTTTTGGAGCGCTATGTTTTGGCGTTGCCGTATCGCTGATCGCGCTGGAATGGCGCAATCCTTTTCCTCCCCCGGTGATTACGCCCGATAGTTTAGCTGGTGTCAGCGGTGCCGGGCGGGCTTCGGCCCAGGCCGCAGGGCTGAATGTCGAGTCCCAGGCCACTGAGTCTCAAACTACTGAGTCCCAAACCGCTTCAGGGACTATCGATACTGATGCCGAGCAGAGTATACCTTCGTTAGTTCGGCTGGTGCTTTCACTCGAAAAGCGATCCTTAGAGGTGAGCACCCCCGAAGCGACTATCCGCTACGACGTTGCTATCGGCCAAGACGATTGGCAAACTCCCACTGGCGACTTCACAGTAATGAGTAAGCTAGAAAATCCAGCTTGGCAGCATCCCATTACGAAAGAAGAGATTCCGCCAGGGCCAGATAATCCGTTGGGCGATCGCTGGATTGGATTTTGGTCTGACGGAGAAGCGCAAATTGGCTTTCACGGCACCAATCAAGAAGATCTCATTGGGGAAGCAGTTTCACATGGCTGCGTGCGTATGCGGAATGAAGATGTTAAAGCGCTATATGCCTTGGTCGAAGTCGGTACGCCAGTAGAGATTGTCCCTTAGCCGGAAATTGTCCCTTAACCAAAGGTGTCTCTCAACCAAAAACGCCTGTCAGTATTAGCCGACAGGCGTTTTACATAGAACTGCGTCTAAAGTTACGAGTTCTCTGATGTGCGATCGCTCACTGTGTAATGCAGCGTGTAATGGCGTGTAATGCGGTGCTACTCATTATTTGGCGCTGGAAACTGTGTAGCGCTGAGACGCGATCGCCTCTAGGCAGCGTTGGGCTGTTGCTCAAAGTCATGAGCATAGTCTTTGAGCAGCTTATTAACCTGGCCAAGCAAGCCACCTTCCTCGCTGCGCTGAATTTCTTTGCGTTCTGGGAAGAATTCGGGCTGATTGACGCTGCGCCCAACCGACTCAGCCACCTGCTGTGCGATCAGCTCAGAAAGCTCCGCGCGCGCTTTGTCACGCTGATAGCTCGCACCTTCTTCGGTAGTGGCGTACAAAGGCGGTAAGCGGTTGAGCGCATAGGCAGCAACATCCCCTAAGTCCAGTGTTTTCTCACCTTGGGCTTCGACTTGCGCAACCTGAGAAATCGCCTCGGTCAAAACCAACTCCTCCATCACGTTAATAAACTGCTTGCGCGGGACTGCCACCACCTCACCTGTGAGCAAAGACCCCATCAGCCGGTCAAGGGCCATGTATTCTTCAATCGAAAGCTCGGAGGCGGTATCGCAAATACGCCCAACCTCGGCTTCCATTGCAGGTGTCAGGTAGCCATCCTGCAACGCCTGATCAACAATTTTTTCGATGCTACTCATGCTGGCACAAAACTCCGTTTAGTGATTCCGCTAAAAAGGTAAGGGTAAGGGTCGCTAGAGAGGGCGACTGACTGTTGGGACCGATTCGATATAAGGGGTGAATCTTTTTTATAGCTTCAAGTGTTCCCGGTGTTTTGGTAGGCACAACAGAAGGATTAAAGGATTGACAGGAAGTTTGGAGTTTGGCTATTTAGCAGCACCGCTACGCTGATATTATTCCGCGATGCGCCTCTATTCGACGCCATCGTAGCGCCAGGGAACCGGATCGACAGAGACCCCGTTCACAAACAGGCCCCAGTGCAAGTTTGGCCCGGTGGCAAAGCCGGTAGATCCCATATAGCCAACGAGCTGCCCCTGCTCGACAAAATCACCTTCATTAACGGCAAATCCAGACAGATGAATCATGACGCTGGTAACGCCTTGACCATGATCAATCCCTAGCGTATTGCCATTAAGCACAAACCCTTCTGACTCGCGGCCCACTAGGGCAATGCGGCCAGCAGCCGGTGCGTAAATAGGTGAGCCATTACCCGCCGCGTAGTCTACGCCGCGATGGTAGTAGCCTTCTGCAAAAACGCCGTTGTAATAGCGCTGATTGCCGTAGGCAGAGCTGACATAGCCACTGCTGGGTTTAGACATAGGGCCGTTCCAATAGCGCTCGGGGGTCCGCAGGGCTCTGAGTGCGTCTAACCGGTCGAACTCGCGATCGGTGCCTTCTAGGCCAGCGCGACTAGAAGAAAGAGTGATGTATTGGGTGTTAAAGCTGCGATCGCCAATATTCACCGCAATATTATTTGTCCCTTCTGGGCCCTCTACTTGCAGCGTCATTCGACCAGGCGCTGTGTTTGGGCTAGTCGGTACTAATGCTCTGTAACGATTACTTGATAAGGGAAAAGCAGTGTAGGTAGTGCCGTCTACAGTAACGGTAGGCATTTCTGAACTACTATCACCTTGAACGATGACTGATAGGGTGTCACCTTGAGCGGGGTTCGTCGGTAAAACTTGAACTTGATAGGCTTGGGCGGGGTGGGCGATCGCGCTCCACAGACACACGGCCCCTACCAAAACGGGCAGAACCCAGCGCTTTCGAGCCGTCAGTCTAGAAACAGTTACAGTTAGCGTCTGCCAGCAGGCAAACAGATAAGCAACGAAGGAAGTCATCATAATTTATGCGGGTGGTGTCTTTACCCTTGCCAGTTAATGTTCTTGGAAAGGTTTGTCGATGGATTATTTTAGCCAGCTTTTTGATCGTCTCTTAGGGTTGAGCACAGACAATATCTCGATGTGGCAGATGAGTGCACGGGCTGCTTTTGTCTACGTAAGCGCACTGCTTATGGTAAGAGCAATTGGCCACCGCCGGTTTGCCGGTCAGTATGCCACCTTTGATGTGATTATAGGCATTATGCTAGGTGCGACTTTGAGCCGAGCGATCAGTGGCTCTTCTCCATTCTTTCCAACCTTGGCTTCTGCGCTAGCGCTAGTGGGAATGCATCGGCTGCTATCGGCAGCTTCATTTCGGTTTGCCTGGCTAGAGCGATGGATCAAGGGTCGTCCTTTACTGCTGGTAAAGGACGGTAAGGTCAATAAGCGGGCGTTTAGATCCACGCATCTGACCTACCAGGACTTAGGAGTGGTGATGCGATCGCAGGGTGATTTTCCCGATAGCAAGTTTCCCACGTCAAATCAGCCATACGCGACTCAGTCTCTAGCGCAAATAGAAGACCAGATAGAAACCGCAACCCTAGAGCCCAATGGCAACCTGAATATCAAACTGCAGCCCGACCCACACTCTGAGTAGAGCAGTCAAGATCGACCCCTCGAAACACTGCCAAAAACGTAGCTAAAAGGGGCTGCTAACAGCATCGCCACCGGAATAATCTCTAGTCGGCCCGCCCACATCATTAACATCAGCGTACACTTGCCTAGCCAGTGTAATGAAGGACCACTAATCCCTGTGGATAGACCTGCTGCACCCAAAGCTGACGCGCTCTCAAAGATGACATCGCTCAGCGTATATTCACCCGGCACTAGCCGCAGCAGTACTAAAACGCTTACCAGCAAGCATGATAGCCATAGCACTAATACCACAGCGGCTTCTTCTACTTGACGGCTGGCTTGCTCAGGATCGAGCACCTTGACATTGATCTGACGAACATAGGTTTGATGAGGTGTCAGTTTTGATTTGCGAAAGTGCCAAAACACCCCTTCTCCTAGCGCGAGTACTCGCGAGACTTTGATGCCGCCCACTGTCGATCCTGCCGCGCCACCGATGATCATCGCCAAACTGAGTAAAAGCTTATTGGTACTGCTCATAAGCTGAATTGACTGAGTGCCGAAGCCACAGGTCGTGAGCGCAGAAGCCCACTGAAAGACACTGTCTGTCCAATCAAATCGCCCCGAAAAGCTGTAGTGCTCTGCTGCAACTAAAACACCACCAACCATCAATAGAAACAGTAGCAACCGATGCTGGCGGTCCTGCCAAAGGGCGCACAGTTTGCCCCTGAGAAACTGATCGTGTCTGTCAAAGGCGATCGCACCTATCACCATCACTAAGATCACCGCTAGCTTGACAGGTGTTCCATAGATGCCGATGCTATTATCCGTCACGCTAAAGCCACCGGTTGAGATCGCCGCCATTGCGTGATTCAGCGCTTCCCACCAGCTCATTCCCACCACCCGAAACAGAATCACGCTCGCGACTGTATAAAGGCTGTAGATCGTACAGATTCGACGGACCGTGCGAGTCGCCGTTAGCCTCAGCCGCATCTGCCGGGCCTCCGCCTGATAGAGCGCGTACTGATCTTGTAAAGGTTCTAGCAGCGCGATCGCAAGCACAATCAGACCTAAACCGCCTACCCATTCCATTAGCGATCGCCACCACTGCAAACAGGCAGGTAGCTGGCTTTCTCTGACGACCATTGTCAGCCCCGTACTGGTAAAGCCCGAGAAGCCTTCAAACAGTGCGTTCAACAAATTGCCAAAATGAATCACCGTCGGCGGAGCAGTCGCCCCCATCGCCATCGCCGTAAACCACAGGGGCAGGCCACCAATAGCGGCAATCAATCCCCAGCTTAGCCCCACGCTAATTAGCGTCTGGTTCATAGGAACGTCTACAGACTGCTTGCCTAGTACATGAAATAGCAGCGCCAATAGTGACGTGATGGCCAGACTAGCTAAAAATAGCAAAACCGCAAACCACTCTCTAGCAATCAAACAGATAGGCAAAGATAGTAGAAGCATGCCAATTGGAATTAGCAAAAATCTACTAACGTCGCGGCTCATCGCCGTTAGTTTGATTTTCATGCCTTCTCTGAATTAATAGAATGCGCTGAATCGATGTAGTGATAAAGCTGACGGGCCACGATACCCGCTGGGTCGCTAATTACCTGTACGCCCAGTTTCTTGAACATACTGACGTGGGACTGCTGATTGATCAAGCTGATACGGGTCTCTACCTTGTGCTCTTTAGCTAACACCATAGCCATCAGATTCTGGGCATCGTCATGAGTGGCCGCAATCACCGCATCAGCGCGATCCACTTCGGCTTCATGCAAGACATCATCGTCACCAATACTGCTAGCAAAAGCACGGACATCATGCTCTTTTAGAACCTGTCGGGCACGCGCTTCATCTTTCTCAATCAGCGCGACTTCATGGTTTTGGTCAAGCGCTATCTCAATAAACCGCTGGCCTTCTGCGCTAGCCCCTACCACAATCAGATACATAGTTCATCCATAAGGCTGGTATCAGTCAGCTTCATCGTAGCGGTCGGCTGCCTATAAGACTGTATCAAATAAGCAGATCAAGCCAGATTTTTAACGTAGGCGATCGCACCGCGCATCAAAATCATAGTGTTGCCATCACTCGCAGTCACACAGATAGCGTTAGCATCCTGCCAGCTCACAGCACCAGTTAGGGCATCACCTGTCGTTAGCTTAACTTCAACGGTTTGCTTGTCACGAATGAGGGTTTGAATTTGGCGGATGCTGGGTAGATCGGTATCGAATGATTGAGAGGCCATAGGAATTTGGGTAGGAATTTGGGTAGAAATTTGGAATTGAGGAATATCAAGAAGGTTGTATTTCCAGATTGCCCGTCTCGCTTGGGTGGGTGATCGTTTGCTAGCGATTGATAGAACCTTTGATAGGGGCTATTTCGATAGGAGCTATAGAGACCGTCTATAGATTCGGGGAAGAGAAAGCGGTATAAAATGCTGAAGAGTTTGTACTTTTCACTTTTCCTTTCTGCTATGGCAACCCTTCCGTTTAGCAAGTATCACGGTCTCGGCAACGATTTTGTTTTGGTCGATAACCGGGCGAGTGAGCAGCCGTTGATTACGCCAGAGCAGGCGGTGGATGTGTGCGATCGCAATTTCGGCATCGGCGGCGATGGTGTGATCTTCGTGCTCCCTGGAAAAGACAGTGCAGACTACACCATGCGCATCTATAACTCAGATGGCTCAGAGCCTGAGATGTGTGGCAACGGCATCCGCTGCCTAGCAAAGTTCGTTGCCGAGCTAGAAGCAAAAGATGGCAGCAAGCCCAAGCTGCCACATACGTACACTATCCATACCCTGGCTGGCATGATTCGCCCTGAGCTAAAGCCAGACGGTCAGGTCACAGTAGACATGGGTGAGCCGATTCTGACCGCCAAAGATATTCCAACGACATTAGGGACCCCCGAAGGCAAAGCAGTCGATGAGACGCTGACGGTAGACGGCAAAGACTGGCAGGTAACGTGCGTCAGTATGGGCAATCCCCACTGCATTACGTTCGTCGAAGATGTGGAGGCAGTGCCACTAGCCCAGATTGGCCCGCTGTTTGAGAATCACGCGGCTTTTCCGGCGCGGATCAATACGGAATTTGTCGAAGTGGTGCGGCCCGACTTTTTGAAGATGAAGGTTTGGGAGCGCGGGGCGGGGCCGACGCTAGCCTGTGGGACAGGGGCCTGTGCGCTAGTGACAGCGGCGGTGCTGAATGGCAAGTGCGATCGCAAAACTACAGTAGAGCTACCGGGTGGCAATTTAGAAATTGAGTGGGCTGAGAACAATCGGGTGTATATGAGCGGACCCGCAACGCAGGTGTTTGCCGGAGAAGTGTTTGTAGATGCGGCTGGTCGATGAGTCTATTTGTATTGACCAATGATGACGGCATTGATGCGCCTGGAATTCAGGCTTTGCGGGCAGCGGTAACAGATCTAGGTGAGGCCGTTATTGTGGCACCCAAGACGCATTTATCGGGCTGTAGCCATCAGATAAATCGCGGTGGGGCGATTACGCTTGATCGGCGCAACCAGACAGACTATGCAATTGGGGGAATGCCAGCAGACTGTAGCCGAGTGGCGATAGGCCATCTATACCCGGCAGTGGACTGGGTGCTCTCGGGAATTAATGCCGGTGGTAATTTAGGCTCGGATACCTATGTATCGGGTACGGTGGCAGCAGTCAGAGAATCGACCTTGCTGCGGAAGCGGGCGATCGCAATTTCACAATATCGGCATCGCGGTGCGCCTTACGACTGGCCGCGAGCAACGCGATTGACCAAAAAAGTATTGCAAAAGCTGTTAAGCCAAGATCTAGCAGACGGTGAATTTTGGAACGTGAACTTGCCAGCCGCCCCCGCTGATAGTGGGACAGATGTTGGGCCAAATGGCGGGCAAGACGATCCTGAGATGGTGTTTTGCGATCGCTGCACGCAGCCGCTACCCACCGAATTTGTAGTGGATGCAGCGGGTTTTCGCTATGCCGGGGCCTACGAGAACCGGCTTCGCGACGCGGGTGCAGATGTAGACGTATGCTTTGGCGGACGCATCAGCATCGTCAAAATTAGAATGTGGTAAGGAGCGATAAAGCGATCGGCGTGTATAAATTCGTGCAACACGATTGTTATCTTCAGGCTATTCAATCTGCCATCTAAGAGATAATATAAATGCCTTCCGCTACGATCTCCAACTTATGGGGTTTGCTCTAGCAATTTATTCTTTACGATGGTCCAGCTCAATACAGGGTTTACGCTATTTCTCAGCTTGCTGGTAGAAGCGATTCCTTTTTTATTAGTAGGCGTAACGTTTTCTAGTCTGCTCCTCTTTTTCGTCAACGAGCGTCAGCTAGTCAGCATCCTTCCTAAAAGTGCACTGCTAGGTGCGCTAGCTGGCAGCCTAATGGGCATTCTGTTTCCGGTCTGTGAGTGTGGCAATGTGCCTGTGGCCCGAAGGTTGATAGTGCAAGGAGCGCCAACCGCAGTTTCGATTGGCTTTTTGTTAGCGGCTCCAACCATTAATCCAGTCGTATTTTGGGCAACCTGGGTAGCGTTTCGCGGTCAGCCAGAAGTAGTCTTCTTGCGCGTAGGCTGTACCTTACTGATTGCCACAACGGTAGGCTGGGTATTCAGCCGTCAGAAGGATATCAGCCCTTTTTTGCAAGAGACAATAGCCCGTAGTCGGTTTCGTGAGAGGCCCCAAGGCGCTGGCGGTCTAGCGGCTCAGTCAACGCTGCTACAGGGCGGAACTTTTTTACAGGGCGCTGGACCTGCGGGGCAAATGCTACAGCTCGATACGCCTGCGGCTCAGCGGCTAGTGGCAAATCCCATACAAGATCAATCAGCGGCGAGCAAGCTGGAGCTGGTTGTAGATAATATTGTGCGAGAGCTGCGAGAGCTAGGCGCGGTGCTGGTGCTCGGAAGCGCAGTAGCGGCAACTGTGCAGGTAGCTGTTCCTAGAGAGCTGATTTTAGGGCTGGGCCAAGGCATGGTGTCTTCTATCTTAGCCATGATGATACTGGCGGCGGTGGTCTCTATTTGCTCTACGGTAGATTCCTTTTTTGCTTTGTCGTTTGCCTCTACTTTTACAACCGGTTCGCTGCTGGCCTTTTTGATTTTTGGGCCAATGATTGATCTTAAAAATATTGGTTTGCTGCTGACGGTGTTTAAAAGTCGAGCGGTCTTTTATCTATTTGCGTTAGCATCGCTGATGAGTTTTGCGCTGGCGCTAGCCGTTAATCTGTATGTGGGGTAGCGGCATGTGGGGTAGCGGCATGTGGGATAATCCTGCGAGGTTATATCAGGCGTTTTTCCGGCATTTTTCCAAGGAATTTTATGGTGCGATCGCCTCGTCCAAAACTAACTAAGTCCCCTCGATCTGCTCGGGGTGCTTTTTACCTGCCGTGGCGAGAGCTACTAGATGTGCTGGCACTAGGCACATGGAGCATGATGCTCTTTCGCTATTGGTTTGGCGGCAAGCTGCTGCTGCTGCTGCATCCAGACTATGCTTGGCTATCAAATACGGCAGCAGTGGTGCTAGCAGCAACCTCCCTTTACAAGCTGTTCAACCTGCTAAGAGGCCAACTTAAGCGGTCAAGGGCACAACGAAAAACGGCGGCGCAGGCCCAAAAAGTAACCGACGACAGCCATGTGACCCTGCTACCGAGAAACTTGAGCAGTCTCATTTTGCTGGGAGTAGCGGTGTTTGGCCTGATTTATACCCCTGTGGCTTTTGCGAGTCAGACGGCGACGCAGCGCGGGATTGCCGATACGCTGACGCTGACGCGGGCGCAGCCGCAGCGATTTGCGCGGGCCGCCGCCCCAGCCGAGCGCTCTATCATTGACTGGATTCGCCTAGTGAACGTGTATCCAGAGCCTGACGAGTATACTGATGAACCGGTTGATTTAGAAGGGTTTGTGATATATCCAGAGACATGGCCACCAGGCTATGTGATGGTGTCGCGGTTTGTACTAACCTGCTGCGCGGCGGATGCCTATCCGGTGGGCTTGCCAGTGAAGCTGCCAGATAGCCAGCTAGGAGATGATCGGCCTTATCCGGTCGATAGCTGGCTGGCAATCAGCGGCACAATCGTAACTGATACGCTAGATGGACGGCGTCAGGTTGCGATCGCACCTACTGAAATCCGTACCATTGAAGAACCTAAAAATCCCTATGAGTATTAGCATCTGGTCTAGATAATTAGATCTAGCCGGTCTTGATCTGGCTGGTCTTGATCTGGCCGCTCATGCAAAATAGCGATCTTACCTAACTGCCGAGACCATGACTTCAAAACATAAGTTCCACCCTTTAGATCGCGCGGCCTCGACCGTGATCGTTCTTTTGAGCTTGGTGATTGTTGCGATGCTGCTGCTCGGTTCGCAGGCTTTGCCGAGCGTAAGGACATTCTCCTGGCAAGGCCAGCGGGTCAAAGCAAACGACGTTGCTTTTGTACTGACCTTTAACCAGCCAGTCGTACCAGAGAGCGTAGAAGAAAACCTGGTGATTGAACCGGTGCTCTTTGGCAAAGTCAGCTGGGCCGGACGACGCATGGCCTATACCCTAGATGCGCCCGCACCCTATGGTGAAAGCTACAAGCTGTCTTTGCCAAAGGCACAGGCGCTGAGCGGGCAAGCCGGATTTGAGCCGTTTGAAAGCGAATTTGAAACACGCGATCGCGCGTTTGTCTACATCGGTGCAGAGGGCGAAGAAACAGATCGACTCGTGCTGTTTAACCTAACGACGAAGAAAAAGACGCTGCTCACACCGGCAGGGCAAACCGTTTTAGATTTTCAGCCTTATCCAGAGCGCGATCGCATTCTATTTTCTGCGGTCGATACCAGCATCCAGACCGATCGGATCGCTAGTGCTCAGATATACAGTATCACCACAGGTCTAGGGCCTGTTTCGACCCCACCCTTCTGGCAATTTTGGCAAAAAGCATCGACTGCACAGGCGGGTGACATTGATCTGATCTTAAACAACGAGAACTTTCAGAACCTGAAGTTTGACTTGGCAGCAAATGGTGAGACCATCGTTGTCCAGCGAGTCAGTCAGTCAGATCCGGCTGATTTTGGACCTTGGATCATCAAACCGGGCGCTGCACCTCGCAAGCTCAACACCGAGCCTGGAGGAGACTTTAGAATTGCACCCGACAGCGTTTCTTTGCTATTGCAGCAGGGGCAAGGCACTGCGGTAATAGATTTAGAACCAGAGTTGGATGCAACCGAATCAAACGCACTGCTGCTAGACTTTCTGCCAGAATATGGCTTGACGCTTGATATTGCTGACGACGGGAGCGCAGCGGCGCTGGTGAACTTTAACCAAGACAATCCAGAAGAACGGTTTACTCAGTCACTGTTTTGGGTGTCTAATCGCGGTGAAGAAAAGCTTTTGCTGCAAACAGATGGCGCTATTCTTAGCGCTGAATTCAACGAAAACAACGAGATTTTGTACTGCGTAGTCAATCGCTTGCTTAGAAACAACCGCTCGGATGAAGCCGAAATCGAAGATCTAGCGCTCAACGAGCTAGATGAAGAAGACGCCATAGGGCTGCTAGAAGAAGACTTTTCTTTTAGCCCTTATCTAACGGCTATTAACGTTAAGACGGGTCAAGAGCAAAAGCTGCTAGAAATGCCACCCCAGCCAGAATTAACGGTGAGCCTATCGCCTGATGGCTTAGCTATTTTATTTGACGAAGCCTTGATAAATGAGGCACAAACCTCCTCTTTGCCAGAAGATTACAAAGGGCCGACCTCTCGCCTATGGCTGCTGCCGCTGTTTGCAACCTTAGAAGAACGAGTACTGCGGGAGCCCATTCCACTGCTCCCGACAGAACTTGATATTGCGGGTCGTCATCCTACCTGGTTGCCCTGACTTGCTTACCTAGTTACCCTGACTTGCTTACCTAGTTACCCTGATTGCTTGCCTAGTTACCCTGATAGCTACGCTGAAGAGCGCTATGCCGTTTTTAGACAGAGCGTTTTTAGACTAGTGGACGCTGCTATTGCTGTGGCTAGGCGCGCGGTCAATGTAGCGCTGTAAAAAAATCTGCGCAGCAGTCGGCTCTAATGTGTCTAGTGCGGTGATGATATCTGGAATAGAATCTGCTAGCGGATCGCTCACTTCATTTACCCATTGATTGACGGTGGATCGTGCGACGCCCATCGTAACGGCCAGCCGGTTTTGGCTGATGCCGTACTGTTGAAGAACGCTCTTTAAAGCTTTGCCTGCCCTACCCATTTTTTTCATAATCTCTAATGAATGACGGTGCAGGATGAGTCGGTTGTGACCAGACTCTTACCCTACTGTTCATACTTACTGACTTCAGCATATGGAATCCTGAAGAATTTATACTAAAGTTTCAATTTAATAGTCAGAGATAGTACTGACCGGAAAAAAAAGTGACTGCCACTAATGTGACTGCCACTGCGGTGTTGTCCGTTTATTTTCTATAGAGCTGATGGCGGTGTAGAGAACCGATCGCCCTTTCGAGCAGACATTCGAGTAGGGGCGACAATCGGCTGACACAGCCCCAGCGTGGGACTTTTATACCGCTATTTAGCGGCAAATAGTTGGCCTACGGCCATGTGCGTAGGCACACTGTTGCTCATTGAGAAGGCCGCAACGCAGACGCTATCTCGGCACGCACATGCTGTGTCAGTTGGGAAGGGTGGCCTTGGTACACGCTCGCGAGTGGGTGACTTAAAGCGCGAAGCAATTCCGTAAATATACTTAATCGAAATTAGCTATCAAGATTGGACTAGAGCGATTTTCAACAGCTACAGCGCAGATAGCGGACCCGTAAGCGGTTCTTCGTAAGGCTCAATACTGTCTGGAAGAACGCTCTGCGGCTTCCCTTCATCTTCTAGTGGCGCGGACTCTATAAATGAATCAAATGAATCATCTTCTGGCGCAAGCTCTATAAATGAATCGTCTTCTGGCACAGACTCTGCAGGTGACTCATCTTCAGCCGGAAAGAGCGCTTCGGATTCTTTCAGGAGGGGATGAGGGGCAGGGCCTTCATATTCGAAGGGTGCGGGCTCGGGGGTATCGGGTACGACGGTGGGAGAGGTTTCTATAAAGTCTAGAGGGGTAGGAGCTGTAGGAGAGGATGGGCGCAGAGGCGTGACGGCTGGGTGTGTGGTGGCTGGGTGTGTGATGGCTGGGTGTGTGATAGGCTGGAGCTGTAGTAGGTAGATCCGTGGTAGGTAGATGAGTCGGTAAGGCTTGGAGGACAGTGGGGAAATTTAAGGGCTGATCAAAGGTGTTGGAGGCGTTGCGAATGCCCTGGAGAATTTGGGTGCCGTGCTCACCAGTGGCCATTTGAAGCTGAGAGTTACGAATGCTGACGGGCAGAAACTCTATTTTCATCTGGTGGTTGCGCAGGGAGACTCTGAGTGCGGCAGTATCGTGGTCTTCGAGCGGGGCCTCGCCAAAAACAAAGTCACCCAGTGAATAGGCGATCGCGCGATCGCGATAAATCTCTGCACCCTGAATTTGGCTAGGGTGATAGCCCACAACAAGATCCGCGCCAGCATCAACTGCCTCGTGAGCGAGAGATCTTTGCCAGTCTTTGGGGATAGCTAGCGGGTTGACCTCACTGGCTGTTTGACCGCTTTTTTCTGAATTAGCTTCATTTGAATTGGCCTCATCTAGAGTGTCACCCCAGCGGTAGTTCACCACCACCCAGTCCACCTGAGGGCGAATGGCACGGATGTCTTCTAAGATGTGTGATTGATCTTCACTATTGGTCAGCGCTACGCCCGCTTTATCGGCCTTTGCCGCTTTTAGCGCTTCAGAGTTGTAGCCCAAGTAGGCAATTCGCTGACCCTTAACCTCCAAAATCTCGGGCCGGTGCGCTTCCTGCTGGTTGCGACCTGCGCCGACTCGGTACAGACCCTGTCGGTCGAGGGTTCGCAGGGTTTCGTCTAAGCCCCTAGTGCCGTAGGTCAAGCTGCCTTCACTGGCCAGGCTAACGATGTCAATGCCGCCTCTTTGCAGCGCCTGTACAGCTTGGGGGCGGGTGCGATGGTAAAAGCTCTCTTGCAAAGAGGTGCTGGCTGTCGCTAGCGGTTCTGATAGACCCACCATAGCAACGTCGGCCTGCTGGTAGATGCTCAGGTCCGAGAACAGGCGATCTAGGCTTTCGGGCGCTTCAAAAACAAAGTCGTCTAGCGCTAGCTCGCCGCCAAACAGTAGCGTCACGGTAGGGTCGTCAGGATAAGCGACCTCGTCATGTGGGATGACAGCGACGGTTTCGAGAGCCGCTTCGACGGTTCTGCCATGAAAGCGCTGGCCTAGCTGCTGCGTAGAAGCCTGGCCGTCTTGCTCGCCTGCTCTAAAGGCAACCTCTGTAGTGTCTTGTGAGCCATTCTCTTGTGAGCCATTCTCGTACCAGGGCGTCATAGCCGAAGCCGTCTCGGCTGCGGTCGGTGTAGAAAGGCGCTCAGATAAAACCAGCTCTGTCAGGCCACCAAATAGAAACGCTGCGGAGGCAGTGCCTGAAATTAAAGCGGCTCGGAAAAACTTGAACTGGCTACGGACAATGTCACGCGCAACCCTGCTGCGGGAGGATTCGTGCAAAAGCTGTGAGCCTGATTGGTTTGCCGCTGAGTGCGCAGCTTCTGGCTGGGATCTGAGGCTGGCTGGGATGAGGCTAGCTGGGATGAGGCTGGCGCGGCTGTTTTGGCTTTGCGTGCGCTGGCTGTAGGGATACGAATTCGCTGTGCCCAGTCTGTTTTGCTAGCACCAACTGCACGAGCGACAAGGTGAATGCCTTCAATTACGTTGGAGTTGAGTTTATAGATGCGATCGCACACAAACTTCAGCAGGCGCTTTGGCTCAGGCGCACGCTCAAACTCAACTAGCACCTTAATACAGCCCGGTGACGGGTCAGCAAGCACCTGAGCATACACATTTTGGGGAACGAGCGGCTCGTTTAGCCAGTAGGCGATTGCTTGAAAATAGCCTTCAGCCGCCAAGTGCCGAACGTTTAGACCCGCTAATCCAGCGCTCGAAGCATCAATTTTCGGCGAGCCAGCTTCTGCAGTCGCTGTGTCTAGAGCTACTGTGTCTGGAGCTGCTGTGTTTGGAGTCACCGTGTTTGGAGTCACCGCGTTTGAAATAACTGTATTTAATAATTCAACCAACAACGTACCAGCATCCTAAATAAAATTATTTAACAAAAAGTACCGCAGTTAGAGGCGCTTCTTCGAGGAAGACAGTGTCTAAAGACATGCCCGCCTTACCCTTCCCATTGACTACGCCTGTCTACGCCCGCAGCGTACCCAATTTACTTGATATATTTCCACAGCCGCCGCACGTGCGGTGAAAAGCATCAGTTAGGGCTACAAAACATCTTAAGGATCGGCGCTGGGATACGGTTCCTCCGTATAGGTTTCTTCTGTATAAGTCTCTTCTATATAAGGTTCGTCAAGATTCGGTTCATCCGCAGAGGTGCCAGTAGAGGCATCAGTCGGGGATATCGCACCAGAAGATACACCCTCTGCGCCCTCTGAATTTTCTGACGGTGCGACCGATGGCTGCACAGCTTTAGCCGCTTCTTCGTAGGTTAGACCAGAGATACGGCGGATCAGCTCTTGCGCTCTGCCGTCGTTGGCGGGGCGTTCTACAAGGACCGCAATTACATATCGCTTACCGTTGGGCAAGTCTATCAGCGCTACGTCACCCAGGGCCGATTCAATATCGCCCGTTTTGTTATAGGTAAGTGCGCCTTGATCCATCGGACCGCTTGCTAGCAGGCTTTTGTTGTAGGTACGGTTGAGAATATTGAGGACGCGATCGCGCGATCGCATCTGTAAACCTTCACCCTGACTAATTAGCAACATGGTGTGTGCCAAATCGCGAGCACTGGTGGTGTTAGTGCCAGCCAAGTCGGGCAGCGGCGTATTGAGCTGAGTTTTTTCTAGCCCTTGCGCTTGAAACCAGCTATTGAGCACGTCCTGACCACCTAGCAGGTCAATCATCATGTTAGTGGCCGTATTGTCACTGTTGATGATCATTTGGCTAGCCACTTCTAGTGCCGTAAACTGGGTGCCCGGTGCCGATAGCTGCATGTCACCCGAGCCCTGTGCCACTTGATTTGACTGAATAGCAATCTGGCGATCAGGGTCAATTCGACCTGCATCTACCGCTTCAAAAAAGGCGAGTAGGATAGGCAGCTTAATCGTGCTCGCTGCCGCAACGGTTTCCGAGCCTTCTTGGCTGATGTATTCACCCGTATCCACATCGGCATAGAAAATTTTGGGCGTTAGACCAGGGTAGAGATTCGGCAGCTCCTGCATCGCTGCTTTTAGCGCCGGAATCTCTTGGGTCAGCGCCAGCGGAAACGATCTAGCTGAGGGCTTTGGATCAGGTCTAACGATCTCGGTGGTGGCGGCAGGCTCAGGGCTAGGCCACATCTTTAATAAAGTGCCGCCAATAGCAGCAATCCCCAGTCCGACAATCAATAGCTGAACGCCGTATCGCAAAATCGGCGCGTATTTGCTGGAGCGACGGCGTTTGCGCGATAGGCTACGAGGCGGCGGAACCCGGCCAGTAGACCGATTGCTACCCGCTGCGCTTAGCGGCAGTTTATCTGAAAATCTTTTTGGTAGCAGAGCTCTCGACGCGGGCCCTCTTGAGACTGGTCCTCTTGAGACTGGTCCTCTGAGCGCCGAACGACTAGACGTTAAAGGCTTTGAGCCTAGACCGGTCCCTACCGAGTTCCCTGCCAAGTTCTCTGCGGAGCTTCTCAGCGTACGGACTGATTGGGGGTCGCTCGGCAGCCCCGTTCGGGTTCTAGCTCTGGCTTTTAGTGCCCGCGTTCGGCTAGACGACTTGCTTTTAGTGCGGTCTGGAACCGTGCCAAATAGTCGTCGACGGTCGGTGGCGTTGGGTTTGTGACGCGATCGCCGCGATCGCCGCGTAGGCTGATTAGGTGCTTTCTCTTCAGTCGTGCGCGAACGAATTTTTGGTGGTTCCTCAGCATTTTGGCGGGGCAGAGCGCCTGGCCCGATCTGGGGCCTGATCTGGGGCCTAATCTGGGGCCGTATCCGATTGGGTAGGCTGCCCGAATTGTGGTTTAGGCCGTTCGTGCTGCCGCTGCCATTTCGATTGCCATTTTGGCTGACGTTTCGATTATTAGGTGTGCCATTGGCCTCTGTCATAGCAGAACTAACCTTTATTTGAGCCTTTACTGGAGCCTTTATTAGAGCAGCGAGACAGCGCCCACTCTACCTGTCGAAGCATCCCCCTTAGCAGGGCGACTTCATTAGCGGCAGGCACAGCGCGATTTAGTAACTGCCGCAACTTACGCATACGGCTAGCGGCAGTATGGGGGTAGAGGTATTCCACTTTAAGAAGAACCGTTTCTAGATGCTGGTAGTAACCCTCTAATTCGTCCAATGTGGCTATATTAGTTGACTTTGATTCCGTCTGTTTATCAGATGGAGGGGCGTTTTGTAAAGAGGGGATTGAGCCTTGGGCCCTAAGCGCCAGGAAAGAAGAGGCAGAAGAGGAGTGCTCGATCGGCTGAGCAATTGGGCAAAGGGTACGGTGGAGTTCATAGCAGCAGATGGCAACTGCTTGAGCGAGATTGAGCGCGCTGTAGGTGTCGGTGGTCGGAATTTTGGTAAAGGCTTGAGCATAGGTGAGTTCTTCATTGCTCAGGCCGCGGTCTTCGGGGCCAAAAATGAGCGCGGTGGGGGCGCTAGTTGGCGTTATCAAGGTCGGCAGAGCGACTTCGGGCCGCTGTAAGGGGGCATCAAAGCCTCTAGTGCGGGCGGTAGTGGCGATCGCACATTCACACCCCACCAGCGCCTCGGGAATTGTCGTCACCCGCTGCGCTGAGCGCAAAATGTCGTCCGCATGAACCGCCATCTGTAGCGCCTCGGCCCCAAGTGGATCGCACTGAGGTGTCACCAGCACTAGCTGAGACAGCCCAAAGTTCTTCATCACCCTGGCCACCGAACCAATATTTAGCGGCCCTGCAGGTGCTACCAAAACGATTCTAATAGCCGCTAATGCTTCAGCCGCAGACATTTGAGACATTTGAAATATACGTTTGAGACATCCGCTTGAAACAGTTGAGACAGAGGGTTGGAGATATAGAGAAGACCTGCAACACTAAATTTTCTCTATATAGTTACGATTATTATTAGCACGATCATTAAAGCCTGAATCCTCACGCGTAACTTTCTAGTATCCTTTTTATCCCATGAGCCGCCAACGCAAAAAGTCCGATCTCCCGACCAAGCTATGCCCAGTCTGTGGTCGGCCTTTCGCTTGGCGCAAAAAGTGGGAGAGCTGCTGGGATGAGGTGAAATATTGCTCTGATCGCTGTCGGCGGCGGCGAAATCAGGCCAAGACGCAGGCCGAGACGTCAGAAAAAGCGACTGGCAGCAAAACCTAAAGTAAAACCTAAAGCAGGCTCTGAATATAGGCGTCGGTAAAGTCAGCGATCGCACCCTTCGCGCCCACCGCCATCAAATCGGCGGCATCGTGCGTTGTCGTCACCCCGACTGTAAAAATGCCAGCCCCAACCGCCGACCGGATGCCCGCCGCCGAATCTTCAAAGACGATGGCTTCTGAGGCGGCAATGCCCAACCGGTCCAAAGCCGTTTGATACGGTAGCGGATCGGGTTTTCCCCGAGGGAGATCGTCAGCAATAATCACCGGATCGAACGTTTCACTTAGGCCCAGCGTTTGCAGCATGAACGTAGCGTTTTTGGGCGGCGCATTCGTCACCACCGCCGCCGCAAGGCCTTGGCGTTTTATCTGCGCTAGCAGCGCCATCAAACCCGGCAATGGCGTTAGCAAACCCGCAGCCTTTTGCCTGAAAGTCGCCTCTTTTTGCGCGCTAAAAGCCACGCCCGCCTCGACAGATAGCTCAGGCAAAAAATCTGCCAAAATAGCCGCATTTTGCCGTCCGCTAATCTTTTGCTTGTACAGCGTTTTATCGAGCGCAATGCCCCGCTCGGCAAATACCGCCTGAAAAACTTGAAAATGAACTTTGTCGCTGTCGGTCAAGGTGCCATCTAAATCGAAAATAACCGCTTTGATACTATCCACAAAAGCCCTTCACCCGGTAACAGACCTTCATCATTGTGCCTGGATGCATCGTGCTAGTCTAGTTAGCCTAAAGACGACCAATATTTCACGGGGAAAGTTCGGTGAAAAACCGGCGCTGTCCCGCAGCTGTGATGGCAAAGAGAGCATGAGCCGCGATCAAAAAAGCGCGCCGACTACTTTGCCTGAGCCAGAATGCCCGTGCGTCTTGCATCCACTTAATCTCTGTTTCGCGAGGTACGAACAGAGGAGGTAACTCATGAAAAATAGTCTTTTGACCCGTCGCAGTATGGCCTCGAGCGCTTTTGGCGCTGTGGCAACAGCCCTGCTAGCGGCCCCAGCGCTGGCACATCATCCGTTCGGCGGCAGCGCGCCCGCTACGATAATGCAGGGCTTTGTGTCTGGTGTGGGGCATCCGGTAATTGGGTTAGATCATCTGGCTTTTGTAGTCGCGGCTGGTTTGCTAGCAGCTGTGGTAGACCAAGGCTTTTGGGTTCCGGTTGCTTTTGTATCAGCAACGTTAATCGGGACGGGGCTGCATTTGGCTGAGCTGTCGCTTCCGGCCCCCGAGGCTGTGATTTCAGTATCGGTGTTGCTGTTTGGGGCGCTGGCGGTGAGGCGCGATCGCTTAAACCCGATAGCGGTTGTTTTGCTAGCTGCGATCGCGGGTATCTTTCACGGCTATGCCTATGGCGAGGCGGTCGTCGGCGCAGAATCAACGCCTTTAGTTGCGTATTTAATCGGGTTTGCGGGCGTGCAAAGTGCGATCGCCTACAGCGCTTACTGCTTAGCCCAACGCGTCATCAATCAAAACAAAACGACTGGCCTAATTTCTGTCCGTCACGCTGGCTTTGCCATTCTGGGCGCAGGCGCGGCCTTTGTCGGCGGGCTGCTGGCATAACTTTCTCCCATTAACAACATGAATAAACTACCCGTAACGGTTGTCACTGGCTTTTTGGGCGCAGGTAAGACAACCCTTGTTCGTCATTTGCTTCAGAATAATCAAGGCCGTCGAATTGCCGTCATCGTCAACGAGTTTGGAGAGGTAGGAATTGACGGCGAACTGCTGCGCGACTGTCAAGTTTGTGATGAAGAAGAATCAGCTAATCCTTTGGCGAACACTCTGGCCAACACTCCGACCAGCAACATTCTAGAGCTGGCCAACGGCTGCTTGTGCTGCACAGTGCAAGAAGAGTTTTTGCCCACCATGCAGGCACTAATCGAGCGGCGCAACGAGCTAGACTGCGTGGTGATTGAAACTAGCGGCCTAGCGTTGCCGAAACCCCTAGTTCAAGCCTTTCGCTGGCCAGAAATCCGCACCAGCGCTACCGTTGATGGGGTTGTAACCGTCGTAGACTGCGAAGCGCTGGCAAAAGGAGAGCTAGTCGGCGATTTGGCAGCGCTAGAAGCCCAGCGTCAGGCCGATGAAGAGCTAGATCACGAAACGCCGATTGAAGAGCTGTTTGAAGATCAGCTAGGCTGCGCTGACATGGTGCTACTGACCAAGGTTGACCGAGTCACAAACGAGGAGTTGAGTAGGGTAAAAGACTGGTTAGCCCACGAACTATCGGACGGCGTGAAGGTAGTACCGTGCCACAGCGGCAACATCAGCCCCGATGTACTGCTGGGTTTTAGCGCAGCAGTAGAAGACAACCTCGATAGCCGCCACAGCCATCACGACCATGAAGCAGAACACGAGCACGATGACGACATCACCTCAATACCGCTGACGCTAGCGCAAGAGTTTGAGCCAAAGGCACTCGTTCAGCAGCTAACCCAGCTTGTCAGCGAGCAAGAAATCTACCGAATCAAAGGCTTTGTCGCCGTGCCCAACAAAGCCATGCGCCTAGTACTCAATGGTGTAGGTCAACGGTTTGACTACTTTTATGACCGACTGTGGCGCTCTGACGAGCCTCGTCAGACTCAGTTAGTGATCATCGGCCATAAGCTAAATGCTGAAAAGATTGGCTCACAGTTTCAATAGTGTTTTATAAGCCTTTAGAGACGAGCCCTTTAGAATAGAGCTAGCTCACGATTGTTTTTGGTATGGCTTTTCCTACTCCACTACTTGATGCCAGACTCGCCAGAGAACGTGTTCAAAACGAGCAAAATCGTCAGCAGCTTTTGCAGCAGACACTCACTTGGCTAGCTGACAATGCGATCCGATTCGGCATCAAAAACGGCTATGTTTTCGGTTCGGTGACGATGCCTTATCGATTTACTCAAAGTTCAGATGTCGATTTAGCAGTTGAGACATATAAGACTGGAGATATTTGCGCTCTAATGGGTGCTATCTCTATGTATATGAACCGGGATGTAGACTTGGTTCCACTGGATCAGTGCCATTTCAGTGAGAAGATTTGTCGAGAGGGAATAGCATGGACCGCGAAAGGCTTGTCAGACTAGCGGCAGAAATGAGGGCACAGCTCAGGCTAATTGAGCGAGTCAGCGACAGATTAAATGCCAGGGTCAAAGCCGGTCTAGACACGCCTGGTCAATTGGATAGTATCGCCCTCCAAATTCATTATCTATACTGTTCTGTTGCAGATTTACTAAAATCATTTTTTACAAGGGCTAACAGAGTCAGAGGCTAAACATGAGTGATAGAAAACCCATCCATGTAATTGGGGGTGGATTGGCTGGGACCGAAGCGGCTTGGCAGGTCGCGCGAGCAGGAATACCGGTGGTGCTGCATGAAATGCGTCCGCTGAAAAAAAGTCCAGCGCATCACTCAGAGCATTTGGCGGAGCTGGTGTGTAGTAATTCGTTTGGGGCGATGGGGACTGACCGCGCTTCAGGGCTGTTGCATGAGGAGCTGCGGCGGCTGGGGTCGATCGTGATTGGCAAGGCGGATGAGCATTCGGTGCCTGCTGGTGGAGCGCTGGCGGTGGATCGCGGTGTGTTTGGGCAGGATCTAACGGCGGCGTTGGAGAGTCATCCACTGGTGGAACTGCGGCGGGATGAGGTACTGAGGATTCCTGAGAATGGCATTACCGTATTGACGACTGGGCCGCTGACGAGTGAGGCGCTGAGTGAAGATTTGGAGCGGTTTGCCGGACAGGCTTACATGAGCTTTTTTGATGCGGCAAGTCCAATTGTGGTAGGTGAGTCGATTAATCAAGAGATTGCTTTTATGGCGTCTCGGTATGACCGGGGTGAGGCGGCGTATCTGAACTGTCCGATGGATAAAAAGCAGTATTTGGCTTTTTATGATGAGCTGTGTGCGGCCCAGCAGGCGGAGCTGAAAGACTTTGAGCGCGATACTGCTAAGTTTTTTGAGGCGTGTTTGCCGATTGAGGAGATGGCGCGGCGGGGTGTGGAGACGATGCGCTATGGCCCTTTGAAGCCGGTGGGACTGTTTGATACTGAGAAGTATGGGGCGTTTGATGCGCCGGAGAATAAGGTGCATAAGCCCTATGGTGTGGTGCAGCTGCGGCAGGAGGATAAGGCAGGTCAGCTATGGAATATGGTGGGCTTTCAAACCAATTTGCGCTGGGGTGAGCAGAAGCGGGTGTTTCGGATGATTCCGGGGCTGGAGGATGCGGAGTTTGTGCGGATGGGAGTGATGCACCGGAATACGTTTATTAATTCGCCGGAGCTGTTGAATAATTCTTTGCAGTTTAAGTCGCGTCCGAGGTTGTTGGCGGCGGGGCAGCTGGTGGGGACAGAAGGGTATACGGCCGCGATCGCAGGTGGATGGCTTGCAGGCACAAACGCCGCTCGAATCGCGCTTGGCAAAACGCCTTTGACACTGCCCGTCACCACTATGCTCGGTGCGATGATCGACTTTATTAGCTCGGCTGAACCGAAGCACTTTCAGCCGATGCCGCCGAATATGGGAATTATTCCAGAGCTGCCAAAGCGGGTGAGAAACAAGCGAGAGCGGTATGGACAGTATCGCGATCGCGCCTTCGCAGATCTCCAAACCTGGGCTAAGGAGAATAACTTTTCCCTGGTTCAAACAGCCGCAAGCGAAAATACACTGGAAACAGCGGCTGTTGAAAAAGAAGCTGTCCTAAGTCCATCTTAGAAGCGCTTCGCTTTGCCCGCTCAAGCTCACGCAAGCAACCTGAACCTATGACCTACACGCTCAACAAACTGCTTTCTCTAGACGACTTTGTTGCTCTATATGCCGATAATCCTCGCTACGAGCTGGCCGATGGAGAGCTGATTGATATGGAACCTACTGGCCCTCACGAAGCCGTTGGCGGCAAACTCGCTGTCCAAATCGGGATGGCAACCACGCAAGCCAAACTGCCTTGGTTCATTCCTCGTACTTGCCTCATTCGGCCCTCGGGTGAAGCCGCTACAGCTCGTCGCCCAGATGTTGTAGTGCTAGATGAAACTAACTTAACCAATGAGCCCTTGTGGGAACGTGAACCGGTCATTACGCTAGGTCGCTCTATCAAAATGGCAATCGAGGTTGTTAGTACCAACTGGGAAACCGATTATGCCAGAAAGGTTGAAGAATATGCTTTGTTTGGCATTCCTGAATACTGGATCGTGGACTTTCGGGGCCTCGGTGGCACCGTCTTTATCGGCAGACCAAAGCAACCCACCCTCACGGTTTGTCAGTTGCAGGGCGATGAGTACGTTCAACGGCAGTACAGAAAGGGCGAAACTATCTCATCACCGCTCTTGCCAAATCTCAGACTACAACTAGATGATGTAATGCCTCAGTAAGTTGATATCCTCAAATTGATTGATGACTGTGGGCCACTTTAACTTCCTATTAATATTTTTAGATGGACTCGGTCTAGGCAAAGCTAGTGAAAATAACCCGCTATCAGCCGTCGAAGCGATGCCGCTTCTATCCGCTCATCTAAACCAGTCATTGCTGAGTGGCGCTGTATTGAATCGCTCTAACACGTTACTCAAACCAATCGATGCAACCCTAGATGTTGAGGGATTGCCACAAAGTGCAACTGGGCAAACGACCCTCTATACCGGGCAAAATGCGGCCAAGTTTTTAGGACGGCATCAGTCAGGATTTGCCAATGGCTCCTTGCGATCGCTCATCGATCACTACGGATTATTCAAACGCGCGATCGCACTCGGTAGAACCGCAACGCTAGCCAATGCCTATTCACCAGAGTATTTCTATGCGATCGCCAATCGAAAACGTCGCTATTCCGTCTGTACGCTGCTAAACCTTGCTGCCAAACTGCCCTTTCGGATGCAGTTTGAATACGAGAAAGGCGAAGCCATTTTTTGGGACATCATCGGCGCGGTGCCAATCGCTAGAAATGCGCGATCGCTAGCACCCGCAGGCGCGAGAAGACCCATTTCACCAGCAGCAGCCGGAGAGCGTCTAGCCACCTTGAGCGGGCAATATGGCGTCACTTTATTCGAATGCTATTTAACAGACTATGCAGGTCATCAGCAGAATTGGGAAACGGCAATCGCCTATCTACAGCGCATCGATGCCTTTTTGATCAGTGCGATCGCCCATCTCCCAGCCCAGACAACGCTCATCGTGACTAGCGATCACGGCAATATAGAAGATCTTTCAACCAAGCGTCATACCTTCAACTCAGTGCCACTGCTGGTAATCGGGCCTAATGCGATCGCACTTTCACCCGTCGAAGATCTCACCGCAATTACGCCCAAAATCCTATCGCTCATGTAAGAAGTTGATCGACTAAAAGAGATTGAGAAAATTGTTGCAATCGCAGTCCAACCCCTACGCAATCTCTAAAGGAATCTGAACCACAAACTCAGTGCCCTGACCTGGCTCAGAATTAACAACAATCGTGCCACCGTGCTTTTCAACAATAATCTGGTGCACAATTGTTAGTCCCAAACCAGTGCCTTTACCCACCGCCTTCGTCGTAAATAAGTTCTCAAAGACTTTTTGCCGCGTAGCTTCTGTCATACCGACACCATTATCATGAATCTTGATGACGGCCATCTGCTCATCGCTCGACATGCCAGTCGAAATCGTAATGCGACTAGACGCGGCTTGAAGATCGCTAAAGCTTTTTCCTTGGCTTGACTCCTCAAGCGCATCAATGGCATTAGCCAATAAGTTCATAAAGACCTGATTTAGCTGCCCTGGAAAGCAAAGAACTAGCGGCATCTTTTCGTAGTGCTCAACCACCTCAATCGCCGGTCGGCGCTCATCAGCTTTTAATCGGTGCTTCAAAATCAAAATTGTGCTATCTAGGCCATCTTTGAGGTCAAAAGCCACTTTGTGCTGCTGATCTGCCCTAGAAAAGGTCCTAAGACTCGTACTAATGTCTCGAATTCGATTAATTCCTTCGCCCATAGACCGCAGCAATTTGGGTAAATCTTGACGCACGTAGTCCAAATCAATTTCTTCAATCTCGGCCTCAATCACTTCGCCCGGATTTGGCAAAGCTGCTTGATAAAGCTCAATCAGCTTCAAAAGATCTTTGACATAGTCTTGAGCGGGCCTCAGGTTACCAGAAAGAAAGCCAACTGGATTGTTCATTTCGTGGGCAACCCCGGCAATCAGGCTCCCGAGAGCCGACATTTTTTCTTGCTGAACAAGCTGTAGCTGCGACTGCTGTAGCTGCGCTAAAGCTGCTGTGAGTTCTATGGTCTGGCACTCTAGCTTTTGGTTCAGTTCGTGCAGCGCTATTTCAGCCTGCTTACGCACGGTAATGTCTTGATAAGTGCCCAAAATCCCAATTACTTTTCCGTTTTCATCGTGCAAAGAGGCTTTATTAGTCTCGACCCAAGCCTGCTTTCCGTCCCCCTGAAGCAGGGGTTCAACAATGCCAAGCTCAGCTCTATCGGCCAACATTACCCGGCGATCGCACTCTCGAAAGAAATCCGATTCTTCCTTCTTCCACGGCAAGTCATAATCTGTTTTTCCAATAATCTTCTCTGGAAGGCCAATCCCAGCGTCCTCAGCAAAATTACGATTACAACCCAAATAAACCGAATGCCGGTCTTTCCAAAAAATCGCCTCCGGGAGCGTATCCATCACTAGCTGCAATAGCTGCTGAGCCTTGGTTAGCTCACCCTCTACCTGCTCGCGCCGGATGATTTCTTCAGTATGCGCCTGCTCAAGCGATTTTATCTTTGATTCTAGCTGGTTCATCTGCGCCTCCAAAGAGACACGCGAAACAGCAGATGATGGATCTTTCTTAATGGATGGCATTTTTTACAGCTCTACCAAAATTATAGGTCTACTGCTAGGATGCCCAGACGTGCGCAACCGCGAAAATTGTCGCACTGGCCATCAAGAATGGCCCCAGCAAAAATAGCCCCAGCAAGAACAGCCAAAAAGAACAGTCAAAGAGAAAAGGGCCTAATGGCGATGATTATTAGATGCCGTGGCTTTTTCCAATCATCCAGCTACGGCGAAAGTATTTGGCCAGACTCGATTCTTTTAGCGTCAGACAAATAGGCCGACCGTGCGGGCAGGTACGCGGCTTTTGAGTGAGCTGCCACTGGTTAACTAACGACTGCATTTCTGTCAGGTTCAAGGTCGTGCCGTTGCGGATGGCAGTTCGGCAGGCCGTTGCCACCAAAGCAGCTTCTAAGTTTGCGCCTAGGCTCAGTTCTATCAAGGCATTCTCACAGTCTGCTCTACCGCTGAGCGGTTCAGGAATGCTGCGAATAGCCCAAAGCTGTTCGCCAAAGGGCGCGATCGCCACACCCACTTCTTTTAACCTGTCTACCTGCTGCTCATTCAGCGATTTCAAGATAATAGGCGAATCCACAGTGACCATCTGCCATCGCTGCTGCAACTGCTCAAACAAAACGCGCTCGTGAGCAATGTGCTGCTCTATCAGGCAAATGCCGCCCTCGTGCTCGGCCAAGATGTACATATCGCTGACCTGGGCGATCGCCTTCAAAGCCCCTGGCATTGCCCTAGGAATGGTTTCAGCCCCTGGCAGGGCATCAGATAGAGGCTGCACAGGCATCTGCTGGCTCGGCCTGTCGCCTAAAACGTCCACCTGCCGAGAAACCGAATACTCACCTTCTGCTTCTGCCGCTTTAATCAGCGCTGTCGCCCGATGAGTCTGGGCCGATTTGCTCAAGTCATCTATTTGCAGCAGTCGGCCAGCCGCCGCTGTAATTTTTTCACACAGGGTCGCTAGCCCCTGCACATAGATTTCTGACTTGGCCGGGTGGCGGTTCCAATCTAGCTGGGTAGGCGGCAGGGTTAGGTGCAAAAAGCAAACAGGGTAGCGATCGCGTGGAATCGTCCGGCGAAAGCAGGCCATCACCGCCGCCGACAGCTCTTCTACCACCACTGGGCGGCCATTAATAGCGACTCGCAGCCAGTCTGGCTTGCGTCTATGGCAGCGGTCGGGTAAGCCAATGGCCAGATAGAGTCCATCCTCACTCAGCTCTTCGATATCGGTGTCATGCAGGCTACGCAACATCTGAGGCATCAGCGTCTTGGCCGTAGGCCCTGGCCACAGCGAAAACCAAGGCACATCGTTTTTTTCGACCTGCCAAGTGACGTGAGGATGGCATAGAGCCAGTTGATGAATCAGCCCAGCCACCGCTTTGACTTGGAGGGAAATCGCCGGAACCTGGCGTCTGGCTAGCCAGCTACCAAACAAGTTGCGCACCGTTACTAGCGTTCCAGGGGCCGTCGCAATCTCTGAAACGCTCAGTGGCTCACCGCTCGCGTCATAGATGACCTGATAGCCCGTGACCAGAGCGTCTTGTTCTTGCCGAGTTTGAGCAGCTTTTCCTTGCACAGCACAAGCTTGAGTCACGCAATCTTGAGTCACATGGGCTTGAGTAATATTTAGGCGACTGCGAATTTCTAGCTGGGCGAGCTGCGCAATGCTGTGAAGGGCTTCGCCACGAAAGCCCAAAGAGCTAACGTTGAGCAGGTCTGGGCGAGTCGATATTTTGCTGGTGGCATGAGCGATCGCAGCCTGCTGCAAATCGGCTCGTTCCATCCCCATCCCGTTATCTGCCACCCGTATCTGCCAGCGCTCTGGCCACAGACTCACCGAAATTCGACTGGCCCCCGCATCTAGCGCATTTTCTACCAGCTCACGCACCACCGCCGCCAAAGAATCAATCACCTCACCCGCTGCCATCAAAGACACCACGTCTTGAGCCAATGGCCGAATAGAAGACGACGCCATAGAGGACTCTGCGGTGCCGCATTGAGTGCTAGGCACAGTACTAGGCACAGGGCCGCTACTCAACGAAGCAACTGAGGCGTTGGAGGTGTTGTTTGAAGGGCTATCTAGTGAGATGTTGGGTGAGATGTTGTCCATATCTCTGTTATCCATATCTCTTATAGTGTACGGCGGATGATTGATTGGTTTTGCGCAGCCCAGGCTAGCCGCTGGTGTCAAGAACTAAAGGCAGGGCTAAAAGCAGGTCTGAGCACGGGTCTAGTAGCTAGCCTCTTGCTGATTGGGCTATTGGGCTGCGGCAGGTTTGAATCAGTTGCGATCGCAGCAACCGCAACACAGCAACCGCTAACGCTTTCTGTGCTCGATCAGCGTATCGCTGCGCCTGTCCAAAAAGGCGCGACCACCGTTATCGATCTTAGCGACTTCACCATAAACCTCAGAGAAAACCTCAGAGAAAACCTCAGAGAAAGCCCCAAAGGAAACCTCAGAGAAGAAAGCCTAGGCGAACAGTCAGACGGTAAGCAGACCAGCACATTCTCTGACCAATTTTATGAGCGCTTGCAGCAAGCACTAAACTCCAAAAAACCAAGCGGTTCACAGCCCATTGGCATAGATTTTAGCGGCACACTGATTCAAGGAGACTTAGCCTTCTCTCGGCTCAGTCTGCGCGTTCCGGCCTATGGCGACGCGATGTTACCTGCGCTAGAAACCTTTAAGCAGACACTCGATCCGGCCTTAACGCAGGCTGCTTCAGTTAAGTCGTCTTTTACCTACCCAGCTTTCGCCTCTAACCAAAACAGCCTATATACAAGCGCTTATTTCTTGCCCTATTCAGCTAGGTTATCGCGATTTCTACTCACCTCACCGCAGCGACTTCAGCCAGACACACTAGTTTTCCGCGGTCCGTTATTACTGAGCCAAACCTGCTTCAACGGGACGGTAAGTGCTAACGATATCTACTTTCTAGAGCGGGTCGAAGCACCCGGCGTTATTTTTACGCAGGCGACTCAATGGCAGGGGGCCAAGTTTGCCCGCGGCGTTAACTTTAGCAATGGACAGTTCCAGCAAGAGAGCAGCTTTCGCACTGCCATCTTTGCCAAACTTGCTCAGTTCAACCAAGCTCGATTTAGCGCTTATAGCAACTGGCAAGGCAGCCTCTTTCACGACAGCGCCAGCTTTGTCCAAGCTGATTTTCAATCGGTTACCTTTGCCCACGCACACTGGCAGGCCAATGCTGACTTTGACCGCACGCAGTTTCACGCCCTCACCAATTTTCAAAAGACTCATTTCGATCAGTCTCTATTTCTGACCGATGCTTTGTTAGAAGGGGCCATTGGCTTTCGACAGGCACAGTTTCAGCAGTCGATTAGTTTGCGCGGAGCACATGTGGTAACACAGGTAGATTTTGGCGATGCCCGCTTTGCCAATGCCCGCGCTGGCAGTCCTCGCGCTGGCAGTCCTCGCGCTGACAGTCCCAAAGCCCGCAGAACGCCCTCAGCAAAAGCCGTCAATATCAACGTGGCCGATCTGGACTTTAGCGCTGGGGAAGCTCGAATTTTGGGCAGTCCTGGGCAGATTGGCAAAGTGTTGTCAGTACCGACTCTAACGGGCAACGAAACGGTGCTGCGCAATCTTGTGCGCAACTTTCGGTTGCTAGAGCAAATTGGCGATGCTAATCAGGTGGAATATTCGTTAGAGCGATTGCGCCTAGCCCAGTTGAGACAGCAGCTGCTAGGAACTAGCCTAAACCGAGCCGATGAAAAGAAACTGACAAAGCTAGGGTTTAGCACTCAGCAGGCTGCCGCTATTGTCGCTAGAGCAGACGCTAAACCGTTTGTAAGCCGCAGCGATCTGCTGAGCGTGGATGAAGTTGATTTGGCGACTTATCTACAGCTGCGCGATCGCATCACCACTGGCCCTAACACTCTGTTCAATCGCCTACAGTGCCTTTACCAGTGGCTACTGCTCGCAGGCTTACTACAGCTCAGCAACTACGGCACTAACGTCAATCTTATTTTCAGCGTTGGGATTTTAGCCGTTACGCTGTTTGGCGTCATGTTTTGGCTGCTCGATCGCTTTCGGCGACTCACGCCTACGCCGATTGTGCCGAGTAAAGCAGAAAGTATGGTGATGATAACGGGTGGTAGCAGTCTGCTCGTTTTAGGACTGAGCTTGCTGAGCCAAAGCTGCGATCAGCCAATTTCTACCCTCGCGGCGGTCGGCCTGCTGACCTTGCCTATTCCCGGTGCTTTGCTAGTCAAGCTGTATCGAGAGGGGCGATATCACGATTTGATGGACGATAGCTACTTTGTCCAGAACGGGGCGCTGCGTGAGCTGCAAGTTTTAATCGCGCGGCTACCGATACTGCCCAAGTTTCCATTTTATCGGGAGCGCTATACGCCTCTGCCGTGCGATCGCAGCTGGAACTGGCTGAACTACTTCGACTTTAGCCTCAACAACTGGTTCAAATTTGGCTTCAACGACATTCGCCTGCGAGATAGCTGCGTACCCGGCGTGGTTAGCATCTTGGTCTGGTATCAGTGGAGCTTGGGTCTGGTCTACATCACACTGCTTTTGTGGACGCTCTCTCGAACCATTCCAGGGCTCAACCTCCTGCTGTACTTCTAGATATTTCTAAATAGCAGTTATGCTGCCCGGCACCATAAAATCAATGATTCTTGCACGAGACCTCCTCCCTGTTAAGCGCAAAGAACGGAGTAAGATAGCGTGAATGTACGGAATATTCAATGCTAAATAGAGGGCTTTACTTCACGCACTTCCGTATTTCTTTTGAGGCGCATTTCTTGCCCTCAAGTGAAAATATAACCACTTGAAGAGCGCATACAGAGCTACTTATCTATCCCAAGGGGCATTTTGGGTGAGATTAGAGAACTGGTTCTATAGGCGCTCTCACAGGTGAGCAGCCTGATCCTGGGGGCTTAAAGGGGTCAGGCCTTTTTCTTTTTTTGAAAGGGTAGGCACCCGCTACAAAATCTTGTCTAACCCATATACCAAAGACTTCAGCGGCAGCACGCGGCGAATAGAGAGCAGCACACCCGGCATGTAGCAAACGCGATCGCTGGTATCGTGCCGCAGCGTATAGGACTGCCCTGCCGCCCCAAAAATCACCTCCTGATGCGCGATCAGGCCCGGTAGCCGCACGCTGTGAATCCTCACACCGTCTTCGGTTTGGCTACCCCTCGCACCTGCCATTTTCTCAGTTTCCTCAACTTCCGGTGGGTTATAAGTTTTTTTTAGCTCCGACAGCATCTGCGCGGTCTTAACTGCCGTACCGCTAGGCGCATCTGCTTTCTGATTGTGGTGCAGCTCAATAATCTCTACATGGTCAAAATACGCAGCTGCCTGCAACGCCGCCTGCTGCAACAGCACCATCCCAATCGAAAAATTAGGGATGAGCAAGCAGCCCGTACTGGCTTTATCAGCAAATTCGGCTAGATCTTTAATTTGCTGATTGCTCATACCGGTAGTACCCACCACAGGCCGCACACCATAGGCTAGCGCGGCTCTCACAGAGCCATAGACACTGTCAGGATGGGTGACATCTACCATCACCGCACTGCCACCACTGGGCGCTTCATTTTGCGCCATCACCAGCGTGGCTTCCAAATCGTTGAGCACCGGAATTTCGAGCGGGCCAATGCCGATGACCTCACCAACGTCTTGGCCAATTAGCTGTAGATTACGATCAATTGCGCCGACAAGCATCATATCGTCCGCCGCTGCAACGGCTTGGACAATCGCTCGGCCCATCTTTCCTAATGCGCCATTAACGACGACCGGAATTTTCGCAGTACTTTGGGCAGCACTTTTGGGCAGCTTGCCCTGGGATGAATCGCTCATAGGTTTTGCCGCTTAGCCTTATCGCTAAGAGATGTCTTTTTCTGACTGTATTCTCGCTGAAGATGTAGATACGCACAAAAAAGGGGCGACACTGCGCCCCTTTTAATCAGCATTTAATCAGAACCTTGGGCTCAAACTTAACCAACTTCGACTTGGCTAACATCCACCGCATCGGCACCGTCAGTAGCTTTGGCAACCTTGACCATTTTATCTAAAATGGCTTGGCTAGGGACTTTGCCTTTTAGCACGACAGTGGCGCTAGTTTGAGCAACCCATAGAGTGTCAATGTCGTCTAACTGATTGTCTTCGTCAAAGGCAAGGGCAACGCGCTTAGCAAGTCCGCTGTCGTCAAATTTACCGTCAATCCCTACTTTATAGTCGGGAACGTCATTGCCAGAGTTGTCTTTAGCTTTTTTGGTTTTGCTAACAGAGGTAGACGCGTTTGCGGGCTTGTCTTTGCCAAAGATTCTCGAGAAAAATCCCATAATGTCATTCCATGGTGTAATAACTTGTCGCAGGAAAACGCCTGCTCAGCTATAAACATATCTGGCTGGTTTGTTGAAAAAATATATCTTTAGAAACAAATAACTTTTATACAAATAACTTTCATCCCTTTGACTGCCATACATTGTGAGAAATTAAGCTAGTGGTGAAGCCCGATATCAGATCGCAACTGGACGAGTGGAGTCGCAAATACTTTGGGGGACGGCGGGTGTCCCCGCAGGCGCATCAGCATATGCAAGATAGCCTGATGGATGAAGCCGAGCTGGACTATGACTATGTGGTGCTGACCCTAGGAGCCTGCCTGATTGCAACTTTGGGCCTACTTTCTAATAGCGCGGCGGTCATTATTGGGGCAATGCTGGTGGCACCGCTAATGTTACCGATTCGGTCGGTAGCTTTCGGCATTTTAGAAGGCGATCTCGATCTGATTACAACCGGGCTAAAGGCATTGGGAACCGGAACGGCGATTTCAATTGCGCTTTCCGCCTTGATTGGCGTCAGCTCTGGCTTTTTGGAATACGGCAGCGAGGTGCTTGCTCGCTCTTCACCAACGCTGCTGGATTTGGGAATTGCGATTACAGCCGGGGGGCTGAGCGGCTATGCCAAAGTACAGCCTAAGCTATCGAGTGCGCTGGCAGGGACTGCGATCGCAGTTGCCCTGATGCCACCGCTCTGTGTCGTGGGTCTAGGCATTGCCCACTTCAATGGGTCGCTAACGCTAGGGGCAGGGCTACTATATTTCACCAACTTACTTGGGATTACCCTAGCTTGTATGGTGGCTTTCTTTCTCGCGGGCTATTCTCCCTTTCGTCGAGCTAGGCGTCCGCTGAGCATCGTCGTTTTAATCACTAGCCTGCTGGTCATTCCCCTGGGCTTTAGCTTAACAGAGCTAGTGCGTCAAAATAGGCTGGAAGCCAATGTCAAAAGGGCACTCGTCGAAGACACACAGACCTTTCGCAATATGGAGCTAGTCAGCAGCCGTACCAATTGGCACCTGCCGGTTCCCGAAGTGCGAATGGTCGTCAATGCCAATCAACCGATTACCCCTCGACAAGTAGAGCTTTTGGAAGACTATATTGCTCGCCGGATGAAGCAGCGGTTTCGATTTATATTCCAGGTAAGCGAGGTTAAAGAGGTCACTCGGGAAACAGTAGAGCCCTCGGCAGAATAAAGAGATACCAGCCCGTTGACAAGCTAAAAGTGCTTATGAAAGATAATAAGTAGAGATGAAGTAAGTCAGGAGAAGCGAAGTGAGCACAGAAGGTGAGCACAGAAGTAATTTCCGAAAGCATTATGAAGTTACGATGAGCGACTACATTGGGAAGGCTTCGGGCAATCTAGATCCGGAATTCATCCAATACTATGGGTAGGTAGAATAATAAAACCGCGTCTTCCAAAGAACCGTCGTCTGCAAGGCCATAGATACTTAGCCATAAATACTTAGCCATAGGTACTTGGCCATAGGTACTTGGCCATAGGTACTTAGCCGGTGCCTATTGACTGATGCCTATCGACTAGTGCCTATTAAGTGAATGTATTGCTCTGGCTGTGATATTATTTGCCCCCGCTACGCCAAACTTCTAGTGCAGCTAGACTCAATGAGGGCTAGGCTGATATGTTTCTTTGTGACTTGTTTCAGTCGTCATGGTCTTTTGAACAGGTATCTTGATTTAGACTATTGAAAAACTTTTGAAAAAACTTGCGCTGAAAGTAAAGACTCAGTTTACTTACCCGCTGATGAGTTCGTCTAGACAGTCCAATAAATCATGAATAGCTATAGACCATTCATTCATTGATAGATTGATAGATAAATCGCTCGCTTAAGACCAAGGCTCACGTTTGAAAAAGCTCAGCATAGATAGATGATAAACAGCCGTTCTAGCACGAGTTACACCACCTCTCATAAGCTGCATCCTTTAAGTTTGCTGGCACAGCTCATTAGTCGTCAAGTCAGTGGCTGCTTAAAGCTGACAGCGCAGGCAGCAGAATGGCGGCTTCTGTTTAACCAAGGGCAGCTCAACTTCGCGACTAGCTCAGCCGAGGCTTTTGATCGGCTAGATCGGCACTTGCAGTCGTTTGGCGAGGACATTCCGGGCGTTATTAGAGACGAAGTCCGGCTGCTGTTTGAAAATTCTGACGAAGTAGATCATGTCGTCAGCGGTGACTACCGGGCTATTTGCTGGCTAGTCGATCAAAACTATCTGACGCCGGAGCAATGTGGGCAGCTTATTGGTGCGATCGCCATTGAGGTGATTGAACCTTTTCTCAACATTCGAGAGGGCAGCTATGAGCTGATTCCTCAAAATCAGACAGAAGGCATTCCAACCTACTGTCGCTTAGATTTGCGCCCGATTGTAGAAGTGTGTCAGCGCAATAGCAAACAGCGCGCCATTGGCCAGCCCGTGTCCAGTCACCTACCAACAGCAGCCACGAACGCTAGTGGCATGAACCCACAGGTGAATGGAATGCCGGGTGGTGGCCATCTAGGGGCAGGGGCTACCGCCTACGCAGGCGGAAGCAGAGGTAATTTAGCAGGCGTTGATAGCCTCAAGCGCACGACCTATACCGTAGCTTGCATTGACGATAGCCCAACCGTTCTAAACGCCATTCAGAAGTTTTTAGAAGATCAAAGCCTATCTGTCGTAGCGATTAACGATCCGGTAAAGGCACTGATGCAAATCGTGCGCAGTAAGCCCGATTTGATTTTGCTAGACATCACCATGCCCAATTTAGATGGCTATGAACTATGCGCGCTGCTGCGGCGTCATCCTCGCTACAAGCGCACGCCTATCGTCATGGTGACTGGAAACACAGGGTTAATTGATCGGGCTCGCGCTAAGTTAGTCAGAGCCTCTGGCTATTTGACTAAGCCCTTTACGCAGTCTGATTTATTAAAGACAGTCTTTAAGCATCTACCGACTAAAAACTAGTTTCGCCTTACAGGTTTCTCGGATGAATACAGCAAAGATTGCCACTGTGCTGGTGGTTGAGGACGCACCTTCAGAGATGAAGCTGATGAGTCACTATCTGCAAGAGGAGGGATTTAGCGTCATTAGTGCGATTACTGGGAAAGAGGGGTTGGATAAAGCGATCGCCCAAAAGCCTGACGTAATTGTGACCGATGTAGTGATGCCAGGGATCAGCGGGTTCGAGCTATGCCGCAAGCTAAAGCATACGCCCGAAACTAAAGAAGTGCCGGTAGTGATTTGTTCTTCTAAAGGACAAACCATTGACCGGATGTGGGGGATGCGCCAAGGCGCAAAGGCTTATCTCACAAAGCCTTACACGCGCGACGAGCTGATTGAAGCGATCAGAACTGCCTTGGCATGAAGCGAATAAAATTGATATGAAAGATTTTAGTTTGGGCAGGCTGGACCTAGAAAGATCTCGATTTCACTTTTGCTCTACATTGCCTACGTCTGGGGTTTTGAATCTCTTTACCCACGCTCAATAAACATCCAAACTGGGCTTCACGCAATCTAAACCTTGCTCGATCTAAATTTCATGCAGCTATAGACAAAACTCTCCCTAAAATACCGCCCGTGAAAACCAAGCTCGCTATTCCTGATCGCCAGATAATTGGCGAGGCTTATCTGAAGTTTCAATTAGCCCCTCGCGTGCCTGCGGTTTTTGCCGCGAAAGTTGTCGAAGAAGCCACGGTGCTACCGACGTCACAGGTAACGGCTATTCCCAACATGCCCGCCTGCATGTTGGGGCTAGTAAACCGGCGCAATCGAGCCATTTGGATCGCTAACTTAGTTCAGCTATTGGGTATGCCTCTACCAGAAAGACCTCGGCAACAGTACAACACTGTTATTGTCAAGGCTGGGTCATCTTTGGGATTAGCCGTCGACGCCATTGACGGTATTATTCATCTTTTGCCTGACGACCTGCAACCACCACCGCCCCAGGCAAATCCTATTCTAGTGCCTTATCTCAAGGGGTGTGCGGTGCGTGAAGATCAAATCTTACTAGTGTTAGATGCAGAAGCCGTTTTGCAATCGTCTGTTTTTCAGGGCACCTGAACGAAAATGCCTAATCGAAAAGCTTGAGCGAGACATTTAGTCATATTTTATTGTCTACCCTTTCTATCTCCCGCTTTTTCAAGTTTGCTACATCTTTGAAGTGAGTCCGCTATGACAACTGACTTTCGCGCACCCTATCCTGATAATTCTGGCGATGACGCTTACAACGAGAATGCAGAGCAGTTAGAAACGACTGCCGTTGAGGGCAACAGTGAGCCTGAAATATCTTCGTCAGTAGCCAATCAGTTGACCTACCGAGGAAGGCCTTACCAAGGGGGGCGCGATCGCGAAGCTTCGGCAGCCATTATTCAGCAGCGCCTGGCGCAAGAGGGAAGCGACCCAGAACCCGCCGAATGGGTGTATCGAGGCGTGCGCTATGTCAAGGGGGAACGCTACGCGCCCGACAAGATCAAGGTTACCAGCGGCAGCAACAAGGACCCCGTACAGTGGTTTTACGACCGCCGCGTAGCCGACAAGCAGCTAACAGGGCTACTTGCCTCTAAAATGCTCTCGGTACTCGGTGTTATTGGTGTTAGCTTAAGCCTGATATCAATCACTGGGCGCAGTCAGCTACGCGATCAGGCGGCTTCTGAGCTATCGGCAACAGCCAAAGACCTCAACGCACTCTCGGGTGCAGCAACGCTGAGTGAGGACGTACTGATAGAGGCGGCTGAGACGTATGTAGATTCTGACCAGATTGGTAATGAGTTGAGTCAGGAGACTCAGAGTGCACTGCAGGCAAGGCGAGACCTCAACCAGCTTGACTATGTTGCGCTAGTTAGCCCAGAATTTCGAGTGATTGCCAACAGTGCCTCAAATCGCGATGGTGAACTTTTTAACCCAAACAATTTGGTGTCCGGTGCGCTGCGCCAAAGCGTACCAAAGTCAGCAATTAGTCTACAAACAACGACAGAACTTCGGCAGCTAGGCATTTCAATTCCCAACTACGTAAACGAAGCTGCGCTGGTGCAGTATGTGGTGACGCCTATATTTGAGGGCGGCGACGTACCGGCTGATCGATCGAGGGGCGCAGTGATTGGCGCGCTAGTCACGGGCGCAGTTGTAGATAGTGAGTCGCCCGTAGTGACAAATGCGCTCACTAATTTTGCGCAAGGGGATAGCGAAATTTATCTACAAGAGCCTAGCGGATCTTTCGAGCTAGTGGCCTTGGCGCGCTCGGGCAGTATCGTCGATAGGCAAAATACTGAAGCCAGCTACGACTATGCCTTTTTGGATCAGACCATTCGAGCCGCAGCCGAGCAGCCCGATAGCATTGTCACTGAGCGCTTTAGACAGCCTAATGGCGATCGCTATACGGTCGCTGCTGCTGCCATTTTGGATGGTAGCGGTAAGCCAGTAGGCGTGATTCAAAGAGGGCTTTCTGAGAGTGACTTGCAGCGTTTGCTAGGTCAGGCGACTTGGCTGCTGATTGGCACAGCCCTGCTGGCCCTGCTGGCCGATGTCGTCATTGCAAGACTACTAGGCCGCTCGATTGTCAGGCCGTTACGGAATTTGCAGGTAGCAACCGAGAACTTTGCCTCAGGTAATCGCTCGGCCCGCGCCGACGTCTTCGCCAGAGATGAAGTTGGTCAGGTAGCCAGTGCGTTCAATGAGCTAGCAGCTGCGGTGGCCAGCACTGAATCGTCTTTGCGGTTTCAAAGCGAAACCCAAACAGAATCGGCCAGGCGGGCGCGGACCCTCACCTCACTGACTAGCGATATTCGTAAGACGCTAGAAGAATCGGCTATTTTTGAAACCAGCGTAGAGCGCACTCGAGAAGTTTTAGCTGTAGATCGGGTTATAGTCTATCGGTTTAATTCAGACTATACCGGCGGCGTGGCAGTAGCAGAATCAGTTGAAAAAGGATGGAGCCGTGCTAAAGGACAGACGCTTGAAGATCCGATGCTGCCTGACTCAGTAGATCGTTTCAAGACAGGTCGAGTTTCCTTTGTAGAAGATATTGAGACGGAAAATTTGACAGACTGTCACTGTCGTCTGCTGCGAGAGCTAGAAGTGCAGGCCAATATGGTTGCGCCAATTGTAGTAGGTGATGAGCTTGTGGCTTTGCTGTGCGCTCATGAGTGCAGCGGTCCCCGGCAGTGGCAGCCAGAAGAGATTAATATGATCGACCAAATTGGCACCCAAATCGGATTTGCGCTGTCGCAGGCAAAGCTGCTGGCGTCGCAAAAAACAGCGGTGAAGCGTGAGCAACAGCTCTCTGAACTGGTCAGCATGATTCGAGAGACGAGCGTTGAGGGCACTTCGCGCACAGAGACGCGCGAAAAGATTTTTCGCTTGGTCACGCGGAAAGTCAAGCTAGCAATCGACAGCAGCCGTGTCTTGGTTTACTTGTTTGATGAGAACTGGCAGGGCACGATTGTAGCTGAGTCGGTTGATACGCAGTGGCCAGCTGCGCTGGGGGCCAAAATAGCGGACCCCTGCTTTGCTGATAAATATGTTGATCAGTATCGCGACGGTCGAGTCAAAGCCACACCAGATATTGCTAAGGCCGGTCTAACGGCTTGCCATCTCAGTCAGTTAGAGCCTTTTGAGGTGAAAGCGAGCCTGGTTGCACCGATTGTGGTGGAAGATCAGCTGCTAGGGCTGCTGATTGCCCACGAATGCAGTGGACCTCGTGACTGGTCAGAGGTAACTATTAACTTCGTTCAAAGGGCAGCTACCCAGCTCGGATTTGCGTTGGATCAAGCCGAAGCAAATATGCAGAAAGCTGCCGCGCTGCAACAAGCCAATACGCTAGCTAGCAAATTAGCCGAGCGGCAAGAAACGCTACAGATGCAGTTGATAGAGCTGCTAAGCGATGTAGAAGCTGCTGCTGACGGTAACTTAACGGTTCGCGCTGACGTGACTGCCGGAGAGATTGGAACGGTAGCTGATTTCTTTAACGCCATCGTTGAGAGCCTAAGCCAAGTGGTAACGCAGGTCAAGACATCTGCAAAGCAGGTGGATCAGTCTTTGGGTGAAAACAAGAACGCTATTCGCATCTTGTCTGATGAGGCGCAGCAACAGGCACAGCAAACTACGCTAACGCTAGATTCAGTAGGCGAGATGACGGCTTCTATTCAACAGGTGGCGCAGCAAGCTGAAGAGGCGGCAGCCGTCGCTAAAGCGGCTTCTGAGACGGCTACCCTGGGCGGCGAGGCGATGGATCTGACGGTGAGCAATATTATGAGCTTGCGTCAGACGGTCGGACAGACAGCCAAGAAAGTGAAGCGCCTAGGTGAGTCTTCTCAGCAGATTACGAAGGCCGTTTCACTGATTAATCAGATTTCTCAGCAGACTAATATGCTAGCGATCAACGCTGGAATTGAGGCTGCTAAAGCCGGTGAAGAAGGCCAAGGCTTTGCGGCAGTTGCAGAAGAGGTCAGTGAGCTAGCGACCCGTTCAGCAACAGCGACCGAAGAAATTGAGCGAATTGTCGAGGCCATTCAGCGGGAAACTGGCGATGTAGTAGAAGCGATTGAGCAGAGTACAGTACAGGTTGTAGAGGGGACACACCGCGTAGAAGATGCGAAGGCGAGCCTGAACCAGATACTAAATGGATCGCAGAAGATGGACGAGCTAGCGCGTCAGATTTCCGAGGCAACGAGTTCTCAGGTAGTGACTTCTACCACGGTGTCAGCGCTGATGGAAGAGATTGCCCAGCTAGCACAGCGAACGTCCGACTCTTCGCGTCAGGTCGCGGCAGCGCTCGATAAAACCCTGCGTGTTTCTAAGAATTTACAATCTCAGGTGGCGACGTTTGTCGTGAACGAGAGGGTTGAACCATTCCAGAAATTACCTCCAGAGCCGCCTGAAGAAATGTCCAAAGAAACGCCTGAAAGCATGTCTGAAAGTATGGGGGAGGAAGGTGATGATGGAAGATAAAGAGCGCGAGATCCGCCTCCAGTTTCTCGATGAGGCTGAAGAGTATTTGGATACGCTGGAGGGGGCAGTATTGGGGATAGCTCAGCGGGGCGTAGACAATGCTGAGATGAATGTAGCGCTGCGAGCAGCCCACTCGATTAAAGGGGGCGCAGCGCTGATGGGCTACAGCCTGACAAGTGACTTAGCCCATCGGCTAGAAGATGCACTCAAAGTGGTGAAGATTGGTCGGGGCGAGGGGGTGACTAGCGATGTAGAAGGTCAGCTGCTAAGTGCGATGGATGCGGTTCGTCAAATCGTAGAGCGCGATCGCAATGGTGTTCCGCTAGATGATCCCTGGGTTGCTAACTTTGTAGGCCCTATTTTCGAAAATCTGTACGACACGCTCGGAGAGCCATCGGCAGAGGATGCGGCTTCGATGATGGATGCCGACGAAGGGCAAGACATTCTACCGCTGATTTTTCAAACCGAAGTAGAAGGAACGCTAGAAAAATTAGAAGCGCTTTTGGAAGAAAGCCCAAGCGAGCTTCAGTCAGAAATCGTGGTGATGGCTCAAGAGCTGAGCGCGCTCGGTGAGATGCTAGATTTACCGCCTTTTATTCAGCTGTGTCAGTCGGTAGAGGCGTTTGCGGCGGGAGCGGCTACTGGCGACCAGCTGCAAGAGGTGGGCCAAAGCGCGCTTCAGGCCTGGCGGCGAGCGCAGGCGCTGGTAATTACAGGCAATATTGAGTCTATGCCGAGTGCTTTAACCGATATCAGTTTTGGGCTGATTGAGTTTGAGGCGGGCGATCGCGCGTTTGGCGATGAAGACGATGCGCTAGTTAACGATATATTTGCTGGGCTAGGGGACGAAGACGACGCCTTAATCAACGACGTGTTTGCTGATTTGCACGCTGGCGAGCTTGATATCGATCAGATGGTGGGCATGGCGGCGGCAGATTCTGAGGCAGCAGACTTTGAAGCGGTAGACGCTGAGAAAACTAACACTGAGAAGATCGACCTTGAAGGAACGGGCACTGAAGAAACAGAACTTGAGGAAGCGGACGCCTTTGCAGGCGTGTTTGACGAAGCGGACCAAGCGGCCAGCAGCGAGGCAGCCAGCGACCGACAGAATCACCGAGCATCAGGAACCGAGTTTCGTTTCTCTGAAACCCCAAGAGCACAGACGGAAGAGGCAGAGATTGGGGATAATACAGTGCGCGTTTCGGTGCGCAAGCTAAATGAGCTAAATGACTATTTTGGCGAGCTGACGATTGAACGCAACCGACTAGAGGCCGAAGTCAGACGAACGCGAAGACTGGTAAAAAGCTTGAGCCGGAAGCTGCGATCGCTCGATGAACTCAACGACGATTTCAAAGATCTTTATGAGCAGTCCAACAGCACTCAGTTTTTGCTACCCGGCCAGCTAAATAACGCACTGCTGCCAAGCAGCGCCTCTGCTGATACCTCAGGAAACCTAAGCACAGAAGACCTAAGCGCAGAAAACCTGAGCGTCAAACAGCTTAACGCCGTGAATGCAGGAGCCGTGAGCACTACCGCCGCAGCCACGCCTGCCAATGCCCAATCTGCCAATGCCCAATCTGCCAATGCCCAATCTGCCAAGAGCCAGTCTGCCAAAAGCCAAAAGCCACAGAACGACGGAGATCCTCATGAGTTTGAGCAGGAGTCCAAATCAGCTTTTCATCATAACTTTGACAGCTTAGAATTTGATCGCTACAGCGATGCGCATCTTTCTTTTCGTGAAATTGTAGAGTCGGTGGTGAAGCTGCAAGAAGTCGCAGACGATATTGAGCTAAGCGTTGATAAGACCGAGCAAACCACCCGCGTGATTCACCGCACGGCGCGGCACCTGCAGCGAACGCTAAATTACCTGCGGATGCGGCCACTTGCCGATATTACCAATCGCTTTCCACGGGCGCTGCGGGAGCTAGAAATAGAGCATGGTAAATCTGTTGAGCTACTGCTAGAAGGTGAGAATACGCTGATTGATCGCAATATTTTAGAAGCCCTTAGCGACCCGCTAATGCACATTGTGCGAAATGCTTTTGACCACGGCATCGAAACGCCACAGAAGCGCGAAAGCAAAGGGAAATCGGGCCGTGGAACCATCGCCATTCGAGCCGCTAACCACAGCAGCCGCACAGTGATTACGGTCAGTGATGATGGGAATGGAATTGCGCTAGATAAAATACGCGATCGCGCTCAGTCGATGGGCTTAGACGCCGAGCTGCTCAGCGCGGCTAGCGACGCCGAGCTGCTTTCTTTAATCTTTGAGCCCGGTTTTAGCACATCCGAAGCGGTGACCGCCCTTTCTGGTCGCGGCGTAGGGATGGATGTTGTACGCAACAATCTCACCCAAATTCGCGGCGACATTAGCGTAGACACTAAAGCTGGCAAAGGGACTATCTTCACGCTCTCAGTGCCCTATACCCTCTCGGTTACCCGCGTCATGCTAGCAGAGGGCAATCGCATGTTAGTGGCAATACCCACAGACATGATTGAAGAAGTTAACCTCAGCGATCCGGCAGATATGTACGAGACCGAAGGTAAGCCGATGCTGCATTTTAGGGGCGATGCGATACGCCTGATTGAGCTTTCAAACTGGCTGACTTTCAACTGCTCTAGGCAAATCGAGACTTTGGAGCAAATACCGACCTTAGATCAGCCCAGCGTGCTGATTTTTCGCATGGGCGATCAGCGGATGGGGCTGAAAATTGACCGGTCTTGGGGAGATCAAGAAGTCGCCGTGCGCCGGGTGGAAGGGCCAATTTCGCTACCTGCGGGCTTTAGCAACTGCACTATTTTGGGCGATGGCCGAGTGGTGCCGCTGATGAGCCTGCCAGATTTAGTGCGGTGGGTGCTCAACTGTGAGGGGACAGGAATCAATTCAGCAGCGGCGCTGTACTCTAATCCGGTGGCAAACGGAGCAATTGATCCGATAAGCCTACAGATGGTGCCCGATAAAGCGATGTGGCATCGGCCTCGGTTTTTAGTGGTGGATGATTCGGTAAACGTGCGGCGGCTGCTGGCACTGACGCTAGAAAAGGCAGGCTACGAGGTCGCACAGGCTCGCGATGGACAAGATGCGCTAGAAAAGCTAGAAACAGGAGTAGAGATCGATAGCATCGTGTGCGATGTGGAAATGCCTCGAATGGACGGGTACAGCCTGCTGTCTAGGCTGCGATCGCTACCTAAATTTGCCAAGATTCCGGTGACAATGCTGACATCGCGCAGTGGTGAAAAGCATCGAAATTTAGCAATGAATCTGGGGGCAACAGCGTATTTCTCGAAGCCGTATCAGGAGCAATCCCTTTTAAAGAGTTTGGCCAACAGCCTAGCGGCAGCAGCAAAAGATAGAGAGTCAGGTGAATGGAGAAGTGAGTAGGCTGTGAAAGATAGTATAAAAGACAACCAAGTCCACATTACGCTGAAGCTGTTTGCGGTCTATCAAGAGACGCTGGGCGTGCCAGAAAAAGAGATGCAGCTACCCACAGGAACAACGGTCGGAGAGGTTCACGATCGCCTGATTCAGGCATACCCTCAGCTTAGCCAGTGGAAAGACCTCACGCGCTTTGGCCTTAATTTTCAATTCGTAGAGGCTAACACGCCCCTCGCTGACGGCGACGAACTGGTTTTAATTCCACCCGTTAGCGGCGGCTAAATGCCATTCGCTAACCGTTATTCTCGGCAGGGGTTGTTTTTTAGCTCAATTTCAATTTGGAAATAGTACGCTTCATAATCAACACCGTCGAACCAGGCATTTCCATGATTTTCAAGTAGCCATCCGTATAGCCCGCTCTCGATTGGCTGTATTTCAGACGGCTCGTCAGGGCTTTCCCCTTTAGTTTCCAAGAACCACCTGCCCAGCGCTGCATTCATTGACTCGTAGCCAGTACTGGTCGTGACCTGAGCTAATTCCAAATTTCCGACCTCATCGATCAAAACGCCAATCGCGCCTGACAAAACGTCTTCATCTTGATAGCAGCGATCGCTCGTGGACTCTAGCTGATAGGTTTTACCGACGAGAAATTGCGCGCCGTTAGACGCAAAGCTTCCAATAGCTGCGGAAAATTCGCTCAGGCCTGTCGTGTCTCTAGCGTTTGTTCTCTCAGCGCTGTATTCCTCAGGGGGCTGATCTGAGGGCGGATTCTTCTCGGGGGGCGGATCTTTCTCAGAGAGCAGTTCCCCTTCTGGCGGTGGATTCTCTGCTGGTGGCGGATTCTCTGCTGGCGGCGGGTCTTCTACCGCAGGAGCCGTCTGTGGCAGTGGCGCTTCTGAAAATGGAAAGGCTTCTGGAGCCGGTGGTGGAATCGCTGGCGCTGACGGCGGCGGTGGCGGTGGCGGTAATGGCGCTGGTTCTGGTTCTGGCTCTAGTTCTGACTCTGGTTGAGCCTTAGAAGGTAAGCTACCAATCGGTAAAGTAGAGACTTGAATGGGTTCGAGTAGCTCTAATTCTGGATCTTCTGGCTGTTCGGGTTTGGGGGGAATCGGTAGCCATAGTGCCACTGCATGCAGACCCAATGAAACCAGCAGCAGCGGGCTCAGCCAACGCATCTTTTGAGGCCAACGGTTAGGCCAGTAGGATTTTGACCGATTGGGTTTTAAAGCGCTCATAATCTCAGACTGACACAATCTAAAGCAAACCGTGTTTCATACCTAGACGCTTGCACGACTGCCCTACACTCACGGCCCTGTACCGGTAGTAATCGTGCCGCTAAAAGCAGCGAAGACAAAAGAACTCTCTCCAAAGCAGATAAACCACAGCAGATAAACCACAGCAGATAAACCACAGCAAATGAAAAGGTCAGCCAACAGCCAAATCAAGTTTCACAGGCCCGTCATCTTGAGCCTAGCTATAGTTTTAACGGCCCTCTGTATCATCGCCATGCAATCTAACAATTTGCCCAGCCGCACACTGATTGAACCATCTGTTAACCGACAGAGCGAACCGCTAGATATGCCAAAGCTTTTAAGCGATCCTTTTCTTCAACTGCCGACATCCTCAACGGTTCAAGTTGTCTGGTTTACTGAGTTCGCAGGAATAGCGCATACCGTAGAGTATGGCGAGGGGATGAGCGCGATCGCTATAACCACTCAGCTAAGCCGCACGCGTGAAGACAGCAGCTCCAAAGTTGCTGGCCGCAATTACTCAACGCTCACCGCTCGCCCCATATGGCGGCATGAGGCCAGCATCACGGGCCTAACGCCCAATGCGCGGGTTGCCTACCGGATAAAAAGCAGGGATGCCGACGAGCGTTTAGTGATGAGCGACAGCTTTACGCTGAGCGCGGCCCCCCAAATCGGACAACCGCTGACTATTCTTCTTACGTCAGATCATCAGCTAAAACCGCTCACTCCCGCTAATCTTCAGAAAGTGGGTGAAATTGCTGATCGCGTTGACGCGGTCTTTTTTGCAGGCGACTTGGTCAACGTGCCTGATCGCGCCTCCGAGTGGTTCGACGATGCGAGAGGTCTTGCTTTGTTTCCAGGACTGCAAGGCCGCGCGGCCTACGATCTGGCCAAGACCACTGAAAAGAATGCTAAAAAGAATGCTGAAAAAAACACTGAGAAGAGTACTGAGAAAGCGGGAACCAGCCACGAGCTAACGACTCGCTATACTGGCGCTCAGCTTATTCAACACGCGCCGCTTTTTCCAGTCATTGGCAACCACGAGGTAATGGGCCGATATTCTGACAGCGCTTCCTTAGATGCACAGTTCAACAATCCGCTTCCCCGCCAGCGAGTCAATGCGTTTTACCCAGCACCTGAAGGCGTCCCCGCCTCTGAGTGGATCAAAGACCACTCGTACAATACCCAAACCTACGAAGAAATCTTTTCTTTACCCACCGCTACGCTAGCTGATGGCAGTCAGACCAGTACCTACTATGCAACGACCTTTGGCGATGTGCGTCTGGTTAGTTTGTACGTCACTCAAATTTGGCGATCGCCCGAGCTTTCACCAGAAACCAAAGGCCGCTATCGCGAAAAAGCCGACGCCCTCAACGCGCCCAAAACCTGGGGCTATGGCCAGCATATTTTTGAAGACATCCGCCAGGGCAGTCTGCAATATCAGTGGCTGCAGCAAGAGCTAGCGAGCGATGCGTTCAAAAGTGCCAAGTACAAAATTGTGATGCTGCACCATCCACCGCACACGTTAGGCGGGAACATTGCGCCGCCGTTTACCGATCCCATTCTGGTAGAAAATCGCTCAGATGACGGGACGCTGCAGTCTATTCAGTATGAATATCCGCCTGAAGATGACTACATCATTCGCGATCTGATGCCACTGCTCGAAAGTGCCGACGTTCAGCTCGTGTTTTATGGCCACTCTCACCTGTGGAACCGCTTTGTGAGCCCCCAAGGAATGCACTTTTTGGAAACCTCCAATGTGGGCAATTCCTATGGCGCGCACACCGCAGGCAACCCCCGAGACGTGCCGACTGACGAAAAGGTCGCCGTCGCGGGCGATCTGACGCCATTTGATCAAACCTATAGCGCGGTGGGCGACCCCAACGGCCTAGCCCCTGTCATGCCGTCCATTTCTCCGCTAACAGATAAACAGGGCGATCCGCTGCCCTATATTGCCAGTAACGATGTTACGAGCTTTACGCTGTTCGATACGGGCTCAGGCACCCTGAGCAGCTATTACTTTGATACACGCGAACCCGATTCGGCAGTGGTCAAATTTGACGAGTTTACGATTGGGCCAAGAGAGCAGATGGGTCAATGAGAAAGTCTGCTTGTTTGCTTGGTGCTTATCTACTCGGTGCTTATCTGCTCAGTGCTTGTAAGAGTCTGGGGCGATCGCTTCTTTAGCAACCAGTTCTGGGGCGATCGCATCTAGAACGATCGTTAGACTGGGCTGCTTTTTGAGAAAAAGCCGAAAGTAAATGGCTTGAGAGAGTTCTTTTAGGGGGAAAAGGAGATAGGTCAAAGGGTTAATAGTGACGATGATGTTGCGGATATCTCGCTTGGCTAAAAACAGGATGGCCCAGGCGATCGCATCTGCCCCCATCACCCCCGCTGGGTTCAAATCGCTCTTAAAAGGGCCCAAAATCAGCTTACGAATCACGCAGGGCGCATCGGTGCGGCGCACATTTATCAAATCGCCCATCAGCCGCTTAGAAATTTCGTAAAGCGGACTAAAAGCTGGATTGACTTCAGCTTCAGACGTATTCACCCACACTTCTTTCGTCGCGCGGCCCGTACGACCATCCACTGTCGTTAAAAACGTCTCCATCAGTCGCCAGCTAGAAAGTGCGTTGACCTCTAGTGACTTTTCAATCGCAGCCGCCGACTTTTCGCCCATCACATTGACGCCGTGATTGATCAGCAAAATATCTACTTTCTGTAAAACCGCTTTTAGCTCAGCTTCTTTTCCTGCCTGCCAGCTCACTATCTTCACCGCACCACGAATATCAGCGTTTGCCGAAGTCGTCAGCGCAATTGGTTTTGCCCCTTGCGCGGCCAGCGCTTTAACCAAGGCGCGGCCCAAAGTGCCAGAAGCGCCTGTAACCGCGACAGATTTACCTTTTAAAGAGAGCGCTGTGCCCATGAGTTTGTCGCTGATAGGAAAAAAGCCCGCGTAGTAAGCGTTGGTGTCATCGAAATGGTGCCGCCAGTGATAAGTGCGATTAACCAGCCAGTAGCTAGGGATGCCCGTGAGCGGACCCGGTTCATGGGTGAGATCGGTACGGGTGAGTAGGCCACGCGATCGCAGCAGCGCCGCTCCTAAAAAGCCTGCGGCATACAGTACCCCTAACCATAGACCTGGCGCTTTCAAAGCGATCGCAGCTAATCCCAAAACCACCATCATAAAGACCGCCTCAGGCACATCGTTATAGAGCTGCGCCTGGCGATATACCTCAGTGCTAATCGGCGAAAAGTCTTTCTTATAGGCTCGGTGGTGCCAGCCGTGTAGGCGCTGTAGCGGTGCCCACTGGTGACTAAGCACATGATAAAAATCGCGCACCATTTCTACCCAAAAAATAGAAGCTGCGGCCCAGACCAGCTGACCGGCCAGCTGACCCGGATGTGCCGCTAGCCAACCCATAAACCCTGACATCCCTGACCCTGACATCCCTGACATTGTAGAAAGCCAGCTCAAAAGGCTAGGCGCTTAACGTTACTTAAAGGTTCATGGTAAACCGCCTGCGCTAGGCGTCACAACCTTAATATATAGCGATCAGAAATCCGGATAGTCTAGCTATCAAGTAATATTCCTGCATGATCGTCATTCTTTAGGCCCCTTTCCGGGCACCTTTCTAAGCACCTTAACGAGGAGTGTAAACACCATGGTAGCGGCGCTGCACGAACAGGAAAAAATCAACTGGTCCAAAGCAATTGACTATAGCAACGTCTCTGCAATTCCCGAGGTGTGGCCAATCGTTGCGGCAAAATATGGTGACCATATCGCCCTGCACGACCCGCACACCAACCCAGCGACGCAATACACCTATCGCGAGCTAGCCAGTGCAATTAATCAGTTTGCCGCAGGCTTACAGGCACTTGGCTTACAGCCCCAAGAAAAAATTGCCCTGTTCAGTGAAAATCGTCCCCGCTGGATGGTAGCCGACCAAGGCATTATGACAGCCGGAGCAATTGACGCCGTTCGAGGAGCCAACGCTGATAGAGCCGAGCTGCTGTTTATCTTGGAGAATAGCGATAGCATTGGCCTTGTCGTACAAGATATCAGCGTGTTGAGCAAGCTAGCTGATGGCTTAAGCGATCGCAGCCTGCGCTTTATTATTTTGCTCACAGACGAAGCGGCTGAGATAGACGCAGACTTAGGCGGTGCCAAGCTGCTTAACTTTTCTGAGCTGATGAGCCTAGGCACTGGGCTGACGCCTGTGGTTTTTGACCGCAGCTTTACAGCGACGTTGATGTACACCTCAGGTACGTCTGGAATGCCCAAGGGCGTCATGCTCAGCCAAAGCAATTTGTTTTCTCAAATTGCGGGCGCAAGCAGTGTCGTCAGCGTTGGCCCAGAGCAAAAAGTGCTGAGCATCTTGCCAATTTGGCACTCTTACGAGCGGTCGTTTGAATACTTCACCCTTTCTCAGGGCTGCCATCAAATCTATACGAATATCCGCGCTGTTAAGAACGACTTTAAGACCCATAGCCCGCAATACATGGTGGCAGTGCCGCGTCTGTGGGAATCGATTTACGAAGGCGTGCAAAAGAATTTTAGGGCCCAGCCTGAGAGCAAACAGAAGCTGGTGAAGTTTTTTCTAGACAAAAGCTTGGACTATATCCGGGCTAAGCGCACCGTTGCAGGCTTAAACCTAGACAATATGGACGCATCGGCAGGGCAAAAGCTGGTGGCGCGGCTAAAGCTAGCCTACCTGTGGCCAATTCATCAGATAGGTGATCGCATTGTCTACGGCAAAGTTCGCGACGCCATGGGTGGCCAAATTGACTATCTTGTCAGCGGCGGCGGCTCTATCGCCGACTATCTCGAAGACTTCTACGAAATCGTTGGCATTGAAATTCTCGGCGGCTATGGCCTAACTGAAACCTCACCCATCACCCATGTGCGCCGCCCTTGGCACAACCTGCGGGGTGCAGATGGCCAGGCAGTGCCCGGCGTTGAAACCGCAATTGTCCACCTAGAAACCCGCGAACCGCTGCCCGCTGGCACCCCTGGACTGGTGCTCATTCGAGGGCCACAGGTGATGCAAGGCTATTACAAAAATCCAAAAGCAACCGCCAAAGCCATTGATCCAGACGGCTGGTTCGATACGGGCGATCTGGGCAAGCTGACGGCCCAAGGCGATTTGATTATCACGGGCCGCGCCAAAGATACTATTGTGCTTACCAATGGCGAAAATATTGAGCCGACGCCTGTAGAAAATGCCTGCTTGCGCAGTCCTTATGTGGATCAAATCATGCTGGTTGGCCAAGACCAAAAGAGTGTTGGCGCGCTGATTGTACCAAGCAAAGAGGCCCTTGAGTCTTGGGCTGCCAATAAAGGAGTAGATATAAGCGATCTCAACAGTCCGCTGTTTCAAGCTTTATTTAAAGCGGAACTGAAGCGAGAGATATCCAATCGTCCTGGCTATCGGCCCGATGAGCGCGTTGGGCCCTTTGTCCTGTTAGACGAGCCCTTTACGGTGGAAAATGGGCTGCTAACGCAAACGATGAAGGTGAAGCGGTTGCAGGTGTGCGATCGCTACCAGGCCATCATCGACAGCTTGTTTGCATAGTGTCTGGTTTGCATGGTGTCTGGTTTGCATGGTGCCTGATTTGCATAGTGCCTGGTTTACATCATGCCTCCAGATGCGATAACTAATGTTGATAGGTTAGCGTTAATAGATGGGCATAGTTGCTAAGTCTGTCCAAACATACTTAGCTCAAATTATCCGGTCCAAACTATCCATTTATCCACTTGTTTATCCGCATCAATCTGATTTAATCAATTTTGATTGAATGTTTTGAAGTCCTCCTAAAGTTTTATTTACCCCGATCGCCATGGAAGTTTCCCCCTCTCAGCTACGGCTCAAGCGCGTCGTCAACATCAAAGCAGTCGTCACTCCCCTCTGGAAAGAAGAAGCCCAAAAGCAGCTGCAAAGCCAGCTCAATCAAATTGACGGTCGCCTACAGCAGCTAGAGATGCAAAATCAGCGCATCATGACAGAGATGCAAAAGCAAGGTGCTAATCCCGCGAACGCGGTTTCTCAGCAGGTTGGCAGCGTACAGACTAAGCTAAACCAGGATAAGAGCCAGCTGCTTCAGCAAAAGAACCAGCTGCTTCAGCAGCTTCAGCAGGTACAGACGCTAGAGCTTGATAAAGAAGTCAGCCAGGGTCAAATCGACAGCTTTTTTGAGGTGGCTGTTGGCGACCATATGATTAAAAAAATGCAGGTAGAGATTCTGCTGCGCGACGGTGTCGTTGAAGATATTCGCGGCGAGCTGTAAACCTCGGGTATTCGCAAGCAAGATACCCCACGACAAGATACAATTAGGCGCTGGTGATTGCCAGAGCGCTGTTGTCGATTATTAGTAACCCATCTATGATCCGCGAAGTCTTTATGCCTGCTCTCAGCTCTACGATGACTGAGGGAAAAATTGTTTCTTGGGCCAAGTCTGCTGGCGACAAAGTAGAGAAAGGCGAAACCGTTGTCGTTGTTGAATCTGACAAAGCGGACATGGATGTGGAGTCCTTTTATGAGGGCTATTTGGCGATTATTATCACCGAAGCGGGTGAGATGGCGCAGGTGAATGATGCGATCGCCCTGCTGGCCGAAACCGAAGATGAAATAGAAGCCGCCAAACAAAATGCCGCTGCCCTGATGAATGGCGGATCTACGGGTGCACCTGCCGCCGCACCCGCACCCACGCCTGTTACCCCAACACCAGCGGCGACTGACGTTTCTCAGCCCGCCCCGGCTGTTCAAAACAATGCAGATGCAGCGCCTGCTCCTAGCGCGGGATCTGGCCGGGTAATCGTTTCTCCGCGCGCCCGCAAGCTCGCCAAAACCTTAAAAGTAGATCTGAGCACGGTCAATGGCTCTGGTCCGCATGGCCGCATTGTCGCCGAAGACATTGAGCAGGCCGCAGGCAAAACCTCGACCTCAACCCAGCAACTGGCCCAGCAACCAGTCCAGCAATCAGCTCAGAAAAGCGCCGCCGCTAGTGCCCCAGCCGCCCCGGCAGTTTTGCCCGGTGCGTCTAAAGCCTCAGCCCCGGCGGTTGCCGTGCCACCCGCCGCGCCAGGTGAGCTAGTCGCGTTCAACACGCTTCAGCAGGCCGTCGTTCGCAACATGGATGCCAGCCTTGCGGTCCCCGTTTTCCGCGTCGGCTACACCATTATCACCAACGGGCTAGACCAGCTATACAAGCAAATTAAGCCCAAAGGGGTAACAATGACGGCGCTATTGGCAAAGGCAGTAGCTGTCACTTTGCAAAAGCATCCGGTTGTAAACGCGAGCTTTGCACCCAGTGGAATTCAGTACAGCAGCAGCATCAATATTGCCGTAGCTGTCGCCATGCCAGATGGCGGACTGATCACACCAGTGCTGCGCGGCGCAGACCAGATGGACATTTATTCACTTTCTCGCACTTGGAAAGACCTAGTCGCCCGGTCGCGCTCAAAGCAGCTTTCTCCAGAGGAGTACAACTCTGGCACCTTTACCCTTTCAAACCTAGGGATGTTTGGCGTAGATAGCTTTGATGCCATTTTGCCCCCTGGGCAGGGCTCTATTTTGGCAATTGGCGGCTCGCGCCCTCAGGTAGTGGCAACGCCCGACGGCATGATGGGCATTCGCAGTCAAATGCGAGTCAACATGACTAGCGATCATCGCATTATCTATGGCGCTGATGGGGCAGCTTTCTTGAAAGATCTGTGCGATTTGATTGAGAATAATCCACAGTCTTTAACGCTGTAGTACCAACTGCTTATTGTTCATAGGTGACTGAAAAAGTCGTCAAAGCTGAAAAAGTCGCTAAAAAATCAGGAATTACCGCTCGGATACTGATGTATAGGGTGAGACAATTTCCTGAAAAAATATGACAAAACGGTTACTGACTGGATTTATGACGGCGGTTGCGCTAAGCGTCGCTTTTTGGACGCTGCCCCAGCGGGCACTAGCACAGCCTGCTGAAGGTTGGATTTCGACGACGCTAACGGGTGGCTTTGCAAATTTGCGATCGCAGCCCAACCCGACTGCCGACATCCGCGCAACGGCTAGAAACGGCAGTCGCTTTAGCATTCTAGATACTGCCACAGATGAAATTGGCTATGTGTGGTATCAGATTCGGCCTAGTTCAGTTACGCCGACTGCGACGGTATGGGTGCGTTCAGACCTAGTTAGCTTTGTTGCGCCGATTGCAACCCAGCCGAGGAAAAGCTGTGATAGTGCGATCGCTCAAGTAGAAGATCAGATCAGAAACGTACGCAATGTACAAATCACAGCGCGTAGCCAAGGTCTTCATGGCTATCAGACAAACGTGCCCTTAAATCGGTCGGGCATCGCCTCCTTTCGCCTAGACGGCAGCGGGGCAGCAAATCTTATGGCTTCTACAGTGCTAATGAACAGCATGGCCGCGCAGATAATAGAAAACTGCCCGACGACAGGTATTGTCAGCTTCTCTAGCCCCAGCTATGCCGACGACTACATTCACTTTGGCTACATGCCAGAGAATACGGTGCGCCGCTTTCAGTGCAGACGAGGCCCGAGTAGAAATGACGGGCCGCCGAATTGGGGCGATCGCAACTGTGGGTAGAGGGCATAGCTAGGACATAGCTAGAGCATAGCTAAATCAATAACGTCGCAAATAGCGCCTTCATCAGCTGGTCTCGGCAAGCCTGCATCTCTTCGTTAGTTGCGGGCATCTCTCGCTGCGGTCTATGTCTTTCGAGTACGCCACGCGTATTTGTTAAAAAGTCTTCGAGGTGGCCGTTATAGCGCTTTTGTCTAAATAAGGACGCTTTGAATAATGGATTGTTTTTCAGCCGATATTCGCCGTGGAACATAGCAAATATCTTGTCAAGATCTGTTGCGACAGGCAACCGCTCACTGGCCGGTAAAAGATGTAGCTGAAGAGTCATACAAGCTGCTGAGAATATCTTACCAATATCGGCTAGCTCATTCACCCGGCGCGGATACAGATCTCGAACAGAATCAATCTCTCTAGAGCTATATTGAGTTGCTGTTGCGTTTTCTTTAAATGAGCGCGTTATTTTTTTATTTTTGTGGCCTTTTTCTTTGTTCCTTTCTATCTTGCAACCGTCTTCTGCAATCGCCCAGGCCAAGTCAAACAATCGCCTCGCTAGCGCCAGCTTAGAAATCCAGCAAATAGGATTTTCTGTCTCATTTTTTTCAAATTCTTCAGTCGTGTCGCTACAGAGGAGATAGAGTCCTCTAGCAAAAAAGAGATGACAAGTATTGGTCCCAAAAAGGTAGATGCTTTTGTCAGAATAATCGGCGGTTAGCTTAGGAATATCTTCTTTGTTAACAGCCAGCAGAGAGATATCAAGTGTCAAGAACTCATTATCGTCACTGACTTCTCTATTTTTTTTCAATCCTCTATCTTCAAAAATAGCCGGAAGCCTCTCGATTTCATAGCGTCCATATGGCTCAAACGTGTTGGGAAGACCGCTCTTTTCCTTAATGGCGTTATAGCATTGGCGACCTATTTTGGCATAGGTCAGCAGCGCATGATCTCTCAGTCGCTTCGCCCAAACCAGACAATGATTACGGCTGAGCGTGCGAGGCGCTCTAGTGTTAGGATCAAGTCTTACGTTCTCAGAATCGGCATAGGCAGCCGTGAGATAGTAACAGCTCTGTAGCGCGGCATAATAGGTGTACGCTTCACTTTCTCCATCCGCAGCTACGTACAGCCTAGCTTTTTCTAGCAGGTAAAGCTTTCCCCAGTGTATAGAGGCTTCTGTTCTTTGCTGCCCTGAAAAGTTTTCAGTCGGCAGCCACTCTTCAGATTTTGGCACTAGGCGAGGAAAGAAGGTCAACAGCCTAGCGCGCAGCAAATAAATTCGGCTCAGCAGCTTGTAGTGCGGGGTAAATGTGCCCTGAGAGACTTCGCCAATGACAATATACTTTTTCAGCCGCGCCTTCACGTGATCTTCAGCCAAATCAAGCGTTTCCCAGGCTTTTGCAACAAGCTGCTGACGGGTGAGATCTGGTGAAAACTCACGGCTATATTTAGGATTGTTTTCTTGGAGATCGTAGAGATAGTAGTAAGTCGCTTTGCAAATAAGATAGCGAACAATCAGGCGGCTAGAAAAGACTTCGCAGCTATCACTGTCGATATCAGCACTTCCTCTTAGCGCGAGGCTATCGCGGGCATAGGTTTCTATCGTCTCTATCTTTTTGAGATTATGGTAGCCAGCTCTGTATGCACCTTCTTCAAACAGGGCTTCGGCAATTGAAAGGAAAGCGTCAAAATATATATTGGCATCATCTCGATGAAGCGATCGCCCCTTAAAGGTTGATCCTAAAATAGTGTCACGAATGGTCCCAATCATCGCCATCGAAGAAAAGGGATAGTACTTCAGCTTTTGCCAAGCACGCTTGAGCGTAAGCTGTCGCTCTACCTTTTCGCAAAGTTCTTGAATATAGGCGTCCGGATCAATACCCGTATTGCGAATTGCCTGCAGGCGAGCCTGCAAAGAAGACTGGGCCTGCGCAATTAGAAAATCGAAACCACAAAAATCACCGTGTCCAGTCGGATCGCCAAAAGAGAAATCATCGTAAGGAGTATCGCTCTCTTCAAAAGCCCCGAGTGCTTGTCCGACCGTCCGGTTATGACACAGCTTGACTAGACTGTGTGCCCATATAGGGGAAGAAACATTTTCTCTGATAATAGTTTGAGTAGACGTAACATCGTGCGCAATGGGAAAAAACCGAGATAAACAAGGAATATCAGAAAGGAGCGTTGTGTTGATAACTTTGACAATATGAGAGAGCGTACCACCGACGCCAGTACTGCTATAGGTAAAGTCTATCCGGTGGTAGGAGCGCTGGGCTTCCATGCGATCGCTCGAAATCGTCTTGAAGGTATCTGGTGCAACGCTCTTATAGCTATCTGGAATTTTGAGATAAAAGCCAAGCGTGAGCTTGTTGACCTCTTGAGAAGCGAGTTCATAATCGCTAGGATTAGGAATATCGTCTAGCAGCACATGTTCCGCATTACCATCAAGCTCTTGGATACTTACATTTAGAAGGCGAGGATAGGCGCTATCAAGCTTGTGTACACCCAAGCTAGTGTCAAAAAAAGGCAGCGGACCTCTCGCTTCTATAGTGACCTGCTTGAGATACACCGGCAGTTGGGCAGTCAAACGCTCGTTATTAACCACAGTTTGCGACAGCTTTCTGATAAAGGCTGGCTGCAAGTAACGATGAATGAACGGATGACTGGTGGCATTGTTGACCAGAAAAAACTGAGTATTGCCGCTACGAACAAGCAGCCGTCGCACTTCGCGCTGTGCCTTACGGCTTAGTTCGACAATCGTATCTTCATTCCCAGGCTCCTTTATCTGACCTTGAAACCGAGTTTGGCGCTTCGGTAAATAGCTAAGTGCAGCCCTCACCGAGCTTTCAATCAATTCATTGACCTGATTGAGATTGCTTACTGACGCGCCAGATGACGTAAACTCTAGCCCAACCGCCTCTTTATAAGCCTTGAAGATAGCCTCGTAGTTTTCTGTGCCGTCTTTAGTTTGTAAAGAAAGCAGCGTTTGCTGAAGCAGCGTCAGCTTATCGCTAACCGGTAAATCTAGGCGCTTTCTTTCCTCAGGAGAAAGTTCGGTGAGCTGGTAAAGCGCAATTAGCACATCTTCGGTTGTCAGAACTCGGCTGTAGGGCTCCTCGTACTCTTTGTAGTCTTCGACAAGCGTTTCTTTCAGCGTGCCCAGCATTTCCACCAGACGACCTGTTGTTACTTTGGCAGCATTGCTGTTCGCACTAACAGATTGATACCAGGTATCTTCGTCTGCCAAAACGGCAGAAATTATCTTACGTAGAGCGTCGTCGCCCACGCGCTGGGCAGTCTGTAAGTTGATAGGAGTCCCATCGGGCCTGCGGCTGATCGCTAAACGACCTAGCAAGTAGCGATACAGACGATAGCTACGACCGCTGTCCGGCTGCCTTGAATAGACCATGACTTACGTGTGGAAAGTAATTTTTTTGACAGATTTCTGGACAACTATCACCAACAAAAAGATTCTGATGGGGACAGTGATTTCCACAAGTGTAGTCAAAAACGGACACTTATTTGCGTTTATTGATACAAATAGGAGAAAAAGCAAGAGATTTTGTTACTATTGTTACCAAATGGCTGGAAGAAGCTGACCACTAATTGTGCTGCGAAGCAGTCTTGCAGAAGCCAATGGCTGGCTTCATCGGTATAAATAGGTGATTACAATGATGACAACTGAAGAAAACCACCCGAGCAAAGTGTAGATTTCCTCAGTTGCATGTTGTCACTAGAGGTAACCCTAAAATGACTCACGAACAATATATCAGCAACGTGTGTCATTGCACGTAGTCAATTCTGTTTGATTACGAAATCATCGCTCCACGAAGGCTTGCTTCTTTTGGCAAGTCATCTATTCACTGAATCTTTTGGAGGATCATTGCATGTCTAGACGATTGCTTGAGCCAATCGATCAACTTAACAATACGCACCATCTTGAGTGCCCGCGGTGTCAGCGTCATAGCATCGTATCTACAGGAGAAGGCAAATACGCCTGTTTGAACTGCCATTGGCAGCGCGATGTTACTAACGACTGGGGAGACGGTCCCCCGCCGTTTATTGTGATCATGGCTATTGTCATCATTGTTGTAATTATGATGAGTGGTGGCTAAACCCTCTGCTGTTAAGGCCCTGATTTTGTGTTGAAAAAAATCGAATAGTCCAATCCCTGATAGTCGCCTACGAGTACCAGGGATTTTTCTTGTTTACGCTTTTGCTTTCTTATTTGTACTGCGACAGCCACACTCATAACGCAGATGACAGCGTAGGTTACGACGCAGAACCATGGCCTGCGGGCTTTAGCTCCATGCGGGTGCGAGGGAGAGCGGTAGGATATTCGTTGGCCAGCCAGGTGACTAGTTTTTCGCGGACGTGGCAGCGTAGATCCCAGGTAGTGGGGGCGTCTTTGCCGGTCATCAGGGCGCGTAGCTGTAGCGTGCTGGCCTCGCAGTCGATGGCTTGTAGCACGGCAATGTTTCGGTTCCAAAGGGGCGTTTCGTCTAGGACTCGATTCATTTCGCTGCGGATAGCCTCAATGGGGACGGCATAGTCAGTGTAGATAACGACGCTGCCGATAATCTCAGCGTTGTTTCTAGTCCAGTTTTGAAAGGGCTGATCGGAGAAGTAGGTGATGGGAACAACTAGCCGACGCAAATCCCAAATGCGAACAACGACGTAGGTTAGATTTATTTCTTCGATCCAGCCCCATTCGCCTTCTACAAAGACAGCGTCTTCGATGCAGATGGGACGGGTGATGGCAATTTGGATGCCTGCGAATAAGTTGCCGATAGTTTTCTGGGCAGCCAAGCCGAGGATAATGCTAGCGACCCCAGCGGAGGCGAGAAGGCTGTTGCCGATGATTTTGGCTTCTTCGAAGGTGAGAGAAACGGCGGCTAGGGTGAGCACCACCACAAAGAAGGAGATAATTTTGGCGATGACATCTACTTGCGTGTGCACGCGCCGAGCGTAGAAATTGTCTGCTTTATCGGTGGCGTATCGCCGCAGAATCAGCACTTTGGTAGTGTTGACAGCTTGCTGAATCATCCAGCCAATGACAAAGATAATGGCAATAGTGAATATATGAGCTAGCTTGTCGTTCCAGGGATCGGGCAAATAATAGTCTGCAAACGATAGCCCGCTGTTGGTAATACCCAAAGCAACAAGAGCCAGCACAGGGCGAGTCAACCGATGGATGAAGACCTGTAGCGGCTGCTTTTCGCTGAGCCTTTTAACATAGTGCTTGTAGCGTTTGTAGGGTTGAGAAAAAGGCACAGGACATGGAAAGAAACGACAATGAAGAACCAGTCAAAACAACTTAATTTACCGCTCGTTAGAGATATTCGTGATACGAGAGCTAGAACGGCTGGCAATCAAGCGCAAAGCTTACTGTTTGGCCCGTAAAAGACTTTGTTTTATGCTGCCGCATAGAGTTGTTGCGTAATAGCTGTGCAGCGTAACTTTTGAAGATGGTTGTTCAAGGTATAAGGAGGTGTTAAGGCAGTGCTGTCAGAAAAGAGTGATGGGAGATTATTAACAAGAATTCGACACTACTGGCAGATTGTTATCAAAACACTATTTAGCAGAACACTATCGGTAAAACGGACTAAATGATAGCGAGACTTATATGACGTTTCTGTATATTTCATTTCATTTCGTTAAGACAACTCCTATTAACGCCTGCGATGTGCAGTGTACCCTAGCAGAGGACTCTGGTAGCTCCCTTTTGATACCAGGTTTGATGCCAAGTAGGGTTTATAACCACAGAGTCAATATGCGCCGCCATCGCCGCCTGTACGTCGAGATAGCAGGCATTGAGCACCACGCATTGTATCTAGTCGGCAAACAGCTCGAACGAAAAAGAGCAGTTAATACTGGCGTTGGTCACTTAGCGCTTTGAACCTCGCTATTTTGCTCAATCGAGTATTCAATAACGGGAAATACACTCACATCTAGCGATATGGGTCGCTCTAGTTCGCGCTCTAAAAAGGCATGAACCAAATCTATTTGAGCCGCCGTAATGGAGTCCTCTGGCGCAGCGACTTCAAGATTCACCGAGAGCTGCTCGCCATTAGAGTCAACTCTGAGTCGGCGAACATCAGCCTCTTTAAAGGTGTAGGTTTCTACCCGTACAAGCCTGCTAACCAGCGCCCGCGTCTTTTCTTCAATCACCAAATCGCGTAAAGATAGCCCTAGCGGGATACCTAGCAAGATCACCATGATGGTGGAAGCGGTTAGCCCCCTTCTCGCTCTGCGGACAGAGCCATAATCCTGCCAGATAAAGACGAGGCCACTGCTGAGAATAATGCCCCCCAAGTTTGTCAGAAAGAGCAAGGTGGAGCCAACAGTAATAGACTGCGAGCCCAATGCCAAGCCAATGCCAATCACGCTGAGCGGGGGGACAAGGGCAACTGCGATCGCCACCCCCGGCAGCGCATCCGCAATCTCCCTGCGTGTCTTCGCGAATGAACCTGCCGCCCCTGCCGCTAGCCCAATCGCCAAATCAATCAACGTCGGCTGCGTACGCTGCAAAATCTCCGAATTCATCGTTGTGATACCCAGCACCTCGCAAATCACATAGGCCGTGAAGATGGTCATCAGCGAACCCGTCAGCACAGATAGGCCAGACTGTTTTAGCAACCGTCGATTGCTCATCGTAATCGCAAAGGCCATTGCTACAATAGGCCCCATCAGCGGCGCAACAATCATGGCACCAATAATCGCGGCTGTACTACCAGCCAGCAGGCCAAGCGCTGCAATCACGCCTGAGAGAAACAGCATGATGTAGTAGCTAAGCGACGGGTTCGCGCCCTTCCACAGGCTGCGGTTGAGAAGCTTTAATGGCAGCGGCTTTTGATCAAGCCAGTGCCATTCACCACTATTGACAGACCATACCTGCCCAAACTTCCGCGCCCAGCGAATAATCACTCGATGAACGCTGGGCGGAAAATAGTAGCGCACTAGCGCTAATAAAGGCCGCCGATGAACAGCCTGCTCCTCTCGGCCCTCGTTCAGCGTCTTTTTGGGTGGCAGCGATTGCTTTTTGGGCGGCTGCGGCTCAAAGCCAGGCTGTTCTGGGGGGCTACCTACCGACATCGACGATTTACCTTTGGGTTCAAAACTTGATCATGACTGAGATATTTCATCATGACATAGGCGGGCCGATTGTCATGGCATCATCATCTACAGCCCAATGCATAGCTCGAACTGCTATTCACCGACATTCAGCCAGCAACAGGCGTTCAGTCTTGCGGCACCCACACAGACACCGACCCGGCTTCGCAGCGAAAGTGAGCCCATCCTTCTTCGTTGGTGGTCACTGGCTCACTGATATGCTCTGTTAGGTCGACGTAGGTGCGATTGGCCTGTCCCACTTCCATCCACTTTTCGCCCTCATCGCCATTGCTGATCACAACCGCCATACCGCCCGAAAATTCCTCAGTGCCTAGCCTTGTCCAGCCAATGGTATTGGCATGATCAAGATAGTCATACTGCTCGCCATAGGCATAGTTGCGTCTCGCCTCTAAGAACTTGTCTATCAGCCACTGATGACTGTCTAGCCAAACCTCGTACTCGTTGCCATCCTTGCCGTTGTCTTTGTAATGCGCGCCGTAGTAGTCGGCATAAAAAATGCAAGGATAGCCTTCTCGGCGCAGCAAGATCAGAGCATAGGCCAGCGGTTTAAACCAAGCCTCTACGACAGATTCTAAAGACTGTAGGGGCTGCGAATCGTGATTGTCGACCAGGGTGACGGCTAGAGTAGGCTGTTCTCGCACCAGCGAATTATCGAAGATAGTGCGCATGTCGTAGCTGTCACCCGCCTTGCTCGCATTACAAAAGTTGTAGTGCAAAGGCGCGTCAAACAAGGCGACATCGCCGCCGGTAACCTCAATGAAATGGTGCAAAGCCTCAATCTCATAAGACCAGTATTCACCTACGGCGAATAGTCGTTTGCTGCTGTATTTACGCACGTGAGCGAGCCAGCCTGGGAAAAATCCGGCCTGAACATGCTTGACCGCATCAAATCGAAACCCGTCTATATCGGTTGTATCTACGTACCACTCACCCCATTTCAGCAGATCTTCTTCGACTTCTGGATGGCTCATGTCCAGATCGCAGCCCATTAGATAGTCGAAGCCGCCCTTTTCAAGGTCTACCTGATCGTCAAATGATTTACCTTCGAATAGGAAAACCGCCTCAAACTCGCCTTCCTCATAGCTGTTATAGTCAACTGCGTTAAAGTGCCACCAGTGCCACTCTAGCGAGGAGTATTTTCCTTTGCGCCCAGGGAAAGTGAAGTGAGTCCAAGATTTGATTAGCACCTCATCTCCAATCGGCTGACTGCGATTATCTGGAGAGTAGGGGGTTGCTTTGAACTCTTCTTCTTCGTCCCCACCCATCTTGTGGTTTAGAACAATATCAGCATACACCGCCATTCCAGTGCGCTTTATTGACTCAATGGCACTAATGTATTCGTCCTTTGTTCCATATTTAGTGCGCACAGACCCTTTTTGGTCGAACTCGCCTAAGTCGTACAGATCGTAGACACCGTAGCCGATGTCGTAGCCTCCGGCTGCACCTTTATATGCTGGCGGTAGCCACAAAGCCGTAACACCAGCAGCTGCTAGCGCTTCAGCCCGTTCAGTAACCTCTTTCCATAGCTTTCCATCTGGCTCGCTATACCAGTGAAAGTATTGCATCATTACGCCGTTAGGTGCAGACATAGGCTGTGCTTCCACAGACTGTGGAGTAGGAGATGGACAGCAGAATTAGAAATAATAGAGCTAACCAATCATCTACCTAAGTTGGCGAGGTGCAATGCCTCCAAAGGCAGAAGTTTAGCTCAAGGCTGCAGGTCTATCGCGTTACGGCAATCAACCCATCTGGGCGATCGCATCTGTTCTGCTGGACTTGTTACGATGTGTGTATTCAACGAAGACGTATCTGAGTAAGATAAGCGAGCCACAATATGCCAATAAAGGACAAAAAGCCGCCTCAGAAAAAAGCGAGCAACTGGGTGTTTTTGATTCTCAGCGCGGTACTGCTGATTAGCACGTTCCTACCGCAGTCATTGGGGTCAGCCAAAGAAAAGGTACCCTACAGCACCTTTATCACTCAGGTCAAAGATCATCAGGTGACGAGTGCCTCTGTCGGTGAAAAAAATATCAGCTATCAGCTAGAAGAAGGGGGCGCGGTCTATACGACTAACCCTGTTTTTGACTTGAATTTGCCGACAATGCTGCAAGAGAACGGGGTAGAGTTTTCGGCGACACCGCCTAATAGCAACCAGTGGTTTGCTAGCCTGCTGAGCTGGGTGATTCCGCCGCTGATTTTTATTGGGATTTGGAGCATCTTTTTGAAGCGCGGCCAGGGTGGCCAAGGCGGCATGTTCTCGATTGGCAAAAGCAAAGCCAAAGTCTATGTCGAAGATGAAGACACAAAGACAACGTTTACGGATGTAGCAGGTGTCGATGAGGCCAAAACAGAGCTGGTTGAGATCGTCGATTTTCTGCAAAATTCTAAGCGCTTTACCGATCTAGGGGCGCGCATTCCCAAAGGGGTGCTGCTAGTGGGGCCACCGGGAACCGGTAAAACCTTGCTAGCCAAAGCCGTGGCGGGCGAAGCGGGCGTGCCTTTCTTTAGTATTTCTGGCTCTGAATTTATTGAAATGTTCGTCGGCGTGGGTTCGTCTCGGGTGCGCGATCTTTTTGAGCAGGCCAAGAAGCAGGCTCCTTGCATCATCTTTATTGATGAGCTAGATGCGATTGGCAAGTCTCGCGCTTCGGGTGGGTTTTACGGTGGCAATGACGAGCGTGAGCAAACGCTCAATCAGCTATTGGCCGAGATGGATGGCTTTGGCGTCGGTGATGACACAATAATTGTGCTAGCGGCAACGAATCGCCCAGAGACTTTAGACCCAGCGCTGCTGCGCCCAGGCAGATTTGATCGACAGGTGCTGGTCGATAGACCAGATCTGAAGGGGCGAGAGGCGATTTTGCGGATTCACGCGACAGAAGTGAAGCTGTCGGATGAGGTGGATTTACATGTGATCGCCACCCGTACGCCCGGATTTGCTGGCGCAGATCTGGCTAATCTGGTCAACGAATCGGCTCTGCTCGCCGCGCGTAATCACCGCGAATCGGTAGTCCAAGCCGACTTTGCCGAAGCAATTGAACGGGTCGTCGCTGGTTTAGAAAAGCGCAGCCGCGTCCTCAACGATAAAGAAAAAGAGATTGTGGCCTACCACGAAGTCGGTCATGCCCTAGTAGGATCGGCCATGCCCGGATCTGACCAAGTTGAAAAAATCTCGATTGTGCCGCGCGGGATGGCAGCCTTGGGCTATACGCTTCAGCTGCCTACAGAAGACCGGTTCCTCAGAGATGAGGCAGAGCTGAAAGGTCAGATTGCGACCATGCTGGGCGGACGTTCGGCGGAAGAGGTTGTCTTTGGATCGATTACCACTGGCGCGGCAAACGACTTGCAGCGAGCGACCGATGTTGCTGAACAAATGGTTACTAGCTATGGCATGAGCGAAGTCTTGGGTCCTTTGGCCTATGATCGCAGCAAGCAAAACAACTTTTTGGACAATGGTGGTGTGCCCAATGCTCGTCGCCTGGTGAGCGACGAAACTGCCAAAGCGATTGACGAAGAAGTCAAAAACATTGTTGAATCGGCTCATCAGAGGGCGTTAGCAATCTTGCGTGACAACCGCGAGCTGCTAGAGAAAATCTCTCAGCTGCTATTGGCTGAAGAGGTGATTGAAGGCGAGGTGCTGCGGGGGATGCTGTCCGAAGTGAGGCTGAATGAAGCGGGCGAGCCTGAAGCTGGCAAATCTGAAGCTGGCAAGCCCGAGCAGCAAATGGTTGAGATCTGATGGTTGAGATCTAATAGTTGAGATCTTGAGATCTAAGAAATCTTGATGAATCAGTCAAAAGCAGCGGGTAGCCTAGTGTGGCCATCCGCTGCTTTTGACTTGCTTTTGACTGAGTAGAAATCGACAGCAGCTAGCTGCTAGGAATAATTAGTAGGCAGTGGCGGGTAAAAATCAATCAGTAATTAACTTGATATGGAATTTGATCGCTTAGCGTGAAAACTGCTTTATGATTTTTGGAAAGGAAAGGGCTACAAGGCCTAATGTCATAGGATGTTACAGGACTCAACTAGTCAGCTGAATTTCGGCGTTTATCTACTCAACCTATGTCGCTGAAAAGAGTGCAAACTGAACGAGGGCAAATTCCCACGCTGACATATCGAAACAAGCTGCGCAGTTTCCCTCGGCGTAAACGCATGGGTCTGATGCGGCTGGGTATAGCACGGTTGGGTATAGCGCGATCGCTCCTCCGTCTCCTCCTCTGGGCAACCGGGTTTTCTCTACTCGCACTCTTCGCGGGTCTCACCTATCTCCAAGGGCAACAGCAGTCTTTAGCGCCCTCTGTTGCCCTTGTTCTAGGCGGTTCACCCGAGCGCGAACGCTACGCCGCTCAGTTTGCTAAAACTCACCCTGGGGTAGAAATTTGGGTCTCTTCTGGCAGCAACCCAGAGTACGCAAAATGGGTTTTTGACGAAGCGCTCGTCCCCGCTAACCAATGGCATTTGGACTACAAAGCAGTCGATACGGTCACAAACTTCACCACCTTAGTCGATGAGCTAAACGCCAAAAATATCGACGCAGTGTACTTGTTGACCTCGGACTACCACATGCGGCGGGCCAGCGTCGTTGCTCAGATTGTTTTGGGTAGCCGAGGCATCAACTTTAAGCCCGTTGCAATTCCAACCGAGCAGCTGCCTGAGACACCCGAAACAATAGTAAGAGACGTTAGAGACGGTGCGCGATCGCTGCTGTGGGTGGCGACGGGTAAAACTGGCTCTGAGTGGAAAGATTCGCTTGAGCAGCCGTAAGAAAAGCTGAGAAATCCTATATAGATCTGAAAAAGCCGATCTAGAGCTAGAAATTTGCTAGAAGTTAGTTACTAGTAATCAATTGCCAGAAGTTTCACTGCTATTTCATTGCTAATAGTTTCATTGCGACGAAGTGCTTTTTACAGAGTGCTTCCTACAAACTGACGATTGGACACTATCAACTATGACACCTGCAACCAAAGAGACATCCTACACTTCCGCTCAGATCCAAATCTGGCTGCGTGGGCTGCTAACAGTGGCCTGGGCAGACGGTCATTTCGATGAAGGTGAAAAAGAAATCATCTATTCGATGGTGGACTCTGAGTTCTCGCCAGATATGGATGTTGAAATGCTAGAGCCGATTGAGCCAGCCGCCTTAGCAGCGCTTGGGCTCAGCAGCGCAGCCGCTCAAAACTTTTTGCGAATGGCGGTGATGGTGGCGCTAGCAGATGGCACTTATTCAGACGTGGAAAACGATCGAATTATGGCGTTTGCAGAGGCGATCGCACCTGAATCGGTCGCGACCCTCAGCTCAACCCTCAAAAAACTCACCACAGACCAGTCGCAGTCTACTGACCCGCAAACAGCAGACTCGGAGACAACTGAACCCTCAACGCCCTTATCAACGTCTAGCACCGCCAGCCCCACCACGCCACCCGAGCAAAGCTCTAAAGCCAAACTCGACCCACTCAAACCCGCCCGCAAATGGCTCGACCAGCTCAGCATCGAAGACCCTCGACTAGCGCGGTTTGTATGTAAGCTTGTACCCTCCGACTGTCCTTTTGAGCGCGATGTCAAACTGTTTGGCAAAAAAGTCGTTCACATTCCGCCCATGTGCAAAATCAACCCGCTGTACGAGCAGCTCGTCGGCTTGCGGTTTCGAGCGCTTTCCTATTTGGCAGACGATGTCGGTGAAGATGTCACGGCTTATCTCTAGCGTCTTGCCTACCTAAGATGAAATCTATAGAGAGCATAGCAACCGATATTTTGGTTATAGGCGGCGGCGCGGGTGGCACAGCGGCGGCGATGCAAGCAGCCAGGCGAGGGCTACTTAGCGACATCAGCGTCACCCTAGTTTCAGATTTGCCCTGGCTAGGCGGAATGCTGACCTCTGCGGGTGTTTCAGCTCCAGATGGCAATGAGCTAGCCGCATTTCAAACAGGTATTTGGGGCGCATTTTTGCGGGCGCTACGGCAGCGGCATCCAGAGGGGCTTGGCAATGGCTGGGTGAGCTTCTTTACCTATAATCCAGCGGTCGGGGCGCAGATTTTTGCTGACTGGGTGGCGCAGCTACCCAATTTGCAGTGGATTTCTGGGCAGCGGCTCAAGGAAGTTTTGCGCGATGGCGATCGCATTACTGGCGTTCGCTTTGAAACCCTCACCGTTCAGGCAAAAGTTATCCTAGATGGCACTGAACTGGGCGATGTGCTCGCGCTTGGCCAGGTTCCTCACCGCTGGGGATGGGAAACCCAAGACAGTTGGCAAGAGCCCAGCGCTCCAGTTTCGCTCAGCGATCCAGCCGATGCGCTATATGCCATTACTCAGCGCTACCCTGTGCAGTCACCCACCTGGGTGGTGATTATGCAAGACTATGGCGCGATCGCAACCAACGCACCGACAGATGTGCCCATAGATGCGCCTACAGTTGAACGTCCGCCTTCTGCATCCTCTAATGATGAGCTACACCGTTTATTTGAAGGGGCCTGGGAAAATTACGGTGACACCGAAACGTCTGCGTCCCAAACCTTCTTAAACTACGGTCGCCTACCTGGGCACCGGTTTATGATCAACTGGCCACACAAAGGCAACGACTATGGGGTGGGGCTCGACCGGCTAATTGAATCCGACGCAGCTAGTGCCCAGTACGAGCAGGAAGCGCAGTGGCACTCTCAGGCATTTGCCCGCTTCATTCAGCAGCAGCTAGGCAGTCGCTACGGCTTAGCTACCGATATCTTTCCAAAAACAGATCGCTCTCCTGGTGGCGGCTTTGCCTTGATGCCTTACTACCGAGAGAGTCGACGACTAATTGGGCTCACAACCGTCAGCGAGCGGGACATACTGCCTGCAAAGTCTGCGCCAGTCGCACCGCTGCCTTTGACCCAAACGGGTGAAACAGATGCGATCGCCCTCGGCAACTACCCAAACGATCACCACTATCCTGGGTTTGAAATGCCGCTAGCCCCCAAAGCCATTCGCTGGGGCGGCAGATGGACAGGGACACCTTTTACTATCCCCTATCGATCCCTAGTGCCTGCCAGTACAGACGGCCTGCTCGTCTGCGAGAAAAATATTTCGGTCTCGCACATTGCCAATGGCGCAACGCGATTGCAGCCGGTCGTTCTTGGCATTGGGCAGGCAGCAGGAATGGCAGCGGCGCTGTGTGTAGAAAAAGGGTGTGAGCCCAGAGAGTTGGAAGTGCGATCGCTTCAGTTGGCCCTCATCACCGAACCCACCGCCCCAGCGGCTGTCATTCCAATAGCCAATCTGCCCCCTCAACACCCTGACTGGGTAGCTATTCAGCAGCATTATCTCCGCTATCCAAACCAGTATCTAGGTAACTATTCAACCAGTTGCGATCGCCTTTTTCCCATCAGTCAAAAGCACACTAGTCAAAAGCAGACTAGTCAAAAGCAAAGCAATCTAAAACAGACCAGTCAAAAACAGACCAGTAAAAAGCAGAATGAAGCGCCTACTGAAGCTGCTATCAAAGCATTAGTAATTCCACCCGCATCAGAGCCCTCTCATCAGCTAATTTCTGTCACAGGTAAGTTTGTAAAAAGCGAAGAGGGTCACTACCAGCTTCATCAAAAAACAGCTAAAAACTTGCCCGACTGCCTCACCTTAGTCACAGTAGAGCCAGCCGTTGCGCAGTCTTTTAAGACCCTTCAAAACGAGCGCTCAATTCAGATTTCAGGCCAGTGGAACGCTGCTGGCAAGTGGCTACTTTGCTGCTATTTGATAACTCTATAGCTAAGTCAACTCTTCACATATATCTTCCTGACTTCGCAAGTCAATAGCGTAACACTGAGTAACGACTTGGAAATCACTTGGCAATCATGCTGACAACTTCTCATTACTTGCTCGGCGGCTTCTTAGCCGGTTCTTGCGCTATCGGAGCGCTGTTGTACCCGTCCAATCCAAACCATTCAAACCTATCCAATACGCTTTTCGATACCTCTATCGATGAAACTGTCGATATTTCCTACCGGGGTAGCGGTCGAGTGGATGAAGAACCAAATTCTGATAAAACCAAGCGCTATTCAACGGTTACCCCAGAAAAAGGAAATCTAGGCAATACGCATACGCTAGACCATCTTTATACCAGTAATTCTGACGATGAAGATCTGATATCTCATCGAGGGAGTGGGCGAATTCGGCCCTTTTCCCTGTAGCACTTTCAAGCATCGCTGAGTGTATTTTCTCTATGCCATCTTCAGCCCTTAAACAACTCAGTAGACCTATTGAAAATGTGGAACGCTCTTATTCCACTAACCCTTGCCTCTAGGTGTAAAATGTTGGCTAAACAAAGGACTGCTTTAAAGTCAGAAGCCCATTAACGTATGGTTTTATACCTGCAAGCAGAGCTTTTAATGAGCTTTTAGTGAGCTTTCAGGCAGAAGGCTACCGATTTCGTTTGCTTTCAGTGCATTCTATATATTAAGCATTCTCGCTTGATTGAGTTTTTGATGACCAGCAATACCGACTTAGTAAAAAAGCTAGAACCCAGCGCAATCGATGAAATCATGATGTACCTAGCCTTTAGCGCTATGTGTACAGGTGGCCATCGTCACGGCGCATTTTTAGATGCCGCTGCAACGGCTGCCAAATGCGCCATCTACACAACCTATGTAGAACAAGGCAAAAACCTGCGGATGACGGGTCATTTGCATCACATTGAGCCTAAGCGAGTAAAGGTCATTGTTGAAGAAATGCAGGCGGCGCTGACCGAAGGCCGAATTCTAAAAATGCTTGGCTCGCAAGAACCTGGCTATCTGATTCAGCTTCCTTACGTTTGGTCACAGCGTTATCCTTGGAAAAAAGGCAGCTACCGGGTGCAGAGCACCAACCTTAGCGCTGCGGAAAAACGACAAGTAGAAGACAAACTCAAGGCTGCCGATTTACCCGAATCTTTACCAGATGCGCAAGTACTCAACGGGTTTCAGTTTATGGAGCTAATTGAGTTCTTGCACGCTCGCTCTCAAGAAAACTTGCCAGAAGACCGCAAGATGGCATTGAGTGACGCGCTATCTGAGCATATTCGAAGACGGTTGATGTACGCTGGGACCGTAGCGAGAATTGATTCTCCGATGGGCGGCATGCCGTTTTATGCCCTAACGCGTGCGTCTTACTCTCCGGTTGGCGAAGAGGAAAGGACGTTTACCATGATGGAGGACACAGCTCGCTACTTTCGGCTAATGCGAGAGTGGGCAGATACAAAACCAGGGGCTCGTCGCATCTTAGAAGAACTGAATATTCCATTGAATCGCCGAGAAGCCGCTTTTGACGAGCTAGACCAGCTCATTAGCAAATGGGCCAACAAATATCACATGGATGGAGGTCATCCTACAGTGATTCAAATGGCAATGGGAGATAGCGACTCTCCGCATTAGTGCGACACATTAATGCAGTAGGTCAGCACAATCTCTATCGGCTTTAATCTTTTACAACCAAAAAGGACTCCTAGCAGCGATGTTAAGAGCCCTTTTTTAGTTGAGAATATCCGACTAAATGCAGCAGAGTACAGACATTTAACAATAAAAATTTTGAAGCTATTTACCGTCTGAAGCTGCCCGCTTTTGCTTTCTCAAAGGTAGGTAGCTGGACAGAGGAGAGGGAGTTAACTCGCTTTTGTCGCCTCAAGGCGTTAACAACAGGTGCAACGCTTGAGTTTTCACTACTACTTGAGTCTTCATGGGCTAAGACTTCATGGCTTGAGCCTTGCTGATCTGTCGTGCCAACGCCTTGAGCGACAGCCTGCCCGCGAGTTTTTTCAGCAGAGGCCGCTGTTCCCCAAGGAGACGGCTCTGTGAGGTCAACAGCGGCGGCGGGCGCTTGACCAGTGGGTACTGTATAAGGGTCGATGACGATAGACGGTAGGTCAGAAACTTTCTTCTCAACGAGTGCTTCTGCGGGCTCTGCTTGCGTCTGGTCTGTGAGCGCGGCTGGGGTTGCGGCTGAAATCTCTGCCGCGCCAGTGGTTACCAGAGTGGGTGGCGGTACTTCGGCAGACTGATTTAGACCAGACTGCTGCCAGTTAAATTTGGGTGATTCTATGGGATTGAGGGAAGTATTTGCAGCGTCATTGTTGACAGATGAGGCGGAAACGGGCTCGTCCGTTACGCGTTCATCGATGACTCGCTCTAGGTCTTGCCAAAGCTGAGATTTAGCCTCAGTATCACCAATAGAAGATGTGTTATCAAGTGTTCTGAGATCAGGTGTTTCAATCTCAGGTCCTTCAATCTCGGGCTCTCCAATCTCAGAGGCTCTGATATTAGAGGCATCAACGTCAGAGGCTTTCACTTTGGTTGATTCAAAGGAAGCGTTTGGCTCTAGACTAGACTGATTGGCCCCACGAATCAAATTTTCTAAATGGGGATCGATGCCTTCAAAGGGAGAGGTGATTGCACCGGCCCAAGGCATAATCCGCTGGGCTTTTGGCATACTGACGCTGTTGCTGTGGCTAGCGCTTTGATCCCAGATCGGCTGGGTCATTGATGGCAAGATCGGCTGCGGTGCGCGGCTTTCTATAGAGCGAGTCGTGGTGACGGTAAGTGATTTTTCTAAGGCAGCTTTGAACTGTAGGGTGTAACGCTGCTGCCTTTGGAGACGCGATCGCAAATCTTTAATCGTGGTTTCAGCCTGGACGCTAGCCTGTATTTCTTCAGCATGCTGCTGGGCGCTAAGGGCAGATTCATGCTCTAGCTGAGCCACCCGCTCTTGGGCATTACCCAGTTCTGATAGCAGCGTTTCGTTAATTAGCTGCTGACGCTCGAAGGCTTGCTCTGCGGTCTCTAGCTGATCGACGAGTTTTGCGATCTGCTGCTGTGCGGTCTGAGAAAGCTGCTGCGTTGATGCCTGCTGCATGGACACCTGCTCTACCATTTTGCTCTGGGCAGATTTTGCTTTTTCTGTCTCGTTGTGTAGCACTTGGTGCGAGTCATTCAGCGCTGTTTCTAGCTGAGAGACTCTAGCTAGCAGCGCGTCATTGCACTTGTTGAGATCGTGAATGAGCGTCAGCAGCTCGTTTTCACGACCGGCAGAGATCGCGGCATGGCCTTTTGACTGGCCTTTTGACTGGCCTTTCGACTGGCCTTCCGATGAGCTAGCCGACACAGTTCCTGGTAGATCGACCGATTCCCAGTCCTCTGGCAGTGACGGGCCGTCAGACGGAACGCCCGTTGGGTCTTTGGGCACCGCAGCGGTGGGCTCGGGCATTGATTCCGAAAGGGTGAGTTCAGTCTGAGTAGGCTCAGGGGTCATAGGTGGTGCAGGCGTACTAGTGGCTAAAGACAGGTCGGTGCCGTCCATACTACTATCTTGAGCAGCTGAATTGTCAAACTCAGAAGCGGTTTGGGATGACTGATTTGCGCTCATAGTTGTGGAAGCGTGCTGTAAAGATAGAAAAGCAAGATAGCAGAGGCGGCAGATGAAGACAGACAGCAAGATGTGAGAGCTGTGCGTGCGATCTGTCTATACGATCTGCCTGTACGACGAGTTCCTTAATGTAGTAGCACGCAAAGGCAATTTTGGGACAGCAAAAATAAGAAAATCTATAATTAATAGCGGCAACTGAATAGCAGCAAGGCTACATCAGTGTTTCGCGATCAGCGTTTCGTATAGAAGATCTTTGTGCATTAGCGCCTGGTCTATCCGTGCTTGCGTTTGATCGAGGGTGAAGCCTTCGCCGTTGACATAGTGCGAGAGCCAGGCTTTACAGAGAATGGCTGGGTCGTTGGGCATAGCAGGCAGCACAGTCGGAGTCGGTGATAGATCCCACCCAGGGAGATCTAAGCGCTGGGCGATCGCATCTACTTTGGGGTCGTAGCTAATGGCAAAGCACTTACAGCCCTCGGCTGCGGACATCACCAGCGCGTGAAAGCGCATACCGATAGTCATTTCGACGCCCCGGAAAAGACCTTTGAGCGATTGGGGCTGAGCGAGATTATAAATATGGTGAGGCCCGCTAAGATAGGTCGCGATAAATTCAGCGATCGCTAAATCCTTCACCGGCTGAAAAGGCACAAGCAGTATACAAACTCCGGTCGCCTGCTGGAATCGGCTAAGGGCGATCGCAATCATTTCTAATCTAGCCTCACTGAGGTGCCGGTGCGGACGAAGGGCCACGGCCACCCGAGGCGCGGGCAAGTCCCATAATCCTTTAACGGGCTGCGAGTCGAGGGCCCAGACCGGATCGGGCGCAAGCAGACAGGAGCGATTCCACTGGGAAAGTAAAGCGGCAGAACTGCGATCGCGCACGCTCACCGCGTCACACTTTGCTAGCGCCGTCTGGGTCAGCCATCGGCTAAATTGTTTGTCTAGTGGTCCTATCCCCTGGCTCCAGGCAATCGTCTTTAATCCCATCATCTGAGCTAGCAGCATCAGGCCCCCGTAGTACGCCGGATTTAGCGCACTGCTGGCATCTTGCATCAGGCTGCCGCCCCCCCAAATAAAGGCATCAGCCTGACGAAGCGCCTGAATGACTGCGCTGAGAGATTTGCGGGGAACGGCCTGTTTAATCTGGTGGCGATCGCACGTCTCCTGCGGGTTGCCCGACAGCACAATCGGCGTCACATGGGCGGGCAGCATTTGTAGCAGCGCAGCCAACAGCGCCTCATCGCCACCGTTGCCCATCCCGTAGTAGCCACATAAAACCGCTTTCATAGTTTTCCTTGCCGTGTATTCTGCCGTGTGTTCTGCCGTTTTACTTGCGGCTCCTGGTTAATAGGTCTTTAGAATATAGAAGATCACAAGCACTATAAAAATAGGAGCGCCTATGCACGCGCTGTCAATTCCCACCTGGATAGTCCACGTTTCAAGCGTAATTGAATGGATTGCCGCTATCTGGTTTATTTGGCAATACGCTGAGGCTAGCGGCTACAGCGCTTGGCATACGATGTCTTTTGCGATGCTGCCAGCGTTGGTGAGCGCCATGTGTGCCTGCACCTGGCATTTTTTCGACAATACAACGGCCCTGAGCTGGCTAGTGACGCTGCAAGCGGCCATGACCGTAGTCGGCAACTGCACCGTTTGCCTATCAGCCTGGTGGATTTGGCAGCAGTCATCAGCGAGCGGTAAAGCTGGCCCTGAAGCTGTTCGTACCTCTGTTCGTCCCTCTGTTCGGCCCTCTATTCGAGAAGAGGGGCCCAACTCATGACCAAAGAATCTCTTTTTGCCCTTTCTCTGTTTCCCTACTTGGGTTTTCTGTGGTTTTTGACCAAAAGCAGGCAAACACCTCGTCTTGCCCTCATTGGCTTTTACGTACTGCTCGTGTTTGTGGCTGTGACGATTCCGGCAGGCATCTATGCCAAGCAGGCCTACGGAAAAGAACTCGCCAACGTTGACTGGCTGCACGGTAGCGCCGAGCTTTTTCTGACGCTTTCTAACATTTTGGTAGTGTTGGGATTCCGGCAGGCAGCACGAAAACTAAGAGCTGATGAGGCTACAGCTGCGGCGTCCAAATAAAGACGCATCAGTCGCTAGTCGCGATCGCCTGATGCAAAATCAGCCGGTTGCCATCGGGGTCATAAGCATAAATTTCCTGCCCGTGAGCAGCGTGAATGATTTCGCCTGGTGGAGGATAGCCCATTGCCGTGAGATGCGCGATCGCACCTTTTAGATCACTCACCTCTATACAAAGGCTGATAGCTGTGTCGCTCATCGCAGGACCGCTTGTCGCTGAAAATTCCGTCACATGATTGGCGCTAGGCTCAAAGAGAGCCAGCTTGAGCCCTGCTAGGTGAAACTCGGCGTAGCCAGAAGAACTCACTACAGGCAATATGGTCGTCTTGCTGCCATTGAGATCGGAGATACTGGAGAAAAAATCACTGTAGAAGGTCACTAATTTAGCGATCTGTAGGCTGGCGATCGCCACAAAAACTTGATGTTCACTCATCACAGTATTGTTTTCCAAAAGCGTTGAATCCGCAATGGCCCGTAAAATGATTAGATATCTTGGCAAGTAGTTATATGGCGGATGTATTGGTAATTGGCTCGGGGCCAGCGGGGCTATCTTTGGCGACAGCGCTAGAGCAGCGAGGGCTCCAGGTAGAAGGCTTGAGCCCTGAGGCACCCACAAAGCCTTGGCGCAATACGTATGGAATTTGGGCCGACGAGCTAGAAGCGCTAGGAATGGAAGGCTTTTTGTGTCATCGCTGGCACAACACCGTAGCCCACATGGGCAACCAAGAAATTCCGCTGAAGCGCGACTATGGCCTCATTGATCGCGAAAAGCTACAGGGCCACTGGCTGGCGCAATGTCAGCATCACGGGATCAAGTGGCATCAGGGTAAAGCAGCTAGCGTCACGCATTCGTCCAAACGCTCTGAGGTAACTGATGAGAAGGGCAATACCTACAGCGCCCGGCTAGTCGTCGATACAAGCGGGCACCATCCAGCTTTAATTAAGCGATCGCCCACTGTAAAACCAGTGGCCTATCAAGCCGCGTATGGCATTGTCGGGAAATTTTCTACGCCGCCGATTACGCCTGGGCAAATGGTGCTGATGGACTACCGGGATGACTATCTGCCCGCACCAGAGCGCAAGCTACCGCCGACATTTTTGTATGCAATGGATTTGGGGCACGATACTTACTTTGTCGAAGAGACATCTTTGGCTCATGTACCTCACATTCCTATAGAAACGTTAGAGCGCCGTTTATATCAGCGCTTGGCGCATCGCGGCGTGACGATAAAAGAAACACATCATGTAGAGCGCTGTTTGTTTCCAATGAATATGCCGCTGCCAGATTTTACCCAGGCGGTAGTAGGCTTTGGCGGGGCGGCAAGCATGGTGCACCCGGCAACAGGCTATATGCAGGGGGCACTGCTGCGGCGAGGGCCCAATCTAGCCAAGGCGATCGCCCGCTCTTTAGAAGGCGTTAATACCACCCCTGAGCAGGTTGCCAAAGACGCTTGGCAGGCACTGTGGCCAGATGAACGGCTGCGCAAACACTACCTCTATACCTTTGGACTAGAAAATCTCATGAATTTTAAGACGCAAGAGCTACAGCAGTTTTTCACCACCTTTTTTAGCCTAGACCAGTCTCAGTGGGCTGCTTTCTTAGCCGACACCGCTACGCTGCCAGAAATTGTTCAGGCGATGCTGGTGCTGTTTGGGCGCACGTCTAACCCAGTACGCTGGGGCCTAATGAGTTCTGTTTTTAGCCACGGAAACTTGCTGCGACGGACGATTACAACTTAAAAAGGCGAGAGATTAAAAAGGTGAGAGATTTTTAAGATATAAATTCCGTTGATACTAGCTGACTGACTAGCTAACTGACTAGCTAACTGACTAGCGGCCTTACTATGTGTGCTCTACTTGCCAATGAAATACTGCTGTTTGGTCAGCGCTTACAGCTATTAGATGACAAGGCGCTCTATCTCCCTGAAGAGACTGCCCTGCTAGTATCTGATGTTCACTTGGGCAAGGCGGAAACCTTTCAGTCGCTAGGGATTCCGATTTCTAATCAGATGAATGCCGAGAATTTAGCTCGGCTGCGATCGCTCTGTCAACAGGTCAATCCTAAACAGCTGTTCATCCTGGGCGATCTGTTCCATTCACAACAATCACTCGTCCCTGAAGTCCTCACCGGCTGGGATAGCTTCTTAAAAGAGATCGAGGCTGATGTCACACTCATTGTGGGCAATCACGACCGGCACTTAATGTCCGCACTGCCCCCCCTTGCAGATGCATTGCCATGTAGAAGCGGTAGCGCTAGGCCCCTTTTTACTTAGCCACGAGCCAGAAATAATGCATCAGGCAACGTTGAATATCTGTGGGCACATTCACCCGGTGATTAAATTGCGATCGCGCACCGACAGCCTCCGCCTTCCCTGCTTCTTCATCGAGCGCGACCAGCACCGCCTTACCCTGCCTTCCTTCGGTGAGTTTACTGGCGGGTACGAAGTAGAACTTGTCGGCAACACCTGCGCCTATGTCGCTTGCGAAGGGGAAGCCATCTTTTTTGATAGCAAAGACTGAAATTAGATGCGTGATTCCATGTCTCTATAGCAGCTACATATCTCCATAGCTGTTCTAAGGCTTTCTGAAGCTATGAAAAAGAAAGCCTACAGAAAGGAAAGAGGTTCACAAAAAAAGCTATTGATAGCGAATTCTAGGATCGAGCACGCCGTACAGAATATCGGCGACAAGGTTAAACATCACAATCAAAATAGCGTAGATAAAGGTAATTGACATCACAACCGGGGTGTCGCTGCGAGTGATGGACTCAATAAGTAATGAGCCGATTCCTGGCACCCGAAAGACCTGCTCGGTCACGAGCGCGCCCGTAAAAACGGTAGGAATATCTAGCGCGATTAGGGTGACGACAGGAATAAGGGCATTGCGTAAAACGTGACGCATCATAACTTGCCAACCGCTAAGCCCTTTGGCATAGGCCGTGCGCACATAATCCAGATTGAGTTGTTCAATCACCGCAGCGCGAATGTATCTCATCAGCACAGCCGTTTGAAACAGGCTCAAGACGGCAATTGGCATGATTGACTGCTTCACCTGTGCCCAAAAGCTGCTGATATCGCTGACGACTAGGGTGCTGTCATAGATGAAGGGAAGCCAGCCCAAGGTGATGCTAAAGAGCAAAATTAGCAGCAGTCCAGTAAAAAAAGGAGGAATGGAGAACCCAGCGAAGGCAACCGTAGTCGCTAGCTGATCAATCCAGGTGTAGCGCTTGAGGGCGCAGAGAATGCCAAGGGGAAAGGCAACGAGAACAGCAACAGCATAGGCAATGCCGACGACCCACAGCGTAGTGGGTAAGCGCTGCAAGATCAGTTCGTTTACGGGCACAGGGTTAATGAAGGAATAGCCCATATTGCCAGTGAGAAATGCGATCGCCCACTTGAAATACCGAATATACACAGGCTGATCAAGGCCGAGCGCACGGCGAATATTTTCTCGGATTTCGGGCGTAATAGAAGGACTGTTGGCCAGCTCACCGAGCGGATCTCCAGGAGCCAAGCTCAGCACCAGGTAAATCACCATACTGATAGCGATCAGAGTTGGAATGGCGATTAGAACGCGTTTTAGGAGGTACTTACTCATACGCAAAGCTACCGTTTCCCCCACTCATTCATCTTCCAGGTACTCGCGGCCCAGGGCGTAAATTCCAAATCGGTCAGAGAAGCGGCTACCGCATAGGCTTCACTCCTTTGCACTAGCGGAATTAGAGCAACATCTTCAATCAGCAGATCGTTCATGGCTATAAACAAATCGGTCCGCGCGTCGGGCTCGATTTCTGTCGCTAGCTGTGCTAGCAGCGCATCGTACTTGGGGTTACAGTAGCGAGAAGAGTTTTCTTTTGACCACTGATTCTCTTTTTGCGAGATTTGATCGCAGGCGTATAGCTCCATGTACGAGTCGGGCTCGGGCGTCTCGCTGTCATAAGCAAACAGTTGAAGGTCCGCATTGAACTGATGCACAGACTCAGGACTAGTAGCATCGCCAAAATAAACCCCGGCTTCAACGCTTTTTAGCTCTACTGACATACCAATAGATTCCAAACCCTGCTTAATAATCTCTTGTGTCTTTTGGCGCACAGGATTTACAGAACTCGTGAAGAGAATATCAAGCTCTACACCGCCCTTATCGCGGATGCCGTTGCTGTTTGTATCTTTCCAGCCTGCTTCATCTAGCAGCGCAGCGGCTTTTTCTAGGTTGAACTCATAGCCAGTATTCGGTGACGCATATTTGTTCGGAGAAACCAAAAAATTTGTAGCAACGGTTCCGGCTTCACCATAAAGCTGGTCAGTAATGGTTTCGCGGTCAATGGCAAGGCTAATCGCTTCGCGAACAGGTTTTTCAGACAAAAAAGGATGAGGCGTATCTTTTTGCGATTTCTCCCCATTCACTTCTTTATTCGGATCGGAAAAATTGATATAAATCCGCTCCATCGTCGGCTTAAACACATAAATCATCTCCCCTTTGCCGCCCGTCTCTAGCTGGGTCAGCACCGCTGGTTCAGCCTGCACGTTCCAAGCATAGTCAGCTTCACCCGTTTGCAAAACCGCCCTCGCCGCCGACACCGCATCGCCGCCCCCTTTCATCTCAACGGTGCTAAAAGCAGTGGCCTCGCCCCTAAAGTTTGGATTTGGCTCATAGACAATTGTGTCACCCGGCTTGAATTCTTTAACCTGAAAGGCATTCGTGCCCACAGGGGCCGTATTTCCAGGCGCAGAACGAGCATTAGCCCCCAAATAGTCTTGAAAAATATGCTCAGGTAGAATCATGCCGCTGCCGCCCACAAAAGGAGACATAGGGGCAGGTGTGGGCTGCTTAAACGTAATTTTGACCGTCAAATCATCAATCGCCTCAACGCGCTCGACTTCGCCGTAGAACTCACCAGAAGTTGCCCCGACTTCTGCATTGGTAATGAAGTTATAAGTAAAGACAACGTCGTCTGCGGTGAAGGGTTCGCCGTCCGACCAAAGGACGCCGTCTTTTAGCTGCCAGGTAACGGTTGTGTTGTCGGCGCTAATGCCACCGTTGTCTACTGTCGGAATCTCTGCGGCGAGAATGGGCTCTAGCGTTTCATCAGCGGTGTAGGCAGCCAGTGGCTCTAGAACCGGGCTAGCCGCCTCGCGATCTTTGGTGCCAGGTGATAGATGGGGATTGAGGGTAGTCGGGGCCTGCCAATAGAGCAGTTTAAGGGTGGCAGAAGAGGCTTCAAGCGAGGCATCGTCACCTGAGGCACTCTCATCTGAAGCACCGCTTTCTGATTCAATAGCCGGATTGCAAGCCGTGACAAGATTTGCGCCGATAAAGGCCACCGCTATTAGCGAGAGGAACCAAAAGGGGTGCTGTCGTGAACGCATGTAGTCTAATTTCCCTGTGACGTAGTGGCTGTGTAGTGGCTATCTGAATGTAGCTCTAGAGAAAGGCTACGCGTATTATCATAAAGCCTGATGCAATGCCTAAAAACATCAAGAATTTATGTCTTGGTATAAGCTAAATAAAGCAATCGTAAATATGAGCTGCAACTGCACGACCTAGCTAGTGAAAACCACTACGCTTAATACTACGTATATAGAATTAGTTTTTTTGGAAGAGATACTGAGTTCTGAAGTTTTTCGCATTTTTTCCATAGCAAAGAGCCTTTCTAAAAAACAGAGAGTTGTTTTATAAGAACGTTGGTTTCTACTGCTATTACTTTTTATGAGAGCTACTGTCTAGAACAAGAGCTATCACCTAGAAAAATCTGTTCTTATTAGAATTAGCGAAACCGTTCATTCATCGCTATATAACTCTAGGTAGCTAAAGCCTGACCTCTTTTAGAGGCCAACCTCCTGTTTCGGAGGACTAGCAAGTTCACCTGTTAGACACAATATAAGCTGTACGTTTTGCAAATAGCGCTTATGTAGAATTGAGCAGACATACGTGAGCGTGGCCTAGCGCTACATGCACGACAAAATGGGTTAACGCAACTTTCACATATCAGCTATGTCACATATCAGCTATGAATTAGTATTTCCACCGCTAGCACCTACTGTTTTTATGCTAAATGAGTCAGTCAATCAGCCACTAATTTCTATAGTGGTTCCTGTACACAACGGTGGTAGCAGTTTTCGAAAGTGCTTAGATAGCCTCGATCGCTGGGCGAATAGGGCCGAGGTAATCGTTATCTCTGATGGTGAATCGGATGGAAGTTGGCAAGCAGCCCAAGAGTATGGCGCTCGCGTGGTCAGACTGTCCGAATCAAAAGGACCTGCCAATGCCCGAAACGTCGGTGTAAAGATGGCCTCAACAGATATTATTTTCTTTGTCGACGCTGATGTAGAAATCCATCCGACGACGGTAGATCAGGTTTATGAAGCGTTTCGCTCAGAGCCTGATATGGCTGCACTCATTGGCTCATATGATGATGCGCCGGGTGCCCCCAATTTTTTATCCCAATATAAAAACCTTTTTCACCACTACACTCATCAGCAGGGCAAAGACGCCGCCTCAACGTTTTGGGGCGCGTGCGGCGCAATTCGCAAAGATATTTTCCTGGCGATAGGCGGCTTTGATGCCAGCTATCGCCGCCCTTGCATAGAAGATATCGAACTAGGCTACCGACTGCGGCAGGCTGGCTATAAGATTCGACTGTTCAAAAACATTCAAGTTAAGCACTTAAAACATTGGACCTCTTTCTCCTTGCTCAGAGCAGAGATGTTTTACAGGGCACTGCCTTGGATGTCGCTACTGCTACGGCTTCGTGAAACTCATCCACAGCAGTACCGTCAGTTTTCTAGCGATCTAAACCTGCAGTGGTCTAGTCGAGCAAGTGTGGTTTTAATTTACGCACTGTGCGTTGGTCTGTTTTTGTCTATTTTTGTGCCAATTGCGCTGTGGGCATCTTTGCTGTGTGCGATCGCACTATTCGCCCTTAATCTGCCTGTTTACCGATTTTTCTATCGCAAGCGGGGTGTTTTATTTACACTGCGCGTATTACCTTGGCATTGGCTCTACTACTTTTACAGTGGACTAGCCTTTATGATTGGAACACTGCGTCATCAGCTACGCGTTGCGATTAGCTAGCAGCCCCCAGAGCCCTAGCCAGCAGAACCCTGGCAATCAGAATCTTCGCAGCGCACTGAGCGACCCTAAAATCATAGCCCATCTCCGTGCTCACTAGGTCGTGGAACCAGCCACAGAGGGTGGCGCTCAGGCAGGCAAGCGTTCAAAAACGCAAGGCTTAAAGCACAAGCCTCCAAAACGCAAGGTTTAAAGCACAGCCACAAAACGCAAAAAAATAGTTATTAGTTAAGTTAACACTGCCGGTATTCAAACTACTGGCAATCGGAGGATTTTTTGATGGTAGATGTAGTAGTAATGGGCGGCGGTCCGGCAGGTCTGACTGCCGCTTATGAACTTGCTAAGCACGACAAAGCGTCAATTGTGCTAGAGCAGGCTGATAAAGTTGGCGGAATCTCGCGAACAGAAACCTACAAAGGCTATCGATTTGATATTGGCGGGCACCGCTTTTTTACCAAAGTCGGCGAAGTACAGCAGATTTGGAAAGAGATTTTAGGAGACGAATTTATTCAGGTTCCTCGGCTCTCGCGCATTTACTATCGCGGCAAGTTTTTTGACTACCCACTCTCCATCACCAGTACGCTCAAAAACTTAGGCATCGTTGATAGCGCCCTAAGTATTTTGAGCTATCTAAAGTCGAAAGCCAAAGGTAAACTCAACCCCGGCCCTGAGGCTGAAAATTTAGAAGATTGGGTGGTAGAGCGGTTTGGCAATCGGCTGTACCGCACTTTCTTCAAATCCTATACGGAAAAAGTTTGGGGTATTCCCTGCGATAAAATTCAGGCTGAATGGGCTGCCCAGCGGATCAAGGGACTCTCGCTCAAAAAAGCGGTGATCAATGCCATGTTTGGCAGCAATGACACCAAGACGCTGATTAAAGAGTTTGACTATCCTATCTATGGACCCGGCATGATGTGGGAGCGCTGCCAGCAGATATTAGATGACAAAGGCTCACCTGTACACCTAGAAACACGGGTTACCCGCGTAGAGCATGACGGAAAAAACGTAACTCAGGTGATTGCAAAAAAAGGCGAGGAAACGCTAAAGCTCTCAGCAGATAGCTATGTTTCAAGTATGCCCGTGACTGCGCTCATTAGATGTATGGACCCCGCACCGCCCGAGCCTGTTAGAGAAGCCGCTAAAGGATTGAAGTATCGTGACTTTTTGATTGTGCCGCTGGTGATTGATATTGAAAACATTTTTCCTGACAACTGGATTTACATTCACAGTCCTGAGTTTAGGGTAGGGCGTATTCAAAACTTCAAGAACTGGAGCATGGCAATGGTTCCAGACACAAGCAAGACCTGTGTTGGCATGGAGTACTTCTGTAGCGAAGGCGATGATTTGTGGGAGATGTCCGAAGCAGAGCTGATTGCACTAGCTAGCAAAGAGATTGTTGGGCTAGGTTTGATACCTGACGTGCAGTACGTGCAAGATGGCACGGTGATTCGGCAGAAGAAAGCTTACCCGGTCTACGACGGTGAATACCGACAGCATCTAGACGTGATTCAGGCATATCTGCAACAGTTTGAAAACTTGCAGACGGTAGGTCGTAACGGTATGCATCGTTACAACAATCAAGATCACTCAATGCTGACAGGGCTGCTAGCGGCCAAGAACATATTGGGAGAGACTCACGATCTTTGGACAGTCAATGTTGAGCGCTCATATCATGAAGACTTTACGCCTGAACAGTGGGAAGAGGCGAGAGCTACGCTAAAAAAGAAGCCGGTTGAGGCTTACGCAAACTAAACCAAAGTTTGCTGTGTAAAAACATATGCCGAGAAACAAGTAACGCTAAGAGGTTGTACATGCAGGCAGAAACAGTCAGACAAGAGACTTTGACAAAAGAGGAATTACCGCTTGTAACCATTGTGGTGGTTCCTCGTGAGCGATTTAGCTATACACGTCCTTCTTTAGAGAGTCTGTACGAGAATACGACAGTTCCTTTTAAGCTAGTGTACATAGACGGCAATTCACCCAAGGGCGAGCGTCAATATATAGAGCAGCAGGCAAAGGAAAAAGGATTTAAGTTAATTCGCACCGATCACTATCTATGGCCCAACCGGGCTCGCAATATGGGTTTGACTGAGATAAGGACACCTTATGCCGTATTTGTCGATAACGACGTAGCGGTCTTGCCAGGCTGGCTAAAAACGATGCTGGATTGTTCACAGGCTCAAGACGCTACCGTTGTTGGTCCTTTGATGTGTCATGAAGAGCCGGTGCATGAGATTGTTCATTTTGCTGGGGGAGAGTCTCATATCGTGACGGATATTAAGAGTCGTCGCCATCTGAGAGAGAAAATGTATCTGCAAGGTCGAGCTGTCAAAGCTGTGCGACCAACGCTAGAACAGTGTGAGACTGAACTGTGTGAGTTTCACTGCATGTTGGTGCGAATGGATGTGTTTGACAAACTAGGGGCGTTTGACGAGTCTATTTTGAATACAAAAGAGCATTTAGACTTTTGTATGAATGTGATGGCGCTGGGGCGAACGGTTTATTTTGAGCCGGATAGCGTGGTGACCTACGTGCCTGGGCCACCGCTGGCGTGGCGCGATTTGCAATACTACATGCTGCGGTGGAGCAACGCCTGGGAGCTATCGAGCCTAGCTCGCTTGCAGGAAAAGTGGAATTTGTGTGAAGACGGCTATTTTAAGCACAAGTACAAGTCACTAGGCTGGCGGCGAAGAGATGCGATCTTGCAGCCGATGCTAGATAAGCTGGGGCTCACAAATCGCCGTTCTCTGCTCAATAAGCTGATGATGTATGGGCTATTAGCCCCGATAGAGACGACGCTTAACCGGTGGCTGACCTATCGGTATGCGCAAAAGCATTTACAGACGCCATTGCCACAACCTGAGGCTTTCGCTGATACGTCGCCTGCGGCTACCCGACGATCTGGCAATAGATCTGGCCGACGATCTAGCGACAGATCTACTGATGCTGCGGTGCCGTCTCCCGTATCGGCAGGCTAATGAAGGTTCTGCTGGTCAATGATTATGGCGGTGCGACGGGTGGCGCTGAGATTCAAATGCTGACGCTGCGGCGATTGCTGCGCGATCGCGGCCATGATGCCTGTCTATTTGCCAGTAACGCCCAGATGGTCGCTGGGAGCCCCAACCTAGCTGACTATAGCTGCTATGGCGCAACCGATCAGAGACAGGTTCTCTCTCAAACCTTCAACGTTTCTGCCTATGTTCGATTGCGACAGGTTTTGAGTGCGTTTCAGCCGGATGTTGTGCATGTGCGCATGTTTTTGTGGCAGCTATCGCCACTAATTTTACCTTTGCTAAGGTCTTATCCTAGCCTGTATCAGACGGCTGTTTATAAGGCGATTTGCCCAGTTGGCACTAATATCTTGCCTGGTGGAGAACCCTGCCGATTCGCACCTGGTGGCGCTTGTCTGAAGCAAGGTTGCGTCACACCTCAAAGCTGGATCTCGCTGATGACCCAGCAGCAGCTATGGCGGCGCTGGAAAGATAGCTTTGATCGAATTGTGGCGCTTAGTCACGGCATGAAACGCGAGCTGGCGCAAGCCGGTATCCGCGATGTTGAGGTCGTTTATAATGGCGTGCCCGAACGTCCGGCCCGCCCGACACTAACGTCTGTGCCTACAGTTGGATATGCGGGCAGATTTTCTGCTGAGAAGGGAATTGAGACCCTGTTTCGAGCTTTTGCGAAGGTAGCGCAGCAGGTGCCTGACGCTCGGTTGATAATGGCGGGGCGAGGGCCGACCGAAGAGGCGCTGAAGACGCTGGCAAAAGAGCTAGCGATCGCAGATCGAATCACCTGGCTAGGGCATGTCTCGCGCGCTGAAATGGAGCGGCAGTTCGAGGCGCTGTGGGTACAGGTAGTGCCCTCACTGTGGGCCGAGCCGTTTGGCAATGTCACCACAGAGGCCATGATGCGTGCAACCGCGGTTGTTGTCAGCAGTGTCGGTGCGCAGCCTGAAATTGTAGGTGAAGGGGCAGGCGGTACAAATCCTGTAGGGGCTTTGGTGCTACCCGGAAATATTGAGGCGCTAGCCGAGGCGCTGTTGCCGATTTTGCGATCGCGCACCGTTGCCGAGCAGATGGGTCGCGCTGGCCGTGAGCGAGCTTTGGCCCACTTTAGCGAGACGAAATGCGTTGAGAGCTTTGTGCATATCTATCGCGAGCTAGCGGGTCAGTCTGTTGATCATCGTCTGTCGCATTCTGCGGTGACGACTCCCTCAGCATCTAGCTGATAACGATTCTGACGATTCTATCGAAGGAAGTTCTTGCTTCTATGCCCTCTCCTGCACTGACAATTATTATCCCAACGCACAACCGGCCACAGATGCTGAGAAGAGCTGTCCGCAGCGCATTGGCCCAGACCCTGCCTGACCTTGGAGCTAACCTAGAAATTATTGTCGTAGATGACGGCTCAGAGCCACCTGTGGCCCTGCCAGAATATCCCCAGGTTAAAGTTATTCGAGTAACGCCAAATCGAGGGGGGGCTGCGGCTCGCAATGTAGGAGCAAAAGCAGCGATCGCACCTCTTGTTACCTACCTGGACGACGACGACGAGCTGCTTCCTCAAATGGCCCAAGTGTCGTTAGAGGCGCTGTCACAGGCAACGCTGCCAAAGCCAGTGGGCGTGCTGTCAACGCTAGTCGAAGTCGGTAAAAAACAACAGATTGCTAAGACACATTCGCCCCCGACGCTGGCTAAAGGCTGCCATTTTTGCTTAGAAGATATTGATCTTCAGCACTCTTTTGCCTCAAAGCAAACGCTCGTTGTTCCACGACAGGTTTTGTTGGATATTGGGGGGTTTGATGAATCCTTTACATCTAGGGTCCACACCGAGCTATTTTTGCGGCTAAACCCGGTTTGTTCTTTGCTAGGCGTGCCGACAGTCACCTATCGGCTAACAGCGCACGATGGCCCTAGAGTCTCATCTGGGCTAGAAAAGCGCGAGCAAAACTTTCGGCGGCTGTTGGAGAAGCATCAGACCGTTTTTTTGAGCTATCCTCGCCGCCGCTACGCTGATTTTATCTTCAACCATGCCTATATGCTGCGGCGTCGGGGCTATCCGATAGCGGCAGCTAAAGCCTTTTTACAGGCGTTGCGAGTACAGCCGATACAGGCGATCGCACGTCTTGGCTCTCCTTACAAAACCAGGCTGCTAAAAGCCCTGCGCCCACGTAATCTGCCCACGTAATATAGCCAGCACTATGACAGATTCTAAGCAATATATCCCAGCAGACCCACCCACTGCCAAGCTAAAACAGCAATCCTTCCAATCGGGCTTAGTGACCTTCGCCGCGCAGCCACTCAAGCTAGTGCTTGGCATTGCGGCGACCGCTGTTCTCGCTCGCCTAGTGACACCAGCAGACTTTGGCCTCATCGCAATGGTCTCACCGCTGCTGGCTCTAGTCGATAGTCTCAGCAACTTGGGCCTAGAGACAATGACCGTGCAGCAGCAGGGGCTCAGCCATCGGCAGGCGAGCGCGGCCTTTTGGCTCTCTTTAAAGGTGAATGCGGTCGTCATTGCAGTAATGGTTGCGATGGGGCCCGTGCTGGCCTGGTTTTACGATCAGCCTGCACTGAGCGGCTTAACCTTGGCGATGGCAATTGGTGCCTTTAGCTTATGTCTGTCGTTTCAGCACAAAGCTTTGCTTAAGCGGCAAATGCAGTTCAATTTGCTCACTGGCATCGAGCTGGGCGCGCTGGTCGTTTCGACGGGGTGTGCGATCGCAGCTGCGTGGCTAGGGCTAGGCTACTGGGCCCTAGTGCTGCAAGTTGTGGTCATGCAGGTAGTGCAAAGTTTGGCTTATTGGGTGAGCTGTGGCTGGCGGCCTAGCCGGGAAAAATTTGCTGATGAAGACCACAGCCTGCGTACGATGTTTTCTTCGGGGGCGCACCTGAGCGGTTTTCGGTTTATCACGCGCATTGGCATGCAAATGGACCGTATCTTGGTGGGATACATCAGCGGCGCGACGGCGCTGGGATTTTATGATGTGGCCTATCGCTGGGCCTATTTTCCCTTCATGCAGATTTACACACCCATGTTTGACGTGGTGATCTCTAGCCTCAGCCGGGCCTATAGCGACCCGGTGGCCTACCGCCGATACTGCCACTGGGGGTTAATGTCACTGTTTGCGCTGTGTATGCCCGCTCTGGCCTTTTTGTACATCACGGCTCAAGAAGTACTGCTCATTTTGCTGGGCGAACAGTGGCTACCCGCTATTCCGCTGTTTCGGCTGCTGCTGATTGCGATGTTTGTTGGCAGTCTGTACCGGGTAACAAAATGGCTATATATCTCGTCTGGGCAAACAAAGCGTCAGCTACAGTGGGGCCTAATTCATACACCAGTGATGATTGCGGCTGTGGCCATTGGGGCGAACTGGGGCGCGTATGGCATTGCCGCAGGCTACACGACTGGCATGTGCGCGCTGACAATTCCATCCGTGCTGTTTTGTCTGACGGTGTCGCCGCTGACGCGGGGTGATTTTTTCAAGGCGGTGTGGCCAGCAGCGATCGCATCAACCACCACTGCCGCCGGACTCTTTGCGCTTCAACCCTTTCTCACAGCCGCTATTGGCAACAGCTTTTTTAGGCTTTGCATAGAAGCCGCCTGCTATGGCCTTGTTTACGCCGCTATTTGGATTTTGCTGCCCGGTGGCAGAGAGGCCGCCGCCAAAATTATTGCTAGCTTTGCAGATCTGCTACGTAAGCGAAAAGCATAATGCTGTTCCTTTGGGCGTTAGAACTAGATGCTAAAACTGAATGCTGAAACTACACGCTAAAACCGGGCGCTAAAACTGATAGAGATAAGCCGCAGCTTCTACCGACTGATAGCTATCTAGCTGAGTACCTCGACAGGTGAGCAAGTCGCCTATCTACCAGTTAGTCTGAATATGAGCCAGTACGAGTTTGACATCTTCTCTGACGCGCTGATAAATACCTGTGCAGTATTAATTACAGAACAGAAATCTAAATTTGATCGCTTATCTAGGGCTCACAGCTATTCTATTCTGTAAAGTATTTTGCATGACTACTTAACTCAAAGCTAGGTGGAATGCTAGGGTCGTTGAGGTTGAGCGCCGCATAATAGGCCGGGTAGATCAACAGCAATCGGTGCCAAGGTGCGATCGCTCCAAAAATAGGTTTGCATTTCATCCCAAGAAATCTCTAGCGATCGCACCCAGCTACTCAAAATCACGATCATGTCTGTTTTCATTTGGCTGCTGCACCTGTTGCAAATTTGGTTTTTTATCTTGGCACTGAATGCCTGGGTCAACCCAATCACCAACCTGGCCCTTTCGCCATTGGCCATTTTAGCCGGTTTGCTGCCTTTGACCTTTGCGGGTGTCGGCACCCGTGATGCGGCGCTTATCTTTTTGTACCAGCCCTACTTCAGCGAGGCCACTGGCGCAGCGCTAGGGCTGCTGTGCTCATCAAGATACCTGCTGCCAGCCATCGGCGGCTTGCCCTTTCTCAGCCAATATCTCAACCGCCTCAACCAAATCAAACAGGTCAATCCACTCAAGGCCAACGGCCCAGCCGACTCTTAACTCGCTATGCTGTGTTTATCGAGTTTCGGTGATCGGCATTGCCGCTACAAGTTGTCATCACAATCTCTTAAAAGCTTAGGTTCTATGTCACTTCCATTTTTTTCTGTTGTTGTTCCAACCTACAACCGACCCGCGCAGCTCGCTACCTGCCTACAGGCCCTAACACAGCTCGACTATCCAGGCGATCGCTTCGAGATTATTGTCGTTGATGATGGCAGCGCCACTCCTCTAGATGCGACGGTAGCGCCCTTTCAACCAGACGCCGAATCAGCCGCCAAATCAGACGCCAAATCAGCTAATAATTTAACCGCTAACATCATCCTGTTACGACAGGCTAACGCTGGCCCTGCCGCTGCTCGTAACGCTGGTGCGCAGCAGGCAAAGGGGAACTATATTGCCTTTACAGATGACGACTGTATGCCTAATCCTGACTGGCTACAGCAATTTGCAACGGCGCTGCAAGCCGCACCGACGGCTATGGTGGGCGGACGAACGATTAATGCCCTGCCTCAGAACTTATTTTCCTCAGCTTCGCAGGCGCTGATTGACTATCTTTACCACTATTACGACGCTGCCTCCCAGGGTGTATTTTTCGCCTCTAACAATATTGCGATGTCGCGATCGCAGTTTTTAGAAATCGGCGGCTTTGATATTTCTTTCCCGCTAGCCGCCGCCGAAGATAGAAACCTGTGCGACTGCTGGCAGCAGGCTGGGTATCCGATGAACTATATTTCATCGGCTACTATTCGGCACGCTCATGAGCTGTCTCTAAAGTCTTTTTGGCGGCAGCACTTTGGCTATGGGCGCGGGGCCTTTTGCTTTCATCAAGTGCGGGCCCAAAGAACCGATCAGCCCATTAAAGTAGAACCTCTAAAGTTTTATACAGATCTGTTGACATACCCTATAACCAGGCAAAATGTGCGATCGCCCCTAATGGTATCCGGCCTATTTTTTCTCTCTCAGGTAGCCACAACCACAGGATTCTTTTGGGAACGACTGACGGCTGCTCCATACAGCCCTCGTCAGGCTCGTTGACTAGCGCTTCCTAAGACTAGCGCCCTCCAATGAGCAGCAGCGTTTAGAACACAGCAGGCCCTCCGAGTCGAGCGATTGACCGTTCCCTGACATATTATTTATCAGGTGTATATTAATCTAACGGATGGTATAGCTAGCAGACTGCTTCTGATACGCCAATTTCGCTGTCCTAATCTGGCCTGTCGCGTGCCGACCAAGGCTTTTCGACCAAGACCTTTTGATGAGGCTTGTCACCAAGGCTTGTCATCGAGGCTTTCAACTGAGGCTTTGAATTCATGAAACCCTATCCAGCCGAAGTGCGGCCTTCAGTGCGGCCTTCATGGCACCTATCTTTTCTGCGCAAGACTGGTCAGCGACTCATCTCAGAAAACGGCACTATCTTCATCTTTGCAATACTGGGCCTCATCGGTATCTTGCACCACGAGATGTGGCGAGACGAGATGCAGGCTTGGCTGCTAGCTAAAGATAGTCCTTCTCTAGGCGCGCTATATCAAAACACAGTCTACGAAGGCCATCCGCTACTGTGGCATCTCTGTCTGTATGGGCTAACAAAAGTCTCGCATAATCCACGCATTATGCAAGGGTTTCATCTGCTTATTTCTATTAGCTCATTCGCGCTGATTGTTAAAATCTCTCCTTTTTCCTGGCTACAGAAAAGGCTCTTTGGATTTAGCTATTTTATTTTTTACGAATACAGTGTCATTAGCCGCAGCTATGCACTAGGCGTTCTTCTTATATTTCTTTTCTGCACTCTCTACAAGCAGTCTGAAACAAAACCGTCTGAAAAGAGAGCGTCTGAAGAAGTGCAATATCTTCAGAAACCGGGCCGTCGATCGGCCAATGTATTCACCTGGGCAAATGACTGGATGCTTGTCGCCTTGCTAGTACTCCTGGCAAATCTCAGCGTCATGGGGCTGATTATTAGTTTTGGCCTAGGCAGTCTGCTGCTCTTTAGAATAGTGACTGAAGGAAGAGTAGCAGACAGAAAAGCGGCAGAAGGCAGAGTAACAGAAAGGCCACTGGTCTTATCAGCGCGATCGCGTCCAACAATCGTCAGCCCCTTTCTTAGCTCATCTGTTTGGCTCCAGCAAATGCGTCGAGGATTGCCCTACGCGCTTGTGTTAATCGCAGGCTGGATATTATGTCTATTGCAGTCAAGCAGAGTGCTGTCGTTCAACCTGCCCTTCGCAGACTCTCAAAGCCTACTTGCCCATATTCATTCGCCAGCTGTCCACTCATCGCAGCTAGTGCAAGACACTGTTAGCCTTAACGCTAGAGCCCATCAAGCCCTTCAGTTTGTCAAAGACGTTGTCAACATCAACCCAGCAATCAATAAGTTTTCGCAGTTCATCAGTGCAGGCTACTTTATCCTGCCGCCTCTACCGCTGTTCTCTATTGACTTTTGGAATCGCCACCTATTTTCAAGCCTCGATACGCTTCCGTTTATAGACTTTGCAAAAGTGCGATTTATCAGCATTACCGTTACTTTAGTAGGCGTCGGCTCAGCCATCAAAATTTTGTGGAAAACGCCTCGCTATCTTTTGCTCTATATCACCACCACCGGTCTTCTAACTGCTTTGCATCTCTTTGTTTACACCGGCAGCATACGGCACTATGGTCATTTTCTGATTGTTTTAGTAGCTTGTTTGTGGCTTTCAATGCCTGTCGCTTCAAACACCACAGATTTGGAAAAGATCCCTAGACGCCGCCTGAAAAAGAAGCAGCCTTTGCTAGCCCCTCGGTCTTTCAGCAGCGCTTTCCTAACGACTTTACTCTCTATTCAGTCGTTTACGGGTATTTATGCCTATACGATTGATTTAATTTATCCCTTTTCAACTAGCCAAGAAACCGCTCGATATATTCAATCTCATCAGCTAGAGAATGACGTACTTTTTGGCTACGACGACCGAAAGGTTGTCGGCGTTTCAGGCTATCTCGACAGGTCTCTCTATTTCCCAAATAGAGAGACCTTTGGCAGCTTTTGGAAAGGGCAAAAGCCCAAATTAGAAACCCCTCAAGCGGTAGCTAGCAGCATTGACAAATTTGCTCAGCAGCAACCAAGCTTTATCGCTATCACAAGCGAACCAATAGCCGCTAATTTAACAGCCGCTAATCTAACTGAGCTAGCTAGATTTGATCGCGCCATTCGGCTAGATGAGCGTTTTTATCTATATAGAGTAACGGCTATAGAGTAACGGCTATAGAGTAACGGCTCGCCTAGCTATAGAGGCAAGAGCTTATGCGGCAGCGTTAGCTGTAGGCAGCTAAAGTTAGGCACCAAAGCTGTTACTGTAATCAAGCCATGCGGCGTACTCATAAAGGGCGTAACTGATATAGAAAAACGGGCTTGCCGTAGTCGCTATTTTGATAAAGGTCAAACTGCTCTAATAGAACTAGTTGATAAGAAGCTTCTAAGGCCGCTTCGATATAGGGATCAACTTTGCCAATAGAAACATAGTGGCTCGGAGAGAATTTGTCTATTCTGTATTCCAAGCTGCGAAATCCCATCTTATCGTTCACGGCTTTGATGTCTTGAGCAGCGAGGGCTATGGTGTCCGCAAAATGGCCCATCAAGACATTCGATTGAGCACTATCTGACGCACTGTCTGACGTTATGTAGCGCTCAATGCTGTTGGCTGTTGTGATCAGTGTGAATTGAGGAGAAGATAGGTAATTGCCTACCCTAAAGAGACTATAGCCTGTAGACGAAAGAAAGACTAGCAACAGCACTAGGCCAGCTAATGGAGCCTGTCTAAAGGTAAAGCTGCCGCTCTTAGGTTTACTTTTAAGGTTACTTTTAGACCTGCTTTTTGGCTTGCTCTCAAGCATAATCTGTTCAATGCTAAGAGGAACAATCAGCGCCATCGGAACAATCAAAACCAAGAAATATCGGGGTGCGGCAAAATCACTAAGAGAAAACGCACCGAGCACTGCAACACTCCAGAAAAAAACAATCCTAAATAGCTGGCTAGACTGGTGTTTTCTAGCTTTAAACAGGAAGGCGATCGCCCCTAGTAAACCGATAAAGAGTAAAGGGAAAATTCTAAGAATACGCTCAATCACCCGCAGTGGGCCTTTCCATAGAGAAGCAAGGCTAGGCACCTTAGCCGTCACATTATGCTCAGAAAAATAAGTCTGACTTTGGGCATCGCCCCCTTGGCTCAAAAAGAAATAGCCAATGACTAGTACAACCACTATTGTCAGCAGCCAGATAAAAATAGCATTCACGCTATTTTTAGTGCGTCGTCTGTTATGAGAAAGAGTACTCTCGGAGCCTGGCTCAAAGTAAATAGATAAGAGAATGACAGGGAGGGCAAATAGCGCTGTTGTTTTGGTCAGGACTGCCAGCACAAGCAAAACGCCAGAAATAATTAATTTGAGATACGGCTGGCGATACGGTTCAAGCGGCGATCGCGGCGATAGACCCGTCACCAGCCACAGGCTAAGCAATATCAGCAAAAGCATCGGCATCTCTAAAAGCGCCAGCCTGCTGTAGGCAAAGGTTGGATAGTTTGTCAGCACAATGAACGGGGCTATCCAGGCCAAGTCGGTGCTCAGCTCACGCCGCGCCAAGAGGTAGACTAGCCCACTGATCAAAATAGAACTGATAGCCGTAATGGTTCTTGCAGACGCTAGGCTAACCCCAAAAAGCTTGAACCAAACGACCTGTATAGCTGGCAATACAGGCAAAGCGGTAATAGTATTGTAGCCATCGTCAATATACCAGTTGCCTTCTCGCACCCAGGCCACCGCATTTCTAGACCACCAGCCCTCGTCGGTGTAGGTCATGCCTTTGTCGCCTAGGCCCAGGGGAAAATCGGCCTGCAGATAAACAAATCGCAACCCGGCAAACAGAAGCAAAATGACGATGCATATTAGCGACTTCCAGAGAGGCTTCCAGCTAGAACGACGGCTAGTCTTTGAGGTCAACGCGTTTCTCGGCTAAGTAATTAAGAAAACTAAGTAATTAAGCGAACTAAGTGATTAAGCATACTAAGTAATTGATCTAAGTAATCAAGCGAATATAAAGATTCCTTATCTTCATCATAAAGCGTTCTACACGACCTCTAGTCTGCACTCTCTACAAAAGGTGTGTTCCAAAAGCGCCAGTTTTCTTTGTTAAAAGGCGATCGCCAGCGAGCGATGAGCGCCAACTCCATCTGCTGACGAGCTTTGCGATCGCTAGGGGCCTCTGGCCAAAAAGCAATGCCCAGTTCGCTTTTTAGGCCGCTGTCATAGTGGGCCTGACGATAGTTGAGCAAATAGCGCTTACAGTCATGCTCACCCTTCCATCGCTGGTTGGACCTAACGGTTTCGCCCACGTACAGCAGCAGCGCGCTTTCCTTAGGCGCTCCGCAGTCAGTCACTACGCAGTCGGTGGCAGTATAGTCGGTGGCAGCATAGTCAATCACAAAATACATCGCGGCTACGCCAACATCCTCAAAGTGCCAGCGCCAAAATTCTGTGTTCTGACGGCGCAGCGAAAAAGGTTCAATGCTCTCGGCCAAAGTCACAGACGTGCACTCGACTTGACCAAACAAATCGCCCTGCTGGCCCATAGGCGATCGCTGCGATTGAAACCTAATAATTCTACGCTTCCAATCTTTCAATTCCGTTCCGCTAAGCGTAAGCTTTGGCTGAAAATTTTTATACGTAGAGTAGCTCGCTGCCTGCATCGCTGAATCAGACAGCAAAAAAGATTGATATTCCTTGTCCAGATAGCCCTCTCCTTTCATATCCCCTTTCATAAAGGTCTCCAAAATCATCTCAAAAGCAATACTGATCAAAAACGATACTGATCAAAAACGATACTGATATCGACTTTTAGGCGCGTAGGCACTGCACTTTGTCAATACTTTCTTTGCAAGAGAGTCAATCTAATGTAGTTATCATAAACTTCAGCAAAGTGAAGTTAGTAAAAGTTTCTTGATATCATCTTCCGGGCTAAGGTCAATTAGTCGTGAAAAGCTAAGCGCATTTCGCATCTACAGCCTATGCCCTATCTTCACATCAGTTTCCAGTGTTTCTTTCCAAATGTTCAGTGGCTAATCTAACTGGCCAATTTGGTCAGCCAATCTAGGTAGAAGTGAGGGATCAGACACTTTGGGAAAGATAAGTCGGGCTGGGCCGCTGTAAAAATTGCTAAACGATAGTTTTATTATGACCAGCCCCAACAGCGCTACGACTACACGCACTAAAGCCTGCTTTAAAGCTGCCATCCTGGAATCAATGGGTACGATTCATCTAACCAAAGCATTTACTGTTGTTGAAGCGATTGTATTTAAGCGAAGTTGCCAAGACGCTTTTGAGCAAAATCCAGCTTTAAAAGAGATCGTGCTCGACTTTGCAGACACTGAATTTATAGATAGCAGCGGTATCGGCGCGCTGGTTATTTGTCACAGGCTATGCAAATCGAAGTCCGCTCAACTGCGCCTAGTCAATGTGCCACCTCAGGTGATGATGGCGCTTTCGCTCACTGAGCTAGACAAAGTATTTTTGATCGAGCAGGCTGCGATCGCCACACCTGACGACCTCACCATCAAAAATGCTGATGGTGACAACCCTTCAGAAAGCATTCCCACAATACATCCTTCGGTGCGCTCCAAAGCCAAGCGAGCCTTGGACATCGCAGGTGCTGTTGTTGGCCTCGTGCTCACGGCTATTTTGGTTGTTATTGTTGGCATTATTATCAAGCTTGACGACGGCGGGCCCATTTTCTTTTCCCAAACTCGCTGTTCGTTTATGGGGAAGCGATTCAAAATTTGGAAGTTTCGCTCCATGGTACTGGACGCAGAGGCGCGCAAGCATGAAGTTGAAAATAAAGTACAAGGCCCTCTATTTAAAAGCGATAACGATCCCCGCATTACCAAAATCGGCCGATTTCTACGTCGCACTAGCTTAGATGAGTTTCCTCAGTTTTGGAACGTGCTCAAAGGCGACATGAGCCTAGTCGGAACTCGCCCACCCACACCCGATGAAATTTTGCAGTACGAGGTGTCTCAGTGGCAGCGGCTCAACGTAAAGCCCGGAATGACTGGAGAATGGCAGGTTAATGGGCGCTCTACGGTAACGAGTTTTGAAGATGTGATTCGGCTCGATTTGCAGTATCAGCGCAAGTGGAGCCTAATGTACGACATTAAGCTTATTGTCAAAACGGTGACGGTGCTATTTAGCAAAGATTCGGGAGCGATGTAACGGCTCTAGCCTGCGACTACGCTCATCTGCCAGTGACTTCGACTATGCTCAGCTGCTGGTGATGGGGTGTGGTTGACGTCGCTGGTAAATTTGTCATCACAATTTGGCCCCGATCCGACACAATAGATAGGGTTCGTAAACGGTTGATGAATGTTTGCGCATGGTTTGGCAATACTGCTCGGGCTTAGCAGTTTTATCTTTTATATGGCGGCCTTCTTTTATCCGGAGGTTCATCGGCGCATAGACTTTTGGCTCAGCGGGCTGGGTATGGCCTGCGCGGTAGTGCTGTGGTTTTGTGCTGGACAAATTACAGGGCTAGTTTTGCTGAGCCAACTTGCGCTGATTGTGCTGCTGGGCGCATTAGGTTGGCAAACGCTGAGCATCCGCCGTGAAAAAACGCCTGTTTACCAGCAGACGCCAGTGGTACTGACGCCCGAAGTGGTCGGCACCTGGGCCAAAAGTAAAATTAACCAGCTGCGGATCGCACCGAAGGCCAATGTGCGGCCCGTGCGGCCTCAAAATCCTTCCCTAAATGCAACTTCTGCCGAGCGGTTTAAGCAAACGCCTGATCCGCGTCGCCGCCCAGTTTACGACTACGAGTTTGTCGAAGACGGAATGCTGTTGGAGATGACAAGTGGAAGTCTAGTAACAGATCCGCTCGTAGAAGAGATCGATACGGCGTCAGATCCGGTATCTATTGATGTGATTCCACCTTCTGCTGAAGCGGAGGTGATTGTTGCGATCGCACCCCCCGACCCCCTTTCAGATCTCGATCTTGAAGAGCAGCCCAACGCTAGCGACAAAGACACTGACCCTTCCCCTTTAGAACCTAGCCGTTCAGAATCCTCTCCGCTTACAGAGTTAGCGCCTTTAGAAATAGAATTCTCAGAGCCAGAACCCTCAGAGCCAGAACTCTCGGAGCCAGAACCCTCAGTAGCTGATGAAGATTGGGGCTTAGAGATAGAAGATAGCTGGGCCAATGTGCCAATGGATACCTCTCTTCTAGAAACCTCAACAGGTTCGCAGCCGTCCAATCCACAAGCCTCTGACCTGAAAGACTCCAGCCCTAAAAAACCTGGCCCAAAAGATCCCACTCAAAAACCATCCGCACTGGCAGTTCCCATAATTTTGCTAGGTTGGATCAAAGATGTCATTTTTTCATTAGCCAAACCTAAGCCCTCAAAACCTGTCATAGAAATTCCTCGCCGCAATATCGCAGAGAAACCAGCCGGGCCAATCATAGAGCCGGACGCTAGGCCTAAGTCTGAACCTGTAGATAGCCCTTCAATCGGAGCTGAAGTTGCGTTCACTGAAGCTGCCACCCCTCCGGGCGAATCTATCGTTACTAATAGCACCGATCTAGCCGATGACGACAACTGGGAAGAAAGCAATTGGGATGATTAACTTGAAGCGAACCAAACTTCAAGGCAAAATGACCTAAGTTTGAATGCACGCGCCACCTCTGTAGCGCCCCTGCCAAAGAGGCATATTCCCGAAAGCGCATCTCCAAAAGCGCACCGTCCACAAAGCACACCGTGACCCCCTGTGAGTGAACCCAAAAGCTACAAAGAGACCGTTCTGCTGCCCCAGACTGAGTTCAGTATGCGAGCAAATGCTGTTAAGCGTGAGCCAGAACTACAGGCCTATTGGCAGGAAAAGAACCTCTATAAAGAGTTGGCAGCAAACAACCCCGGCGAGCCTTTTATTTTGCACGATGGTCCCCCATATGCAAATGGGGATCTGCACATGGGCCATGCGCTCAACAAAATCCTTAAAGACATTGTCAATAAGTATCAGATTTTACAGGGGCGAAAGGTTCGCTACGTACCCGGATGGGACTGTCACGGGTTGCCGATTGAACTGAAGGTATTGCAAAAGCTGAAATCTTCTGAGCGGCGAGAGTTGACGCCGCTAAAGCTACGGCAGCGGGCTAAGGCATTCGCGCTAGCAACGGTGGAAAAGCAGAGTGCAGGCTTTCAGCGCTATGGCGTCTGGGGCGACTGGGATCATCCTTATATGACGCTGATGCCCGAGTATGAGGCGGCGCAGCTAGGCGTGTTTGGCAAAATGGTAGAAAATGGCCACATCTACCGAGGGCTGCGGTCGGTGCACTGGAGCCCATCCTCGCAGACGGCGCTAGCTGAAGCCGAGCTGGAATACCCAGAAGATCACGTTTCGCCAAGCATTTATCTGGCGTTTCCGATGGTAAGCGCTGGAGAAGCAGCCAAAAAAACGCTGGCCCCCTATATGGATAGTCTGGGTGTGGCTATTTGGACGACGACGCCTTGGACCATTCCGGCAAACGTAGCGGTCTCGGTGAATCCAGAGCTGACCTATGCGGTGGTAGAAAGCGCTTCGGGTGAGCCGTTTAAGTATTTGATTGTGGCCAAGGAGCTGGCGGCAAAGCTGTCTGAGACGTTTTCTAATGGCTTGAGCGTGGTGGCCGAGATTAAGGGAGACGCGATCGCAGGCTCTACTTACCGTCATCCGCTCGCCAAGAAAGACCCGGCCTTTGACCGAGTGAGTCCGATTGTGATCGGTGGCGACTATGTCACGACTGAGTCAGGTACGGGCCTCGTTCATACGGCTCCTGGTCATGGTCAAGAAGACTTTTTAGTGGGTCAGCGAGAGAACCTGCCTATCTTGTGCCCGGTTGACGAGCGGGGTAACTTTACCGCCGAAGCAGGCAGCTTTGAAGGATTGAACGTACTGAAAACTGCCAACGACGCCCTGATTGAGGCGCTGACAGAAGAGAGAGTACTGCTAAAGCACGAGCCCTATAGCCATAAATATCCGTATGACTGGCGGACGAAAAAGCCCGTGATCTACCGGGCGACCGAGCAGTGGTTTGCGTCGGTAAAAGGCTTTTTGAGTGATGCCTTAGAAGCAATTGACACGGTGAAATGGATTCCGGCACAGGGAAAAAATCGGATTACCTCAATGGTCTCTGAGCGCTCTGACTGGTGCATTTCTCGCCAAAGAAGCTGGGGCGTGCCGATTCCGGTGTTTTACGAAGAGGAATCGGGTGAGCCGCTAATGACGCAGGAGACGATTGCGCATATTCAAGCAATTGTGGCAGAAAAAGGGTCGGATGCCTGGTGGGAAATGAGCGTGGAGGATTTGCTGCCTGAGCCCTACCACAGCAATGGCAAAACCTACCGCAAGGGAGCCGACACGATGGACGTGTGGTTCGATTCTGGATCGTCTTGGTGTTCGGTGGTGCAGCAGCGTCAAGGGCTGGACTATCCGGCTGAAATGTACCTAGAAGGATCAGATCAGCATCGTGGCTGGTTTCAGTCGAGCCTGCTGACGAGTGTGGCAGCTAACGGCCATGCCCCCTATCGACAGGTGCTAACTCACGGCTATGTGCTAGATGAAAACGGGCGCAAGATGAGTAAGTCGCTAGGGAACGGCGTTGATCCGAAGGTGATTATTGAAGGGGGGAACAACAAAAAGCAGGAGCCACCCTATGGCGCGGATGTGCTGCGGCTGTGGGTCTCTTCGGTAGACTACTCGGGCGATATGCGTTTGGGTATGCGAAACGTTAAGCAGATGTCGGATGTGTATCGAAAAATTCGCAATACGGCGCGCTTTTTGCTGGGCAATTTGCATGATTTTGATCCAGCAAAGGACGCGGTGCCTTATGATGCGCTCCCAGAGCTAGACCGCTACATGCTGCACCGGATGACGGAAGTGTTTGCTGATGTGCAGGCAGCGTTTGAGTCTTATCAGTTCTTTCAGTTTTTCCAGACGGTTCAGAATTTTTGCGTGGTAGATCTTTCCAATTTCTACTTAGATATTGCGAAGGATCGTCTGTATATTAGTTCGGCAAATTCGGCGAGAAGACGCAGCTGTCAGACGGTGCTAGCGGTGGCGATTGAAAGTTTGGCCAAGGCGATCGCACCGGTGCTCTCTCACATGGCTGAAGACATATGGCAATCGTTGCCATATGAAACCGCTACCGAATCCGTTTTTGAATCGGGCTGGGTGCAGATGGAAGCGGCTTGGGTGGAGCCTGAATTGGCTGAGAGCTGGGAGCGGCTGCGCAAAATTCGCGATGAGGCAAATACGGTATTAGAGCAGGCGCGCGCTGATAAGGCAATTGGATCTTCGTTGCAGGCAAAGCTGAAGCTGTCTGTGACGGATGCGAATTTGCGATCGCAGCTAGCGGCCATGAACCCGGCAGACAGTATGTCTGATGAGTCTAACCAGGTCGATGAGCTGCGCTATCTATTTTTAGTTTCTCAGGTAGAAATTGTAGATAGCTTAGAGACGCTGACCGGTGCGAAGTATAAAAAAGAGGTAGAGGGGACGACGATTGCGGTGATAGAAGCAGATGGAGAGAAGTGCGATCGCTGCTGGAACTACTCCACTCATGTGGGCGAGTCGGCAGAAGATCCAACCATTTGCGATCGCTGCGTCGCAGCCCTGTCAGATCGGTTCTAGTCCGAGAGCAAACCCTAGACAATCAGGGACTGCCCGGTGCACCAATACACCATCAGGCAGCCCTGCAATAGTCCCAGAGAAAGCGTTAAAACGTCATCCCATAGCGTACTCTCTCGGCTCAGCTTTGCCAGCACAATAAACAGTGGAAAGATAGGCAACGTGTATCTAGGAATTGAATCGATACCAGCCGCGAGCGGAATCAAAATAGAATACATGCCCAATAGCCAGAAAGAAAATCCAATTTTTTTGTAGAACACATTGAGCAGCAGCAATGTCGCGCTGGCAAAACCAAACTCTATAAGCGTTTTAGCACTGCTTTGGGCAACACCCTGCCAGAGGGCCTGCCACAGCACTTCTATTGGGGTCAAAATCTCTCGCCCCCAGGCAGCCTGATTGGTTTTGAAGTAAAAAAAGTCACCCGTAACGCTGTAGCTGTAAAGAGAAAAGCCCAGCAGTCCGACCGGAACTAGCAATAGAAACAGGCTATCTATGCGAATTTTTTTGGGCTTGAATTCAACACTTTTTAGATACTCGAATACCAGCGGTAGAATAATCAATACCCCCAGCGTTCTGGTGCTAGAGAGCAAAGCCCCACCAATACCGGCTAGCAGCCAATTTTGCCGTCGTGCCGCATAGAAACAGAGTAGGGTTAAACAAAGAAATAGCGATTCGGTAAAGACCCCTGAAAAGATAAAGGACACCGGAAACAGAAACAAATATTTGACCGATAGTCGAGCTGTTTGATAATCGCCATCGAGCGCTATCAGTTTGTATAGCAAGTAGCAAGATAACAACAAACAAACATTAGAGACAAAAATACCTGCTAGAAAATATTCGCCGCCGGTCACTTGCCCTACCAGCTTCATCAGCATGGGGTAGAGCGGGAAAAAAGGAAAGTTTGTCTGATCTGGACTGCCTGGAATAGGCCCACTGGTCGAATAGCCGTTTTGCGCGATATCCATATACCAAAACGAATCCCATACCCCCCACAGATCCAACCAGGTATATTTTGACCAGCTAAACTGCTTACCATATCCACGATCCAACAGGTTATGAGAAATAAGCCCGATCAGAGTTAATACAATTCGAGTGGACAAAAATAACAGGAAAATATATCGGAGATCCGATGGGATTTTCTTAAGATAAGAGGCTGGTTTCATAGTCTTATTATTGATACAGCGTTCAGTCACGTCAGTTCGATAATCTACTTCAATGATCCTTTTCGAGGATCTATTACAACGATCCATTTCGATAATGATCTACTTAGAGGGATCTCATTTAATAGACTTGATTTAAGTCATCCTTCTTTCATAATCTTCCCTCCGTTTATAAATTTCTCAGCAACCTGCGACTTTTACTGAGATGTCCGTAATCTTACTCACGTCTTTGTAAAAGAGAAACAGATGGAAGCGCTTGAGTATACATGTCTCAAACAATCATTATCGGTGCGGGTCCGGCAGGTTTAACGCCTGTGTCAAGAAACAGGCGATCGCTCATCTACTATCGCGATCGCCTGTTCCAATATCCCTTTTCACTTACCAACGCGCTCAAGCATCTAGGCCCCATTGACGTCTCACTCGCGGGCCTTAGCTATTTGGCCACTTGGCTAAACGAGCAGGCCGTGTTTCCAGACAGTGGCCAAAGCAATGAGGCTGAGCGCGATTTTGAGAGCGCTGAGGGCTGGCTGACAAGGCGGTTTGGCGCGCACCTATACCGAATTTTCTGGGCTTCATATTTTTACAAGCGGTGGGGCCAGCCCGCTGATCGGCTACAGACTGAGTGCGCAAGGGAAATGATTGCTGACATTTTTGGGAGCAGATCTTTGATGCGATCGCTCGTGAACACCGCATTCAATCACAGACAGATCCCGGCAGATCAAAATCCGACCTTAGTCAAGACAATTGAGCATACCAGTCAGCAGGTTGAACGGATCTTTTTGCCCGAGAGCGAGGATAGCGAAGATGTTTTGCTAGCAGCTAACAATCAGGTTGTGCCTAGTTTGCCGCTGGCAAGCGTGGTAAAAAAGCGCTGGCCTCCAGCTTCGACCAAGGTAATCGCCGCGGCTGACGGATTGCAGTACCGTTCGCTGGTAACGGTAATACTAGTGATCGATCAAAACAGCTTGTTCTCAGAACATGAGATTCATATTCATAGCCCCGATATGAAAGTTAGCTATATTCAGAACCTAAAAAGCTTGTGTCTCAAAAGGGGCATTGACGATCAGAAAACTTACTTGGGGATGGCCTACTGGTGCGAGGCAAGTGACTATCTGTGGGAAATGCGTGAGGATAGGCTAGTTCAGCTAGCTACGCGTGAGCTGATAGCGCTAAGGCTAATTCATGAAGAAGGCTTGGTCGAGTCAGGATCGGTGGTGCGCTATGCGGATGTTGAGCTAGTTCACGAGACGAACGACTACGCGCGCACAGTAAAGCACACGGGAAGGGTGCAGACGTGTCTAAAAGGATCTCGCTAGCCATGCTAGAGTTGGCAATGTTTATTTTTAGCGCTCTTTTTTGTACTCTCTTTAAAGGCAGCGATTGAATCGGATGACGACCATCTCTCAGCAGACCGTTCAAAGTGCAACGGCTCAGCAGATAAACACAGAGATTGCCGAGCGTCAGGCCGCTTTAGTGACGTTTGTAGATGAGCACCTTGATCCGTTTAGCTGGGCGCAGATTGCACAGGCACTAGCTCAAGACGCTGATTTTCGCAGGCAATGGAATTATACATGGGCAAATCTGCCGTTTGACTTTGAGTGGAAGCCGGTGCCAATTCATCCCTATACAGCCCAGACGCATCCTTTTTTTGCGATCGCCTTTCCTGCAACTTTTCGCCCGCCCGATCCAACCGACTTTCAGTCGCATCTAACCGCGCTAGATCCCGGTGAGCTGACGGCTACATTTAGCAACTTTTCGGGCGATGCGCAGCTGCTGGTGCCGCAGGTAACAGGAGAGTATGGACACATTGCCGCTTTTTGCCGGACGGCTAAAGAGTCGGCCATGCACGCCCTGTGGCAGAAAACCGGTGAGCTGTGTCAGCAGGCGATCGCACGCGAAAATTCGGTATGGTGTAACACCCACGGTCACGGGGTGCCCTGGCTGCATATCCGGTTCGATCAGAAATTGAAATACGCTGCGTTTCCGCCACGCGGCAGCATTAGCGCCAACAGCCAGGCAATTTGGTATCAGCAAATTTATTACCCGGCTGTTACCCGTTAAGGGCGCTAAGCTAGGGCATCATGTCAAACCTTTTCTATGGCGACGACTCCTGTTAGCGACGGCGCGGCGGCCCAAACATCGCCCTCAAGTTCAACAATCCCAACTTCATCGTCTAATCGATCAAGCTTGGCCAAGCAGAATAGAGCTTGGGCGAGGTTTAAACGCGATCGCATAGCCCTTTTAGGCGCAATCACGCTGCTGCTACTGATCGCGATTGTCCTTGCGGGGCCGCTGCTATACACCGCTTCCTATAGCGCAATCGATTTTGCCCAGTCGCTGATCTCACCTAGCTTTCAGCACCCCCTAGGAACAAACGACTTAGGTCAAGATCAGCTAGCAAGGCTGCTGTGGGGCGGACGGATCAGCCTTGCAGTGGGCATTACGGCCATGCTGGTTTCAATTACGCTCGGCACCCTAATTGGCATGGTATCTGGTTTCTGCGGTGGACTGATTGACAACGGACTGATGCGGTTAACGGATCTATTTTTATCTTTGCCACAGCTACCGCTGCTACTGCTGGTCATTTATTTATTTCGCGACCCCATGCGCAATGTGGCTGGGCCAGAGCTAGGAATTTTTATCTTGATTATTTTAGTGGTGGGTGGCCTCACTTGGATGCCGACAGCGCGGCTAGTGAGAGCAGGGTTTTTGGCAACAAAAGAGAAAGAATTTGTGCAGGCGGCCCAGTCTCTAGGCGCGAGTGCGGGCCGCATTGTGTGGTGGCACATTTTGCCGAATGTAATTGGCCCGGTAATTGTAGCAGCGACGCTAGGGGTGGGCAATGCCATTATCACAGAATCTACGCTGAGCTTTTTGGGAATTGGCTTTCCACCAGATGTGCCCACTTGGGGCCGAATGCTATTCGACGGCCAAAACTACATTGCCTCTGCACCTCACTTGGTGATTTTTCCAGGGCTAGCTATTTTTGTGACGGTGCTGAGCGTGAACTATGTAGGAGATGGACTGCGCGATGCGCTAGATGTGCGATCGCGCTAGCGTCAACTTATTGCGTCATCTAGTTGGTATCGCGATAGCGTCTTTTAATCTCTAGAGAAAACCCAGCTATCCGTCGTTGATAGCGCTAGGTTGAACGCGTAGCCATCCCGGTCAAAGCCTTTCATCTGCTCAGGATCTACAATCCGATTGCGAATAACAAAGTCAACCATCATACCCCTGGCTTTTTTGGCATAGATAGCAATCGTCTTGTAATCGTCTCCTTTTTTCTCTTTGAACCCAATGTCGAGAACTGTTGCCTTCAGCGTTTTTCGGTCAATCGACTTGAAATATTCGATAGATGCAAGATTTACGAGTACAGGTTTATTGAGGTCCGCCAAGTCTGTGTTGAGGATGGCTGAGAGCTGCTCGCCCCAAAACTCGTACAGATTTTTGCCTTTGTCAGTTGCTAGCTTTGTGCCCATTTCTAAGCGATAGGGCTGCATCAAATCTAGCGGACGCAAAATGCCATACAGCCCTGAAAGAATTCTGAGGTGATCTTGGGCAAAGGCTAGATCGTCGTCGTCATAGCCTTCGACCTGGATGCCTTTGTAAACATCTCCTTTGAAGACGAGCAGCGCCTGCTTGGCATTTTGGGCTGTAAATGGCGTTTGAAAGCTCTGATAGCGTTGATAGTTTAGCTGAGCGAGATTGTCACTGATATGCATCAGCTCAGACAGCTCATCTGCATCGTAGTCACTGAGCTCTCTGACGAGCGCTTTGGTTTGCTCTAGTTTGGCAGGCAGAGTGAAATGAGGATAGTCTGCGATATCGTAGTCCAGCGTTTTGGCTGGAGAAATCACCATTAGCATCGATTTTTGCGCTCGCTTGTCAACGGATGGGAGCTGTTTCATCTAGCAGCTGTTTTATCTAGCATAAGCGAGCGCGATACAATGAAGGACGGTAGCTATTTTTTGAGTGTTTATGACTTCCCAGTCAGAGCCAAGAACGGCTCACGAGAGTGCCGCTGACGATGCGGTAGGAAATCCAGACGCGGTAGAAAATCGAGACGCGGTAGAAAATCTAATAGAAGACCCGGTGAAGCAGGCCCTAAATCGCCTGAATAATTCTGAGAAGAAGGCACAAGCAGATGCTGAGATCGCGGCTGGGCAGACGCTCTTTGAACGAGGTCGCTATAAAAGTGCGATCGCGGCTTTTCAAACCGCACTAGCCCTTTCTAACCCGATGGGAGCACGCGGGGGTGAAATTCAAATATGGCTAGTCAACGCCTATATTGCATCCGGCGACGAAGCCGCAGGCTTGGCCCTCTGCCGCAAGCTCATCGTGCATCCAGATTTGGATACTAAACAGCAGAGCAAACGAATGCTCTACATATTAGAAGCGCCCGAGCTAGAGATGAAGCCCGAGTGGGTGACCCAAATTCCTGATCTGAGTGGGTTCGATGATGATCAAAAAATTCGCTACGCACAGCGGCCCAAAAAAAAGCGCCGTCGCAAAGCCCCGCTCGAGCCCGAACCGATAGATCTCAGCCAGGTTAATACCGACGACAACCAGTTTGTCTGGATTGCTCTAATCGGCGTCATTCTAACCTTAGGCAGCCTAGTTTGGTTCGGCTCATAGACCTCACATTACGTCATCATTCATCATTCCTCGTTCTTCGCGCAGTATGATGGTCTGAGCCCTTCCGCCTCCCCCTTCTTCGTTAGTCCTCATGGCCCTGCAACTGCGCATTTACGTTCCTCCTCATCCTTTAATCAAGCATTGGTTAGGAGTTGTACGCAGTGCCGCCACGCCTTCGCCAGTGTTTCGCAGCGCGATGACAGAGCTAGGGCGCTGGCTAGCCTACGAGGCTGTACGCGACTGGCTACCAACGGTAGAGATGACGATTGAAACGCCAATGACGTCCTGTCCGGCTACATTTGTCGATCCAGAAGCGCCTATCGCGATTATTCCAATCCTGCGGGCAGGATTGGCTTTGCTAGAAGGGATTCAAAGTGCGGTGCCCAACAGCAGCACCTATCACATCGGCTTAGCGCGTAATGAAGAAACCCTAGAACCTACCTGGTATCTCAATAAGCTGCCCGCAAAGTTTGAGCCCAATACTCGCATCATTATCAGTGAGCCGATGATGGCTACTGGCGGTACGATGATGGCCACACTAGGTGAACTGACACAGCGCGGCATTGACCCAGCGCTGGTGCGAATTATTTCGGTTGTGACTGCGCCTCCGGCTTTGCAAAAGCTGGCCGAAGCTTATCCTGCGATCGCGATCTACGCCGCCATTATTGATGAAGGGCTCGACGAAAACGGCTTTATTGTGCCAGGGCTAGGGGATGCGGGCGATCGCACTTTTGGAACATAACCCCTTAGCCCGTCATCTTTTTAACTGAATCTTTTTGACTAAATCTTTTTGACTAACAGATAAATTGACGAAAAGGAAGGAGATAACCCAATGAGTCAAAACAATTTTGCCGGTGGATTTATAGCAGGTGCCTTTGTCGGCGGCCTTATTGGCGGTGTGGTCGGCGTTTTAGCCAGCAACCGCCTACGCTCAGACATCGCTGAAGACTTTTCCGAACTATCTGACGAAGAGCGCCGTCGATTAGAAAATGCCTCTACCGAAGAGCGTATGGAAATTGCCCGGCGTGGGCTAGAGGACAAAATCTCTCAGCTAAATACGGCCATTGAAGATGTGCGCGTGCAGATGGGCAATGTCAACAACGGCCATCCGGCTCCTGACTTTGGCCCACCGACTTCGGTGCCAGAGGTCTGACGGGCAGTATCGTCACACAGCGCAGTACGGTCGCAGGCGATAACCGTACCGCACAAGCGGGAACCCATCGGTTAAAATACAAGACACTATCGGTTAAACGGGTCCATTTAATCGGTCATTTGACCGGCCCACTCAATGGGTAAGCCCAGTTTCCTCTTTTTTTTGATCACCCTGACGTTCGCCCCACAAAGCTATGGCCGCACAAATTATCGCTCCTTTAATCACGGGCATTTCTACTTTTCTTAGCATTTATTTCCTGCTGCTGATCGTCCGTATTCTGCTTAGCTGGTTTCCCAATGTTGACTGGTCTAATCCAATTTTTGCTACCGTCTCCCAGCTTACCGATCCTTACTTAAATCTGTTTCGCAACATCATTCCGCCGATTGGGGGCCTAGATTTGTCAGCTATCTTGGCAATTTTCGCCTTGCAGTTTATCTCATACTTTGTCGAAGTTGCGGGTAATCAGGTTGTGGCACTGGCCTATAGCTCTTCTTTTTACTAAGTTGATGGTGTTGTGACTGTTTAGTCTTTTGACCGCTCGACAATGCTTTAATAATCGCCGAAAAAAAGCCCCGCCAAGTTTAAAAGACTCAGCGGGGCTTTTCGGTTTTCTGGCTTGCTTTTTCGGCTTGCTTTTTCCGATTCGCGGCCTGGCTCGTTATCTTTGGCTACTCATCTATCGACTGATCCCAAGACTGAAATCGGCGAACTTTACTAGCAAATCCAGAGGCTTTGAACTTTTCTAGGCGCAAAGGCGCGGGCTGCACAGAGGGAACTGAAACCCTAAAAGAAAAGTCACTCTCTCCTGTCGGTACGTACTCAATGCCGCCTATTCGATAGCGGTTTTTCATCACGGCGTTTCCCTGGGCATCAAAGATTCGACCAAAAATGTCCGCATCTACAATGTCTTTGGCTGAGTTGTTGACTGCGGTTCCTTTAATGAGGTAGCAGGTCGCGGCCATTGACGAGCCGCTAGTCGTGAGGTTTTCGGCATAGGCAGCGTCAGCGGGGCATTCTTCAGCAATCAAATCTTTGAGGGTGATTTGGGTGAGTGCCTCAGCGGCAGGCACCCAGCTAAAAAAGCATAGACAGACGACGAGAAAGGCGGTGAATAGGCGCAAACGAAGCGATGAAAACATGGTGTGGGCGCAAGCTGTTTTCTTTTAGCTTACCGTGATTTTGAGCGGTGATTTTCTGAGCCGCTGTCCAATTTCCTACGGTTTGAGTCCTCACTTTTCCAAATGGTTTAGCAGCGCCTGTCGCATGACGGCAGTGGGAGCAGGCTGCTGTAGCCAAATTTCTAAAGCGGCGGCCCCTTGCTGCACGAGCATTTCTAACCCGTCAATGGCGACGATATCAGCGGCGATCGCCTGTCGTAAAAACTGAGTAGGACGGGGCGTATAGATTAAGTCGTAGGCGATCGCATTGGGCTGAAGCTGCGCGATCGCCTGGTCGCTAACAGGCGAAGCTGCGATATTAGGATGCATACCAACAGGGGTCGCATTGACTAGCAGGTCAGTTCTCGGCAGCTGATCGGGCAGCTCATCCCAGGTCATCACCTTCAGCCGCGCTGCAATTTCTGGGGTAGCGGCCCAGCTTTCGGCAAACTTTGCCAGTTTGTCAGCATCTCTGCCCACCACCCGAATGTGCGAACAGCCGAGCTGTTGACAGGCCGCGACGACGGCTCTAGCCGCGCCCCCATTACCCAAAATAACGGCGCGAGTATTGTGCCAATCTGGGCGCAGTGCCTTTAGCGGGGCCAAAAATCCTAGCGCGTCTGTATTGGTGCCACACCAGCGGTCCTGATCGCGCCATACCGTATTAACTGCGCCAATCGCTTTGGCCACGTCAGAGATCTCATCTAGTAGGGGAATGATGGCTTGCTTGTGCGGGATAGTGACGTTGAAACCGCGCAAACCAATGGCGCTGAAGCCTGCGATCGCTGCTTTTAGTCGATCTGGGCGAACCGGAAGCGGTAGATATACACAGTCAAGGACGCCGCCAAGCGGTTGAGATGATTGCTGTTGAAGATGTGCGATCGCCGCATTGTGCATCAGCGGTGAAAACGAATGCTCCACCGGATTGCCAATCACGCCCAGCAGCTGAGTCGTTCCCTTAATGACCATGTTGCACGCTTAATCGCTACATTCGTATTAAAGCGTTGCATAGCCAAAAGTGACATTAAATTCTTGACACCAGATCACCGCTGAGCGCAAATCATCAATATTGACATCAGCCGGAATGGCGTAGCGCTGCGTGCCTTCAGTCGCCTGAAGGCGTCCAAGATTTACATAGTCCTGCGGCGCATAAGATTCGGGTACGGCGGCTGTATGCAGCAAAACAAATAAATCAGGCCCCGCATCGGAGCGGAACGCACTGTCGAACGCTAAATAGCGCTGACCGTTTTCTTCAACAACTTGCGCCTGGCCACTAGTAGGATGCGCTACGCCTACAAAGGGTGCGCCAGCCATTGACTGCTTAGCGCCAGCCGTTGAGCGATTAGCCACATTCTCTGACGCGGTAGCCACAAGGGTGTCAATACTCGGTGCAGTTGGCGAGGACGGAAGGAAGCGATCGGCATTTGCCTGCATAGCAGGTTGATAGACAAAAGCTGCAATAACTGCGGCCAAACCAATCTTTCTAACTTGGCATAAAACTTGCATAGTGGCACATACCGCTACATCAGGCGGCTAGCTAAAAGACTTACGAGAGAAATCGTCTTAACGGTGTTCTCTTCCCCTCGTTGCCTTCAGTATGCTTGCGCTCACTCGCAAGAAAATGATAGACAGATAAGCGTTCGCTAAGCCGCTTATTAGACTAATTGCATGGATCAATTGAATGGAATTGTATAGCTCTAATGTCATTTTGAAGCCTTCATTAGAGCTATACAAAATTAGGAGCTTTCAAGATTAGGGCCTTTCAAGATTTTAGAATGCAAAAAAAGCGATGGCCCTCCTTATTAAAGAGAGCCATCGCTTTAGCAACAAGCGGTGAGACTAGCTCACCACTTTCTAGAACTTGCAGAAGCGTTTGGGTTAGGCTTCTACTTGAACGCGGTGCTTTTTTGCCACCGCTAAACCAGCGCCAGCAAGGGCAGTGAGCAAGACGCTTACAGACGAATTCTCGGGAATGTCTCTTGCCTCAAAAGCGTAAGCATTATAGCTAAACGCTTCTGCTAGGCGAACATTGTTTCCCTGACTGCTCTGGTAAACAAGCGTTGCAAAAGAGAAGTTTTGACCATTGACTTTGGCGTTGTTAAACAGCTTGAAACCAACGGCACCCTCTTCTTGAAGATTTTTATCGCCTGCCGAAAGTTTGGCGAAGCCGCCATCTAGCGTCAAAGTTGTCGACTTAAAGTTCAAGCCGACCGGATCAAAATTCAACAGACTGCCTGAACCGTCAACCAACTTAGCGGACTTAAGTGAGCTGACAGCAACCGAGTTACCGTTCGCTGCAAGATCGCCATCTAGTAGCGCAGAAAGCGCTGTACCATTTTTGAACTTGTAGGAAAGGTTGAACGTAGCAGCATCAGCCGCAACGCTAGAGAGCGAAAGCAAAACTGTCGAGGTGAAGCCGACGGCAACAAGCCTGTAGATAGCTTTACGTAGGGACATATAGTTTGAAATCCAAAAAGTTTTTAACCGGTCTAAGACTTGCAAGAATCACAAATCTACAGAAGCACCGCCGAGCGTTTGAGCAGCGCCTTGATATGCGCTTGATTGCCTCTAAGACTGTTGGCTTTTAGGCAATCGAAGTTAGCTCAATGCGTTGATGCTGCAAACGACTACAGCCCTATAATCAAGCATTCTTTGCGTACATCTGGGGACGCGATTCAAACTTCACTGTACGTTTATTAAAACGGGCTGAATTGCTTAGTTAAGATAGAGGAAATACTTAGTTAAGCACAGCAAAGAGGGGTGCTTTGTAGCACGTTAGGCTTGCGGATTAACCAAGAATTTACGGAAATGGGTGGGTTTTTATGGCTGTGAGATGAACCAATCAATTAGCTTGCGTGCAATGCTCAAAGGGCCAGGGACGGGTGGCAAGCTATGCTTGGGAAACCAGTCGGCAGCTTCAATTTCGACCGGGTCGAGAATGAGCGCACCGCTATCGTATTCAGCAATAAAGCCCATCATGAGTGATTTTGGGAAGGGCCAAGGCTGAGAGCCAAAATAGCGAATATTTTTAATTTCTATACCCACTTCTTCTCTGACTTCGCGAGCAACGGTTTCTTCTAAAGATTCGCCAGGCTCAACAAAGCCTGCCAAGACGCTGTACAGACCAGCGCGAAATCGAGGCGCACGGGCCAGCAGCACTTCATCGCCCCTGTAAATGAGCATGATGACAGCCGGTGAAAGCTGAGGATACTGACGTAAGTTGCAGCGAGAGCAGCGTTTGACCCGTTGGTGAGGAAGCTGAATCGTCGGAGTGGCGCACTGGCCACAATACTGGTGGGTGCGGTCCCACTCAATGATTTGAACGGCGCGGGCAGCGATCGCAAATAAATCTTCGTTTAGTTCACCATAGAGCGATCGCAAGCTACACAGCCGATAGCCAGTTGGCAGTGCCATCGGCTCAGCTAGCGCTACCGCAGTACAAGGACGATTGTGCAAGTAGCCTAAAAATTGCGATCGCACAGGCATCATGCCAGCTGCCTCGATTGCAACGGCCTGAGGAACAGAGGGCTCATCCTCTGTCTCTGTCACCACAATGCTAGAGCCCTGAGCAATAAACCACAAAGTATCCAAGGCGGAAGCCATAGCGGCGATAGGCGCTGTGGCTGGATGAAAGCTATCGGAAATAGCAAATGGGTTGAGGAGGGGTGGATTGAGCGGTGAGCTTAAAGGCAAGTTGAGCGGTGAGCTTAAAGGCAAGTTGAGCGGCAGCAAAGGCAAGGGAGGTTCTGTAAAGAGAGTGAAGTGGAGAAAGTGACGTGAAAGGAAGCGTTAAATGATAAGTCTAATTTTAGCTGAGTCTGATTTCAGCTGAGCCTGATTTAAGCTGAGTCTGATTTTAGCCAACTGGCGGCTCAGCCATGTTAGCTAGCGTCACTTCCCAGACTAAACGAGGCTGCACATAACCGAGCAGATAGCTGCGAGCTTTTTCTAGCGCGGCCAGTTCAGCTTCGTAACTGAGGCCCTGTTGCCAATACCGGTGCTGTAAATAGTCCAATAGCCAAAGCTGAGCTTCGGTATCTAGGGCCTGCGCAATCTCTTTGGCCACTGTTAGCGCGGCTCGTAGGGTAGCTGGTGGCCTTTCGAGCTGGATTAGCAAATCGGGGGGAAGCGATCGCAGCTGCTGCCAGCTTTCAATGGCCCGGCCAGGAGATCCCTGCGCGATCGCCAGCACCTCTGTTGAGTTTAAAATCTCGCTTTGGTCCACTTGAACTAGCACCTGGGCCATCTGCTCATGGCTCAGCCGCCGAAAAGGAATCGTCTGACAGCGTGAAATCAGCGTCGGCAGTAGAGTCTGCTGATCGGGCGCAATCAAAATTACCGTTGCCCGCCCTGGCTCTTCCAATGTTTTCAACAGCGCATTAGCAGCGCCTTCGGCCATCCGCTCGGCCTGCTCAATGACCACCACTGCCCGTGGCGATTCTAATGCTGGGCGACCCAAAAATCGGGCAATATCACGAATCTGAGGCAGGCGAATGCGCGGCGGGCTCTTACGCTTGAGCCCAGCAGCGGCAGCTTCGGCAGGCGTTAGCAATTTCCCTTGATGCAGATAGGTTGGCTCTACCCAAAGCAGATCGGGATGATTGCGATCGCGAATTCTGCGCGCCAAAATCTCAGCTTTTTCTAGAGAAAGATCTGGACTAGCGCGTAACAACAGCTGGGCAAATCCCTTCGCCGCCAAAGATTTTCCGGTGCCCTCAGGCCCAACAAACAAATAGCCTGGTGCCACCCGCTGCAGTTCAATCACACGCTGTAAAAGCTCGACGGCTTGCGTCTGTCCTATTAGCTGAGAAAAGGGTGCTGGGGCCAAGGATGAGTGCACAGAAGAGGAGTCTACAAAAGATGAATCTGCAAAAGATGAATCTGCAAAAGATGAATCTGCAAAAGATGAATCTGCAAAAGAGATCGGTGTCATGCCAAAGCATTCTACAGCGTTCTATAAAGCGTACGCCTCAAAAGCGGGCTTTAAGCCGCTTCTGTTGAAAAGCTACTATTGAAAAACTATTTATTCTGTTCTCGACCTGTTCTAAAGTTTTAACGATAGCTCGGAATACCACTGCGCTAGCCGATCGCTTACGACCTTTTGAATATCGCTGCTAACGGCTTCGATAGAAAGATTTCCATCAATCTCTATAATTGGTCCGCTGCTGATGCCGCCAGATAGAGAGTCATCCCGACTATCAGCTGCTAGCGCGGCAAATCCACTGTTCACCCGCTGATGAAATTCTCGGCTCGCTTGCTCAATGCGGTCGGCATCACCCCGCTGACGCATTCTGGCAAGGCCCACGTCTAAAGAGACGTTTAGCAAAAGGGTCAGATCGCTTTTGAGCCCGCCTGTCGCAATTTTGTTGAGCCGATCAATTAGAGAAAGATCTAGCTGTCGGCCATAGCCTTGATAGGCCACAGTAGAATCAGTATAGCGATCGCACACCACCCAATAGCCCGATTCTAACCAAGGCCGCAGCGTCTCTTCTATGTGCTGAGCCCTATCTGCCGCGTACAATAGCAGCTCTGCCTTACTCAAAATCGGCGCATCTGCCTGATCGCCTGCTTCTGCTGGTTCATCTTGCAGTAGCAACTGGCGGATCTTTTTGCCCACTGCAGTGCCGCCTGGCTCTCGAGTGAGCTTTATCCCAGCAATTCTGTTCTGAGTTTTCAACAGTTGCAGGCTTTCACTTTGATTTAGCCAGGTATATAACCGCTGAACTTGGGTGGTTTTTCCACAGCCTTCACCCCCTTCAAACACAATGAGCTTCCCTGACATAGCGTGATTTCTCTCCAAAATAGGCCTGGCAATTTAACGAAACTATACGTCGGTTTTTTTGCTTTCTATTCCCTATTCTGTGAAAACAGCGGTATCCTAGCAACTATCTTCGTTGTGAAATCCAATGCGGCCCAAGTAGCCGTTGCTGTACATTCACCTGCTATTTGTACTATGGCCCGCTATACAAACTTTTTCATGACTGGCGCACCCAAAGAAGATGTCCATAGAGGACTGCTAGGTGCGCTCGAAGCCTGTGACTTTGACCTAATTTACCAAGACCCAGCTTATATTGTGGCCAAGGAAAAACCAGGCCGAGTTTCTTTCACTCAGATTACCACTGTAGAGCTACTGCTCAATCCCCCCACGGTTGAGCTGGGCGGTGCAAAAATTGACGTAGTGGTAAAAAACGAAGAGCTACCCCTGCGAAAAAACAATCACTGCCGAGAGATCTTTGACATTGTCAATCAGGCGATCGCAGACTCTAGCGTCGAAACTTTTGTGAGAAGTTAGGATCAGAGATTTAGGATCAGAGGCTTAGGATCAGAGGTTTAGGATCAGAAAATTTAGAATATAGGAACCTGGCACTAAAGCTTATGGCTAGGAATCAGGCCATGCATCAGCAAATCGAGATCGTAGGTTTTCAAGATTTGTTGTTCTGTCGTTTCCACGAATTGCTCTGTAGCCATACTGCCGCTATATCTGTTCTTCTTTTTTCTGGGCTTCTTTTTTCTTAGGCCCAGTGTTTGTTTTTGGACCATCTTCGCAGACCCGCCTCGTAGGCCATCTTCACAAGACATAATTTTTACCGCTCGCCCGTCCACTGCGACTAAAGATTGATCGCTATACAGAATTTATGCCTAACGTCGTAGAAGCGTCGCGGCCTCGTTCTGAATGCTTCAGAACGCGATAGGCTAGCAGTAAGGCGCATTGGTTGGGTTTTCAAGAGGTCTTTTATCACATGGCAAAAACAAAAGCGCATCCTCATGCGCACACCCACACCCACAATCATAGCCACGTTTCACACCAAGGCTTTGCAACCTATCAGGCAGAAGTTCGCCGCGTGCTGCTGCTGACGTTAGGGCTCAATATCTTGGTGGTAGTGCTTAAGGCAATTGTAGGCTGGTGGACTGGCTCGCTGAGCCTGATGGCTGATGCACTTCACAGCGTTACAGACAGCGCTAACAATGTTTTGGGGCTAGTCACCAACCAGCTGGCCTCCCCCCAGCCAGATCGTGACCATCCCTATGGTCACCAAAAATTTGAGGCCGTAGGCGCGCTCGGGATTGCGGCTTTTTTAGGAATTGCCTGCTTTGAAATTTTGAAAGGGGCTGGAGAGCGCCTGATTTTTGGCGGCGACCGGGTTTCTATGGGGCCGGTATCGCTGTGGATCATGCTGCTGGTGCTGGGAATCAATATTTTTGTGGCTTTTTATGAGCGGCGGGTGGGGCGACGGCTAGGAAGCAATATTTTGATTGCTGATGCCGAGCACACCATGAGCGACATTTGGATTACCATCGCGGTTTTGGGTGGGCTAATTGGAGTATGGGCAGGGGTGCAGTGGCTAGATGTTTTGCTGGCCTTTCCTGTGGCGATTTTGGTTGTTCGCAGCGGCTGGGTAGTGCTATCGGCAAACTTGCCTTGGCTGGTAGATGAAATGGCGATCGCACCCGAAGCTATTCACGCAGTTGTTATGCAAGTGCCCGGTGTTCTTAACTGTCACAACATTGCCTCACGCGGCCTGCTCGGTCGTCAGGTCTTTATTGACATGCACCTCATCGTAGAGCCGAAAGATGTCTACAGCGCTCATAACATTACCGAGAAAATAGAGCAGCAGCTAGAAGAAGAATTTGGCCCGACTCGGGTCACCATTCACGTAGAACCGCCTAGCTACGTAGAGCCTCAGATTTCTTTTGGCCCCGGTCACCACCACCAGAAATAACCAACCGCTACAAATAGTCGCGGCCACATACAGCCACCACGCACAGCCACAGGCCCCCATGACACAGATAAACATTCCTACCTGGATTACCTTCTCTCGCCTGTTAGGTGTGCCCATCGTCCTGATTGCACTGCTAGATCCGACCGATATCCGCCGCTGGATCAGCGTGGTTGCTTTTGTTATCTTTGCGGGCACAGACTGGCTAGATGGGTACTTGGCTCGCAGGCTCAATCAGGTGACTGAGCTGGGTAAGTTTTTAGATCCGCTGGTCGATAAGCTGCTAGTGCTAGCACCCTTGATGGCGCTAGTGGGTATGGGAATTGTCCCGGCGTGGGGCGTGTTTCTAATTTTGGCCAGAGAGCTAACTATTTCGGGCTGGCGCGTGAATCCGACGTTTCAAAACGGGGCGGTGCCAGGGGCCGGTATGTGGGGAAAAGTGAAGACGGTGGTGCAGATTGTCGCGATCGCACTCTTGCTTGCGCCGCTCTCTGGCGTTTGGCTAACTGTGGGCATTCTGTTGTTTTGGATAGCAGTTGTTCTCACCTGGGTGTCAGGACTGCTGTATTTACGACCAGCTAAACCCTCGGCTGTTGGCTAAAAACGGTCATTCCGCAATCGTAATGTGCGATCCGTCTTCATCTTTGTAGACGTCTATGCGCGTTTGAAACGCCTCTCGGAAGTGCGGCATGTGAGTAATGGTTAAAATGCAGGAAAAATCAGGTGCGATCGCTTCAATTGCCGCAATCAGCCGGTCACAGCCTTCTCTGTCTTGCGTGCCAAAGCCTTCATCCACAATCAGCATTTGCAGCGCCGTGCCGGAGCGCAGCGCCAGCAGCCGTGCGATCGCCAGTCGAATAGCAAAATTCACCCTAAACGCCTCGCCTCCCGAATAGGTCTCGTAGGGCCGGGTGCCGCGCACATCCGCAATCAAAATATCTAGCGTGTCAATTAGCTTCTTTGACTTACGACCGGTCTTTTGCGTCACAAACTGCACATGCAGCTGATGGTCACTCAGCCGACCGAGGAGCTGGTTAGTCATTGCCTCTAGCTGCGGCAGTAAGTTCTCAATCATCAAAGCCTGAATGCCGTTGCGGCCAAAGGCTTCTGATAAAGAACGATAAACCTGATACTTATGGCGAATATCTTCGAGCTTTTTCTGTTGTTCTTGCTGCTGTTTTGCAACCGTTTCTAGCTGCAAAAGCTGCTGCTGCAACCGCCCTAGCTGCGATAGCTGAGAATCGCGCTGCTCTAGACTCTCAGTAATTTCTGCTTCTAGTTCAACAATTTCGATATCGATAGAATTAGGTTCGATTTTCTCAGCTTGTTCTGACGATTGTTCCGCTAGCTGGCAGCGCAGTTGTTCTACAGCGGCATTGGCCGTATGCACCGCTGCCGTTTGCTGCTGGTAGTGTGCTTGCAGCCGCGCTAGCTTTGCCATCAGCGCGGCTTTTTGAGACTGAGCCTGCCGTAGCGTCTGATGGCGTGTCTGCCATACCTGCTCTGTACGAAGCTGTTCTCTGAGCTGGTTGTGCTGCTCTAAACTGTAGTTAATTTCGCTTATCTGTCGAGCTAAGACTTGTAGAGCCTGCACTTCCTCGCTGAGGGTCGCCACTGCGATCGCGTCCCTAACTATCTGAAGGCGTTCCTCAATTTGGGGCCGCTGGGCCTGAATCTGGGCTAGCTGACGCTCTGCCTGCTTGATTTCAGTGTGCTTTATCTGGCTCCAGCGCAGCCGCTCAACTTGCGATCGCACCAAAGCATGATTGCGCTCATCGTACGCCATTGTCTCTAGCTGCGCCTCAATCCGCCGCGATTCGTCTTGCAGCCCTGCCGCATAGTCATTTTCCTGCAAGCAGCGCTCTAGCTGAACCCGCTCATCGCTCATCGCTTGCAGCCGGTTAGCAGCCGCGTCCACAGATGCCAGCTTTGCCTTTAGCTGCCCCCTCTCTTCTAAAAACGTCGCATATTTTGCCAGCTCGCCTTCTAGGGCCCGATACTCCTGCCGTAGCACCTGAATCTCGCTGTCAGAAACGGCGAGCTGCTCTCGAATCGTCCAGATTTGATTTTGGATATCATCGCGCTCTTTTGTGGTGCGATCGCGTAGTGACTCCCAAGTCTGTCCATTTAGCGCCTGCTCGCACACCGGGCAGTGGGCCTCATCTGGATCGGTCAGCCGCTGCAAGGTCTGCGCCAGCTGCGCCAGTTCTCCCTCGTAGTCCCGCTGTCTTGCCTGCAGCTGCGCCATAAAGCTGCGTCGCTCAATGCCCTTTTGCCGTACGGCTTCTTGATAAGCTCGGCGCTGCTCCAAATGCGCAATTTTGTGGGCCACCTCAACGGCTGCTTGCATAAGCTGACCAGACGACGTCTGCCCTTCTGCCATCTGCATCTGCTGACTATCTAACGCCTCTATTTGGATCACGAGCCGGGTGTGGGCCTGCGCTATTTGCTCTTGAATGTCCTGAAAACGCTGTCGCAAGGGCGCGCTCTCCGCCTCCGCTGCATCTAGCTGCCGTAGTTTTTGCTTGGCCTTTCGTAGCGCCAACAGCTGCTCAGCAATGCCTTCTTTTTTCTCTAATATCTTTAGAGCCGCTTGCGTTTGCTGTGCCATCTGATCTAGCTGCGCCTCAAGCTGCGATCGCTGAAGCATTTCCTGCTGGCACTGCTGGTTAATTCGCTGCTGAAGATCCAGTCGTTCTGTTTGCGCCTGCTGATAGCGATGAAACAGAGCAGTCTGCTCACTTTCTTGTCTTTGCAGATCTATCAACGCCTCATAGCGCTGCTCAATTTCTTCGGCCTGACTTAAAACTTCTTCTATCTGATAGAGCTGTTGCCGCGCCTCACTCAGCGCTGTTTCACTCGTTGTCAGCGTTGCCCGCTGATGTGCCACATGCTGCTGAGCTAGCGCTAGCTGCTGCTGGGTTAATAGTCTCTTTTGCTGCTGTTGCTTGAGCGCCGCTAGCTTTTTTTGACGCTGCCAGTGCGTTTCCTTATCGGCTTTGATCAAAGCAGCAAGCTGCTCAGAGCGTTGTTGAATATCTGCGTGAGCTTCGCGCTTAGCCGTGAGCTGATGCAACAGATCTGATAGGGGTAAAATTTCAGCTTTGTATGCTCTGGCCTGCTCTTTTGCCTGCTCTGCTAGCTGGTCGTAGCGGTCGAGCTTTAGCAAGTCGGCCAAGACCTGTTTGCGATCGCCCGGACGCTTCAGCATAAACTCATCGGCCCGCCCCTGGCGCAAATAGGCCGCATTTACAAACGTCTCGTAGTCAATCTTGAGCTGCCGAAGAATGTATTGCTGCGTCGCTCGAACGCCCTTTTGCGTCAGGCTCCTAAACGTCGGCTCTTTTCCCTGCAAACTTGAGGCTGACGCTGCAGTCGACTTCGGCCCCAGCTCTACGGCTGGCGACATTTGAATCTGAAACTCTAAGGTGCTTGCCTGCTGACGGCGACGAGTGCGAATAATGCGATAGCACTGCCCGTCGTGCACAAAGCAAAAGCTAACCTGCGCTTCTATCGCCCCCTGGCGCACAATGTCATCTTCAGTATTGACGCGGCTTTGACCCCATACACACCAGGCGATCGCCTCTAGCAAAGAAGACTTTCCCGCCCCATTAGGCCCGCACACACAGGCCACATGCAGTCCATCAAAATCTAGCACCACCTCGCGGTAGCTCAAAAAGTTCTGGAGCTTTAGCTGCTTTGGAATCATGCGTTACCAAATCACGCGCTGCCATGCCTGCTCACCTTGCACTCACTAAATCTGCTAACCCCATTAGGATTAGCGGGGTTGAGCTTGACGCAGGGTGAACAGCCAGAATTCCATCATAGCTAAGATTCTGCTATTTTTCAGTACATTTGATCTGGATGGCCGGTTCCAACTGTTCTTTACATAGTCTGATGCTATACGTCCCAAGAATGCCAGCGGATAGCTTCCAACACAACTGAACAGCTATCATCTAATGCCTTGAGTGTCGCCCCCTCACAGTTGGCCGTTTCTAGCTGGCTTGCGGCTACGCGTGCGCAGGTCAAATTTGCATGACTTAGGTTCGCTCCGTCTAGTCGCGCACCAGCCAGATTGGCCCCGCTCAGATCGGCCCCTTCTAAGTTAGCTACGCGCAGATCGGCACCTGCTAAGTTGACGCCAACCAAACTAGCTCGACGTAAATCAGCACCGATTAGGTTTACAGATTGCAGATCCGATCCGCTTAGATCCGCATTCACTAGCTCAGAACGGGTTAGGTTGGCCCCCACCAGGTTGGCCCGGCTGATGTCGGTATAGCTAAGATCCACGCCCGTAAAGTCACATCGGCTAAAATCAGACCCGCTGAGCACGGTTCTAGGAAAAGATTCTGAGCGAAATGAGTCGTCAGAAAAGTCGCGATCGCCCCGATTGTAGCGGCGTAAAAGTTGTTGAAGATTCATGAGAAAGCGCTCCTGCTACGTCTCTATCTGTCGTTTATCTTCTTAGCGTAAAAGAACAATCTGAGGAAGTTATGAGATAGGAATTTGAGACGAGCATTATCTGGGCGTCAGTCTGGTATTTGACAGCTACTCTGACCGTGAATATTCACCATGAAAGGAACCATATAGGTCAACACAGCAGAAAACCAGCGACCACCGTTCATCTCACCATTGAGCAAAGCGCGGCCATGATTAATACTAAAAAGTATCGTACCGACAAAAAGGGCCACACGTAAGGCGCTCATACGGCAGTGCGGCTGAGCCAAGGTCAATCTTATGCGAGCTATCATCGTGTTTTTTGTCTGAGCCATCAATCTCCCTAAAAGCCGTCAATCTCCCTAAAAATAGATCATGTCTATTTGAGTGGTCGTATCTCCAAAAACAAAAACAGCCGTTTCATAAAACTTCGGAGCGCTCGTCCCAATTGCAGGATTGCGAGAGAACCCAAAGCCTTCAGTCGGAATGCCAAACGTGCCCCGATTGATTTGCCCGTCCCCATTCTCATCGTGAAAAACAGTCACTGCGTAGGTTCCCATACTCAGCGCTTCAAAGGTGGCAGTAGGCGTAGATGCGTCAACACACTGCGTAGCAACCACCGCCTCGCTGTCGTCAGGAAATCCCGCGCTGCCATCAAATAAACTCAGACACACCTGAGCATCTAAGTTTTTCAGCCCTGAGATGTCTACTCTGAGGCTACCGCTAGTCGGTATCTGAGCTAGCGCCGGGGTTTGAGCTGTCATCGGCAATACCAGCGCGAACAGGCTAACAGCGCTAGCACCAGCCAAGCGAAGAGAGAAACGGTTATATAGATACATTTTTTAGGCTTGTTTTTTGTAAGGTTCTTTTTTGAATTCTTAGAGTTTGAATTCTTAGAGATAGAGGATGGATCAAAAAAAAGCAGAGCCTAAGCCCCGCTTTTCTTTAATCTATCGTTGCATGAGCCCTGATTGACTCAAGGCAAACGTCCTAGCATTTTCTAGCTGCAACTATCCAACCATGGTTATCCAGTCACAATCACCTAGCCATGCTTGATTAGACGCAGTTACTCATCATCGTCTTCATCATCATCAGAGGGGTATTCAAAGCTGTTGGACCGATTGGTCAGTACAGATTTACCGAGAGAAAGCGCCCGCTGTGCTTGGATAGCGGCCTTATGTTTCCAGGTAGCTCTGCGACTGTTGCGCTTAGATTTGGAAGTCTTTTTCTTAGGAGCCGCCATGAGCGTATATATCGTTTAGAGTGCAATAACCTTGTAAGCATACTGCATTCTGGGCGGTAAGGAAAAGAGGCTGAGGCTAAAAATGTTTGTAGCTGCCATAGGTTAGCGGCAAACCCTTTGTACTATTGGCTTCGGGCAGTAGCTGAACCATACCTGAATCAGTGGTCTGGCCAATTGCCGTGGCAAATTTTGTTTTGATAAAAGGCTGCGCGATCGCCGCTGGCAAACATAGCACCAGTTCAAAATCTTCGCCCCCATACAGCGCCCATTCCAGCGCCGTTTGCGCGCCAACCGCCTCACTGAGCCCAGCGGGCAAAGGAATATCTGCGCTCACAATATCCATCCCCACCTGAGCGCTCTCGCTTATTTGCAGCAGCGCATTCGCGAGGCCATCGCTACTGTCCATTCCGGCAACCGTTGGATAAGGGCTAGCCAGTGAATCAGAACTAGCCAGTTCAGGGTGAGTAGACCCGATGGTTGAAATCAGACCTCGCAGCGCTTCAACCGCATCAAACCGAGGAATCGGCATCTGATGTGCCCGAATCCAAGTACTGTCACAGACACTGTCACGGGCGCTGTCGTAATCGCAATGCTCAGGAAAGCGATGCCCAGAAGAGCGATACCCAGGCAACAGTGTCAGCTCACCTAGCAGCAGCGCTAGCCCAGCGCGCGAGGCACCATGAGGCCCTGTTACCACTACCGTCATGCCAGGGATTGCGCTACGGCGGCGGATGGCCTGCGAGGGGAGCACTTCTCCAACTGCGGTAATCGAAACCGTTCGCTGCCTAGCGCGGCATAGGTCACCGCCCACAATAACGCCGCCGTGGGCTTTTAGGCAGTCTGACATTCCCTGATAAAGCGCTTCGACCCAAGATAACCGGGTGTTTTTAGGCAAGCCCAAACCAACGGTGATGCCGAGAGGGCGCGCCCCCATCGCGGCCAAGTCTGATAGATTAGCGGCGGCGGCTCGCCAGCCAACGGCATAGGGCGGGGTAGTGCGATCGCTAAAATGTACGTTCTCGCTCAGCATATCTGTCGTCACCACCATCTGATGACCAGCGCGAGTGGGCATCAGAGCGGCATCGTCCCCAATCGAACCCTCAGCGCAAAAAGGCTTGAGTCGTTCTATTAGGGCCAGCTCTCCAATGTCTGCAATGGTATCTGCGCTGGCGTCTGTAATAGGCTGCGATGATTGACTAGAGGTGACAGGCATGTATGGGCAAGTGGACTAATGAGTTTAGCTAATGCCGCTGAATGCCGCAGATGTTTACGAGCGATCTAGGTTTTCTAACCCGTCAACGACACGCGCTGTGATGATTTTGTCTGACTGGCTGAGCGATCGCAGCACCTCCTGCCCCTCAATCGTATAGGCAAATACCGCATAGCGCCCGTCTAGCATATTGCGCCCCGCTGGCGTTAGCTCGGCCTCAAACAAGAAAAAGAAAATTTGAGATGAACCACCATTATTATCGTCACCCGGACGTGCGAGTGCCAGAGAGCCATAGGAGTTAAACGGCAGCACCGGCTCATCCATATATCGACCAATTTCTTCTAGCGTAAAGCCATAGATGGGCTCATCTTCACCCTTCACCAAAATCTCCATCGGAATCGCCCGATACTCATCGGTTTTCGGATCGATGTAGCCCGCTTCTGGCCCTTCAGGGTCGCCCGTTTGCAGCACGTAAAAGTCTTCTGCCCGGATAAACGGCATATCGTCATAGAACTTTTTATCGACTAAATCGACAAAATTACCGGCAGTTACCGGCGCGCTGTAGCCATCAGCGACTACCGTCACATTGCCTTTCGTCGTCTCAAACTCGACCGTTGCTCGCCCTTTTAGCTGCGGCAAATTGTCATACTCCTCAGGCACCTCAAACGGGTAGCCGTCTACCATCAGCTCTTCTAGCTCACCGACTTGATCTAGTAAAGCCTTGCGCTCAGTCCAGACCGCTTCTTTATCCTGCGCGTCAGCCGCCGCACGCAGCGGCTCTAGTCCGGCTTTTAAGCTATCGAGAATAGCAATTGCCTTGCCCTGCTGCGCATCTGGCACTGACGCCAAAATTGCACCACGCTTACGATCTAGCAGCCGCTCTGCTCTCTTCACATCTTTCTTAATCGGACCCCAGCGCTTGCTGCGCAGCCATTCAGAAATACCTTCTAGTTCACCTTGAACCTTACGAATTTCTGGATTGTCAATTGGCAGAGAATAGCGCAAGAGCGCCGCGCCATCGGTAATCGCATTGCCCGGTGGTAGCCCCGCTATGGCTGGCATAGCCGCCCCTAGCAGGCAAGTTGCACTCAGCAGCAGCGCTAAGCAAATAGCTTGACTTGTTTTGATCATTCTGTGAGTCAAGCTGTTTTGAAACAGATTTCTTTTGGATTTATTTGTGGATTTAAATGAGGAGAACTTGCTAGCAGCAGAGCTAGCAGGTTGAGAATAGACAGACTTTCGCAAATTCATAAGAGGAGACAGATACCGTTTTGGGGCGTTCTTCTTTTTTGATCTTGCCACAGTCTGCGCGCCCATAGGACAAGTTGCCACCGAGCTGTACAATGATTGCCGACTGCCTTAGCACTCTTCCGCTATAACCATGATTTCAAGCAACGATTTTCGCACCGGCACCAGCATCGAAATAGATGGCTCCGTATGGCGCGTTGTTGAGTTTTTGCACGTCAAACCTGGCAAGGGCTCTGCTTTTGTACGTACAAAGTTAAAAAACGCCGAATCAGGCAGTAATCTTGAGCGCACCTTTCGCGCCGGTGAAATGCTTCCTCAGGCAATTCTCGAAAAGAGAAATAAGCAATATACCTATAGGGATGCCGACCAGTATGTCTTTATGGATATGGAGACCTACGAAGAAAGCCGTCTAAGCGAAGACCAAATCGGGGCAGCGGTAAAATATCTCAAAGAAGAGATGGAGGTCACCGTTTTGACCTGGGATGAGAAAGTTTTAGAAGTAGAGCTGCCCAACTCAGTCACACTAGAAGTGACTCAAACAGATCCAGGCGTCAAGGGCGATACGGCCACTGGCGGAACCAAGCCAGCTACCGTTGAGACGGGCGCGCAGGTAATGGTGCCGCTATTTATCTCACAGGGCGAGATGATCAAAATTGACACGCGCAACGATACCTATTTAGGGCGTGAAACCTAGGGCGCTGACGTTCACTGGCAAATTTCACTAGCATTTTTTAAACATGGAGTTTTACAGGTGAATTTCAACGAACTCCGCGAGTTGGTCGCTACCCTCAACCAGACTGACATCGCTGAGCTGACGCTTAAAAATACTGAATTTGAGCTGACGCTACGCAAGGCTGCAGCGCTGCAGCCAGATGTCGTTGTTAGCCCAACGCCTGCTGCGCCTGTTGTCCCTGTAACACCAACGACATCGGCAATGCAGACATTACCTGGGCCCATGTCTGCGCCAGGTTTTGAGAGACCGCCTGCGCCAGTGGTTGACACCTCGCTAGTTGAAATCAAGTCGCCGATGGTTGGGACGTTCTACCGTTCACCCGCACCAGATGAGGATGTTTTTGTAGAAGTAGGCGATCGCATCCAATCTGGCCAAACAGTCTGCATCATCGAAGCGATGAAGCTAATGAACGAACTAGAAGCCGAAATTTCCGGTGAAATCGTTGATATCCTGGTCGAGAACGCAGCACCTATAGAATTTGGCCAGCCGCTGATGAAAGTGCGGCCTTCCAGATAAAGAGCCGCACGCGTAAAGCGGCACCCACAGAATCAGCAGATAACTCAACTTACAGGTGATTTGCTATGTTGTAATAATACTGACGAAGCAGCTAACACGGCTTTTCCATCGCGTGTCACCAGTATATGTACGGTTTTCTACATTGAGTCCACGTTTTTAATATAGGAAAAGCGCTAAGCTACTTAACTAACGAGCAGCCCGCGAGCTGCTTAGCGTGCTACGTACTCACCAGAACTGCGCACTCAATAGCAACCACGCCTATTGTCCGATTATCCGGAACCGAATCTTGCGCTAACGACATGGCTAGAATGTACTTAGGAGGAACGTTATGACAGAAGGCATGATGAAGAACACCACCCGTCAAGAGCAGTCCAGCCCTACAAGATCTGCCTCTTCTCCTTGTTCAACTTCCAGCCGACTGTATCACCGCTTAGAAGAAGCCCTGCACGCCGGAAGTGAAGTTTGGTTTAGAATGCCAGGGACCCGTTTGGTCGGCATTCCTATCTTTTTAGATGCTGAATATGTAGAAGTTGTCGACGTAGACGTTGCCGAAGGCTTCGAAGACGAAGAGCTACCGGATGAACCCTATCAGCGCACGGTTTGGCTTATTCGCCTAGAAGAAATCAGCGCCATTTCCTACGCCACTGACCGCTGGAGCAAAGAGCGCTTTGAACGGCTGCTAGAGCAGTCAAACAAAGACGAAGGCCCTGCAACCGAACCTCGCTAAAGCCAAGCTAATAAGGTTACACAGCTCTGCCTCTTACGAGGTGGGGCTTTTTAGTGAAGTAAAGGCAGTTTTTTTATAGGTGGTTAAAGCGAGTCGAAAATCTGTGAAATCGTCTGAAGGCTTCTTTAATTTGGGTGACGCAAGTTTTAGAAGGAGTGAGTTTGAAGAGGCGATCGCTGCTTACCACAAAGTCATCACACTCAACCCCAGTAATTCTCATTATGAGATTAGCGCTAGGAATTTACCAATCGCTGAGAGAAGTTCCCAAACTGTTTTAGAGACATAGCTTGCAGCTCATCTTCCTGCTACGGATTAGTCGTCACTGACTGACTATTGCCTTTGCTAACGATATCGAGGCTGCGAAAATAGCGGCCACCGACCCCGATCAGGAAACTCACGTACGCGATAAACTGTAGCAGATAAATATGGTCACGATAGCCCAGCAGCGTCTTAAACAAAATGCCAGGAAACTGCTTGTCTGGCATCACCTGGCTGGCATCCCAAAGCTGCGGTCCTAAAATGCAGGACTGGGCGCTGATACATAAATCTAACTCTGGCTTCAGAAAGCTGATTGCAGTGAAAGCAGCATCTAGATTCTTAAAAACGGAGACAACAAGGCCCGCCACAATCAGCAACAGGAAAACGCCCATCGTCTTGAAGAAGAGTTTCAGGTCGATTTTGACGCCGAATTTAAATAGGGCCACACCAATAGCAAAGGCACCAGTAAGACCTGCCACAGCACCTACTATCCCTTCTACGCTCTGCTGAAGGTTGCTAAACAAAAACAGCACCGTCTCAAAGCCCTCTCGCAGTACCGCAATGCACACCAGGCTAAAGACGCTGATATTAGATCCCTCTGAGTCGGCCAGCGCATCTTGTAGTGAACCTTCCACCGCGCCTTTCATATTCCTGGCTTGTTGGGTCATCCAAATTAGCATCCAGCTCAGCATGACAATCGCCACGCTGCCAAACAGCACGCCTAAAAAGGGTTTGATAATCGAGCGCAGCGCAGGCATTGTGTACTGTACTTGGCTCAACGTCAGGCCCAAGAACAGGCCAATTAGAACGCTGCCCGCGATACCAGCGGCCACACCCGCATACACCCACTTATTTAGCTCAGTGCGATTGGCCTTGCTGAGGCAGGCCAGCACAATACCCACCACCAGGGCCGCTTCCACCCCTTCGCGCAGCGTGATGACAAACGTGGGAATCGCGAGGGAGAAATCCATGAGGAGAAAGACTAATGGGTATCTATGATTATCTCTAAATTTGTAGCTAATGTGCCGAACGACTTAGCTCAATCCGATCTCTTTTAACCGCTGCTGCAAATAGTCCCCTGCGGTTTGGGTGGGAAATAGCGGCTTGCCGTCTGGCTTGCCGTCTGGCTTTTTGGCACAGCTGGGTAAGGGGGTAAGGTCAAACTCGGGTCTAGGGTGGACGAAGAAGGGCATAGAGAAGCGGCGATCGCGGCTACTGTTTGGATTTACGACCCGATGCGTCGTGCTTTTCAACTGGCCATTGCTCAGGGCCTGAAGCATATCGCCCGTATCGACAATGATATGACCTGGCAGCGTCTGCACCGGTAGCCACTCACCTTCTCTAGTCAGCAGCTCTAGCCCTGGCGTTGTGGCTTCGCATAGCAGCGTAATCAGGTTGATATCTTCATGAGGCGCAGCTCTTTGGCTGGCAGGCTCTACGTCTTCTGGAATCGGCGGATAGTGAATCACACGCAAAATCGTTTGGCCTTCGGCAACTTGCGTTTTAAAGAAGTCAGGCGACTGCTGCAGGTATTGGGCGCAGGCTTGCATGAGTGAGTCAGCGCAAGCTTCTAGCTGCTGAAACAGAGTGGCCATGACCGGGTGAAACTGAGGGACTTCTCGGGGCCAAATATTCTGGGGATAGCTGACCGGGTGGGCAGTGGGCCGTTCGCGTCCTAGGTGCCAAAACTCTTTGAGATCGGGCGCGTCGCTGTCTTTGGCATGTTCTTTGCCAAAGGAGGTAAAGCCTCGCTGCCCATTAAGATTGGCGATGTCATATTGCGCCTTGGTGCTGTCTGGCAGGGCAAAAAAGGCTTCGGCTGCGCCGTAGGCAGCGTCAATAATTCGCTGCTCGACGCCGTGGTGGGTCAAGGTAAAAAATCCAACCTCAGACAGGGCGCTGCCAAGAGCATCGACAAAGGCGGCGGAGTGCTGACCACTTGTGAAGTCTTGTAGATTGAGCACGGGGATGGTTTGGTCTGTCATAGCCGGAGCGAAATAAGGTGTTCGGGAGGAAGATAAACTGTCCAGGGAAAGGGCTGCTGCTGAAGGTGACTCCAGTCAGACTGAGTGACGATGGCGCACAGGTGATGGTCGCTGGAATGAATCGCAGCGCTGTGCAGCTTTACGGATAAAACGACCGCGTCAGGCTGTAGGCGATAATTTGCTAACCAGCAGGGAGCCTGGTTTTCTGGCTGGTTTTCTGGCTGCTTAGCGGGTTGGCTGGCTAAACAGGTAGGTAGGCAGGTAGGTGGACTAGAGTCAGTGATCTTAACAGCTGCCTGAGGAAGTCGCTGACTGCTGTTATACATAGTTCTTGTTACAAAACGTACGTGCTGAGGTCGTATACCTACGGAGATCTGATGTTTGGCGAAGTCGTTTTTGGGGCGGACGGCAGGCGATGGTTGTATAGGTATTTGCAAGGGCATTTGTAAGGGCATTTGCCAGTGGGTGGCGAACAGGCGATCGCGTACCAGTCGAACGGGTGAAGCGTTAATAGGTCCGGTTAGCTGCGCGATCGCCATTCTCTGTGGATCGGTAAATACCTCTACAGGTGCCGCCTGACGAGCGAGCTTGCCGAGCAGCAAAACCAGGAGCTGCTGAGTCTGATAGGCTTCTTGAAAATGGTGACTAACTAGCAGCGTCGTGCCAGGGTAAGCGCGCAGACGGCTAAAAACCTGCTGTGCAAGATGCGATCGCAAATGCGTATCCAATGCCGAAAACGGTTCATCTAAAAGCAATAGCTGTGGCTGAGTCACTAGGGCTCTTGCGAGTGCGACCCGCTGCTGCTGTCCGCCTGAAAGCTGATGCGGGTAGTGATGGGCAAAGGCTTGTAATCCGACATCTGCTAGTGCTTGACTAGCTGGTGCTTGACTGGCTGGCTTTTGGGCCAGAGACGATAGCAGAGTGCGACGCGGAGCGAAAGTGGGCAGACCAAAGGCGACATTTTCAAGGGCGCTCAGGTGAGGAAACAGCGCGTAGCTTTGGAACAGCAGGGCAATTTTGCGATCGCAAATCGGCACATTAATCTGCCGCTCACTGTCAAAAAGCACGCGATCGCCCAGCACAATCCTGCCTGCATCCGGCGTTTCTATTCCCGTCAAACACCGCAGCAGCAGGCTTTTTCCTGCACCCGAAGCCCCTAAAATCCCCACTAACTCATCCGTTGTTTCAAACCGAACAGACAGTGTAAAGCTAGGCAGTCGCTTGACGATATTGACCTGCAAAGTCAACGGCTGCGAACTGTCCCATTCATTGGCTGCCTGCTGCCAAGAGTCCTGCTGCCGAGAATCAGGCCGTTCAAACTCCGCAGCAGGCAAACCGTTCTTTTGTCTCTGCCCAGACGGCTGCCCCACCTCATTCGCTAGCAGCACAGTTCCCAGCGCGATCGCCCCGGTCACCCCGGACCAAACCGTCGCCGTTCGCCAGTCTCCCCCTTCCACCGCAAAATACACGGCCATCGGCAGCGTCTGCGTTTTTCCTGGAATGTTGCCCGCCACCATCAGCGTCGCCCCAAACTCTCCTAGCGCCCTAGCAAACGACAGCAGCGCGCCCGACAAAATTCCAGGCGTTGCCAGCGGCACGGCCACCCGACAAAAAACTTTCCACTCAGACGCTCCCAGCGTACGGGCCGCACTCATCAGCGCCGGATCAATTTGCTCAAACGCCGCCCGACCACTGCGATACATCAGCGGAAAGGCCACCACCACCGCCGTCAGAACAGCCGCCCACCAGGTAAATATAATGTTGATTGACAGGCCAATTGGCAGCGCTGAAAAAGGACCATAGTCACCCAGCAGCCACAGCAGCCCAAAGCCAACGACGGTTGGCGGCAATACTAGCGGCAGTAGCAGCAAGGCATCGATGACGCTGCGCCCGCGACCTGCATAATGGGCCATACCGTAGGCGGCTGGGATTCCAAGGACGACGGTCATTAGCGTCGAGATCGCAGCAACTTTGAGCGAAATTAAAAGGGGCATAGCAGATGGCACAGCAGGCGATATAGAGGTAAATGACTCACCTAGCTCAGCCTAACGCTGGTTAAATCCATAGCGCTCAAAGATCTGGGCGATATCAGAATCGCTCAAAAAATCAATGTACTGCTGCGCGGCTTCGGGATGGTCACTGCGCTGCAAAATGGCAATGGGATAGCGAATCGGCGGGTGCGAATTGGCAGGTGCGATCGCCACCACTTTCACTCGATTCGTTAGCTGCGCGTCCGTAGCGTACGCTAGTCCTGCCGCTGCGTGGCCATTCTCTACAGCCGCCAGCACACCCCGCACACTGTTGAAAAAGACGAGCTGATCGCTCAGCGTTGGCAATAGCTGAAAATAAGTCAGCGTTGCCTGAGCGTACTGGCCTGCGGGCACGCTGCGAAACTCGCCAACGGCGATTTGATCGGCAGGCGCTAACGCCTTGAGGTCAGCAAAACTGCCCAGCGAACTGTCTTTGGGTGCAATCAGAACGAGCTGATTGGTCAGCAGCGTTTGCTGCGATCGCACATCCACCTTTCCTTTCTTGGCCAGCATCTCCATCTGCTGAGGACTCGCCGAAAAAAAAATGTCTGCGGGTGCTCCCTGCTCTATCTGACGCTGCAGTGTCCCCGATCCGCCCCAGTTGTAAAAAACGTCTACCTGGGGATAGCGTCGCTCGAATATAGGCTCAATTTCAGTCAGCACCGTTTGCAAACTAGCCGCCGCCGACACCGTAATGCTCACACGCTGTTGGCTGCTAGACAAGCTGTTGGGCAAACTGTTGTCCGGGCTCCGGTCAGCACCTTTTACATCCTCCCGCACAGACACGCTCAATGCCCAGCAGCCCACGGCTAAGAGGATTGAGAAAAAGGCCATTGAAAAGACAGAAAGTAATCGTATCAGCACGCCTAAGCCCTTCCTAAGCCCCTTAAAATCTTTGAGATTTTGGAGATTCTGAAGATCCTTGAGACGTTTGCCACCTGTGACACAGAGAACTGTCAAGCTGTAGGCGATCGCCTTGTTCTCGTTCGCGAAAGCGGTAGAATTTGCAAAGATCCATATGTCGTTTAAATGCTTGCCTTAAAGTCTCTATTCGTTGACAAATTTTTATCCGTTTGGTGGGCTGTCGTCATCATTTTATTGGCCCTGCCGTTTGCCGTATGGCTCATCAATCTCGCCACAGCGCCCCCCGAGCCAAACACCTGTCGCCCATTCAGCGGCCACGAGGTTTGCATCAGCGACATTCGGCGCAGCGCCAAAAGCTATTGGGAGTATCGCACAGTCGTCAGCATTGACGGTATCAAGCAGCCGCTAGAGCTGTATAACTGCCGCGATCGCCTCCGCATCCTCGCTAGCGACGGCAGCGCCATCCCCTTTCTCACGGGTAAAACCGGCGACTGGATTTGCACACTTACCACCCCGACTCGCTCTAAACAGCTACGAGAACGCGGCGAGATTGTCATCCGCTGACTTTCGTCTCTCGTTGACGTTCGCTTTCACTCGTTTCTGTTTCACTCATTTCTAATTTCACTCATTTCTAATAGAGCCAGCGCACTCTCCAGCCGATCCGCCTCTGCCACTGGCTTATCTGTCCGCCAGCGCAAAATTCTAGGGAACCGCACTGCAATTCCTGACTTGTGCCGCTTCGACTCAGCAATTCCCTCAAACCCAATTTCAAACACATGCGTTGGCTCTACCGAGCGCACCGGGCCAAACTTTTCCACCGTGTGCCGCCGAATCCATCGGTCTAGCTTCTCAATTTCAGCATTGTCCAGTCCTGAATATGCTTTCGTAAACGGCACTAGCGTATCGCCCTTCCACAGCGCAAACGTATAGTCCGTAAATAAATTCGCCCGCTTCCCGGTGCCCGCCTGCGCATAGATCATTACCGCATCTAGCGTCATCGGGTCCATCTTGTGCTTCCACCAGTAGCCTCGCTTGCGACCCACCAAATACGGACTGTCTTTAGCTTTTAGCATCAGTCCTTCTGCGCCGTATTCTCTAGCGCGCGATCGCCATTCTTCCAAATCCTCAAATGCCTCAAATGTCAAGGGCTGCGCGTAGCTCATATGCTCAGGCAAGTGCGTGTCCATCAGCGCTATCATTGCCGCCCGCCGTTCTAATAGCGGCCATTCGCGAATATCCTCTCCCGCTTTTTCCAGCAGGTCATATGCAATAAAATGCACCGGGTTCTCAGCCATTAGCTTCTTACCCACCCGCTTGCGACCCAGCCGCTTCTGCAAAAAGTTAAAGTCCAGCGGACGGCTGCCATCCCAACACACAATCTCGCCATCTAGCACCGTCCCATCTGGCATCATCTCCACTGCTGCCGCAAACTCAGGAAACAGATGCGTCACCAAATCCTCCCCCCTCGACCAGATAAACAGCTGCCCCGCCCGGCAAATGATCTGGGCGCGAATCCCATCCCACTTCCACTCCGCCTGCCACCGAGACATCGGCTCATCGGCAAACTTCTCCACATCAATCGGCGCAGCCAAAAAGAACGGATAGGGCCGACTCGGGTTCGCATCCGCCTCATCCGCATCAATTAGCGACTCATAAAACGCGCCCGTCGTCTCAATCTCACCCATCAGCCGGTGCGCCAACACCGCTTCTGTCAGGCCGTACTCAGCCGCCAGCGCTTTAATCACCAGCTTCGTACTCGCCCCCATCCGAAACGCACCCGTCAGCACCTTGTTCAGTACAAAAATTTCGTCATCTTGCAGATTCGCCCACCAGTCCACGACTAAACTTTTCAGTCGCGCCTTGTCTGTCTTCTCTAGACCTTTCACCTGAGGAATGACGCGCTCTAGCCATTCATGCAGCGGTGTCTCGCTGTTTGCGCCCGATACACCTGTCGCCTCGATCGGCGTATCTCGCAGCAGCAAAGCAATTGTTTCAGCCGTATCGCCCACATGCGTTGCACTCTCTTTAAACAGCCATTCCGGCAAATCCGAAATCTGCAAAAAAATCTCTTGTAGTACCCGCGACGTAATCAATCGCTTGCGAGTTTTGCCCATCAGCAAGTGCAGCGCCCACACCGCATTCTCTGGTCGCGCATCGCGAAAGTATGCTCTTATTGCCTTGACCTTCTCGTTAGTAGATGTGGTGGAGTCTATCGCCTGAAACAGCGCTGTAAATTGTTTCATGCCCGTCTCGCGTCCCTACTGATAATGTTCTGTGATGATGTTCTGTCTCATGTCTCTTAAAGCCCGCTTTTACGCTAAAAGCCAGCCTTAAATTCCTGTGACCATTCATTAAATCATTCGCAATCATTTGTAAAACTGAGTGAGTAAGCATTTAAGATGTTAAAGTTCGCAACATTTTGATATGTCCACAATTCTTCCATTATTACCATTGAAGCCTTCTGACTCTAACTCGGTAAAAAAAGGGGAAACTCCACAGTCTGCGGTTCGAAAAGCTAGCGCAAGGGCTAGTAAATCTACCCAGCAGGCCAAGACCCCTGAGACAGGCCCTGAAATAGACTCTGTTATGGTCAAAAACGCTAGTAGCGATACTAATAGCGACAATGGTGTAGATAATGCAGGTGTTAAAGCCAGTGCTGAGTCAGCGACAGATGTTACTAAGCCATCTGCTGGTCTTACATCAGCTTCAAAAAAAGTGATAGGTAAGCCGTCTGGGAAAAAAATAAAAGCCAAGGAACTCAGCAAGCCGAATTCTCGTACAGCCGCCAAACAAAAGCCTTCTGATGAGCGGGCCCTTTCTATCACAGGGCAAGCAGTCACAGAGCAAGCAGTCACAGAGCAAGCAGTCATAAAGCAAGCAGTCACAGAGCAAGCAGCCGGAGCTAGAACAGCAGAACCTGAAACAGCAGAAGAGAGCCTGTTATTTTTAGATGCATCGCTAGATGCAAAAGGCACCCAAAATGCAGAAGACGCCCAGCGTTCGTTCCCCTCTGAACAATCGGCGTCCTCTAGCGGTACGGGCCCAGCCTCAAACCTATCAGGAAATCCGTCCTTTAGCGTGACGCAAAACCAGTCTGTGAACCGAAGTAGCGATCGCATTGCCATTTTCATTGATGGCTCTAACCTCTTCTATGCCGCCTCTCACCTCAATATAGAAGTGGACTACCGCCGGTTGCTAGCTTCTTTAGTCAGAGGTCGTCGGCTGCTGCGGGCCTATTTTTATACCGGCGTTGATCCGCAAAATGAAAAGCAGCGCGGCTTTTTGCTATGGCTAAATCGCCATGGGCACCGGGTAGTAAGTAAAGAGCTGACGAATTTGCCCGACGGCTCGCGCAAGGCCAATATGCATGTGGAAATGGCCGTTGATATGATGCGCATTGCCGAATATTGCCCGAGTGTTACGCTGCTCGGTGGCGATGGCAACTTAGCCTATGCGCTACAAGTGTTGAGCCAGCGCGGCACGTTTATTGAAGTCGTCAGCTTGCAGTCAATGACGAGCGATAGCCTGATTGATTTGGCCGATTCTTATACGGATTTGGCCGACTTGCGAGACGAGATTAAGCGCTGATAGCAGAGCCGGTATGGTAAAGCCGATAGGGTAGAGCCGATACCCGACCGTACGTGACGGCGATCGCTACCGACAAGCAAGAGACAAGTAAAAGACAAATAAGAGAGGCCCGTGATCCAAACTATTGAATCACGGGCCTTTATCATGGGCCTTTGACTTGAATTAGCTAGGGCCTATTCAGCCGATTTTTTATGGTCTATGCGAGAAAAAGCTAGGCAGGCAGCTGCGATCGCGATTCCACCCACTGCCGCCCAAGGCGAGCTGGCATAGTGAAAATCGCTGTTACTCACTTCAATGCCGTTGCTCGCCATCAAGTCAGCGTCAATGTCACCTTCATGCACCGGCACGGTCAATATATCTTGATGCCCTGCCCGCTCGATGTTCACTTCCCAGTCGCCGCTGACAGACTCATCTGGCGCAAAAGTAAAGCGGCCCTGGCTGTCAGTAACCCCTGTCGCTTGAGCACGATAGGGCTGGTCCGGCGCGTACACCGTCACCTTCGCGCCTTTTAGCGGCTCGCCATTGCTAAAGGTAGTTTGCAGCTCTAGGCGATCGCCTGTAGGCTGATCGTTGAGAAAATAGTTCGTCTGCACCTGATGGGCCATTGCCTTAGTCGGCAGCGCTGCCATGCCTAAGACGGCAGCTAGCATCAAAAATTTGTTTTGGAGAAGTGTCTGTTTCATAAGAATTACCCGCTTCGGGATGCGTCAAAACAGTAAAAAATCTTTAAGGCTATTTGAGCGCTCAAGCTGAGTACTGACTCCTCAAAGAAACAAACCTCAGAGAAACGAACCTCAAAGAGACAAATACGCACTCACTAGGATTGCCCAATCTTAGCCTGTACCTAACAAGTTAACTCAATATTTGTAGCTCGGCCTTATCGTATGCACTGCTCAGTATATACGGTGTAGGCTCAGGCCAATCAGATAAGTGGCACCAAATCAGGTATGGCAAATAGGCATGACAAATCGGTCAGATCCTTACTCTGTCGGCAAATCAGTCAAATCTTTTGCATCCCATTTTAGAACGGAGGCATTGACGCCTTCGGTCTGCTTGCGCTTAGAGTCAGCCTCAAACCAGGCGATAATTTGCTCGTTGCTCAGCGCCTCTACACTCGTGCCCAGGTCTCTAGCAATGTAGATTAGCAGCTTGCCGGTAGAGAGCGTGAGGCGGGTCAGAAATTTTTCGGGCGTCGTCAGCAGGGCCGCATCAACGGCGGCAGATTCGGACTCGGTCAGAAACTGAAGGCTCATTATTTTTTTGCATTATTTTTTTACATCATGGTTTCGCTTTGACAAGGTAGCCGCACTGGTGCTCGCCGTTGACAAGCCAGTGGGTGCGCTCGACCGAGCAATCGGGCAGCGCGATCGCAAACATCGCTAGCTCATGACCGCAAACAGTTGGATAGGATTCGGCAATGTGGGCGATCGCACAGTTATATTCCGTAATCACAAACGCAGATATGTCATCATCATCAGCGCCTTCTAAACTGCTATTAGCATTGCCACTAGCTGGATGGCATTCAGCCATGTAGCCCTCGGCTTGGCGCAGCGCCACCAGCGTTTGCATCCGCTTTGGCAAGGGCGCATCCCCTAGCTTTTGCCTGTAAGCTTTAGCCTTGTTTTGCCACTGATGCTTTAGCAGCTTGCTGACCTGCTCCGGGCCCATCGTATCGGCAACAGTATTAAGCAGCGACAGCGCAAACTGATCGTACTGGTCGGGAAAATGGTCGCGGCCCTTGCGACTGAGCTTATAGATATGATTGGGCCGACCAATGCCTTCTTGACTGGTCTGGTGCTCAATTAGTTCGCTCGACTCTAAATTCTTGAGATGGCGACGAATACCTTGAGGCGTGACGCCCAGGTGATCTGCGATCGCCGCCGCCGTAGCGGTTCCTTGCTTCAGCAAAAACCGTAAAATATCCTCTCGCATCGACGTTGGTGGGTTCGTCAAGGCAGCATTCATCCGATCCTCTTTTTTAGCAGAAGCGATAGATTGAGAAGTCTCTTTCTGACGCACAAGTCTCCTTATCAAACTAAGGCGCGGGTTGGGAACTGTGTTCACAATACTTTAGAAACACTTTTGTTGCTAAAGTCCTGCACTTACAGTAACCTTAAATTAATAAATAGTTAAACAACACTCATGTTGCTTTGATTATATAGCAGCCAGAATACAGCAGCCAGACATAGCCGCCAGTCATTCGCCTGTTCAGCTTTCATGAGCCAGGTCTTGATTGGGCTTTAAAATCGGCTTTGCGCCCCAGCTACACGCACTAGCGACACGCCATAGGACACCCCATAAAATGAGCACCCTCAACCCTAATCAGGGCTCCGACAAAAGTCTAGAAATCATGCGGAACTTTGCCCAAAGCTATGCCAAGCGCACAGGCACTTATTTCTGTCAAGACTTAGGCGTCACTGCGGTTGTGATTGAGGGGCTGGCCAAGCACAAAGACGATCTGGGCGCACCCTTATGCCCTTGTCGTCACTACGAGGATAAAGAAGCTGAGGTCAAAGCAACCTACTGGAACTGTCCTTGCGTCCCCATGCAAGAGCGCCAAGAGTGCCACTGCATGCTCTTCCTCACCGAAGAAAATCCGTTTTCCGGCACCGAAACAGAAATTTCCTTTGAACAGATTAGGAAAGAAACCAACGCTGTTTAGTTTTCCCTGCCGTTAATTTCTGTTTTGCCCCGTCTGCACTTCATTCTTCTGCCTAGCTAGGCATCTTCTCGCCCATGAGTTCTAATGTTCAATCCGTCGTTAGCCAGCCTTACAAGTATGGCTTCGTCACAGACATTGAATCTGACAGCTTGCCTCGCGGCCTCAGTGAAGATGTCGTCCGTGCCATTTCGGCCAAGAAGGAAGAACCGCCATTCATGCTGGACTTTCGGCTCAAAGCCTACCGCCGCTGGCTAACGCTAAGTGAGCCCACTTGGCCCAACGTCAAATATCCAAAGATTGACTACAACAACATCGTTTACTACTCTGCGCCCAAGCAAGCAGAGAAGAAGCTAGGCAGTCTAGATGAAGTCGATCCGACCCTGCTCGAAACGTTCGACAAGCTAGGCATTTCTATTAACGAGCAGAAACGGCTAGCAAACGTCGCGGTTGACGTTGTTTTTGACAGTGTTTCTATTGCCACCACTTTCAAAAAAGATCTCGCTAAGCACGGCGTTATTTTCTGCTCTATTTCAGAGGCAGTCAAAGAGCATCCCGAGCTGATCAAAAAGTATTTAGGCACGGTCGTTCCAGTCAGCGATAACTATTTCGCGGCGCTAAACTCTGCCGTATTCTCTGACGGATCTTTTGTCTATATTCCAAAAGGCGTCAAATGCCCGATGGATTTGTCTACTTACTTCCGTATGAACAATGGGGATACGGGCCAGTTTGAGCGCACGCTAATCGTGGCAGAAGAGGGTAGCTCGGTGACGTACTTAGAGGGCTGCACTGCGCCGATGTATGACACCAATCAGCTGCACGCAGCCATTGTTGAGCTAGTGGCCTTAGACAACGCCGAGATTAAGTACTCTACCGTTCAAAACTGGTTTGCTGGCGATGAAAACGGCAAAGGCGGCATCTACAACTTTGTAACCAAAAGAGGGCTGTGCAAAGGCGTTAATTCCAAAATCTCTTGGACTCAGGTAGAAACAGGCTCAGCGATTACTTGGAAGTATCCTAGCTGCGTACTCGTCGGGGACAACTCGGTGGGTGAGTTTTACTCTGTAGCGCTGACAAATCACTACCAGCAGGCTGATACCGGCACCAAAATGGTCCACGTTGGCAAGAATACGCGCAGCACGATTATCTCAAAGGGCATTTCAGCCGGGAAGTCAAAGAACAGCTATCGTGGTTTGGTACAAGTCAACCCCAAGGCAGAGGGCGCTCGCAACTATTCGCAGTGCGATTCTATGCTGCTGGGCGATACGTCAAACGCCAACACCTTTCCCTACATTCAGGTGCAAAATAGCACCGCTCAAGTAGAGCACGAAGCCTCCACTTCAAAAATTGGAGAAGACCAGCTCTTTTACTTCGCGCAGCGCGGCATTTCACCCGAAGATGCGGTCTCTATGATCATCAGCGGCTTTTGCCGTGACGTATTTAACGAGCTGCCTATGGAATTTGCGGCTGAGGCCGATAAGCTGCTCAGTCTCAAGCTAGAAAATTCAGTCGGCTAAGTCCCCTCTAACCCCCACCAATGATCAACGAAAACGCTAAAACAATTCTCTCTGTTCGCAATCTCCACGCTAGCGTCGAAGGGACTGAAATCCTCAGAGGTCTCAACTTTGAAGTAAAAGCTGGTGAGATTCACGCCATTATGGGGCTCAACGGCTCGGGCAAAAGCACTTTTTCTAAAGTGTTAGCGGGTCACCCTGACTATGAGGTGACGGCTGGCGAGGTTATTTTTAAAGGTCAAAACCTGCTGGAGCTAGAGCCTCATGAGCGAGCGAATGCTGGGATATTTTTAGCCTTTCAGTATCCGCTTGAAATTCCGGGGGTCAGTAACCGTGATTTTTTGCGCGTAGCTTACAACGCTCATCGCAAAGCAAATGACGAAGAGGAGATTGACGTTTTTGATTTTGATGACCTGGTGGAAGAACGCGCTGAGGTGGTCAAAATGGATGTTAGCTTTTTAGATCGCAGCGTCAATGAAGGCTTTTCTGGCGGCGAGAAGAAGCGGAATGAAATTTTGCAAATGGCGCTGCTAGAGCCGGTGCTGTCAATTCTTGATGAAACCGATTCGGGGCTAGATATCGATGCGCTGAAAACGGTCTCTGGCGGCGTAAATCAGCTGAGTTCGCCTGACAATGCAACGGTGCTCATTACTCACTATCAGCGCCTGCTAAATTACGTAGTGCCAGACTATGTTCATGTGATGTGTGGCGGTCACATTATTAAAACAGGCGGCAAGGAGCTGGCGCTAGAGCTAGAGTCTCGCGGCTATGACTGGCTGACAGCCAAGGAGGCAGTGGCCTAGTTATGACTAAATCAGTTAGCGCAGCCAACGTACCGGCTAGCACGGTTAATCGTGCCACCTATCTCAAGCATTTATTAACGCAGGCTTCGGCGGCGGCAGATGAGTCTGGGCTGCCCCTGAAGAAAATTCGCGATCGCGCTATTGCCTCGGTGAGCGATCGCAGCTTTCCGTCTGGCAAAGATGAAGCCTGGCGCTTTACCGATCTCTCTGAGATGCTTGGCCACCCATTTGAGCGGGCCGCCCCGGTTGTTTACGCCGAGCAGCCCAGCCTACAAACTAGCGCTAGGCTCGTAGAAAGCCGCTATCAGCTCACCAGCATCAACGGCCACTATGTTCCGGCGCTCTCTAGCCCGTCGCCTGACTCGTCTCAGACCGTCACTGTCGCACCTTTATCCGAGCTGATAAAGGCAGACGATTACACTGAGACGCTAGCGCCTATTATCTCCAAGCGTCTAGCTAGTGTTCAAGGTGGCGAGGAAGTCTTTACGGCGCTAAACACCGCTGGATTTAACGATGTTATGGTGGTTTGGGTCCATGCCGATCAGGTTTTAGACGAGCCCATTTGTATCATCAGAAACGCACAGGAAGGCGCGATCGCTCACTTGCGAACTCTCATCATTGCTGAGCCCCACGCTAGTTTCACCCTGCTTGAATCATTTTCGGGCGAATCGGGCGCGGGCGATCGGGCGCGCTGCAACACCAGCGTTGCCGAAATTTGGCTAGCAGAAGGCGCGCAGGTTAATCATATTCGCCTGCAAGACGAAAGCGCTCAGACCTTTCACCTTGCCAAAACAGCCGTCGATCAGGCCACCAACAGCCGCTATCAGTGCACCGCTATTGATTTAGGCGCGCAGCTATCGCGTCATCACCTAGAGGTATACCAGTCAGGGCCGCAGACAGATACTCATCTGTATGGCCTCAGTGCCTTGCAGAATCGCCAGCTAGCCGATACCCACAGCCTGCTAACCGTCACCTATCCTCACAGCAGCGCCACCCAAGTCCAGAAAAATATCGTAGACGACCGGGCCCACGCCGTCTTTAACGGCAGAGTGTTTGTCGCTCAAGCCGCCCAGATGACAGACGCGGCTCAGCTCAACCGTAACCTGATGCTCTCTAGCAAAGCTCGAATTGACACCAAGCCCGAGCTAGACATTGTTGCAGACAACGTCAAGTGCGCTCACGGCGCTACGGTCAGCCAGCTACGGGCAGACGAAGTTTTTTATCTGCAAAGCCGTGGCATTTCTGCCGAGCAGGCCCAGCGTCTACTGCTATATGGATTTGCAATGGAAATCGTAGAGAAAATTTCAGTGCCGTCCCTACGTCAGTCTTTAAGCGATCGCCTTACCGAATGGGCGAGGTAGAAGACCATACTACCCGTCATCCTTTACCCTTCCTCTCCATGACAGCTACTATCGCTACCAAATCTGTTTCCTTACTCGCTAACGAAGTTCGCGCCGATTTTCCGATACTGGCACAGCAAATCAATGGCAAGCCGCTAGTTTATCTAGACAATGCCGCCACCTCCCAAAAACCGCAGGCGGTGCTAGATGCAATGCAGCATTACTACTTGGCGGATAATGCCAATGTGCACAGGGGCGTTCACACGCTCAGCGCTCGGGCGACAGAAGCTTATGAAGGTGCTCGCGATAAGGTAGCAGCTTTTGTAAACGCGGCCTCGCGCGATGAGATTGTATTTACCCGTAATGCCAGTGAAGCGATCAACCTGGTGGCCTATGCCTGGGGACTAAGCGAGCTGCAAAAAGGAGACGAAATTCTCCTGTCAGTGATGGAGCACCACAGCAACTTGGTGCCGTGGCAGCTCATCGCCCAGCGGACTGGCGCGGTGCTGAAGCATGTGCCGCTAAGCGATAACCAAACGTTCGACCTAGACGCATTTACTCAGCTGATAACGAACAAGACCAAGCTGGTTGCGGTGAACCATGTCTCTAACACGCTAGGCTGCATCAACCCTGTAAAAGAGATTGTGGCGACTGCCCAGCGATACGGCGCAAAGGTGTTAATTGATGCCTGTCAGAGCGTGCCCCATATGCCAGTGGACGTGCAGGCGCTTGGCTGCGACTGGCTTGTGGCCTCTGGGCACAAAATGTGCGGGCCGACGGGCGCAGGCTTTTTGTACGGCAAGCTAGATGTGTTGAACTCAATGCCACCCTTTTTGGGCGGCGGCGAGATGATTCAAGATGTTTCGCTTAGCAGCGCGACCTATGCGGAGCTGCCCCATAAGTTTGAAGCTGGGACACCCGCGATCGCAGAAGCCGTCACTCTGGGCGCAGCCGTAGACTATCTCAATCAAGTTGGCATGGCGCGCATTGCCGACTACGAGCATCTGCTAACAGCCTACCTGTACGAGCAAATGAGCACTGTACCGCAGGCCACGCTGTATGGGCCCAAACCCAATGCGGACGGGTCAGGAAGATCGGCGATCGCGACCTTTACGGTTGCAGGTGTCCACGCGCAAGATCTCTCGACCTTTCTCGATCAGTCCGGCATTGCCATCCGCTCAGGGCATCACTGCACGCAGCCGCTGCACAGCATTTTGGGCGTTACCTCCACAGCTAGAGCCAGCCTGTACTTCTACAACACCCCTGCCGAAATCGACACGTTTGTGACAGCGCTCAAAGAAACCATCGACTTTTTTGGCAATATTTTTGAATAAGCCAATCGCGTCAGGCCAATCGCGTTAGACCAATCGCGTTAGCTAATGCTGTAACTTAGCAAAAACGATAGTTTCTTTTTGGCAAAAGGCATTCTATGAGCACAAAACGCCTCAGCCCTAAGCAAAATAATCGTTAGGGCGGTTTTACTGCCCTGTCATGACGATGCTTCCGTGTCTAATTCTGAGCTTCAGCCAGCCCCAAAATTAGATGATATTAACGACCGGTTGCCACCTCATATGGGCGTAGCTTGCATGGGTGCGATTCCTCATGCAGGCGAGCGGCGTCTTCAAAATCTTGCCAATCAGCTTCCGAGCGTACTCTATCAGCTCTGCTTGCGGGTGGATGGACGCTACAGCGTGCCCTATATCAGCTCTAGCTGCTATGAAGTCTATGAACTCAGCCCGGACACCATCAAAAGTGACCCGGCTAGCCTGTACTCACTCATTCACCCTGGCGATAGACAAAAGCTAAAGCGATCTATGCGCGCGTCCGCAGCCGATCTGAGTGCATGGCAGCTAGAGTACCGGCTAGTTACGCCTAGCGGACAGGAGAAATGGCTACAAATGGCCGCTCGCCCCCAGCGGCTGCCCTCTGGCAACCTGCTTTTTTCTGGGGTAATGATGGACATCACCGATCGCAAACAGGCTGAAGCCAAACTGCAAGCGTCTGAAGCACGGCTGCGATCGCAAACCAAACAGCTACAAACGGCGCTGCAAGAACTTCAGCAGGCCCAAGTCAAGCTGATCCAAAGCGAAAAAATGTCCTCGCTCGGTCAGCTAGTGGCAGGCATTGCGCATGAGATCAACAATCCAGTCAGCTTTATCCACGGCAACATCACTCATATCAAAGAATATAGCCAAGATATGCTGAAGTTGATTCGGCTATACCAAGCCCACCACCCAACGCCTCATCCCACTATTCAGGCCCTGACCGACGACCTCGATCTCAACTACGTCGTCAAAGACCTGCCCAAACTGCTTGATTCCATGCGGCTAGGCACCAACCGCATCCGTAATATCGTGCTCTCACTGCGCAACTTCTCTCGCCTAGACGAATCAGCGCTCAAACAAACAGATATTCACGAAGGGCTAGAAAACACTCTGATGATATTGAGCAGTCGGCTTGAATCAACCGCATTAAGACCTGCCATCAAAGTGATCAAAGCCTACGAGCGCCTCCCTGCTATTGAGTGCTACGCCGGTCAGCTCAATCAGGTATTTATGAACATTTTGGGGAATGCAATCGACGCGATTGATGAAGCAGTTGAAGCCGAGGCAGCCTCGACTCAATCGTTGGAGAGAGCAGCAGCTTCTCCAATTAACCGGCAGACTGTTGGGTCTGAAGTCGAGCCTAAAATTGTGCTGCAAACCTTTCAAAAAAGCGATCGCCTCGTCATTCAAATCACCAATAGCGGTCCATCCATTCCAGCCCATATCAGCCAACGCATGTTTGATCCGTTTTTCACTACAAAAGCGGTTGGGAAAGGCATCGGCATGGGGCTCGCCATTTGTTATCAAACCATCGTTGACTTGCACAAAGGAATCCTTGAACACAGACCAACCGCAGACGGCAGGCCCACCTTCGTCATAGAAATTCCGATCATTTTAGACAGCTCGCGGGAATCCTAACGCTATGAAGTTAGCACCAGGCATGACTGCTTTCAAGTCAGAAGGATGTCAATTCTCTTAGAGCAAGCTGTTATCCCATCTGGACCTTGTCCATCCAAAATTTCACTCGACAACAACCCGGATCCCTCCGGGCAAACAATCTTGTCAATCCAGTCAGCCTCAAAGCTAGCCCCAATAGATTGCCCTAGGGAATCGATAGCGGTTCCGCTGACTGCCTTAGAGCATCAGCTAGAGCTACAGCAGCTATGTCAAAATGCGGCTTTATATAGCGGAGATCTCGTCAACGCGGCGGCTATTATTGCGCAGTCCGCTGTCGAAATCTTAGGTATAGATCGAGCCAGCCTATGGTTTTATGATACTGACGAATATTTTCAGCTTTTTAGCCGCTACGGCTCGGACTCCGAAGCGGCTATCAGCAGACCCAAACTAACCGTCTCGGACTATAGGCCCTACTTTGAAACGCTTGCCCAGAGAGACTGTCTAATTGTCGAACATACTCACCTAGCCAACTCAATAACTGAGTGTCTAGCGAAGTCTAATCTGTTACTCTCAGGCGCCTTTTTAGAGATTCCAGTGCGTGTCCAAGGCAACTTGGTCGGTGCTGTGTGGTACGAATGTGAGCGCCCTCACCGCTGGACAGCGTTAGAGCAAACCAGCGCGGTTTCTATGGCGCTTTTGGCCGCAACTGCGTTCGATTCCAAGCAGCGGCTTTCGCTGACGAACACATTAAACCACCATCGCCGCCAGCTACAGCGAGAGACCATCGAAAGAGAGCAGGCCGAGCAGGCTTGGCAGGAAAGTCAGCGCTTTATTCAGGGCATTGTGGATGCTAGCACCAACATTTTGTATGTTGATAGCTTTGCAGACGGCAGCAACTTCTATATCAACCGCTGGATTCAAAATGTTTTGGGCTACTCGCCAGCCGATATTGTCCAGCTAGGTCCTCGGTATTTGGAATATTTAGTCCATATAGAGGAAAGAAAATTACTGATCGCAGAGCGCCGCCGACTCGCAACGATTAAAGACGGCGAAGTCGTTGAAAATGAGTATCGTTTTCGCCATCAGCAGGGCGGCTGGCGCTGGTTGCTGTGTCGAGAAACCGTTTTTCAGCGGGATGCGTCAGGTCAACCGACACAAATATTTGGAACCGCGACGGATATCACTAAGCGCAAGCATGCCGAAGACACCCTGAAGGCATTTAATCAAGAGCTAGAACGGCTCGCTCGCATGGATGGATTGACGCAAGTGGCCAATCGTCGATCCTTTGACGAGTATCTGACGCAAGAGTGGACAAACGTTGGAGCCGGTCGCTCGGCGCTATCGCTGATTCTATGCGACATCGATTATTTTAAGAGTTTTAACGATACCTACGGGCATCAGGCTGGAGATGTTTGTCTAAGAGAAGTGGCCAAAGCAATTGAGAGATCTGCAAAGCGCGCTACGGATTTGGTGGCGCGCTATGGCGGTGAGGAATTTGCTGTTATTTTACCGAATACGGACCGAGCGGGTGCAGAGCAGGTGGCCCAAGCTATTCAAGCAGAGGTTAGGCAGCTAGCTATTTGCCACGATCGCTCTGATGTGAGCCGCTATGTCACGCTCAGCTTGGGGATATCTTATGTGACTGCTGCGACAGATACTCAGCTTGAGATGCTTATTGCGACTGCCGACCAAGGGCTATATCAGGCGAAATACAAGGGACGCAATCGCTTCTGCTACGCTGAAATAGAGAATCTGTAATGTCGGTTTGTCGGCTGTGGTTGCCCATCTAAAAATCAATCCATATGATCCATATGAAGACAAACGCTGTCCGCATTTTGGATGGGCTGGGCATTCAATACGAGCTGCTGGCCTATGAGGTTGATCCTGACAATTTGGTTGCGATCGCTACGGCCCAAAAACTAGGCTTGCCTGCCGATCAGGTGTTCAAAACTTTGGTGGCAAGCGGCGATCGCACCGGTATTATGCTTGCTGTTTTGCCGGGTAGTTTTCAGCTCAACCTCAAAGCCTTGGCCAAGCTCAGCGGCAATCGAAAGGTAGAAACCGTGCCCCTAAAACAGGTTCAGCCGCTGACGGGCTACATTCGCGGTGGAGTCACTGCGATCGCCTGCAAAAAGCCATATCCCGTTTTCTTAGATGAATGGGCCCAAGCGTACGAGCAAATAGCAGTCTCAGCCGGTATGCGCGGGCAGATGATTTTGCTGCGGGTGGCAGACTACATCCGAGCGACCGAGGCTACCTTAGGCGAAATCGCCACCGAAAGCTGATAGCCAGTTCGCTATCGAGCCCTCTACCGCTGCACTAAAAACATATAGCCTCGCCCCCGAATCGTTAGGATGAACTGGGGATCGTGAGCCGTGTCGTTTAGCTTGATTCGAAGCCGCGAAATGTGAACATCTACGGTCTTTGTATCTGCCGCGCTGCTGGCGTCATAGCCCCACAGCGCAGTCAAAATTTCTCCCCTCGAAAAAATCTGCCCTGGCTTACTCGCTAACAGCTCTAGCAGACAAAACTCAATTTCTGTTAGACGTAAATGGTGATTCTCTAGAAACGCCCGCCGCGAGTTAGGATCGAGCGTTAGCTGACCAAGTTTTATTAGTGAATAGTCAGGAATATGATCCACTCGCCGCGGCAAGCGTCTGAGAATAGAGCGAATTCGAGCAATCAGTTCCTGAGTCGAAAAAGGCTTCACAATATAATCGTTTGCCCCCATTTCTAAGCCCGTTACTCGATCTGAAGAGCTGCCCAAAACAGTCGCCATAATTATCGGCACGTCAGAAGTAGACCTGAGCATCTGGCAAACCTGAAAGCCGTCTAGCTTAGGCATCAGCACGTCAAGCACAACCAAATCAATAGCCTCAACATCAGCATAAAAGCTATCTAGCGCCGCTTGCCCGTCGGCAGTTGCAATAACCCGGTAGCCTGCACTTCGTAGCGTATTGGTTAGAGCGGCTCGGGTTCGAGGATCGTCTTCAGCAATGAGAATGGTATAACTTGGCTTGCTCACTATCAGGATTTATAAAAAGCTTTTTTGAAATGTGTTTGAAATATGGCAGATGAAAAGGTGAATTCAACGTGTTGGTCAGTGACTGAAAAAAAGCTAGCCAGAGGCAAAGACTGCAAACAAAAGCGCTAAAGAGCATCCTGACTCTGCTGCGTAGAAACTATCTCGGTTCTGCGCAGCAGAGAAACGGTAATAAAAGACAGTAAAAGTAGGCGGCTATTCAGGTAAACGAAAGGTTACTAAAATTTGGCATGTTCAAGCTGCGGCACCCAGACTTTGCCATCAGTCAAGTGCAGCATCGATTTAAGGATGATCTGCTGGCGCTCTTTGCATTGAACAAACAGCGCAACAGCCAAACAGCGCAACAGGCTTGAGTTATCTAAAGCTTTTCAGCTCAGCAGATCCTTCGCAGAATAAATGCACTCTGTTCCCTTAGCTCAAAGTCTGCCGTTTGGCTCAAACTCAGCGATCGCTGGTCTGAGTGACTGCTATCTGATTTGATTAACTACAAGTTCCTTTGTTTATATAAATCTATAAACGGTTACTAAAACAACCACTCTATACTTCAAAAGCGGCATTTTTGCCCTGAAATACTGCTCCAAAACAGTTTCAGGACAAGGGATACAGCCTAAAATGATAATTCTTAACAATTAGATACAAAGTTAACGAAATATTTCGTGTTCTCGGTTTTGACCAACGGCTCTGACCAACGGCTCTGACCAGCGGCTCTGACTGCGTGCTCTGACTGCGTTAAGTGGAACTCGGTCTGGCTTTTCTGGTAGTCCTACAGCTTTATGCGGCTAGCTTAGTCAAGTAAATTATCGCCTGGGCTCATCTCTCAAAAACAACTTTACTGCTTTTGATGATGGCCATTGCAAGTTCCTTATGCTCTAGACTTGTTGGGGGTTAGTCAAAAACAGGCGTTTTCAGCTATTGCTTTGCAATAAGCGCACTCGTACCCGCCTGATTTAAAGCTAACTTGTGTTTGTCTTCGGTACTCATTTTCAAGGAAAGCCACGGCTATGCGACTGTCTCAGATGCTTTTTGTCACGCTGCGAGAAGACCCGGCAGAAGCGGAGATTCCTAGCCACAAGCTTTTACTTCGTGCGGGCTATATGCGACGCATTTCGGCTGGGCTCTATGCCTATCTGCCGCTGCTGCTGCGTGTGCTAGACAAAATATCGGCTATCGTCCGTGAAGAAATGAATGCGACGGGCGCGCAAGAGTGCCTGCTGCCTCAGTTACAGCCTGCTTCGCTGTGGCAAGAGTCTGGCCGTTGGGATACCTACACCAAGGCCGAAGGCATTATGTTTGCGCTGCGCGATCGCCGCGATCAAGAGCTGGCGCTGGGCCCTACGCATGAAGAGGTGATTACCGCGATCGCCCGTGACATGATCCGCTCTTACCGGCAGCTGCCGCTGCACCTCTATCAGCTTCAAACCAAATTTCGCGATGAAATCCGTCCTCGGTTTGGTCTGATGCGGGGCCGCGAATTTATCATGAAAGACGGCTATTCTTTCCATGCCGACGCTGAGAGCCTAAAGCAAACATACGATCAGATGTATCAGACCTATCGCAATATTTTGCGGCGTACGGGCCTGGAGTTTCGTGCGGTTGAGGCTGATTCTGGGGCGATTGGTGGCTCAGGATCAACTGAGTTTATGGTGCTGGCTGAAGCGGGTGAAGATGAAGTGCTTTACACCGAAGACGGTCGGTATGCGGCCAATGTAGAAAAGGCTGTTTCCTTACCGCCCGCCGCTGTAGAGTCACCCTTTACGGCTTACGAAAAAAAAGAAACGCCGAACACAGCGACAATTGCGGCGATGGTGGATTTTTTGGAGTGCTCACCGACGCAGGTTGTAAAAGACGTGCTGTACCAGGTGGCTTATGACAATGAGACCCAGGTGCTGGTAATTGTGAGCATTCGCGCAGATCAGGATGTGAATGAAACTAAGCTGCAAAATGCGCTGACTAATATGGCGGGTGACTATGGGGCAAATACCGTGCTGACCCTGGAAGTGCCAGATGAGGAAGCGCAGGCAAAGTGGGCAACCAAGCCTTTGCCGCTGGGCTATATTGCGCCTGATTTGTCAGATGACTATATCGGAAAGGTAAGAAGGTCTAGCGCCTAAATTTTTGCGACTGGTCGATCAAACGGCAGTCGAGCTTAAGAACTTTGCAACCGGATCGAATGAAAGCGGGTTTCATGTTGTAGGTGCCAACTGGGGCAAGGAATTTACGCTGCCTGAGCGAGTGCTTGATGTACGCACGGCGGTGGCGGGCGATCGCGCCATCCACGATCCTACTCAGCTGATCCAAAGCTGCCAGGGGCATTGAAATCGGCCATATTTTTCAGCTAGGGCATAAATATTCTGAGGCGCTGGGGGCGACCTATACCAGTGAGGCAGGCAAAGAGGTGCCGCTGGAAATGGGCTGCTATGGCGTGGGCGTTTCTCGGCTGGCGCAGGCAGCGGTAGAGCAGTCTTATGACAAGAACGGGATTATCTGGCCAGTGGCGATCGCACCCTATCACGCCATTGTGGTAGTGCCGAACATTGGCGATGCCGACCAGATGGCCGCTGCCGAAAAGCTGTATGACGAGCTGAACGCGGCGGGCGTAGAGACGCTGCTAGATGACCGTAAAGAGCGGGCGGGTGTGAAGTTTAAAGATGCTGAGCTGGTGGGAATTCCGTTCCGGGTGGTGACGGGGCGATCGCTTAAAAACGGCAAGGTAGAAGTGGTCAAACGGGCTGACGGAGAAGCAGAAGACATCGCTTTAGACGCTGTGGTTAGCACAATCAAAGGCTGGGTTACTGACGCTACCGAAAAGTAATGGCGAAAAATAATGGCGAAAAACAATGGAATTAATTACCGTTCTGCTCTCTAGTTTGCTGCTGTTGATTTCGCCAGTGGGTATTGTGGTCGATCAGGTGGCAGAAAATGCGATTCGCGATCGCCTACTAAGCGCAGAAAGCTTAGACGTGCGAATTGATAACGGGCCGTCTTATCAGCTATTGCAGGGCAAGGTGAGCAAAGTGCGAATTGCCGGACGGGGCATTGTGCCTTTCCCAGGACTGCGCTTTGAAGTGGCGGAGCTAGAAACAGACGCGATTGACTTGGCTTTTGACCAGTTGCGTCAGGGCGAGGTGGTGCTAGACGAAGCCTTTCAGGGGGCGGCGCATCTGGTGCTGACAGAAGCGGATGTGAATACCTTTTTGGCCTCGCCTTTTGTGTTGGAAAGGCTGGCCCAGATAAAAATTGGCTCGTTGACACCAGCTCAGGCGAGGGAGCGCGATCGCTATCGCATCAACAACCCCACCGTCGACTTTTTGGCCAATAACCGGCTCAAGCTCAGCGTTGAGCTAGAAGATTTGGTGCAAACAGGAAGCTTGATGATTGAAGCAGAAACCGGGCTGATTATTTCAGAAGGGCAGCAGTTGATACTGGTTGAGCCTCAGCTAATTGTGAATGGCCAGCCTGCGCCAGATCGCCTGCTCAAGGCTATTTTGGGTGATTTTAATGAGCGGATTAGCCTACGAGCAGCTAGATGAGCGCGGCATCACGGCGAGAGTGCTTGATTTTGCCGTGATGCCCGATTCGCTAGATTTGGCGCTGTGGGTGCGGGTGGACCCGAGTGTGACTGCACCGGCATCTGCGCAACGCGACGGGTCGGCTACGCACGCACTGCGTTAGTCTGCGGGTAGGCGTTTGATCAAGATTTTCATAACTTCGTTGAACCGTCCGGTAGAGATGGCTGGGCTCCAGTCGTTGGGTTCGGCGTAGCCGCGTGAGTGCAGGTTGTGGACGGTTTGCTGGACGGCTTCTAGGGTGCCAAAAAGCAGGTGGCGAATGCTGTCGTCTGAGGCTTCGTGCGGGGGAAGCTGTGGGGGTGGGCTGTCAGGTGCGGCGGCGGGCGCGGGCGCAGATGATTGCGGTGCGATTTGTCTTGGCGTTGTGTGGGCAGGTGAAACTGTGGACGCGGATGCGTCGGGGGCGGTGGGTACAAACATGATGAGTCTGGTTTCCGAATGAGATGTTAGGGAAGAAACCAGAACTCAGACCCTTAGCTACGCTGGCAAATGTGGTGCAGGTGCGGTAGCTAAGGTATCGTGTACCGTAGCTGGCAGACTGGCGTGAACAGTTTGTCAGTTAGTCATCGGTGAGGTGTTGATCGCACCTACCGATGGCGCTAAAAGTATGAGTTCTGTGAGTAGGGCTGCAATAGACACAAGTGTGCCTCACAGCTTGCATTTGAACATAGTCTGATTTTTGCGCTGAGTCAAGCGGCAGCTCGGTATATTTGCGGAGTAAAAGTGCTGTCGTCTGGACGGCAATTGATGCAGGGTGGTCGGGAATGGTTGCAGGGTGGTCGGGAACGATTGCAGGGCGGTCAGGAATGGTTGCAGGGTGGTCGGGAATGGTTGCAGGGTAGTCAGCAGCAATTGCTTGCTGGTCGCAAATGATCGCGCGATGGTCGGTATTAAGTGCAGTGTGGTTGTAGGTAACTGCTCGGCAGTCAATATCAGTTGCAGCGCGGACTTAGCTGAATCATCTCTTCTTTGGGCGACTAAAAATACCGTCTGGTTCAGTTGGTGGCTTGATTGCCTGCTGAATAGCTTCTAGGTTGCTTTTGACGGTGAGGGTGTTGGGATGATTGGGGCCAAGGAGATCTTCCAAGATGCCGACAACATCGGCCATTGTGGCAGCGGCTTCGGGTAGGCGATTTGTGTTGTAGTACAGTAATGCCAAGTTATTCAGACTGGTGGCGGTGTCGGGATGGCGATCGCCCAGTTCCGCTTTCCTGATTTCGAGCGCTTCTACATACAACGGTTCCGCTTCTCCATAGCGCCCCTGAGACCGATACAGTACTGCCAAGTTATTCAGACTGCTGGCGGTGGCGGGATGGCGATCGCCCAGTTCCGCTTTCCTGATTTCGAGCGCTTCTACATACAACGGTTCCGCTTCTCCATAGCGCCCCTGAGACTCGTACAGTGCTGCCAAGTTATTCAGACTGCTGGCGGTGGCGGGATGGCGATCGCCCAGTTCCGCTTTCCAGATTTCGAGCGCTTCTACATACAACGGTTCCGCTTCTCCATAGCGCCCCTGAGACTCGTACAGTACTGCCAAGTTATTCAGACTGGTGGCGGTGGCGGGATGGCGATCGCCCAGTTCCGCTTTCCAGATTTCGAGCGCTTCTACATACAACGGTTCCGCTTCTCCATAGCGCCCCTGAGACCGATACAGTCCTGCCAAGTTATTCAGACTGGTGGCGGTGGCGGGATGGCGATCGCCCAGTTCCGCTTTCCTGATTTCGAGCGCTTCTACAGACAACGGTTCCGCTTCTCCATAGCGCCCCTGAGACCGATACAGTAATGCCAAGTTATTCAGACTGCTGGCGGTGGCGGGATGGCGATCGCCCAGTTTGCTTTTTTTGATTTCTAACGCTCGAATACACAAGCGTTCAGCCTCGGCATACAATCCCTGCTTGTAAAACACCTCCACCAATTTGTCCAGACTTCGCGCAAAGCTCAGCGCTTTTTCTCCCGCTACCTCCCCAGAACTCAACGCTGCCAAAACCTCAGCGTTATTCATCGAATAAAAGTGGTTCAGCAACGCTTTGTGTTGCGTCGTCAGCGCCTTTAGCTCTTGGCGAGCACCGGCCTGTGCGATCGCCTCTAGGGCAGGCAGCAAATACGTCGTGACCAAAGCCACCTCCTCCGCGCCCGATCTGCGAGCGGCTTCTAGCTCAGCCAAAAGGCGACGGCTCCGCTGACGCGCATCATCGATATTGCTCTGAGACAAGCGCCTTTCTATCTGTATTGGCGTAGCAGCAAACAGATCCTCAGCGCTGCGAGTAATCACCTCGCTCAGCGATAGCTGCGGATTAAACCACCCGTGCATATCCGGCATCGCATGCAGCGAAGTCTCTAACAAAACAGGCGTCATCCACCAAATTTGCCGCAGGGGAAAAGCCGTCAGCGACTCTCGGTTAAAATTCAAAATCCTCAAAGAATCTGCTAGCGACATCTGCGACTGAAACGCCTCTGCAAATCCAGAGACAGACACCACATTGCCCTCACCTGGCCGCTCAGTCGCCACCTCAGAAACCTCAGCTAGCCGCCCCAGCAAAAACTCAACCGCCGCTGCTGCGGTTTGGCTGGCGGGCAAGTCAATCTCAATTAGCTCAACGCCCTCGCCGCTTAGCCGCTGTAGCAACTGCTCACGAGAAAACTCCGAAGCATATTCCACCCTCGCCAACCCGCCGCCGTCGCGCTTCGCCCACAGCAACAGCCGCTGACTCACCTCGTCAATCGTGCCTGATTTATCGGCCTCGATAGTGTCTTTGCGCATGGCACTTTGCCACTCAGAAGGTGCCACCTAGCGCCCCCTCTGGCAAATGCTTTTGACCTACTAAAATATCAACCACCAGCGGATGCACCCCAAACCAGCGCTGCCCGTTAAACTCTTGCACCGCCCGAGCATTCAGCAAAGAATAGAGGGTTGGATTTGTCATCTGAGCGTCTTTTTCACCGTTGTAGATTCTCACTAACAGATCTACCTTATCTGGATAGGCCACTTCTTGCGGGTCGTACGGACTTTGGCCTAAACGCCGCTCGTAGTCGCTGCGCAGGTTCACAATCGCTGCATCTACATCGACCGCATCAATTTGCGAGACGCCTCGAATCGTGGCCCCATCTGTTGCGTAGTTCACCAGGCTAAACAAATTTCGCAAATTCCCGCCAGAGGCAACAATCAGCCTGGGCAAACAGCTAGTCTCAATTAATGAAAGATCCATGCGAGTCGATAGCGCTTTTTCAATTGCGCCCTGTCCCCGTTCATTGTGCTGGTGGGCAGCGTCAAACATCGGAGTGTCTGGAAGGACAAAGCTTTGGTGGCCCGAAAACGGCAGTCGGGCGGCTTTTTCGGAGTAGTAGAGGCTGATGGGAAGGGTGAAGATTAGGTGCGATCGCAACTCCTGAAAAATATTGGCATAGGTAATAAACAGATCTTCGATTTGCGTACTGGGGATGCCCGCCCGGTCAAAATCTTCTCCCACAAATAGCCACTGCTTGCCAGTGGCCTCTCGCATCAGCAAATTGCATTCATCTAGCAGTCGGTTCGCCAGATCTATCAAGGTATCTAGCCGCGTAATCCGATAGGCTACGACTTCTGTTTTACGAGCCGAGGCAAACTTAATCTCGCCCTTTAGCGTGGCAAACAGTCCCAACACCTTTTCCCAAAGCGAATCTTTGCTGACCCCGGCTCCGGCCTCTAGCTTCAGGCTCGCCTGCTGAGCCAGCTCGCGCGTTTCTTTTTCAGTAGAAAACCAGTCCCAAATTTCCTGCAATCGCCGATCTGAGGGGCGGTGATTCGCGCCACCTTCACTAATTGGCTGAGCTGTCTGCTTTGCGACCTCCATCATCATCACTAGCAAAACGTCTAAGGGCTTGAAGCTGCCCGGATCTAAAACGTCTACTGCGCTGAAGCGGATAGGCTGAAATTCTGAGGAGACTTGGGTGATTAATCTTGAGATTTCTGTAGATTTGCCTACGCCGCGATGGCCCATTACGCAAGCTTTGAAGTGAATGCGGTCATCATACGCCCGCCGCAAACCGAGCTTTAGCCGCTGCATTTTATCGCCGCCGCGCACCGCGTTGATCTCTTCGGTATAGAAAGCTGCTAGCTGTTGGGGCGTAAGCAAAGGTTCGGGGCGTAGCGCTCGATAAACCCGATCTAGCTGGGTCGCTCTTTCTAGCTGTAGGGCAGCGCGTTGGAACATCGTATATTTCGGATATAGGCTATCGGAAAAACCAACTGAAAATGTAAAGTTTAGTCAGAGTATAGAGTAATAACAAAGATTTCTTTACGGTTGTTTTTTGCCGATTGACACGACCTACGTCCTAACTCGATAGATCCAACTCGGTAGATCCGACTCGGTAGATCCGACTCGATACGAAAGCTACCAGACCTAAGTTGATAAACCGGCTTCAATTTTGCCTTCGGCTTCGTGTGCGATCGCTCTTAACCCATCCACCATTTCCTCATCAGCCCCCTTCCACAGTCCCCGCTGATTTGCCTCTAGCAGCCGCTCCGCCATATCCCGCAGCGCCCAAGGGTTTGACTTTTCTACAAACGCCCGCACCTCCGCGTCAAACACATAGGCTTCGGCTACGCCCGTATACATATGATCTGCCACGCAGCCCGTCGTGGCATCGTAGGCAAACAGATAGTCCACAGTCGCGGCCATTTCAAACGCGCCTTTGTAGCCGTGACGCATAACGCCTTTGATCCATTTGGGATTGACCACGCGGGAGCGATAGACGCGGGCGATTTCAGACTGAAGCGATCGCACCTTCGGATTTTCCGGCACCGCATTATCGCCAAAATACGTAACAGGCGCTGCCCCTCGCTTTGCCTTCACCGCCGCCGTCAGGCCCCCTTGAAACTGATAGTAATCGTCAGAATCGAGTAGGTCATGCTCGCGATTGTCCTGATTTTGCAGCACAATCTGCATCTGTTCTAAGCGCTGACCAAACGCTTCAGGCGCGCTATTGCCATCGGCCTGCCCGCCTTCACCACTGGTATAGGCATAGCTGCTCCAGTTGATATAAGCGCGGGCCAAATCCGCGTCGCTCTCCCAGTTTTGCGCTTCGATTAGGCCCTGAAGCCCAGCGCCATAGGCACCGGGTTTAGAGCCAAAAATTCGATAGCGCGATCGCTCAGCACTCTGCGCATCACTCAATCCCTGCCCTTGCCAATAAGCGCAATCTGTATTCACCTGAGCAGCCAGCGGGTTCTGATCGGGCGGTTCATCTAGCGCCGCCACCGCCGTCACAGCCTGATCAAATAGCGAAATCAGGTTAGGAAAAGCATCTCTAAAAAAGCCAGACACCCGCAGCGTTACATCAACCCGTGGCCGTCCCAGCAAAGACAGCGGCAAAATCTCAAAATCAACCACCCGCCGACTAGGTCCATCCCATACCGGCCTCACCCCAATCAGCGCCATCGCCTCAGCCATATCATCGCCGCCCGTGCGCATCGCCGCAGTGCCCCACATCGAAAGGCCCAGCGTTCGCGGATACTCTCCTTGTTCTTGGGTGTAGTTTTCTACGACTATCTCAGCCGCCTTGCGACCCACATCCCAGGCGCTTTCAGTCGGAATAGCCCGGATGTCGACAGAATAAAAATTGCGGCCCGTCGGCAGCACTTCGGGGCGATTGCGGGTGGGAGCCCCGGAGGGTCCACTAGGAACGTAGCCGCCGCTAAGGCCATGCAGCAGGTGAGTGATTTCGTCGGTAGTCTGTCGGAGATTAGGCAAAAGGGTGTTTGCTATCCAGTCCAAAACAGCACTCAGCGCATCGGGCTGAGCATCCACTAGCTTTAAGCCTTCCTGACCAATCGTTTTGCTAACTAACTCTGCCGCGTAGATTTCAATCTTTTCAATCACATCGCCAACGGTTCGACACTCTGCTGTTTGAGGGGCCGGTTCGCGCAAGGGCACTGCCGGATCGTCGGTTAGCGGATCTAGGTCTAGATTCCAAGCCTGGGCGATCGCACGGCTTAGCCCCACATGCTGAGCGTTAGGGTGTCGTGCGATCGCCACTATCAAATCCCTAAGCTGCTCACCCTCGGGGCACTGCCCGTAAATGTGCAACCCATCTCGAATCTGCGCCTCTTTCAGCTCGCACAGATAGCCGTCAATCTGAGGCAGCCAGGTAGACAAATCGGGCAAATCTTGCGCGAGAACAAGATCAAGCTCTTGCTGGAGATTGCTATTTTCGAGCAAAGTCATAATTTTTGGCCCGATCACCTTCAACCGAGTCGGGTCCAAATTTTGCGCTTCGTAGTATTCGTCTACCAGGCTTTCTAGCTGCTGCAAAGGGCCGTACAGCTCGGCGCGAGTCATCGGTGGCGTAAGGTGATCGAGAATGACCGCCTGCGATCGCCTTTTCGCCTGCGCCCCCTCCCCCGGATCGTTCACAATAAACGGATAAAAGTGCGGCATTGCCCCAAAAGCCGCTTCTGGATAGCACTGCGATGAAAGCGCGATGCCTTTACCAGGAAGCCATTCCAAATTGCCGTGCTTACCCACATGCACCATGGCATCGGCTCCAAACTGCTGACGCAGCCAGTGATAAAACCCAAGGTAGGCATGGGTCGGCTCCAAATCAGGCGCGTGATAGTTCAAGCTAGGATCGATGTCGTACCCTCGGCTGGGCTGAATGCCGACAAACACATTGCCAAACTGAACGCCCGCAATAGGTAAATCAATAGCAGCCGAGTCAGTATTTTGAGCGGCTGCTAGCTCTGGCCCTAATTCTGGATAAAACCGCCGCCATTCCGCCGCTGGCTGGCCCCACCGCTGTTCTATGCTCTGCTGCACAGCCAGCGGCAAGGTCTGAAAAAAGGTCTGATAGCTGCTGTAGGTGAGACTTTGCGCCACAGGCCGCAGGCCGTGACCTTCTGGATCGTTGGTTGTGCCTGCTGCTAGCTGCGCCATCAGGGCATCGCCGGTTTCGGGCAAACCTATGACGCTGTAACCCGCCTCCTTTAGTGCCTTTAAAAGATTCAGGCAGCTAGCGGGCGTATCTAAGCCCACCCCGTTAGCCATGCGCCCATCGCGGTTAGGATAGTTGGCCATAATCAGCGCAATTTTGCGATCGCTCGCTGGCGTCCGACGCAGACGAATCCAGCGAGCGACTAAGTCAGCGACAAACTCAATGCGATCGCCCTCCGGTTCGTACAACACCACATCGGTTTGCAGGCTTTTCTGCAAACCTTTTTGTGAGCTTGTTTGTGAACCTTGCTGAGGGCTGAGCTGCTGCTGAGCTGCCTTAAAAGAGACGGCACGCGTGATGATCCGTCCGTCCACTTCAGGTAGCGCCACATTCATCGCAATATCTCTAGGCGTTAGCCCCTGCGGATGAGACTGCCACTGCTCGCGCCCGCTGCCGCTACAGATAACCTGAAGAACGGGTACATCTAGCTGCTGCCAAAGGCTGCGCGGCGCTTGGCCAGTACTTGCCGACGGCGGATTTAGGCTAGCGATCGCAAAACTGGTCGTATTAATAATCAGCTCAACTGGCTGTGCCTGTGAATCTGGCTTTTGTGAATCTGGCGCTTGTGGATCTGGCGCTTGTGGATCTGGCTGGCAAAGCTGAATGAGCGACTGCTGTACGTCAATAGCCTTAAGAGAAGATACATAAATCGCGACAGGCATTAGTTGACGATGGCGCAGCGCAGCAGCGATCGCATCAATGACCTTGGTGTTTCCCGATAAATAGTGGGCCCGGTAGAACAAAATACCGATACGAGCCCCTGCCGCCAGATTAGAGGCGAAATCAGCCGCTAACCCAATCGTTTGCTCAATATCTTTCGGCTGAACACAATCCGGTTCGAGTTCAATAAATCTTTGTAACGAAGTATTTGCAGAAACCCCTAATTTTTGATCGAAAAGCGGTACTTCTATCTCTTTAGAAAGAAGCTTTTGATCAACTTGATCAAACTGTTTTGTAACTTTTTCTATCTGTTTAATAGGCAGTTGAACAGATGAATAAATACCAACTTTAGGCACCGTCTGAGGAGCGATGACGGCGTATTGAGTAGATAGCGTCTTGTTACTAATATATTGCAAACCATTACGCACGTTCTCAACGCCGCCTTCCGTAAAATATCGCCACAGCTGATTAACGAGCGATAAAGAAATAGTGGAGTGGCTCATGAGATCTAGATCAGGCTGATCGTCCCCTGGGATCACCGCTAGCGCGGCCCCTGTTTGAGCAACGGTGGCCTTTACCACCTCTAACCCATAGGGCCAGTAAGCTCGGCCCCCTAGCATTCGCAAAATAATTAGCTGCGCATGGCTCAAAACGTCTTCAGCGTAGGTATCGATAGTGAGCTGTTGCTGAAGCTGTAAGAGGTTAAGGGTGCGGATTTCGTCGAAGTCTGCTGGTAGCTGAGTGAGCGTTTGAGCGATCGCGCAAATATCAGTATCAGCAGCCGTTAGCACAACAATTGGGGCTGGCGTTTGGTCAATAAAAACGACCCCTTCTGTGCGGCTATCCCATCCGCCTGGTGTGGCAGCTAAACGATGCATAAAGAAAACCGGAAATCTAAAAGAACTATTGGGATAATCATCAATGGAGAGAAACGGGCGTTAGGATTTAGGCAACGAATCAGTAGGCAATGAATCAACGGATCAGTAAATAAACCTAAACAGGCAGCTTTAACAGCAGCTTTAACAAAGGTTTACTTTTGGCGGGTTACTTTTGGCTATCTCTACTCCAATTAGCTCCCTGATTAGCTGCTTACGCTAGCGGTTTCTTTAGGAACGAATGATAGGCGACTTGAAATATTAATGGGGTTTTAACTTTACAGGTACTGAGTACTTCTTGAAGCAGGTCAAATTACACCAAAGCTGCGTTAGGTTTTCTACTTTATGCTATTTCCTTTGTTAGCAGCCTTTGCTTCGCTGTAAAAGCCAGCCCGAGCAAAGCCAGCCCAAGCAAAGCCAATTTAGGTAGAGCCAGCCCAAGCAGAGCCAATTTCAGGTAAAACCAGCTCAGGTAAGCCAGTTCAGGTAAGCCAGTTCAACGGGCAATCACTTCTGACGAAGGCCGCGCTCAAGATCGCTGCGTCACAAGAACTGCTTTTGTATCTGCTTCCGAATGGACGTATTCTGCTGATCTCTTTGAAGATTGCGCTGTTCGCAAAAGTATGACCAGATAAACGGTTCAAAGTTTTACCCCCCATAGCTTATGTCAGTGGAGAGCATTGCCTTTTCAACAAGGGCTCTGTTTTCTTCGGTTTGCGGTTATTCGTTTCTTCTGTCGTACTTAACTTCTGTCGCGCGCACCATAATGCAAACTTCTCACCGATTTACGGCTACTCAACAGGTTTCTCTCACAAGCTATCAACGGCTTAGAGAAACTTTAGTTCAGCAAGCCTATTTATTTGAGTCGGTGGTGACAGAAGCTCAGTTTCTTCCCCTTTTCGCCCAGCCGTTAGAAACCTCATTTTCTGAAAAATCTATCCAGACAGCGATCGTCGTTCAGTCAGTCACTCAGCAATTTATCCTGATGCGATCGCCCGACTTCAACGTCTTGCTAGTAGCAACACCGCTCGCTGACTCGCTGTCATCTGCTGACGCTGTACCGCCTGCTTCTCCTGATCAGCTAAAACATTCGGCCCAGCATTTGGCCCAGCATCAGTTTGCCAGCTCATATGAACTGCTCTCACCCACTCAACAGACACTCCGAAAGTCTGACCTGATTCGGGCTGCCGTTGCAAAAGCTGTCGACTCTACTGTCGCCTCCGCAGCTAGCTCACCTGCCTACCAAATTCAGCTTAGTTTTGATCGCCAAACCATTCATGACTTCGTCTGTCAGCTAGTGCCTCACCCCAGCGATCGCGAGTCAACTTATTTAATACCTGATTTAATACCTGCGCCTACACGGACACCGAACGCTATGAAACGGCAAATCGAGCGCCACTCAAATCATTCACCCAAAGCCCAGACGCACAAAGAAGCGCACAAAACGCTCAAAAATGAAGAGTTTGTACTTGCCTGGACAAAACAGCTCGCTGAGTCGCCCGACGGGTTGGCTCAGTCTAGCCTGGCAAATCAGGTACAGCAGAGCCTGTTGCTCAACCAGGTGATTACGCGCATTCGCCACAGCCTAGACCTACCTGACATCTTAGAGACAACGGTGGCTCAAGTAAGGGAATTTTTGTCAGCCGATCGGCTCGTGGTCTATCAGTTTGAGCAGATGGAAGCGGTCAATTCCTCTTCGCCGTCTTCTACTGAGCCGCTTGCCGTAGAGGGCATCCGCGATCCTGTTGGCGAGCCCAGTCTTAGCGAACCCGAACTTAGTGAGCCTAGTCTTAGCAACCGCGATCGCACCGTTAGCCAGACGACCACCGATACCACTGATACCCCTCAAAACAGCGACGCTGTCGTCGGTCGATGCACTCACGCGGGGCATATCACTTACGAATCGCGTATTTCTGAAACCCTTCCCTCTGTGCTGAATCTCTCAGAAACAGATTGTTTCAGGCCAACGCCATCCATTCTCAGTCGCTACCTTATGGGTGAACCGGTGGCAGTTGACGATGTCGAGCGTCGCTATGCGCACACGCCCTGTCTGCTAGATTTTTTGCATCAGGCCCAAGTCAAATCAAAAATCATCGCGCCTATTATTGTGCAAGGTCAGCTTTGGGGATTGCTGATTGTGCATCAGTGCGATCGCGTTCGCCACTGGCTAGAAACTGAAGTGCTATTTTTGCAGCACATTGCCGAGCATTTGACGGTAGCCATCAGTCAAGCAGGGCTTTACAAACAGCTGCAAGAGCAAACGCTCAGTTTAGAAAGCTGCGTTGTGGAGCGCACGCAAAACCTGCACGATGCCCTATTAGCAGCCGAATCAGCCAACCTTACAAAGGGAGAATTTCTGTCAACGATGAGCCACGAGCTGCGAACGCCGCTCACCTACATCATTGGCATGTCGGCAACGCTGTTGCGCTGGTCGTTTGGAGAGCTAAGCGATCGCCAGCGTAGCTATCTCAATACCATCAATCACAGCGGCGAGCAGCTACTCGGCATCATCAACGATATTTTGGAATTTGCCAAAATATCATCGGGGCGCTCGTTTTTGGATATCAGCGAGTTTTCCCTATGCGCGCTAATTGAGGTCGTGTTCGAGCAGTTTCAGGCGATCGCCGATAAACAGGGGGTCCGGCTATCGCTATCGCTAGAGGTGAGCGCAAAAGAAGACAGCTTTTGCGCCGATGCTAAGCGACTGCGACAAATTCTTTCTAACCTGATTCATAACGCTATCAAATTCACCCCAGCCGGAGGCCAGGTTGTCCTGCGCGTTCGCTGCGAAGATCAGGTGGGCATTTTCCAAGTCGAAGATACGGGCATTGGCATTCCAGAGGCTCAACAAGGAATGCTGTTTGAAAAGTTTAAGCAGCTAGAGTCACCTTTCCAGCGTCAGTACTCGGGTACGGGTCTAGGTCTAGCGATGACCAAGCGTCTTGTCGAGCTTCACGGTGGGACGATTCAGGTCAAATCTAAAGTCGACAAGGGATCTCTCTTTTCTGTGCGGCTGCCTGCCCAGCCCTCCCAAAGCACCAGCACCCGCTATCAGGTGCCCACCACGCTAGCTGCTGGAACCAAGCGCATACTCTTACTAGAGTCTCAAGAAAACAGCGCCGCTATCATTTGCGATTTGCTCACAGCCGATGGCTACGAAGTCATCTGGCACCCAGAATCAGAGACCATTTTGACTCAGGTAGAATCGCTGCGGCCAGCAATGCTCATTGCCGACCTCTCTATACTGAGCAACAATTCTAGCAATCTTAAAGACATACAGCTCGCCATCACCGCGATGGGTGCAAAGGTGATAGCGCTGCTAGACAAGCCGAGTTCTGAATCTTCTCATATGGCCCACCACGATACGCTTAGCAAGCCCATTGATCCAAAGCAGCTGCTCAAAAAAGTTCGCTACTTAATGCTAGGTAAAGAGTGAAGCACCTCTGGCAAAGCAGATCAAAAAGCAGCTCGAAGGTAAAGCAACCGAAAATATACTGATCTTGACTGTGATCTAATGTACGGCGTTGAGGACTGTATCAAACACAGCTGTTTTCACCTTTTTTCGTAAACATTATCTCATCAATATAAATTATTTCAATTAGAAATTCTTATATGATCGCGCTCACTTCTGACCTGCATCAGTGTTTCGGGGTACATTACCTGCAACGCTTTGTTTTGATTGCGTGAAGTTGTTCTTCGCTAGCGGCCAAATTTTGGCAAACAAGGTGGATCAATATAGATAGTTCAGTAGAAATACTTAGTTCAGCTCCTCACATAACTAACTTTTATCTCTTTTGTATGAAGCGAACATCCTTCTCCTCGCTACGATCGTCTCTATCTGATTTTTTGCGACAGCGGTTCTCACAGCGGCGGAGCGCGTCTTATGGGAGCTTACTGCTCGCGGGTGGGCTGTTGGCGGTTGGCTTTGGTGAGGCTGTTCCCCGCTCGCTGCGGCAGGCGGCATTGGCTTTTCCAGAAGCTCAAGCAGAGGTACAGCTAGCCGATGCGCAGATAGCACGAAGCAGCGAGCCCTGGGTGATTGCTTCTTTCCCAGTCGAAAATTTTCAGGCTTATACCTCGCCCTATGGCTATCGCGGATCGGGTTTTCACTATGGCATTGATATTGCCGCGCCCAGCGGTAGCTATGTTCGCAACTGGTGGGAGGGCCGGGTAGTTGAGGTTTCTGACGATAGCGCCTGTGGCACGTCTATCATTGTTGAGTCGGGCGATTGGACGCACGTATATTGCCATATGCAGGGCTATGTCACTACCGAACAGGGCCGCAGGGTGTTTGTCGATGGTTCGGGTGGGGTGCGGATTGTTGAGGGGCAGGATCTGTATACAGGCGATCGCATTGGCCGAGTAGGCATGACCGGACGCACAACGGGCCCACACTTACACTGGGGCATGCGATATCAGGGCGAATGGGTAGATCCGGGTCTCGTTTTGCAGGCTATGGCCGACGGTCAGCGCCAGGCATCACTGCCGCGCTAAGCCATTATTGTTTAGTCGGCTTCTTATTTTCTAGACAAAAACCGCTGATATTGTCACAGGTTAACCTGAGATATCGGCGGTTTTTCAGCTTTTGGGGGAGTTCTTAGAAAGCCTATTTGATGGGCCTATTGGGTGAGCCTGCTTAGCGAGCCTATGTAAAAGGTGCAATCGCTATGCCATTTTGACTTCCTCTTTTTCTGGCAAAACAGTGTACTCGCTGACAATATCGCGAAATTCTTCGCCGTCAATGGTTTCTTTTTCAATTAGCGTATCGACCAGCCTATCGACCAGCATGCGATTGTCTCGGATAGTTTTAACAGCGCGAGCAAGACTTTTATTTGCGATCGCTCTCACTTTTTCATCAATTCGCGTCGCCAGCTCGTCCGAATATTCATGACCACCGCCCATCAAGTTACTTTGGCCCAAGAAAGGCTGAGAATTTTCACTTTCAAGCGCGAAAGATCCCAACTCAGACATGCCATAGCGGGTCACCATCTGCCGGGCAATCCGGGTCACCTGCTGAATGTCGTTACTCGCACCGATGGTCACCTCGGCAGAGCCGAAGATGACTTCTTCAGCCGCGCGGCCACCCAGTGCCACTGCCAAATAGTCAACTATTTCGCCATAAGACATCAGCCCGTCATCGACCTGCTCTTCTTTGGGTAAGAAGCTAGCAAAGCCACCTACACCGCCAGAGCGCGGAATGATTGTCACTTTGTTTAGCGGGTTGGCGTGCTTGCATAGCGTAGCTACTAACGCATGGCCGACTTCGTGGTAGGCCACTAGGCGCTTCTTCTTACTGTCTAGCAGCGGAGTTAGACTAAGACCCATTGTCAGCCGGTCAATGGCGTCGTTGACCTCCAGCATAGTGACGGCATCTTTGCGACGGCGAGCCGTCAAAATTGCCGCTTCATTGAGCAAATTCGCTAGCTGAGCACCTGAAAAACCGGGCGTGCGACGGGCGATCGCCTCCGTTTTCACATCGTCAGCAATTTTCTTATCGCGGGCATGGACTTCTAAAATGCCTAGACGACCTTTAAATCCGGGTAAATCCACCGTTACCTGCCGATCAAATCGTCCTGGTCGCAGCAGCGCCGAGTCCAACACGTCGGGGCGGTTAGTGGCCGCAATAATAATGATGCCGCTATTGCCTTCAAAGCCGTCCATCTCGGTTAGCAGCTGGTTTAGCGTTTGCTCACGCTCGTCATTACCACCGCCAATGCCCGTGCCGCGCTGACGGCCCACCGCGTCAATCTCGTCAATAAAAACAATGCAGGGCGCAGCCTCTTTTGCCTTTTTAAACAGGTCGCGAACCCGAGAGGCCCCCACACCTACAAACATTTCGACGAATTCAGAGCCGGAGATACTAAAGAAAGGCGTACCAGCTTCACCTGCAATCGCCTTGGCCAATAGCGTTTTACCGGTTCCTGGCGGGCCTACTAGCAGCACCCCTTTCGGAATGCGCGCGCCAATAGCCGTAAACCGCTCAGGATTTTTCAAAAAGGTCACAACCTCTTGAAGCTCCTCTTTGGCTTCATCAATACCGGCCACATCTTCAAACATCACGCCGGTTTTAGCTTCCATCTGAAACCGAGCTTTAGAACGACCAAAGCTCATGGCCCCGCCCCCTGAGCTAGCGGATCGTCGCAACAGCATTACCATGGCAAAGATCACCAGCATCACCAAAATGCCCGTCGTAATTAGGCTAGTAATTGTGCCTCTATCAGGATTACGACTTACATCCCAGTTAATATCATTCGCGTTCAGCCGCTCTTGCAAGTCTAGATTGCGGTCATTGACAAAGATTTTGACCTCATGGGGCCTGTCGTCTTCAGCGTCCGTATTCAGCGTGACGTAGGCAATGCCATTGACCTGATCTAGCTCAACTTCGCTGACCTCACCGTTATCAATTTTTGTGAGCAACTCACCATACTGCAGCGCGTTCTCTTCCCCTTCGGCAGCGGGAGCCGCATCCGTTGAAGCCGCGTCTGTTGGAGTTGTCTGGGCGGTTGTCTGGGCGGTTGTCTGGGCAGTCAGCTCGCTGGGTTTTGAGGGGGCAAGTTGCGCCATCATTTCAGCAGTCGCAGGGGTTTGCTCAAGCGGTTTGGCGATCGCAGGCGATCTGCCTAGCCATCCCAACAGCAGCGTCGCCGCGAGTATACTGGCGCTGGCACCCGCTTTGGCCGCTCCTAATGTTCGACGAGCGGGCGTCTGAAAAGAGTTAGCCGTAGCGGGAGAAACGGGCTGCTGCATGAGGTGTGTCGTTAATTAATATATAGATGTAACTGGTGATTAGTCTAACGCTCTAACCCGTTAACTGACCGGAAAAGATCGCTTCTAATCAATTTCTCATCTGGCGACATTCTGGCGATATCAAAGGGGTAGAACCAAGGGAATTCTTTACTAACAGTTCACCAATAGTTCTTCGGCCATAGTTCTTCGGCCATAGTTCTTCGGCCATAGTTCTTCGGCCATAGTTTTTTACCAAAGTTGGGAACAGTTCCAAAGCGGACGGTTTCCGGATAGCCTTTAGCCTACCCAGAACGGTTCATCAAAGATATTTAATTTAACCTCGTCAATTAGCTTAATCTTATCAATTCTGATCGAAATCTCATCAACAGGAGTATTGACACTATGGCCACCGTGCCGTTTAGCATTGTGATCACCACTTACAATCGTTTGGATTTGCTCAAGCGAGCCATCCAGTCAGCGCTCGATCAAACCATTCCCTGTGAAATTGTTGTGGCCGATAATGCCTCTACAGACGGCACTCAGGCATATTTAGAGACTTTAAAAGAAACGCTAGACAGGCAGATTATATATGTGCGAAACGCCACAAACTTAGGCCATGCCGGAGCGGTGAATGCTGGCGTAGAAGCAGCTAGCGGTGAGTGGATAAAGCTAGTAGATGACGATGACTATTTAGCAACCCACTGCATTGAGGCGATCAGCCAGGCGATTGAGCTGCGGCCTGAAGCCGTCATCTGCTCTTGCCAAGCGGCCCAAGTAGACACTGCGGGAAAAGAGCTTAGCCGCACCGCGCCTGCTGGCCCTGGCGACATCTTTTACATTCCGCAAGCAGACATTCACTATGGCATGCTGCTCGAAACAGTTCCCTTTGGTACACCCATTCAGGTCGCGGTTCGGCGCGATGCCTTCCTCAAATCTGGCGGATGGGATACTGCCATGACCAGCTGCGACGATATCGACTCTTGGATTCGCGTGGCTGAGTACGGCGATGCGCTCTTTATCAACCAGTGCCTGGCCTATCGCACGGTTTGGCCCGGTGGCTACGACCAAAAAATCAGCATTCAGCGTCGCCTAGAAACCAATATTCTGATGAAAGACAGGATTTATCTTAAGGTCAGCCAGCAGCATCAGCCGCACTTGCCCAAGCTAGAGACCATTCATCGATATTTGCATTTACACTGGGCAATCGTCGCTCTTAAGCAAAAGCAGCTCAAAGCCACAGCAGCATTAGGTTTTCCAGCGATGCTATCGCCTGCGGCATGGCAGCTGCTGAAGCAGGCCGTCGACTTTAGAAAGCAGCGGTTAGCCGCGCCCATTGAGAAAAAGGTGCTGGCCTAGCAGTTCGGGCCTAGCGCCTCTGGCACCCCCCGTCGAAATAACGCGTGATTGGGCCATTTGTAGCCGGGGCTGCTGCTAGGTTATACTGCCAGATCTGCAAACATTTTTTTGGAGAAATAATGTCTCGATATAGAGGTCCTCGCCTAAGAGTGGTGCGCCGCTTGGGCGACCTGCCGGGTTTAACCCGCAAATCGGCTCGGAAAGCGTATCCCCCTGGACAGCATGGTCAGGCTCGGAAAAAGAAATCTGAGTACTGTATCCGTCTAGAAGAGAAGCAAAAGCTTCGTTACAACTATGGTGTTACCGAGCGCCAGCTCCTCCGCTACGTGAAAAAAGCACGTAGAGCCGGGGGTTCTACAGGACAAGTGATTTTACAGCAGTTAGAGATGCGTCTTGATAACACCATCTTTCGCTTGGGCATGGGGCCAACTATCCCTTCTGCTCGTCAGGTTGTAAATCATGGCCACATCACGGTCAATGGCCGTGTGGTTAGCATTCCTAGCTATCAGTGTCGTCCTGGTGATGTAATTGGGGTCCGCGGAAAAGACGCTTCGAAGAAGCTAGTGACCGCTAATCTGGAATTTCCAGGATTGGCAAACGTTCCTACTCACCTGGATTTCGATAAGGGCAAGCTAGAAGCAAAGGTCACAGGCGTGATCGAACGCGAATGGATCGCCTTGAATATTAATGAGCTGCTGGTGGTTGAGTACTACTCACGCCAAGCTTAATAAAGCTTAGGTTTAAGCAAAGCTGGCTTAAGAAAAAAAAGCCCTCTCGTCTAGTTTGGCGAGAGGGCTTTTCAGTAGACCTAGATTCTTAGCAGACCTAGATTCTTAGCAGACCTAGATTCTTAGCAGACCTAAATTTTGAATAAACCTAGCCCTGCGCGCCTAAATTTTCTCATCTAACGTTGCGTAGTCGCTGATTGCCTATGCACCGACAACAACCCCACCGTTTGGATGAAGAACCTGACCGGTCATATAAGACGAATCTTCAGACGCTAAGAAAACAAAGCAGGTGCCGACTTCAACTGGCTGACCGGGGCGCTTCATCGGCACTTGTTTGCCAAAGCCTTCGACTTGCTCTGCCGGAAAGGCGTCGGGAATAAAGGGCGTCCAGATCGGGCCAGGGGCAACGCCGTTTACGCGGATGCCTTTGTCTAGAACGCGCTGAGAGAGCGATCGCAGATACGCCAAATTAGCGCCTTTCGTAGTTGAATAGCTTAGCAGCGGCGCATTCCCCTTATAGGCGTTGATCGACGTTGTGATGATAATGGCGCTCCCCTCTTTCAGGTGGGGCAGAGCCGCTTTCGTGAAGTAGAACATCGGAAAAACATTAGTGCTGAAAATGCTACCTAGCCGAGCCGAGTCGATTTCCTCCCAGTCTTCTTCCATGTATTGCTCTGCCGCGTTGCTCACCAAAATATCGAGCTGGCCAAACTCGTCTACGGTCTTTTGCACAACCTCTTGGCAAAACGTCTCATTGCTGATGTCTCCTGGCAGCAGCAGGCATTTTTGCCCCTGCGCTTCTACTAGCGACTTAGTTTTCTCAGCATCTTCGCGTTCATCTAAGTAAGAAATAGCAACGTCAGCGCCTTCCTTTGCATACAAGACCGCGACCGAACGACCGATGCCGCTATCACCCCCTGTAATCAAAGCAACCTTGCCTTTGAGCTTTTCGCTGCCTTTATAGCTATCGCGATCAAAAATCGGCGAGGGTGTCATTTCAGACTCGTGAGCAGGCTGTTTGTCTTGTGCCTGCGCAGGAATTTGGTCGGCAGAAATAACCATGTAGTATCTCCTTTGTAAAAAGTAATCTCTTTCATAAGGAAAGCGGCTTTTTCTTTTTCTTTTATCTTCCCAAAGCAGCGTTTTATAATAGCTCGTTCACAAATTTCTATACCGCAAGAAACAGCGCTCGCTAATCAGCTTTCGCTGCGCTGGGCATAACAGCTTCTAGTCAACAGCTGCTAGTCAGATTCTGTTGGTTCGGTGGCACCGATGATGGTTCCGGCAATGCGGAAAGCCCAACCACAAACAGCAGCAAAGAATAACAGAGTTAGCGGGGCTAACCCGGCAAAAGGAAAGACAATTAGCAAGAGGATAGAAAGCAGTATAGTGAGCCTGACCCAGTCGTTGTTCATATGTTTTGGATTTTTGTGTAATTTTTGTATGTAGGTCTTTTTACTGTAGCGGTTTGATTTAGCGTCTGTCTTCAGTCGGAAGACAAAGGTACTGCCATTGGCTTAATGTTTACGCTAGAGCTGAGGTACTAGAGCTACACACAGTTTTAGACAGGCTCTTTAGAAATCGCTCTAGATATAGCTTTGGCCAAGCGTGTGGCCAAAGCTCTGCTTGACCATACTCAATATTCAGATACTAACTAGGAGTCTTTATGAGTACTTTTTCCTTCGCAAATAAGAACGTTCCGTTTGCTAAATTACGCCGTGTAGTCATTGTGCTAGCCGTTGGCTTATTTTTTCTAATCATGACAACTGCTTGTTCTGCTGCTGATACGGCTGCTAATACTAATAATGTGCCTGATGCAACGCCTGCTGATGTTAGCCGCGCTCAAGGTAATCTCAGTGATGAGGCTGTAAATGTGGATGAACTCTCCCAGCAGAGCGCTTCACAAGCAAAACGTAGCGGTAGTCCATCGATTCAGTAGGGACTGGTCAACAGAGACTGGATGTTTTTATGAATGAGGCGGCAAGCAGTTCTATACCTTTGCTGTCAGGATTGACGGCACTGCTGCTGGCAGGTATTCATATTCTTGCGAGTCGCTTTAAGTTTTTGAAGCGATCGCCTCGCAGTCGGTGGCTGTCTATGGGTAGCGGGGTCTCGGTCGCCTATGTGTTTGTTCACGTGCTGCCAGATTTGAGTGCGGCGCAAACTGAGTTTCGTGAAAGCGTTACAGTGCTCTCGGCGATAGAGCACCATGTATACATCATGGCGCTGCTAGGAATGATGGCATTCTACGGTTTGGAGCGAGCAGCTAAGGTCTCTCGGCAGCAGAGCATGGACGAGGGGGATGGGGATGCTACGCAGCCAGGCGTGTTTTGGCTGCATATGGTATGTTTTGGGCTGTATAACGCGCTGATTGGCTATTTGCTGATGCATCGTGAGGAGCCAGGCGCGTTGAATTTGATTGCCTACGCGATCGCAATGGCGCTTCATTTTGTTGTCAATGACTACAGCCTCTGGGAAGACCACAAACACTCGTATGACCACATCGGGCGTTGGATACTGTCAGGAGCAGTCATTTGCGGCTGGGTGGTAGGCACTCAAACAAAAATTAGTCTGGCATTCACCGCTGTGCTGTTCGCTTTCCTCGCAGGTGGCGTGATTTTAAATGTGCTCAAAGAAGAGCTGCCCGAAGAGCGAGAAAGCCGATTCTGGACGTTTGCATTAGGTGCTATTGGTTACTCGGGCCTCTTGCTAATTCTGTAACAGATTCACTTTTACGGATCTTCCTTTGGCTACAGCGCCTCGCCTGATAGCGCTTCATCTGATAGCACTTCGTCAGCTCGAGAGATGACCGATTCTGGCAGCTGAATACCCATTGCCTCAGCCGCTGCCAAGTTAATTGACAGCATTAGATCTTCGACGAACTCTACTGACAGATCGCTCGGTCTGTTTCCTTTGAGCACCTTAATCACCATTGCACCCGTCTGACGACCCACGTCGTAATAATTGAAGCTGATAGCTGCGATCGCGCCTTGTTTCACCGCATCTGTATTTCTGGCAAACACAGGCACTTGGTTATCTTGACCAACCTGAATCACCGACGCTAATATCATCAGGTTATCAGAGAGCACATAAATGGCATCGACTGCGCCAATCAGACTTCGAGCCGCTACCGTGGCTTCATTCCCTATTCCTTCATTGGCAGCAGTAACAGTCGCTTCCTGAATTTCTAAGCCTTGAGCTGCGGCATTTTCATCGATCAGCAACGCTAAGCCTGCCGAAAGGTCTTCCTGACCGCTGTAAATAACGCCCAGCCTTGTCGCCTCAGGCAATATCTCTTTAATGAGCGTTAGCTGCTGGGGAACTGGCGGGCGATCGCTCACGCCGCTAACATTGTCGCCGGGTCTGTTAATCGTTTTGACGAGTTTGACGCCGACAGGATCGCTCACCGCTGAGAAAATAATGGGTGTGTTTCTGGCCGCTGCAACTACAGACTGAGCACTAGGCGCTGCGATCGCTACAATCACATCTGGCTTTGCCCACGCATATTTGTCAGCGATCTGAGCTGCTTTTACCGGATTGCCTTGGGCACTGTACCATTCCCATCGCAGCGTTTGGCCCGCTTCATAGCCTGCCTCGGCTAACGCATCTTTCACGCCATCGCGCACCGCATTTAGGGCTGAGTTTTCCATCATCTGAGTGACGGCAACAAAAAATACTTCGTCAGGATTGCCTACCGTTTGCCTGCTGTCACTACAGCTAATCAAAATGGCACTAAGCACGCCTACGCATGTTAAAAGCGTCAGGCTCAAAAACTGGGTACGGCTGATAGGATGCATGTTTTGCCTGTTCACAATGCCTGCTCACAATGCCTATTCACAAATAGCGCTAGCGAGTCCGAACGAAACCAAGATGGCCGTTGTCCGTTGCGATGTCTATCATCGTTGCATGACATCTGGATATCAATATTTTTTGCTGGGCAATCTAAACATAGTGCACCTTCTCATCGATATCTATAGCTGGCTGTGCCGCTAATAGAAAAGAGCTAGTAGAGAGGAGCTAGTAGAGAGGTGTGTTTTTAGGAATTTCTTCGTTTCGGTACTCGGCATGTTCTTTCGATCTGCTATTGATGCTTGGTTTTATCTAGGGGTTGTGAGTTTCCCTTTACTTACCGTCAGAGTTGCGATGTCTGTATTAGCAGAGGCAAACTCGACTGTTTTGTCTTTGGTAGTGAGTGCGATCGCCCCTCTCATCGTTCTACCGGCTTGGCTGCTGTTCAACACCTACTATCGAATTGACGCCACCGTCTTACACGTATACTCTGGCCCGTTCACCTGGGCAGTGCCAATCGACCAAATTCATATGGTCGCCGCAACGCGATCTTTCTCCTTTTCGCCCGCACTTTCTCAAAATCGCCTGAAAATCACCTACGGCAGAAACCAAAGCCTTTCGGTTTCACCGCGTTATAAAGCAGCTTTTCTCGAAACCCTAGGATTTAAACCGGCCTCTGTTCTACAGCCTCAAAAAAGCAGACCCAACCCCTTCGCTCTAGGCGAAACCTGTCAATAAGGTCGCTGCACCCGTTATCGCAAATCAGTTGTTACAAACCCGTCATCACAAATCAGTCGCCGCCGTATTTGGCTTTTAACTCAGCAACACGATTGTCATCAATTTTCTGAATCAAGACGGGCGGCACCTCGAAGGTCCGCCCCGCTTGCAATATCGTTAGGTCTGTAGCGGCGCTCATGGTGCTTCGGCGCTCTGTCTCGCTCAGATGAAGTGCCTCGAATAGATGCTCTACTGTCGCTGGAATAAACGGCGCGGAAGCGATCGCATATAGCCGAATTAAATTTACGCAGGTGCGAATAACCACTGCCGCTTCGTCTTTGTCTGTTTTGAATAGGCTCCACGGTGCGCGCACGTCAATATACTGATTGCCCGCTGCCCACAGGGCATTCAGGGTTTCGGTCGCCTTGCGAAATTCTTTGTTTTTAAGGTGCGATCGCAACTCCTCAATCATCCCCTTGCACTTTGCTTCTAGCTCAGCTTCCGCCTCACCGGGCTCACCGCCCGCAGGCAGCTCATTGCCAAATCGCGACACCGTAAACTTTAAAATCCGGTTGATAAAATTACCAAAATTGTCTGCTAGATCCTTATTTACCTTGGTTTGAAACTGCTCCCAGGTAAACGCCGAATCAGCCGACTCCGGTGCGGTCGCCATCAGCATATAGCGCCAGTAGTCCGCAGGCGCAATGTCCAACGCCTGGTCCAAAAACACTCCCCGCTTCGAGCTAGTCGAAAACTTCCCCCCGTAGTAGTTCAGCCAGTTGAAGCCCTTAATATAGTCTGCTAGCTTCCAAGGCTCGCGCGTCCCCAAAATTGTCGCAGGCCACATAATTGTGTGAAACGGCAAATTATCTTTCGCCATAAACTGCGTATAGTTCACATCTTTCGCGTCGTACCACCAGCTTTTCCAGTCAGCCCCAGCCGCATCGCCCCACGCCTTTGTCGCCGACACATAGCCGATCGGGGCATCAAACCAAACATAAAAAACCTTATCTTCAAACCCTTCTTTGGGCACCGGCACCCCCCACTTCAAATCACGGGTGATGCCTCGGCTTTGTAGCCCTTCGTCTAACCACTTATAGGCAATCGACTTTGTCAAATTCGGCCACTCGGTTTGCTGATCGACCCAGCTACGCACGTCATCGCTCAGTCGATCTAGCCGTAAAAATAGATGGCGGCTGGTGCGTACCTCTACATCCGTACTGCCAGAAACTGCCGAGCGAGGCTCGATCAAATCTGTCGGGCTCAGCATCTTAGTACAGTTCTCACACTGATCGCCTCTGGCTTTTTCATAGCCACAGTTTGGGCAAATGCCTTCTACATAGCGATCAGGCAAAAAGCGCTGATCGGTAATGGAATACACCTGACGGGTCTCACGCTCTTCAATAAAACCCTGCTCATCTAAAGCGCGATAAAAATACTGCGTTAGCTCTTTTTGTGCGGCTGAAGAGGTTCGACCGAAATAGTCAAAAGACAGACCAAACTTTTGATAAATCTCTGCTTGGCGCTCGTACTGCCGCTGACAAAAATCAGCCACCTCTAGCCCTTCTTCTAACGCTGCAATCTCTGCGGGTGTGCCGTGCTCATCCGTCGCACATATATAGAGCACTTCCTCGCCCTCTTGACGCAAAAAGCGCGCGTACACATCCGCAGGCAGCATGGAGCCAACCAAATTTCCCAGATGCTTAATCCCGTTGATATATGGCAGGGCGCTGGTAATGAGATATCGCATATAGAGTGACGAAAGCGCGTAGGCTAAGCAGTGTTTACAAAACTCTCTTAAGCCTAGCGGGTTTGGGGTGCGCCTGACTAGTCACCTGAGTGGACAGCAGACGCATGATTTGACGCTCGTCAGTGCCTAGTGCTTAGGATGCGCTCTTAAACGGTGTGGGAAAAGTCACGGTTTTAGGCTGAGGTAATGGCAGTGGTGATGGCGCTAGGGATAGAGAGGCTTTCTCCACTTTGCCGTCAGCTTTTTCATCAGCCTTGCCATCAGCCTGTAGGCTCAAAATGTCTTTGTAGTCATAGCAATGCGTACCCAATAACCGGTCCCAGAAGGTGAAGTAAAGGCCATAGTGCACATTGTATTTACGGTGATGAAACCAGTGATGCATGGGGCCAATCATCCAGCTGCCTAGCCACCGGCCAAGCGCTGAGTCGGAAAACACACGCAGGCTGAAGTGATGGATGAGCGCGCCGAGTGTCATTACCAACACAACCGCGCACAGCACACTTAGGTGCATAGGAATAATACACACGGCCCCCATCAAATAGAGCGCTTGAATCAAAGCTTCGACTGGGTCAAAGCAGAAGGCAGTGAGAGGCGTGGGATTGTTGGCATAGTGATGGCCTTTGTGCATCCATCGGTAGCACTTAGGGTGATGAGCCAGACGATGGGTGAAGTAGAAATAAGTATCTTGCAGAAACAACACTAGGCAAAGACTAAAGCCGATGTACCACCAGCCATATGAAAAAGGATCTAAATATAGCCGGGTATAGCCCAGCGTATAGACGGTGGTCATAATTGACGCACAGATCGCGAATATGGCTGAAGACGCTAGCGAAAACAAGACATCGTGACGAATAGCGAGCCAGAGGCTACTTAGAGACAGCTTTTCTTTGAGTCGTTGAGTGGCAACGGGTATAGGCCGAGCGCTACGCCGGAGAAAGAACAGGCTATAGAGGCCGCCTGAGACAAAGAGGTAACCCAAGGCGGTTACCAGGAAAAATATCAGACTGTGCCAGCACAGATCTTTTATCAGTAGAGAAAAATCCAAAACTTATCTATACCAGCAAGTACGTTTTAATCCATTGCAGTTTACTGGGTTGCTCTGCTCGCTCAAAGATTTTGATGTTTTTTATTTCAAAAAGCTTTACAAAAGGACGTATTTCTCAAAATCTGCTTACTCAGACAAAGCGATCGCTTCTCATAATGTTCACAGGCAACAATCGCTACAGTGCTTTCTTGAAGGGGATTTTAGAGACGCATCCGTATAAGCACGAAACGTCTAATGTGCGTTAAGTCATGAAGTAATGTTACGAAAACAGCCTTACATTAAAAAGTGTTGCGCATTCTTGATCCCGTTGTTAGCGTATGCGTGTTGATTCGAGCAAGCGCTAGTTTCTTTATTTTCAGGTGCTAATGCTGGCCCGTTTTAACGTTATCTACATGCTTTATAGTTCAAAAGGTCCGCTAATCATGAGCTCTATTCTGTCTAGCCGACTAGTCCAGTCATGCTTCAATGGCTTAGGCTATTGCGTTTCTGCTTTACAGCGCTTGCTAATGAGAGCGGCTGTGTTCATTTCGCTGAAGCTCTGCCTATTTACTGTTCGTGTTTTGCTAAATTCTACTGGCCGCAATCAAACGGGTTCAGCCGCGTAAGGCTCGCTTTGCTGCGTTTTTTCTAGTCACTCCACGTCTCAATCGTTCGGCTGTGCAATCACTCCGCTTTGCACCTGTTCGTCACTCCACTTCACTCCACAGCTCCAGTCTTCATAGACAGTCCAATTTTCATAATCAAAGAGTTGCAAGCGCTTGGCTATGGTAAACGCGCTTGCGGCTAAAACCACGCAAAAAATAAGGTCTCTACTGATGAATATCAAAGGTAAGATCGCTTTGATTACCGGTGCCTCTCGGGGTATTGGTCGGGCGATCGCACATGAACTTGCCAAAAATGGCATCCGCCGTCTGATTTTGATTGCTCGCAACAGCCATCAGCTTCACCAAGTGGCCGACGACGTTCGCTATCTGAATGTAGAAGCTATTCCGATCGCACTCGATTTGACTGTGCCTAGAGACGTTAGCGTCGTCATGGCTAAGGTTTGGCGTGACTACGGCGATATCGATCTGCTGATTAACTGCGCCGGAATTGCTTATCAGACGCCTTTTCTAAAGTCGCGATCTAGCCAAGTGCAGGCTGAAATGTCTCTTAATATGATGGGAATGTACACCGTCACTAGCGCGATCGCCCGGCGCATGGCCTCCCGGCGCAGCGGCACCATTGTCAATGTCTCTAGCCTGATGGGCAAAATCGCCGCGCCGACAATGGCAACCTATTCGGCGACCAAGTTTGCAATTGTTGGATTTACCAGGGCGCTGCGATTAGAGCTAGCGCCGCACAACGTCAAGGTGATGACGCTATTGCCTTCTTTGACCGACACCGACATGGCCAAAGATCTGCAAAAGTTTCACGGTGTGATTTCGATGAGCCCAGAGCAGGTGGCAAAAGCGCTCACTCAAGGGCTGGGCAAAGATGCATCAGAAGTCCTGGTGGGCTGGCAGTCGCATCTGGCAGTATGGTGCGATCGCTTCTCTCCTTGGCTGCTAGAGCGCATTTTGCACCTAACTGCGCCGCGTCAGGTCTTAAAGACTTTGGTCCCATAGAGATTAGTTTCCTAGAGAACTGCTACCCTAGAGAACTGCTACCCTAGAGAACTGCTACCCTAAAGAGCTAAGACGCTCGCTAGTAACTGTTCTTACATGACTACCCAAGATATATCTGCCTCGGTCTCGACTCAAGAGATACTGTACGGTGAACGCGCGATCGCAGAAGGCGAGCTGATTACTTTCCCCAATCCTAGACCGGGGCGAGCATACACTATCGACATCACCCTGCCCGAATTTACCTGCAAGTGCCCATTTTCGGGCTATCCAGACTTTGCCACCATTTACATTCGCTATGTGCCTGACCAAAAGGTAGTAGAGCTAAAGGCCATCAAGCTATATATCAATAGCTATCGCGATCGCAACATCTCTCATGAAGAATCTATCAACCAAATCCTAGACGATTTCGTTGCCGCCTGCGATCCGCTATCGGTGACCATTAAAGGCGACTTTTTACCTCGTGGGAATGTACACACCGTCATTGAAGTTTCGCATCAAAAAGCAATTGACTAAGTGTCAGATGGCTAAGTGTCAAATGGCTAAGTGTCAAATGGCTAAGTGTTTAGGCGACTAATGTCAGAGCTAAAAAAGACGCGACTGACAATGTGCTGGCAATTCTCAACGTTCAATCTAATTAATTGCAGCTGTTAACCACCACCAGCCGCCACATTATCAGCAACGGCACCGTCCAAAAGCTCTCATGGACGGTGCCGTCGTTTTTATTACGGCTCCGCTTAGGGTCCGATGCTCGGCGTTTTCGACAGTTGAGCGGGGTCGTAGAGCCACGGACATGTGCGAGCGTAGCGCAAAGCGTCGCAATAAGCGCGAAAAGTCGAAGACAGTTGGACAACTGGAACACAATTTTTCTGTTCTTTATTGTGTGTTGTTTTTCCCAGTATTCGTTGTTCGTTAGTATGACAGCTCGGTATATACAGTTCGGTCTATCGTGTCCGCATACCGTGTCTAATAGCGCGCTGACCTGCGTGCTGAAAACTATAAAGTGCTTGTATAGCAATGGTTCTGAGAGAGCTTATTCATAAGGGAAAAACGTTCATCCTTACGTTTCAAGACTGCGCTGGATAAGATTTATAGAACAGTAAAGATAGAATAAATGCGCATATCCTCCAAGGGAAACTGCAGTCAAACCTAATATATTCGTTAACAACAACAACTTCGCTCGCCGCAGGTACTCAATGCCCTTGAACCCTAAAGCAGCCAGTTTGTTTCCTCCAGATCACCCCAAAAATTCATCTCCATTATTCATTCACTTATTTGTAAAGAGACGCCCTATATGAAAGTGGCTTTCATCAATCAACCTTGGAATAGCGTTACAGCGCCAGTGAGCGCAGGCTCAATTCCTATTTGGACTTACGAAACAGCCAGACGCTTCGTTCAAGACACCTCTATTCAAAACAGTCCGTCTGCTCAAGATCCGTCTGCTCAAGATCCGTCTGCTCAAGCAACGCAATCTGGGCACCAAGCAGTTATTTACGCTCGACGCGACGGTCAGCAATCTGCTGCAGAAACTTGCGAGGGCATCGAGTATCGGCGCGTTTCTGTAGCGGGAATGAGGCATTATGACAAGATGGCCGCAGTAGGAGAGAGATTATTTCCATCGCTCCTATACATCGGCTCTTGGTTTTACAGCCTGCCTTACATCCTTAGAATTGCCGTAGATTTGCGGCGGCAGCAGTGTAACGTAGCTCATGTTCATAATTTTTCTCAATTTGTTCCTGTCATCAAGCTTTTCAATCCCAAAATTAAAGTTGTACTTCACATGCACTGCGAGTGGCTCAATCAGTTTGAGCGAACCGTCATTGCAAAGCGTTTGGCTCAAACTGATCTGATCGTTGGCTGCAGCGATTACATTACAAATAAGATCAAAGCACGGTTCCCTGAGTTTAGCGATCGCTGCCAGCGTGTCTTCAATGGCGTTGACATCAATCAGTTCAAGCCCGCTGAAGCCGCCGTCAAAGAAGTCTCCATCAAAGAAGCCGCGGTAAAGAAATTCGCCCTGCAAGCAGCCACTCACAAAAAGAGCGCTCTACAGGAAACCGTACAGATAAATGACACAGACGAAAAAACTGGCCCTAACGTGCTGTTTGTTGGTAGAATCTCTCCAGAAAAAGGGCTGCATACGCTCATAGAGGCCTTCTCTAAACTGACCGAGCACTTCCCCACCGCGCGGCTGCATATCGTCGGGCCCAACCAGCCAACAGCTTCCAAGTTCCTTGCCGATCTCAGTGATGATCCATTAGTGAGCCGTCTATCTGAGTTTGGTTCAGTTGACTACCTAGCCCATCTAAAAGAAAAGCTTCCTTCCAAGCTCAAAGATCAGGTATTTTTTCCTGGCGCTGTCTCTCACCAAGCGCTGCATCACTATTTTCAAACTTCAGACATTTTGGTGAATCCCTCTGTCAGTGAATCTTTTGGGATGAGCCTGGTCGAGGCGATGGCGGCTGGTATTCCGACTGTCGCAACCCAAGTGGGGGGAATGGCTGATGTTGTTGTATCTGGAGAAACCGGTTTGCTAGTGTCTCCCGAACAGCCAGATGAGCTGGCTATCGCAATGGCGCAGCTGCTGAGCGATCGCACACTTAGGGCGCAGTTTGGAAAAGCAGGAAGAGCTAGAGCCGTAGATGTTTTTTCTTGGGAGATGATCGCTTCAGACCTGAAGCACTGCTATATTCAGATGTTAGGTCCTAACGAATCGCCCAAAGGCAGTTTTATCGGGCAGCTACCTGTACGGGTGAAAGCCCATCGCTTGGCAATGAAGCAACCACAAATGCGAGACGCAAGATCATGACATGGCTACAGTCTCTATATCGAAAGCGGTTTGAACAGGTGATGGCAGCGCGATCGCTCACCGATCTGAGCCAGCCTGCCATCGTCTTTGCCCCTCATCCAGACGACGAAACCCTTGGCTGTGGCGGAACCATCCTGCGCAAAAAAGCGGCAGGCGCAGCCGTCAAGATTGTCTTTGTAACCGATGGCAGCCGCTCTCACGCAGCGCTAATGGCCGAAGCTGAACTCCGCACAGTCCGAGAGCGCGAAGCCTTAGCCGCCGCCGCCGCCCTAGGCATAGCTGCCACAGACGTTACGTTCTTAGGCTTTGGCGACGGTCGGCTAGCCGAGAACCTAACCGCCGCTACCAAGAAAATCCGCGAATTCCTGCAAGCAAATCCTGCCGCCGAAATCTTTATTCCCTCCCATCTAGAAACACCGCCCGACCACGCACTTACCGGTCAGGCGGTGCTTGCGGCGCTAGCCCAGCTATCCCTCACGCCCGATATATACGCTTATCCCATATGGTATTGGCATCAGTGGCCCTGGGTGCCGCTACGCAAAGGCGGCGGCAAAAGAAAGTTTCTCGAGCAGCTCAAAACAATTTTTACGAGTAGACTAGGCACCACTATCTTTAGCGACTTTCAGTATGCAGTGCACATTCAACCTGTCCTGAGTCAAAAAAGAACCGCCCTCGACCAGCACGCCTCCCAAATGAAAAAACCAGAAGCCATGCCGCAGTGGCCCACTCTAACAGAAGTTGGGCAAGGTGACTTTCTCAACTGCTTCTTTCAAAACTACGAGATTTTTCATAGCCCGCCGAAGTAAGATCTAGCCAGATCAGGCCCACCCAAATCAAACAAACTCACACAGCCAATAGCGTGACCACAACTTTAGCTGTTTAGCTTCATGCCTTCACACTGGCTAGACTCTTTGTGTCGTGCCATCTGTGTCGGGCCATCTTTATCAGGCTAGTAACGCAGCGCAGCAAAGTACGTAGCCTTCTCTTTGAGAAAACTCCGTACTTTAGATACAACGCTGACTCTATTAGCTCTCGACCTGTACAGGCTCAACCGGTGTTACCGTCACTGGGCCAAACTCTGCCTGACTTCGATGCGCAACAATTGCCACTGAATACTCACCTTCTGGCACCATCTCTCCATTGGGGTCCACTAGCGTTACCCAGTCTTCAGGTTCCGCTTCCCCATCGATAAACCACTTCATCTGCTGTCGATAGCGCAAATGGTTACCAGCAGCATCTGTTTCTGAAAAGCACTCTGAAATCAGCCGATACTTCGTGTCCGCTTTGTGGTCATAGTTACGGTAGGCCGAAAGCCAGACAGGCTTCTCCTTTCCCTGCTTATAAGAAAACTCCGAGCCGACGCCTTTATAAAAAGAGTAGTACCAGGAAATACCAAAGCTCCAACCTCGACGAGGACTCACATCAGCTTCGTCAGGATGACCGCCCCACATGGTCAGCAGGCCAAACCCATATAGGTTTTTATCGTCCTGGTTGCGCAGCGTCAGCGTAGTCTCTACTCGTCTGCCGCCAGGAAACGCGCCGGTTACATTCAACAGTCGGTCATAATCTTCGTAGCCAGGTTTGGGCCGTACCCGCCAGCCGTCATCGGTAGAAAAGGTTTCCCATAGGCCATCTTGCACATCTAGCTGCCGACTGTCGATACTAGACCAGTCAGTGGTCATCGGTAGCACGACGGGCGCTGGCTGATAGTCAAAAGAAAGGGTGGTAACTTCGGGCTCTCCCCGGTTGGGGGTCGCTTCTATGGTCAGCTCGTTGGAGCCTTCTTTTAGCGCTTCTGCCCGCATCTCTAACGTAAAAAATGGCGACGGCACTCTAGGACTATCTGGCGAGAAGGTAATCCAGTCGCCTGCATTGACTCGATATCTAATTTGCTCAACGTTCTTAGCGTACCGGCCACTCACATTAGCGCTCAGTGCGCCTGAGCGGCGAGAAACTGTTTCTGGAAAATGCAGTATTTCTACGAGCGACTGAGAACCCTGATTGGCACAGCCATATATAATGACGCCGCCTGTAGCTAGGGCAGTTGTTCGCAAAAAGGCACGGCGACTATAGGCGAAAGGTTTGTTATTTGAGGACATACGTCAAATTTGCGCGATCGCTAAAAGGCGATTTGAATCGTTAGGGAAAATACTCTCATATGTTCAAGGTTCCCGTCGTGATTCAGTCGGGTTTCATACGCTCTTTATGGATATGCGTGGAATGAATATTCATAGAGCAGCTCAACTAGATGCACTAGTATAGAACCGCAGGGCAAACTGCCAAAACCATCTAGATGCTAGGAATAAAGCGACTGCTAGCAGAGCCGAGCCCAATAGCCAGATCGGCTCGCTGCGACCGATCATCATTTGTGCTGGCACAGTCGTTAAAAATGCGACCGGAACAACAAAGGTAAAGAAGATTCTATAGGCAGCAGGATAGCCTTCTATAGGAAAGCGACCGGCTTCCAAAAGGGCTCTCAGGACTTCTGTCACGTTATAGACTTTGACAAACCAAATGCTGGTGGCCCCTAAGATAAACCATAGGCTGTAGAGACTAACAACGCCGAGCAATAAAGGGGGCAGCAGTGCTAGGTAGTCTAAAGGCAATAGGCCTATTTGACTGCCTGCGTAGATGACGATAATTGCTCCGAAGAGTAAATCGGGCACGCCCCACGGTGACACCGTATGCGTTGATAGCCAGAATTGAGAGCTGATAGGCTTTAACAAAACAAAATCGAGCGTGCCTTCTTGCACGTAGCGAACGATTTTGTTTAGATTTGGGACCAAAAACGTTGCCGAGATGCCTTCTAGTATTGTGAAAATGCCCAGTACTAGTAAGGCCTCACTCCAAGACCAGCCTGGGAAAGCATAGTCCGTTCTATAGAATAAGAATAAGCCAAACAAGCTGCCAGCTAACCCGCCAAGACTGCTGACGACCGCAACGACAAAGTTAATCCGATACTCTAACTCAGCCGCAATAGACACCTGCCAAAATAGCTTTAGCACCTGAACGTATCGCGCTAGCTCCAAAGCCCTAATCCTAAACTTATCTGAAGATAGCTTAACTTTAGTCCAAACTTGGCAAAAAGTTCAGATTGAAAGAAGCAGGCTAAGAAAGTCAGGCTAGAGGCGTTAAAAAGAAATTTTCTCTGGTGTCAGATAGACATTGAGCTTTTCTTGCAGACGCTGCCGTGCGCGGGCGATGCGCGACTTAACAGTGCCAAGCGAAACGCCTGTAATATTCGCAATTTCTTCGTATGACAGTCCTTGCAGCTCTCTCATAGCAATAGTCTGTTGAAAGACTTCAGGCAGCTCTGCCATGGCAGTCTTGAGATGGTCGTTGAACTCTTGCGTCATCATAGTGTCGGCAGGGGTAGGGGCATCAGAGGGCAGTTCCCAATCGTATTGGCCGTCGCTAGAATAAAGCGGCGCGTCCAAAGAAATAGAGCCCTTGTATCGTTTTCGTTTGCGCAGCTCGTCGTAAAACAAGTTGGTGGTAATTCTACCCAGCCAACTTTTGAACTTAGCAGGTTCCTTTAATCGGTGAACGCTGCGATACACCCGAATCCAAACTTCTTGCGCTAAGTCTGCCCTATCCGACCAGTCAGAGGCCAAATGATAAAGCAGCTTGTCAACATAGCGCTGATAGCGACTGACCAGTTCCTCAAAGGCAGCTGTATCTCTCTTTAGCTGGCTCTGACAGCGCAACACCAGATCCCCATTAGACAGCTCGCACAGCGGTACTTCAATAGCGTGAATAGACGAACTTTCAGCGGGTGCTGCTTGGTTAGAAGCGACCTGGCTAGAAGCGCTCTGGAGAGGAACCAATGTTGCTCTTTTGTCTGCAACGGCTGCAAAGCGTGCTGATTTTGGCACGATCTGCAAAGTAGTTTTACGAAATGAAACCGGCTGCCGTGTAGAAGATTGTTGAGAATGTAGGCTACTCATTAGTTTCTTAGAATTTAACTCCAATTGTGGTGACTGCACGCTGCGACGAACTGCTGAAAGCTTTCTAAAAGGAAGCCGAAAGCAAGCAATATAGCGAGATTTTGAGCAAACCTGAGTCTTTGGCACCAAACAGAATTTCGAGAATGGCTGATTTCGAGCAGTTGAATCCAGATGATTACTAGATGATTTTTAGTGACTACTGGGCTTTGCTGAGTAAGTAATTATAACTACGGTGTGTTCTTGCTCCTCGTCAACATAGTAAACATTACTTAGACCGCACATCAGCTAAATAGCCTAATCTTCTTCCTATTCTTACTAAATAATGAAAACGGTATAATTTCCATTTTGACTACAAACGATGATAAAGATACAAAATCACACAAAAACAGACTTGTTAACAGAGCATAGTTTTTAATCTCAATTATTCGCATCACGTAACCATACAGATAGTATGTGTTTGCAGACTATGTGGTTTATTTTACGCACCCATACCAGAGTAGTGTTTTAGGCCCGCTCGCCAGAGTAGTCGATTAATCAGTAACGCGATCGCTCCCCAGCCAAACATGACCAACAGACCTTTGGGTAAGTCCACGGGCTGGCCAATTAGCAGATTTACGGGAAAGTAAATTAGGTAGGGAAAAGGGGTCCACAGCGCGATCGCACGTACAGATGCCGGGAAAAGCTCTAGGGGGGCAACCATGCCAGACAGAAAGGTATAGAACAAGAACCAAAACTGTTCGATAGCGGTGGCGCGCTCTACCCAAAATGCCAGCATGGCGAAGGTGTACTGAATGAGAAATCGCAGGCAGAACGAAAGCACTAGCACTAGCAAGCCCCAAAAGCAGGCATAGGGAGTTGGTATCCAAATGGCCTGTGGGTACAGCAGGCAAAAAAGGCCAACTAGCAACAGGATGAAGGGAATGCGGGTGAGGCGCTCGGCGATGTGGCCAAAGAAATGCCGCCATACGGGGTCAATAGGCTGCAACAGCAAAGGTGAAAGCTTGCCCTGCACAACTTCTTTTTCAAAGTCCCAAATCACCCACACCACGGTCATCTGACGGACGAGAAAGACGCCTAGAAAGTAACGGGCGAATTCTGTGGGTGTAAAGCCCAAGTTGCCGCTTTGCGCAGCCTGGTTCCACAGGCCGAGAAAAATAAGTGGAAGGCTGCCCGACAGCACCCAAAAAATGAGTTCGGCGCGGTACTCCAACATGTAGGCGTAGTAGACGGAAATGAGGGTGCGAGCGATGCGGAGAGGGCGACGCATGGAAAGTGGTTAGTGATGAGTGTTAAATGCGTGATCAAGCAATGTGTAGTTGAGCAAGCTGGCCAGTTGAGCAAGTTGGCCAGTTGAGCAAGTTGGCCAGTTGAGCAAGCTAGCTAGTTGAACCAGTTGGCCAGCTGAGCCGGTTGGCTGGGGAAGTACCGAATACGAGCCTATTTAAGCTCGCCCGGTCTCAAAAACTTTGGCAATAACGTCTTCGATAGGGGGTTCTGTGATTGACAGATCTTGGATCGTTAGGGTGCTGAGTAAATGCGAGACGGCTGTTGTGAGATCTTCAACAGGAATTAAGAAGGTTGCTTTATGTCCGTCGAGCTTTTGCAGGTTGCCGTAGCGCAGTAGCTGGTCTTTATTGATGGGTTGGTTGCGATCGCACTCAATCGAAACCTCGCGGTAGGGTGCAAACTGCTCTAGCAGACCGTCGAGCAGACCGTCGTAGATTAAAGTGCCTTTATGAATGACAAGGACGCGATCGCACAGAGCGGTAATATCTGCCATGTAGTGGCTAGTGAGCAGTATGGTGGCACCGTATTTGTGGTTGTATTCCTGCAAAAACTGGCGAACGGCGCTTTGAGCATTGACATCAAGCCCTAGCGTCGGCTCGTCTAAAAATAAAACTTGGGGGCGGTGAACTAGGGCCGCGAGCATTTCGGCTTTCATCCGCTCGCCTAGAGAAAGCTTGCGAACGGGCTGCTTAAGCTGATCTTGGATGGACAGCATTTCGGCAAGCTCACCGACGCGCTGGCGAAAGTCGGCGGGGCTAATATTGTAAACAGCGGCGTTAATTCGCAGTGAGTCTAGGGCGGGCAAATCCCAGATTAGCTGCTGCTTTTGGCCCATGACCAGGGTAATTTTTTGAAGAAACTGAGGCAGACGCTTAAAGGGTTCGTAGCCAGCGATGCTGACGCGGCCACTGCTGGGATGGATGAGGCCGGTGAGCATTTTGAGCGTGGTGGTTTTGCCTGCGCCATTGGCCCCCAAGAATCCAACAATTTCGCCAGGCTCAATGCTAAAGGAGACCTGCTTGACCGCTTCGATATCACGGTAGGTACGCCGAAAGAAGTGGGTCAAGGTGCCTTTGAATCCGGGGTCTTTGACGGCAACCGGATAGACTTTGCCTAAGTTTTGAACGTCAATGATAGGTGTAGTAGTCGGCATATGGCGAGGGCCTAGTCTGGGGCAGATGACCTGAAGAATGATTTGAAGGATGACTTGAAGAATGACTTGAAGAATGACTTGAAGACGGTGCGCTTCATCGTTGCTTCATCATAGTGTGGCTAGCGCTACACTTATAGGAAAGCGTAGAAAAGCGATCGCGATTTTGATGGAATTGGCAGAGACGGATTTGCAGATAATTCGCCAGGTGATTAGCCGACAGATTGCTGCGTTTCGAAAAAACGATGCGATCGCTGCGTTTGCCGAAGCGGCCCCCGGTATTCAACAGCAGTTTGGAACAGCGGAAAATTTTGCGGCAATGGTTGAAGCGGCCTATCCTTCTGTCTACAGGCCGCGCTCGGTCGTTTTTGAATCCATCCAGATGGTAGAAGGGCTACCGACTCAACAGGTGATGCTGATGGATCAAGGTGGACGGCTGCTGCGAGCAACCTACATGATGCAGCGGCAGACAGACGGCGATTGGAAGATTGCAGGCTGCTATCTGACACCTATGAGATACAAGAAATAAGCTAGAGAAAGGCTCGCTAGAAAGCAACCGCAGGAAATTGGCCACAGAAAGCGGTCTGATTTAACCTAGATTGCCAGCTCGGCAGCATACCATTCGTAGAAGTGACCAATCAGGTAGAGCGAGCCGCATAGAACAGCCGGTTGCGTCTGGATAGCAACCGGCAGCGCTGCCGCCAAGTCTAGATGCGTTTGACAGTGGGCTAGGGCCGGACATACCTGATGAGCGATCGCACTTAAATCTTTAGGCTCAGCGCTTAAGTGACCAGGCACAGGAACTAGGTGCAGGCGATCAGCAGGCCGCAATAGCGCTTGTAAGACCTCTGTATGATCTTTGGTGGACAGCATTCCCATCAGCCAGGTAATCGCCTGATTTGGATAGGTGCTATCGACGTAGCGTCTTAGCGATTTGGCGGCATCTGGGTTGTGGGCTCCGTCAATGAGCAGCGCATGGCCCTGCCACTGGCTTAGCTGCAAACGACCGGGCCAGCGAACGCTTGCCATGCCCTGCTGAATAGATTTGTCAGAGATCTGCCAGCCCTGCTGGCGTAGCACTTGAATAGTGGCGATCGCACAGGCCGAATTCACACGCTGGTGATCGCCTAGCAGCATTTGGGGATACGCGATGCCGCTGTAGCGCAAAGCGAGGGGCCCGGCGGCAGGCGCTGTGCCGGGTATCGATTGGTCGGGGGCTGCTGTCGCTGGGGTAACCCAGTGAAGGGGCGCAGAAAGCTGAGCGGCGCGAGTGGTGACGACGGCGGCGGCATCTGAAGGAAGAGGACCTGCGATCGCGGCGACGCCAGGTTTGAGAATACCGGCCTTTTCACAGGCAATTTTTGCCAGCGTATTGCCTAGCCGCTGCCAGTGATCGCGGCTGATGGAGACAATGACAGTTGCTAACGGGCGATCGCACACGTTAGTTGCATCTAGCCTGCCGCCTAGCCCGACTTCCACCACCGCAATATCAACCTGCTGCGCGGCGAAATAATGCCAAGCCGCCGCCGTAAATATTTCAAACTGCGTGGGTACGGGACCAGCGGAAGAAACCGCTGCCTCTACAGCCGCCAAATTTGCTTGCAAGTCTGCCCAGCTAATTGGCTGATCGTCAATACAGATGCGCTCTGTCCAATTAATTAAATGAGGCGAGGTATAGCGGCCCGTACGATAGCCTGCAGCTGTGAGCACAGCCGATAAATAAGCGCAGACCGATCCCTTGCCATTGCTGCCCGCAACGTGGATAATCGGCACCCTATGGTGAGGATTACCCACGTTTGCCAGCACCGATTCAATCCGCTCTAGTCCTAAATCCACACCGAAACGCGCATACGTTTTCAGCTGGCTTTCGACCGCTTGCTGACTGCTCTCTCGAACAGTCTCTAGGCTGCTATCTGGACTGCCATCTGAACTGCCATCTGGACCGTTAGAAGAAGTAGTAAGAGTGACCATGATTCGACCGAAACAAAAAAAAGGAGGTAGTCACCTACCCCCCTAGCGTTGGAATAATCTTCCTCGTATCTTAGGTGCCTAGACCGCTTCCAAATTCTTTTCGCCTGTCCGAATTCGCACAATTTCATCGACCGGGCTAATAAAGATTTTGCCATCGCCGATTTCACCCGTGCGAGCCGACTCAATGACTTTACTCACCACCATGTCAACTTGAGCATCTTCGACGACAATTTCTAGCTTGAGTTTTTGCAAAAACTCCACCGTATATTCAGAGCCCCGATAGCGCTCTGTTTGGCCTTTTTGACGACCAAAGCCACGGACTTCAGAAACGGTCATGCCAACGATGCCCGAATTCACCAGGGCGATTTTAACCTCGTCTAGCTTGAAAGGGCGGATAATCGCTTCGATTCTTTTCATAATGTTCAGTACTGTTCTCCCAGATATCAGTCGGTTCGCCGGTTGTTTTCGATAGCGATCGAGTCAGCGCCAGCTGAGTATAGCTTGAGTCACATTGCGACACAGCTTTGTGCAGATTGCTACACGTCTCGGTGCACATCCGCTTACTACCATAGAAGATTTTACCGATCGTTTAGCAAAGGCTTCATAATTAAGAATCCAGCACCAAACGCAGTCACAACAATCAAAACAATAGAAAGTGCGAGCCAGATACCGCCAATTTCCTTATCTTCTTTGCTCTCTAGCGCTGAGCTACGATATTCACCCGACTGCTCGGTAAAGAGCTTGGGCAGCACCTGTGCCTGAGGAACTATTTCCGACTGCTGACTGATTTTCTGACGAGTAGACGCCTGCTGACGGCGGCTGGCTTTGGGGCTAGCCGTCGAAGCCGTTGGCTGAGCTGCTGAGCGTTTAACGCTAGGTATCCGCTCCGAGCTGTTTGTTAGGGTGTTTGCCAAGCTGTTCAAAGGCATGGTGGAACCGGAGGTCGATTTTTGAATCGGGCTGGGCACTCGGCGCGGCTGCGGAATCGAGCGAGGAACGACATTGGTAGCAGGCAGGTTGGCGGCAGCTTCTGTATAGATATAAGGGCTGGCCAGCTGGTCTGTAGAGTCTGCCGATGTGGCTGCTTTTCTCGCTTCGCCTTGAGCGCGAACTAGCTTGGCAAGCGTATCAGGCGCGATTTGCTCGGGGAAAGGCTCTGCTGATGCGTTAGGAAACTCACTGGAAGCTGTTTGCCTAGCGATGCCTGCAAACTGCCCAAGATTGAGGGTGGCCTGCACGAAGTTGTGGATTTCTTGCTTGAGCCGTTGATTTTGCGCTGTTAGCTGCTGGTTGCGGCTATTAAGCGAATCAATGACTGCTTTATTGGCCCGAAGCTCGGCGGCTAGTTCTCTGTAGACCGACATCGGGACAGAAGGGGCGTAGCGGGCTGGAGCTGATGGGGTTGGCTCAGCGTGATGGGAAGGCTTCATAGGAAGTGTTAGTGTCTTTTATGCTTTTTCAGGGCTTTTTTAGGCTACGAGGCAGAAGTAGTCAAATTAGAGCAACGACGGTGACATTCGTCAAGCCAAACATTACATCTGTCGAGTTGCTTAAGACACTTGCCATATCATTCATCAAATTATCTCGTTGCTACTGACTGACTAGTTGTACCCTATTTCGGCTGGATTCTTATGATTGCTCTAATTTTTTCGAGGGGTCTCTTGTTTTTTGAGGGAGCCAGTGGGCAGCCCACTGAGCGGCAAAAAGGGCTGCTTGGGTGCGATCGCGCAAAGCCAACCGACTCAACACGCTTGTAACGTGGTTTTTTACGGTTCCTTCTGACAAAAATAGCTGTTGAGCAATTTCTTTATTACTGGCCCCTTGCCCAATGCAAATCAAAACTTCTTTCTCTCTGGGCGTCAGGGCTTCAATTTCAGGGGGAAGGGTTGGAGGGGAAAGGGTCTGAGGCGATTTGGCTGACAGTGCCTGCGCAGCTTGCGCAGCCGGAGAAGACGCTTCAGAAGCGGCAGTCTGAGAAACTTGAGTAATCATTTTCTGCACGATTCCAGGGCCAAACTGACTGTAGCCTTTGGCCACAACGCGTATCGACATCGCCAGTTCTTCAGACGGGGTGTCTTTAAGTAGATAGCCCTGTGCGCCTGCGGCCAGTGATTGAGCAATCAGCTCATCGTCGTCAAAGGTAGTGAGCACCAGCACTTTGAGGGTAGGATACTGACGGGCGATCGCGGCGGTGGCGGCGACGCCATCCATCACGGGCATTCTCATATCCATTAAGACGATATCTGGCAGTGATTCTGCCGTGGCCCGAGCCGTCGCGATCTGAGCGAGCCAATTTAGGGCAATCTGCCCATTTTCGGCCTCGCCGACTATTTCTAAATCGGCTTCGAGTGATAGCAGCGCACTGAGCCCTTCACGAATGAGCTGTTGGTCTTCAACTAGAAGAATTTTAATCATTAGCTATCGCCTTACTATCGGTAAGCTCACCTGCAACCGGGTCCCGCTGTCTGCACTGTTAATAGTAAAAGTGCCGCCTACAGATTCAGCGCGATCGCGCATACTTTGCAGGCCAAACCCCGTTTGGGCCTGAGCGGGATCAAAGCCCTGGCCGTTGTCTTCTAGGCTGAGGGTGACCACTGCTGCTGAACTTATCAGATTGAGCCGAGCCTGACTAGCCTGAGCATGTTTCACAATGTTTGTGAACCCCTCCTGTAAAATTCGATAGAGCAAAATCTTGAGGTTGTTCGGCAGGGCCTCAGTCAGTTCTATCTGTTGGGTAATGGTCAAATGGCTATCCAAATTAGAGTGGATATCTTCGACTAAATGGGCGATCGCACGCTCTAACGACTGTCCTGCTAGCGGATCTTGCCTGAGCGCGGCCACCGACTGCCGCACTTCTTGTAAAGACTGACTGCCTAACCGTTTGGCATTGCCCAGAAACTGCTGCGCTCTAGCCGGGTCTTTTTCCCACAGCTTAACCGCACTCTCTAGCTGAATATTGAGCGCTGTAAGTGAATGACCTAGCGCGTCATGAATATCGCGGGCGATGCGGCTACGCTCTTGATCCATCGCCAGCTTTTCAATTTCTTGGGCAGAGCTGCGCAGGGTTTGATTGGCCTGTCGTAAACGATGCTGACTTTGGCGTTCGGTAAGCAGCGCGTTAATCAGCAGCACGACTAAAAGCAAAGAAAGCCCAAACAGAACAACGAAGTTGAGCTGGAGGCTCACGATTAGCTCTTGCAGGCGATCGCGTGCTTCTGGTGGTAAGCGGCGACCTATACCTGTTAGCGATCGCAGCCGAAACAACAGTCCACCGACAAACAGTACAAAAGCGGTTCCCGTCAGGATTAACCGCCCAGCCAATCCGTACATCAAGCAGCTACGAATGACCAACACCACATAGACAAATGGAAAGGTGCGTCCGCTATTGAAAACGGTGGCTGACGGCAGCAAAATTAGCAACACCTGACCCAGCGTATGCCCAAGCTTGGGCAACGGCCTCGCAGGTAAATGTAGGCCCATGCACCCAAATAAAACGAGCGCTGTTACCGCTAAAAAGGGATTGTGATACCAATCTGGCGGCGGCCCCTGGTGATGAAAACGGCCAGCAGGCCCCCCAAAAGTCTCTCGAAACAACCGGCCAGGCGGTGCCTCTAAAGCGCTGACAACAGCCACCGCGAGCAGTCCCCACTCTAAATAAAGCAGAAAGCGAAACGGATGATTATGTAGCTGAATAGCGCGGTTCATACGTTGCTTCATCCTGATTCATACCTCCTGATTCACATTTCTCTTGGCGCTAGCAGGCTCTCTTGGCACGACGATGGCTAGCATTAGCTTAGCGACTTCGCTGATGTTTATCGTTTCTCTCGCTCGGTTTTCTTCATTTCCTGACTGGAGGGCAATTTTAGAACAGTGTGTGCTTTACTGTGCTGGTGGACTGTGGCCGATGCTGGGGAATGAAAGATAAAGTAAGCAGCAGTGCTACTGCAACGACGCCTACCTTACAAGCTATTCAGGCTCGAACGCTCATAGCCACTGAGCTTAGCCACATCGTACGGGCTGTCACCGTTATACACAGCGCGGCTAGCAGAATTCACCACATCGCTAGCTGAGTACAGCACCAAGAGCTACAGCACCGAAAACTACAGAACCGAAAATTACAGAACTGAGGAAATAACAAGCCCGCAGATTCCAACGAAAAGAACCACCGCAATGGCCAGAATGGCCACACGCAGTCCCTCTCCACCCTCAACGCTGTCGAGTGCAGGGTAAAAATAAACATTCTCTCTGTTGCGAGATGTTTGTCGCTTATCTACGAGGCTCGGTGGTGTAGGCTCTGTTGTGTTAGACGTGAACTTTGTTGTATTGGCAGATAGCTCAGCAGACAGATCAACAAGCTTGATTCCGGCTGTAGTAAGCAAGCTGACTGCGGTAGGCTCAACAACTTTTTGAACAACAATAACCTTTTGCCAATTGGGTGACAAGCGACCATAAAAGCCAAGCTGAGACCTTATCACTATCGCATTAGTCTGGTTTAGCTCAAGCGTACAAAAAATAATTGCACGGTCGGTAAGAATATCAATCGTACCGCCGTGCTTACCAACAGACACGTCAACAGAGACACCTTGTCCCTCTTTTCTTAGGCGTTCAGCGTAGGCTGCTTTTAAGTCTGCATCCGTCTGGAAGGCCATGTCCGTACCAGAGGTAGTAGTGCGCTATCTCACTTATACACCGAAATCAACCACAGGGCATGGGTAGTTGTCACTATTCCGTAACCCTGTAGTTGGACAGTTAGACAAACTAGTTAGACAAACTAGTTGGACAAGTAGCTGGCAGAACAGCCAGCAGAATTCACTACAGCTCTGGCGGAGTGCATCCCTCTACACACTCTCCTGCCGCGTTAAACGACAGCGTTCTGCCACTAAGTGGAATGTAAACGGGCGTCTGGGTCGCCTCCATAAAAGCAGCGGTTCGAGTATCTGGTTGCACCTGCCCATCACTAGTTGCCGCTTCATTCGCATGGGAAGCAATCACGCTAGCAGGACCAATCAGTTCGTCAATCACGTAGGCGGCTTCTGTCGGCCCAGTTGTGTAGGTATCACCGATATTAATCACTGCTAGCTGCGCCCCATACTGGCCAGCCACAACCGTTTCCTGCTCAGCCGTTACTCCTGTATCTCCCGATAGGTAAACAACTAGCCCGTTAGAAAAGGTAATCACATATCCAGTTGGTGGACCGACATAGGCGCTTAGGCCCGCAGCCGAAAGACTCTCTCCTAGCTCGCCTTCAATAAAGTCACCGCTGAGCCCGTTAGAGTGAACTGCCGGTACTGTTGTAAAGCTGACACCGTCAACCTCTTGCGATGCGCCAAAGCGGACTAGTTGAACAGAACTAGGATCGCCGCCTAGCCCCTCTACTTTATTGGCCAAAAATCGCGACATTTCGCTGCCTACAATAATATTTGCCGATTGGCCGACGGCAATTTCAACGCTGTTGGAATTGGGTGTAGTGCTCATACTTGCCTCGGGCTGCGCGCAGGTGCCTTGATTGACCGACGCAATTCTGCGATCGCCCAGATGGTCACCGTGCACATGACTCACCAGTACAACATCAATCTCACCGAGCCGAGGATCATCCGTCCCTGCCACAGTTCGCCCAGCATCGTACAAAATCCGCAGCCCGTTAGGATCTTCTAACACCAGCGCCCGATCAGAAGCACAGAACTCACCATCGTGACTGCCTAGCGGCGTAATTTTGACGTCTTCAGCCGAGGCAGCAGTCGCGCTTAAGCCTAATAAAGCGGTAGATAAAAAAGTAGTGGATAGAATAGCGGATAGAGCAGGCCATGCGAGCCAATTTTGTCGTGTCATACTAAGAGAATTCTCCTAACTAAAAGATCTCGTTTTACGGTTTCTGGTGGCCTACCATCTCTGTAGGTCTACCGTCTCTAATATATGCACAGAATGCGCAAACGCGCCCAAAACAAAGCCCTCATTGGCTGTCAATCTTCAATGAAGAATGGTCGTCAATGAAAGCTGTTTCTACAGATACTTCAGTGTGTTTGCAAATGTGTTCACAACATGTATTTACAATAGCTGAGGCACTGTTTAACAGGCGATAGTCGTCTCTTGAGTGAATACAGGTTGAGACGACTCAACGCTTGGCTTACTAGGCTGCTGAATCGGTATTTGAATTAAAAATTCTGTTCCTTTATCGAGCTGTGAGCAGCACTCAAGTTTGCCCTGGTGCCTGTCGACTACAATTTGATAGCTAATCGACATACCGATGCCCGTCCCTTTGCCAATTGGCTTAGTCGTAAAGAAGGGATTGAAAATTTGATCAATGGTCGATTGGATCATGCCAGGTCCATTATCAGCGATCGCAATTTCCACCCATCCCGCCCTAAGTACCGTCGTACGAATGCAGATCTCAGCGTCTTTCTCTAGCTTCGGCTGTTCAGCATTGTCCTGCTCTATCGCATCGATGGCATTGGTCAAAATATTCATAAATACTTGGTTTAGCTGTCCGGCGTAGCACTCAACCGTTGGCAAATCGCCATATTCTTTGATCAGCCTAATCGGTGGACATTCCGACTGGTAGTTGAGTCGGTGCTGCAAGATTAGTAGCGTGCTGTTAAGTCCCTCGTGGATATCAACGGCCTTATAAGCAGCCTCGTCCATCCGAGAAAAGTTACGCAGCGACAAGACAATTTGGCTAATCCGCTCAGTGCCGAGCGTCATTGAGACTAGGATCTTGGGCAGGTCCTGCTGAATGAAGGGCAGGTCGATTTCTTCAGCTTTGGCTTCAATAGCAGGAACAGGTTGAGAATAGGCCCGCTCGTGAAGGCTAATCAATGACAGCAAGTCGTGAGTGTATTGCTGTATGTGACTTAGGTTCCCGGCGATGAAATTGACAGGGTTGTTAATCTCATGAGCCACACCTGCAACCAGCTGACCTAAGCTAGACATTTTTTCGGCCTGCACTAGCTGAGTCTGAGTCTGCTGAAGCTCTGAAATTGCCTTCTGTAACAGCTTGTTTTGAGATTCGAGCTGAGCTTTCTCTACTAGTTGGCTTTGCGCCTCGTGGAGTTTTTCAATGGTCTGCTGCAGCAAATCGTTTTGAGATTCGAGCCGGGATTTAGACTCAGCGATTTGGCTAATTCTGGCCAGCAAATCAAAGCTTTCATAAAAGCTAAGAAACCTCACTGCGACAATAACAGTCACGAGATCAGCTGCTGTTTGCCAAGTCAGCGTGTCTGGCACGCCAAGCTTACATAAAGCGTGCATACCATGCCCGAGCCCGCAGCTGCCGAAAATAGCCGCCACTGCCACTACGACAGGGCTGACCCCCGCCTGCCGATTGCGCCAGATTCCGTAGGAAATACCGGCTGCGATCGCAAAGTAAGCGCCCGAAACAATCAGATTTTCGGCTACTATCAACGCCGGAAGATAAGGAGTGAGAAAGGAGGTCATAGTTGGGAAAAAGATCTCGGTCCTTTCAGACGAAAGGTTCTTTCAAGGGAGTATCTTCCATGAAGTATTCCCCAACCCACTTGATTTGGAAACGCACTTAGAGACGCACAGCAGCGATCGCATCCCACTGGTCACATCTGCCGGAAACCCGCCTCGACTAAATGTCTCACTAAATATCGCAAGCTGCGGATGATACTTAGCTAACCCTAGCCGAGGCTTGGCGTTGACCTTCTCAGTCATCCTCTAAAGCACAATCCTCTAAAGCGCAATCCTCTAAAGCGCAATCCTCTAAAGCGCCGCAGGATCAACAGAAGGGGGTAGCAATACGGTGTCGATGACGTGAATAACACCGTTGCTAGCCGTGACATCTGGGGTAACAACATTAGCGCCGTTCACCATGACGCTGCCGCCATCAGCGACGATATCAAGATCAGAGCCTTCAACCGAGGGCACCATACCAGTTTGAACTTCGCCAGAAGGCACTTCACCAGCCACAACGTGGTAGGTGAGAATCTGTGCTAGAACTTCTTGATTTTCTGGCAAGAGTAGCTGATCTAGAACGCCTTCAGGTAGTGCGGCAAAAGCTTCGTCAGTAGGCGCAAAGACCGTGTAGGGGCCTTCGTCACTCAGCGTTTCTGTTAGACCAGCAGCGTCGATAGCAGCTACTAGCGTATTGAATGAACCGTTGGCGCTAGCTACGTCTACGATAGTTTCGCCTTCTGTCATCATCTCGTCTTCGGCGGGGGCCTCAGCAGTTGTGTCGGCGGCGGGTTCTTCGGTGGTTGTATCAATAGCGGTGTCTTCAGGTTGACTATCGCAAGCAACCGCGACGGGCAAGATCATCAGGGCAGCCGCAACGCCTGCTAGTTTGGAGAAAGAGAGTGAAGAGAATGTAAAACGCATGGAATTCCTCAAAAAAATAGTGGAAAAAGAAGTTGAACAAAACGGGTCCCTTTTGCTCGCTGGCCGCTAACACGACCTACGAGAAAGAGATTTTTTATCCTGTACTTTTTGTTCTGCGCTTTTATGATACGGCCTAAAAAATAAGATTTTCTTACGGTTCTCAGTGCATTTTCATTACATTGTCGTAATTGAAGCTTTTATAGAAAGGCTGTACTTGGAGATTTTTAAGAAATTTGTTTTTTAGGGCCTATGAGATGCTCTAAATCTCCACTATAAGAGGGTTGACAGTATGTGGCTACACCACTAGCTATATGTGTCACCGACCGCTCGCTCGCTTGCGTGCAGCAGCGTATAAAAGCAGGGGATGATAAATAGCGTCAGCAGGGTCGCGATCGCTAGGCCAGAAAAAACAACAACGCCCAGCGGCTGCAAAAATTCGGAGCCTTCGCCAATGCCCAGGGCTAAGGGAAACATGCCAAGTACGGTGGTGATTGTCGTCATCAAAATCGGGCGTAGGCGCTGCGGGGCGGCTTTGAGAATGGCTGTTAGGCGATCGCACCCTTCTTGCTCGTAAATTTGGTTGGCCAGCTCCACCAAAATAATGGCGTTGTTTACCACGATGCCTACCAGCAGCACTGCGCCTACAATCACCGTTGCGCCGATGGCCGTCTGGGTGATAAATAGGCCAAAGATGCCGCCCGCCAAAGCCAGAGGCACAGTTAGCATGATCACCAGCGGATCGATTAGTGAGTTGTACTGCACGGCCATAACGGTAAAGACCAAAAAGGCCGCAAGCCCACCAAGAATCCCGATGCCGTCTTGGATAGCCGCATTGCTCTCGGCGCTGAAGCTGGGCAGGCGCGTGATGCCCTCGGGCAAGGAGAGGCTCTCTACGATGCGGCTTGCTTCTTCTAAAGCTTCTCCGAGACTTGCCCCTTCAGCCAAATCGCCTTCAATGATAAAGACCTGCCGCTGGCTAATACGCTGAATTTCGCCAGGGGCCTGGCCGTTTTCAATTCGGGTAACGTCGCCTAGCCGCACGGCCTGCTCGCTGCCATTAAGCAAAGGCAATTGCGCTAGCTCGGTGAGGTTTTGGACGAGGGCAATGGGCGTTTGCACGCGGACATCGACTAGGCGATCGCCTCGCTGAATTTGGGTGGGCACTGAGCCTGATAGGACGGTTTGCACGGTGCGGCCAATCGCCTCAGCAGAAAGACCCAAGTCGGCGGCCCGCTCCCAGTCGGGGCGGATTTGAATTTCGGGCTGAGGGGGGTCGGCGTCGGGTGAATAGCTCGCGAGCAGGGCCTGCTGATCGAGCGCGTCTAGCACCTGCTGCCCGGCTTCTTCTAACAGACGGGTGTTGCTGCCCTGCAAAATGACATCGACATCGCTGCGCACTGGCGAGTTGCTCAGCGTCAGGCCCCGCACGTCTCCAGGAGAGATGCGGATTCGAGTTTGCACTAGGTTGAACTGATTAAATTCACCATTGAGGCGATCGCTAAACGCTTCGACATCAGTGCCAGGCACCAGCGTTATCGTACTGGTGCCGCGCAGCGCATTTTCACTGCTGCTATTGCCAAAAAGAAAGCCGCCAGCGGTGCTAAAAACGTACTCGGTTTCAGGCTGCTCAAGCAGTAGCTGATCGATGGCGCTCATCACCGTGCGGTTTTCTTCTAGGGTGGTTCCGGGGGGAAACTGCACTCGCAAGTTGGCTTGGCCAGTAGCAATACTCGGCAAAATCTCCTGTGGGATATTGGGCACCATCAGCAGGCTGCTGCCACCCATGATTAAAAAAGCGATCGCAACGCTCAAAACTCGTCGCCCCAGCACCCAGTCCAATAGCTGACCATAGCGCCAGGTCGCTCGCTGCAGCTGCCGGTCGAACTGGCGAATCAACCAAAAATTACCCACCCCGCTCGATCGGCGAATTGCCAGCAGCCGCGAGGTCAGCGCTGGCACCACCGTCAGCGCCACAATCAGCGACGCCGCCACCGCAAAGCTCACAGTCAGCACTAGCTCATTAAACAGCAGCGAAATAAAGCCGCCAATCAGTAAAAATGGCAGCACTGCCACCAGATTTGTCGTCGTAGAGGCAAACAGCGCCGACTCCAGCTCTCGGCTGCTCGCTTCCGCCTGACGAATCACGGCCTGACTCCCTAAGCGATCGCTCTCTGCTGGGTCCTTGGTTTCTACGCCTTTGGTAATGTTCTCGAGCATAACAATGGCGTTGTCTACCACAATGCCAACGCCAAGGGCCAGCCCGCCCAGGCTAAAGACATTGAGCGACAGGCCAAACACGCCCATCAGCAAAATCGCCACGAGCGTCGCCAGGGGAATAGCGACGACAATAATGAAGGTTTGCCGAAGCGATCCGAGAAACAGCAGCACGGCAATTCCGGCTAGCCCTGCGCCTGTGAGCCCTGCGATCGCTACATTGCTAATGGCATTGCGAATAAAAACAGACTCGTCCAAGGTTGCATTGAGCACCAGATCTTCTGGAATTAAGCCCGAAGTGCGCAGCGTATCGAGCTTAACTTTGATCGCATCGACCACGCTGACCGTGTTGGCCGCAGGCTGCTTTTGAATGCTCAGTTTAACCGCAGACTCACCGTTAAGCGTTACAAAAATACGCTGTTCTTCGGTGCCGTCAATCACCTCAGCAAAGTCTCGCAAATAGACCTGCTGGGGCGCAGCCGGATCGCCCACGCCAAAAATCAGGTTGCTAATCTCGTCGGCTCCTTGAAACCGACCTGCTACGCGCGTTAGCGGCTCGTCGTTGGGCCCATCAATTCGCCCTCCAGACGTGTCCTGGTTGCGCGCAGAGAGGGCGTCTAAAACGTCATTGATGCCCAGGTTTAAAGACTGCAGCCTAGCCGGATCGAGGTTGATTCGAATCTCTTCTTGCACGCCCCCAGACACGTCTACGCTGGCCACCCCCGGCACCGTATTTAGCTCGCGGGCCAGATCCTGATCGGCAAAGACCCTGAGATCTACGCCCTGTAGCGAAGCGGAAGTCAGAGCAATTTCATACACCGGTAGCTGAGACGGATCAAACTTAAACAGTCGCGGCTGTCCAATGGTTTCTGGCAAGCTGTCACGGGCGCGGTTGAGGGTGGCGGTGGCGTCGTTTAGCGCCTGATCGATATTGCCACCCGGCTCAAAATAGAGATCTAGGCTAATTCGGCCTTCTCTGGTTTGAGAGACTACCTGAACAACCCCTTCGGTTGCAGCGAGCGCCTGCTCTAGCGGACGGGTGATCTCATCGACTGCCACCTCAGGCGAGACCCCAGGTGCATCGGCCCTGACCCCAATGCGCGGGTAGGTAATAGACGGCAGCAAATCGACGGGGAGCTGCTGCACAAAGAACAGCCCCAGTACGACGACGGCCACAGTTAACGTCAGCGTCGCAATGTGCTGACGAATGGCGACCACGCTGATACTAATGCCGCCTGGTGTAGATTGAGCAAAACCGTCTGAAGCGTTATTTGAAGTCGGGCCCCCAATTGGGGATGCGGATGAAGCAGGACGTTGTTTCATTTAAGGCCGTTCAGTTTTCGGGGTCGTAATCTAACGAGGGTTTACTCTAAATGGAGTAGCTAAAGATGGAATATCTAAAGATGGAGTAGCTAAGCCATTTGGCCTAAGCTATGACGCTCAAGATACGCTCAAGATACGCTCAAGATACGCTCAAGATATGCGTGCTCCAAGGCATTTGCGTTTGCGCTAAAGGTATTTGCGCTAAAGACATGCGTGCTCAAGATAGCTGCCTAATTAAGACTTTGCTCACGGTCGGATAAAATGCTGAGTCGTACGGCCTGCCCGGAAGTGAGTAGGCGATCGCTCTGCACAATAAACGCCTCGTCTGGCGCTAACCCCGAGAGAATTTCTACTCGATCATCGTCTTGTTCGCCGATTCTGACTGGACGGGCGATCGCTTTTGCCGCTTCGCCTTTTCCTTCTACCACATACACCGCCGCGTCATCTTCACCAATTTCTAGGGCGCTAGTTGGCACCACCACCCGGTCTCCTGCGCTTGCACCAAACTGCACTCGCGCCAGCAGCCCGCTACCGATTTGCCCATTCAAATTAGGAATAGTGACCTCCACTGGCAGCAGCCGAGAAGTGGCATCTGCTAGCGGCGCAATTTGGGTAATGCGCCCCAAAATACTGCCTTCGCCAGAAAAGGCGTCAAGCGTGACTTGGGCTGGCTGGTCTAGGCTGAGCTGAGCCAAATCGAGTTCAGAGACCTGCACCGTGACTTTGATCGCACCGAGATCGCCAAGTTCAAACAGGGTTGCGCCAGATTCGACATAGCTGCCGATATCGACCTGCCGAGAGAGCACTACGCCTGAGATGGGCGATCGCACATCCGTATCAGAGAGCTGATTTTGCTGCTGCGCTACGACTGCCTGCTGAGCCTCAATCCGGCTAGCTGCCGAGGCTGCCGCCTGCTGCCGCGACGCCACCTGCGCCTGGGCAGATTGCAACGCCTGCTGCGCATTCACTACCGCGAGTTCCGAAGCTTCAGCCGCCTGCAACGAAATTCCACCTTGATCGGCAAGTCCTCTCAAGCGACTGGCATCTAGCCGAGCCTGATCGAGCGTTGCCTGCGCATTGACGGCCACTGCCTGCGCATCGCTAATTGCCACCTGTGCCTGCGCCGCTTCCGAACGCCTCGCCGCCAGTTCAGCCTCAGCCTCACCCAGATCAGTGATCTGCAAATTACCGTCAAGCTGTGCCAGCACGCTTCCCTGGTCAATCAAGTCACCCGCATCTGCACTCAGGTCGATCACCTCGCCATCCACCTGCGTTCTCAGCGCCACCTGCTGAGTCGGACGCGTCGTGCCGGTATACGCTAGCTGACCTGAGAGCGATCCGGTTTCTGCCCTAATCGTCTTAACCGCGACCGGACCCTGCTCGTCTCGTCCGGGTGGACCACCATCGCCAGGTGCCTGAGCTTTACTGGCGGTAAAAAGACCGCATCCTGACAGCAGCAGCGGCGGCAAAACCAGCAGCGGCAACCCTAGTCCTAGTCGAGCTATCCGCTGACTCAACAACGTAAACCTGAAGCGACTATCCATATTTTTTTTTGCGTAACAACGGATCGACACTTTATAGACATGATCATTAACACAATCGACAGTATAAAAGCATAAACGGCCCGTTGGTTTTGCCACAATGAAGACAGTAAAACAAAGAAAGCCAAGCAAAAAAGACAGCGCAAATATCGAATAAGTGCTGGCTAAGGAGACAAAAGATGATCACATCAAGGTTGAAAATTGGAGAGGTTTCGCAACAGACAGGCGTTGCTGTCGGCGCGCTGCGCTATTACGAAGCGCTACAGCTGCTCTCATCAGAAAGAGGGCATAATGGCTACCGGTACTATTCACCGACTGCGGTTAAGCAGGTGCAGTTTGTCAAAAAAGCGCAGGCGCTGGGATTTTCGTTAGAAGAGATTAAGCAGGTACTAACCGTTCATCAGCAAGGAGATGTGCCTTGTCATTTGGTGCAGTCGCTGCTGCAAGAAAAGATAGAACAGCTAGAAGCACAGATTGAAGAGATGCAGACGTTTAAGGATGGCCTAGTAAGCTACCGCGATCGCTGGTCATCTAGCCAGCCGAAACTTCAACCTGACGATATTTGTCCGCTGATCGAAACCATCGATCTAGATCACAACCAGCCAGATCAAAGCCAAATAGCAGAAGCCAGATAGCAGAAGCCAGATAGCGAAGGCCAAACGACACAGGCCAGATGGCAGCAGCAAGGTAGTAGAGATTCAATAACAAAAGTCAACTAAGCCGATCGGCGTAAGCCAATTGGCGTAAAATTTTAGGAATAAGCCAAAATTTTCGCGCTCGCGCATAAACACTCACAAAACATCCACAAACATAATTCAGGATGAAAATAAGGCTAAGAGGCTGCATGAAAAGATCTAGCACCGTGTGTTTCGGCACTTTTGAGTATTTTTCACACCCTTATTAGAGGATCACGCTCCAAAAAAGACAATTTACCGCAGCAGCTGACAACTGCGTATTTATCGGGAGGTCCTCACAGGTCTCCTAACCAGAAATCTATGTTCGATAGTTTTTATAGCCAGGAGGCATTTACAAACCTGAGACAGGCGTACTTTAAGGTGAAGCGTTTTCTAAAGCTTTATGCTTTGTTGCAGGACGCTTCGCCACAGAAGCTTCCCTTAGAAACCAGCGTTTTCTCATCAGATCAAGGGGCTGCTGGTCAGAGTTTACAGTCACTTATGCACCAGCTAAGGGCCGGAAATTTCTCAGCTTTGCCAGAAATAGAAATTGTCTCTAGGGCCCTACTGATGGGGGCTCGAAGCCAGTATATTGCTGAGAAACACAGGATTTATTTAGCTTCAGATTTTGTAAAAGAGGCTGCGGAAAACGTGCTAGTGACCGTTCTGTTACAAGAAATGATCGCCGCGATTAGAAGTCTGACGAGCCAGACAGCGCTCGATCTAGATAGTCATGGAGGGCCTCTACTCTAAGTTCAGAACGGTCTGCTTGGCAACCCTTTACGCGTCACTATCACTAGGGGTAATCAGCGCTTGGCCTTTTATCGGCTTCATTTCTTCTGGCACGTCTTTTAACAGCAGGGTGTAGATCTCTGTTGGCATTTCAATATCGTGGGTCTGCAGGGCCTCTTTTACTCGCTGCGAGACCTGCGATGTCGTTTCTAAAAAACCCGCCCGATGAGAATCAACCCAAAAGCGAACCTCTAGATTTACTGTGCTTGCGGCTAACTCACGCACTAGCACAGTTGGCGCGGGGCTAGGCTGCACAATCTCTAGAGCGCTGACCGCCTGAGTGATGACGTCTCTGGCCTCTCCAATATTGGCGTCGTAATCAATCCCCACAATCACTGAGCTACGCAAATAGTCTGTCGCCGTGTTATTGGTAATGCTGGCTTGAAACACCTCTTGGTTGGGAATGTAAACCATCCGTCCGTCGTACGTCCGCAGCGTGGTCGAGCGCAGCTGTACCTGAGTAATGGTGCCTTCATAGCCATTAATCACTACCTGATCGCCAATATGAAAAGGTCGCGCCGAGAGCAAAATTACCCCAGAAATATAGTTGCTCAGCACGTCTTTTAAGCTAAAGCCGATAGCCACACTGGTCAGACCTAAGGCCCCCAGCATGGTGGCAAAGTCTATGCCCCACACGCCCAGCGCAATCACCGCACCGCCTACCCACACCGCGCCATAGCCCAGTCGGCCAATCAAAACCTCTGTACTGCGATCGCCCTCTGTTTGCTCGGCCCACTTAAACGCGCTAAAGCGGACACCCTTGGCAATCAGCCAGGTCACAAAAATCACAATCAGCACGCCAATCAAAGCTGGAATATTGGCAACCGCATCTCGCCCTAGCTGCCGCACGGTTCCATTCAGCCGCTGCGCTACGTCAATGGCAACCGGTGGCTGAGCAAAGCTCTGTGTCATCTGCTCGGCCCAGCGGTCAGCGAGCGTTTCTAGCGGCAGGCCGAAATCTTGCGCATCCTGCTCAGTAACCGTCATCAAAACGCGATTGTTTGCTTGCAGGTTAATCAATGGCTGGTCGGCGACCGGGGTCGCCTGTACCACTACATCACCACCAGTTCTCTCTAGCAGGCTGGCAATACGACGGTTAATAATGTCGGCGCGATCGCTCGCACTCAGCGCGTTCAAGCTGCCTACCTGAAAAATTGTTTGTCCCCGCATCACGACATCGGCAAAATAGTCTCCGTCGTTTGGGGCAGCGATCTCGCCTGAACTAACCCCCTCAGAAGTAGATTCTTCTAAAAGAACACTCTCTGAAGCAGCACTCTCACTGGCTGCCTCTTGAGAAACAGCCTCTTGAGAAACGGCCTCTTGAGAAACAGCAGGCGCTGCTGAAGAAAGTTCCAATAGCAGCACAAGCACCCAAGAAAGGAAAAACAAAGCAGCTCGAAAGGCATACCTTTTTATCGCGTCACTCTTCATCGCATTATTTTTATCCTTACGCTTTTTGTGCGGAGCTTTCAACATATGGCGCTCAATACATCAGCTTCAGAGATTACTCAGTGGCAACAGATTCTGCGGCAACAGATTCTGCGGTAGCAGATTTCGCTGGCGCAGAAAGATCCATATTCTCAAAACCATCTACCTTCACGTCGTCTACCTGGAAGCTATCCACGATTTGCTTAAAAGTACCGGCCAAGGGCACCGCAATCACCAGCCCTAATAGCCCACCAACCTGAGCGCCAATGAACAGAGACAGCAAGACCCAAACCGGATTAAGGCCCACCGCGTCTCCTAAAATTCGTGGCGTAAACACATTGTCAACAATCTGATCAGTGATGATACAGGCGGCTAACACTTCACCCGCTAACCACGGATCGCTTAAGCCAACCGCAACGCTAATAAAGAAGAAGGCCAGCCAATCTCCAAACGGTATCAGCACAGAGACACCCACTCCCAGCGCAGAAAGCAACCAAAACGGCACCTGTAGTAAATAGAAAACAACGGCTAAACTGGTCGCCATGATAGCGGCAATCACGGCCTGCCCAAAGAAGTAGTTTCTAAACTGTATTCCTAACGAGCGACTCACCTGCTGTCCCAAATCGTTGGGTAGCCACTTGAAGAGTCCTTGCCAAAAAGCCTTTCCATATAGCAGCAGATATAGCGTCAGCACAGAGGTAATCAGAATATCTATCAGCTTGTCGGCAATCCCGATTAAAAACTCTAATAGCTGACCGGGCAGCAGTTTTAGCTCTACCGGCAGCAGATTAGCGAGCTGCGTCGTCAGATCGCTGACATCAATATCGTCAGCGGTCTCTAGCTTGTCAATTTCCGTATCGAGGATTTCTAGCTGCTGAGAGCCAGAAGCCAACCAGTCGGGCAGCTGCGTGGTCAGGTCGGTGATTTGATTGATTAGGATAGGCGCGATCGCAACCACCATCAAGCCGACTAATCCCAGCGCTAAAATCACAATAATCAAAACGCTGTAGGCCCGAGCAATGCCCTTTTTCTCCATCAGCGAGACTAGGTAGTCCAGCAAAAAAGACAGCAGCGTCGCAACGACGAACAGCGACAAAAAAGACTGAAAATACTGAATGCCTTGAAACAACAGCCAACCATTAAAAATTGTCAGCGGAATCGCCAGTTCCCATACCAGCCACTTCGGCAACCTATCGAGTAAAGTATTCAACGTAAAGTATTCAGTCCTTTGCCTTGTTTGAAAAATCGAGTCAGCGACAAGTCGCAAAGGCTTTTCCTGCCTTGATTTTTCTTATTCGCCTTCGATTATGGCAGGATTGAACATTCGATCAACTGTCTACAGACGGAAAAAAGGTGATAGCCTCGTTGTGTCGCTATCAGTGCTGCTGTCACGATTGCATGGCTCCTCCTTCAGATCCGTCATCGCCTAGCCGTCGCCCGGACCGTCAGCGCGAGCATCAGGCCAATGAACGGACCTTTTTAGCTTGGCTACGGACCTCTATTTCGCTGATTGGATTTGGATTTGCGATCGCTCGCTTCGGCCTCTTTCTTCAAGAGTTTGAAACGGCTCAAGTGTCAGATGGCAGCGCTGCGCCCTTCTTTAGCTCTAGAGTTATTGGCGTTAGCCTAGTCGGCTTTGGCGTGCTTTCAATTATGCTGGCTGCCTGGCGCTTCAATCAGGCTTTCGATCAAATTGAGCGTGGCCGCTATCGGCCTAGCCGCTGGGCAATTTGGCTAATTAGCGGCCTGGTGGCAGCGCTGGGGCTGTTAAGCTTGCCACTGCTTTTCTAGTTTTTTTGAAGGGGCTTTTTTAAGGGATTTTTAGAGGCTTTTTTGGAGCGATCGCACACTCTCAAAAATTAAAGGCAGCGCCCCAATCCCAATCACCACCGCCAGACACAGGCTCACCACCTCGTCTACCCAGCACCAGTGAAAAGCCCAGATCAGCACTGCCGAAACAATCACCCCCGCCGAGCTGACCGTATCTGCTAGTACATGCAAAAACGCACCGCGCACGTTCAAATCGTGCTGACTGTGATCATGCAAAATAGACGCCGCCATAATATTAACGCCCAGCCCCACAATCGCCGTTACCAGCACCACCTCACTAGAACCCACCGCATGGCCACTGCCCTGAAAGCCGCCCTCGCCGCCGCCCTGAACCCGGTTTAGCACCTCCCACATCACCCACACCGCCAGCACCAATAGCCCCACGCCATTAGCTAACGCCGCCGCAATTTCCGCCTTCTGTGGGCCCAGCGTCTGCTTTTGCCGAACGGCCAAATGCGCTAGCCAAGCCGCCCCAATCGCCAAGCTCAGCGCCAAGCAGTCAGAGAGCATATGCCCCGCGTCTGTCATCAGCGTCAGGCTTTGGCTCCACCATCCCGCCGTCCACTCAAACAGCGAAAAGCCACCAGAAAGCAATAGCCCAGCGCGCAGCACGCGCAGCTTGTGGTCGGACGGCTGATTAGGCTCAGGTAGCTTACCTTGCAACAGATTTTCCGGCGCTACAGTTGCTCGCAGTAAGTCTCCCTGCGATAAGTCAAAATCTGAACAGTCAATATCTGGACAGTTACAGCGGCGCATGGTGCTTAAATTAAAGTCTCCAAATATTCTACCTTTCAGACTTAGCCTAGCGCTCGACGCCGTAGCCACTTTCTAGCAACAGCAGCATCTGGTCAATATCGAGCCTATATCTCTATATGTCTCAAACTAAATCTCAAGCTGAGCTGTCACGCTGCATACCGCTAGCTGCTCCAATAAAAACAGACTAAAGATCTCACCAAACAAAGTTCTGTATCCAGCTTGACTAAAGCCCAACGCAATCCAACATTCAGCACAATGGTTGGTTGGTAGAGGCCTAATTGGCATAGGCAAAGACCAGTCAGCGGCTAACAGAAATATCCAAACAACAACAAAATTGAGTCACAAAAAGCATCTTTTGTTGTTCAAATAGTCCTATCTATGTAATTTTCGCTACACACTAATATCTCAAAAGGTAGTTTATTACACGTAAGTGTCCACGTCATGACAGACATGTTGTATTCAGTGCCTGTCGCGATAGGAAAGCATATTTCGATTAGAAGATCGCAGTGAAAACTTGCGGTGAGAAAAGGTGTGATAAGTAAGGAATTGCCTGCCATGAGAGATACGAAAGTTTGGTTTATGAGGCTAGCGCAACGGCTATACAGAGCGCTACAAGAGGCATTAACAGGAAAAGGAACAGCAGAAAGACCGCTCACGAAAAGACTAAAATCACCGTTTACGCTTGCAGCAGTGACTTGCCTTGCTCTCTGGGCTATCAACAGCCCGCTCAAATCCTTCGCCTGGTCTGACATCGCCCAGGCAACAACAGGCCCCGAAAGCTACATGGTTAGATCCACTCCCGACCACGTCATTTGGGGCGAGCTGTTCAAACCAGATAGCGAACCGATTTTGACCGTTGAATCAGGGGCACAGGTCACCATAGAAACCATCTCTCACGAAGGAATCTTGGCCGATCAGGGCGATACGGTTGAGTTCTTGACCGGGCAGGGAATTAAACAAGAAGACATTTTGCCCGATCAGCTTGAGGTAAAAGCCAACGTGGAGAAAACTGGCCCTGGCCCTCATGTCATTACCGGCCCTATTTATGTAGAAGGCGCAGAACCAGGCGATGTGTTAGAGATCAAAACCATTGGGATTGAATACCGCGTGCCCTACGGTGTGATTTCTAACAGACATGGAAAAGGCTCGCTGCCAGGAGAGTTTCCGGTGGATGAAGCCGACATTTATACCAAAGTCATTCCCATCGATATGGCTAAGGATATTGGGGTCTTTCGACCTAGCAATGGCCAGCCCAATTTAGGGATTCCACTAAAGCCTTTTATGGGCATTATGGGCGTAGTGCCAGCCAATATAGAAGATGCTGTAAACTCTGTTCCACCTGGGGTCTATGGCGGCAATGTGGATATTAAACGGCTGGGCATTGGCAGCAGCCTGTATTTGCCAGTGCAGGTGCCCGGAGCCCTCTTTTATTCTGGCGATCCGCACTGCGCACAAGGCAATGGAGAGGTTGCCCTCACGGCTATTGAGTGTTCGCTAACGCCCACGTTCGAGCTAACGGTGCACAAAGACATGGCCCTAGCGCAGCCGATGGGAGAAACCGAAGATGCGTGGATTGCTGTGGGGTTAGATGAAGATCTAGACGAGGCAATGAAGGAGTCAGTTAGAGAGTCTTTGCGAATTGTCAACAACGAATATGAGCTAACTGAGCAAGACGCGCTACTGCTAGGCAGCGCAGCGATTGATTTTGAGGTTTCTCAGGTGGTTGATATTGTCAAAGGAATTCACGGGGTGATTCCAAAAATGCTGTTCGAGCCGCTAGAGTAAAGTCGGGTTAAGGTCTCTTTTAGGACAGAATTAAGATGGTCAGGTCTAGAAGAGATCGGACCTAGAAGAGATCGGACCTAGAAGAGATCGAACCTAGAAGAGAATTGAGTTTTTCCCGGGCTCGATTCTCTCGGAGTCAGCAGCAGGCTGCTGCCACGAGTCGGGAATAGGATTGTGGGTAAATGACGGACTAGGTGACGGCTCGTTTTGTAAGTCTTGAATAGTCTGATCGAACTGATGCGCGCCTTCTTCAAAAAATGTGGTTTCACTGCTGCGTAGGCTTTGACTCACCGCATCCGTAATGTCTTGGATAGAAGAAAAGGCTTCGGCCAGACTAGACCCAGGTTCAAATAGGTCTTGGGCAGCAGCAGGTGCTGACAACGACATCAGCGCGGCAAGTAGTGCACAGCCGCTTAACAACGTGTTCCGCGTAAAGGTTTTTGGCTGGGTAGCTGGCCAGATGATTCTCAGCCAGATAGTTGAACAGTCGATTGAACTATGTTGGGCTGATTTACCGAGGGCGTGCATGGGACGAGGGCGTGCATTGGCAGCTAGCACTGAATTTACGGGGATCTAAGATTATCTTTACGTATAGCATTTACACAAGGAATCTAACCTCGACCCTCAGAAAGAGAAATGAAGAAAGGAATAGAGAGAATACATTGACAGATCTGGGCATCTTTTGCCTATCAGTTCGACTTAGCCGCATCCGACACGTAGCAAACCCCACCGTATTTGTTAACCAGAGGGCTTAGCTGCACGAGGATGCCATCAAGCTTCTCTACCGGGCAAAATGACAGAATATACACATTGCTATTGGAGTACCAATGATGATGTTAAACAGAAAGGTCAGCGCTAGCGCCATCGAAATGTAAAGGCTTGGGTTGGTTTCGGGCACCGTCTATTCGCCTAGCAGCAGGCACCGCGATACAAGAGGCGCTAGCGCACAGCACGGCAAACAGCAGAGCATTGCCTGGGCCCGTGCCAAGCAGGCGTGCGATCGCAATTCCCATCATCGCATTGGCTACCGGCATCAAAACAGAAAACCCGATTAAAAAGCTGCCGCCGCTGCGTACACCAAGTACGGCTGCGATTAGGGCACCTGCTACCTCAGTGGTTAGCCCGCTCTCGTGCAGCTCATGCCCGCCCTTAAAACCAATCGCATAAACTTACTCGTAGCGCACATTGCGATAGTCAATCCAGCCATCTTCGTGAGTGCTGCTTGGATCTTTGTGCGTCCAGTGAATCAGCCCGCCGCGATCATTCCACTCGTATTCGCCCTTTACCGAAACGCGATCGCCCTGACGCAGCCCGCTTAGCCTCGGGGCCATATCGATATTATGAACCACCAGCAGCGTTTGATAGCGCGAGATCCGAACGACAAACCGCTGATGCCGCGATCCCGTTACATCGTCTGAGAGCAGCGATTCTACCGTTCCAGGCACATTCTCTACAATGACGTTCGACTGCTGATTTTTAAACGCGTCTGTTACGGACTGACTACCCATCACCTCAGCCTTATTATTTCGATAGAGATAGCTCGGGGCTGCTAACACAGGCACCATACCGCCTAAAAACGTCCGTCTATCCATATCTTTTTTGCCTGAGTGATTTGCTCTAACTTGAATATATAATACAGACGTGAGACAGCTGCCTTATAGCATTCTAATGAGCCAAACCACCCCACCTGATCATCGCGAGCTAGAGCAGCTCCTCTTCGACATCGCAGAGCATGCCAGAGACGAAGACTACGATGAGCTATACGAAACCCTTTTAACGACTGAACTTTTTGTATCCGTAAAATCAGCCTCGATAGCCGCCACTCAAAACCACTTAAAGCCCAACAAAGTAGCACTAGCAGATGCGTCTACGCCTGTGCAAATTCGCGAGATAACAGGCCCCAGAGAAGACTTGTTTATGCCTGTAGCCACAAATGAAGACGCCCCGATTTTGACAGAGGGCTATGTAAAAATGCTTTGGTTAGAAGCTTTGAAAAAAGCGCTCACCGTCAAGTCAGTTGCCGGTATCAAGCTGCAAGGCGAAAACTCTTGGGTGTGCTTTTACAAGCCACAGATTGAGCAAATTTTGAGCGTATACGCAAAGGATGCAGGCTGAAGGCAAAAGCTGCTCTAGCCTCCTACGCTTTAGGCTCCTACGTTTTAGCCGTCTAGCAGGGTCTAGTACTGTCGCTCTTTTAGCTCGAAAGCTTATATGGCGGCAAACGCAACTGGCGCAACGCTAGAAAAAATCTTTGACCTCAGGCACTTCTTTTGCCCTAATCGTCAGCGCCCTCGCCTCCATAATATCCAAAATTTCGTTTCCTACATTTTCGTAATCTCGCCAGCCTGCTTCTGCGCGCGCATCTTTCACCCCGTATACCGGTATCCCTTTTAGCGCCGCCTTTTGAAACGCGGCAAACCGGCGAATGCCTTGACGAAACACTGGCAGCTTCGCCTCTTCTAACAGCTCTCTGACCTCTTGCCCGGCCTTGCTAGGCTTAGGCGGAATCGAAGTAATCAAAATTCGATAGTGACTGGTGCTAATTTCTTTGAGATATTCTACCGTCAGAACTAGCGCATCTAGGGCCAGTACGTCTGGTGTTGTTGGCAAAATCAGCAGATCGCAGGTTTTAGCTAGCGCAGACAGATCGTCTGGGGTGGGCCTTGCCTGCGTGTCAATCACAACATTGCCATCGGGAATGGCCTCTCCCCACTCGTCAATCACCGAAAAGGGCAGCTCACCACGGCTAGCCCAGCCCAGCGCTGAGCGATTAGGGTCGGCGTCAATCAGCATCGTTTCGGCCTGCCCCTGAAGAAAGGCCGAAAGGTGAATAGCTGTCGTCGTTTTGCCGACGCCGCCTTTGAAGCTAGCAACGGTAATGATCATGAGTAGGCCGAGGCGTGAAAAGCGAAAGGTGAAGTTGACTGTCTACAGTGTATACAGAAGGGAGGGGCAGATATAGCGATAGGGAAAGTTTGATAGATGGTGATTGAATTACCCGATGTAGCGGCGACGCGATCGCTCGGGCGCAGACTAGGTGAATTGCTGCCAGCTGGGAGCGTGCTGCTGCTAAAAGGAGACTTGGGCAGTGGAAAGACGACGCTGGTGCAGGGGCTAGGGCTAGGGCTAGGCATTGAAGAGATTGACAGTCCGACGTTTACGCTAATTAATGAGTACACGCGAGGACGCCTGCCGCTGTATCACATCGATTTATACCGGCTGTCGGCGGCTGAGGCGGACGGGCTGTATTTAGAGACGTATTGGGATGGGGTGGAAGTAGATCCAGGGATTGTAGCCATTGAGTGGTCGGAGCGGCTGACGCATTTGCCGCCAGCGCCAGTAGAAGTGACGCTAAGCTATCTGCCGACGGGGCGACGCGCACAGATCTTGGGAAAGTCACTGGCGATTGAGCAGCTCTGCCTGTAGTGGGCCAAGGGTCTAAGTAGGCCAGCGTCTAGTGGGCCAGCGTCTGGCTAGCTCGGCAGCTATTCTGCATCATTGCCAGCGATCGCGCCCACTTGCGGGTCCAGCCAGGGTGTCTTCGGTCTTAATCACCACATCGCGCACTAGGCGTTCACTAAATCCGGAGACAAATGCGATCGCTACATACAAATAGATCTTCTCTTCTGCATCCTCGCGCTTATTCAGATCAAAAATGCCAGAGAAAATGCCTGCTTCTATCAGCGCTACGCAAAAAATAGCAAATGACATACCCACAAACGGTCTAAAAAATCCTGTCAAAAACAGATCATTGTTATTTTCCTCAGTCTGACGAATAAAGGTATTGGCTCGAACAATTACGCTAATCGTGCTGCCAAGTGCGCCCATGGCCACAGCCAACAAAATTAGAGAAAAACTATTATTTTCGGGAGAGCTAGATGTGGACTCATTCTCAGGCTGCCCCGTATTATCTTCATTCTCCTGGTTAGAAACCTCACTCTCATCCTCGGATTCATCCGCTTCATCTAGGTTAGAAATCGCATTATCGATTCCTGCTCGAATATTAAGCAAGTCTTGTTGATCCACCGTAACCGTTACGTCACTAGATGCCTCATCTGCCGCCGCAGTGTCCGCTGTCTCTTCCAGATTCGCTAGCCATCTTCTGGTCCGCCCTAGCTGAGCCTCTAGCGCATTCTGACGGAGGTTGAGCTCATTGTTTCGATTTTTCTGCTTAGTTAGTTCGGTTCTAGCTTTTGTTAAATCCGCTCGCGTCGTCGAAATGCCAGCAATATCTCTAACGGCAAAGGTGAGCCCGGCCACTGTCAGCGGTGCCACCACGAACACCAAAAAGAACCAGCTCAGTCCAGAAATCAGACGGATGTACGGCGTACCTTCACCCGTGACAAAAATTGCTCGTAGCAAATCAGGATAGGTCCGCGACTGCTGTGCAATCTGTCGGCGCGTCTCCTGTACAAAGACAAGGTTTTTTGCAGCTGTTTTGTTTAGCGCGATCTGGTTGTTTGCGATCTGGTTGTTTGCGATCTGGTTGTTTGCGATCGCGTCAGTTGCCCGTTCAGCAGCGTTCGGATTCAAACTGCCTGGCTCTAGCAAGATAGAAACTGCCAGATCTAGCAAATTTAGCTGCTGGACATGGCGACCTTTTAGCCGGGGTGCAAGGCTAAGCAAGCGAGCAAGCTCTCGCTGCGTTTTAGGATCGAGCGTACGTGACTGCAAGCTAGCTTTGATCAACCCGATCAGATGCTGCACTCGCTGCTGGACTTCGCCATCTTCATCCGCTACTGACTCAGTTTCTATCGTTTCTTCTAACGTCTCTATTTGAGACTCAATCTGTTCTGTGAGTGGGTCTATCGGCAATGGAGCTGGCTGTATAGGCGCTGCCTGAGACTGTTTGCTGTTACCGTCAGCAGTCGGATTCATCGCCCTTTCCTCTTGCCGTAATCTGGCAAATAACCTGACAAATAATCTGGCCGATAGGCAAACCGCTTTTGCCGCTAGCGAAGCGCTACCTCATGTGGCAGTTGCAAGGCCGATGCTGAAACTATACCGGTCATACTCCCCCAATTGATCAAAACTCGATACGCCGTTGATAGATTTTCACCAAACGTCACGATTCCATCCTCGTGACCTGCCATCACAAAAATTCGCTGCTGAAGCAAAGAGCTCTCCTGAAACAGGCGCTGCGTTTCGGCAGCCATCTCGGGCGTGCCGTAGGGGACGCTAGCGCGAGTGGTGGGCACCTGATGCAGCAACTGCTTCCATAGCTGCGAGTGATGAACGTGAATAATGGCACCGATAGCGGGCTGAGCGCTGTAAATCACGCCGTGAGTCAAAGACTCTGACGAGGCTTTGCGTTGACCGATACAGGTCAGCGTATTCTGTAGCGGGTCAAAGGTTGTGACGAGCGCATAGTCAGCCGCGATCAGGGTAGGAAGGTGACCTGTTTGGGTGCCTGTGATAATAAACTGCGGCGTGCCGTCAGAGGGTTGACAGTGAGAAAGCGGGGGGATAAAGGACTGAGAGAGATTGCCAAAACCAATACCATTAGAATATTGGCCAATAAAGTTGAGCTGATGAAGGGCGTTGCGATAGCAAGTGAGTTCACTCACGTCGGCAATTGTGACAGCGTCCTTTTCAATCCACTCACAGCGGTATTTTATGTAGCCTTCGTCAATCATTTTTGACACTGTTACTTCCTGTTCTTTCTCAAAGTTTCTCTCAAACTTTTTTCAAGCTTTCTCTCAAGCTTTTTCTCAAGCTTTCGCTTCGACTTCTTTATCTATTTCTACTGCTGCGTTCTCTTCTGCTCTATCTTCTATTACTTTATCTTGCGTCGCTTCGCTCACTACCAAATTTTCTCTCAACCAGCTTAGAATCAACTGGTTGACTAATTCTGGTCTTTCGTCGTGAGGGCAGTGTCCGGTGTCTGGAATTGCCTGAAACGTCACCTGTTTACTCGTATCCTCAGCCAGCTTTTGATAGATATCAGCCGCAGCAATGGGTGTCCAGGGGTCTTTTTCACCCCACAGAACCAGTAGCGGCTGGCTAACTTGGGGTAACAGCTCGCTAGGGCGAGGACCCGGCGGGGCGCTCAAAATAGAGGCAAATACTTTTTGTGCACCGGGCTGACAGGCGGGGCCGTGCAAAATATCAATCAGTTCTGGGGTAATAGCTTTGCGGTTGCCGTATACCTGCTTTAAAGAGCCGCGAATACGGCCCTTTGTGCGGACTCGGTTGAACAAGAACGGACCTGTCAAGTTAGAGCTAACCAGTTTGGCAAACGCACCCATCACCAGGCGTAGGCCACCAGGAAGATCTTCGGGGCGGTGGTTGAGGCTACCGGCGCAGTTTAACAAAATGCCGCCGCTGGCGGTTTCAGGATAGCTAACGAGCGTCATCAGCGCCATCAGCGCCCCGATGGAGTTGCCGACGAAAACGGCAGGTGCTTTGACGTGCGCTGCCCAAAAGTCGTGAATCAGCTTTACCCAAAATTCTAGGCTGTAGGCCAGATCGGGCTTGTCAGAATCGCCGAAGCCAAGCAGATCAATTGCATAGACTCGGTGGCCTGCGGCGGCTAGGACGGGAATGTTTTTTCGCCAGTGGCCAATAGAAGCCCCAAACCCGTGCAGCAGCACGACGGGAGATCCGGCTCCGTAGGCGACGTATTTCATTTCGTAGCCCCGCCAGTTCCAGGTGAGCTTTTCTCCGGTGTAAGGCAGCACCGGGGTGGCAGATGGGGTGGCAGATTGACTGGCAGATGGACCAGCAGACGAGCTAGTAGATTGACTGACCGAGGCTGGCGCGGCAGATGCCGCAGATAAGGACGTAGAGAGGGCGGCTGGAGGCAAGCCAGTGATTGGGGCGCTCATTAGGAAATCGTACGGTAATTGTAAAGATCTGTATCTTCATCATACAGAGATTACCGGGGGCTAGGGAAGCCGCAGGCAAAAAGGCCGCAGTACAGAAAAGCCGTAGATGAAAAGGCAGGTTAGGAGGCACAGGGGCGCATGCCAACTTGCTGCAAAAAGGTCTCTAGCCAGCGGTTCTCGGCCTGCCGGAGCGGCGGCAACGGGGCTTGCTGATAGTTGACGAGCAGGTCGGTGCGATCGCACGCCTGGTCTACAACCGGTTTTAGCGCCAGCGCTAGCCCATCATCGCCTTTCAGCGGCAGCACAATCGTCGGGATCGGCTCTAGCACAGTCCAGGTGAATAGCTGAGCCCTGGGCCGCTGCTCGCTGCGACTAACCAAAATGCGATAATCCCCCGTATCCTCCGGACCATAGATAGAAGGCGGCTCCCACCCCCTTAGCAAGTCAATTTCAACAAAGTGAACATCGCTGCCAAAAATAGCTTCTCGCTGGCGTTCGTATAGCGCTCGGCCTCGGCCCGGTCGCTTCTTCTTGGGTGAGAGCATTTCAATGATTGTCACTGCGCTGCCAGTTTCGTCGATAATCTCTAAATAGGTTTCGTAAATTTTTTGCGGGACGGGGACTAGCACCGGAATGGGATGGCTGGCTGTGTCACTGGCTGTATGACTGGCTGTGTCACTGGCCGTATGACTGGCTGACGCGCCTGCCTGCGCGCCAAATGCGTCAGATGATTTAGCTTCAGCCACAACGTTCTCGGTGAAAACGTTCTCCCAGCTCAGGCTCGGGGCTCCCACAATGAGCGCGTCTTCACCGCTAACCTGATAGCGATGGGTGTGCGATCGCACCCGGTAGATCGCTGGCAAGCGCTGCCTCAGCACGTCGGCTAGTGTTGCAATCAGTCGCTGATGAACAGTGGGCCAAAGGTCGGGATGTTCTAGATAGGGGTTCATACCAGGAAAAGGAATAGGCATAGGCATAGTGCACTCGTGATTCACAAGTTTTTTGAGTAACTCGCAAAGTGTTGCTTTACGATTACTTTATTGTTCAGCCCGGTGTCCGTGATTCCGACAGGTTTCCGTGGTCTTTTTTGAAAAAACGAGAAAAAGAAATACATCAACTTTTCTTGATTTTTCATAGGTATCATTAGTCAACTGCTTGAGGCTGTGCCCATAAATGCTGTAAGTATATGAAGATGTATTAAGTCAAGACTGATGTGGCTGGCCCAGGCTGCGATCGCGCCCGCCCCTACTCTTTTCATGGCCCAGTCTGTGGCCAGTCTTATCTATGGAAATATATGGAAACGCCTAACTTTTTAATTTGGGCTGCTGTTGTTCTAGGGGCAACTGGCTTTGCCCTCAGCGCGATGATCAGTGCCTATCGCCAGCCCATTGCGCAGGTTCCTTTCCCAGATGCGGTGATTGATCAGCCTTCGGTCGTTATCGACAGCGCCGCGCTCACCACATTTGTTGGCGCAGTTGGCACTTACAAGGCAGGAGACTATCGGGGTGCAATAGAACAATTCACGGCTGTTTTATCGCAAGCGCCTACCTGCGCCGAAGCGTTTCACAACTTGGGATTGGCATATGCCAACATCGGTGATAACGACAAAGCGCTCAGAAGTTTGCTCAAAGCGGGGGATGCCTATGACCAGCAAGGAACCAAAGACGGAATTGAGCGCATCAAACAGGATTTGAAAACGCTAAAGGCACGCAGCTGAGCGCGATTCCCTCTCAGCTTTACATAACACAACACATTTTTTAGCAGATTACCAAATTCCCTAAACATTTGCTGAAACCATTGTATACCAGCAGCGCTACCGTACGTTATTGCTGAGATACAGCTAAAAACAGCCGGTTTTTGAACAATATCTGCCTTATAGTACTTGTGATCTAATATCTCTTGTGTTAGAACTACTATCGATGTTTTAAAAGCACCTTTTTTAGTTATGAACAAAGCTGAGCTAATCGATATGGTCTCCGAAAAGGCCGACGTATCCAAAAAGGATGCAGACGCTGTGCTAACGGCTGTGATTGAGTCGATTATGGAATCTGTTGCGGGCGGCGACAAAGTAAGCTTGGTCGGGTTTGGCAGCTTTGAGCCACGCGATCGCAAAGCGCGTGACGGTCGCAACCCTCAAACGGGCGAAACCATCAAGATTCCGGCCACTACGGTCCCTGCATTCTCTGCGGGTAAAGGGTTCAAGGAAAAAGTAGCCGCTGCTTAGTCCTTATCATCACCTGCCTGCATAAGCAGCCCAATACCGAGCCCGATGCCGAGCCAGATGCCGAGCCAGATGCCGAGCCAGATGCCGAGATAGAACGCCTATATCTCGGTATCTTGGAATAAAGGCAGCTTGGAATGAGCACAGCTTGGCGCAGCTTGGGATGAGCGCAGGTGACAGCAGGTAAACAATCTATACAAACCCTTTCTTCACAACGGTCTTTCCACTGGTTTCGAGCGACAGTAATAAGTAGCGAGAGAGCGGCATATCGCTGCTATAGAGGCGAAACCGCCTAACTTTGAGCTTTTAATCTAAGCGCTCTAATTTTTGAGATTTGAGACTTGATTTCGAGATTTGAGACTTGAGCTAGGAAGTAAAGCCGAGGAGAGGACTATGGGAATCGCCAGTATTAATCCAGCCACTGGAGAAACGCTAAAGACGTTTGAAGCCCTAGATGCAGACCAAATTGAGTCCGCACTAGCGCGATCGCACGACACCTTTAGCACCTACCAGCGCACCGCATTTGCTCAGCGCCGTCAGTGGATGTACAGCGCGGCTGAAGTTCTTACCGCGCGCAAAGTAGCTCTTGGCGAGCTGATGACCCTGGAAATGGGTAAGACGCGCAGCAGTGCGATCGCCGAAGTCGAGAAGTGCGCCTGGGTCTGCCGCTACTATGCCGACCACGCCGAAGCCTTTTTGCAAGATGAGCCTGCCGACACCGACGCTAGCAGCAGCTACGTTCGCTTTCTACCGCTAGGCCCGCTGCTGGCCGTCATGCCTTGGAACTATCCCCTGTGGCAGGTCTTTCGCGCCGCTGCCCCCGCCCTGATGGCCGGTAACACAATGCTGCTAAAGCACGCATCCAACGTGCCCCAGTGCGCCTTAGCCATTGCCGAAGTCTTTGCCAGTGCCGGATTTCCCCCCGATGTCTTTCAAACGCTGCTGATTAGTGCTAGCCAAGTTGAACCCATCCTGGCCGACCGCCGGGTCAAAGCTGTCAGCCTCACGGGCAGCGGCCCTGCCGGATCTGCCGTTGCCGCAACCGCCGCCAAATATATTAAAAAGGCCGTTTTAGAGCTGGGGGGCAGTGACCCCTTTATTGTGCTGCCTAGCGCTGAACTGGAAAGTGCGATCGCCACCGCCACCACCGCCCGACTGATGAACAACGGCCAGTCTTGCATCGCGGCCAAACGGTTTATCCTGGTTGGCGACATTGCCGACACCTTCGAGCAGGGCTTTAAGGCCAAGTTCGCCAGCCAAAAAATCGGCGACCCCATGCTGCCAGAGACTACGGTTGGCCCGCTTGCGACCCCCGACATTTTAGAAGAGCTAGACCAGCAGGTACAAGCCTGCATAGATCAGGGCGCAAGCGTTCTGATCGGCGCAGACCGCAGCGCGCTAAAGCCACAGCTACCAAACTCCCTTCAGGCTGGCAATTTTTACCCGCCCACCATTCTCTGCGGCCTTTCGCCAGACGCCGCCATCGCCAAAGAAGAATTCTTTGGCCCCGTTGCGCTCGTCTTTCGCGTCCCGGATATTGACAGCGCGATCGCCCTTGCTAACGCCACCGACTTCGGCCTCGGTGCCAGCGCTTGGACCACCGATTCTGCCGAACAGCAACAGCTCATTAACAACCTCGACGCTGGCGCAGTCTTCATCAACGGCCTAGTCAAATCCGATCCCCGTATTCCCTTTGGCGGGATCAAAACCTCCGGCTATGGCCGCGAGCTAGGCCGCTATGGGCTGTTGGAATTCGTCAACGCCAAAACCGTTTGGGTAAAATAGCCCATCCTTCCGCCCTCACCTGCCTGCCTTTTGCGCTCCGCTTCTCTGGCGTTCTGCTTCTCTAGCTTTCCGCTTCTCTGGCTTTTCGCTTCTCCAGATCTCTTCTTTACCCCTCATCCATGAATACTGCCGAACTCCTCGTCCGCTGCCTTGAAAATGAAGGCGTCAAATATATCTTCGGCCTCCCTGGCGAAGAGAACCTCCAGCTTCTCGAAGCCCTCAAGCGCTCTCCTATTCAGTTCATCACCACCCGTCACGAGCAGGGCGCAGCCTTCATGGCCGATGTCTACGGACGACTCACAGGAAAGGCGGGCGTCTGCCTTTCTACTCTGGGCCCCGGCGCAACTAACCTGATGACAGGTGTCGCCGACGCCAACTTAGACCGGGCCCCGCTGGTTGCGATTACGGGGCAGGTTGGCACCGACCGAATGCATATCGAATCTCACCAGTATCTCGACCTGGTGGCAATGTTTGCCCCAGTCACCCAGTGGAATAAACAAATTGTGCGGCCCGACACCGTGCCCGAGATTGTTCGCAAGGCTTTTAAGACTGCGCAGAGCGAGCCCCCCGGTGCGGTCCATATTGATCTGCCCGAAAATATTGCCGACATGCCCGCCAACGGCAAGCCGCTAAGAGCTGACCCGCCGGTTATTCCAGTCGCATCAGAAGAGAGCTTACAAAAAGCTGCGATCGCCATTTCTCAAGCTAGCCGCCCAATGATGCTGGTTGGCAACGGTGCAATTCGCAACCGCGCAAGCGACGCCATCACCCGCTTTGCCCGCGAGCAAAATATCCCGGTCACCAACACCTTCATGGGGAAAGGGCTCTTAGACTATACCGATGAGCGATCGCTGTGGACCGTTGGCTTGCAGCAGCGCGACTACATTGCCTGCGCCCTAGATGAAAGTGATTTGATTATCGCGATTGGCTACGATTTGATTGAGTACGGTCCTAAAAAGTGGAACCCAGAAGGCGATCGACCGATTGTGCATATCGCTGTCACAGCGGCTGAAATCGACAGCAGCTACATTCCCAATGTAGAAGTTATTGGCGATATTTCTGATGCCCTAGACGAAATTACCAAGCGCATCCACCGCCCCAAGGATTTGTTCCAAGGCGAAAAGCTAAGCGATCGCTTTGCCCATCTCCGCACCGATATGCGAGAGAACTACGAGCAGTATGGCACCGACACTGGCTTTCCTATTAAGCCGCAAAAATTGCTTTATGACCTGCGTCAGGTGCTAGCGCCCGAAGACATTGTTATCTCTGATGTAGGCGCGCACAAGATGTGGATTGCCCGTCACTACCACTGCGCCCGGCCCAATACCTGTCTCATCTCCAATGGCTTTGCCTCTATGGGCATTGCCATTCCCGGTGGTGTCGCTGCAAAGCTGGTTTACCCAAACCGAAAGATTGTTGCGGTGACTGGCGACGGTGGCTTTATGATGAACTGCCAAGAGCTAGAAACCGCTCACCGTCTAGGGACTGCTTTTGTCACCATTATCTTCAATGACGGCGGCTATGGCCTTATCGAGTGGAAGCAAGAGTCCCACTACCAAGAATCTTCTTACATTAAGTTCAACAATCCTGACTTTGTTAAATTTGCGGAAAGCATGAGTCTTAAGGGCTATCGAATCGAGTCGGCGGAAGACTTTATTCCCACCTTGAAAGAGGCCCTAGCGCAAAATGTTCCAACTATTATCGACTGCCCGATTGACTATCGCGAGAATCTGCTATTTAGCAAACAGTCGCAATCGTTGAGCTGCTATTTACCTACGCCGAACCGCTCAAACAGCGACGCTTCCCCCGCTGTTTAAGTGAGTCATCTGAATTAAAAACGCATCAGCTACCGGGCTTCGACTACGCTCAGCCCTCGAGTAATGGCGAATCGAGCATTGAGCGTAGTCGAAATGCGTTTTATAGATTATCTGACCAATCTACTCAAGTAGGTAGCGGCTATTTTTTGGAGTAGCTGTTGTTTGAAGCAATTATTTAAAGCGATAGGTAGCTGTAAAGAAGATCGCCATATGACGAGACATGCCGTCATATGGCGATCTTTATCAACAAAGGCTTTCTGCCGAGCTAGCACAGCGCCCTTACTTTCAGGTTGTTGGTTTTCAAATATCTAGCTAGCTGCGACGTAGCTTTTTAGCGCCTTGCCTTGTCGGCGCAGTGTCCTCAAAGCCTTGCGCTCTATCTGGCGCACTCGCTCCCGGCTAATTTCTAAGCTTCTACCGACTTGGGCGAGCGTCATTTTGCTGCCGCTGTCTAGCCCAAACCGCATCCTAATTACATCGCTTTGACGATCTGTCAGCTTGTTCATTAGCTGTCGCAGGTCGGTCTTCAGCAAGCTTTGAGTTGCATACTCTTCTGGCAGCTGGATATCGGCTTCCAACAAGGAACCTAATTCGGTGTTTTGTTCACTGCCTACTCTCATGTTCAAAGAAAGCGGCGTTCTATTCTGAACGTTTAGCTGTCGAACCTTTTCAACTGGCATAGACAGCTCGTCCGCTACTTCCGCTAGAGTGGCAGGCCGTCCAAAAGACTGTGATAGCTTGCGCTGTGCCTTCCGCATTTTGCCTAGCTTTTCGTTGATGTGTATCGGTAGGCGAATAGTGCGACCGGTGTCTGCGATCGCTCTTGTAATGGCCTGACGAATCCACCAGTAGGCATAGGTAGAAAATCGATAGCCTTTAAGCGGGTCAAACTTTTCAACGCCTCTATTTAGGCCCAGGTTTCCTTCCTGAATTAGATCCATCATGTCTAAACTGCTACCGCTGTACTTCTTAGCGATAGAGACGACTAAGCGCAGATTAGATCTTACCATTTTGGTCTTTGCCTGCTGCCCAAGCTCTAACGCTTGCTCTAGCGCCTCTACAGAAAGGTCTGCCTGCTCGGCCCACTCTGCTCTAGAAGGCTCACGATTTAGAGACTCAGCCGTCACCGACTTAATTTCCTCTAGTTCCATAAACCGCTGAACGGTTTTGCCCAGGGTGATTTCTTGTTCGTGCGTTAGCAGGGGGTATTTACCAATTCCTTTCAAGTACTTACTGACTAAGTTAGAAGAGCGAGAGCGGGGCTTCATACAGTATTTATTTTTTGTTACGTCTGATACTAATCGTGACAGATTGTTAAGGATATGTCATCTGTCGAAAGTGATAGCTTCGGTAAATTGTCGTGAATAGACGCTACAATAAGCGCCCGCCATTTTCTAACAGTGTTGTAGTTGCAGTTTTTAATTCTTCAGCAGATGCGGCTGCAACAATCAACCGATAGCTCGCGGGGTCTTCATCTAGATTGGCTCCAGCAAAAAAGGAGGATAGCCCGCCCGCCCCGCCACCAAACGCAGCGCCAATCAATATGGCTAGTACCAACAGCGGCGTAGCATTGTTATAGACAGAAGCAACATTAGGCACATTAAGGGCAGCTGTCGCAATGATACCGCCTGCGATCGCACCCATCACGCCGCCTAGGCTTGCTGCTTTTAATCCACCTGACTTGACCGTTCGCTTCTTAGGCACAGCTGTATCTGTTGAGGTCGTCACGGAAGCCCTGACGGTAGAGAGTTTCTTTTGCTGCAAGCTTTCTTCGGCCTGTTGCAAAGCCTGTTTTGTATCAAAAGCGACTGTCACTTCTTGAGAAGCTGCCTGAACCATAATCGTTCTCCCTAACCCTCTGGCTATTCTCTTTTTGACTATTCTCTGGATATCCGACAAACATAGCGATCCTATTCAAGACTGTTCTTCTACCTACAGACAGGCATCTTCTAAATCTCTTCCCGCAGGCTAAGCAATTTGGTTCTTGCGATAGAGCTTGTAGCTATCTTCAAGGGTCTATTCTCTTTTTGAGCATAATTCTTACCCTTTTTCCCTTAATTCTTTTTTACTCCCAGCCTTTTTTAAAATTTTTTCTTAAATTTTTTCCAAGAGCGCTTTAATACAGCAGTCTTTAACACCCTGACAAGATATAGACCCATATTGAATCACAGATTTTGAACCTAGGTTCTGTTAAAGATGAAAATTGCGATTGTTGGGCTATTGCATCATCCGATTGCTGAGCCCTTTGCGGGTGGGATGGAGTCTCATACGTGGTGGCTTGCCAAAAAGCTAATAGAAAGAGGGCACGACGTTACGCTATTTGCCAGTGGAGAATCAGACGCGACGCTCGGACTACAGCCTTGCATTGAGCGTTCTTTTGAAACAAACCCCAAGGCAAAAACATTGCTCGGTCGTCAGGCTTGCAATATGAGCGCCTATGCCGAGGTTATTCGACGGGTTTGCGGCGGGTCTTTTGATGTTGTTCATAACAATGCGCTACATCCGTTTTTGCTGACGAGTGCGGCTGATTTGCCGACGCCTATGTTGACAGTGCTGCATACCCCTGTATACAAGGAGCTAGCCGCTGCCGTGCAATATGCAGCAGCTAGAAACACACTGGGTAGACTAGCCGCAGTCTGCGTTTCAAAGAATTTGGCAGCTGAATGGGATGCGTTTGTTCCCTCGTGTGTGGTGCACAATGGTATTGACGTAGAGAGCTGGCCTTTTTTATCAGAGCCCTGCCTAGAGTCTTCTGTTAACGAAGCGCTGTGGTATGGCCGCATTGTGCCCGAAAAAGCACCTCATTTGGCAATCCAGGCGGCACTAATGGCCGGATACCAAATCGAGATTGCCGGACCAATCAGCGATCGCACCTATTTTGAGAACAACATTCAGCCCTTACTCAACAACCCAAGCGTTCGATATTTAGGGCACCTTGCTCAAAGCAATATTAAACAGACGCTTTTGCGAGCAAAAGTGTTTTTAAACACCTCTGTTTGGGAAGAGCCTTACGGTTTAGTCTATGCGGAGGCGCTGGCTTCGGGTACACCGGTTGCGACCTTTGACAGCGGCGCGGCAAAAGAAATTTTGACCGAGCGGTGCGGCGTTGTTGCCAAAGAGAGAACGGTAGCCGCTCTAGCAGAGGCCGTTGCCGCGGCGGCAGAGCTCTCACCAGCAGACTGTAGGGCCAGAGCGATGTCATTTTGTCATATAGATACCATGATTGATGCGTACGAGCAGCTATATCGGCAGCTAGCTCAGCGTCAGCAGGCGCTCAATCGGCAACAGACGTCAAAGGCGACGACCCCTTCAGACACCCCTTCAGATACCCCTTCAGACATTATGCTAAAGGGGCAACAGGGCCTAGCACAAATGCAGGCGTTAGTGGGCATTGCTACATGAGGATCGCATTTTATCTAAACCTGCAGGGAACTGGGCACTGTAGACGGTTTGAGGCGATCGCTAAACATCTACCCGCTTCATTTGAGCTAGCTGCGATCGGAATGGATGGACCGATCGAGATTCGAGACATTGGCAGACCGGTGCAAAAGGTCAGCATGTCGGGCTGGGGACCAGCCTCGACGGTTCCTTTTGTTCAACAGCAGCACTCTCACGAGTACCACGATTTTATGGTTAACCACGGTGCCAACACGGCATTTACCTATGAGATGGTTAGCTTTTTGAACCGCTGGCGACCGGATCTTTTGGTGTCGGACGTGGGCTTAGAGGCGTCTATTTTAGCAAGGCTGTGCGGTATTCCCACTATCTACGGCAGGCAGCATGGAGATCGCCAGGACAAAGGGCATAGGCTAGCGTATGAATGGGCTTGTTCTTTGCTTGCGCCTTTTTCACCGGAGATGGAACAGGAAAACTGCCCGCAGTGGATCCGAGAAAAAACTTTTTATAGCGGCGGGTTTAATCGGTTTGCGGGGAGAGAGAAGGCGGCGATCGCACCTACAGCCTACAGCCGACAAAAGCCGAACATTTTGGTGATGACAGGCTTTGGCGGCACAGAAATTACACCGCAGGCGATTGCCCTTGCGGCTACGGCGACCCCGCAGTGGAACTGGCACGTACTGGGCGTTGGCATGGCCCAAAAGACTTCTGATAATTTGCGTTATTACGGCACTATTGAAGACGTATGGCCGTACTTGTGTTATGCCGATTTAGTAGTCGCTAATGCAGGCCACAATTCCACTATGGAAGTGGCCGCTGCTGGGGTGCCGTCCCTCTGCATTCCAGCGCCACGCCCTTTTGACGAACAGCTTTGTAAAGCCAGAACGCTGCAACGTCTTGGGTTGTGTGTAGTTGCAAATCAGTGGCCAAGGCCGTCAGCATGGCCAGAATTGATGCAGCAGGCGATCGCACTTGACTCGAACCGTTGGAACCGGCTACAAGACGCCGAGGCCCCAATTCGCGCTGCTAACCATATCGCGGAAATAGCCCTGAAATGTGTCCGCCCGGAACAGATGCAGGCCGATCTAGAACAATCTAATGTCCTGCCAGCTCATGTCCTACCAGAAAGTAAGCCAGTGCCAACAATTACAACCTCGGTAGTACGACCTCGGTAACTTGACCTTTGTGCTCAGCACCGCCTTTCAACGTCACTCCTTTAACATCACCCCTTCAACGTCACTTTTTCTCAACATTGTTTTTCAAGGTCAGCGATCGCGCTTGTAGTGGCCGCTCTAGTACCGCTAGCGTGCTTCCGGCTATCGTCCATTCTATGTAGCCTTTTGCCGCAAACGCTGCTAGCCAGCTCTCCATTGGCCATTTGTCCCAGCGTGCATAAAAAACCTGGGCGTTATGAACAATGCTGTCGAAGTTGTGCCAAGGCGGAACGCTGCTGGTGTGAAACTGGTGATAGGCGATCGCATCTGGGACCCAAAGTAACGGAATGCCCATAGCCTTGGCTTTCCAAGCAAAGTCTGTATCTTCTGCGCCGTAGCCTATATAGCCATCGCTAAAGCCGCCTAGCAGATTGAATAGCGATCGCGTTAGGCCAAAAGAGAGTGACCAAAAAAGGCCATAGTCAAATTCTAAAATCAGCGGCGCGACCGGATGGATATTTCGCATAGGGTGGGGTTTGCTTTGCGATCGCAAAGCGGCCTCTGGCTCTGGTGCCGTCCAGTCTATGCGTGCATTCTGCGATAGATAGTTAACTTTTGCCATCGCAATAGAGTCAGGCACAGCTTGGCAGGCACGTTCGTAAGCGGCGACCATCGTACGAGAGGGAATGCAATCTACATCGAGAAAAATCAGGCTGTCTCCGCTAGCATACTTAGCCGCCGCGTTGCGGGCCTGGGTCAAAGGCAGCGCCGTATCGCTCGTCAGCGTGTGGTGATGACAAGGAAAAGGCCACTGTCCCAAAGACTGTGCAGGCTCGTTCATATGCACCACAATGCATTCATCAGGCAGCCGACTAGAGCGAGCCAAGCCGTTCAAAAGATTCTTTAAGAAATCGGTTCGGTGGCGAGTGAGGGTTAAGACAGAAACCTTACTCATTGCATTCCTCATGACAGAAACTATTGCCGCCGTATCGCCGCCGCATCGCCGCCATTTGGTGCGCCAATGACTAGTGTGCCAATGACTAGTGCGCTCATGACTAGTGCGCTAATGACGAATAGGGGTGTTTCATATCATTCCGCAGCCATTTTTCTTTAGCCTCTGTCGTAAGATACTTTCGTTTAATATCTCCTGGTAGACGTTTCTATGCTTCACAGCCGGTAATCTGAGCAATTAGAAACCTCCACTATTTTCTAAAACATTCCTGTGCATCAGCTATCGTTTAGCACCGAAATCATAAACACCGAAATCATAGACACCGAGGTCACAGACACCGAAGTCATAGACAGCAAAAAGCCTGACGGAAAAGCAGACCTTGCAAAAACTAACGACCACAGCAAGAAGGTGATCGCGATTCACAAGCTGCTATGTCAAGAATACGGCTGCCCCATCCCTTACTTTCACGATCTCGATCCGCTGAGTGAGCTAGTCTCGTCTTTGCTTTCTCACCGCACCAAAAACAAAGATTCGGGTAGCGCCTTCAAACAGCTACGGGCGGCTTTTCCTACCTGGGAAGCGGTGCGCGACGCTGACACAGAAGCCGTACAGAGGGCGATCGCACCCTGCACTTGGCCAGAGCAAAAGGCTCCTAGAATCCAACAGATTCTAAAGCAAATCACTGCTGATAGGGGCGAGCTGTCGATTAACTTTTTAGCCGATATCTCTGTCAGCGAAGCGAGGGCGTGGCTAGAGCAGCTAGCGGGCGTAGGACCTAAAACGAGTGCCGCTGTCCTGTCGTTTAGCACGCTCAGAAGGCGGGCTTTGCCGGTAGATAGTCACCACCATCGAGTCGCCATCCGCACGGGCCTGATTCCGCCCAAGGTTTCGGTGGGGCCGTCTCATGCTTTGTTAGAAGCGCAGCTACCGCCGGAGTGGAACGCGCAGCAGGTGTACGACAATCACGAGGTCATGATGCTACACGGGCAGCAGTGCTGTCACTACCGGCAGCCAAAGTGCGATCGCTGTTCGCTAATTGCGCTCTGCCCTCACGGCCAAACGTACGCCAAGCCCCATTCAAATTTTCGGACAAGTACATAGTACATATGCGTGAAATCGCTCTCGTAAAATCGCTCTGTGGACACTTGCGCTAGTTTGAGGCTACCGACTACCGTACTTGGTGGTTCAAAATCTATTCAAGACTGACAAAATCTAATACGTACAAGACCTAGACCTAATAGACCTAATAGAGGAAACGCATGAAAATTTTCGGCTTTGGTACGAAAAGCGCTGATGAGAAGCTAGCACCCGTCTTTTTTGAACGCAAAGGGGTAAGTCCTGGCGAAGTTGCTATTGAGATTACGCACTGCGGCATTTGTCATTCGGACTTGCACCAGATTCGCAATGACTGGGGCAATACTCTGTATCCCTGCGTGCCAGGGCACGAAATTATGGGCGTTGTTTCAGAAGTAGGAGAAGGCGTTTCTAAATATAAGAAAGGCGATCGCGTTGGGGTGGGCTGTATGATCAATAGCTGCCAAGAGTGCGAGCCCTGTAAAGCAGGCGAAGAGAACTATTGCGATGGTCCTAAAAGCTGCACGTTGACCTACAACGGGCCAAAAAAGGCTGACGGATCGAATACCTATGGTGGCTATACCACCCAGATTGTGGTTCGTGATGAGTTTGTCTTACAGGTTCCAGATGCGTTGGAATCTGAGTATGTAGGCCCCATTTTATGCGCGGGCATTACGGTTTACGCACCAATGAAGCACTGGAATCTAAAGGAAGGCCAAACGCTCGGCGTTGCTGGAATTGGTGGGCTTGGTCACATGGCGATCAAGATTGGAAAAGCGCTCGGTGCAGAAGTCGTTGCCTTTACGCGCAGCGCTAGCAAAAGAGATCAGATTTTAGAAATAGGCGCTGACAAGGTTGTCATTTCTACTGACGAAGATCAGATGAATGAGGCAGCGCAGAGTCTCGATATGATGATTAATACGATTCCTGTAGCGCATGACATTGCCCCCTACATCTCTTTAATGCGTCCCAATTCGGCGCTGATTGTAGTGGGCAACATGATCAGTTTCCCCGAGTTCTCTCCGGGGCCGCTGGTATTCAACCGCATTACGCTCGCTGGTTCTCTCATTGGCGGCATTCCTGAAACGCAAGAAGTGCTTGATCTTTGCGCCGAGCACGATATCAGACCGAGTATCAAGATGATTGGCATTGATGAGGTCAATGGCGTGTTGGATGTTTTAGAGAAGGGGAATGACGGTGATTTTCGCCATGTAATTGATATGGCGACGCTGCATAACCACGAAGCGGTGAAAAACGAAAAAGCAGCTGAGATTGCGGACCCCAATCGAGGGGCTGTGGTGAACCGAGCCTAGCTGTAAAGATTGGGCGCAGTCGGTAGCGATTGCAAACCGGGATTGGTTGAATTTATCGACTGAATTCATCGGTGGAGTAGGTGCGCGATCGCTGGCATTCTCGCTGGATTCTCGCTGGCATTCTCTCAGCGAGCCCGAGGAACTTCAGCCAGCCTGAGCAAAACTTACTATCTCATCACCTGCTGGCAAGACGTCGTCAGCAGGCGACGCTGCGCTAACAAGTGACAGTAAAGGCCCCATCTGCTCTTGCCCGGTCAAGGCAAGCTCGCTGTGACACAGCAAAACTCTTTCTTGAGTACGTCCGAGCAAATCGTGCAGTGTTCGGCTAAGGTTAGCTTCGTTGGCCTCTTCTGTCTCCACGATGGTAATCGGTTGACCAGACCAGCTTTGCAAAAACAGCGGTGCGCCAAACAGTTCGCCAGCACTGCTAGCCCAGAGAGGAGAGCCCGCGTCTAGCCAAAACTGCCAGCGGTGACTAAGGCGTTGGGCTCGGTATTGATAAATGGTGGAAAGAGTAACGCCTTTTCGATTTAAAGACAGCGGATTCACCGGATAGGGATTCGCAGATACGGTGCCTTTCTGAATGAGCCGGATAAAGCGACCCACGTCACTCAGATCAGCGCTATCTGGTTTTGAGCGGGAGGTGTCATACCGCTTTAGACGATCTTCTACTTCCCAAAAGTATTGGGCGGTCTCCATCAGTTCGCGTAGAGTGGCGAGCTGATCGTAGGGTAAATGGTTGCCGCGCCACAAAAAGTCTTGGATAATGCGGTCAACGGTGATAACTGGGTTGAGGGTGAGGCGCTGCTGGCGTAGCTGCTTTTGCGCGGTTAGCCATTGCAAGATGCGACTGTAGGCATTGACAGTTTGGTAGCCTAGCCGGTCCCAGCGATCAAAGGTTTCAGCCGGGAGCAGGTGGGGATTTTCGACATCAGGAATAAAGCAGTTGTCGGCGATCAGCTCGGCGCGGACAGGATCGATAGCGATCAGCTCGAACCAGGTGTCGGCGGTGCTGGGCGTGTCGGCGGTGCTGGGCGTGTCAGTGGATTGGGAATAGGAGCCGGAAGGCGAAGAGAGTTGAGGATTGGCTGAGAGGGTTTGGCTGAGAACAACTAGCATTTCGGCGATCGCATCTCTATCGACAAGCCGCCCTAAACCGGGATAAATCAGCGCGAGCAAAGACAGCAGCGATCGCACCATCGGCGAGCTAGCCAAAGGCCGCTGGTCGTTTAAAGATTCCAGCGCAATCCCACGACTGGCCAAAATTTCGATCAGGCTGTAGCGGCCAATAGCGTCTAAACCGGGGCCAATGACGGCAACTTCATCAGTCTGGACCTGACCGCTCTCTATCACATGCGCGATCGCTTCTGCGGTCAGCCTCAGCATTTGCCCGCGCGAGGTCGCCTGTAGCAAAGACACCTCGTCTGGCAGTGCAGGCATCGCCAGCGGATCGGCGACCCATTCGGCAAAGCGATCGCCCCATTTCCCTAGCGAACCTGCTGTGGGCGGCTGTAGCGCCACCGTTTGACAGCGAGCAGCCAGAGGAAGCAGTGCATCTGGGTCTGCGCCCAAGCCTAAGCGCACTTTTCCCTGCGGATTGTAGGTAAACAGGCAGGGACGGTCGGCTTCTAAAAATGCCGAGAACAAAGATGCGCTGATGGCAGGATATTCGTCTACATCGTCAGCTAGCACGCCGCTAAATCTGGCAAGCAGCTGTGATTGATACTGTGGCATCGGCAGCAGATACCGCCAGTAAAGCGTGCTCATAATGCCGTAGGTTAGCAGCCCCCTTTGCAAACACCAGTTTTGCCAATCGACTAGGGCTACGCCAACGTTTTCCCAAAGCGCTGCGGGCGCAAGCGATCCTGGCATTCCTGCTTTTAGCATGTCGGGAATCTCTTCGACTGGCACGCAGGCTTGGGCGGCAAGCTGCAAAAAATCAAGCGTGCGCCTAACCATGCGAGCTTCGCGCCAGCCTTCGACTTGCAGCGTGCCGTTCTCTAGACGCGATCGCCACAGCTCGCCTGCTAGCATCTGCTCATTTTCGGGTCTTAGCTTTAGCGGAAACTGCGCCTGCACCGCCTCAACCTGTTGCACTAGCAGCGGCCAAAACAGCATGACCTCGTCTTGAATAAAGCCAGCGGGCGTAGTGGAGAGGGTGGCAACGCGATCGCTCAGCGCGGCAGCTAGCTGATTGGCAAGTACAATCCGGTTGTCACCATTCGCAGCAAATATAAGCAGGGGCTGGCTTTGCGTAGCGCCTGTCTCTTGGGCAAAAGCAATTAGCTGCTGCGTTTTGCCACTGCGAGTTGAACCAGAAATCCAGTGGGCCTGAGCTGATACCTGAGCTGACATAAGAGAAATTGCCGTTAGCGCTATGACTTTAGCGATACGTACTTAACGCTGTACATTTGGCGCTACGTATAAAGTCATTTGTACTATAGCGCTAGCCTGACAGCAAAAAAGCTCACCACGAAGGCGAGCTTTTCACAGTCATATAATTTTAGGACTTGTTACAAAACGTAACTGAAGTAAATACTATGCAAAACCTATGAAACAGAGGCTGCAATAAAGAATAGGCCGACAACCAAGCTAGCAGCAACGCTACCTAGAATAATGTAGTTGCGCTTTTCGTTGTTAGTAGGGGGCTCTGCTTGATACATTTTGGGTTCAACCGCAAAGTTGTTCAGCAAACCCGTTTCGTCTTCTGTATAACGCATGTTTTAATTTCTCATTTAGTTGTTAAGTTATATTAACAAACTTCCGCAACTTTTGCCAGGGCTCAAGTAATGAGTAGATGATAAATACCTCTTATGGCAGAAAATTTTTTGCAGCAAGCAGCGGACAAAGAACCAGCCTAAACAGCCAGCCTAAACGATAGTCCCAGTCGTGGGCGAACTCGCACTAGCGTAGGTCTTGACCGGAATACGACCGGCCTGATAGGCAAGGCGACCAGCGATCGCAGCCATACCCATTGCCCGCCCCATCGCAACCGGGTCTTTCGCCAGTGCGATCGCACTATTAATCAACAAAGCATCCGCGCCTAACTCCATCGAATAGGCGGCTTCACTAGGGGTGCCAATGCCCGCATCCACCACAACTGGAATGCGGGCATTTTCAATGATAATTTGAATATTAGCCGCGTTGCGAATACCTTGACCTGAGCCGATCGGCGAGCCCAGCGGCATCACGGTTGCGCATCCGGCCTCTTCTAAGCGCTTGGCCAGCAGCGGATCGGCGTTGATATAAGGCAGTACGGCAAAGCCTTCTTTTACCAGCTGCTCAGCGGCTTTAAGCGTGTCAATTGGATCGGGCAGCAAATATTTTGCGTCGGGAATCACTTCTAGCTTGACAAAGTTGTTGTCCTCTTGGCCCAGCAGCTTAGCCATTTCTCGGCCTAGTCTAGCTACACGCACGGCCTCTTCAGCATCTTTGCAGCCTGCGGTGTTGGGCAGCATCCATGTCTTGGTCCAGTCGATAGCTTCGGCTAGCCCTTCGTGCCCTGGCGCGTTGGTCTGCACGCGGCGGATGGCTACGGTAACAATTTCGCTGCCACTGGCGGCAAAGCTACGGCGCATAGTATCTAGGCTATTAAACTTACCAGTGCCAGTCATCAGGCGCGAGTGAAAAGATTTACCAGCGATGGTCAAGATATCATCGGTGGCGGTGGTAGGAGAGGTTTCGAGCAGTTGCATGGGGACGGCGGCGGGGGGCAGGGGGCTAGGGGAAAGAGCTGGCTGACTAGTCGGAGAAATTGAAGCGGCTGAAGCGGGCGAAGCGGTTGGAGGGTGGTGAAAGCGGCTGTAGCTAAAGGCGTTGAGGAGGGGAGGAGAGGTGCCTTGAAGGTGCTGGCCTTGAAAGTACTGAGCAATGAGTTTGGCGGTGATAGGGGCAAGCAGAACGCCGTTGCGATAGTGGCCAGTGGCGAGCGTCAGGTTTTGGCAGGGACTAGGGCCGAGGATAGGCAGCTCGTCTGGCGAGGAGGGGCGAAATCCCCACCATTGCTCTTCGATAGAAAAGTCAGCGAGGGGAGGGTAAAGTGCGATCGCCGCGTTTAGAATTTGACTGACGCCAGCAGCAGTATTGTGCGGCGTAAAGCCAACATTTTCTACAGTTGCGCCCACAATGATGCGACCGTCCCGCCGAGGAACAATGTAAACTTGCTGGCCAAACAGGACGCGGCGCAAGGGCTGAGTGTAGCCGTAGCTAGCGGGCACTCGAAGCGAAAGCATTTGCCCTTTTTTAGGTAAGACGGGAACTGGCAACAGCTCACCGGACCAGGCACCAGTTGCCAAAATGTAGTGACCAGCCGTTTTTTCACCAGCGGTGGTGCGCAAACCGATAACACGGCCTTGCTTTTGTATAAAGCCCTGAACGCTGACGCCAGTTTGAATCTCTATGCCAGCATCTTGTGCCGCCGCGCGGAGGGTCCGCATCAGGGCACGATTGTCTACTTGGGCGTCTTCGGGGTAGAAATAGCCACCCGTAATATTCGGACTAAGGCCCGATTGATAGCCGTGTAGGGTAGCAGCGCTCAGCGTTTGATCTGGCTGGCCACTTGGCTGGCTACTTGGCTGGATACCTGACTGGCTAACTGACTGATCATCTAGCCGGGGCGCAAGGATTCCACAGGGCCAATAGCCGCTGTCTATACCGGTCAGATCTTCTAGTTTGCTAATCCAGCTTGGGTATTGCTCAAGGCTTTGCTGGCAGAGATCTTTCATCGGGCCGCTGGCTAGCTGCTCGGCATTGGGGGCGAGCATTCCAGCAGCAGCGTGACCAGCGGCAGCGGCAAAGTCTTTACTGAGAATGGTGACCTGAGTGCCCTGCTGCTGTAGCTCAAGGGCAATGGCTAGGCCGATGATGCCACCGCCTACGATGATTACGTCAGCCTGAGCCATAGTGGTGTGAATAGATCGTCAATATGTGGGCTACCAGAGCGCTGGGACCGGAGCAGCGGGCGCAGTCGTGGGCTGAGTGCTGGCGTCGGGAGTGGGCTGTTCGACTGGGGTATTTGGCTGCGCTGAAACCGGCTCGGCATCGGCAACGGGAACAGCTTCTACGCTGGTCGATGCCACCACAGAGTCAAGCTCTACGCTCTTTTGCCGCTGGATGTACGTACCGGCTTCTTCGAGCGGTGAGAAGGTCACGGTTTCGCCTTCAGGGGTATCTGACTGATCGGCAAAGCGAGTATTGGTTTGAGTGGTGTCGCCAGTTTGAGCGTCGGCCCCTGGCAGATTGCTATTGTCACTATCAACAGAAATAGCGGAGTCAGGATTAGACTCTAGCGCGGAGCCGTTTAGCCAGTTAGCAGCGCTTCTGACCCCGAGAATAGCAGCAATAAAGATGCCAGCGATCGCACCCCAAAGTCCATATTTTTGAGCCATGACTCTTGTTCCTCACATCACTGCTGTTGTTTGCTATTGGCGCGTCAACCGCTCGTACTCATCATACTAGGCGATTTCACTATACGAATACACCTTATACGAATACACCAGCTTTCCCGGCTATCAGGTCGGTGTCGACTAGAAACGCGCTGAGAACTCTCTGGAAATTCTCTAGAAACGCTCTGGAAACTCTATGCAAGGAAGGAATTGCCTACGAAAAAATTATTGCACTCTCAGCCAACTCGGCAGGTTAATCAGTAGGCTAAAAGTAATTGATTGCCCTCTTTGCTCGTCACTGACCCTGTATGAACCTTTGGACTTGGAAAACTTGGAAGGATCGGCCCTATCTTGTTTGCTCATTGCTTCCTCAGCCGCACGGATTTTTTACTAGCCATTTCTACCCGCAAACGCCAGAATCTTTGGTCAGTGTGATTGCTCCCTCGGCGCAAGTTTACCGGGTCAAGCAGGTACACAGCGCCGATGTGCTGATGGCTGATGAAGTTGCCCGCAAGATTGCCTGTGAGAATGAAGACGCGATCGCAGCTAGTCACCCGCCGCTTGTCAGCAAAACACCCACGCCATTGCCTTTAGCCGATGGCGTCATCAGCGATCAGCCTCAGCAGTCTGTCTGGGCTTGCTCTGCGGACTGTACGCCTGCGCTAATTAGCGACGTGGTGACCGGGCAAGTCGCGGCAGTTCACGCGGGCTGGCGTGGAACCGCTCAAAAGATTTTGCCTGCGGCAGTCTCTAGGCTCATGGCCGCAGGCAGCGAAATTCAAAATTTGAGAGTTGCCTTGGGCCCCGCAATTGACGGGCGCGTGTATCAGGTGGGGAAAGACGTGGCAGCTGAGGTGGGGCTCAGCGTAGCTGGTCACCTGTCTGAAACAGCGCTGATTGATCATCTGATGTCGATTGAGTCACCGCCGCTGCTAGCAGATGATCACACAGAGCGGGTGCGCTTGGATGTGAGGCGAATTAATCAGATGCAACTTGAGCAGATGGGGTTAGGGGCAGATCAAATTGCGATCGCGCCCCACTGCACCTATCAAGATCCTGACAATTTCTTTTCGTATCGTCGCACCCAAGAGAAAAAAGTCCAGTGGTCTGGCATTGTCAGCTGCTAGGCTTAACCTTTGGCAGGCGCTTTAGTCTTTGGCAGGCGCTTTAGTCTTTGGCAGGCGGCGGAGCCCCAAACACAGGCGTCAAAAAGGCGACAATTAGCCCGATTAAAAAGCCCGAGACGTTACGAACAACCGGCAGCAGCTCAGGCGTGCGAGTGACAACCGGGCCCAAGCCAAAGGCGATAAACAAAATGCCCCACAGCGGTGAAAACAAAAGCGCCCACTGCCAAGCAATCCCATCGCCTTCACGCCTGGGTTGCGCTGCAAATCCGCAGATCACACCGCCCAAAATAGAGGTTACTAGTGTCAAAATCCACTGCTCTCGGGGTAAACCGGGCACTACCGAGCAGCCGCCCCGCTCCAGACAGGTCTCTAACGCGTTAATCGCCCCTAAAACAGCGCCATCCTCACCGTTGTCACGGACGTAAAACTGGTTGCCAAAGCGAGTTTGCAGCTCAATCCAAAAAGTTCGAGGCAGCAGCGGATATAGCTGATCGCCCACGCTGAAGTTCAGCAGATTACCGCCTCTAGGATCGGCCACCATCATGATGCTTTTGTCATTGAGGTCCCAAAAATCTTTTACCGCACGCCCCGGCGTTTGGTCGAACTGGGTAAGCACCCTTAGCTTCCAGCCGGTTTCGGCTTCGACCTGCGGCAGCTTGGTGTTGAGATATTCTTCTTGCGCATCGTTCAAAATTCGCGCTAGGTCAATCACCACTGTAGGCTCATCTGGCAGCAGTTCAGGGTTGTTGACAGCCTGGGCCGGTAGCGCTGGTGACCAGGCCAAAAAGCAGACAAGGCAGAGCGCCACGCAGGTAGCTAAACTTCTCATAAATCGGGTCACGGTCTGCTGGCTCCAGATAGTTGTGAGGCGTTGAGTGATTTGCCGGGATGTAGTGCTGAAGCAGGTTCTCATTAGTTCAAGCCGAAGGCCATGACGCCTATCTTTACAGTTGTTTACTTAATTTTAAGATACCTGGCGCATTTAAGATACAGAAAGCTAGCGGGAAAAGTTGTTTCTGCTCAATTTGTGTCTTGTTTGGACGCTTGTTTTGAGTCTAGTTTTGGGCCCAGCTTTGGGTCTAGCCTTGAGTCTAACTTTGGTGAGTGGGCAGGCGGAACTGAGTGAACAGGCGTCAGTGGTTGGGCGGACGACGCTGGGCGGGCGGACGGCGCTGAGCCAGCAGGGGGTGGGCTGAGCGGCGAAACTGGTGGGCGGCGGGTCGGTGGACGGCGGCGGCGACGAGGACTGCCCGCCAGTACTTGCAAGGCCGCAGCCGCGCCAGCTAGCACGCTACGGGTAGTGATATGTGCTTTTTGCGCCTGGACTTTTGCGCCTATTAGCCCCTGATCGACCTGCTGCACAACGCTGCGGGCGCTCTGAACGCTGCCAGTCACTTCGTCACTTAAACCAGACAGCTCTTTGCCAGTAACCCTGATGTCTCTGAGCGTGGGAGGAATTTCGCGGTTGAGCGTGTCTAAAAGTTTTTCAGCACTTCTGGCGGCCCTAGCAAGTTCCTGTAGGGTAAAAATGGCCACCAGCAGCAGTGCCATCAGGCTAATGGCTACCAGCAAAATAGAGAGACCGAGCCAGAAGAAAGGATTATTCACGGTAATTGAGGCGCTATTTTTGGAATGGCTTCTGGGCGTTCGATTTCTAGGCGTTCGGATTCTGGACGTTCGGATTCTGGGCAGTCGGCTTTATTCAAGGCCCGACATATTTTCAACTTCACTGCGAACGAGAAGATCTTCTTCCTCAGCGCTCGACTGTCGGTCCCACTCTTGGCGACTGGCAGATCTGCCTGCAATGATAGCTTCTCGCAGTCGACCTAGCGTTTGATCCCAGTTGGCCAGACTGGTATCGGAAAGGCGGTCGGCCTGAAACTGGATGCTGGTCGCCAAATCTTCTGCAAGTTCTGGCAAGGCGTTGGCTGATTTTTTTATGATGTGCCGGGTTTCCCTCCCCGTACGCGGTGCGACTAAAATACCAGCGATCGCACCTAGCGCTGCGCCAATAATCATGCCGCCTAAAAGTCCATCTGACTTATTATCTGCCATAGCTCTTTCCTGCTTATCGCCCCTACCTATATAGTCAATAGTCAAAATATTCAAAGTTCTACGCTCAAATTCTTGCACTCAGAAGCCTTTCTATTAGCCTACTCTCAACTGGCCCAGCCTAGCGTTCCATCCTCAGCCTTTACGCTTCAGCCTCTGCGCTTCAGCCTCTGTGCTTTATCCCTTACGCCTGCGAGCCCGATACAGCAACACCGTCTGAATCAGTCGAACTAGCCCCACGACTTGAGCAACCTGCTGCGATCGCTGCTGCCACCGGGCCATCTCCAGCCGGGTAGCGGCTAGCTGAACCCGCCTGAGCGTCAGCGTGTAGCCTAGCTGCTTAGATCCTAGCCCGCCTGTTTGCGCCATCACATACAGCTGGCCGCTCAACCGCTGCAATTGCCGCTTATAGCCCCATAGACCATAAGCCAGCGCAAATATAGCGCCAGCCAGCAGACAGTTAAACACAACAACGATGTGAACTGTCTCCAGGGGAAATGCCGTGGGAAATGCCGTGAGCAATGCTGTAGGAAATACCGTGGAAAATGTCATAAAAATGCTACGCAACGTCTCTCCAATTTCTCTAGACGATCCTTTTCTAAACGCTCCTTTCTAAACGCTCCTTTCTGAACGACCCTTTCTGAACGACCTTTTAACCTACCAGTCCGACGCGTAGCTCATCACCAGCGGCGTCAGCCCGATTTCTTCGGGTAGCTTGCTGTGGACCTCAAAAAACGCAACCACCTCTCTGAGCGTCGGCCTGCCTCGTTTGGATCCAGTAGCCCCTGCCGCAATGATGCAGCCACAGCAGCCATTGTTATCCGCACTGTTGACGGCCCACTTTTCTAAAGCTTGGCTATCGGTTGGGTCACTGATTTCGTATTCGTTAAATAAATGTAGATAGCCTTGCGCTGTCTGAATAAGGCCCACCTGAAAAACTTGGCCGCTGATCGGATCGCTGCCTGGATTAAAGCAAATAGCGCGAATGCCCCCTTCCTCTCTGAGCTGCTCAAGCAGCGCCTTGGCTTTGGGGCGGGTGGTTTGAATGGTGAGGATGGGCCACTTTCTTTTGCCTGGAGATTTGCCAGTGGGCGCTTTTCCTTTTGCAGGCCCCTTTGAAAGAGTAGCTGCTGAGGTTTCTGCTGAATTTCCTACCGAGTCTCCCGCCGGGTCTGGGAGGGCGCTTTGATAGTAAACGCGGCGATGGTTGCGCAGGGGTTCGATGTCTTTTTCTTTGTGACTACCGAGCATAATCAAGGAGCCTTCTGGAATGCTGTCATCAACGATCGCCCCGTCCCCCATTTCTGGGCTAACCTCTGAACTGGTCTCAGAACCCATTTTTAGATCCATCTCTGCGCCAGAAATCAACTTTTGGGGGGGTTGACTGGTGCTGTCAAGGGTTTCGTCTAAAAACGCGGCAGACACCTCGGGCAGCGTGGAGACTTTGACGGTGATACTGTCCGCATCGCCCTGTGGGTTTACGATTGGGCTAGGAATGCGAAAGCGGCTAGTAACCGGTGTCAGCGCAAAATTTTCGAGGCTGATGTCGTGCTTTTTGAAAAAGCGGTGCAGCGCCTCTAACGTCACAATCAGGCTGGCGGCTTCTTCTTCGGCTAGCTGCGATCGCAAACCTTCTAACGGATGCAGACTACCAAACTCGTAGCCCACCGTTTCCTGTCTTGCCGTCATGCCCCGCTCACCCGACTCAAACACCGGCAAGGGAATCACATCTTTTGCTGGGTTGAAGTTAATAAATAGACAGTTTTGCTCTAAGAAAGCCTGCTGCATTCCTTCAGAAAACTCCTCGCTATGCAGCAGCTTGTAGCGAAACTGCTCTAGCGAATCGAGATCTCGGTAAAACAGCAGGCCGTACTCCATCCCCGCTAGCCCTAAGACAGATAGATAGAGAGTATCGATGTCCCAGTGGTTTAGCTCTATCGCCAAAATCTCCTGCTCGCTTAAAGACTTCCAAGGCGCATCTCGCCAGAGCATTTCTGCTTTTTCTAGCAAAATATCTTCACAGGTCTCGGGCAGTTTAGATTCCGGGGCTTCTGGAGACTGAAGCTTTTCAAAAACCTCATCAATAATAGGCAGCTCAGGCGCGTATTCGACCGGAATATCGAGCGCTTGCAGTGCGCCCCGTAAAAAGAATTGAATCTCGCGATCGCGCACAACGACCTTTCTGGGCCTCGCAGGCGGCACCCGGCCTTGCGGGGCTTCAATTGCCTGCAAAAGCGTTCTAACGATGGCCTCGTGCCCTGTCTCTCTAGGCACAACGCTGAGCCCTCTGACCACCCCTTGCAGACTGTCTACCCAAAGAATACAGTCGCCGTCAGCAGAAGCTTTATCATCTAGCACTTTGCTTGTGGGCGGCAGCGGGCGGCGATCGCACTCCCAAACGCTCGTAAGCCGAGGCAGTTGGCTCAGGCGGCGGCAGGTAAATGGGCTCAGTTGATGCATGAGGTCAGGGGATCAGGAACAACGACTGTAAGTTAGCGACTGTGAGTCAGTCGTAGATGCAAGGTTTTTAGCTATCAAGGATTTTAGCTATAAGATTTTTAGCTATTTTTAGTCTTAGCTATTTTTAGTCATAGAGAAGCTATAGAGGCTGTAAAAGTAAAAAACTATAGAGATCGTAGGATGCTCAGCTTAGTTCTAGACACGCTAAATCTATCTAAGCTTATCAATAGTATCGAGTTTGGCCATTTGTACTAGAACTATCCACCATAGGTCTAAGTAGCCATTGTTCTAAATAGATCAGATTAGATCTAGATCGCTCTGAGCAATCAATCAATATTAAAGGCTATCCGAAGGCTTTTTAGTGAGCCTGTCCTAATTCAATTTCTCATCTAGTCCACTGCATCAAATCCGCTTAAACAGATGCGTTAAACTAAGAGCTAGCCACTTACTTGAAAACTTTTCAACTCAAGCCCCTCCATTCCTTTACCTGATTTTTCCTTTACCTAATTTCCTATGACACAAACAATCCCTGCTACTGATCAAAACACGGCAGCCCCCGAGGGTTTGACCGTTTCTGCAGCTGCTCCTACGGCTGGAAGCGATCGCGGCATTTTAATGTCTGAAGCGGCGCTTGCTCATGTAAAAGCACTGCGCGATAAGCAAGAAGGCGATTTATGTCTGCGCGTAGGTGTCCGTCAAGGCGGCTGCTCTGGCATGTCTTACATGATGGACTTTGAAGAGCCCGGTAATATCGGCGAGCACGATGAAGTGTACGATTACGATGGCTTTAAAGTGGTGTGCGATCGCAAAAGCCTGCTGTACCTATACGGTCTCATGCTCGACTATAGCGACGCGCTCATTGGCGGCGGCTTTCAGTTTACTAACCCCAACGCCAACCAAACCTGCGGCTGCGGCAAATCATTTGGCACATAGTCCAGCCAGCACCCAAAAGCCTGACCAGCAGCACTTCTGCGCAGGCCATCTACGCCCAACCTTATCTTTCGGCATCTTAATATCTCGACCGCTATGCAAACCCTAGAAACTCAATTTGAAGACGGCATCGCTCGCTATAAAGCGGGCGAATCGGCTGATGTGCTATTACCTATCTTCAAAGACATCTGTACCAAAGCGCCTAGAAACAGCGCAGCTCAAACCTGCTTATCTTGGCTCTACCTATTAGCTGATAAGCCCAACGCGGCTTACAAAGCGGCCCAGCGAGCCGTTAAGCTGATGCCCAAAGACCCGCAGGCGCGAACCAACTTAGCGATCGCCATGTTAGAAACCGGCAAAAGCGGGGTGCGTGAACAAATAGATATGGTCTCTCAGATGCTGTATGCGGTAGATGAGCTGAGGGCAGAAATTAAAGAGAACTTTGAAGAAGGATTAAGAAGAAGGCCAGATTGGCAGAGTGTAAAGCGGATTCAAAAATGGCTGTTTGAAGACTAATCCCCGCTGCTGGAGAGGGTTGTAGCTTCTACCCGGCTCAAACTTTGCTTTACAATGGTTCATCAAGTATCGTAACTAATCCAAAAGAAAAACGGCGGCGATCGCACTTATTGGCGATCCCCGCCGTTTTTGTTTATACCTTTTAGAATCAGGGTTTGAGCTTTGTCCAGTGTGGCTAAAAGCCCGCCTTTTCTACACCGGAAGGCCTGTATAAAGTTCGTGTAAATAACTTAACGCCTGATCCCCACCTCGACTGATAAGCTTAGATTAATCGGTTGATAAGTCCTGCTTAACTCGCAGCTTTCAATCCTCGCATCTACCACCTTATCTATATTTTAGGAGTCGCTTATTATGAACCTTAAGACAGTCGCGATTAAGCCAGAAACGCGTAACCATAAAGGATTTTTTGTACAAGACGCAGACTATACCTTTGTGGAAATTGACAAGTCTGGTTGGGCCCTAATTTGTGTTGATGATGCCGTTTGCCACTATGTCGATCCTGATAACTTATTGGCAGCTGAAATCGACGGCGCCAAAGCTGTATAGCTTTTTCATAGGCCTTTTGTTGTAAAAGGCCTAACATTCATCATGAATATCAAATTGCGTGTGGCTGCTTCTCCGATGAAGCAGCCACCTTTAGTAAATACCACCTGCTAAATGTGCCTTTAGTGGTTTGGCTAAATTGACGTGATTTAATAAGTGGTGAGCCACTGTTGTGAAAATTGACTACGGCCATAGCAGTAGAGCGACAGCAGTAGAGCGACAGCAGTAGAGCTATGGTGGTCAAAGATATGTTTATACAGAAGTTATGAAAGACCAGTTTTTCGATGGATTGAATAGGCTGCTGATGTTCAATCTATTCTTTGTCTTGTTTAGCTTCTTTTGGTTCGCGGTGGCGCTAATTGGTCGCTCAGCCAATGTAAATTTGGGATTTGACCTTTGGTATAGCCTTTGGGAGCCGCTGATTATGCCTTCAATCGGTATTTTGATGGCAGGTGCGCTGGCAAGTGGGCTGTTTAGCTGGGTAAACCGAAAGCTTTTGGAGCGCTCTTAAGAATTTTTTTAGAGGGTCTTTTTTAAAGGGTCTTTCTGGCTGATCCTTTAAAAACCGCTAACGACTACCAAGCTCCCCTCGTGCGCTCGTACCATCGCACTAAGACTTTCGCCAGTCGTTTAGAATCGTGACGCACGGTAGTATTGCTTTCACTCATAACATTGGCAATGACAATTCGCCGCCCCGAGTCAATGACGGCGGTGCGATCGAGTATCACTGGGGCTGCACCTTCTTTTAGATAGCGAGCGATCGCCTCGTCAGAAGGCACGCGCTTCTGTATCAACACCGCGTCAAATAGGTACTTGCCACAGGCTCTATCAATCGCTTCGATATGTTTAGAGACCGTATAGCCCTGGGTTTCTCCAGGTTCGCTCATAATGTTGCAAATGTAGATGCGTGGAATGTGACGCGCCGCGATCGCATCTACAATTTCTGGCACTAGCAGGTTTGGAATGATGCTGGTGTACAAGCTGCCAGGGCCCATAATAATGTAGTCAGCTTCGTTAATCGCCTCTATCGCCTGGGGCAGGGCCGGTGGGGCAGCGGGGAAACAGCCAATTTCATGAATATTTCCCCTCGCTTTGGTAATATTTGATTCGCCTTTGATCTGTCGCCCGTCTGTAAGGGTGGCCCACAGGCTGACATCGCTGAGCGTAGAAGGTAAGACACGCCCGCGAATTGCCAGCACCTGAGAGCTCGCGGCAATCGCCTGTTCCCAGTCGCCCGTAATTTCGTTCATTGCCGACAAAAACAAATTGCCAAAGCTGTGGCCACTTAGCCCCGTACCCGATTCAAAGCGATATTGAAACAGCTCCGTCAGCAGCCTTTCTTCGTCAGCTAACGCGGTCAGACAGTTACGAATATCTCCGGGTGGAATGCCCCCCATTTCCCGGCGCAATCGCCCGGACGAGCCGCCGTCATCAGCCACCGTCACAATGGCCGTAATGTTGCCGCTGTAGTGCTTGAGCCCGCGCAACAGCGTAGAGAGCCCGGTGCCACCGCCAATCACCACAATTCGAGGGCCCCGGTTCAGCCGCCGATGGGTGGCGATCGCATCCCACAGATTATCCTCCCCGTTAGCTGGCAGCAGCACCTCCACAATGGTGCCGAGCGTGCGCGTCTGTCCCCATACCAGCAGCAGCAGACCGCCCATTACGGCCAGCGGCCCGCTGATATAGTTCGGCACTAGCTGCGTAATTAAATTGAGCAGATTGCCAACAAACTTTACCGTATAGAACACGGGTGTCAGCTTTAGCCAGACCATAATGCCGAGGCCCACCGACACAATGCCTACCGTACTCAAAAACAGCCAGCGCTTGACAAACAGCCCTGGCTTCAACCACCTCATCCATCGCCGAGACTTGATATATAGCTTCTTACGAGTTGGTCGCATAGTAAGGACAAGGAGCTGGCCAGAAGATTGACAGGAAAACCGGTAGGATCGCTGGCCAGAGCACTGGCGGGATCACACTGCACTAGGGTTATACAGCAAAAAGGGTAGCCTGTAGCTTCTCGATCATAATTAGGACTGATTAGATTAGGAGAAGTTAATATATCCCTAATGACTTGCTAGCACTTATGGTCAACTCTACATCTTCAATACCACCGCCGGTCCCACCCGCTATGCCGCCTGAAGATCCACACAGCCGCTCAGACAATCATTCAGCACCACTGGTACTACTCAGGGGTATCTCTAAGCAGTTTGGCCAAAATACAGTGCTAAACGACATTGATCTAAGGGTCGAAACAGGCGAGGCGATCGCGATCATTGGCCCTTCAGGGACCGGCAAGTCTACCGTTTTGCGGATTATTGCCGGACTGCTGGCACCCGATACTGGCGAAATTTGGATAGGGGGACGAAAGCGAACTGGACTAATAGAAGATGCATCTGATCCGATTAGCGTCGGGATGGTTTTTCAACAGGCGGCACTGTTCGATTCCCTAACAGTCTCCGAAAATGTTGGGTTTTTGCTCTATCAGCATTCTCGCCTCTCATCGCGCGAAATTCGAGAGCTGGTCTTGCAGGCCCTAACCGTCGTCGGGCTGCCAGACGTTGCTGATAGGTATCCAGCCGAGCTATCTGGCGGCATGCGCAAGCGAGTAAGCTTTGCGAGAGCCGTGATGTTTAATCCCCACGACACTAGCAACCAACCGGGTCTTTTGCTGTACGATGAGCCGACAGCAGGTCTAGATCCGATTGCCTCAACGGTGATTGAAGATCTCATCAGAGAGATTCATTTAGGGCAATCCTGTCAATCTTATTTGATTGTCACTCACCAAGAGAGCACCATTCGCAGAACAGCCGATAGAGTGATTTTCCTTCACGCAGGGCAAGTACAGTGGATGGGTAGCGTTAATGAAATTGACACCACAGACAATCCGTTTGTCCGTCAGTTTTTCAGTGCTCAGGTAAAAGGGCCAATTCATGCTGGTGGATAGCGTTAACAGCTATTAACATCCGTAGCCTAGAGGCATCTTCTATAACCTAAAGGCATCATGTCTTTATCTATCAGCTAGATCCACCCAAACGACCGAATCTTTATCGTCAACCTTTAGAAAACTCATGCGGGCACGAACAATTCGAGAAGGTTCTGTGGGACTGCTGATCTTATTAGGGATCGGTTTGTTCGGCGGGTTAGTGCTGTGGCTGCGAGGATTTAATCCGACCAACCGGCCCTATGAGCTAATCGCCGAGTTTGAAGACGTTATGGGTGTGCAAATTGGGACACCAGTAATGTACCGAGGCGTCTCGGTAGGGCGAGTAAACTCTATTGACGCGCGGCCTAACATCGTAGAAGTCGGTTTAGAAATTACCGAAAAAGAGCTGCGAATGCCCAGCAAGGTCATCGTAGAAACGGTGGAGTCGGGTCTGATTGGTGAGATGTCAATCGAAATTTCGCCCCTAGCTGAGCTTTCGGCGGCGGCAGCTGAGTTTTCGCCGACGGGTAGAGACTGCGATAGCAGCATGATTTTATGCGACGGTGACCGGCTAGCCGGTGAGATCGGGCCGAGTTACGAAGCGCTGCTCCGATCGGCAAGTGACTTGACTGAGCTGTTTGCCGATCCAGAGCTATTAGCGCAGCTCAAAGAGACCCTAGCGACCGTTACCGCAACTTCTGAGAATGCTGGCAGGCTAGCTCAACAGGCCACATTACTAACTCAGCAGGCACAGGCCGAAATTGGTCCGCTCTCTAGCGCTGCGCTGCGGGCAACCGATTCGGCGACGCTAGCAGCCGCGCAGGTTGCTTCGACAGCAGAAGGATTTTCGCTGACAGCTTCAGAGCTGAATACGTTGATTGGGGAGAATAGAGGCGTATTAATCGACACGCTGAGCAATGTCCAGGCCGCGAGCGTACAGCTGAGGAATGCCACGAATTCCTTGACGCCAACGCTTGAACGCGGCGAGCTAATTGGCAACCTAGAGACACTGGTTGCCAATGCCTCAGCAGCGTCTGAAGACTTGCAGGTAATTACGGCTTCCCTCAATACGCCTGCCAACTTGGTATTGCTCCAGCAGACCTTAGAATCTGCCCGCGATGCGCTTATGAGCGCGCAAAAGGTGATGGCCGATGTAGATGAAATCACAGGCGATCCGGCTGTTCGTGAGCAAATTCGTAACTTGATCAATGGCTTGGGATCGCTGGTCTCGTCTACACAGTCTTTGGAGCAACACTCTGAAGTAGCGAGCGCCTTGAGGCCGCTAGCACTGCCGTTAGGATCCGCAGCCGAGGCCAGCACGACCCCAGAAAAGGGCGAACGGTCGAGCAACTCCCAGTTAGAGAACTACCTGAACCGGCACACAGGCGCAGGCATACAGACTGTTGGCCAGACAGACGGTCAACGGCCTGTTTTAGTCTTTGATGGAGAGCGTTATATCTTGCGATCGCCTGAGCAAATAGCATCCGGTTCAAACAAGGCTTCTGTGAACGTGCCAACCCGTCTTTTAGAAGAAAATCTTTTGTCGGATGTTGAGCTTAGGATCGAGGATTAAATAACCTAACCGTTTTGACCAGACACCCTACTCTAAAAGCAGATAAAGCCTACAGCTAGGCTCAGAGTGCTGTGGCTGCTAGCGCCGATAAAAGCTACTAGCGCTGAGGGAAGAGACCTAGAGCAAGACCTTTAAAAATCTTGTTTTGACCTATGTAAACGTCTGTTTTCGGGAACATTGAGAGCAATATCAAATTTATTTTTATTTGTCGTCTTATTCTCAATAGGATCGATTTCAGGTGACTTATTCCCGACTGGTACAGACGGCACACGAAGGTAGCGCCGCCCCCATCAATCACGCTTCTACAGATCAGATTTCCGATTCTCTCCAAAACTCTTTTTCAGAAATTTTGATTGATCGGGTGGGTTGTTTGCTTCAGTGCCCAACTGACACGCCTCAGATCTGGCCTCAGGTGCTAGCGGCAGTCGGTGAGATGCTGAGCTGCGAGACGGCTCAGCTGTTTTGGTCAGAGCCTATGATGGCTACGCCAATCAATCACTGGGGAGAAGGATCGCTATCGTCTTCGGCTATAGCCAGTGCGCTGTGGTCTCATTTGGGGATTCCAGCGACCTCTTTGGCTGAGACGCTATGGAGCTATCAGGCGAGTGACTTACAAGCGCACTTGGCCGAGATGGTTGCAGAGGGCTACTTTCGGCTAACCGGCTCGGCTACATACACGGCGGGGCACTGGCCATCTGCACTTTGCGAGCTATCTTTACCGACGGATAGTCATCATTTGCTGCTGCTGCCGCTGTGCGTGAAGAAAGACTGCGTTGGGGTGCTGGCACTGCTGCGCTCGGCTGAGCAACAAGACTGGTCGCCCGACGACGTGCGCTGCGTGGAAACAGTGGGCAGTCATATTTTTCTAGCGGTTTTGCGATCGCGCGTAGAACGTCTTTTTCGCAGCTGTAGCGCTCGCGATCAGCTCACACAGCTGCCTGATCGACTGCTGTTCAATCAGCATTTGGCCCGGTCGATTGCAATTTCAGTCAGCAAAGATGTGATGCTAGGCGTTGCGTTTCTAGATTTGGATCGGTTCAAAAATATCAATGACACTCTCGGTCACGCGGCAGGCGACTGCCTGCTAAAGCAGGTGGCAGAGCGGCTCAAAAGATGTCTTAGAGGCTATGACGTGGTGGCTCGCTGGGGCGGCGATGAGTTTACGCTGCTGCTGTGCGATTTGCGATCGGCTGAAGAAATTACCAGCATTTCAGAGCGCATTTTGAACCGGCTCTCGGCTCCGTTTCATGTACAGGGCGAAGATCTCTATGTAACGGCGAGCATTGGCATCGCCCTAGCGCCCTACGACGGTCTAGACGGGCAGACGCTGCTACGCAACGCCGACGCGGCGATGTATCAGGCTAAAGCGCGAGGCCGCAACAACTATCAGGTCTATTTTGAAGAAATCAACGCCAATGCGCGCACCCAGCTCAACCTAGAAAACGATCTGCGCAAAGCGCTAGATAATAACGAACTATTTTTGTGCTATCAGCCGCAGGTTGATTTACGCAGCGGGCAGTGGATTGGGATGGAAGCGTTAATTCGGTGGCAGCATCCTACCTTGGGCCTGATTCCGCCCAACAGATTTATCAGGATTGCCGAAGAAACCGGCCTGATCGAACCGATCGGTAAGTGGGTGCTGCGGGCTGCTTGCACCCAATACTGCCGGTGGTATCAGGCGGGTTTCCCAGCGCTCCGGCTAGCGGTCAACCTATCACCACAGCAGTTTTCACGAACTAATCTGGTCCGCTCTGTTGTAGAAATTCTTCAGTCTACTGGGTTTGATGCCAAATACTTAGAGCTAGAAGTCACTGAAAGTGCGGCTATGCAAGATGTGGGCTTTGCTATCGGAGCACTTAGAAAATTCTCTTTGGCAGGCATTCAAATTGCGATGGATGACTTTGGCACAGGCTATTCTTCGCTTAGCGTACTGAAGCACTTTCCCTTGGACACCATCAAGATTGACCGCTCTTTTGTGAAAGATCTAGTTGATGACCCCAGCGATGCGGCGATCGCATCCACCATCATCGCCCTTGCTAAAGGACTGAACTTTAAGGTGCTAGCCGAAGGCATTGAAAACCCTGAGCAGATGAAGGTGCTAAATGATATGGGCTGCGACTACGCACAGGGCTACTGGTTTAGCCGTCCGCTAACCGTAGCGCAGATCGATCAGATGCTGGCTAGCGGCGACTTTTATCAGCGCTCGGGCACACCAAAACCACGTTAACAGGCAGCAAGCCGTAGGCAGGAGGCAGTAGATAGCAAGCATCAGCAGGGAATATCATTCTCAGACGCCTGCATATCCCACGGCACCACCGAGAAGAAGAAGAGCGTTAGCGCCATGACCAGCCCGCTGCTAAGAAACTGCCAGCTATGCAGAAACTGCCAGCCGTGGTGATAGCTCATGCCCGCGATCGCTAGCCCATGCACGACGGCAGCGGCGCTAAAACAACGCGATCGCATACCCATAGCCATTGCCCCGTAGCCAGTCGCACACAGACCCAGCCACAGCCCGCACAAATTAGACAATATGAGACTAGAGCCATAAAAAATACCGGAGCTTGTCACTAATACGCCCGCGCTCATCAAGCCTGCCCACAGAAAAATCACCCAGCGCAGCTTCGCTGTCGTCGCCAGCTCCCAAGTCAGCCTAGAGGTAGTCGCAATCCCTGCGCCAGTAAGCGCCGCGTCTAATATGGCCTGAGTTGCCCAGCTTAGCGTTGAAAACTGAGGAAGGGCAAAAATGATCAGCGTCACAGCGCCCCAAATCAAAAAAGCCTGATCTATTTCCGAAAAGCAAATACTGGGTAGGCTATTGGCTTTTTGCCTAATGTGAAGCCTCAGCAGCCCACCAGGATCTTGCAGACCTAACGTGTCAGATAGGGTTTCAGCAGTATAGGTGGCGGAAAAATCGGTAGAATCGAAAGAGGTCATAAGGACGGGTAGTAGATCTCAAGTTGTCAGCTCGGGCTGCGTTTTTATTTCGGTTTTTATGGGTCAACTATTTGAATATTGTAAATTAATGTTAACAGATAGTTAATTTTTTATAATGTTTGGAGATCCGTCTTTGTGCATAAATTGTGTACAAAGTGCAACAGCGAATAAATGACCCTCTAGCGGCTACTTTGCAGTTATTAAGCGTCTAACGAACGGTCAAACGCGCTAGCATAAGTGTCTAATTAATAAGTTTTACTGATAAGTCTTTGTCTGAGCTATTGCCCAAGTCGTCCTTCTCACCCGCCTTAGAATCTGTAGATTTGCGCAAAAGCTATGGCAGCAAGAAGACTCGCTTTGAAGCTGTGCGCGGCGTTTCGTTAAAAATTTCGCCAGGTGAGGTGCTGGCGTTTTTGGGGCCCAACGGGGCAGGAAAAACGACCACCATCAAAATGATTGCCGGGCTGATTCGCCCGGATGCGGGCTGGGTGAAAATTGCCGGGAGAGATCCGCATCGAGATCCGCAGGCGCTGCGCGGGGTAGGCGCGGTGCTAGAAGGAAACCGCAACCTGTACTGGCGGCTGACGGCGCTCGAAAATTTAGAGTACTTTGGCACGCTTAGGCAGATGAACCGGCAGGTCGCGAAAGCAAAAGGGAAAGCGCTGCTAGAGGCGTTTGGCCTGAGCGATAAATGGAAAGTGCCCGTGCAGAAGCTTTCGCGGGGGATGCAGCAAAAGATTGCGATCGCGGTTGCCCTGATTCATCAGCCCCAGCTACTGCTACTTGATGAGCCCACGCTAGGACTAGACGTTGAGGCAGGCGAAACCGTTAAAGCGCTCGTTCGTCAGATCGCCGCCTCCGGCTGTGCCATTTTGCTAACGACCCACCAGCTCAATGTGGCCGAAGAGCTTTCAGATCGAGTCGCCATTATTCGTGCGGGCCAAATCGTCACCGAGCAGCCAACGCAGGCACTGATCAGACAGTTTTCAAAAGGCACGGCCTACCACATTCAATTTGAAGGCGCTTTAGACCAGACTCAAACAGCCGCCATTCTATCGCTAGGGGCAACGCTAGAAAGTGAGCATCACATTCGCTATTTTCCAGCCGGTGAAGTTGGTGAGACCAATGGTGAGAGTGCCAATGGTGAGAGTGCCAGCGGTGAGACTAGTTCAGCGGCAGTGGCCTCGGCCACTTTATACAAAATTCTGCATATTCTAGAGCCACTGCCGCTGCTAGAAGTTCGCCAAGACCGGGCGGATTTGACCGATGTGTTTTTACAGCTAGTGCGCATTTGATGATCGATCTATTTATTGGCGAATTCAAGCGAACCTGGATTCAAACCCTCCGCTATCCGTCTGAGGTGATTGGCGGTGTGGTCATTTTGACCGCTGTGTTTTACGGCATTTTTCTAGGCACGCAGTACATGGCGGGGCCCGACATTGCCTTTGGCGACCGGCTAGATACGGTGGTTGTCGGCTATGTGATTTGGTCCTTGGTGCTCTATATCGTCAACGACATTGCAACTAACCTGCAAATGGAAGCGAGAACCGGTACGCTAGAGCAGCTTTTTCTCTCTCCGTTTGGAGCGCCACGGGTGTTTTTGGCCAGAGCGATCGCAAGCCTAACGCTACGCAGCCTGCTAACGCTGATCGTCTTGCTAATCATCATGGCCATCAGCGGCAGCCAAATTGCCTTTCCGCCAATGCTGCTGTTACCGCTTACGACCTTACTGCTGGGGGCTTACGGCCTCGCTTTCTTTATCGGCTCGCTAGCGCTAGTGCTTAAAAATGTACAGCAATTGCTCAGCCTGTTTCAGTTTTTTCTGTTCTTTTTGCTGGCTGCACCCACCGAAGATTGGACAGGGCCAGCACGGATGATTGCGAATGTGATGCCGATTTTACCTAGTACAGGGTTATTGAGAGATTTGATGGCAAGAGAGCAGCCGTTGGATTGGCGCGGATGGGCGATCGCGCTCGTCAATGGCCTGGTCTACTTCGCTGTCGGTACGCTCCTCTTTCACTGGGCAGAAGACAAGGCCAAGCGTCAGGGCTCACTAGGGAGCTATTGACGCTAGAGCCCAGCACCTCTACCTGGGCATCTCTACCTGAGCATCTCTACCTGAGCACTTCTACCTGAGCATCTCTAACGGTTATTCCACTCATCAGCCGCATCTGCCACCGCCTGATCAACCGTTTTGTCTTCTAGCATCGCCGCCTGCAAATTGTCATAGACAATCTTCTGTAGCTCCTTCACATCTTCCATCGCTGGAATCAGGACAGCCGCATCGCCAAGCTGACTAGCACTGACCGAGCGGGCGATCTCTACCGGTGTGGCCGAGGCCGAGACGTCCGTAAAGTAGCTATCTTCCATCGCCCCCACCGTAGAAGGCAGGACGTTCGCATCTTTCGCAAACGCAAGCTGATTAGCGTCATTTGTTACATACAGGGCAAACTTCAACGCCGCCGCTTCCACATCGGTCGCGCTAGGAATCACCAGATCCATCGCCGCTACGTTCTTTTGGCCTGTGCTGCCACTGATTTGCGGCGAAACCTTTGTCGCAGCAGAGACTTCAGGCGCATTGGTAGCAATAGTATCTAGCTTTTCTGCGCCCGAGGCCAAAATCGCCACCTCACCCGACTGATAAAGCTGAATTGCCTGCGCATGGCCCTGGGTCAGTACCTCTTTGGGCAGCAGATCCTGCTGATACAAATCGGTCCAGTACTGAAAGACGGCTTTTCCTTCGGGCGTATTAAACGCAGCGTTGCCCTCGTCATCTACTAGCGGCACGCCCATCTGTACAAAAGATTGCAGCACGTCAGCCGCGTCATCTGGCACAAAGCTGATAAAGAACGCGTACTTGCCCGTCTTTTCTTTAACCTGCTTAGCGACCTCAGCGAGTTCCTCGAACGTGGCGGGCGGCTCGCTGATGCCTGCTTCTGACAAAATATCGCTGTTATAGAGCGTGACGCGGGTTGTGAGATACCAGGGAAAGCCAAAGCTTTCGCCGTCGATTTGAGTGGCTTCCCAGATTTTTGGCAGATAAACGGCTTGCTCGGCTTCTGAAAGCTTGTCATCGAGCGTTAGCCATGCGCCTCTAGTGGCGAGCTGTGAGGCAAAGTTGGGATTCAGATTCACCACGTCAGGCGCGTTACCGGCTGAGACGGCAGCGAGAATTTTGGTTTCCATATCGCCCCAAGGGACGTCTTGCCAGCGGATGGTGATGTCTGGGTTTTCGGCTTCAAAGTCGGCGATGAGGGTGTTGAAGTAGTCGTCGAAATCGGGAGAGAGCTGCATGGTCCAGAATTCGACCTCGGCGGTGCCGGAGCTATCGGCACCTGAGCTATCGGCGGCAGTATTGGCACCGCTGCCGCAGCTAATCAGCCAGCTTGAGAGCAGGCCGACGAGGGCAAGGGCAAAAAACTTTTTCCAGTGGCGGATAAATGACATGGCGTATACGGCAACTCAACAGCGCGATGATTTGTGACTTTACAGCACAAGCCGCCTGTTTGGGTAAGTCTGGTAGGCCAGATTTTTGTACGCGATCGCCCAAAACCTAAATGACTAGGCGACTGCCATATCAATGTTGGCAATCAACTGACCGATTTCTTGAGGGGATGAACCAGTGGCGACCATGTCGCGGATGAGCTAATCAATCGAGGTCGGTGATTTAGTTTGCTGTGTCTGGTTTGACTGGTTAAGGCGGGCTTCTTCGGACATAGCTTGCTGTTGCCGTTCTTCTAAGCGACGCGATAGCGCCAGTTTAATTTCAATGATGAGTAAGTCTTCAGGGGTGAGCCCTAGGAAATCGGTAGCCGATCCAACCTGCCATCCTCTGGCTTCGAGCTTTTCTTTAATTGGCTGATCCATTTGCTTACTCCTGCTTATCCCTGTCGTATTTGCTCGATCGCTGTTTACAGATATCAATGGTGCTTTTTGGGGTTGCCTGCGACTTTTTGCTAACAACTTCAAGAATAAGTATGGCGTCATAGACAGCATGCGGTTTGAAACATAGGCCAGCTTGCGCATGTACGATGTGTAATATAGAGCTTTTGGCCTAAAAGCTGTAGCTTGGCCAAGCGCCAGCAGTACGCCAGCAGTAATAGAGAGATAGGTATTGAAGCAGTTTCGATGGAGTGATGATAAAAACGAGCAGTTGGAGGCTGAAAGGCAGGTTAGCTTTCAACAGGTGTTGCAGGCTATTCAGGCGAAGCAGATATTGGATATCGTTGAGCACCCTGACCAGGCAAAATATCCGTCTCAAAGAATTTTTATTATTGCCATGAATGAATATGTATATTTGGTGCCGTTTGTAGAAGACGATGAAGTGATTTTTCTGAAGACGATTATTCCTAGCCGGAAAATGAAAAAGAAATATTTAGGAGGATAGGCTATGTCTACTTTAAACGCGGAAGAACTAGAAATTTTAGAATCTGTAGAGCTAGGAGAGTGGCAGTCTATTGCTGACCTCCCGGAAGCTATTAGTCGGTATCAGCACTATGCACTGGCTCAAACCGATGAGCTGGCGGCTATCAGTATTGGACTGCCTACCGGCGATTTGCAAACTTTGAAGGCAATGGCGCAGCAGGCGGATACCTCAGTTGCTCTTCTGATCGCTAGCGTGCTTCATCAGTATGTTGCTAATCAGTCTTCCTCTCAGTCTTAAGTAACGGTAGTTGGATTGTGAAAGCCAATAGATGGAGAATGCGGCGATGGTGATACGACAGCCTAGATACAGTAAAGAAGAGTTTGCTAGGTGAGGCGACCAGATTTATGAGTCACGGGTTCGACCTCAGATTAATGCTGGTGATGCCGAAGGTAGATCGGGCGATCGCAGAATCGTAGCTATAGATATTGAGAGCGAAGATTTTGAGATTGATGAAAGTGAGATAGCGGCTTGTGAGCGGCTAGAGTCTCGTTATCCTGACGCGCAAATTTGGATTGTGCGTGTTGGGTCTCGCTACGTCCGGCGATTTGGTGGACGTGCTAGGAAGCAGAGTGATTGACGGTTTTGTCAATGTAGGTCTTGAGCCAATTATTTCGCTCTAGATCTATGGCTTAGAGCTAGCCCTATCCGCTGTACACATAGACGGCTTTCTCAATACTAGGTATCACTATCAACATGCCAGCACGGCTATACGCGAAGTAGCTTCCTGGACTAGAAACTGCCTCATTGATCTCCTGCTCAATCTCCGGTTCAATTTTAATTCCCCAGCCATATCTATCCAGATAGTTAGCTAGTTTGGGTGGAGAGACTACTGAGTCGGGAGTTTGTGTTTGAACTTTGTCTTTCCAATCTGGATCTGAACTAATAGGAGTCTCCTGCCATTCTGAATACTGTCCTCGCTGCTCGTAGCGGCTCCCTGAGTTTGGTAGCAATCTTGTGAAGTAGTCAATACCTAGTAGCTCTATCTCTTTGACCGTATCGTTTGGAATCTTGTATACGATGATTCCTGTTTCATTCCCTCCAGGGCCCAACCCATATAGCTCTTCATTAGAGTAGAGTATTTCTGACACGATCAATTCTGTAGGAACATGACTAAGCTTGTCTTGTCTTTCCCAACTCTTCGACCATACGGAGAAAGTTCTATGTACGAAAAAGATTGTTCCGAATGCAACAAAGATCATTCCGATTCGGGAACCTGAAGGTCTTCGTCTGCTACTCATTTTTAACTACAATCATCAGCACTGATCTCAAGCTTTTCCGCTTCGACACCTCGTTCAGCGCAATCTTCTAAATATTCATCAACAACAGTCTTGAAATCAGCGGCTAACTCTGCAATATCATCGCCATCAAAAGACAGCAAATCTTGCTCAAGTCCCTCAACCATACCCTGTACATATCCGTCAGCCGGATTAACTACGACGCTAGCCTCGTACCCTTTATGGGCTAATCGGATGTTGGTTGGTAGATAGTTAGTATCGGTCATGTCTCCCAGGTTAGTTTTCTTTACTCGTATAGCCAAGCTACTAACTCTCCTACCGTTAGCTGAAAGGCGATCGCAAACTCCGGTACTGGCAACTGTGCATCAGGTGCCTCATACAATACGGTTCGTAAGTCGGGCGTATAGACAAAAACGCACTCCTCATCCGGGTCAATCAGCCAACCCATTTGAGTGCCATGAGCTAGCGCATACATAATTTTCTTCACCACTTTCGTCTGACTCTGTCCCGGCGATAGTATCTCAATCATCCAGTCAGGTGCGGTAAGAAGCTCTTCGGCGAGCTTGCCTTTCTCGTCACGGGGAACTTTGGCTCCGGGCAGAACGGTTATGTCTGGAACGATTGAGCGATTCTCGAACGTGCAGCGGAGTTCCGGAAAGGCTCGGCCAACATTGCCAGGGTTCAGCGCCGGATCGATGACTTTAATCAAGCCTGCCTGAATTCCGCTGTGCGCTGTTTTTGGCATCGGCTTTTGAATAATTTGACCGTCAATGTACTCGCTAGCAGGCTTCGTATCGGGCTGCTGCAAAAATTCTTCTAGGGTGAGGGTTCTTGTGGGCGTCTGTACCATGACTGCAAACCTGGCTCAAAACCGACTGTCTACCGTTGATTATTACAGGTCGCTAGCAAAATGACCGGGATGGTAAGTGTGCGATCGCCCCCGCACCCAATCTACACCCAATTCCTCAGCCATTCTCTACAATGCTCCGGTCACAGGATAAAAAGACTCAATCGGCGAAATTGTGCAATGAAACCCACAGTAGGCATGGCGACTCTCCTAGTCCAATTCATAGAGAGTCGCCGTTAACAAGTCATAATATAAATGAACTGTTTTGTAAGGGTAATGCGATGCAGGCGCTAAAGCTTAACGGCAAGATAGACAGTACCGGGAAACTGATCGTAGCTGAGCCAGTGAACCTTGCGCCGGGAGACGTTGAAATTATTGTCCTGCAATCGGCGCGGTCCCAAACCGAAGAAAGTGGTGCTTCTGATAGTTCGTTCTCTGGGCGGGAATCGTCTCCAAGATCAGCAGAGCAGACGGGTTCAAAGGGCTACAAAATTAAAGCGCTTGCAAGCTGGTTTGCTAATTTGCCCGCTAATACCGTCCAGATAGATAGCGACGAGGCAAGGTGGCAGGCACTCAAGGAAAAGCACAATCTATGAGAGCTTTGATTGATACCAATGTTCTCTTAGATGTGGCACTTCAGCGTGACGCGAAACGCAAAGGATTTTGTTCGGTCTAAGCAGCGAGTGCTGACACCAGAACCACTGAATCAAGAAATTGCCGCTGACAATTGAAGCCGGTAATGTTGAGTCTTGTCGTCGGAATGATACTTGACTCAATGCGAAAATCACTTTATCTTCAGTAGCTAAGACGTGTGATGCCTATCCTCGTCGTTTTCTCAGAACTCATTCGACTTCAGCGCCATCGGCAGGTGTTACAAGCACCCACCGACGGCTAACTTCACGAACTGAAACAGCCAGTCCGGAAGCTAAGGGCAGTGTACTTTAGCGACCCCGAATTTGCACATATTTCGCGAGGTGGCTAAAGCCGGCAACTTTATGCGGATGCATTCGTATAAAGTTGAGCCACATTGCTGCGACAATTTACCAACGCTGGTCAGTACTGTTGCGATAAACAATGTGGCCAAGGATTAGAAGTTCTGGTTTCCTTCCTCAAACATTAACTCGGAGACCAGATTCTCATGTTTACCCTTTCTTATCTAGGCGCAGCAGCGTCCACAGTTTCAGGTGGCCGCACCACTCACGCCACTCCAGACAAATCCACAGGCAAAACCACAGCGCCCACTGTTCTATCCGGTTCTGTTGCCGACCATCCGCCTGGGCCTCAAAAACACAGAGAGCAAATTCGCCATCTGCTATTCGGCACGCCCAGCGGTGTCCAAACCACAATTCAGCAATTACACCAGCTCGGCTACGCAGAGCCAAACGACTGGAGCCGTCCGATATCTACCGACAGACCTAACGAAGTAATGGCAGTACTCACCAAGCGAGTAAACGCTGTTTAAAAGTAGCCCTAGAACTGGGCCTGAGGCTTGACCTTAAACCTGGTGGATAGCGCTATTTGCGTTCAGAGTCTAGCTGCGTTCGGAGTCTGGCCTAGATTCCGAGCGTGAGCGCGATCGCATCTATACTTTCGCGCTATCGACACTTTCGAGCTATCGACCCATCAAGCATGTTTGCTATATAGCTGCGATGGGCAAACTGCATTGCCGGTACATCGTCATCAGCATTTGTGCGATCGCCATTTCCCAATCTCAAAACTCAGGCACAAAAGCTCAATCCCCCACTCAATCCCCCATTGGCTCGTCAACTGAGTAAATACGTCACGCTCAGCGCTTCAGACACTATCAAATGTAATTTTCTTGTTTAGATCTGGGCAGGCTAGGGTCGAAATTCGGATATTTTCCGTCTTCATCCAAAGTCTTCATCCAAAGTCAATATCCAAAGTCAACAGTCCACCTTTTCATCTACGTCATCCCTACTGGGCCGCAGTCGTGAACAGACTCAAGTCACTATTTTCTAAAAAAACGTCCGGGGTCGGTATTGAGCTGACGCCCGAGCGCATCAACATCGTGCGTCTCAAAAAGCAAGGCCAAAAGCTAAAGCTACAAATGCTAGCGACCGCTGAAGTGCCTGAAGGCGTTTTTGAAGAAGGCCAGATTGTCGATAGCCCAACAATGGCCGAAATTATCCAAGCCACGCTAACAGAAAATAAGCTGAAGGTGACTCAAGCTTCAACGGCTGTTCCCGGCAGAGCGGTTACTCGAGTGATTTTGGTGCCCTCAGAGCTAGACGACGACGAGCTACGAGAAATGGTGCTCAACCAAGAGGCCAGCCTGTATCTACCATTTCCGCGTGACGAGGCCGATGTTGACTATCAAAAAGTTGGCTACGTCGTTGACGACGATGGCATTGAAAAAGTGCGCGTGCTGCTAGTCGCCGTAAAAAGAGACATTACCGATAGCTATACCGAAACCTTTGCGCAAGCGGGCCTCAGCCTCAACGTGCTCGAAACTAGCTGCTTCGCACTCATCCGTACCATCCGAGAGCAGCTACGTCACTTTACCTCCCAAGAAGCGGTCGCCATTGTCGATATCCAGTTCGAAAGCACTGAAATTTCGATTGTGGTAGACGGCACGCCTCACTTCTCGCGGACGGTGCCGCTGGGCACCTCACAAATTCAAACGGCCCTAAGCCGAGCGATGAATCTGCCGCCCTCTAGAAACGCCGATTTGCTGCAAGGCATGTCGCTTCCGGCTGGGCCCACGGACAGCGGTGCTCAGGGCGGTATGAATCCAGGTGTCGCCGCCATGCTGCGAGTGATTGCCGAGCTTTCTGACGAGCTGCGTCGCTCTATAGATTTCTACCTTAACCAGGGTGAAGACATGGAGGTCGTTCAGCTTTTGCTAGCAGGGCCTGGTGGAGCAATTGGCAATCTTGATGAGTTTTTCTCGCAGCGGCTGGGGTTACCAGCTAGCGTGATCGATCCGGTCGATGCCTTGGCCATCGAGTCGGACGAAGAAGTCTCGAAGGCACAGCGATCGGGCCTAGCGACAGTGCTAGGTCTGGGGCTAAGGGAAGTTTAGGAGAAGCTCAGGAGAGATCTAGAAAAGAGCATTTAGCCAGAGTGCATTTAGCCAGCAGAGGCCAGTGTGCAAACGTCTAAATTTTGGAACAGTCTAAATTTTGGAACAGTCTAAATTTTGAAACAGTCCAAGTTTTGGGAAAAGAGTAAAGGGCAAACGTGAAGCAAAAAAGTGTGGGTCGTCTAGAAAGTGCGGGTTGTCTAGCAGGAGGTTTGAGCCATGTACGGAATTGATATTAACTTTTTGAATGACCGGGAGGGTCGTTCGACCGATTCAATTGTTGTCGTCAACCAGCCAAAGGCAGGGGTAGGCAGCCGAAGAATGCTACCCGCAATTGGCGGCTTGGCGTTTGCACTCATTGCAATTGGCGGCGTGGGTGGCTACTGGCTAGTTTTGAACAAACAGCAATCGACCCTCAGCGCGCAGTCTGCCGATTTAGACATGCAGCTAACTGAACTACAGCAAAAGCTAGCGCAAGTCGAGACCGCCCGCCAACAGACACAGGTGATCAATAGTGAAATTCAGGCATTAGCTGGCGTCTTTGAGCGTATTCGGCCTTGGTCTGCCATTGTGCGCGATATGCAAGGGCGCATTCCCGCTCGTACTCAAATCTTACGCCTGGTGCAGCAGGCTCCCGTTGAAGGGGGCTCAGCCGCAGGCGGCATAGAGCTAGGGGGAAACGCCTGTTCTTTTAACGATGTTAACGATTTTCTACTGACGCTCAAACAATCTCCTTTTTTAGAAAGCGAGTCAATTGAAATCACGAACGCGGCCTTGGGTCAAGCCGTTCCGGGTCGATGCCCAGGAGCCGACGCATCTGTAGAACAAGCTCAGCTGGTGACCTACAGCATTACCGGCGAGATTAAGGCTTTATCCGCGTCAATGCTACTTGATGAGCTAAACCGTCAGCAGGAGTCCACCGGGCTTGCTGCTCGTATTCTTGCCCTTCAAACAACAGGAGCACTTAACTAATGGCCGCCTTAGGAGATTTTGTCGCCCCTGATGATGCTAACTTTATTGATGAACCGCTAAATCCGGTGGTGTTTGGCATAGAATTTACGCCGACTATTATTGGCTTACTCGTGGCGCTAGCCGGAATTGGGGGAGCCGCCTATTTGTATATCAAAATGGTGCAGCCTGTTGCTGTGCAAAACGAGACCATCCGAACAGAAATTTCAACCAAAGAAAATCAGCTCGTTTCTCAAGCTTCTCAGCTAGAAAATATCGCCAAGGTAGAGGCTGAACTAGCAGCGGCTATGCAGCGACGGCGCAACGTCTATTCTCTCTTTGCAAACGAAAAGACTATGGACACGCTGCTGCTTGATATCAATCAGAGAATTGAAAGCAGCAACGCTGCGCTGAGTGGTGTTCGGGCTCAGGTCAGAGCGCGAGGTCTGCCACCTGTTCTGTTGGAAGCGCAGCTACAGTCGTTTGTCCCTGGCGAGAAAGCTGTTGTTTCTGATGGCTCTTTGGGCACAGAGATAGATGGAAAACTGCGACGAGAAACCTACTCTATTCGGTTTTCTGGCGACTATGCGCAAACCCAAACCATTCTGCGAAACCTAGAGCGTCTAGAGCCGCTGCTGATGGTGCGAGATTTTAATATCACCAGTGGTCAAGAAGTCCCTGAAACGGTGATTGGTGCGGGGGGGCAAGTTGTTGTTCAACCCAAAGCCAAGCTAGAAACTTCATTTCAAATCGATGCGCTGATGCCGACGGCTGATGTTGAGGTGCCCCCAGAGGTCGCAGCGCCGCCCGCAGAAGCTGAGGCTCCGGCTGAAGGCGGATAAGACCTGTCTGTTTTCGTTAGATAGGTTTCGGCTACGCTCATTTTTTCCAATTTTTATCCTCCCTCTATCTGCCCAGTTTCAACTTTCTACCCAGTTTCAACTTAAGGAGTGAAGTTCTGTGAAACGCCGTCTAAATTTTAAAAGCTTAGTGTTGGGAAGCGCTTTGGCGGCCCTAGCGGGTCCGCTTGCAGTCGCTCAGTCTGCCCTTGGGACAACGACTGTTGAAGGCATTTCTCTCAAGCGGACGGCAGCAGGACTGTCGCTGTCGCTAGCGACTTCTGGAGATAGTGCGCAAATTATTATGGCTCGTTCGGGGCTAATGTTAGAAGCTGAGATTGCGCACGCTCAGCTACAGCTACCTGCGGGCGAAAGCTTTACGCAAAAAAATCCGGCACCCGGCATTGAGTCGGTTGAGCTGAGCGCAGTTGGGGGCGATCGCGTCCGACTCACGGTCAGCGGCAGCGAGCAAGCGCCCATTAGCGACATTCAAAAGCAAGCAGGAGAAGGCACCCTGCTGATTAGCTTAGACACGCGCCCAAATGCCAAAGCCACCCCTTCTGAGCTACCCGAAACCTTGATCACTGTGCCAGGGGCAAGCAGTACCAGCAATAAAAGTGAGGCAGCGCCTGCGGCAGATCCAGAGGCAGCCCCGGCGACCAGACGTTTTATTGGCCCGTGGCAACTCGCTCAGGCCGAGCAGAGTGAAGAGATTCCAGATATTCTCATTCCTAACCCAGAGGTCATTATTGACGGTGCGCCCGTGGCTGCGCCGACATTGAACGCAGCGCCGCCGTTTTTACCACGAGCGATCGCACCCCCCGTCGGCGATCTCTCCGTCTCAGATGTTGACTCCACGCTAGACGAAATTGATTTGGGAACCGCTGAGCGAGTACCCAGACTAGTGCTACGAGATGCCTCTGCTCGCGAGGTGCTCTCACTATTGGCGCGGGCGGCGGGATTAAACTTGGCTTTTACCAGCGACGACCCAGACGGTGAAGCAGCAGATGCACGGGTTTCACTCGATATTGAAAATGAGCCGGTGCAAAATGTATTTAACTACGTATTGCAGCTATCTGGCCTAGAAGCGAACAAGGTAGGCCGGACGATTTTTGTCGGGCCCCGGTTGCCAAATAGCGCCCGTAATGTTCTCGTTCGCAGCGTGCGATTAAATCAGATTGATGTCTCCAGTGCAGTTAACTTCTTAGTATCGATGGGTGCTGAGAGTTCGGTCACCAGCGAGAGTTCGGTCACCAGCGTCAACGCGGTAGAAGTGGGCGACGGCACTAACGTTACCGAGGCGACAACCACTCAATCTAGCTTAGCTAGCCAGCGAGTAGATTTTGCCGATGCCAACCCATTACTGAGAGGGCTACAGGTCATTGGTGACGAAAGAACCAATTCTTTGACACTGATTGGCACGCCTCGCCAAATCGAAATTGCCACTGCGCAGATGGTTCAGCTTGATATTCGTCGGCGTCAGGTTGCAGTAAACCTGCGCGTCATTGATGTGAACTTGGCTGCCTCAGAGAGCTTCAGCACCAGCTTCTCGTTTGGTACGGGCACGACTGGCATTCTTCAGCAGTCAGGCGTCGGCATTATTGACTTCAACTTTGCAAATGCATTGGGCACCGTTGCGGCTGGATTTTTGCCAAGGCTAGAAGCTGCCGTTAACAATAACAATGCAAAAATCATTACCGATCCGACACTGGTCGTTCAAGAAGGGCAAACAGCCGCCGTTCAGCTAACGCAAGCCGTCGTCACCAACGTCACGACTGAGACCGTTGTCACCGATGGGGGTGAGCCCTTTGTTACACGTACGTTTGAGACAGAAGACGCAGGCTTGAACTTGCAGGTTCAAATAGATCGCATTGATGACAACGGCTTTGTCAATCTATCGGTTGCACCATCTATTTCTGCGCCCTCTGGAACCTTTGACACAGGTGAGCGGGAGCCCGCTGTGCTGCTAGCCCGTCGTCAGCTAACATCTGGCCAGATTCGGATTAGAGATGGCCAAACGCTAGTTCTCTCTGGAATTATTCAAGAAAACGACCGTACGACTATCTCAAAAGTGCCAATTTTAGGAGACATTCCTTTGCTAGGGGCGCTTTTTAGAAGCTCTAGCGAAACGAACGAACGACGCGAGCTGATTGTGCTGCTAACACCAGAAGTGCTAGATGATTCTGACGCGAGCGTATATGGCTATAGCTATGACCCTGGCGAAGACATTCAGCAGCTAATTCAGGAAAGGCAAGACCAACTCCAGGAATAGCGGCCCAGCTAGCTAATACAGCATGTCGTCTAGCACTGACAGATTGCGCTAACAGACTGCGCTAAGCCTTATCTCTAAACATAATCGCTAAATAAAGCCGATTCTCTGAAATCTAGTAGGAGCATCGGCCTTTTTGTCAAGACAGAATTCCTAATTTTTGATGAGAGAATGATGAACTTTCTTTTGGAATCCCCCAAATACGTACAAATTCAAGGTTCCTCTGTTCAAACGGCACGGGGACCCTTTAGAATGGGGCAGTAAAAATTATGAGGTTTCAAGGGTTTCAGCGTTTACTCATTAGCGCTGGCTGTTCCCTTCGATCCACATCCTCATCTAAACTTTAATTTTTGCCATCGGGCAATGTGTATTTTCTAGCCAAGATCAGCCAAAACTCAAATCAACTCGATCACTCTCCAGGAGATAAGCATGAATAAAGGTGAACTCGTCGATACCGTTGCAGAAAAGTCTTCAGTGACGAAAAAGCAGGCCGATGCTGTAATTTCAGCAGCTATCGAGTCCATTATGGAAGCTGTATCCAAAGGTGAAAAGGTAACCCTGGTCGGCTTCGGATCATTCGAGCCTAGAGCCCGCAAGGAACGCGAAGGTCGTAACCCCAAAACGGGTGACACGATGGTGATTCCTGCGACGACGGTGCCCGCTTTTTCGGCAGGTAAGCAGTTTAAGGAAATGGTTTCTGGTAAGAAGAAGAAGTAGCGTTCTTTTTTTGAGTTGAGACGTTTCTAGATTAAACCCAGTCATGGTTAGACCGGTTCACGGGGGCAATTTAGCTTGGGCGGCTCAGCTCGCCTGCTGCCCCCCCGATGAGCTATTAGATTTTTCAGCTAGTATCAGTCCGCTTGGACCGCCTGCATCGGTTTTGCAGGCAATCCAGGCGGCTTTTTCATCAATGGTGGCGTATCCTGACCCGGCGTATAGCAAACTTAGCAGCGCGATCGCTCAGCACCACCAAATTCCTATTGACTACATTCTTCCTGGCAATGGCGCAGCCGAACTGCTTAACTGGGCCGCTCGCGACTTGGCGACGCAGACGCGGTGCTTCTGCCTATCACCGGGCTTTAGTGACTACGATAGGGCGCTCAAGGCGTTTGGCGGAACGCTATCACCTATTCCCTTATTCAATTCGCAGGGCCAGTACATGGCTAACTGGGAAAACATAGAAGACTGGGAAAACACAGAAGACTGGGAAACGGCGCTACAAAAATCCGAAGATCCTCATAAGGATCTTAGTCAATGTGGGCTTTTACTGAATAATCCGCACAATCCCACCGGAGCATTGTTTACCCGAGAAAAGGTGCGATCGCTCATTCCAAGATTCGCGCAGGTCGTCGTTGACGAAGCCTTTATGGATTTTTTACCGGCTGAGCGCGAACAGAGCGTGATCGACTGGGTATGCGAATTTCCAAACCTGGTGGTGATTCGGTCGCTGACCAAGTTTTACACCTTGCCAGGGCTGCGATTGGGCTATGCGATCGCCCATCCCCAGACGCTACAGCGATGGCAGCAGTGGCGCGACGCTTGGCCGGTGAATACCTTGGCAGCCGCAGCGGGCATTGCGGCGCTGAAAGACCGGGCCTTTGCGCAGCGCACGTGGGAGTGGGTCATGGCCGAAAGCGATTATTTATTTCAAGCGCTTCAAAGGCTACCGGGCCTAACGCCGCTGCCTAGCTGCGCCAATTTCTTCTTAGTCCGCTGCGATCGCTCGGCAACCGCATTACAGCTTCAGCTGCTTCAGCGACACCAAGTCTATATTCGTGACTGCATTAGCTTTGCCGAACTGGGCGATCGCTACTTCCGAGTAGCCGTCAAAACCCGCACAGACAATCAGCGTTTACTCCAGGCGCTAGCCGACGTGCTGCCAACTCTAGACCTGCTGCCGACTTTAGACCTGCTACCGACAGACCTGCTAACGCCCCTCGCAGCAGAGAAGCACGATGTCGGCTGACTATGACCTCGTCATCCTCGGTGGAACCCTAGAAGGCCGCTTGGCGGCGCTAAGTGCGGTTGGCTACGGTGCCAGAGTCGCCCTAGTTGAGCCGCCTGGAGTCTTTGCCCAGCGGCAGCAGGTGAGATATCTGCGTCAGGGGCTACAGCAGCTTGCTGAGGGCCGAGAGCAGCAGGCGGTGGCCGAGTGGTTTACGCGAAGCGATCGGCCAGCTGCGGCTGATTTTAGCTCAGCTTTTGACCCGGCTTTTGACTGGGGGGCACTGGTGGAGTGGAGTGCGATCGCGTCCGAAACGCAGATGCCCATGCTCTCAGCAGAAGCGCTGAGTGTCCGTGGCGTTGATGTCATCTTTGCGCTGCCTGATCAGATTTTGTCTCGGCCAGCCGTCATCGCAGCCGACCGAGCGCTGAGTTCAAGGGCGGTACTAGCCGCTTTTGGCACGATACCTCGCGTTTCTGGACCTCGCGTTTCTGGGCCTCACGTTTCTGAAGAAAGTCGGTCTAATCCCCTTATTACTGGACTAGAGCCGCTTTTGCAGGCAGAGGCGCTGCCGTCAGATATTTCTATTTTTGGTGATTCTTTTGAGGCGATCGCTTGGGCCCAAGGGCTAAGTAGCTTAGGCGTGGCGGTGACGCTGGTGACAGATCGGTTTTTGCGTCACGAGGGCAGCGAGATACGGGCGGTGGTGCGATCGCACTTAATGGCCGCTGGCATCCAGCTTATCAACGCCGCTAATGTGGAGTCTGTCTCTGCTTCTGCCCCCACTGCCGCCTCCACTTCTGCCCCCACGGCTAGTGTCGTTTTACCGCTGGGACGGCAGCAGGCCGCGCTGAGTTTGCCTGGGTTTGTCTATCAGCAGCGCGATCGCTATCGCCACATTGATATTCGCATTTCAGAGCGGCCTTACCTACCCGTCAACAGCCGCCTGCAAACGGCGCATCCTCGTATTTTTGCCTGCGGCTCCCTCGTCCGTGGGCGCAACAACGCGCTCTCCCTAGCTAAATACGAAACCCAGATTGCCGTCTGGAACGCCCTGTTTGTACCTCTCAAACGAGTAGATGATAGCCGCCTCACTAGGGGAAGCGATCGCTTTGCTAGCGCTGGTGTGGTTCCCAAATTTGCCAAACAGGGCCGACCGCCGCCAAAGGCGTACAAAATTTGGCGCGCGGCGGTGCCAAACAGCGCTGAACTAAATCAGGTGAGTCCACTGCCCCTCTACTGCCAGCTAATCTGCAAGCACGGTCGATTACAAAGCGTTGCGCTCGTTGGCAAAGGCGCTGGCGAATTGATTGAGGCGATCGCATCCATGATTGGCCAACCCATAGCCGCGCTCATCAAGACATCAGCCCCCGTACCCCCAATAGCCAACAGCTTGATGGACGTGGTTCGAGTCGCGGCAGAAGAGGCAGTGCAAGCTTCTGGCAAGTTGGCTTTATCAACCCGTTGGCAGCCAGGTCAGTGGCGACGCGACTGGGCCGAAAACTGGTTCAACTGGCGACGCAGCCGCTAGGACTTCAAAGATGCTGGATTTGCTATGGCTATTTACATAGATTTAGAGATTTATGGCAGAGGCCTATATGCGAGCAATCGTGACTGCTTCGGGCTGGTCTTGGTACTTGCCTTTGCGGGTGTCGTAACTAACCTGACAGGGCTCACCTTCTAAAAATAAAAGCTGCACAACGCCTTCGTTTGCATAGATGCGACAGTCAGCGCTAGAAGAATTTGAAAATTCTAAGGTCAGATGGCCGCGCCAGCCTGCTTCGGCAGGCGTCAAGTTGGCAATGATGCCGCAGCGGGCGTAAGTGCTTTTACCGATGCAGATGGTGGTGATGTTGTTAGGCATCTGAAGCTTTTCGAGGGCGACGCCGAGGCCGTAGGAGTGGGCAGGCAAGATAAAGTAGCTGCCGCTGTCGTCTTGTTTGAGCTGGGTGGCCTCTAGGTTTTCGGGGTTAAAGTTTTTGGGATCGATAACGGTGCCGGGAATATGGCGGAAGATGCGGAACTCGTTGGGCGATAGGCGAATGTCGTAGCCGTAGGAAGACAGGCCGTAGCTGATAACAGGCGTCTCGTGAGCGTGGGCCGAGAGCTGGGCGCGGCGAATCAAAGAGGATTCAAAGGGGGCGATCAAGCCTTCGCTGGCGGCAGCTTTGATCCAGGCGTCGTTTTTAATCATAGTTTTTCGGTCAGAATGTCTATACAGCTATATCTATATAGCCATGCCTATACAATATAATTACGCCGAAACTGGGTCACCTGATCGGCCACTGCTAGCAGTGACTCTGGCATCTGCGGTCCGGTAAAAATCACTTCAACGTGCGAGGGCCGATCTTCGATCAGGGCTAGCACTTCGCTTTCACAAATCAGCCCGAAATCAATCGCTAGGCTAAGCTCGTCAAGCACAATCAGGCCGTACACGCCGCCTTGAACGGCAAGCTGAGCGTGGGCCCATAGCGCCTGAATCGCCGCTTTAGTCTGGTCGTCAACCTCAGGCCCTTGGATGCAGGTGGGGCTACCGCAGCGCACCCAGTCGAGGTTTTGCCCCATGCTCATTGGATTTTCTGGGCCTTGGTTAATGCCGCCTTTGAGAAACTGCATCACCAAAACGGGTAGCCCCTGCTCAGCAACGCGCATCGCCTGCACCATGACGTTAGTAAAGAAAGTGCGATGCTGCGAAGTAAAGACCTGGACGGTGCCTGCGATCGCATCTAGCAAAGGGTGACGCCGAATCGCAGAGGCAACTGGAACGGGCGTGTTGCTAAGTCCGCCAGGAAGAGCATCGGGCAAAATTCTGAGCTGTGAAACCATATTTTCAACTGGAAGCGCTAGGGATAGCGGTTGCTGCCGGTCTACAACGCTACGACCAACCAAATATAGCGTAATTGGTGCACTCGGTTTGTTGCAATCCGCTACATATTTTCAGAGGCGCTTTGGCACGGATGGATGCGAGGATATATGCTCTTTGGGTAGTGATTTTCAGGCCCTTTATGCCTTGGCAACGCCCCGACCACAGAGCGCCCGATCAGCTCCGTCCGGTTCAGTTTGAGCGGCAGTTTACCCAATACGCGGCAGGCTCTGTGCTGGCTCACTGTGGGAATACTCGCGTACTGTGCACGGTTTCGATTAGCGAAGAGGTGCCGCGCTTTTTGAAGGGCTCGGGGCAGGGATGGCTGACGGCAGAGTACCGAATGCTGCCAGGATCGACGCAAACGCGAAAATCGCGTGAGTTCATGAAGCTGTCGGGGCGGACGCAGGAAATTCAGCGGCTAATTGGGCGAAGCTTGCGGGCGGCAGTAGATTTAAAGGCGCTGGGTGAGCGGACGCTGACGATAGACGCGGATGTGCTGCAAGCAGACGGTGGAACTCGGACCACGTCAATTACCGGGGCCTATGTGGCTTTAGAAGATGCGATCGCCCATCTGATCGCACAAGGTGAACTCACCGCGTCTCCTCTACGCCACCAAATTGCCGCCATTTCAGTCGGCCTGCTCGAAGGCAAGGCGTTTTTAGATCTGAACTATCCTGAAGACTTTGCCGCCGACATTGACCTCAACGTGGTGATGAACGAAAAGCTGGAACTAATTGAAGTGCAAGGGACCGCCGAAGCAGGCAGCTTTAGCCGCTCGCAGCTCAATACCATGCTTGACTACGCCGAAAAAGGGATTAATGAGCTATTGCGATCGCAGCAAGCAGCGCTCAAGCAAAATTAGGCCCAAAGTGGCCTGCGTCCTGAGTACAGAACCTTCACCTAAAACGGGCATAAAACAGGCATAAAACGTTGGTATAACTCGCTATAAGTGTTACATTCCGTCATAGTCATAACCACCTAGCAGTTTCTGGCTCGGCAGATGGGACCTTTATGTGGCAAATAGACGTGGCAAATAGATCTGTCTTTCACCGTTTTTTCACTTTTAGTTTTTTAAAGCTAGTGCGTTTTTAACCTATGGCAAAAGATCTCCGAGACTTTTTGAAAACGGTGAAGGCCCGTGGTCAGTTGCGAACCGTGACCACGCAAGTAGACCCCGATTTAGAAATCGCCGAAATCGCAAATCGGCTATTGCAAGCCGGGGGCCCAGCGGTCTTATTTGAAAATGTAAAAGCCTCGGACCATCCGGTGGTCGTCAACCTGTTAGGAACGGTTGAGCGGGTGTGCTGGGCAATGGGTATGGAGCATCCCGAAGAGCTAGAAGTGCTGGGCAAAAAGCTGGGTATGCTGCAGCAGCCTAAGCCCCCCAAAAAGATTTCTCAGGCGATAGATCTCGGTAAAGTCCTGTTTGACGTGGTAAAGGCAAAGCCCTCCCGCGACTGGCTGCCGGTCTGCCAGCAGGTGGTCAAGCTAGATGACAATGTCGATTTGACCCAGATTCCGATGATTCGACCCTATGTTAAAGACGGGGGCAAAGTCGTCACGCTGGGCTTAGTCATTACCAAAGACTGCGAGACGGGCGTGCCGAACGTGGGGGTATATCGCTTGCAGCTACAAAGTAAAAACACGATGACGGTGCAGTGGCTGTCGGTGCGCGGTGGCGCGAGGCATTTGCGAAAGGCGGCAGAGCAGGGGAAAAACCTGGAAATTGCGATCGCAATCGGGGTCGATCCGCTGATTATCTTGGCCGCCGCCACGCCCATTCCAGTCGATCTGTCTGAGTGGCTATTTGCGGGGCTCTATAGCGGGCGAGGGATTTCGCTGGCCAAATGCAAAACGGTCGATTTGGAAGTGCCGTCTATGTCGGAGTTTGTGCTAGAAGGCACCATCACACCAGGTGAGACGGCTACCGACGGGCCCTTTGGCGACCATATGGGCTATTACGGCGGCATCAACCCAGACGCGCCGCTAATTCGCTTTCACTGCATGACGCATCGCAAAGCGCCGCTATACCTCACTACCTTCAGCGGTCGCCCGCCCAAAGAAGAAGCCATGATGGCGATCGCACTCAACCGCATCTACACCCCCATACTGCGACAGCAAGTTTCCGAAATTGTTGATTTCTTTTTGCCAATGGAGGCGCTTAGCTACAAAGCCGCCATTATCTCTATCGATAAATCTTATCCGGGCCAAGCGCGTCGGGCCGCAATGGCCTTTTGGACCGCCCTGCCGCAGTTTACCTACACAAAGTTTGTCATCGTCGTCGATAAAGACATCAACATTCGCGATCCGCGCCAGGTCGTCTGGGCCGTCACCTCTAAAGTAGACCCCATCCGCGACGTGTTTATTTTGCCCGACAGCCCGTTTGACTCCTTAGACTTTGCCAACGAGCGCTTGGGCTTAGGGAGCCGCATGGGCATCGACGCCACCACCAAAATTGCGCCCGAGACCGCTCACGAATGGGGCGAACAGCTCGAATCTGATCCCATCATGGCAGAGCTAGTGACGCGCCGCTGGCAGGAGTACGGATTAGATGATATTGAGCTAGGCGAAGCCGATGCCAATGTCTTCGGCTATGACATTCATTAGCGGGCCGCTGGCAGATCACTGGCAGGTCATCAGACTAGTTATCTAGTTCAGCTGACTGCTCGCCTTCAAACTCAAACGAGCCCAAAATAGTTTCTAGCACCTCTTCTTGAAAAATTTCGCCTGTGCTGTCGGTATTGGCCGTAAAGACAACCGTCGCGGCTTCGCCGGGAACTGGCAGGCTGACGTGGATTAAGTTGTGCTCATCTTGAGTCGTATGCATCAAAGCGATGCCGCTGGGCATTCCGGTCGGCCCTAGATAGGTGCCTTCACCTGGGTCGATCTGAGCGCGAATGTCAGATTCGGTAAGCGTTCTATCCACTAGGGCTACCGAGATTCCGTAGGGCCGAATAGATTGGGCCGGATGTGGAATAAACCGGCACTGCGTTTGTTCATAGCTGCTAGGAGCCAAGACATCTATCACCGATCCGCTGCGAACCATCTGGTAGTTTTCTGGAATGTCGAAGCTAACCTGCCAATCTGATATTTCTACCGTGCGCTCTTCGCTAGCAGGCGCTTCGATGGCCTCGTTAGCGGCGCAATCTTCGCAGTCTTGGGCCGAGGCAGAGGGGCTAGTAAAAAGGGCTGATAGGGTCAGCAGCGGCAGTGCGATCGCCCCTACAGGCCAACTGTACTTTAAAGAAGAATGCATAAAACTAAAGCTGTAGATTTTTTGATTCAAGCTGATGGGTTGACGTATCTGTAGCTAGCGCTAGTGACGTGAATCATAGACGGATGTCACTAATAGATCGGTGCAAGCGGATACAGTCTCTAATAACTACGCATTAGAAGCTATGTTCTCCGGTAGATGACACACCTAGCCCTACTAGGCAAACATCTAGCACGGACATTTTCAAGTCTGCTTTTCAACTGAGCCTTTTCAACTGAGCTATGGACCCCAAAATAATTTTTTACATAGCCTTTGGGCTGGCGCTGCTAGGGCTGACTTGGCTGCCCAGCATGAAGGGTTCTCGCTTTATTAATATCCCGCTGCTGTACTTCATCCTCGCAGCAATTTTGTTTAGTCAGGCATTGGGTCTGCCAACCATCGATCCGGTCAACGATAAGCTGCATACCGTCATCACTGAATACGTCACCGAAATTATAGTCATTGTTTCCCTGGCGGGCACAGGCTTAGCAATTGATCGTAAATTTCGCTTTCAAACTTGGCAAAGTACTTTCAGGCTGCTGTGCGTTTCTATGCCAATTTCGATGGCAAGCGCGGCTTTGCTGGGCCACTGGATTTTTGGCCTGCCGCTGGCGGATGCAATGCTATTAGGTGCTTGCCTGGCCCCAACTGACCCGGTCATGGCCCATAGCGTACAGGTTGGTGCGCCCAATGAAGGCGGAGAAGATCCAGTTCGTTTTAGCCTGACAACCGAGGCCGGACTCAACGACGGACTCGCCTTTCCGTTTGTGTATTTAGCTATACGCATCTCGGAGCACGACGGCCTTGGTAGCTGGCTAGTGAAGTGGGCCGCCTACGATTTTACCTACAGGGTCGCAATGGGAATAGCGGTAGGCATTGGAATTGGCTGGCTGCTAGGCCACTATGTGTTCCGTGTATCTGATGAAAGCTGGAGCGAAGATACACAAGAAGGACTGTTTGTAGTGGCCGCCATATTTCTATCTTATGGCTTTGCTGAACTGCTGCACGGCTATGGCTTTTTGGCTGTGTTTGCAGCAGCGGTTGCCGGACGGCAAAACGTGAATAAAGATCACGAGTATCACCGCAAGCCCCATCAGTTTGCAACCCAGCTAGAGCGAATTTTTGCGGGGCTATTGCTGCTGGCACTCGGTGGATTTGTAGCGCAAAGCGACTTGAGTAATCTGCTTTCCTGGCAGAATTTTCTGTTTGCGCTGCTGTTTATGCTGGCGGTGCGGCCACTATCTGGCTTTTTATCTTTGCGAGGGCTAAAAATAAGGCGTTCGGAGCGCTGGGCGATCGCATTTTTCGGTATTCGTGGCTTCGGTTCTTTTTACTATCTAGCCTACGCTCAAACCCATGCCAGCTTTGACAACATTGGTATTCTGTGGAGCATCATAACGCTCACCGTCTTGACCTCGCTCTTACTGCACGGCAACACGGCGACGTTGGCAATGGGCTGGTTAGACGGTCGTCGCGGCAGCAAAAAGCGTCGCCGCCAAAAATCGGCTCAACGCTCAGCGTAACTGGCACTGACTCTAACCGGCTGCTAAATCTAATCGACCTCTAATCTAATCGACTCAGAGCCAGCGTTTGGTTTTGCTCAAGGCTAAGCTGCATATCAGAGAGCTGATTGAGCTGCACTTTTAGATCGCTCGCGGTTTTTTTCGCGGCTACTTTTTTGTACAAGGCAGCTCGCGCTAGATCTTCACGCTGCCTCGCCAGTGCCTCTTGCGCCACCTGCTGCCAGCTCAGGGTTTCTTGCACAGCCGTTTCATACTGAGGAAGCAGCGTCTGGGTGGCGATCGCAATATTGCTCAACGCCTCCTTAAATAGGCGCAGCGCTTTTTCTGGGGATTCTTCCTGCGCGGCCTGTTGGGCTAAATCGCTGGCCTGGGGCAGCTTAATTTGATCGAGTCTGAGGCCAAAGCTATCGAGCTGAAGGCACTCACTGCGGCCCGTTTTACACCAGCTAGCAAAGTGCTCGCAGTTGTTAAAAAATAAATCGTAACGCTGCTCACCCAGTCGGCTTTCAGCTCGCGCTATCACCACATCGGCAATAAAAGAAGTGGACTGCGGCTTTACATAAACCGCGCTCCCTCTCGCAAATATGTCCTGAGTCGTCCGTAAAATAGTCGCTTCGCCTGCTTTGCTGTAGTGGATGACGGTGCGATCGCCACAGTCAATGCCGTGATGCTCGTAAGGGATACCAACAATCTCTCGGTATGCATAAACCTGATCGCCTCTCGCCATATGCGCACGTCCTCTGTGATCTTTGGGCCCTTGTACTAGGCACCTAGTGATCAAAATTAGCATGGCGCTAGTTTGCTTTAGCGTAGATTCGGAACGGCTACGGCAGCTAAAGACTATTTACAGGGACTGTTCGCGCTTGGGCTATTTGCTCTGGGCTATTTGCTCTGGGCTATTTGCTTTGGGCCGCCTGTTCTTTTGCGGCCTTTTGCTTCGCGGCCAAAGCATGAATAGACGACATGCCTTTCGTCTGTCGCTCAACATTGATTTGAAGGTTGGGGCCAGAGCGCGCTAGGCGAATAACCAAACCGTCTTGCACGGGCTTTGTGTCGATTCGCTGTCCGGCTAGAAAGGTGCCGTTAGTGCCAATGCTGTGGACCTCCCAGCCATTCTCACCCTGGCGAAGCTCCACATGGTGCCGAGAGACAACTGCACTGTAGAGAACAACGTCGTTGTCCACCGAACGGCCAATCCGAACGACTGGTTCTTCTTCAAACGTCCAGCTTTGAACCGGCGTTTTGTCTATGGGATGGAGCAGAGACAGCGTGATGACGGTATTGAATGCAGGCACAGTGTCGCACCAAAAAGTGTGAGGACAAGGAGGGGTACACACCGCCCTAACTGGCCGTCTCACCTGGCTCAGCTCAATAGGTCTTGCTCAGGAGGTCTTGCTCAACCGACTTGCTCAACCGACTAGCTCAATTAGCTGGCCATTTCGAAAACAAAGCTGACCTTATCGCCTTTGCCAAGCGAAATGCGATCGCCTGGGCGCAGCCGATGACGGTTGCCGACAGGTAAAGGCAAGCCATTGATATAGGTGCCGTTAGAGCTGCCAACATCTTCGAGATAGTAGGTATCCCCTTCTACGCGAAGATTGGCGTGAGTCCTAGAAACAACTTCTGAGTCCGGGAACCCAGAGACGTCAATATCAGGAGGTGTGTGATCGTTAGGTTTCCCAATCCGTACGACAGATAGCCCTCTTGGAATTTCGATTGCGGTCCCTGTTTGGACTTGACGTAGGCGAGCGCTAAAGGTTTGGAGCTGAGTAGCGGACGATTGCCTAGCAGGCGCGGGGGTTGGAATTGATGACGGTGGCGCTGATGAGGCCGGTGCACTCGTTACCGGTTCATTTGTAGGTAGAGGTTCGGCCTCTGGCTCGATATCTGGTTCGATGTCTGGTTCGATATTTGGCGGTGAGCTATTGGGCGATGGCGTTGAAATAAATACGCCTGGGTCTATATCTGGTTCGTCGCTGCTCGTTGCTGAAGTTTCTGCGCTCGTGGGGCCGCTAGCTTCACCGCTAAATTCGCTAGTTTCCAACGATGGAGAGGCAATTAGGGGGTCTGGGACAACCAGCTCAGGGACTTCAATATCTGGCTGGCCACTACTCTCGTCTGGGTTCAAGAAGTTCTGCGTTTTCAGCGCAGAGCTGGGGCTATCTGGGTCAGTAGAGGTCGCGCTAGAAGCGACAGGCACAGATGTGTCGGGCGGCGTTGAGCCAGCAGTCGCTTCGCCCGTACTGCCCGTACTGATAGGCAACGGTGAGGGTGATTCTTCGCGCAGGTCGCTACCACACTGACCGCAGAAGCTAGCATCGGCTTGGATGGTGGCATTGCAGTGAGGGCAGTTAGCAAGGCTAGGCAGGGGCGTGTAGCAGGCTTCGCATTGAAGCGCGCCATCGGGGTTTTGGTGGTTGCAGTTTGGACAGTTAATCATGGTGAGGGTGAAAAAAGAGGAAAAAGGGAAAAGGGGCTGACATTAATATCAACAGACCTGACAGCGAGAATTCCGCTTGAGGTGAATACTTTTATCGGTAAGTTCTGGTGGTCAAACAGATGGTCAAGATCCAGGGCAAACAGCGTCGTTTGCCCTGGATCTTCTAAATTTTCTAGATCTTCTAAACCTCATGAGCCTTCTAGATCGCCTGGGCCTTATAGACTTACTTAAACTGATCGGGCACGCCTTGACCTGCGGCAGCGTCTAGCAGCCAGTGAGGGCCAGCGGATGGCGTAATGAGTTTGCTGGGATAGGTGTGGGCATCAGCATCGGCAGAAAAGATTTGGGAAAGGGCATGCTGTTTGTTTTCACCCGCAACGAGAAAGACGACTTTTTGGCCGTGGTTAATTAGGGGGGCGGTGAAAGTGATGCGGGGTTCACCGTCGTGGTTGCCAACGGTGACGAGGCGATCGCTAACGTCAAGCGCTGCGGTGTGGGGAAAAAGGGAGGCGGTGTGGCCGTCGTCACCCATGCCCTGAAGAACGAAGTCGATGGCGGGAAATTCGCCGGGCGATAGCTGAAAGAAGTTTTTTAAGGTCTCTTCATAGTCGGCGGCGTCTCTGGCCGGGTCGTCAGCGCTCGTTGGCATGGGGAAAATATTGTCAGCCGGGATAGGCACATGGCTCAGCCAGGCTTCGTGAGCCATGCGAACGTTACTTTTTTCGTGGTCGTGGGGCACATAGCGTTCATCGCCCCATAAGATATAGACCTTTTCCCAGGGGAGATCGGCTTTGGTAAGAGCGGCGTAGAGGGGTTTGGGCGTGCTGCCACCAGAAAGAGCGAGGGTCGCCTGACCGCGGGCGGCGATCGCACTTTTAACGGTCTCTACTGTCAACGCGTAGGCTCGATCGATAAGTGCGGCTTTGTCAGGCAAAATTTCGACGATAGGATTCATAGGGCGGATCTCCTTTTATACTTTTATGTAGTTGAACGGGCATGCAGGTATGTTTTCAGTAGTGTTGCCCTGTTTTAACGAATTGCGTCATGGCTATCTGCCTAAGATTTTAGAGAATTTGTGCGCACAAAAGGGGAATAAACAGCTAATTGTGGTGGTGAGTCCTAGCGAAGATAACACGCTGGGAGTCATTCAACAGTTTCCTCAAGTAGAGGTGATTGAAGCGGATGCGAGCAACCGGGCACAGCGACTAAACCTGGGCATCGCCGCTAGCCGAGGTGACTATATACTGCTGCACCATCCGGCAACGCTGCTGCCTGAAAAAGACGCCTTGCTACAGGCTGAAGCGGTGTTGAGGGAAGGTGCGCTCTGGGGTGGCTTTATCCATAGCTTTGATCTCGATCACTGGCTTTTGCGGTTTACCTCTTGGTATTCGACTCGGGTGCGATCGCGTCAAAACATTCTCTACCTCGACCACTGCATTTTTGCGACAAAGCAGGTTCTTCTAGAGATTGGCGGCGTGCCCGATATGGATATTTTTGAGGACACCGCGCTGAGTATGGCCCTGGCAAAAAAAGGAAAAGCTGCGATCGCCCCTGGCAAAATCACCACCTCCGCTCGTCGCTTCAGTCAGCGCGGCCTCTACCGTCAGGCGCTACTCAATCAGTTACTTAAGCTCATGTACTACGCCAAGCTAGATCCTAGACGATTAAACTGGCTCTATGAAAGCAAAAGCCAAATTAACGTCGGCTACCGTTCTGAAGATTAAGCCCCGAAGATTAAATCTCGAAGATTGAGCTTCAAAGATTAAGCTTCAAATTTAAGCCCTAAAGTTTAGACCCAAAGATTGCGCCCTTGGTCGCCATTTCATCAACTTTGCTTTATTCTTGTTGAGAAATCGTGCTGACTTTAACCACACTAAGGGGCAAGATGGTGTATCACACACCGCACCTCGCCAGACTTTTATGACCTCTCCCAACGACATATCCATTCCCTCTCCGCTAGCCGCTATCTCTCTTAAGCTGGTCGGCGCGATTACCATCGCCGCAGCCATGGTTGATTTCTTAACGCTGCTACTGCCGCCTGAATTTGGCAACCGGGCCTGGCAGCTAGCAACGGTGACTAGCCTAGTAGACAGAGGCATTGTGCCATTAGTAGGGATTGCGCTGCTGTTTACCGGCTACTGGATTGACACCAGCATTGGCAAAAGTGCTCGGCGCTCAAGCCTAGCTATAGACGCTCGGTTTTGGGTATGTCTGCTTTCTTGCCTATTGGGCCTCATCTTTTTACTGACAACGGTGCTGCACCCTAACAATGTCCGCCTGCAAAGCCGCGACGCCCTCTCGCAAGTCGAGACCGAAGCCCAGCAGGCCACTAGCGAGCTAGAAACTCGGTTGAGTGCCGATATCTCTCAGCGTCGGACCCAGATCGACGCGCTCTTGCAAGATGAAGCCCAGCTACAAGCTGCGATCGCCAGCGGTGATTTAGACGAAGCTCAGCTCGCTCAAATCGAGCGCTTCCGCAACAATCCTCAAGAGCTAGAAACCTTTTTGACCGCTCAGGCCACAGAAGCGCAAGAGCAGCTACAAATTCGGATTGGTGAGCAAAAGAACGAGGCAACCAGCCAGCTCAAGTCAGAAGCGCTAAAAGCCACTGTGCGCGTCACGCTAAGCAGTCTGCTGCTGGCAGTTGGCTATACCTTCATTGGCTGGTCTGGACTAAGGCGTCTAGTATCTATGGTTAACTAATATCTATGGTTAGCTGAGCGCGGTCATCATGGCCTGCTGAGCAACCGTTTGATATAGCGACTTGAAATACTCCATCACAATTTGCGCTTCGATCGCAGCCAGTGGCATATCGCCAATTACTTCTAAAACCGTCTGCTCGGCAGGCGTGATGACAATCAGTGACGGATCAATCGGCTCTGGGTAGCGCCAGAAGGTTTCAACGGGCATATGAACAGGCGATTGGGGCGACCTCTTGGACAGCCTACTGACGCTCTGAGCCGCTGCGGTGCTATCTTTTGGGGTGTCTTCTCCTGAAGTGTCTTCTTCTATCTGACTGCCCGATTCGCGAGCCCAGCCGCTAGCCGCCTGTGTTTCAGTCGCTGTGGCGTCGCCAATTGCCTGCTGCCGCTGCTGCCGTAAGGCTTCTAAAATTTGTTCTTTACTGCGCCCTCTCAGTTGAAATAGAACAAAGGGATCTTCTCGAAAGAAGTCACCGAGCTGATAGTAAACAGCGGCGATATGCTTGCACGGATTTTTGGGGTCGGGGCAGTCGCACTTAGATTTAACATCGGCAAGGGTAAACGGAAATAGGTTGAGGCCGTTGGAGGTAAAGACAGCTTCAATAGAATCTGGCATTTCCCCGGCCAGAAGCTGAGCGGAGTAAAGCGCCTTTTCACCCAGGGTGTTGATCACAAAGCCCCAGTCTTCGTCGGTAAAGCGCTCTATCCAGATGGAGAGCTGATAGGGTTCGCTAGCGGTGCCCTGAACGGTGGCATATACTTTAGAGTCTTTGAACGTCAGGCCGAGGATGTTGCCCTGGCGGGCGTAGTTGCGGCCACGCTCTAGACGCTTTTTGAAGCGGTAAGAATTAAGTAAGTCTACCCACTGTTGGACCCACCAGGCATCAGACTGAGCAGCAGCGGGTTGAGGAGTGGAGTAGGTCATCAATTCCATTAAAATCCAGTGTGAGCAAACTCCATGCTAATACAAAGCTGAAACCAAAGCTGAGACGATTCTTTGTTCTATTTAGCTTTTGATCTAGCCAGCTCTTGGTCTATTTAGCGAAAGAGTCTCTAACCAGAGAGAGTTGCTTGCCGTCTAAGTACAGGCCCGATAATAGAGAGTATGCTACCAGGCGGCAGCTTTTTCAGTCGGGCTCTTGCTAGAAAGGTATTACTTGATGAAACATCGCAACATCGTGGTTATTGGGGCTTCGGCTGGGGGTGTTGATGCACTGAGAAAGCTATTTTCGCAGTTTCCGTCTGATTTACAGGCTTCGTTTTTTGTGGTGCTTCATATTCCACCTGAGTCTCCAAGCCTTTTGGCGTCGCTATTAGACAATGCCGGGCCGCTGATCGCGAAGACTGCTGAAGACCATGAGCTGATTCAACCGGGCCGGGTGTATGTAGCGCCGCCTGACTATCATCTGTTGGTAAAGCCAGATCATGTGCTGCTTCACCGTGGGCCCAGAGAGAATCGGCATCGGCCTGCGGTTGATCCGTTGTTTCGCTCGGCGGCGATCGCATACCCCACCCAAACAATTGGCGTTGTGCTCACGGGGTATCTGGACGACGGCAGTTCTGGGCTGCTGGCAATTAAGCGCTGTGGTGGGATTGCCATCGTTCAAGACCCAGCAGATGCTGACTATCCAGATATGCCAAAAAATGCGATCGCAGCCGTAGACAGCGTAGACTATCAGCTGCCGCTACGTCATATGGGTCAGACAATTGAAAAGCTAATCAAACAGCCAGCAGCTGCCCGTAGCGATGTTCCCAAAGATATTGTGATGGAAGCAAAAATCGCAGAACAAACCCGTAGTAACATCAGTGGCGAAGACCAATTGGGTCATCCGGTGCCCATCAGTTGCCCTGAGTGTAACGGTCCGCTGTGGCAAATTGACGCCGACCAGGTAAAGCGATATCGATGCCACGTTGGTCATGGCTTTACCGCCAGAGCATTAATAGCGAGCCAAGATATGGCACTAGAGCAGGCACTGTGGGCGGCCATGCGCACGATGGAAGAACGCGCTAATATGTCTTTGGTTATGGCCAAAACTGAAGAGGAGCGAGGTCGCGGCAAGTCGGCCCAGGTGTATGAAGAGCAGTCGCAGCTGTCTAAAAGCCATGCGCAGCTCATTCGCAAACTGCTGATAGAAGGCCCGTCGTAGTTTTTTGCGCTAAGTTTTTATATATGTTCAATACATTAATAATTGAATCTACTCAAAAAAATGTCCTCTAATCATAACAATTCTGCGTATAGCTCTGATCGCCGCGAACATTATCAGCAGCTAGATTCAGAACCAGAGACAGAACCAGAGGAAAACCCAGAACCAGAGGCAAACCCAGAACCAGAGACAAACCCAGAGACAAACCCAGAGGCAAGCTCAGAAGCGGAAGCAAAGGCAGACCCAGAGGGTAATCACCCACTAGAGTCGTCTTTTTTGACGGTTGGCATTGGGGCGTCTGCTGGCGGATTAGAAGCTTTCCAAACGTTCTTTCGGCACATGAATGAAGATAGCGGGATGGCCTTTGTGCTGATCTCGCACTTAGCGCCCGATCACGACAGTTTGCTATCAGAGCTGCTGGCGAAAGAAACCCAGATGAGCGTGCTGCAAGTTCAAGAAGAAGTTCAGCTTCAGCCCAATCAGGTATACGTGATTCCGCCAAATGCCACGCTAACGGTGGATGATGGCATCTTGCGCCTGTCTGCGCCGCTGCAAGCGAGAGGCCACCGCGCCCCGATCAATATCTTTTTTCGCTCGCTGGCTGAAGATCAAGGGGAGAACGCGGTTTGTGTGATCCTCTCGGGCACGGGCAGCGATGGCACCATTGGCATGAAGTCGATTAAAGAATTTGGGGGGCTGGCGATCGCACAAGATAGCAGCACCGCCAAGTACGACAGTATGCCGCGTAACGCCACGATGACGGGCCTAGTTGACTATGTGCTGCCGGTTGAAGACATTCCTGCCAAGCTAATTGAATATGCGCGTCATCGCGAAGGACTGCGGGCAAATTTGGGCGAGGACGGGATGCTGCCCGAAGCAGCGGATTACCTCAATCAGATTTGTTCTTTGCTGCGGCGACGCATCGGCCACGACTTTAGCAGCTATAAGCAAGGGACGCTGATTCGTCGGATTCAGCGCCGAATTCAGATTACACAGACAAGTTCGGTTGAAGCGTATGTTGACTATCTCAAAGCAGATACAGATGAGGTTAGTCTGCTGTTTAAGGATTTGCTAATTGGGGTTACCCACTTCTTTCGCGATCACGAAGCCTTCGACGCTTTGCAGAAAAGAGCGATCGCATCGTTAGTAGAACATAGCGTTGATCGTAAATCCATTCGAGTTTGGATTGCCGGATGTTCTTCGGGCGAAGAGGCTTATTCGATTGCGATGCTGCTAGCGGAAGAACTAGAAGAACAGAATACGCGACTGCAGGTCCAGATTTTTGCAACCGACATTGATGAGCGCGCGCTAGAAAAAGCCCGTCACGGACGCTACCCAGAAAGTATCGTCGAACAGGTGACATCAGAGCGCCTAGATCGATTTTTCATCAAGCAAGACGGGCTGTATCAGATTTCGAAACATCTGCGTGAAATGTGCATTTTCTCTCAGCATAGCCTGATTAGCGATCCGCCTTTTTCAAGGCTCGATCTCGTCTCTTGCCGCAACCTGCTAATTTACTTTGACTCAGACTTACAAAAGCGGCTTATTCCGCTGTTTCACTACGCGCTAAGAGACGATGGCTATTTATTCTTGGGCAGCTCGGAGAATCTCTCTGCCTACGGCGAACTTTTTCGCACTGCCGATAAGCCCCACCGCCTCTTTCAGCGAAAACCTGCCATCATCCCGCCCCAAATCGATTTTCCACTGGTTGATCGCAGCAGCTATCGTCAGCTCTCGCAAACAAAATCGCAGCCTGCAGTCAAACAGCAGTCGCAAATCACCCGATCGATTGAGCGCGTACTGCTGCAAGACTATGCGCCTGCCTGCGTAATTCTCAATGAGCAAAACGAGATTGTTTATTTCTTTGGTCGCACGGGTAAATATTTAGAGCCGTCTCAGGGCACACCGAGTAATAATCTGTTTGATCTGGCCAGACTGGGGCTGCGATTAGAGCTGAGATCTGTTATTCAAGCCGCGAGAGGAACGCAAGTAAAAGCGATTCGTGAACGGGTTTCGATTGATAATGAAGGTCAGATTGTCACCGTTAACTTGATTGCTAACCCGGTGAAGGACCCTGCGAAAGAAGCTGCGGATGATAGCGGTCTGCTGATGGTGATTTTTCAAGATGTGGGCAAGCCGACCAGCTATGAAAGAGCTAAAGCCGATGGCAATGAGCCAGAAGCAGAAGCGCCTGTGGTCAAGCAGCTTGAAGATGAGCTGCGAGTAACCAAAGAACAGTTAAGATCAACTATTGAAGAGATTGAGACCTCTAATGAAGAGCTAAAGTCAGCCAACGAAGAGCTGCTGTCGATGAATGAAGAGCTGCAATCTTCTAATGAGGAGCTACAGACCTCGAAAGAAGAGATGCAGTCAATCAACGAAGAGCTACAAACCGTAAATTCGGAGCTGCGTAACAAAGTTGAAGAGTTAGATGCGGCTAATAGCGATATTCAAAACTTATTTGAAAGTACGCGAATTGCCACGGTTTTCCTTGATGAGAGCCTGCGCATAAAGCGATTTACGCCGACGGCTACTGAGCTATTTCACCTCTTGGGAACAGATATTGGCAGGCCAATTACTGATATTTCGCTGGCCTTGAAAGACGCTAACGAAGATATTGACATCGTGGCGGATGTGCGCGAGGTGCTGCGATCGCTCATCCCGATTGAAAGAGAGGTGCGAGCAAAAGGAGAGAATCTCTATTATAAAATGCGGGTGATGCCCTATCGCACGCTAGAAAATGTAATTAACGGGACGGTGCTGACATTTGTAGACGTGACTAGCCTGCGTCAGGCGAGAAATCGGGCAGAGCGATGGGCCCTGCGACAAGGTGCGATCGCCGAACTCGGCACCTATGCCCTTCAGGTCAATGACGCGGCAGCGCTGTGCAAACGCGCAGTCGATATTCTCTATCAAACCCTAGAGGCAGATACCTGTAGCCTATTTGTGTATCAGCCTGAGCAGCCAGCAGATCTGCTGCTACAAAACGGCAGCGGCTGGCCCTTGGAACAAGTTGAAAATGCCACCATTAGCGCTACCGACTCTCATCCGGGCTATACCCTCACGGTTAAGCAGCCGGTAACGGTTTCAGATTTCTCTCAAGAAGGACGGTTTAGCCATTCACCGCTGCTAGAAGCGTCAGGTATTGTTAGCGGCATCAGCGCGATAGTCTATAGTTCGAATAGCAGTTTGGATAGCGGTTCGAATGGTGGTTCGAATGGCGGTTCGGACGGGCACAGAAAAAAGGCCGATTCCCGAATTTACGGCGTATTGACTAGCTATGCGACGCATTCTCGTCAGTTTACGCCTGAGGATGTCTCGTTTCTTCAGGCGATTGCCAATGCACTGTCCGCCACGCTACAGCGGGAGAAGACTGCCCAAGCCCTCGAAAAAAGCCGAGAACGGCTTGATTTGGCCATTGATGCAGGCGACCTGGGCATCTGGGAGATGGATGTTATAACGGAGAAATCAACCTGGAACGCGGTGGAATATCGTCTGCTAGGCTTAGAACAAGACGACGCCGTTGAGCCTAGTAGCGATTTGTTTTACCGCTATGTGCATTCAGACGATGTTTTGGGGCTGCAAGAAGCGATCGCGACCGCCATCGCCCAAAAAACAGAGCTAAACACCGAGTTCCGAATTGAGCGTGCAGGCGGATTACGACGGTGGCTAGCGGCAAAAGCGAGAGTGATTTGTGACGCGGAAGGCAATGCCCTCAAAATGATTGGGGTAAACTACGACATTACCGAGCGCAGGCAGAACGAAGAGACTTTGAAAGCAGCCGATCGTCGTAAAGACGATTTCTTAGCAGCCCTGGGCCATGAGCTGCGTAATCCGCTGAATGCGCTCAGCAGCAGCATCACTTTGATGCAGAGACAAAAAGCGGATTCATCAGATACCCAAACGGCGCAACGCCAAAAGATTCAGGCAGTTGCGAGCCGTCAGCTGACGCATATTACTCGCCTAGTCGATGATTTGCTAGAGATTTCCCGCATCGCCTACCAAAAGATTCAGCTAAGCCGCCAGCCTGTAAACCTAACGCAGCTGCTGCAAGATACGGTTATGGACGCGCAGAGTGCGGCAGCAGAAAAACAGATTACCCTTGAAACAACGCTACCTGAAGCGGCTATTTGGATTGATGGCGATCCGGTTCGCCTGATGCAGTCATGTTCCAACGTTTTGCACAATGCGATTAAGTTCTCGGACCACAATAGCCAGATTGAAATTTTGACAACGGTGGATGAAGGTGTGGATGAAGGCTTGGTTACGATCAAAACCATCGACAGCGGCATTGGCATGGAGTCAGCGGCACTCTCTCGCATTTTCACCGCGTTTAGTCAAGAAGACCGCGCGCTGTCACGGAGTAACGGGTTGGGTTTGGGGCTGCCGCTGGCAAAAGGAATTGTTGAACTGCATGGCGGAAAAATCTGGGCAGAGAGTATTGGACTAGGTAAAGGAACAACCGTAACAATCACGCTGCCTTACCAGACAAACAGCATCTTGAAAGCTGATATCTCAGAAGCTGATACCTTGGAAGCTGATACCTTGGAAGCTGATATCTTGGAAGCCGATGCCCTAGAGGCTGAGACGACCGTAGTTGAAGCGACCTTAATCGATTCTGTTGGTTCTGGGCGCTCAGCAGAGGGACAAGTGCTCAGTTCGCCCAAGCAGGTTTTGGTAGTTGAGGATAACAATGATTCAGCGCTGCTGCTCCAGCTATTTTTAGAGGAGTTGGGCTATCAAGTAGACATTGCAGAAAGTGGCAGTAGTGGGCTTGCGATCGCCCAGCGCTCAAGGCCAGACGTTATTGTTAGCGACATCGGCCTAACAGCAGAAATGAATGGCTATGACCTAGCCCGCGCTGTTCGCTCAGATCCAGATTTGAGCACTGTTTACTTGATTGCCACCAGTGGCTACGGACAGCCACAAGATAAGGCCAGAGCGGAGGCTGCTGGCTTTAATGAGCACTTGACTAAACCGGTCAATCTCAAGCAGCTTGAGGCGCTCATTGCGCAGCGCGCATAACCCGATCAAAGCAGCGCGCATAACCCGACCAAAGCAGCGCGCATAGCCCGATCAAAGCAGCGCGCATAGCCGCCCTCATCCCCCAACCCCTTGCTCCCGAAGGGAGAAGGGGGGCCGGATCAAAGTCCTTCTCCCCTCGGGAGAAGAATTTAGGATGAGGGCAACTGCAAGGCGTAGCGCTACTTTCCAGAATTTATCTCCATAGTTATGTGTACAAGATTACTCCCGAGGGAGAGAGTCAGGGTGAGGGCGACGATGAGCAAGCAAACGGCCAAGTTATTTAATTCTCGCTCCTATGTAGGCTTTGTGTCGGTTGGCCTAAGGAATAGATTCTGCTAGCGCGATTGAGCATCTTCACAGTTTCATCAAATTGTTCAACTAGGCTGATGATATGGGCACGAAAGAGAGCTGTAGAAGTGCCCGCAAAGAGGCTACCAATGAGCTATGGGTACAATTCTGCGGGTTTAGCAACCATTTCTAGCTTTTTGCTATTGGCTACTGTCGGCATGTCGCCGGTTTTAATGGATCAAGAAAAGGAGAATGTCTCTACACGACTTGGAAGGTTAAGACCGGTTTCATCAGGGAGAATAAAGAAGTCGCCTATGGAATTATCAGATGTATTGGCCTCTGGTTGGGATAGCGCCTACGATACACCATTTCCTCTTGGCCTATCGAGAGGTTTTCTGCCGAGACAATGGATTTGAGCATGTCAGCCGCTACGTCCAGGGCTTACTCCTGAGTGCGAACAAGACGCTTCAAGGGATCTACGCGCAAATCGTGTGGCCCGAAGGGGAACAGGTCAGCCGTCGGGCGATGCACGCAGCGGTGTTTGAAGCAGGTTGGAGTCATGAGGAGTTGATGCGGACGCATCGGCGTACCCTCGCGCCCCAGTACCGAGGCCGAGGTCGAGCGGTAATAGGATTGGATTGGACCTTGGCCTATCATCCCTACAGTGAGAAAATCTATGGTGCGAAGCCAGCCTACGATTATGTGCATCGTTGCTGGAGTTGCTACCAAACAGTGGTCACCGCAGCGGTGGCCAATCCTCACCGGGTCGATGGGTTGGCCGCGGAGGTGCAACCGCCGAACTATCAAAAAGCAGAGTTAGCGTATTTGGCCGTGACGCAACAAGAGAGTTACGAACAGATGGAACAGGTGCAGACGCGGTTGTCAGAGCTGCTGCATTACCATCAGCATCGTCTAGGCGATCGCAAGCGCACTGAAATGGCGGTGGATATTGTTCGGCAACTGGAAGCCGAAGGGGACTATCCTCAAGCCGATTATGCCTTTGACCAGGGTGTGTTGACCCATGCCTTAACCACCCTGATTGAATCGGCGGGCAAACACTGGGTCAGTGAGATTGAGCGCACCCGACTGGTTTTATGGAAAGGCCAATGGCAACAGGTTCAGATGGTGGCAGAGCCTTTGAGAAAAGACCATCCAGAGAGTTTTCGGCACAAAAAAGTCCGCTGCCGCAATGGTGAGATGCGAGAGATATGGGCCTTTTCTAAAGTCCTGCGGTTGAAGAAGTATGGCCGAAAACGGTTGGTCATCATCCATGAAACCGCTGACCTGAGTGATGCCCCCCGCTTTCTGTTAACCGATGCGCTGCATTGGGATGCCTCACGCACCTTCGCCACCTGGAGTTTCCGCTGGCCGATCGAGACCTTTCATCAGTTTGCCAAGCATCTGGCTGGCTTTGAAGCCGCTCAGCTACGCAACCAAGAAGCGGTTAAACGCCACTTCTGTTTAAGTTGTGTCGCGCAGTCTGCGCTTCAGCAAGCCAGTTGTCAGGGGCAAAAATCTGAGCGGTTTGAGTTTGCTGATGAGTCTCAGCAACCGATCGGGCAACGACGCTACTCCCTGGCTCGCGAAGCGGTTCAGCAGGTAGTTGAGTGTACACAAACCCTGCTGATTCAAGGCAAATCCGTTGACCAAATTATGGAGGTGTTGATGCCTGCCTAATCGATTAGACGGATGCCATGAAAAGCAGGCCAGTCTCGAAGGGATGGTCCCAGGAGCACAGCATCGCTCTGGGGCAAGGGGTCTCCTGCGCACGTCGACAGAGCCACTATCAGCGTTTTTTTTTCTCTGCTCGTAACTTTCCAAATCGTGTATTGAGAACAGTCTTGGCTGATTCTACGCATCTCCATCAGGTGTTTATGAATTTGTGCATTAATGCCCGCGATGCAATGCCAAAAGGGGGACTCATTACGTTTTTTATTGATAACTGTTTTGTTGATGAAGCGGCGGCTCAAAAAAGTTTGGATATGTCGGCAGGTCACTATGTGGTGGTGACGGTGGCTGATACGGGTATGGGAATCTCGCCGGAGGTGCGCGATCGCATGTTCGATCCGTTTTTTACAACGAAATCGCCCAGCAGGGGCACAGGATTGGGGCTAGCAACGGTGCTGGGCATTGTCAAGAAAGCAGACGGTTTTTTAAGAGTGAACAGCAAGGTGGGTGAGGGCACGCAGATAGAGGTTTACTTTCCAGTCGCTAGCTGACCTATCGCTGTTTTGATGAGCCGGTTAATCTGGGCGTGAGTCTCTTTTAGCCCAAAGCGCTGCTGCGCCCTTTGTTGTCCTCTGCGCGCGATCGCACCTGCCGCCTGAGGATCTGTGCAAACCGCTTGAATAGCTTCTGCCAGCTTGGCCGCATCGCCAGGAGGCGTTAACCAGCCGGTCTGGTCATGCTCACTCTGGTCGTGCTCACTTTGGCCATGCTCACTCTGGCCATGCTCACTCTGGCCATGCTCAATAATTTCTAGCGCCCCGCCCGCTGCTGCGGCCACTACCGGGCGATCGCACAGCATTCCTTCAACAATTACTCGCCCAAAAGGTTCTGCTGCCGTTGAGGTATGGGCAATCAAATCGCAAGCGCTCATTAGCTCAGGAATATCTGAGCGAAATCCGAGAAATTTGATGCGATCGCCTAATCCCAACTCTTCAATCTGCTGCTTAAGCTGTTGAACATAGTCACTCTCTCCAAATAAGTCGCTGCCCACGAATATTACAATCACTTCTGACGAACAATATTGCAACGCTTCAATTAAAACGTGCTGACCTTTCCAAGGCGAAAGACGGCTAAAGTGTCCTACTACAAATTTATCGGCTAAATCAAGCTCTGCTCTTAGCTTTGAGCGGCTTCTTGCAACTGTTTTATATCGACCTAGATCAAATCCGTTGTAGACAACATGAATCCGTTCAGCTCGCCCACCGGCTGCTAAAAACGCACTGCGGCTGGCTTCTGAGTTGGCAATCACTAAAGCGGCCTGATTGGCTAAGGTAACAATAATCTGGCGATTTAAACGGCTAAAATGCTCGGGCGAAACAATATCGTGCAGATGGTAAACCAGCGGGGTACGGCTAAAATAGCTAGCGATCGCGCCAACAACTAACGCCTTTTGAGTGTTGGCATAGATTAGATCATAGGTATGGCTTAGCTGAACAACAGTTTTAATCAGTGGAATCAATCGATTGAGACTTTTGACTCCGGTTAGCAGGCCGCTTTGCTTTCGTACCTGAAGCGGCTGAGTGGCTAAAACGCTAACAGGAATCCCCCGCTGTCGTAGGTAAGCAGGAAAGTCTCCTGATTCAAAAACGCCGACTAGACAAGTTTCGTTAGAGTTTTTGTCAGCCTTTTCGCCACGGTTCTCGCCACGGCTTTCATCACAGCTTTCACCACAGCTTTTACTGAAGTATTGAGCAATATCAGCAAGGCAAAGTTCTGCGCCGCCTAGCTGACCGCTTTGGTCGAGAAAAAGAATCTTCATGACCATCTTGTATCAGCCCCTCTTTGCAGCCGCTGCACGCCCAAAGAAGCGAGCCTAACACAAGGCCGCTCAACATAGCGATGGCTGAGCCAACCGACCAGACACGCTAGCAGACAGCAGAATATGCCACCAATATTGAGCTGCACGGCGTTGAGATTTAGCCTTGCTAGCACCTTTACACCCAGCGATAAAACCAGATAGTGAGTTAGCAAAATGGCATACGAGGCAGCGCCTATCCAGATAGGCGATTGCAGTAGCCACTTTACCGGCAGCGAGGGCGGCACATCAAAGCGATTAGCCTCAGATTCACTAGCCGCTATACCGCCAATCAAAAAAACAGAAGTAACGCCGTACGCCGCAAACTCATAGCCTTGCATCATAAAGCTGTTGTTTCCGTTGAGTACATAGTTGTCTATTAAGCCAAAGACGATAAAGGCGATCGCGCCATAGGCAAAAAATGCATTGCACTCAGCCCGTTTAAGTCGGTGGGAGGTCAGCCAGAAAGCCATCAACCCGCCTGCGGCAAATTCTATGCCATAGAGAGATAGAAAAAAGTGGGGCCAGAAAAAATTAGCTGGGCCACCACCAGTGCCTGCGATGTAATTGCGAAGGTTAAACAGCACGCTAAGAACTAGCCAGCTGGTGATAATAGGCAAAGAAACTTTAGGCTGGAGCGCAATTAAAAGGCCAAACACAGCGTAAAACAACAGAATGTAGCTTAAGAACCAAGCAACGACCAAAATAGGCGATTGCAGCTGTGGCACTAGCAAAAAAGACTTTAAGATAACGGCAAACTCTCTTTTATCGCTTGTACCCGCAGTTGGCATTAGCAAATAGAGCGGCATCACGGCCAGATTAACGAGCCAGTAGAATGGATAAATGCGTAGGCAGCGCTTGAGCATAAAAGAGAACCAAGTACGCCCCCAGGTGTGACTTTGACTGCCGCGATCGCACTCTTTGCCTAGGCCTCCTTTACCTAAGCCTCCTCTGCCTAAGCGATGGCCATACACCCAAACTAATATAAAGCCACTGAGCACAAAGAAAAACTCAACGCCAGCATCGGCAAACGCAAACATATCTAGTAAAAAGGGCTGCTCTAGCTTTAGATGAAAGGTATCTGTTGCATGAAACAGCATGATGGCAATAATCGCAAACCCTCTCAAGGCATCTAGCGTATAAAGTCGCTGAGGACGATCTGGGCGGAGACGATCTGGGTGGGAACGGGGTAGTTGCAGCGGGGATGATTGAAGGTGTTGCTCAGACATTTTTTATCGTCAGCCTCTATACGGCAGCTCTGTGATAGTGCTCGTTTGCTGAGTTTGTTTGACTAGCTCGCGACTGCTGGCAACCGGGGCGTAATAACTTCTCGGTATTGAGAGATACTGGCCTCAATCGTAAAGTCTTGAGATCTTGCCCTGAGCATTTCAGGCGGTAGCGGTTGGTCAAGCGTTGCAACAATTGCTTTGGCCAGCGCCTCAGCATCTCCTACTGGCGCTAAGCGACCAAACTGGCCGTGGTTCAAAATCTCAGCGGGGCCACTTTCGCAGTCGGTTGAGACCACTGATGTACCCACCGCTAGCGCTTCGGCCACCACGTTACCAAAGCCCTCATAAATAGAAGACAGCACAAACACCTGCGCACGGGCCATATACTTGTACGGATTTTCAACAAATCCTAAAAAGGCAACAGATTGATCTAGGCCCAGGTCAGCAATGAGCCGATCTAGCGCTGGTTTAATATCCGCTTCACGCTCATCGGTTTCACCCAAAATGGCTAGCCGACAGGGCCGGTGCTGGCGAACAATCGCCAAAGCACGTATCAGCGTCCCGAAGTCTTTTTGTTTGACTAGCCGACCTACCCCCAAAAGAGTCGGAATTTGGCCATCCGTAGATTGGCTATCCGTAGACTGGTCGTCCATAGAGTGGCTGTCGGAGAACCAAGGATGCTCAACCGGTTCGCTGGCTCGCTTGGCTAAGTTAGGGCGAACGACCGGGTTGTATATGACGCGAATTTGCTCACTGGGAATGCCGGTCATAGCGGTGATGTCATCGGCCACACCTTGCGAAACAGCAACAATACGGTCGGCCAAAGGATAAAACTGTTTGACCATCTGCCATCGCAGCCGCTGCACTAACGGTGAATGGCGATCGCGAAACTGCTGAGACAGATGAGTTTGAACAATCATCACCATGTGAGTAGAGACACCAGAGAGACCCTGCGCCCAGGCAGTTGCGTTCATAATATCTAGCGTGGTGAGCAAAACTGCCGGTTGCTCAGAACGCAAGTACTTGGCTAGCGCCAAAGTCTTGTTTAATAGCAGCGGCGATCGCGCCTCTAAATTGACCAAGTTAATTTTAGCGGGAAGCTGACTAGCATAGGCCCCAATCGCCTGAGCCACCACCAGATCAACGCACCAGCCCGAATCTGCAAACCCTTCGGCCAGATGGATCATTGCCCGCTCTGCGCCACCTCCAGACAAAAAGGGCAAAAAACAAGCCATTCTGCCACTAGAGACCTTTGTAGCCGTACTCTTTTTGCTCGTATTTTGTTTGCTCGTATTGATATCAATCATGTTAGTTACTTTTCCTTTTGGCTAAATTTCAGGGTCACGTCGCAGGGTTACGTCACAGAGTTACGTCGAAGGGTTACGTCGAAAGGGGGCTAACTCGAAGTCAGGGCGTTTGTTGTTGAGAGGTGTGATACTGGCGAGCTGCCATCCCTATCCCCAAAAAAGACCACAGCACCATCGCCAGGTGCCCTTCTGTAATAATGTTGAAGCCAACCTGAGCAAACGTGCTAACTGCGATCGCCCGCGCAGCGCTAGAAAACAAATCAAACTGACTAGCCGATGTTTGAAACAAACTAAAAAACAACAGCCCCATACCCAGCAAGTACGGCAGCACGCCCAGCCAGCCCAAAGTAAACCAAAGCGTCAGAATACCACTGTCCTCACTCCCAATACTGTCATCTACAAAAACAAACCCAAGACCCTTCCCCGGAATACTAGACATAGCCTCACCCAACAATCTCTCATAGCCCTCTATTCGAGCATTCGCGCTAACATCCTCGCTGGGGCTAGTCAAACCCTGAATACGCGGCAAAATAGTAGAGCTGAACGGTTCTACCTGCGTGATTGGCACAATGATCAAAATCAAAATCAGCAAGCTGCTAAACAAGCGAATCTGCAAGCTGGATTTGAGCGACGGCACCAAAACAAACAGTCCTACTATCAAACTCACCCAGGCAGAGCGCGCTAACGAGAGCAGATGAGCCACCAGCCCTAGCCCAGCCGCAAGGGGCTGTAGCTTGCTAGGCAGACTCAGCAGCAAAAGCAGCCCCGCTGTCATCATCCCCGCAAAAGGCTGAGGCGAATTAAGCGTGCTAAACACCCGAATGCCTAAGGGTTCTGGATCGCCAATAATGTTTAGCCCGTTATGAATCAGGGCATTCGTCATCCACACCCGGTCCCAATCGGGGGCGACTAGATACTGAACAATGCCATAGCCCCCCATCACCAAAACGCCCCACAGAAACGTCCGCTGTAAAACCTGTCGATAGTAGGGATAGTCTCGCCAGTTGGTAAATAAATGAAAGCCGAAAAAGATAGGCCCCAGCCAGCCGATCAAACTCAAAACAGCAGACTGTGGAGAATTGAGCACAGCTCCCACTAGAAAGGCATAGACTACGCTTGCCGCGCAGAGTAGAAAGGGCAGCCCTGTGTTTGGGTATCGAAGGCATCGCCAGAAAGTCACGGCGCTCACCAGCGTCGCGAGAAAGGGCGCTAGCAAAATCGGACTAGGATCTGTCCAGCCAGCGCCTCTAAAGTCGGCCAGTCGTCGAACCCACGCAGATAGAAACCACAGCCACCAGGTGAAGCTGACGTAGACCAGCGGGTAGCGCCAGTAGAGAAAAATAGAAACGGCAAAGGCCCCCGCCGGGAACAGCAGGTTCAGCAGCGATCCTAAGTTACCGGCAACGCACAGCGCGCAGAGCGCAATCAGGCCAAGGATGGGCAGCCATGCCAAAGCTGGCTGCAACAGCGGCAAACTAGAATCAGAGCGAAGGGAATACGTCATAGCCAAGAGCTGTTACTGCTGTTACTAAGTAGGCGCTTTTACTAAATTTGCTATCGAAGCCGGGTGATGCCAGGATTACGCATTCCGACCCAAGGATGAGCAACAGACTGCGGCAGATAGCTGAGGCAAAGGGCAACTAGCGATCGCAAATTAAACGCGTGATGTTTTAACGCCTGATAAAAATAGGGCCGAGCTTCGTGCGGCTGTCCTATTCTCAAAAGCCCGATACCCAAGGTGGTATTGGCATGCGCCCACTCCTGCTGAAAGTAAGATCGGTGCGCCTGAAGATTTTCGTCTTCCATAAAGCGCTTGTAGCAAAAAGTTGCGGCTTTCCCCTTGCGAATTTTGGCCTGAGCATCGCGGCTACCGCTAACCATATTCTCGGACTGGGCATGCACTCTGTAGTAAGACAGGCGCTTGGCGCAATAGTAGGCCCCTTTACCCAAGCGACAGGCCAAATAGGTGATGTAATAGTCCCAAAATACGCCCGCTTCAAACAGCCTCTCCCAAGGCACCTCGCTTTTACGAACCAGCGCGGCTGATGCTGAAAACACGGCTTGATCTACCAGGCCAATTTTCCAAAAGGGCTGATAAATGCCTTCGCTCAGCAGATGGCGCTTTTCTCGCTGGGTTTGCTTTTGCGTTGCCGCTCTGTTGATGTCACTGTTCTTATCGATCACGTAGTAATCGCAAAAGGCTAGCACCAAGTCTGAGTTCTCTTCTAGCGGCTTCACAAGCGTTGTCAAAAAATCTTTATCCCAACGGTCATCGTCATTGAGGCTAGCGACATATTTACCGCTGGCCGCAGTAAAGCCGTAAGTGGCGTTTAAGCCAATGCCAAGATTTTTGGGGTTACGCCTTAGCCGAATGCGAGCATCCTGGAAGGCATCGATAACAGGCTGAGGATTTTCGCTACCGCAGTCATCTGAGACAATGATTTCAAGGTTGGTGTAGGTCTGAGAGACGACGCTAGCGATCGCTTCTCTTAGATAGTCAAGGCGGTTATAGGTGGGGATGATAACGCTAACTAAAGGAGAGGCAGTTGGAGGCGGAGGATTCATAGCTTTAAGCGATAGGTTAAAAAGAGTGGAGCAAACGTTCGTATAGGCCATCGCCTAAATATCGACGTAAGAAAAGAATGATGCCTAGACGATGAAAAACACCTGAGCCAATTAGCGCCGGATAATGCCTGATAGACTGTCGCCGCAGCGAGCGTGCATGTTTGAGATCGCCGTTTTGTAAGGCCCGGTAAGCAACAGAGAGATAGGCCAATCCGCAAGCTCTATTTTTTGCGCTGGCATTTGCGCCGCCTTTTACAGCACTCTTTTCACCGGCATTTTTACCGGCTTCTTCGCTGGCTGAAGCATCATCTGAAGCACTGTCATCCGAGGCACTATCACTAAAAGCCTTTTCAATCACACTCAGTCGGCTTTGCAGATGTAGCTGCAAATTATGCGACTTGCTTTTCGGATGAATTCTGTAGCGAACCAGCGGCTCTTTAACAACCGCAAACTCGTATTTTTTAGCCAGGCGAATCCACATATCCCAATCTTCAGCCGAGCGCAGCGACTGATCAAACAAGCCCACTGCGTCAAAGCACTGGCGACGAACCATGGGCGCACTGCCACACATAATTGGATTTTCTTCAATCACCTGTGCCCATACCTTGCCTTCCGCATCAGGTGTACCCAGGTTTCCGATTGGCTGGCCTTGACTATCAATGTTCGATATCCAAGTGTTCACCACCCCTACAGCCGCAGACGTCTCTAAAATATGAGCCTGCTTTTCCAACTTGCTAGGTTCCCAAATATCGTCAGCATCTAGAAAGGCAATATAGTCTCCTTTAGCAGCTTGGATGCCACGGTTGCGAGCCGAGGCACAGCCGCCGTTTTTTTGGACGATTAATTGAACGTTGCGATCAGACAGGCTATTTACCCAGTCGGCTGTACTGTCGGTACTGCCATCGTCAATGACAAGCACTTCAAAGTCTTTAAAGGTTTGCTGCTGAACGCTTGCGAGCGTTTTAGGTAGGTAGGCGATCGCATTATAGGCAGGAATAATAACAGATACTTTAGGATTGGCCATAAACTCATAAGATAGTATTCAAAACTCTTTTTAGCGGGTTCATCTACGAAGGCTTGACGCTAAAACGGCTGTTTCTCAGGCGCAGTATTTCAAAAGCCCTTAAGTAGTGAAAGAGAATAACAAGCAGAAAAACCATCGCTTTTTGATACGGCTGCTTTAGGCGTTCGTCCCGATATGATTTTTTAAAGGCCGAACGCAGCGGCGGTCGGATACTGGCTAAAAAGCTATTTTCAACAACAAATGATTGAAGAATATGATCGTGCGCGCTAGTTTGACTCAAGGCATACACACCCTTGATTGTTCGACGATCTTTTTTGCAGAGCTCGTTAAAAGAATGACGAGCAGGATGAAGAATATAGCAATCATCAGCATAAAATACGCTGTAGCCTGCTGCCGACACTCGTTTTCCCCACTCCGCATCGCCGCCTGAACGCAACGTAGCGTTGAAGTGTCCAACCTTGTCGAAAATCTTTTTAAAGGCAAATAAATTAGCGGTCGCGCCCCAGCCCTGTTCTTCTAAATACTTTTGCTGCTGTAGGTTAAACAAACTGTCGTACAGCTCTATGGGGTTGGGCTTTTCGGGGGTCGTAAAAAAAAGCCTGATGCCACCTGCCACAAAGCCGCAGTCTGGCCTAGAGCGTAGCTGTTCTAGTCCTTTTTCTAACCAATTTTCGGCAGGAATGCAGTCTGAGTCAGTAAAGGCTAAAACGTCTCCTTTTGCCAGCGAAATTCCTTTGTTTCTAGCGGCGTAGGAACCCGGCTGCTTTTCATAGCCCAGTCGGGCCTGCTCAAACGCTTTGACAACACTCTCTATGTCGTCGGTTGAATTGTTATCGACAACAATCACTTCGTACTTTTCTTTTGATAGGGTCTGATTTTCTATCGCCGCTAGGCAAGTTTGAAGGCGCGCCGAGTCGTTATAGACCGGAATGACAACTGATATAAAAAAAGTATCCATAGGTAGAATTTTATCGACTGAAACCACTCTGTAAATTTTGCTACGTGAACTTCTGCCTGATGTCTCTGACTATCGTTGGAGAAAAGATAAACACAGACCCCAGATAAACCGAAGCCGCCAAGGGCACGCAAATCGCTAGCAGGGCAACATCGCTGAGGGCACCACCCATTAGATGCTTTGTAAGCGCGATCGCACCTACCATCACCAACGCGCTTAGCAAAACATCTCGAAACTGAGCGAGATACTGACCGATACTAATATGCGTTAGCTTTTTAACCATCCACAAAGAGATCGGGAAGAGTAAATAGCCGCGAATAACAAACCCTAACGCGACCGCCACAATCCCCCAGCGCACCACCACTACAAAGGTAGCCACAGTAAAAATAACGTTGACCACCTGAAAGGCCAGTCGCCAGTCCGGCTTGCCCAGTGCCAAAAACGCAGTGCTATTAAACTGAGAGATAGATTCTAGAATGCCGACAAACGCAAGAATTTGCATGACCGGAATGCTAGAGCGCCATTCCTCACCAAAGACGACCGTCACAATTTCAGGGGCAAGTGCGGCCATGCCTAAAAAAGCAGGAAACGAGATCAGACTAGTGTACTGAGTCGCTTCGTAAAAGGCATTTCTAAAGCGCCCTAGCTCTTTTTTAATTTTGGCAAGCATGGGCAGCGCGACTTTAGAAGTGACGCTGGTCATCAGCCTGAGCATCACCAGCAGCAGGCGATAGGCAACGCTGTAGTAGCCGAGTGCAACAGGCCCAAGATAGTAGCCGATCAGCATATCGTCAGAGCGGCGGTTGAAAAAGTTCAAGAAGTTGAAGCCAATGATGTTGATGCCAAAAGAGAGCAGCTCTTTTGAGTGCTTTACAGAAAACTTTAGGCTAGGCCGCCAGTCGCTTGCCCCCCACAGCAGCAGCGCACCTACTGTTCCAAAGACAACTTCTTTGACGACCAGGCTCCAGACGCCTAGCCCCATAAAGGCAGCGCCGAGGCCCGCAACGCCACAGGCAGAAGTAGCCACGAGCGATCGCACGGCAAAGATCTTAAACTGCATATTTCGCTGCAAAATAGCAGACTGAACGCTGCTTAATCCGCCCAGCAAAAAGCTAAGCGACATCCATCGAATAATGGGCGCTAGCTGCGGCTCGCCGTAAAAGTTGGCAACAAAACCCGCGCCAGAGAGCGTGAAGACAACAAACAGCGCGCCAGTCGAAACGCTAATCCAAAACGCCGTGTCCAAATGCGCTGGCTCTAGATTTTCTTGCTGAATAATAGCTTGGGCAAACCCTTGATCCAAGAAGATTTGCATGAAGGCTAAAAACACATTAGCCAGGGCGATGAGTCCAAATGCCTCAGCGCCCAGCAGCCTAGCAAGGAGTAAAAAGATTGCCGTTGAGACAATCTGAGTTCCCCAACTTTCGACCGCCGACCAGATCGCTCCTCGAACCGTTTTTTGCCGCAAGCTCATGATTAAGTACCCGGCGATCTAGACACCACAACCGGAATCGCTAGCGGAATCGCCAACAGCAAAAACGTCAGATCTTGCCGAACGCTCCACCGATAGAGGTAGTTCAAGTCTTTCTGATTCACAGCAGATAAATTACGAGGGTTAGCGTCACTGTTAGCCCTCAGGCCAACGTCATCTGTCATCTGCCATGCACCCGTGAGCCCTGGCAGCGCATTGAGTCTTTTTTTCAAGGCTGGCTCAATTTTTAGCGCGTCATCAACCGTCCAAGCCTGTGGCCCCACCAGACTCATCTCTCCGCGCAGCACGTTCAATAGCTGCGGCAGGCCATCGAGTCTATATCTGCGCAGCCACTGGCCCACTTCGCTCAGCTGCGGGCCGTTAGCAATCCGGCCACTGGCAAGCCGATAGATATTAGTGGGCGCAGTCCGAAATTTAATCGTTTTGAATAGCTGACCGCGATAGCCGACTCGCCACTGTCTATAGAAAACAGCGCCCGGTGAGTCGAGCCATATCAGCACGGCTAGAAACAACAGCAAAGGGCTAAGGCAAACGACCAGACCAGCGGCCACTAGCCAGTCAGCAGCGCGTTTGCATCCCCAGGCCAGCGGCGATCGCACTTTCGGCAGATAGGTCGCGGCGGGTAAATGTAAGAAAACTCGCTTGCCCGCATTTGTACCCACCGAGGCGCAGCTTTTGAGCACCGACGCGCCTAGACTCATGTCCAAGCGAACGATTTTGACAGCAGAGCGATTTAGGCAGGCTTCAAACCACTGAAGGCTCTGTAAGGCAGGAATGGTGGTTCGCATGGCGCTAGGAACGCGCTCATCAGCCGCTTGAATCAGCAGCAGCTGCCGCCGCCACCGTAGCCTTGAATAGGCCAGTGCTTTCTCGCTAGATTGAGCTAAGGAGAGAATTTTAGGCGTTTTTAGCAGCGCAGTAGATGAAATCATAAGATAGCCCTGAAAGTAGATGCGTAGTAGATATGTAGACGTGTATGTAGACGCGCAGGTATGTAGATGCGCAGAGCGGGCCAGCAGCCTAGCGGTAGGAGGCGGCTCCATTTAGCGCAGCGCTGTTGGCAGGCGGGTATTCAGACAGCGAAAAAGGCAGACGATTTTCAGACGAACTCTGAGCGCGGCAGTTGTTGGCGACAATCCCGAGCGTATTGACCGGAGCTAAGATAGCGGTTGTCTGTGCCAGATGATCCTGTGTGATTTGATCGAGTCGGCTGATGATAACAACGCCCTGGCAAAGAGAAGCTAGCTGTAGGGCGTCCACTCGCCCTAAAACCGCCGATGTGTCAAATACGATCAGATCGTACTGATTTTCAAACCAGGTCGTTAGCTCCCGCATGCGATGAGAGTTGAGTAGCCGCACCGGATCTTCAGAGAGAGGCCCCGCTGGCAGAATGTCTATTTGCGTCCCGGCCAGTGAAACATTGATCGGTAGCGGCGTGTCTAGCGAGGTCATTAGGGTGGTTAGGCCCTGTCGGTTAGAGAGACCTAGCTGATGGTGCAGCGCCGAGCTGCGCAGGTCAGCGTCGACTAACAAAACGCGCTTTTGCGATCGCGCCGCGCTCAGTGCCAGCCCAACTGCCAGGGTTGTTTTCCCCTCTTCAGCGATCGCAGAGGTCACCATTATTGACTTTAGGGGCGTTGTCGCAAGCTGAATATTTTTATAGATCAGATCAACAGCTTCTCGAAACGACTGAGAATGAACCAGGCTCAGCGTAGAATCGGCCATAGCAGGCGAAGGGTGGCGCGAGCGGCTGAGCGATGAGAGCGGTGAGAGCGGTGAAAAGGCAGGCGCGTGCTCGACTATCTCTGGCAGCACGCCCAATAGCGGCAGCGCTGTCTGCTTTCTAAGATCTTCTGACTTTCGCACGACCGTATCCATCGATTCTCGGCCATAGGCGAGCAGCCCACCTAAAAATAGACCAGCAATAGCCCCAAGGGCTAGGTTTTGAACGGGCTGGGGGGCAATTTTGCGGCCTGGGTTAGGCGGCTCTACCACATCCCACTTAAAGCCCCCTTGGGCAATTTCATTGCTCAGCTCTTGGCGAGTTTGCAGCAGCTGCTCTAGCGACGTTCGCTGGGTTTCTACCTCGGGCTGCAGCCGGTCGTACTGAGCAATCAGTTCAGGGTACGTATCTAGCTGCTGCTGTAGGGCCTGCCGCGCTGCGCTCAAACTCGCATCGCGAGCAATTAGTCCCCTAAGCCTAATTTGGGTACTCACCATCTCGTTGACAAGGGCCAACCCACTTTCGCCGAGCTGCCCGTTAGAGAGCAAATCTGCCTCAGCGGTCATGGCCCCAGGGCCCAGCAGCCGCTGGCTTTCTTGCCGCAACAGATCTACTTGGCGATCGCGCTGCACCTGTAAACTTTGGGCAATCGGGTCAGATTCGGTATACACCGCTAGCCGTTCAGAAAGAGCCAGCTCACTGGCCTGCAACGCATCTAACAGGGTTTGATAGCGGCCTGACTGGCTAAGCTGAGCGGCCATCATTGCCTGCTGTGGATCCACCGCCAGCGCCGACTGAATAGCCTGATATTGAGCTTCAGCTTCTTGGTAGTCGGCCTGCACAGCCTGCTGGGTCTGCGCTAGCTGCTCAAGCGCTGTAGCGGCCTCAAGCGACTGCCTTTCCGGATCGATGGTGTCTCCCTGGCGGCGAAACTGCTGCAAAGCCTGCTGAGATTTATCTAGGTTGCTGCGCACCTGCTCAATTTGCTGGTTCACCAGCACTAAGCCATTGTCTAATCGCTGCTGCTGCTGATTTGCGTTGTAGTTAATGTAAACCTGCTGAAGCGCCTGCAAAGACTTTTGGGCTCTTCTGGCGTCATCAGTAATAAAGATCGCCTCAAAAATGCGCGTTCGGGTGCTCCCTTCTTCTATTTGCCACAGCTCAAGCGAATCTTGAAAGTTTTTAATACACTCTGACTGGCTATCTTCAGGCGCACAAACGTCAGGGTAGATAATGACCACATCTTCAACAAACTGCTGGCTGCGCATCAAATTAAGCTGAGTCACATAGTCAATGGTGCTGCCCGACGAAGCGTCTGATCGAACTCCCTCGTCGGCGTTGATGCTGATGGACTGAGACACATTGGGCTCGACCAGCAGCTGCATAGAGCTTTTGTAGGCGGGCGATCGCACTACTGTCGCGATCGCAGCCAAACCAACACAGCCAACGACAGCCCCCACAACCCAAGGTAAGCGCCGCCATAAAATCTGTAGCAGTTGACCATAGTCAAGCTCAGGCTCTTTAGCTACCGACAAGCTCACATCTGTCACAAGTTTTCCTCCTTTTAGATAGCTGTAGTCTGTTGAGTCGTTAGCGCTAGATCGCTGGCGCTAAAGTAGACTTCTCAATAAGCTTTTCAGTGTGCTTCTCAATAAACTTCTCAAGGTGCTTCTCAATAAACTTTTCAAATCGCTATCTCCGTCAAGGCTGCTTGCTTAGGCTGCTTTTGCTGAGTAAATACATCCCCGATCATCTGTTCGACCTGTTCAAAGAAAACGGCCTCTGAGAAGTGACTAATAGCATGGTTGCGAATTTCGTGATAGTTCCAGCGAATTTGAGTGGACTGGGTAACCGCTGCTTGAATAGCGCCGGGTGACTGGCGATTGAAGAAAATCCCGGTCTTATGGGGCACCTGGGTGTCTAGCACACCGCCAGCGCCGTAGGCAATTACAGGCGTTCCACTGGCGTTGGCTTCAATCGGCACCAGCCCATAGTCTTCTAAGGCCGCAACGACAACAGCTTTGGCTTTGGCCATGAGGTGCGATCGCTCCGAATCGCTAACGTGACCCAAAAAAGCAATATTATCAAGCGCTTTAGACGCTAAATATTCTCTCTCTGGCCCGTCTCCAATAATCAGCAGCGGCAGTCCTAGCCAGTTGAAGGCTTCAACGATAATGTCAATTCGCTTGTAGCTGATTAATCTTGCAGAAACCAAATAAAAATCCTCTTTTTGGGCGCTAAAGACAAAGTTATCTACCTCAATAGGAAAATTGATGGTCTTTGCCGGACGATTGTATACGCTTTCAATCCGAGCCGCTACGGTGCTCGAATTGGCAATATAGAGGTCCGGATTTTGGGCATGCACCAGATCAATCTGTCGCATCTTGCGAAAAACAGGACGGATCAGCGGATATAGTTTTTTGTAGCTTTGATACTGCCGCAGATAGGTTTCGGTATCCCACAAAAAGCGAGTGATATTGTGGCAGAAACAAATATGGGTCGCATCGGGCCGCTTGCGTACGGCCTTAGCAAAGCTGGTTGTGCTGCTAATAATCAAATCGTAAGCTTGCAGATCGAGCGCGCGAAAGGCCGAAAAATAAAAGGGCGCTAGCAGCCTAAAGTAGCGTTTGCTGCCAGGAATGCTCTGGAGGCGAGTGGTGTGAATGGCTCTGCCGCTACCCAAATCAATGCCAGCAGCCGGGCTGTAGAGGGAGGTATAAACGTCAGCATCTGGTAAATATCGGCAAAGCAGCTCAAATACGCGCTCAGCGCCGCCTCTTTGAGTTAGATAGTCATGCACTAATGCAACTTTCATAGGGATCAGTTCATCGGGTTCTAATGTGAGCTGCCGTTGGGGTGCCGCTGGGATGCCGCTAAGGTGCCGTTGAGGTGCCGCCAAGGTGCCAAGCAGCCAGGCCGCTAGCTCAGCTGATGGTTATAAACCAAACAAGCGCAAAAGTCCAAAGCCGTTATTCAGTGGAGACAAAACTGTTCCCAGCGTGTCCGCCGCTCGATTTAGTCCGTTAGTACGGACAACAACTGTATCACTAGGCTGCAAAAAAGGATTGTTCTCTTGGTTAACGCCCGCCTCAAAATCAATGTCGATTTCTTCCTGGGTGGCGGTGCCATCTTCGTTTAGTCGAATCAAGCTGACGCTGCCTTGGCGCGCCCTGCGGTTGAACCCACCTGCACTCAAAATCGCTTGATTTAGCGATGGATTTGGCGGTAGAGAAATCGCACCAGGACTCACGACTTCGCCAACTACATTGACGGTGACAGTATCAGGAGAAAAGCTGGCAGAGGCGAGTTCAAGAGATTCTTCTGGGCTGAGTGAAGTAGCCTTGGGAATGAGGATGCGATCGCCGCGTTGTAAGGGCAAATCCGCCGCTAGCTGCCCTTCTTGCAAGAGTTGCCAGAGGTTGACACTGATTGCGTTACTGCTGTTGCCTGCCATAGTAGCACCGTCGTGACCGCTGCTGACATTAAAAGTCGTCAGCACGTTATCAGCCGCCATATCGGGAGAAGCCGCCTGAGCGATTCGAGGAGCCTGGCGCTGCACCACCACCTGACGAATATCTGCTGACTGGGTAATACCGCCCGCCATGCTAATCGCCTGAGTCAGCGTCGGGGTCGCAGGGCTGTCCTCATCTTCAGCAGATAGTGTGTAGGTTCCAGGGCGGTTGACTTCACCTGCGATCGCCACCTGTAACGGTCGAGCTGCCAGCAAGCTGACCGTTACCCGAGGGCGGCGCACATATTCACTTATCCGCACAGCAATGTCGTCAGAAGCCTGCTGAAGCGTTAGCCCCTCAACCAAAACGTCTCCAGCCAAAGGTATGTTCAAAACGCCTCCAGGCAGAACGCTAAATTCACCGCTATAGTCCGAAGCGTTAAACACGCTCACCTGCACCTGATCGCCCACACCTAAAAGATAGCCATCCGTCCTAAAATCGCTGCTGGTACTCGCTTCTGCGCTCAGGGCATCTGCTGAAGCGTCCAGCGGCGCTACGTCCAGCGGCGCTACATCAGGCATGGCCGATTCAGGCACTGTTGTAGCGGGCGTCATAGGTATAGCAGGCGTTACAGGAGGCTGCTGCGCCCCAGCCGCAGACGTTAGCCCAATCAAGAAAAACGAAACGACCGAGAGGTAGACGCTCAAGTTAGCGACCGTGGGCACAGGATATAGGCTGAATCTCACAGTTTTATCTTTAAAGGTCCGCAGTATTCCTGCCATCTAACTTCACCGAGCGAGTCGCTCAAAAATACAACAACATGGATTATAGAGACAAAATTCATCAAAGAGAGCAAGCCTTATTTATCTCCTCAGAGATTTACCCTCAGGGATTGTATCAAAAAGTACTTGAAAGTCTTAAAAGACACCGCCATAATACTGTTGTTCAGATTTCCAGTTCAAACGGCTCGCTCACTTTATTCAATGGCATCTTATTCAATGGCGTCAGAAAAGCGGTGTTAGAAAGGGCATCCAAGGATCTAGAGTGCTTAGAAACTGGGGTAATGTAGGAATCGTAGGACGCTTAAAGTAGAAAGTAAAGACATTCAAGGGCAGAGACATTCAGCGAATACCTAGCCACAGATAAGAGCCTATGAGTAAAAGCTTACTATCAAAAATCTTCTAGCAAGCTGGCTCAGTTTATTAAAATGTCAGTAAGCACTAAAAGTAAGTTGGCTTCATAGGATATGGATATCAAGATATGAGTCTCAACAGATGGAGTCCAACAAGCATAGGGCTCTCAATCTTTCTTTGTCACAACGAAGGTTGCCCTAAAAAATTTCCCTGTAGGAAAGGCTTTATTAGTAAAGAGATACTATAAGCGCTGATTTATCATGCTGATTCTTTTATGCCATTTTTTTCATAATAATATTGCTATGAATATCTGCTCTGATATATTGCTTCGTTGATTGCGGGTTTCCAGACGGGTTCACATACAGATTTACATTAGTCTGCTCGTAAGTCTAGCTAAGTAATTGTATTAGTCAAGGCACACGCGATACTTTTCTTGCCTTCGATGGCTGTCTAAAAATCCCTGGTTTAGCGTACAGAGGACCCTTCAACCATTTCGCACACATTCTTCACCGACGCAAAATACGCCATTTGGCTTAGAGATTAACTGGCAGAATTCACTTCATGCCTCTTTTCTGCGACCATAAATGCGATATTTGGCTTAGGAAGCTAACCGTAAACGGCTAAACGCAAGCATTGGTTCACGGTATAAAAAGCACCGCAAACGGACAGGCAAGCAGACAAAATAGACAAGAGTGGCGCGGCCCCTAGCCCTACCTTTACCAGAAAGCAGTTATTATTCGGATACCTCAGCGGCAGTTGCTATAGGTATAGGTATAGAGAAGTAGAAAGTCGCGCCCACATCAGGAGTACCTTCTGCCCAAAGCTGCCCTGCATGACGATGAATAACGCGTTGTACATTAGCTAGGCCAATGCCTGTACCAGGAAACTCTATTGAATTAGATAGCCGTTGAAAGACGCCAAATAGCCGGGAGTAATCTTTTGGATCAAAGCCAACGCCGTTGTCTTTAATAGAAAAAATATGACTCGGCTCGCCCTGCACTGTTTTTCCAGCTTGACCCCTAATCGTAATCTCTGTTTTTTCTCTTGTTTGAGTGTATTTAACCGCGTTTTCAATCAAATTTTGCCAGACACAGCGTAGCAGGTCGCGATCGCCACTTACAGACGGCAAAGACTCAATCTCCCAGTGAATATTTCGCTCAAAGACATCAGCTTCAATTTGTTGCTGCACCTCTTGTACCAGCTTCGCCATATTGACCTTTGTGTACTGCATGTCAGCGCGTCCGCTGCGAGAGTATTCCAACAGATCGTCAATCATTTTTCCCGCTTGCTCTGCCAGGTCAGTAATGCGCTGAAGGTAATGTCGCACCGTTTCGTCAGCGCTCAGTGGCTCAATCGCCTCAGACAAGAAAGCAACAAATCCATTGACCTGGCGGATAGGGGCGCGCAGATCATGTGAAACCGCAAAAGCAAATATTTCTAGCTCATGGTTAAGCTGTTCTAAACGAGTCGTGCGTTCGTTAACCCGCTGTTCTAACGTTTGATTGAGAACGGCCAAGGCCGCTGCCGTCTCTTTTTGTGTCGTGACATCGTGAACCAAGCCATCGATTACAGGTTTGCCGTTGAACTCAACTTGCGTTTCACTCACACGCAGCCAAAGAGATTCTCCATCAGCGCGGTTTAGCTGAATTTCTCTGTGCTGCTGTTTTTGTGCGGGTAGTTGAAATGAGCCAAAGGCAAGACTTTCTTGAAAAAATTGCTGGGCTTCTGCGAAGGAGCGCAGCCCTAGCAATTCTAAGAGGCCATCGCTCGCCTCTATCAATTCTCCTGTTAGCGTCGCGCGAAACACGCCGACTGCTAGCTCATTGAGCAAAAATTGCAGGCGAAATTCTAATTCTGAGGCTCTGAGCCGAGTCTGGGCATTCTCCCAAACTGAGCGGACTGCCTGAGCTAAACGGACCATATGCTTGGGGGATTTCAAAACATAGTCATCTAAACCCGCTTTCATTGCCTCAACCGCAATCTCCTGAGAACCAGAGTCGGTGAACATAATAATTGGGCGCTTGTCGTCGTGATCTTTAACCGCCTGCAACACCTCTATGCCAGTGGCCCAGTTGAGTTCATAGTCGGTAATGACCAGATCAAAATCGTCTACCTCAAACGACTGGCGAATCTGATGCCAGTCTAAGGCTTCTAAAATTTCAACATTAGGAAACTCGCGGTTGACTTCGCGAATCGCCAATAAGCGATCGTTTGGATCGTCATCAATTAGTAAAATCTTTTGAAGGGATCGCTCTAAATCCATTGCCAAATCCGTTGAGAATGCAGTCGGATGACGGTTTTTTTAATACGGTTGTCGCCTGACATTAGCTCTGCGTTTGGCTTTGCTTTGTCTTTACTCTGTCAGGGCAAAAGAAGGGTACTCGTTGAGCTTTAGCCAGTAGGCGTCTAGCGCGGCGATCATACTAGACAAGTCGTTAAAGCTAACAGGTTTAACTAGGTATGAACTGATGCCTAGCTCATAGGTTTGATCAATATCTAAGCTTTCTTTAGACGAGGTTAGAACAACAACAGGAATTCGTTTGAGTACGGGCTGCTGTCTTAGCCACTTTAAGACCTCTGTTCCTGAACAGCGGGGCAGCTTTAGATCTAACAAAATTAAGGCAGGCAGGGGATGATGCTCACGGTTATCATACTCGCCAGCGCCTGACAAGTAGTCTATTGCAGCTTCACCGTCTTTAACGATATGGATCGAATTAGTGGCATTGACCCGTCTAAATGCTCGCTGGATAAGGAAGATATCGTTGGAGTCGTCTTCGACAAGCAAGATGCTGCAGTTATAAAAATCCATATCTTTAGCTCCACCGTTTCTCGTTGATATTTTCGAGGCTGCATTCTTTTGAGGCTGCATCCTATAGTCTAGTCTGCAAAGAAGCCTGCAAAGACTCATAAACCTCGTTGCAATGAACTACAGCATATGTTGCGTATATAGCGTAGCGCAGTAAGGCTACTCAATGAGTAAAAGCTAGTGAGTAAAAGCTCGCGGCAAAAAGGCTCATGGTCGAAGCAGCTCAATCCAAAAGCGAGAACCGCCTTCGGTGCCCACTTCAACGCCTACCTTCCCGCTCATTCGCTCTACGCCCCGCTGCACAATAGCAAGACCAATGCCAGTACCAGAATATTGATCTATACCCTGTAGTCGCTCAAAAGGACGAAAGATGCGTTCAAAATGGCGGGGGGAAATGCCAATGCCATTGTCTTCTATCCAAAGGCGAATCCACTGGGTCTGTTCCTCGGCCCAAATGCGAATAATGGGCGCGGTGCTAGGCGGAACAAACTTAATCGCATTGCTCAGCAGGTTGTTTAACACCTGCTGTAATACGCCGCGTTGGGCGAGGGCAAAGGGGAGCTGTCCGATCACTTCAATTTGTGGCGGCTGCGGTGCTTCAGATGTGGCGGCTATCTCGCGCACGACCCCTTCAATGACCCTGGCCAAATTAACTGTACCTAGGCGAATATCTCGCCGACCAAGCTGGCTATAGTCGAGCAAGTCTTGAATGAGTCGGTCGAGCCGAGCAGCAGAGTCAATCATAATTTGGGTGTACTGCTGCCCGGTCTCGCCGAGGCTGCTGCTGTAGTCTTCTTTGAGGATGCGAGCAAATCCCTCGATTGCTCTGAGCGGAGCCCTTAGATCGTGGGCGACCGAATAGGCAAACGCTTCTAGTTCCTGGTTGACCTCGACTAGCTGCTGGGTGCGCTCTGCGATGCGCAGCTCTAGGTCGGCGTTGGCCTGACGGATTCGCTGCTCGGCCCGGTGACGGGCGATCGCCTCAAAAAGGATGTTAGCGATCGCCTGTAAAAAGTTAACGTCATTTTCGCTAAAGTCTCGCCGCGTGCGCGTATGTACCCCAAGCACACCAAAGGGATGGTCTTCGGCGTTGCCAATAACTGTACTCATGCTGCCAAAGATCTCATGCTGGTCAAGGCTCTGACTGACAAATCTCGTCTCGCTAGATAGGTCGCTAACGACGACAGTCTCCATAGAGTGGAGTGTGTAGCCTGCCCAAGACATCTGATCGACTTCGACGGTCGATTGACCTATCATATTTGATGGCCAGCCGATGCCTGAGCGTAGTCGTAGCTCCTGGGTTTCGGTCAAAAGCTCTAGCACTTCGCAGTAGTCAGCCTCCAGCACCTGTGCCACCTGTGTCGTTACGCTATCTAATAGCGCATCGATACTATTGATTGCGATCGCCTGCCGCCCAATTTGAGAGACTGCCGCCTGCTGCGCAGCTCGAGTCAACAGCGCTTGCTCTGTGTGCTTACGCTCTGTAATTTCCTCACAAACGGCGTTAATGCCAATCACGCGATCGCCATCTTTTAGCGGTAAAAAGTGCTCTAACCAAATTCGCGCTACCCCTGGCTGAGCAGGCGTTTCTCCTCTAATCTCTATGTTCAAAAGCGGCTGCCCCATCTCAAAAATAGGCAGCAGCAGCTGTTCAGCCGTATCAGCCAAATCAGGCAGCAACTCTCCTACCGTCCGTCCCAGATGCGCGTCTATTGAAAAGCCGTTCATTTCTGCAAGCCGCTGATTAATCCGCACAAAGCGCAAATCAGGATCGAGCACACCTAGCCCAATCGGCGCAGACTGATAAATCGATTCGATTTCAGCGAGCTGCTGCTGTAGCTTGATCTGACTTTTCTGCAATGCCACCTCTACCTGCTTACGGCGGGTGATATCTGCAGCCATCGAAACCATCAGCCGTCGTCCGTCAGCAGCAACACCTAGAGAGGCAGAGTTAAAGTCCCAAATTAGCGGTCTGTCGTCCTTAGTGCGAATGAGAAACTCACATTTACCCGTCCGGTCTGTCTCCATAATCGAGCAGTCATTGAGAGACTCTGCAAAAGATTGAGAGGGATGCTCCCAGGCGCGTGCTTCCCAAGCGTCGAGAGTCGGAAGCTCTGCGGCACTGTAGCCAGTCATCTCGGTTAGGGCTTGGCTGACCGTTAATATCTCACCATCTTCCGCATGGAGCATGAGTGGGAAAGGGGCCAGGGTGACCACTTTGCGCATCCAACCTTCACTTTCACGCAGCTTAGCCTCAGCCTGCTGTCGCTCAAAGATTTTCTCTTGCAGCAATTGGTTGGCCGCGTTCAGTTCGGCTGTGCGGGCGCTCACTTGCGCCTCTAGCGACTGGCTAAACTGCTGCTGCACTGCCTGATGCTGCCTATCTATACGATTGAGCCACCGGCCATTCCACCAAATAATGCCTGAGAAGAACACAACATCTAATATGCTGCGCAGAGCGAACGCGCTCTCAAAAGGCACCGATAAACTTCGATAAATCACCAGAATTATCACGCCTAGCAGGCCTGGCAAAACGATAGTCCAGGGCAAAATCCGTCGCAGCATGATGCTACCGGCATACTCCGTCAACAGGTCGCGCATCCAGCCCGCTTCGGGCCTAGCGCACAAAACGCCCGCAGACAGCAGCAACAGCGCGATCGCTGTATGGATGGCCATGCCCGTCACTGTCCCAACTTGAAAGAAAACAGCCACGGCATTGAGGTGTCCAATCAGGGCAAGCAGCGCCCCAGCAAAAACAGCCGCGCTCAGACTCTGAGCGGCTCGGTAGCGATTTTGAGCAAGCAACAGCAGGGCCACCGCCATCAAAACCAAGCAGATGGCAGTATTGGGCGCTGGGCGTCCGCCAACTGCAATATCAACAGCATCAGGTGGCATTTCAAATAAAAGCTGATCGATGCCAAAATTTAGCCCAAAGCTATATTCAACAATGGTCGCAAGCCCTAGCACAATGACAAAGCTGCACACCATAAAATAGGCAGTTAGTCGGAGCCGTTCAATTTTGCGAGTGGATTTGCTGCCAGACAGGCCAGCAGATAGGCCAGCAGACGGGACAGCAGGCAAGCGAGCAAACCGGCCAAACTGCTGGTGCCATAGCTGCAAGGCGACGCCAGTCGCAATTAGGCCAAGTGCGGTATTAGGTTTGAGGGTAACCCGGCCTGGCAGGATGCTCTTTAAAACGGCAATATCAAAGCCCCAGCCAAGGAGCGCCGCTACCCCAACACCAATAACAACAATGCCTGCTCGCTGCGAGAAGGTGTGATAGGGGGTAACGATGCTGGCGGGTATGCGAGACATAAAGACGCTTCTAGAGTTAAGACAGCTAACAAAACTAAAAGCCTTGATGCCTAGATTCTAACGCTGACCTTCTGCGGTGACGATTTGGCTCATCTTTTGTAAATCTAGTACCTGGTTCAGCGTGGCTTCGTCCATTAGCTCGTTTTCTAGCACAAGCTGCCGGAGTGACTTGCCGGTTTCAAGCGATTCTTTGGCGATCGCAGCCGCATTCAAATAGCCAATGTGCGTATTCAACGCCGTCACCAGCGCCAGACTGCCTTCCGCATACGCAGCGCAGCGCTCAGGGAAAGCGGTAATACCTTGCAAGCACTTAGTATCTAGGGCTGCGAGCGTATTGCCCAAAATCTCAATACTGTGAATCAGGTCGTAGGCAATCAGCGGCATCATCACGTTGAGTTCTAGCTGACCGGCCTGGGCCGCGAGGGCGATCGCACTGTCATAGCCCATCACCTGAAAGCACACCATCGACGTCATCTCAGCCATCACCGGATTGTACTTCCCCGGCATAATCGACGAGCCTGGCTGCACAGCTGGCAGCTGAATTTCTTTAAACCCCGTCTTAGGCCCCGAATCGAGCAGGCGCAGGTCGTGAGAGATTTTTATCAAGTCCTGCGCCAAGTTGCGCAGCGCACTGCTGACAGCCACAAACGGGGCCATACTCTGCATTGCGGCCATCAGATGCGGCGCACTCGTAATCGGCTGCTTTAGCGAGTCGGTTAAAATTTCGCAAACGCGGAAGCGATACTGAGGATGCGTATTTAGCCCCGTGCCCGTCGCAGAACCACCAATGCCCAGCACCGCAAGCTCTGCCGCCGCCGCCTTAATCCGGGCCTGATGCCCGCTCAAAATATACTCCCAGGCGCGAAAGCCCTCTCCCAAGCGAACTGGCACCGCATCTTGCATATGCGTACGGCCAGAGCGCACCACCGATTCAAACTCTGTCGCCTTAATGCTCAGCGTCACCAGCGCACTTTCTAACGCCGGATACAGTGAATGCTCTAGCGCTAAAATGCCGCCCACTCGAATAGCAGTTGGAATCACATCGTTCGTCGACTGGCCATAGTTCACATGGTCATTGGGGCTAACGCGGCTATAGTTACCTTTTTCATCGCCCAAAATTTCTAGCGCCCGATTGGCCAGCACCTCATTGAGGTTCATGTGGTGAGAGGTGCCCGCACCCGCCTGGTACACATCCACCACAAACTGATCGCGCAAATCGCCTTTTAAAATTTCATTCGTCGCCTGAACAATAGCATCCCCAATATCAGCCGGAATACAGCCTAGTTCTTTGTTCGCAAGCGCCGTCGCCTGCTTAATCAACAAACCCGCATCTACATAAGTCGGTAAGGGCTTCAGCCCACTGATGGGAAAATTCTGAACCGCTCGCAGCGTCTGGATTCCATAGTAGGCATCATTAGGAATTTCAAGTTCACCCATTGAATCTTTTTCAATGCGAACAGATGCGGATGCGGATTCGATCATAACGAATAACCTTGAACACAATTTTATCAGCCAAGACGGGCTTAAAACATAATACTGAGCTATTCGGCGCTAGAGACAAAAGAAATTGAGAAAGGTATTACGCTCTTAAAAATTGAGAATATGGGAAAAAAGCCAATAGTTTACCTGAACTCTACATACCTATCGAAATACCTATCGAAATACCTATCGAAAAGCTTGAGGATGAACACCTCAGCAGTAGAGGCAGAAACTTCAGTAAAGCGCTCGTCAGCAACCTCAGTGACAGCAGCTACACCGAGCCCTTCGCTATAATAAGCGGCTGGTCTAGAAAGTGGCTGGGCATACTGTAGCTAGAGACAATCGGAAATTAGCTGAATACCTCTAGCTAACAATGATAAAAGCAACAAAAGCAGTGCTCATAACGGACCGATTAAGCCCAGCCGCTATTGATAACAAACCGTGATTAATTCTGTTGATTCTCACATCGGTTCTGCTCAGTTGACACCTGACCCAGCAGATTGGGCGCAGCGGATCAACACTCTGATCAAGAAAGGACTTGCACTGCACAGTATGGGCGACTTTAGCAGTGCGCTAGACCAGTTTGATCGGGCGATTACACAGGATGTTGGCAACGAAAACATCTGGTACTATCGGGGCCAGGTCCACATGCAGCTGCAAGCTTACGAGTCGGCCCTGCAAGATTTTCGACAGGCGCTGCGGCTAAACCCAACCCATGCGAAGGCGTGGCACGGTCTAGGCGTTGCAAAGGCTTATCTGAGGCTGTATCCTTCAGCGGTTGATAGCTTTGAGCGGGCGGCGGCCTACGACCCCGAAAACGACAAAATTTGGTACAACCGGGGGCGAGCGCTGCTACAGCTAGCGCAGTACGAAAATGCGTTGGAGAGTTTTGATCGGGCGATCGCACTCAACCCCAAAAAGCATCACACCTGGTACAGCCGCGCCCTGGTGCTAGCTGCGCTAGAAGAAATTCGCCCGGCGATCGCCAGCCTAGATCAGGTAACGCAGTTAAAGCCAGAGTGCTACTATGCCTGGAACTATAGAGGCACCCTGCTCAACCGGATAGGTCAGCATCAGGGCGCATTAGAGAGCTTTTTGGAATCGCTAAAGCACCGAACGCCTAATCCCAACGCCTGGTATGGTATTGCCGCAAGCTACGCTCAGCAGGGTGATCCCGCTGCTGCCGCCACCCATTTGCAACAGGCCGTTCAGATCCACCCAGAGATCTATACGCTTATGGCTCGTAGGGACATCAGCTTTGATGCAGTCCGCGCACATCCAAAGATTACCGAGATTTTAAGGCCAAAATTTTAGAAGCAGGCAAGTTAATAGAAGCAGGCAAGCTAACGTCTTAAAAACGTAATCTCACTGCCGCTGATTCTAATGCTGTAGGCGCTAAAGCAGTCTTTACCTAGCACCACCGTGGCACTGTCAGGTGCGATCGCCACGTACACATCCGTCACAATCGTCTCGCCCACCACCACCGAGCGCAGCCGAGCAATTGACAGCTCCATCGGCGTGCCATCGGCCAAATACACATACCGATAGCTCACCAGATTTAAATTGAGCTGGTTCGCCATCTGCTGCGTGATGATCGAATTAGGCGCATTGCGATCAATCACCACGTCAAACTTCGCAATCCCGTCTAGCAGCACTTCCACCACCGGCAGCTGATTTTGAAACGATTTGATCGGAATGCTCGCATTAACCGCTGTCGTTTTGCGAACTGTCTGCTCGCGCAGCCGCCGGACGGCCTCTACCACCTGCTGATGCTTTTGCCAGTTGCCTCGGTTTAGCCACAGCGTCGCCGCCTTTTGATAGTCCTCGGTGGCCCCTTCGACAGCGCCGATGGCGGTTTGCATTTCTGCGCGTAGCTCGTACAGCAGAGCATTTTCTGCATCTAGGGCGATCGCATTCGAATAGTCTTTAAACGCCCGGTCAGGATCGTCTAGCAGCCGATAGCTATGACCTCTTTCTGCAAACCACCGAGCCTCTGGCGGCGTCTGGGCTGACCCTGTTTCAATCAGCGCCGAAAATTCTTCAATCGCCCCGTAGCCATCATTCAAAATCAGTCGCATCTGCCCTCGACACAAGCGAACCTCTCGCCCGGCCTCACTTTCTGCCGGATGCTGCTGCGCGGCTAGGGCTAAATCTGTGACCGCTTGCGCCCTGTGTCCTAACTTCGCCTGCGCTAACCCACGTAGACATAGCGCCTTAGCGTTATGCGGCTGAACGCTCAGCAGCCAGTCCAAATCTTGCTTGGCCGCTGCGTAGTTTCCCGCTTCGTAGCGCACCTGCACTCGCTTGATATAGTCTGCTGGGGTAACTGTTTGGTTGGCATCTCCGGTGGCGATCTGCGCCGATGTCTCATTGCCTACTGTCACAGTCTTAATGGGCAAGGTCTTAATGGACAAGGTCTTAATGGGCGAGAGTGCTTTTAGGGGCTCAATTGCGGCAATACATTTTTGAGCATTTTCTTTGTCTGCCACGTTTAGATAGCACCTGGCCGCTTTTTTGTAGGCAGCGATCGCACCTAACCCATCACCGGCTAATCCCAGGGCCTTGCCTAGCACCCGATGCCCCCCGGCGAGATCTGGCTGCAGGGCAACGACCTGTTTGCTATCTGCGATCGCGCCTTTTAGCTGACCCATCTCTAGCCAAACGAGCGATCGCGCCAGATACGTCTGGGCGGTAGGCGCTAGCTTCAAGGCCTTAGAATAATCTGCGATCGCCCGCTCTAAATCGCCTAGCCGCTTGCGCACCCGCGCCCGCACCACATAGGTCTCAGCCCAGTCCGGCTCAGCCTCAATCACCTGAGTCAACAGCGGCATTGCCTCAAACACCCGCTCCACCTTAATCAGCTTTAGGGCCCGTTCAAATACCTGCTTAACATCCTGCGCCGTTGTCTCAGAATCCATCGCTCAGCTCGCGTCCTTATCTTCGCAAATACTATCCTCTCTAATCTACAAAGTGCCGCGTGCATTTTCAGCAAACGGCAAACGCAAAACCGGAAAATATTTTGAAGCCTTAAAGAAAATTATTTCGCACGCTCCTAAAAATGAATCTACTATGTAGAGTAGAAATCCTGAGAAACTGAATTTGCTGCCATGAGCTCTACCAGTGAAAGAACTAGCAGTGAAAGGACTAGGGTAGATTCTAACAACGGCCATTCCAGCCCGGTTTTCGGTCGAGTCTACTGGTCACCTGCTAAATCTATCTGGATGACGCTAATCACTATGGGCGCTGTTTTTGGCGGCTATAGCACCTTTAGCTGGCAAGCTCTCTTATTGTGCCTGGTCACCAGCTTTGTAATCTTGAGCGTGGGCTACTCGGTAGGCATTCATCACCGGCTCATTCACAACAGCTTTCAGTGCTCGCAATGGCTAGAAAATACGCTAGTCTACATCGGCGTACTGGGCAGCACAGTTGGCCCTTATTCCGCTATCGAGCAGCATGATTTACACGACTGGGCACGGCAACAGCCTCGGTGCCATAGCTACTTTGCCCACAGCCAAAATCCTGTTGTGGACTGGGTTTGGACGATGCACTGCGACATTCAGCTCGCCTATCCGCCGATTATTCACTACGAACCTCAAGTAGCCAACAATTCATTTTACTGGTGGCTAGAACAGACAAAGCTGTTGCATCAGCTCCCGCTGGCGATCGCGTTTTATCACTTTGGCGGCTGGAGCTGGGTGTTTTGGGGCATCTATGTCCGTATTTGTATCTGCGCCAATGCTCAGTGGCTAATGCAGTACCGGGCGCAGAGCTGGCAAAATCATCATCAGGTCTCTCCCTACTCAGCACGTTTTAACCACAGCCGCAATCAATATGCTCCCGGCTGGTGGATCATCAGCGCCTTGCGCTCAGCTGGGCTGGCTTGGAACATTGAGCAGCCTAAGCCACTGGCCTCAGCGCCGCGACACTCATTGATAGAGCCCGCCATTCAGCCCGCCGCCCAGACGCAAACTCCCCAGATCTAGGGAAGAAGATCTAGGAAAGAGAAATGCGAATCAGTCAAATTTACTTGCGCTCAAAGCTGCACTGCAAAAAATATTGGAGAGTTAAGATTGCAGTCGTTCGATGAGATGATCGCCTACTCGCATGGCGTTGGCCATGATGGTAAGCGAAGGGTTAACGGCGGCGCTAGAGGGAAAGAAGCTGCCGTCTACGACATATAGATTATCGAGATCGTGGGCTTTGCAGTTGAGATCTAGAACAGAAGTAGCCGGATCGGGGCCGAAGCGACAGGTGCCGACTTGATGAGCGATCGCACCTACCGGCAAAATTTTACTGAAGTACCAAGATACCGGCAGCAAGTGCCCCTGATTATCAACCTCGCGCACTATTCCAATCCACCGCTGAATCAAACGCTTAAACGCCGTCATATTGTTGGCCCTGTAGTCCAGCGTAACCTTGCCGTTTTTCAGCAGCACTCTGTTATTAGCGTCGGGCGCATCTTCCCCAGTGAGCCACCAGTCCACCGTCCGTTTCGCAGCCAGCTTTAGCGCCAGCGTCGGCGCAATCTTAGGCACATCTAGCGCCAACATCCGGTGATTCACCTTGCCCAATAGCTGCACATGGCCCATCGGGTAATCAAATTCCGGCTCTCCCCAATAATAGTCATTAACCGCCAGCGTCTTTTGAAAAACACTGTGATTCTCTTTTAGCGTTAGCCCTACAATTGCAGCAGCTAAATGCTTCATAAAGTTTCGTCCGACCTGATCAGAACTGTTGGCTAGCCCGCTTGGATGTTGTTCATTCGCCGACTTTAACAACAGAATCGCAGAATTGACCGCCCCGCAGGCAACAACAACAATATCACCTGAGAATGTCTGCGTCTCTCCTTTAATCTCGGCTTCCACGCCCGTAATTTCTTTACCCGAAGCGCTGGTATGTAGCTTATTGACCTTTGCTTCTGTGATCAGACGGACGTTATCTTGCCACATTGTTGGGCGAATGCAGTTTACATCTGCATCCGATTTGGCATCAATAAAGCAGGGAAACCCATCGCAGGTATTGCAGCGAATACACTCACTCAAAAAAGCATCTTTTTCGTTGAGCTTCACTGACAGCGGCAAATAAAACGGCTTTAGCCCTCTTTCTTGAAACGCCTTGTCGAGCCCTGCAATTCGAGGTTCGTGGCTCACTGCCGGATAGGGATAGTCAGCGCTGCGAGGGGGCTCGGTAGGGTCAAGGCCCTGCTTACCGTGAACCTGATAGAGCTTTTCTGCTTCGTCGTAATACGGTGCGTAGTCGCTATATTTTAGGGGCCAAGCAGGAGAAACGCCCTCATGCAGCTTCACTTTATCGAAGTCTTTTTCTCTCAGGCGAAAGAGTGCGCCGCCATATACCTTTGTATTGCCGCCAACCCAATAGCCGATGCCAGGGTTAATGTCTTTACCAGCACCGTCGGCCCAAACTTCATTTGTTTGATAGCGGCCATCACGAAAAACCGCGTCCGTGCTCCAGTTTGATTTCTCTTTGGGCAAAAAAGCACCACGCTCTAGTACTAAAATCTTTTTACCGCTAGCGGCTAGACGATGAGCTAGGGTTCCGCCGCCTGCACCGGTCCCGATAATGATTACGTCGTAGTGTTGGGCTGTCGTCATAGTCAAGCTTTAAAGTTAGGTGAGGTCAGGTTTTGGCAGGTAAAAATTTTAGAAAGCGAATGCTAAAAGGAGAGTGTAGTTTATCCTGTAAGTATTAATCTTTTGAGCGTTATTTGGACGTTATTTTCTAGATAATAAAAATCATAGACCGTTCCTGACCAAAATAGTATCTGCTAACCCAGACAGCAGACTGACAAGGGATCAGGCGTGAATGGCTCTCCTGACAGATGACAGATAGATCGTAAACGCTTTATTGTAAGAATCTATCGGAGGGTAGAGATGCTATATGGCCATATGGACAGGACGGACAAAAAGCATGAAACAGAAAGACAGCAGTAGGCGATGACATTAGTTTTTGCCTTAATCGGCGGGCTGCTAGTGGCAATTGCGATGCAGCTTGTATTTGCGAATTTAGGAATTGCCTTGGGGCTGACGGTGCTCGACTGGGCTCCTCGTGCGCAGGCAGACCCTGCCCACACGGCATCAGAGTTGGAGATTTCAGAATCAGAGGATTCAGAACGCTTAGACTCAGCGGGCCCTTCTTTACCGATTACGCACCTCTTAGGCTTCGGTGTGGCTATCGGATTTTCGGCAGTCATTTTTACGGCAACGCTGCTGTCGGTAGAGTTTAGTGAGCTATTTGAACCGCGCCGGGGTATTATTTTTGGGCTGTTTTTTTGGGCTACTTACTGGCTGCTATTCGTCTGGCTGAGCTCTACAACGATTTCGAGCATTGCAGATTCGCTATTAGGAACGGCCTTAGAAGGGGGCAAGCAGCTGCTTTCTACTATCAAAAAAGCGGTACGGCAAAAATCGATGCGACCCGCGACGCAGTCGGGAAATGAACCGCTTACAGAGCAGTCTATTTTACAGGCATTAGTGGCTGAAGTATCTGAAATGACTGCGGCGCGGCAGGAATTACCCACATTGTTGGCAGAGCAGAGAGAGAGCCTGATAGCGGAGATTTGCGATCGCACAGATCTGTCTACATCCGCTGCCGAAACGCTAGTCCAAGAGTTAGAGCCTGCTAGCACGCCCTTATCAGCTTCTGTCTCTACCCCAGTGTCTCCCGCTCTTTCGACTTCAGCGTCGGCCTCAGCTTCGGCTTCAGCGCTGATGTCTCAGCTAGATTTACCTAGCTGGCAGCAGATTCTAAGGCGCACTTTAAACAAAGTGGACTTATCAGACTGGGATTTGGAAACGATTTGGCAGCAGCTGCCGCTAGAGCCAGAAAAAGTTCGGCATGCAACCGCTCAGCTAGTAGATTCGGCAGTTACCATATTGCCTGATGCCATTTCGCCTGAGACCACTTCGCCTGACGCCGTTTCGCCTGAGACCGTTTCGCCTAACGCCGCTGCACCCGGTGATTCATCACCCGATCTGTCTGCTATCTCATCTCTCGATATCTCACCTCCCGAGATCGAGGAGATTCAGGCCAAACTGATTGCCTACTGTCGCTATACAAACACAGACTCACTGACGCCTGAGAAGCTAGCTGATAAAGTGCACACCCTACGTGAGGACTATCAGCTTTTAGACGATGAATCTGTTGCAAACATACCTTTAAACCTGCTAGAGATAGAGTCCACGCTGTCTAGAAGGCAGACTCTAAAGCCTGACCAACAGAAAAAGTTAATCGAAAATTTGCGCCTGTCTTGGCCAACAGATGAGCTTATTCAAACAGCTGCTGGTGACGCTTTAGCGGAATCTTCTGAAGCCGCAAGCTCTGAAGGCACAGACTCTGAAAACACAGATGAAAACGCGGATTTATCTGTTCAGGCTGTGGCGCAAAAAGCCTATAAAACATTAGAAGAGGAGTTTCAATCTATCGACTGGTCGCAGGCATCTTTAGAAGATATCAAGCCTGAAGTAGACCTGCTATTAAGACAGCTCGAACAAAAAGGGACATTGCGATCGCTCGACTGGAGCGCTCTTACTAAGCGAATTCGACTGCCCGACGACGCCAAAGCAGAATTTACCGACTGGATAAAGGCCGCCTGGAGTAACAAAGTTGAATCTTTGGGATCAGCTGCCGTAGACAGTGTTAAGAGCAGTGCTCAAACGCGATCGCAGCAGCTAACTGACCAAATTACGTACTTTTTACATCATCAAAAAAAGGCGGACCTCGACCCTGCCAAGATGACTGAGCCCCTGACTCAAATTGTAAGCAAAGCGATCGCGGCCCTACCCAACCCGTCCGACAAACTAGATCAGCACGTAAATCTAGATTCCACTACGCTTAGCGACTGGCTAGATAAAGCTACCTGGGACAAACAGCTTTGGGATAAAGACGCCTGGAAACAGGCGCTAGAGGACAGAAAAGATTTAACCACAGCAGAAATTCAACAGGTTCTAGATTGGGGCGATCGCACTTGGCAGCCCAAAGCCCAGCAGATCAGCAGCTGGCTACAAACGCTCAGATCAGAAGTAAGCGAACATCTACAGCTCCCCGATCTACATCTGTCTGACCTGCATCTGTCTGACCTACCTCTGTCTGACCTACCTCTATCCGAACAGCTATCCAACCTGCACCTGCCCGATTTAAACCTACCGGACGGCAGCAAGCTAGCAGAAGCACGCCAGCAGATTGTTGATCAAGTCGTGGCGGCGCAGGAAAAAGTAACCGAGCGGGCGATCGCCCTCAAAGAAGACTTACAGTCGCAGGCAGACGCCGCTCGTAGGCAAGTTGCGATCGCTGCCTGGTGGCTATTTATCGCCCTCGTTTCCTCTGGTAGCGCCGCCGCCACCGCTGGTTACCTAGCTGCTGTTTACTAGTTTTATCTCTGCGAATCTTATCTCTGCGAGTCTTATCCCTACTAGTGTTATTCACTGGCACTAGCTGATAGCTTTATACACAAATAACCCCGATGGGTACTGAACTTACCCGAAGTAATTCCTAGGATGTGTCTGACCAAACCTCACCACAAGCCTTACAGCGGAATCTTCGGGAGAGCCACCATGCGAATTATCGACAACAATACCGTCGTCAACGGTGAAGAAGTGCCCATTAACGGCACGGTAGTTTTTAACGAAGCCACCTACGCCTTTCAAGAAGTCATCGAACCTGAAGCGCAGCGTCTATTTAGCAGCGATGCCTCACCCGAGTTCACGGGCCTCAAGCGCGGAGAAACCTTCAAAGTTCTATTTCAAACCAGTCAGTACGCACCCAACAACACCATCACGCTGCGTAGCGAGGCCGACGGCTGGGGCAAAGACCTCTACGGCGTCTACGCTTTTGGCGCTTGGATTTTTGACCTAGAGCGATCCAACTATCCAAACGATCTTAAGTTTAGATTTTTCCTTAACGGACAGCACTTCATGCAGGGCGAGCCCATTACCGTTGGCAACAGCGGCGAGCATCGCTTCACCGACAATCTCGCATCCAATCAGGCAATTACGTTTCCCCCAGAAGCCCATACAGAGAACCGCTTTCTTCACAGTTACGACAATCTGCCAACCTACGAAAGTCCGCAGCAGCAAAAGCGATTTCCCGGCAATCGATCAGAGACAAAAGAATACGACGTGATTGTGATCGGATCGGGAATGGGTGGCGGTATTGTGGCCGACGCACTTTCAGACGCGGCGATAGATACACTCGTCTTAGAAATTGGCGGTTTGCAATCGCCGACGCATGTGGGCAACGTCTATGCCGACTGGGATGAAATCGCCTCCGAGCATCAGGTCGGTCACTATGATCGCAAAGAAGGCACAAACTTTCTGTTTGGGGCACAGATGGCGCTAGGGGGACGCTCTGCCTACTGGTCTGGCATTATTTTGCGGATGCAGGACTGGGAATACGCCTACTGGCCAACGGCAATCCGCAGCTTTTTGCAAAACAGCAGTGAAGGCGGTGGCGATGGCTACACCCGCGCTGAAACGCTAATGCGCAAACGCAAGACTCTCGGCAAGTTTCAAGACCAGATTGTGGCCCACCTAAAGCAGCAAATGCCAGATCTCAATATCGAAGATTTGCCCCGCTCTCGCCATCAGCCCAACCAAGATGAACAAAATATGACCGATAGCGTGCTGTTCGCGTCTACCGGTGTTTTTTCAACCGCAGATTTACTCTCTGACTCCAAAGCCTTCACCAACGACGTGGGCTCTCGCAACCTCACTGTAAACTTGAACCATCTGGTGACGCATATTCGCCCCGACCCTAATAATCCAGGCCGAGTTAGCGAAGTCGTTTGTCAAGATTTGGTGGGGAACAAAGAGCGCATCTATCGCGGTAAGGTAGTCGTGCTAGCCGCCGGGTCGATTGAAAGCCCGAAGATTTTTCGGCAGAGCAGTTTGACCGATGCGTCTAACCAGGCGGGCCGAGGGCTAACGGACCATCCGTATGTGTTTTCGAGCAACTATTTGATCCCCGCAGATAATCCGTTCGCAGGCGATCTCAATCATGCAAAGGTGCTGCTGTGGGCAGGCGATGCGCGCCAAGATCACTATCCCTTTTACGCAGAGCTGTTGATTAACCCTTGGTACTGGCATGTGCGCCGAGCCGATGATGATTTATGGCAGCGACAGCCGCCCGAAAACAGACGCACAGAAATTACGATGAAGTTTGGCTTTTCTAAAGAGCTGATTGATCGCAATACGGTGGAGTCGCAGGGCGCAGGAAAAAAGGCAGCTATTCGCGTAGAGAATCTAACGCTAGATGGCTATTTTATCGATCAGGCTCGGCAGTTTCGCAATCGAATACTAGGCGCGCTGGGCATTCCGCACGACCCGAATGAAGGGATGGGGTTAGCGGCGCACGGGGGCACAGTCAATCACGCGGGCGGTACGCTGCGGATGAGCGCAGATAGCGCCTATGGCGTAGTTGATGAAAACTTGAAATGCCACAGCTATGACAATTTGTACGTCGCGGATGTTTCTGTTTTTCCATATATTCCAACAGCAAATCCATCATTGACTTTGGGCGCTTTGGCATTGAGGCTGAGCGATCATTTAAAGTCTCGTTTTGACTAAGCGAATATGGGCATTATGGCAATAGGATCCCACTGTCCGCGATTATCTACGACTTACTATGCCGCCTTTCATTCCTATCGTCTTCGTCTGTTTGATTCTCCTCTTTATGATTTTGCACAATGCGAGCGGGACAAAAGAACCAGAGAAAAAGAGTAGCGATAGACGGCAAAAAGAGCGCAGGCAGGATGAGCGCCGAGGCAAGAAACGAGACGCCTAAAAGCCCAATTAGGCCATTTGCCTTTTGATGAGCTGAGCAAAGACACCTGGCTGGGCTGCAAGAGTATCAAAGTTTCCTTCCTGTACCACCTGCCCCGCCTTGATCACATAGATTCGATCTGCGTTGCGAATAGTACTAAGGCGATGGGCAACTACAATGCGGGTTACGTTGAGGGTGTCTAGGCTTTCGCTGACAATGGCCTGCGTTTTGTTGTCTAGGGCACTGGTGGCTTCGTCTAGCAGCAAAATCTTGGGATTTAGCGCCAGCGATCGCGCAATCATTAGGCGCTGGCGCTGACCGCCCGAAAGATTGCCCGCACCTTCGCTGATGACCGTATGCATTCCCATAGGAAAGCTGTGAATATCTGCGGCGAATCCTGCCATTTCCGCAGCCCGCCAGGCATCGTCTAAGGTAATTAATGCGCCACCAGCAATATTTTCAAACAGGGAACCGGCGCTGATCCGGCCATTTTGTAGAACCACGCCGAGCTGACGGCGCACAGCGGCAATGTCGAGCCCACAGATATCTTGGTTATCGTAGTAGACGGTGCCTGACAGCGGGGTTTCAAATCCGAGCAGCAGGCGTAAGACGGTAGATTTGCCGGAACCAGAAGGGCCCACAAGGGCAATAAATTCGCCTGGATGCGCATCTACGGTGACGTTGCTCAAGATCATAGGGCCGTCTTTGCGGTAACGAAAAGTAACGCGATCTAGGCAGAGGCGGCCAGTGAGCCGACCCGGATCGGATTTGGTGATGTCGATTTCGGGCGTGGCCGCGAGAATGGGCTGCGATCGCTGCCACAGCGGAATCACCTCTAATACTTCAATCACCGTCTGGCTAAGGCTGGTAGCGCCGCTGATAAAAATGGCAAACGCCGCGCTAAAAGCTAAGAAAGTGCCGCTAGAGAGGCCACCGGTTGCGGCAGGACCCACCAGCGTTGTCGCCAAAGCAAACAGGAGCAGCGCAGTCAGCGTTGGCATTGCCGTGTTGAACACGTCTACCGCGTCTTCTAAGCGCTGCGTACTGAGATCTAGCTGAAGCTGTCGCCGATATTTTTGACCCCACTGAGCAAAGGCTCTAGGTTCTGCCCCGGCAATTCGCAGCTTAGCAACCCCGTTAATTAGCTGTACCATCAGGCCATAGATCTCACCATCAAGCTCTAGGAGGGGACGCTGCTTTTTCAGTAGCAGCACACCGGAAATGAGAGTAACGCTAGCCACTATGAGCGCCACAAATAGCGCTAGAACAGCGAGCTTAGCACTGTAGTAAAATAGCAGACCCAGATTGAGCATCGCGAACGCGCCCGAAAGAATGGCATCAAGCGCGGTGCCGCTGAGCTTGCGGCGGATGGCATTAACGCTAGAGACTCTTGATTGCAGATCGCCAGTCGCGTATTCGCGAAAAAAGGACGGATGCAGCTTCAGCAGGCGATCCCAAACGGCAGACTGGAGCACAGCGTCGGAGCTGACCTCAATGCGCATAGCTGCGATCGCCTGTGCAAATTGAAAGCAGATTCGCCCGAAAACAACGGCTAAAAGAGCCAGGCCAATCTGAAGCAGCATAGTTTCGTTGCCATAGGGAATGGCATTGTCGATCAGCACAGCGGTGGCCTGCGGAATTGCCATGCCTAGCAGACTAACGCCAACGCCCGTACACAAAATCATCCACAGGTCACTCTCACGACCATAGAAGGCAAATTTCAGCAGCGTCAAGGCGTTTAGCTTGCCATCTGGCAAGGGTCGATAAAAGACAAAGGCCCTTGGATCGAGACGCTGGGCGATCGCTTCGGTGACGGGCTCTCGGGTCAAGGTGATAGGATCTAGCAGGTCGTAGCGTTTGTTTTTAATGGGCAGCAGGGCTACGGGTCGATTGCCTTCGCAGATATAGGCAACCATTGGGCCGCTGTCTTGGGTCCACCACTGGCCACGCAGCAAAATCTGTCGCAGGCGGAGCTGAGAGGCACGGGCGATCGCTTCTAAGGGCTCTTGCAGTTGCTGCAAGTCTTCAGAGTCTTTGGGCGGCGAAACCTGCACGCCTAGAACATGACCCACCGCGCCAGCCGCTACGAGTAGAGGACTTTTGGCGACTAGGTAGCTTTCGTCTTTGGGCTGTAAAAGTGAGGCAAGTCCTTGAAGAGTGGTTTGTGTGGTTTGCCAGTTGAGCTGCTGTCTGTGCTGAAACTGTTGCAGATCGCTTTGGGCTCTGCGGGTGATGAGGGTTTCAATGGCGGCTAGCGATTGCTGTTGAAAGCGGGCGATCGCAAAACACACATCATCAGCATCTAGAACAGAAAGATCCTTAGCAGCCAAACTCTCAGCAGCCAAGCTCTCAGCAGTAAAGCCCTCAATTTCGTTGAAATGATTAAACCAGGTTTCGGCTTCGGCTGGGGAAAGTTCGGCGGTGGGCAAAGGGGTGAGCTGAGTGGGTTCAAATGCGATCGCCACTAGCCCATAAGCTGCGGGCTGGCATCCTACCAGCGGCTCTCCTACTGCCACAGTAAACAAATAATGACGCGGGCCAGTGGGCTCTCCTGCAACCTTACCCCCAACCTGCTCTGCAACCTGCTCTCCAGCCCGCTTTACACTCTGCCCTGCGGTGGAACTAGAATTCTGCCACCGCACTGCGAAAACTCCGACCGAGCCAGCGGTGACCTGCCAGGCACAGTCTACTTTGTCTAGCAGAAAAGCTTCGTTTCCCGCTATAAACCGCAACCTAGACGCCGATGGCGATGATTCATCTGGAAATTTGTCTTTTGAGACGTGCTGAATAGAAACCATAGTCGCTCGCCAATAACCGCTGTATCTTTCTTTACTAGCTGCCTTGCCTTGTTTTTACAGTGCCGTCCCCGACTGCCGAATCAACGCGGCGTAGTGCCCGTCTTGCTGCCACAGATCTTCATGTTGTCCGCGTTGCACCACCTGCCCTTTTTCTAAAACAATAATCTCATCAGCATCTCGAATTGTACTCAGCCGATGCGCCACAATCAGGCACGTACAGCCCCGTCGTCGCAAGTTCTGATCGATTTTCTGCTCTGTCTCAGAATCCAAGGCGCTAGTGGCCTCATCCATAATCAAAATCGAAGGCTCTATCACCAGAGCACGAGCAATCTCTAATCGCTGCCGCTGGCCGCCGCTGAGGTTTTGTCCCCCTTCTAATAGCTGCGCATCATAGCCATAGGGCAGAGCCAAAATAGTCTCTTCTATTTCTGCATCCTGACAGGCCTGCCGAAGCTGTTCATCAGATACTGTGCTATCCCACAGCGTCAAGTTGTCCCGCACAGAACCGGCAAACAGAAGAATCTCTTGTTCAACCATAGCGATAGAATTTGTCAGCACCGCCCGAGGAATCTCTTTACTAGAAACCCCATCGAATAGAATCTCGCCAGCGGTCGGCTGATAAAGCGCTGAAATCACCTTTACCAGCGTGGATTTGCCCGAACCGCTACCGCCAACAAAGGCAATTCGCTGCCCCGGTTCGATAGAGAGATTGAACGATTCGATCAGCGGCGCATCTAAAGGGCTATAGCCAAAAGAAAGCTGTCGAATTTCTACCGCACCCGAGAGTTTGACGGTGCGATCAGAGTCTGATCCTTCAGAATCTGATCCTTCAGAATCTAAAAACGCTGGCGAAACCGCAGCGCTATCTGTAAACACCACGTCTACTTCATTTTCCAACACATCATCTAGCCGCTCTAGGCTGCCTTGCAGCACCTGTAACGTATTGGCAAAGCCCACTAGGTTTCTCACCGGGCCTTGAAAGCTTTGCATTAGCAGCTGAAAGGCAACGAGCATCCCAATCGACAGACTGCCGTGAATTACTCGCCAGCCACCGACAATTAACAAAGCCACGGTGGTCAGGGTGGTGAGCAAAGCGGGCAGCAGACCTAGCAGCCGATTCGTGAGCCCTAGCTCTTGCTGTGCGTTACTTGCTTTGGTGTAGTAGCCAGACCAGCGTGCAAAGAAGTCAGATTCTAGCCCGGATGCTTTGAGCGTTTCTATGCCTTGCAGGCCCGCGATGCTGACACCGGAGGCTTTGCCGTAAGCCTGAGTGAGGCAACGATTGGCATCGGTGCGGGTGCGAGAGACCCATTGCAAGGTAACGACGTTGATAGCAGCAAAAGCCACAACAATAATAGTGAGAGGAACATCGTATTGCAGCATCGCGATCGCGTAGAACACAATCATCACCATGCTGATAGCTGTGGTCGTTAGGCGACCGGACAAAACACTAGCAACACTGTCGTTAAGATCGATGCGATCGCTAATTTCCCCCGCGAATCGCTGCGCGTAAAACCCCACAGGCAGCCGCAGTACGTGCCACACAAATCGGCTGGTCATCCCTACTGATAGTTTTAATCTCAGCGATCGCAAATAGCGCAGTTGCAGCGCCGTCAGCAATGCCTGAACCAGCACCGTCAGGCCCATCCCCAACAGCACATACGGCAGCCAGTCCAATCGCCTTGCCAGCAGCACATTATCGATAAAAATGCGGCTAAACGCCGGTAACGCCAGGGTTGGCAGCACCAGCAGAAAGCCCGCCAGCGCGCAAAATGCCAGCGCACCCACCGAACCCATAAGCCGATGATTGAGTCCTGTGAGGGCACTAGGCCGAGATCCCCCCCGCTGGAAATCTGGACTAGGCTCAAAGGTGAGTGCGACACCGGTATAGCCCTGGTCGAATTCTTCAAACGTCAGCTTACGCGGCCCCAAGGCCGGATCGTTGAGGCGGACGCTGCGATCGCTGATCTCATCAACCACTAAAAAATGATTAAAGTTCCAAAAAACGACAAAAGGCGGCGGCAGTTCTTTTAGCACCTCAATACTCTTTTTAAACCCTTTGCTAATCAGGCCGTAATTCCTTCCCGCCTTAAGCACATTAGCTGCCGTTACCCCATCGCGAGAAACGCCGCAGCCCTGCCGCAGCTCGGCCAAAGGAACAAATTTGCCATAGTAGCCTAGGATCATACTCAGCGCAGCCGCCCCACACTCAACCGCCTCCATTTGGAGAACGGTCGGCGTTTTCACGCTTGTTACTTTGGCACGAGCTTTTTTAGCTTTGACGGGTGAGCTGCTTACCATCCTGCTAACCTCGAACTTAATTAATTTAAAATAAAACTAAAATAAATAAAACTTTTCTACTAGTCTCAAGCTTCGTTACTTAATCTAAAGCTTTATGGTTGACTTCAAACTTTGTTACTCAGGTCAAATCTCTGTTTGGCTAAAAGCTTGTTTAGAACTGACTAGCGAACGCTATTAACCCAGCACTGTTACTCAAACGCTATTAACCCAACACTACTGACCAAGAAAGGGAAACACAAAGGAGATTGGGCTTTTTTCTTGGAGGGTGACGCGGGCGATCGCAGGCATCCCAGCAATCGGAGCCATGTCGCTCGTCCCTGTAGACCAGTAAAAATTACCAGCTTCATCTTGTTCGGGAATAGCAATCACCTCCACATAGGTTTGATCTAGTCGGCTTTCTCTAGCCGCTTCAATTGTCGTTACAGACGGCTGTGAAACTGACAGCACCTCTGCCGTCAACCCACCTGCCACCTGCGCTCCATCGACGTCAGGAATAAGTAAAACCTTCATACCCGGATGGATTTGTGCAATCTCTCCTGCGCTAAAATACGCCACACCGACTAACTGCGTAGGCGACATATCGAGCGAATTATCCGGCAGCATATTTTCTACCGTATCAGCATATACCAAAGCGCCCTGTCCGGTCGTCGTTACCGGAATCCGCCCAAGCACGCTCCAAATCAGGCCGCCACCGAGCAGTCCTGCCAATGCCAATAGCGGCAGCAAGCTGCGCGGTGTCACAACTCTCATAAGCTGATCTAGCTGTTCTGGTGAAGAGAGGCGTTCTAGCGCTTCCTTGCGAAAAATACTGTTGCTATCCATCAAACCAAGCCCTTTGCTTCCAGAATGCCCATGCACACAACAATCATACGCAAATCTGGCACAGTCAACTACCAGCTCCGCAAACTCTCACCACTCGTTAATCTTCTTCTCATAAATGTCCTTTATTCTTTGAAAGCGAGGTTGAAATACTGTATTTACATAACTGCCTCTGATAGACGACTGTCTCTTGCAGGCAGTCTCTTGCAGACAGCTTTTTGCAGGCAGTCTTTGTAAACATTTGATCGCGAATTTGCGATCAGCAGTGGACAACAGCCGGACCTTCGTGAGATAAGTTAAACTAGCTGATGGTGACATCTCTTTAGAGATAAAATCAACAGCAAATTTTACAATCTCTCACTCTGCGGACACACTCAGCCTTGAAGCCCCTTTAGCACCCATTTTTTTAGGATTCTTGAGGGTTGACTATTGTGTCGCAGAAACTGTTCCTACACTTATAATTTGGTGACTAATCATGGCAGAAGAAAACAAGAGCGTTTCCCAAGACGAGCAACTATCCGAAGACCAGCTGAAAGAAGTGGCGGGTGGTAAAAACATCCAACAACGTCGTCTAGACCACTTAGACAACCAGAGCAAGAGCGTCGAAGACATTCAAGAAACTCGTTTAGAGCACTTGGACAACCAAACTAAATAGACAGTCTAACCTAGGCAGGCTGACATGGACAGCCTGCCTAGGTTGACAGTACACAACAGTAAACAGTTGGTAGCATTCTGCTGTTTGCTAAGCAATTAGCTCTGTAGGACAGGCAACTACTCAGGCTTAATTCTTTATAACGATTGAGAGGGTTGCAGCCCTTCGTGCGATAGGGTTTGAGAGTAATCAAAGGATATTGTTGCGTTGAGCAAGCGAGCGGCGAAATTCCACTGTCAACGAAGCGGAGATCAGAGCGGTCTATCGCCAAGGCGAGGATGTGGTTGTTGAGTTAGTGACCGCACTCGTGGTGCGGCTAGCGGAGGTAGAAACACGTTTAGAGAAGCTAGAGAACCAACAACAGAAGACTAGCCGTAACAGCAGCAAGTCACCGTCAGGCGATGGCTTCGGTAAACGGACGAAGAGCCTACGTCAAAAGAGTGAGCGTCCCAGCGGCGGATAAAAAGGCCATCCGGGGAGCACGCTCGAATGGCGCGAGCAGGTCAACGCCAGAGCGCAGTGCTTTGAGCAGCCAGCGCCGGTTGAGCAGCAGATTAAGCAGTAATTGCTCAACTCCCCCCAAAACTGGACAGTGCGAAGTTTTTCTTGAAGTGCGATCTGCGATCGCAAAAAGCAACGAACATTCCTTGCCCTTTCGGGATGGGAATGTTCGAGACTGGTTGAATCACAACAAACAACCAGTTCAATTATGGAACTCTACACCCGCATTGAGCAAATTCTGTATAGACTACGGCCTGCCTTCAGCCGGGACGTGCCGTTTGAATGGTTTGTGCTGATGATGTGGGGACTGCTATTGAGTCATCAACCAGCAGCCGTAACGAGCTACGTGAATGGCCTGGGGCTAGATGAATCTTGCTACGACGCAGCGCTGCACTGGTTCCATTCCAAGGCTTTCAAGATGGATGAAGTCTGTCAGCGCTGGGGCCAGTGGCTCTCATCGCATACTGCCGCCCAGCGACTGAAAGGCATCTGGTCTATCTCGGCGATGACATAAAAGTCGGTAAGGAAGGCCGCAAGATGCCGGGTGTCAAAGGTCTTCATCAGGAATCAGAAGATGTCAACAAGCCGGAGTGGATACGAGGCCACTACTTCAGTGCGCTGGGCCTGTTGCTAGGTCAGGGCAAAGCGCTATTTTCGGCCCCTATCGTCTTAAAGTTGCATGACGGCATTGACCCATTAGCACTCCCTAAGCTGACGCTAGTGGATAAAATGGCAGCCGTTTGTGTCGCCTATATGGAGCAGGGAAGCTATGCCATTTTGGATGCTTACTATGCGTCGGCGAAGGTGTTGAAACCGTTTCGAGCGCAGGGGCTGCATTTAATCAGTCGAGCGGCGATTTCCATCGTTGCGAAGGCAGGCTTTTGCGCCAATCCGAGTATTCGAGGGCCGGGGCGTCCTAGAGTCTGGGGCGCTGACATCAAACTCAGAGAGTTATTTGCCCCGATTGATACCTGCTCGCCCGCCGTCGTTTGGCTCTATGGTCAACGGCAAACCGTTTACTATCAATGTTTCAAATTCTATTGGGACGCTCCTGATGAATTGGTCTTGTTTGTCCTAACGCAATTGCCCAACGGCAAGCAGATTATCCTACTCTCTAGTGACACCACGCTGACCGGAGCGCAAGTGATTGAAGC
>CAWHWK010000002.1:0-64184 GCA_963833005.1 uncultured cyanobacterium | reverse complement strand
CTGCCACAGTTCATTGCGGGGTGTGGTCGATCTGCGAGACGAAATTTTTCAGGTTCATCGACCGGTGCTAGTGGGTGTGGATGCCGCCTCGACCTATTGCTATCTGTTGAAATTGGCTGAGCATCGAGATACCGATACCTGGGGCTGCCATTTGCTAGATGCGGTAGATCAAGGACTCGCCCCGACGCGAACCATTGCCGATGCGGGCAGCGGACTGCGGGCGGGCCATCAGGCGGCATTTGGGGATGAAGTCCCCTGTCATGGCGATGTTTTCCATATTCTGCAAAATGATGTTCACTTCGGCACCGGAATGATGTCAGGTTCGGCACCGGAATGATGTCCACTTCGGCACCGGAATGATGTCAGGTTCGGCAGGTAATTTTCCAATCGGTCATCGGTTCTGCTAAAGAGCAAAAGACGCTCGAAGAAGAACTGCAATGGCTAGCAAACGACAAGGGAAATTACTACCAATGGTGAAATTCAGAGAAATCATCCGGCTCCATGAACTGGGACGAAATCAAACCGAAATCGCCCGCAGTTGCGGTGTTGCCCGTGCGACGGTGCAAGACTACACGCGGCGAGCAATGGCGAAGGGGTTGAGCTATTGCGCCCTCTCAGCGATGAGCGATAGCGAAGCGCAGGGTCTTTTGGGAAAGCAATCAGGCGGCTCTGTTTCGACCAAAGAGATAGCGTTTAGTCCGGTCCACCAGGAGCTGTCGCACAAGGGTGTGACCTTAGCGTTGTTGTGGCAGGAAGGATTAGACCGGGGCGACTGGACGCTGAGCTATGGCCAGTTCTGTCGGCGCTATAGCCAGTGGAAAGGCACTCAGCAAGTAGGTGTCTATTTTCCAGCAGCCTAAAGTAGCTACATAGACAATGCAGTCGATGAGCAATCAGGCCAACTGTGAAGACATAGGCGGCGGCAGAGCTTTCTCTAAAGCAGCCAATTCTTGCTGAAATCTAGAGAGCCCGTCCTGAGCCCATCGGCCAATCTCATCAATTAATTCGTTTAAGGTGAAGGCTTCAAAGCGCGTATTGAGAGTGGCCAGTACAGTCATGATGACGCCACGACGCTTCGCGCCTGATTGACTTTTGCTAGTTCTACCGCCCTTACGAACCATCGCTTCATGGCGAACATTGCGCTCACTGCGGTTATTGGTAGCCTCGACCTCAGGGTGAGCAACAAAGACAAACAACGCGTCTATGCCGCGAATCAACTCTTTGTGTAGCCGAATGAACGCTTGTTCATGGGCACTCATCGTTTCGCTATCAGTTTCCTTATCCGATAGGTTACACAGCTCGCAGATGCGGTCTTGCAGAAGGATAATTTTCTCAGTTCTACCCACCGTTAATCGCTGGTCTTTCTGCCAGCGAATCGCCTGCTGATAGATGGCATAGAGTTCATCTAAGAACTGTTTGTAGGTAGCTTCATTTGGATGCTGAAGCATCAGCTTAATCGCTTTGCGCAGCAAATGCGCCCAACAGAGTTGATGCTCTAGAAACAAAGCTTGATAAGCCCCATAGTCATCGGTGACGCCAATCCCTGCGAAGTGCTCGCCTAAGATAGCCTCAGCTTCAGCTTTGCCACGTCCGACCCCACAGCGAAACAACACATGCATTGCGGTAGAAAACGCCCAGGTGTAGCAGCTATCTGAGCCCACTTTCCAGCCGGTCTCATCAATGTAAATCACCATCTGCCGCGACAGTAGCTCGGCTATCGTGTCATATTGGTCATCCCAGTCGCTGCTGAGCTGATTTAACAGCGTATTGGCTTGCGATTTACTCAGCGCTAAGCCCGTAAAAAACGCCACCACCGAGCACACATGGTCGAGCGATATCCCCGTCCAATAGTGCAGGAAGGCGACCGTTAGGATAATCTCTATGCCATACTCACTCTGACGACTGCGCAGTCCTGGCACTTCGGGGACATGCACGCTCTTGGGTAGGGCGTAAAGGTGATAATAAATGTACTTAGCTTGTCCCTCTACTAGCCGCCAGCCATACTGTACTCGACGCTCTATACAACCTGTTTTCTCGACCCCATGCTTGTATAGATTGACATGCTCATCTACCAAATCTAGCTTGATATGGTGTGGACGTCGCCCCGTTGCTTGCTTGCCCCGCTTGCTTTTCCGCTTCCCTTGATTCTGCTCTACGCTGTAATTCTCGGTGAACTTTGGAGCCTTTGATGATTTCGCACTGCCTTGCTGATGCAGTAATTCTTTCAAGCCTTTGTTCTCTGCTTTCAGTTCCGCATTCTCTGCTTTCAGTTCCGCATTCTCTGTCTCTAGCTGTTCGACACGGGCCGTCAGCCTTGACACTTGGCTACCCAGCTCTGTTAGCACCCTGAGAATCTCCTCTGTCGGCATGGATTCACTGCCTACTTGATGCCTTAACTGTCCCAAAATCTACCACAGACTGCTCCTTTCGGAAAATAGACACCTACCTCAGCAACTGTCAATGCGGCAGATTCATAAGTCAGGGGAGAGGCTGTTTGTCGATTATGCGGGTCTGACGGTGCCGGTACTAGAACCGAGTAGCGGCAAGACCATTGACGCGCAGGTGTTTGTGGCTTGTCTGGGTGCGAGCAACTACACCTACGCCGAAGCGACGCCGAGCCAAGCCATCCCGCACTGGCTCGGCTCCCATCAACGAGCCCTCGCCTTCTACGGGGGTGTTCCAGCAATGATTGTGCCGGACAATCTGAAGTCAGGTGTGAGTGCAGCCTGTCGCTATGAACCGGGCATCACCCGCAGCTATCAGGAGTTTGCAGAGCACTACGGCGTGGCGATTCTACCGGCAAGAGTCAGAAAACCCAAAGACAAATCAAAGGTTGAAAAAGCCGTACAGACGGTCGAACAACAAGTGCTTGCCCCGCTGCGCCATCAGCAGTTCACCAGTTTCACCGAACTGAATGCGTCGATTCGAGAGCGTTTAAGCCACCTGAACCAACGGGTAATGAAAGACTATGGGCTCTCGCGCCAGGCTTTGTTTGAGCGCACCGACCAGCTCGCCCTGAAGCCTTTGCCGAGCTACCCGTTTGTCTTGGCAACCTGGAAAAGGGCGCGGGTCAATTTGGACTATCACATTGAAGTGGCCAAGCACTACTACTCGGTGCCTTAGTGGTTCGTGCGCCGCGAAGTCGAGGTCAAAGTCAGTGAGCAGTTTGTCGAAGTCTTCTTTGAACATCGCCGCATCGCTGCCCATCCGCTCTCGTCTGCCTGCTATCGGCACAGCACCTTGCCCGAGCACATGCCGCCCGAACACTGGGCGTATAAAAGCCAGTCGCAGGAACGCTTTCTCGCCTGGGCCGAGCAGATTGGCCCCCATACTCATCAGCAGGTGAAAACCATCTTTGAGAAAAAGCTGCATGAGGAACAGGCGTTTCGCTCAATTAAAGGCGTCCAGCGGCTGGCGACGACCTATGGCCCAAAGCGATTAGAGTTCGCCTGTCGCCGGGCCAATGCCTTTGGCATGAGCGGACTGAGACGCCTCAAAGCGATTTTGAAATCGCATCTTGATGAAGTGCATATTCACATGACTTCGGCAGGCATTCACACCTAACTTCGGCAGCTGTTCACACACAACTTCGGCAGGGTGAAAGTGGCAGGGTGATAAAGATGATTATATACTCTAGACGCCTGATATTTGGACTTTTCTGAAAGACTGAAAATTTAAGGTCAACAATGTTTCCAGAGAGGCTTTATGGGTGGTGTTGGCTTGTTCAATGCAGGTTTCAATCGCATTCTTAAAGTCATCGAAGTTGGCGTAGTACTTGGAATACAAACACTGATTTCGCACAAACTTCCAAAGCCGCTCAATCAAATTCAAATGGGGTGAATAAGACGGCAGGTATAACAGCTCAATATCAAGCGCCTTGGCTAAGCCAAAGACAAGCTGACACTTCTGATAGCGAGCATTATCGAGGACGACAGTAATGGGGACATCCAAGTCAAGGGCATGGAGTTTCAACAGCATCTGACAAATACTTTGAGCATTGATATAGCTCTCGTTGGTGACGGTGATGACCTCTTTGGTGGTAACTACTCAGGCTGGGAGTACTCGCTCGCTCCTACCCTAGCCTGAGTAGTTACGCCCAAAAACCGAGATAAATGGCTCCCAATGACCTGATAGAGCTGGTTGTAGAACTTAGCAAGCGCCTAGAAGCTCAAGCGCAACAGCTTGAGGCGCAGGCAGAACGGATTAGAGGGTTAGAAACAGAGAACGCGAAGCTCAAGCAGTTATTAGCATCAGCGGCAGAGAAAAAAGGGTCGAAAGCGCCGAAGTTCAGCGAAGACTACAGCGTTGAGAAGCATACCGGGAAAAGCAAAAGCAAACGAGGCCAGGATGCGACAGGCCGCCGCCCGCAATCAGCGAAGCTAGAGCTAATAAACCGCACGGTCGATGTGTACGAAGCAGGGGTGCCCCCCTCAGCGTGTGTAGAGAGAGGGCGTCAGTGTGTGTGGCGCATTGAGGATGGGCGGGCGCGATACATCTGTTATCGGTTCTTTACGCATCCCAATACAACGACCCTACCGCCGCTAGCGGGAGTGCGCAATCGATTGAGTGAGTATGGCTTAGAAGTGATATTAATCGTGGCCTTCTTGCACTACTGGATAGGGATATCGCTAGACCATACCTGCGCAGTCGTGGAATTTTTCACGGGTTTAGCGCTGAGCAAGTCGCAGGCGAACTCGCTCTTGACACAGCTGAGTAGTGACTGGCAGGGAGCATACGACAGCATTGCTGAACTGTTGTCGTATCAGCTGGTGATCTACATTGACGAAACGGGTTGGCAGGTGGGCAAAGAGAGCTGTTACACCTGGGCTTTTTCGACGGCGATGCATGTGTTGTTTCGCACTGGGGTGGGACGGGGTAAGGCAGAAGCCCAAGCGATTGTGGGTGAAAAGTTTGCTGGCATTGGCGTCACCGACGATTACGGGGCTTACCAATCACTGTTCAGCGAGCACCAACTCTGTTGGGCACACCTGTTGCGTAAGGCCATCAAGCTGATGCTTCAGCATCCCGACAAAGATGAATACAAAACCTTTTTAGATGAGCTGTACCGGATTTATCAGCAGGCCGTCCGCTGGCAGAAAGACCAACGGTTGAGCAGCGGACGCGCCGAGAAAGTTGAGCGGCTACAAGCTCGCATTCAAAGACTGTGTAACCGCGCAGGCACGGCAATTGACAAGGAAATGATGCCTGTCCACGAACAAACCTTCATTCGGCTCCAAAATGAGTTAGTCAAGGGCTTAGCGTCATTGTTCGTTTTCGTCGTTCATCCCCAAGTCGAACCCACTAACAATCGCAGTGAGCGCAATGTCCGGCGCGAAGCGGAAGTCAGAAAGGGCGGGCGCACGAGCAAAACGCAGGCCGGGGCTAAGCGGCGCGGCGTTATTATGACCGTATTGGCCTCCCTCAATACTCGCTTTCAGGCTTTTACACTTCAGGCGCTACTCGACGAAATTGCGCGTTGGGCTGAGAACGGCATCTCGCTATTTAAAGCTGAACTTGATGACATCAAGATGGCTCATGCGCCCCCCGCTGCTTAGAGGCTTCAAACTCGATATCTCCCGTGGGCTTCTTAGCTGAAGTCACGTTTCTGATTGGAAATAGACAGCTACCTGTCTCTTTGCCACTCAATTTCCGGTCAATCAATGGCATCAGCAAATCCAGGAGCCTACTCTCGCTGACGCCATTCTCGACCGCATTGTCCATGATTCGCTACGACTGATTCTCAAAGGCGAGTCCATGCGTAAGCTCACCAGTCAACTTCATGCTCAACCTGAGATGACGACTCTACTATCCGAGAAAAACGCGGTTCAATAATCAGATTTGATGGCTCGTCTTTTTTCCTTTCGAGCTGAGGCGTGCCATCATGTTTTTATTACCTGCTACCCCAGACTCTTTTCTTCTTTTCCGAGGGGGGTGCCGAAGTCGACATCACTGTTGCCGAAGCCACGCGAATACGCAGTTAAACCATGATGTCCTGAAACTAGCTGGCCCGGCACTCGCAGAGCGTCAGGAACTCTATGATTTCGTGGTGGCAGAACTCCAGCGCAGAGAAACGATTGGCGGGAAGAAGGTGCGCGTCCTGCGCAAAGCTTTGCACCCATCAGCGGGATGATATTCTGGGGTTTGCTCAGGTACTAGATGACAAGCTCGCTGACATTGCTCAGCAGCTGAAAACATCGCTCTCTTTAGTGCGCGAGATGTGTTTACTGTTTCGTAAACAGCCCACATCCAATGCTTACTGGCAAGCCTGGAATCAGCTCCAGCAGAAACTATCGGGACAATTCCATCAGCTCTATGAAGCGGTCAAAGCAGCGGTGAAGCAGACGCCTAGAGCCAGTTCGATGGTCGAGAATCTGAACTCTCGGCTGCGGAATTACTTCTTCCTGCGAAAACAACTCGGGCCTAACTATCTCAACCTTTTACAGTTCTTCTTAAATCACCGTCAGTTTATGCGCAGTGAGTGTGAGGAACGCGTTGGGAAAAGTCCAACCGAATTGATGACGGGAGAAAGCCATCCTCATTGGTTGGAACTCCTCGGATTTCAGCGTTTCCAACAGGCCTAATCAGAAACGTCGATGGAAGCCAGGTCGTCATGAGGATGATGGCCTAATTTGTTGTGCGAGTGTTACCTAAAAACGTCCACTTTTGCACCATGCCGCTTTTCTTCGGCAAACGCAACTTCCTCGTAAACATCTGTGAGAGCCAACTGTAAATCGGCTATTTCAAGCGCAATAGTAGCCTCTAAGCTCTCATAAGAGCGCAGTCGCCAGTCGCCATTTTCGGCTTTCACATAGTGATCGACACAAGGTTGATATTGGCTAATTAGCATGTACTCGCAGAAGCTAGGAATCGAACGATAATACTTGAACTTGTCGCCTCGGTCGTAGGCTTCTGTCGAACGTGAGAGCACTTCTACTATCAGCGTCGGGTTCATGATCTCATCGCGCCGATTGTCATTGAACTGAGGGTCGCCTTCAATCACCATCACGTCTGGATAGACGCCTTTGCGATAGGCAGGAATCCAAACTCGCAAATCGCTATTGAACGGCTTAAACGTAGTCCTTCTTAGCGCGTTCCTCAACAGCAGATAGAGGTTGCCAGCGATCGCACTATGCTCTAGCGTTCCGCCTGTCATTGCGACAATAGCTCCATCGTGATACTCATGACGCACTTCTGCAGACTCTTCCAAGCTGCGATACTCCGCTAGTGTGTACTGTTTTCTCAGGGTTTGCATCACTGACAGTTACTTACTCACTTAATACAAACATGCTACCTCAGGCGCAACTTACTGCGCAGCGGCTGACGGCAGATTGGCGAGGCTGGGAACGTAAAGTAGTGCCAAATTTTTCGGGCAGGTTCAAAACGAGGTCACACTTTGAGCGAGATCAAGTAGTCTAAATAACTGCCGCCTTTTCAGAGATCGCCGTACATGAGTCCAGCCTTTTCCATCGCTGCTAACCTATCTCCCGCCACTCAAGCAACTCTTTGACTTCATCGCGTGTGAACTGAAACAGCGAGAAGATGAACGCTATCCCGCCATCCGAAAACTGAGAAAGGCACTGCACAATCAGCGCGATCAACTGCTGGCGTTTTCCGGTGTTCTCGATCAGAAGCTAGCAAACATTGCTAAAGACTTTGAGCTACCGGTGCAGGCCGTACGAGATGTCTGCTTCACCGGAAACACGACACCTCGAATGCTTACTGGGAACGGTGGAACCAATTGCATCGCCAGCTATCTGGCAAGTTTTATGGGTTGATGGAGGCGGTGGGTATACTCTAGACGCCTGATATTTGGACTTTTCTGAAAGACTGAAAATTTAAGGTCAACAATGTTTCCAGAGAGGCTTTATGGGTGGTGTTGGCTTGTTCAATGCAGGTTTCAATCGCATTCTTAAAGTCATCGAAGTTGGCGTAGTACTTGGAATACAAACACTGATTTCGCACAAACTTCCAAAGCCGCTCAATCAAATTCAAATGGGGTGAATAAGACGGCAGGTATAACAGCTCAATATCAAGCCCTTGGCTAAGCCAAAGACAAGCTGACACTTCTGATAGCGAGCATTATCGAGGACGACAGTAATGGGGACATCCAAGTCAAGGGCATGGAGTTTCAACAGCATCTGACAAATACTTTGAGCATTGATATAGCTCTCGTTGGTGACGGTGATGACCTCTTTGGTGATGGCATTGACAGCGCCTAGGACCTTGAAGCGTTTACGACCCGATGGCGAGGCTATGAAGATGCGGCTGAAGCACCAGAGAAAGCCCAAGTAAGCCCGGTGGACAAAGTGGGCAGCATCCATAAAAAAAGGGCGCGTTCACCGGCCTGTGCTTCTGCTAACCGGGGTTCGAGTTCTTCTGCTTGAAAGGTATCCTGTTCGGCCATCTTCTCAGGGGTCGCTGCTTTCCCTGGCACGTAGCCGACTTTTCGGGGTTTCAGCCCGATGCGCTTGAGAAAGGCTTTAATCTGTGTGGGACTGCGTTTAATCCCGGTAAGCCGCTCAATCTCTGCGCCTGCTTCGGCTGAGGTGCGCGGTGGATGTGCTTCAAAATGCGCTTTGAGACTGGGAATATGCTCGTTTAATTCACTCGGGCTACCTTTGAAATTCAGCTGCTTGAGGGCGGCGACGCCTCCAGCCTCGTATTCGCGCAAGTACGTCACTAACGTCGTTTTACTCTTAATCCGACACAATCGGCGAATGTCTTGATGAGACAGACCTTGACTCTTCAGATACAACACCTCCATCTTCCGTTGTACGTGAGGATGAGGGTGGTGATAGCGCTCGTATTCAAGCGCAGTGATATCGCTTTCGCTGAACTCTATATGGATCATGACACCTCGGGCTTACCGCTGAACTATCTCAATTTCACCATGACCGTTCAATTAGTTCAAGTTGGAACCGCCTGGAGTATAACGCGCTCAAAGAGACACCCAGAGCCAGCTCAATGGTAGAGAATCTAAACTCTCGCTTGCGCAATTACTTTTTCCTACGTCGGAGTTTGGGGGCTTCCTACCTGAGCACACTTCAGGTTTTCTTGAACCATCGCTGTTTCCTCAGATCTGAAGTGCCAGAACGGGTGGACAAAAGCCCGAAGCAACTGCTGACAGGTGAAGCGCATCCACATTGGCTAGAGCTGCTGGGCTTCGAGCGGTTCCAAAGAGCGTAGAGACCGACGAAATCAGCCATTTGGATCATCACCGATGATGGTCGACTTTGTGCTGCGAGTGTTACCTAAAATTAGGTATTTTTGAACCGTGCCAAAAAAGCACCCTTTCATTGAAAGGGTGCTTGCATGAACACTTTGCTTCAAGAAAATACAACCACACACACCGGCTAAAAACTTTAGACTTTCTCTCGGCGTGAACGAATACCGATACCAACGAGTCCAACCAGCCCAAGCAGCATACTAGGCTCAGGAACTTCCTTTGTCACAGGAGGCTGAATAGGATGAGCCTGACGATAGAGTGATATATGAGATAGCTCAGGGGTGTTCCCCTTTCTCCCTACTGTTTTAACGCCAGCTGTACTCCAATCGAAGCTCGCTAAGTCATAAATTGTATACAGAGCATAAGAATTGCCTGCCTTAATAGCGATCGCACCAGCCCCAGTTAGATTTGTTTTGGCCGATCCTGTTGTCGAGTTAGTTCCGCCAGAAGTAAACGAGACGGCAGGACTATTGCTATCGCTATCGCCGACAAAGATCCAGTCTCGGCCAAACAGAGAATTTAGATTAGCAAGTCCTGAATCTCCCTGCTTATCGTTTCCATCAAAATAACCAGCACAGTCTTTGAAACTGAAGCTGACATTGGCACAAGTAGTATTGCCAGTGCCTAGAACAGCTGCTTGTGCGGATGGAGCTACCGCCTGAAATATAGCTATTGCAGCTGTAGTTGCACTCACAAGAGCCAGTTGCTTTATCCTCATGTAGGTCGATACCAAGAACGTTACAAAAACAGACTAGTGCTTACAAACACAGGTAGCGTTGCGTGTAAATACGTAATGCTGTTATTCCACACGCAATCTTTATAGCTATCTGGGCATGGTGCAAAAGTGGACGTTTTTAGGTAACGGCACTGGTTCCGCCAAATGTGACAGTGCAATGCGTTGCTAGTTATAGCATAGAGGACAAAATAGGTGAAGTAATATGCATGTTTCTTCTGGTGATGTGATGGATCTATTTTCCGCTGCTTGTCCGCTCTGTGGCAGCGCAGAGGTTCGTGCCCACAGTCGCTATGAGACGCAAGCTCATGGCCCTCGGACCATTTACCGCTGCCGCAAGTGCGATATTTACTACAGCGAAACCTTTGCCACGCCGATAGCAGGTCTGACAACGCCTTTGAGCCGCATTATCACTGTGTTGACTGCCAGAAGTGAGGGCATGGGACTGAATGCGACGGCCCGGACGTTCAAAGTGTCTAAGAAAAGCGTGATGGACTGGGAGCAGCGCTTAGGTGAGCTGAAGCCCACATTGATGCTTTATTCGTTATTGCATGAGTTTATTCATCAAGAGATAGAAGGCGATGAACTTTACACGAAAGTCAACCAGAACATCGCCCCTTCAGACTCAGAGGGCTGGACGATTGTCCTGATGGAGCGGGGCTCTAGATTTCTGTGGGAACTCCACTGTGGTCGCAAAGACCAACAGTTGTTTGAACGGGCGCTGTGTTGTCTGGCTCAGGTGATTAAGCAAACCGGTAGCCTCAGCTTACTCACCGATGGAGAACGACGCTATGGCAACTTGTTGTTCGAGATTTGTCATGATGTGATTCGCAGTGGGAAGCCAGGACGCCCCGCCAAACGTCTACCTAAAGGGGTCAGAGTCCGACTGAAGAACAAGGGGTCGAAAAAGCGGACAGGACGAAGACGAAAGAAGTATCAAGCGCCTGTCGCTGAACATCCTGAAACCGTGCATCAGATAGCTGATGAGCAGATTCATGCCAATCACGTCGAGGCGTTGATAGTCAAGAATGACTCTTTGCGTGTAGAAAGCACCAAAGGCTCCCAACATGGCATCACTCAGACTATAAATCCTGCCAATGCTGGCCTTCTCGAGGCGAAGAGTTCCTATACCTATTGAAGGGTGCTCAGTAAACCGTCGAAACTGAGCGATAGTGCTGTCATCTGCAGGATGCCTTGAACCGTTGCTGACTATGCTGACTATACTGCTGTTGCCTTAGATTTTGACTATCCATTTGGCATCACTACGTCTGAAGGCATTCCTGCTATGACAAAATGTCCGTAGTCTGGAATTTGGAATTGCTGCATCATCATCGATGGTCCAGCTAGATGATTTCGTCAGTGCCTACACTCTTTGGAACCGCCTAAAACCTAGCGACTCCATCCAATGTGGATGAGCATCACCGGTCAGCAACTGCTTGGGGCTTTTCCCCACACGTTCTGGCTTCCGAGGTAACTACTCAGGCTTAAAAAAATAGAGACATTTCTCAGTACGATGCCGTCATTCAAGTAACTTATAAACAAGCCACTCTTTTGTAGCATAGCTGAGCAAACAGCCGCCAAAAAACAGCTCAGCGAAGCGAATCGAGCCGTCTTTTGGCAGGGAGAAGAGGCCGTGGTGAGCTTGGTGAGCCAGTTGATGGCTCGTCTGACGGAACTGGAAGCCGAAGTCAAAGCACTGAAGGGACAGCTGGGTAAGAACAGTCGTAATAGCAGTAAGCCACCGTCCGGCGATGGCTTTGGCAAACGAACCCGGAGCTTACGACGCAAAAGTGAGAAGCCCTCAGGCGGACAACCAGACCATCCAGGTCGGACGCTGGAGTGGAGCAGCGCCCCAGATTTTGTGGAGCATCATGAGGTAGATAGCTGTTCAAGTTGTGGACATTCCCTTGCGACCGTGCCAGTCGATCAGGTGTTGGCACGCCAAGTGTTCGACATTCCACCCGTAGAAGTATTTGTCACCGAGCATCAGGTGGCGGTGAAAGGCTGCCCAGCGTGTGAGCAAACAAGCCAGGGTCACTTTCCGTTCGAGGCGAGTAATGTGGTGCAGTATGGTCCGCGACTCAAAGGGATGATGGTCTACCTAATGGAGCAGCAGTTGTTGCCGTCCCATCGCACCTGCGAGGGCTTGAGCGACTTGCTCGGTGTGGACGTTTCAGAAGGCACCTTGTACAACACCAGAGCGCAGTGCAGTGAGTTGATAGCACCGATTGAGAAAGGGCTTGAGCAGGCGATTCAAGGGTCTGAAGTGGTCCACTTTGACGAAACCGGGCTGCGGGTCAATCAGAAACTGTGGTGGCTGCATGTGGCGGCGACCGACGGACTAACCTAGTATTTCGTTCATCCCAAACGGGGTCGGCTGGCGATGGATGAGATGGGGATTCTACCCGAGTTTGAGGGCAAGGCCGTCCACGATGGGTTGCAAAGCTACCAGGGCTATGACTGCGAGCATTTTCTGTGCAATGCGCATCACCTCAGAGAGTTGCAGTATGTCCTAGAGCACTATGACCAGTGGTGGGCCTTTCACTTGAGTGTGTTGCTTGTGAGCATTCACAGCCAAGTTAAGGTGCTCGAAGCACAGGGGAAAACGGCTTTATCCGCTCAAGACTTAGTCGCCTTGAGCGCCCGGTATGACGCCATTTTAGAACAGGGTTTGAAGCAGAATCCGATGCCACCACCCGACCCCACCCAACCGAAGAAAAAAGGCCGACCTAAACGCTCTGTCCCTCGCAATTTGCTCGAGCGGCTACAAACTCACAAGGCAGCGGTGCTCGGTTTCATGCACAACTTCGATATTCCCTTTGACAACAATCAAGCTGAACGTGACCTGCGGATGATGAAGCTGAAGCAGAAAATTTCTGGCTGCTTTCGTTCTGAGCAGGGGGCTAAAGACTTCTGTCGCATTCGCGGTTATTTATCTACCCTGCGAAAGCAAGGTCTTGATGTCTTGGATGCACTCGTCGATCTGTTTTCTGGGAGTACTCGCTCGCTCCTACCCCAGCCTGAGTAGTTACCTTCCGAGACCGAAGAAAACATCTGTGATTTAAGAAGAATTGCAGCGTGCTCAGGTAGGAATCACCCAGGCTCCGTCGCAGAAAGAAATAATTGCGTAACCGTGAATTTAGGTTCTCGACCATCGAACTGGCCCTCGGGGTCTCTTTGAGGGCTTTCCCCACAGCCTCCATCAGTCCATAGAACTTGCCAGATAGCATGCTATGTAGCTGGTTCCACCGTGCCTAGTAGGCATTCGATGTCTTGTGTTTCCGGTGCAGCAAACAGACTTCTCGTACTGTCTGTAGCGGTAGCTCAAAGTCTTCAGCAATCTCTGCCAGCTTCAGGTCAACGACACCGGCAAAGGCCAGTAGCTGATCGCGCTGGTTGTGTAGTGCCTTGCTGAGCTTTCGCTGGCGGGACACTGTTTATCTTCGCGCTGTTGGAGTTCTGCCTCAATAAAGTCAAAGAGTTCCTGATGCACCGATAGGGATAGGCCAGCCAAGGCGAGCACATCGTGGGAGAACCAGTGCAGGAGCGTCTTGACGTCTTGGGCAAGAGCGTCCAGTGCTTGCTCTCTGCGTTTTTCTTGAGCCTGTTGGATGAGCAGCTTCTGCTCCACAATATCCCTCAAGCTGGTTGTGGAGCAGAAGCTGCGTCAGCCAGATAGATCTAGAATTAGTGCCTAGTGACAGGTCACTAGGCACTAATTCTAGATCTACGTGCACTCGGCATACCAAATCAACTCTTCCTGAGAGAGCAGAAATAGATAGATCTGTTCTCCGTTTAACGTGGCAAACTTCTCATCGGTGAGAATATGGGCGGGGGGGTAAGGCCTAGCCGCATCAATAGCAACGAGACCGGGATTAGATCGCCTAACCACTGTACTAAATGCCAGACCCAACCTGGATGCCAGCCTGCTTCTGGATGACTCCATTCATAGATCCGGGCGGTCTCTCGCTGACTCAGACCCATCCCCAGACTCATCTCTAATAACTTTCCCAGGCTGTCGGTATCTTGGCGGCGATACCGCGCGATAAAGCTCGGCAACACTGTAAACACTGCCCGGCAATTGCAGCACTTGACCCGACAAATCGGCAGCGTTTCGGGTGCCTGTTGACTGCCACGCAACCGTCGCTCAATCTGACTATGTACCGTATAGCGACTCGTATCGATGCACCCTGGCTTATGCTTATCCGGCGTCAGTTGGGCCGCTAAAGGCTTTTGAATGAACTTGATGTAAGCTGCGTGTTTTTTTCCTGACGCGACTAAGTCCAAATAGTCCTGTGGGGTTGCTCCAAAGTATACAATCGCCGTTCTATTCTGGTTCTGACGTCCCTTGGGCATGGCTTTTACTCTTTTCGCGCAATGCTCAAGTCTAGGACGATTTATTGACCCTGTCACTAGGCACTAATTCTAGATCTACGTGCAACTGCCTGGAAGACATTTCCGTCACCCAGCTTCTCTTTGGCCTGCACTACACCACTCAAAATACCGTCATCACCAAGCTAAATCAGCTCCAATCATCCAGCGATAGCTTGCAAACTTCAGTAGAACAAGGCTTTACCGAACTGCGAGAACTTGTTCAGCGCGACCTGCTGAGAGCAATCCGCGTTGCTCAAATTACTCAAAAACAGATTGCGTCACCCTGTCCCAGCGTCTTCGTCCTCCGCCCTGATGACCGCCACTTCTGGCAGAAAAACATCACCGCCCAGCTCGTCAACCTACAGCTCTACTGCGAGCATCCCGGCTGCCTTCATCCGGTCAATTCAGGTGGCCTCTACACCATCGATAACCCTAAACGATGGTTTCAAGTCATGTCTCCCCACCTCAAACACATCTTCAGCATCTTAAAATACGTCACCCCCGTTGTCGGCCCGTGGGTCAACGTTGCCGACGCTGACTACGGTGAACTGATCAAAAACGAGCTGGCCCTCACCGAAGCCCTAATCAAAAAGCTGCCTGAACTTACCTTTGAGAAGGCTCCTGGCTTCATGGATGACGACGATCTGCCCGCGATCAAAACGGGTAGAGGAAAAAGTGGGAATCCTTCACCCGCTCGCAACGTCAGCGGCGCAGCTCTCCGCAGCCTCCACGAATTTCTCAAACGCAAAGACCCCAATCAAACTTGGGGCGATCTGACCCGCACCACCACCCCCGAAGGCGACGTACTGTGGCTCTGCCAAGAACACATCAAAGAGCTTTATCCTACCAGCTCAAAATATTGAATCAAGACATCAAGCCGAGATATTGAGCTAGGAGATTGAGCACCGAGCTTGGTCCTCAACTTTTTTATCTTTTGGCTATCTACTTATGCCGAATGTGCTCATACACACCTTCGTACTGATCTCCCGGCGTCTTCCAAGAATAGTCGTAGGCCATACCCCTTTTTGCCAGCCGCTCAAAGTCTTCCGGCTTTTGATGATACAAATTCAAAGCCCGACCGAGCGCCGACTCCAGCGCATAGCTGTCATTCTCAGAAAACACAAATCCATTGCGAGCTTCCACCGGATGGTCTGAGTCATAATCCACATCAAAAATAGTATTCATCAAGCCGCCAACCCCTCTGACGACCGGCACTGTGCCGTACTTCAGGCTAATAATTTGGGTCAACCCGCAAGGCTCGTAGTTACTTGGCACAATCATCACGTCCGCCGATGCATAGATTAGATGCGCTAGCTCTTCGTCATAGCCAATCTCTAAATGGCAGTCAGGGTTCTCGTTCAAGTGCAGCTTTTCATGCCAGAACCAGTCATTTAACCCCGGCTCTGAGGCCGAGCCTAGCAGCACAAACTGAGCGTCATGCGCCAGGCTGTAGTACAGGCCGTGGTGCACCTGATGCACGCCTTTTTGCTGATCTAACCGGCCAATAAACGCCACAATCGGCTTGTCGTTTACCCCCAGCATCAGCCGCTCGCGCAGCGCCTTTTTATTCACTGCCTTATTTTCAAAATCTGCAATGCCGTAGTTCGCGGGCAGCAAACTGTCCGTTTCTGGGTTCCACACCTGATAGCTCAGCCCGTTCAAAATGCCGCCAAACTTGTCTTGATACACGTCTAGCGTGGGCTGCAAACCACAGCCAATGTCGGTAAACCGTGCCTCCCAGGCATGATGAGGTGAAACGGTGTTTACGTAGTTGGCATATACAATGCCGCCTTTCATAAAGTTAATCGCACCGGCAGTGTTGTTATCACCAATGCGATCGCGGCTGCCATAATATGCCTCCCGATTCAGCCCCACCCCCTGCAAGATATCTGTACTCCAGGTTCCCTGATGCTTAAAGTTGTGAATGGTATAGCACACCCGCTGATTGGCCATACCGTGATGTTTATACATCTCGAACAGCATCACCGGCACTAGCCCCGTTTGCCAGTCATGGCAGTGAATCACATCCGGGCGCTTGCCGCTCTTTAGCAAAAACTCCAGCGCCGCCTTGCTAAAAAAGGCAAATCGAACCTGATCGTCCCACTCACCGTAATACTTACCCCGGCTAAAAAAGCCCTCAACCGAATGCGGCTCAATGAAAAAGCAAAGCTGACCATGCACCCAACCGCAATCGACAGAACAGTGAATCGTTCCGCCATTCCAGGGCACATACAAATTCTCATACGCCTGGTGCATTCCCCACACCTGGTCGTAGCGCATACAGTCGTACTTCGGCAGCACCACCTCCACGCAGTGCCCCCGCCCATCCATCTCCCGGCTCAATCCATACACCACATCGCCTAGGCCACCCGCTTTAACAACAGGCGCACACTCAGAAGCAATTTGAATGATGTACATGAGCAACTCCAAAGATTTTGTAATGAAAGTTTATGTAATACCGCTATTCAAGCAGAAAGAGGGACGAATTTCGACCCACCAAAGGTCTTGTTTTAATAAAGCCTCACCCTCGCGATCGGCGTCACAGACCTCAGCTCATAAACAGAAAGCTCATAGGCAAAAAGCTCAGCGGGTAGTTGGCCAAGTTATTGACTAACGTTAAAAAACAAACCGCCTTGACTTTACTTATTACAGACTTCCGGGCCCTTTCGCTACGCTTAACAACGTGACCCATCAATGTAGATCGACTGCCAGAAACGCCTTTAAAGGAACTCTTCTATATGATCGCCAGCGCACCTGATAAATATTCGGGCGAATACTCGGACGAACATTCGAGCAAGCATCCAGCCCTCAACGATACCCGCTCAGGCTTGCCCAACATCTGCGGCTGGGAAAGCACCCTTACCGAAGTGACCAACCACGCTGACCCGGTCTTTGTGCCTCGCACCAACCTAGATCTCTCAAAAATCACCGCTGGGTTTGCCTGCGCCCTTCACATGCACCAGCCCAGCGTGCCAGCAGGCCACGATGGCACCACCATCAGCAATCTCCAGCGAATGTTCGAGCATCCTGGCGAAGGCGACAATCACAATGCCAGCGTCTTTGCCTGGTGTTACAAACGCATGGGCGAATGGATTCCCGACCTGGTTGCCAAAGGTGAAAATCCGCGCATCATGCTCGACTACTCTGGCAATCTCTTTTGGGCCTTTCGACAAATGGGCCGCGAAGATATCATTGGCGACCTAAAGCGCCTGTGCGAGCCCCAGTACGAACCCTATGTCGAGTGGCTAGGCACCATGTGGAGCCATGCGGTTGTGCCCTCTACCCCTATCCCCGACATCAAGCTGCACATTCAGGCTTGGCAGCATCACTTTGCCGCCCTGTTTGGCTACGATGCGCTCAGACGGGTCAAGGGCTTCTCGCCGCCAGAAATGCACCTGCCAAATCATCCAGACACCCTGTACGAATACATCAAGGCGCTCAAAGACTGTGGCTATCGCTGGCTACTGGTGCAAGAAGACTCCGTCGAACAGCTCAATGGTGACAGACTTCATCACGATGACAAATACGTGCCCAATCGGCTGATTGCTCGCAACTCGCAGGGCGAAGTCATCAGCATCACCACCCTGATCAAAACCCAAGGTTCGGATACCAAGCTAGTGGCTCAAATGCAGCCCTACCACGAGGCCAAAAGCCGAGGCCGTCAGCAAATTGGTGAGGTGACCGTGCCTTGCTGCGTATCGCAAATTGCTGATGGTGAAAATGGCGGCGTGATGATGAACGAGTACGGACGAGACTTTGTGCCTTTTTGGGGGCAGATCAAAGACAATGGCCGCACGGCAGAAGGCGTCGTGGGCCTAAACGGCACTGAATATATAGAGATGATTGAAGCGGCGGGCGTCAATCCTGATGACTACCCTCGGTGTCAGGCGGTGAGTCAGCACAAGATTTGGCAGCGGGTAGATCCTGATAGCGCTACGCCAGAAGCGGTTGCGATCGCTATCGAACAGCTCCAAGAAAGCGATCATCAGTTTCATATGGACGGGGCGTCTTGGACCAACGATCTGAGCTGGGTTAAGGGCTACGAAAATGTACTAGGCCCCATGAATCAGCTCAGCGCTCGCTTTCATCAAAAGTACGATCCGCTGGTTCAAGCTGACCCTAGCGTGACGCAGCAGCCTGAGTATCAGGTGGCGCTGCTGTATTTACTGCTAGTCGAAACGAGCTGCTTTCGCTATTGGGGCCAGGGCGCTTGGACAGACTATGCGCGATCGCTGTATCAAAAGGGAGAAGACGCTTTGCAGTAGCAGTGAACAAGGACAGCTAATGCAGACGCCCTGCCGAAAAACAGGCTCATTCAAAACAGTACGCTAATCCATCTCTTGCAGTTGCTTCAAGGCACTGTGATCTTATCCCTCAGCAATTCCTTGTAAATTTCAACAATTCGCTCTGCCTTCACATCCCAGGTAAACGCGTTTGCTCGCTGAACCGCACTATCGGCCATTTGCTGACGAAGTGAGGGGTTAGTCGCTAAATGCTCTATGCTTTCAGCCAGCGCCTGCACCACAAACGATCGCGAAATCGGCTCAATCTTGTAACCCGTCTTCTCTGTTACATATTCACCAATGCCGCCATTGTTCACCACGATACAGGGCAACCCGTTAGCCATCGCTTCTAAAACCACCGCGCCGCCAAACTCCCGCACAGACGGAAAGCAAAAAATATCAGACTGGCGATAGTACTGAAGTGTTTCTGTCTGTGCAACCCAGCCAGTAAACGTCACCGTCCGCCCTAAATTCAGCGCTGCCACCTGACGCTCTAGCGCATCTCGCTCCGAACCATCGCCGACAATTGTTAGCTGTACCCGCTGCAAAATGTCAGCAGGCAGCTTAGAGAGAGATTCAATTAAAATATCAGCACTCTTGTAGGGAACCAAACGCCCCACGAACAGAAGATTCAACAGATGATCTGACGACCGTTTTAGCGACTGCTCTGGCGACTGCTCTGGCCGATGGTCCGGTACAGGCACTGCCGTCTGTGCACTGACTTGCGCTGTCGGCAAAGACTTTACAAACTCAGGCATCAAGCCATTTTCATAAAACAGCTCTACGCGCTCATCACTCAAATCAAACAGACGTTTGATTAAACCGGCAGTATAGCTAGAGCCCGCCAAAATATAGTCTGCCTGCTGATAGGTCTTCTGGTAGCCTGGAATCAAAAATCGACCCACCGAGCGCAAAAAATTCAGGCCAGAAAATTCTCGTCTGCCTACTGACTTGAACCCATCTGGATAAGGCACCCCGCCATTCACCGGACCTAAGACAAAAGGCGTCCGGTCGCAGGCATCAACAACTTTAACCGGATAGCGAGGCACCATTGGCGTAATCGCATGAACAATGTCATAGCGCCCTTGCTCAATAGCAGGCGCAAACTGCTGATACACCTGGCGATTGAATTCAGCATAGATAGGATAGGCCAGCGTTAAGCGCAGCGGCCAAATGATCTTGCCTTTAATGCGGCTGAGCCTGTCTGCCACGATGTAGTAGCGTCTACTCCAATCGCTTTCATATAAATAGACAATATCGCTATCAGGATGCGCCCGCTTCAGGCTCGCCTGATTTCTGCCGTGCGTTATTAGTGTCACCTCAGCTCGCTGGCTAATTTCTTTATAAAAGTTGTAGCCCACTAAAGGCACCGAAGAACCCTCAGGATTACACTGCTCGACAATCAGTAAGACCTTCAGCTTTTTATCCATATCTTCAAAAACTACCCACTGTCCACTGTTTTGTAAGACGCAGATATTACTTAAAGGTTCAACCAAATGTTTAGCCAAATGTTCGGCTGGACATTTGGCTAAACATTTACTGGGCGATCGCGGCCTCAACGCTTACCTCAAAGACCGTTTCAAACCACTCTTTTTTATAAGCCAAGTTCCACAGCTCTAGTTCACAGCCATTATCAACATCACTCGGCGTCAGATACAGATGAAGCGCCTGAGCTTTACTGTCAAAGACCGCTTGCACGGCGGTAATCGCCTGAGATCTTGCCCGATCTAGCGCTACCGCTAGCCGTAAAATAGCGCTGAGCTGATCAACTAGCTTCCGCTCATGCTTGCCCGGTAGGTTGTTGTAATTTTCGTGGCGGCGCTTTGGGTAGCTCTTGCGGTGATAGCGGGCAATGTTGCCGATAATTTCTACCTCAGTTTCTGTAAACCCGAGCAGCCCGCCATTGCGAATGAGATAGTAAGAGTGCTTGTGATGCGCCGAGTTACTAACATAGTGACCGCTGTTATGCAGCATCGCTGCCGCCCACAAATACTCTCTTTCTAGCAGTCCTAGCGAATGCACCTCATTGCGGGTTTGATCGAACAAACTCACTGCAAACGCAGCAACTGCTTCCCCGTTCGCCTTATATTTTCGTGAGAGCTTTCGCACTGAGCGATCGCGAATCGATTCTTGAAACGCCATCCGATCTTCAATCAGACCGTGCGTTAGCATCCAGTCTACCACGACCCCTTCGCGCAGGGCCCGCTCACAAATTTTGAGCGATCGCACTTTCAGCAGATCCATTGCCACCTGCAAAATCACTGCCCCGGCCACAATGATTTCTGCTCGCCGATCAGACATTCCTGCCAGCGCCAGTCGCTCTTCGCAAGTCATCTTTCGCAGCCGCGTCACCCAGTCGCTCAGCTCATCATAATCAATCTTATAGCCGTTGAGCGGATCGGGTTCTGCGCCCGTTTTATCCGCCGCAATTAAGGTTGCCAAGCACTCAATCGTTCCCGAAGTGCCAATCATCCGCAGCGGCTGATTCTTCTGCATCTGGCCTTCCAACTGGTCTTCTAACTGGTCTTCTAACTGGCCTTCCAGCTTACGGGCAAGCTTACTTTTTAGCCCGTCCACCGTCGGCTCTAGCACCCCGTGCACATAGGCCCGCAGATACTCAAACTCTTTTTTGTCAACCGGGTCGCTATTGATAAACCGGGCCGTCAGCCGTACCGCCCCCACCTTGCTACTACTCAAAAAATCATGCACGCCCCCTCGACCCGCAATAATTTCGGTAGACCCACCACCAATATCAATAATCACATGGGGCTTTCCCTTCAGCTCTACCCCAGAAATCACGCCCAGATAAATTCGCCGAGCCTCTTCTGTTCCCGAGATTAAATTTACCGACAGCCCCACCGCTGCTTTTACCCGGTCGATAAAGAGCTGGCCGTTTCCGGCTTCGCGCACCGCGCTAGTTGCCACCGCGACAACGTCATCCACCTGTAGGCTTTCGGCAATCTGCATACAGCGCTTCAGCGCGGCAATACATCGGGTCATAGCCGCTTCAGTCAAGTCTCCAGTCTCTTCGCAGAAGTCTCCTAGCCGAACAGTCTCTTTCTCTTTTCCAACAATATTAAAAGCGGGCAGCGTCGCATCAATGCGAGCGACCACCATATGAACAGAGTTTGTACCGATATCAATCGCCGCCAGCACAAACTCTGGCTTTTCTTGAGCACTCAGCCGCGCCCGTAGACGCTCGTCGCGCTCTGTTGAAGTTGGCACCAGCGAGGTTGGCACCGGTTGAACTGGCGCAGCGGATACAGAAGAAGCTGACACAGCGGATGCAGAAGAAGCTGACACAGCGGATGCAGAAGAAGACGGACTAGCTGGAGTCGCAGCGATCGTATTTGCCATCGGGATTTAGAAATGAGAAAACAGCACGATTTCTCACTTATCCTACAAGCTGGCTAAGCGTTAATAGCAGTTTTTTTGATCTGAGCTGGTAAAGTTTTGGCAAATCTGTGGGTGACACATCACCTTTACTCAGGAAGAAGCTTGTTGAACGACACTTGCTAAACGACACTAGCTGTTCGCCAAAAACTGCTGGCGAATCTTTTCTGTGCGCTTACGATTGGCTCCTAAGTCTGACTTGCCGAGCCGGGCGGCTGTGCGCGTATGAATTGCCGATTCGTCAGGCACCGCATAAAACTCGACGTCATCGACAAAGCCCATCAGCTTGCTGGAAAATTCGGCATAGAGATAGTCGTCGCTGACAACGTTAATCGTGGAGCGTTCCATGCCTTCAATGACTTGCTTTAAACGGGCGATCGCATCTTTAGCCGAGCCAGTATAGGTAAAAGGTGCGATCGCATGTTCCTTATCGTCAGCCGGCGCCTGCGAACACACACAGTTTGGCGTATCGGGGCAGGGCTTCAGTTGCCCATCCGTAATGCCCAAATCCGTAGGCGCAGTTCCTGAAAAAGAAAATAAAGACATTATGGATACTCCTGATATTTTAAAACTGCAAGACCGAAATGCAGCAGACCGAAATGCAGACAGAACTAGCGCATAGACGGCAGTCGATACCACGGCAAATGTGGATACTGATGGTGCTCCCAATGATAGTCGAAATGGTAACAGCTCAAAAAGGAAACCAGCGTAGATGCCTGCGAGCTGCTGGCCCGGTGTGCGTTGGTGTGTCCGCCCGGTGGGCGCTTGTGAGGGCGATACGTCCCAAAGTAAAACAGCTGCCAAGAGCTAAGCGCCTGGGGTAACAGCCAGAACAAAACTGCGTTAAGCACAGGCACCTCCAGCCAAAAAATTAGCGGGTAAAAAAGAGCCGACATCCCCCAAAAAATTACCCATCCTTGGCCACCCTTCAAATAGGTCTGCATGAAGCTGCCATACCAGGGCCAGAAGCTAGTCGGGTAAAAATCTGGGTCGGCATCTTGCCCCGGCGTCCGATGGTGCTGATGATGGTATGCCCGCATCTGTTCAAAAGATAAAAAGCTATATACCCGCAGAATAATTCGCCCTAGCCAGTCATTAACTCTGGGGTAGGCGGGGGCAAGCGTGCCGTGCATCGCATCATGGGCCAAAATAAACAGGCCCGTATGCAAAAACGAACGGATCAAAATGACCGCTAAAACACCGACGAGTGATAGCGTCTTAGCATCTGGGAGGACAAACAAGCTGGCATAGGCACTGAGTGCCCACAGCAACATAATTAGGGTTGCAATAGAAACAGAGACAAAAGATTCTCTAGCCAAGGCAGCGGGAATGGATCTAGCAGTCATGAAGAAAAGAGAATCACAAAAAAAAGACAGCGCTAGGGTAAAAGTGAAGGATAGAAATATTTGTGTAGAAATATTAAGCCATCACAGTTACACAGTAGCAGTCTCGAAATGCCTTCTGTAACTCTCTATAGAATGAGGTTCTGTAGAATGAGGGTAGACAGATTGGTCAATTGCTAGAGAATAAAAATAATGCGTCACTTCCTATGACAGAACCTACCTCAGACCTTTTAAAAACCTATCAGTCATTCCCCAGTCAGTTTCAAAGCGTTATATTGGGCACCGTCAGCAGCAACGGACAGCCCCAAGCCAGCTACGCCCCCTGCGTCATCGACAAGGAAAGAAACATCTATATCTTTGTTAGCGGGCTATCTGCGCATACGCAAAACCTGAGCGCAACCGGTCAAGCAAGCGCGCTCTTTGTAGAGGATGAGTCTAAAACGCGGCAGATGTTTGCCCGTAAACGGCTCAGCTACGACTGCCGTGCGGCTTTATTAGATCGCGATAGTGAGCAGTGGCAGGCTATTGCCCAAACGTTTTCCGAGCGCTTTGGCAGCATTGTCGAAGTGATGAGAGGCTTGCCCGACTTTCGCATCTTCCAACTGCAGCCACACTCAGGTCGATTTGTCATGGGCTTTGGCGCAGCCTACGACATCGATCCTAGTGACCTAAATCAGCTCATCCACAAAGGAAAAAACTAGAGAGTAAAGCTAGAGGAACCTAGGGGAGAGGGGAAACCAAGAGAAAAAGCTAGACTGCCGCCTCTTCCTCTTCCTCGTCCCAGCAGTCTACGGCTAACAAGTCGCCGATGGAATCTTGCATAACAAAGTCAAAAGCCTCTAGCTCAGACTTCCAGTGAGCCCACTTGTCACCAAAAATAAAGGCGATTTTCCACAGGCTGTCGGTTGGCTGAATCGACTTGGTTTGAACTAGCGATCGCACCTTGCGCTGAAAATCAGCCATAGGATGAATGGCCACTGGCGCTTTTAATGACGCTTTTCGTGACGAAACAGCAGTTGATTGAGTTGTCATAAATCAAAAATTGAGTGAATGTCTTCAAGAATGTTGGTTGAAAACGTTATCGAAACTAGCGTGTAACAAAACAAACCGACGAATATCCGATTGAATTCATCTGGTCGCTTGTAATCTCATTTCAGCGTCCGTTGTGACATCTCGCCAATCGGCAAAAACCGAGTAGCAAATCAGTCAGCAAAACGCAAAGTAACCTAGGTCACAAGTGTTGGTCACGAGCTTGGCTTAAAGAGTGTTGCTAATTCCTAACGTGTGAAAATTACTGTAGTTAAGGCTAGATATACCCACCGGTATCCTTTGCACCTATCTCGATAGCGTTCTGTTCAAAACATATCCGAATCAGACGCAATCAAGTTATAGCGGATAACCGTAACGCGGTTTCGTGCTCTTAACTTTTCGTAAACATATAGTAAGACAAGTGCTAAACCGGGAACATCAGCCTGTAGAAAGAGCTTGCGCTATCCGCCTACAGAAATCGCAGATGACTGAGTTATCTTGACTAACTTAATCTTGGCTAATCTAAAATTGTCTGCGCGTCTTAGCCTTAAATTCAAATGTCTTTAATTCAATTCGCGCTTTTGTATGATAGCAGGTGTTCTTGGATACGGCTACTCTGTCAACGTCAGATTTCTAGATGTCAGATAGATGTCAGATTTCTAGAGGATTGCACCTATCAATCAATCGTTCCAATCAATCGTTCAATCAATCGTTCCAATCAATCGTTGCCAGTCAGCTATTACACCAGTCAGCGTTGTCAGTTGAGGCCGCCAGGCCACCAGTTAAGGCGGCCGCTAGTCAAACCGGCCAGTCAACCCCTATTGCGCTACACTAATCGCGTCCATTAGTCCGTTATCAGGACCAAAGACGCTCAACCGGTATTTTTCCGGTTCTTTTGTTCGATTCTCTTTTTTTGCGGTCTGCCCTGGTATGGCTGCCGCCTTATCCACACGGGTTCCTATGGTTACGACTTCAGACTCCAATACGCCTCTCAACAAGCTTCAGGGAGCCAGCGCTCAAGAAGGCAGCGCAGAGGGCAGCGCGATCGCACCCGCAGAAAAACCCATAAAGCTTTTACGAACCAGCGAATCCGAGCAGCTAGAGCGCATTCGCCACACTTTCTCCCATGTGATGGCAATGGCCGTGCAGCGCCTATTTCCCAAGACTCAAGTCACCATTGGCCCCTCCATCGACTACGGCTTTTATTACGACTTTGACGCCCCAGAGCCCTTTACCGACAAAGATCTCAAGGCAATCAAAAAAGAGATGATCAAGATCGTCAAAAAGGGCCTGCCGGTCATTCGTGAAGAAATCAGCCGAGAAGATGCCAAGCAAAGAATTGAAGCACTTCGCGAACCCTATAAGCTAGAGATTTTAGAAGGACTGCAAGAGCCCATCACCCTCTATCATCTCGGCGATGAGTGGTGGGATTTGTGCGCCGGTCCACACATTGAAAACACCAAAGATCTCAATCCCAAAGCCTTTGATTTAGAGAGCGTTGCGGGTGCCTACTGGCGGGGCGATGAAACCAAAGCGCAGCTACAGCGAATTTACGGCACCGCCTGGGAAACTCCCGAAGAGCTAAAAGAGTACAAGCGTCGTAAAGAAGAAGCCAAGCGCCGCGACCACCGTAAGCTCGGTAAAGAGCTGGGCCTGTTTATCTTTTCTGACGAAGTTGGGCCAGGGTTGCCGCTGTGGACGCCTAAAGGCACTGTGCTGCGCTCTACCCTAGAAGACTTTCTCAAAGCCGAGCAGGTGGCCAGAGGCTATCAGCCCGTTGTTACACCGCACGTAGGCCGCGTTGATCTGTTCAAAACGTCAGGCCACTGGCAAAAGTACAGCGAAGATCTCTTTCCCATGATGGGCAAGAGCGAAGACGAAGGCTTTGTGCTCAAGGCGATGAACTGCCCCTTTCATATCCAGATTTATAAAAGTCAGCTGCGATCTTACAAAGAGCTGCCGATTCGCCTTGCCGAATTTGGCACCGTCTACCGTTTTGAGCAGTCGGGTGAACTCGGTGGCCTCACTCGAGTACGCGGCTTTACTCAAGACGACGCGCACCTGTTTGTCACGCCCGATCAGCTCAATGAAGAGTTTCTTAGGGTCGTCGATCTTATTCAGGTCACGCTGAGAGCCTTGCAGTTAGATCAGTCGTTTAGAGCCAGACTTAGCTTTCGCGACCCGGAAAACAAAAGTAAATACATCGGCTCTGACGAAGCTTGGGAAAAAGCCCAAAACGCCATCCGTCAGGCCGTAGAAACAATGGGCATGGACCATTTTGAAGGCATTGGCGAAGCCGCCTTCTATGGCCCAAAGCTAGACTTTATTGTCCGCGATGCCCTCGACCGAGAGTGGCAGCTTGGCACAGTGCAGGTAGACTACACCCTGCCCGAGCGCTTCGACCTAGAATACGTCGCCGAAGACGGCAGCCGTCAGCGCCCAATCATGATTCACCGGGCTCCCTTTGGCTCGCTAGAGCGTCTGATTGGCATTTTAATTGAGCAGTATGCAGGTGATTTTCCGCTGTGGCTCGCGCCAGAACAGGTGCGACTGCTGCCGGTAACCGAGGGGCATTGGGAATATGCCGACAGTGCCGCTACTGAGATGCGTAAGCTAGGGGTGCGCGTAGAAGTTGACAAGAGCGGCGAGCGTCTAGGCAAGATGATTCGCAATTCTGAAAAAGCCAAAATTCCGGTGATGTCGGTGATTGGCGATAAGGAAGTCGAGGCGAACACGCTCAGTATTCGCACGAGAAAGGATGGAGACTTGGGCGCGATCGCACTTCTCGGTGTCCTAGAACGACTGCAAAAGGCTTTAAGCGATCGCCGCGATTTTTAAGCCCTATACGCGCCTCATACGCAAGATTTCCAAGCACGATTTCCAAATATTAGGGGCATAGCCAAAACGATATAGCCGGGAATACTCTGCGAGTACAGCATTCAATGCCCTATTCGCAGCTAACACAGACTGTTCAAACGATGCCTTTCAATCCCTGGAATACTCGTCAATCTCTGCTGTTGACCTATGCTTTGTCAGCGATCGCAGGACTCATCAGCACTAGCTGCGCATCCCCTAGTGTCTCGCAGAGCGTCTCTCAGAACATCTCTCAGAGCGCTGGTCAAAGCGCTAATCAAAGCGCCGTCATATCCACCGCGCTGACCAGCGCTAGCGCCAAAGCTGAAGTTCTGACCCCTGAGTCCAGCTCAGAAGACGAAATCGATTCATCAGACGCCTACGCTCAAGACGACCATCGAGTAGACGCCTATGGCAATCTGCTGCCTGACATTATTGACGGCCTAGCGGTAGGAATGCCCTACGCCGAAGCCCGCGAACTCATCGTCGGCGCAATTTGGCAGCCTAAAACGTATCCACCCGCTAGTCTTGGCAGTACAACCGTCGAGAACCTGTACAACATCGGGTATGAAGAGGTCAGAGACTGTGCTGGCACAGGTTTAGGACTGTGCCGCATGGAATTTATAGAAAGAGAAGGCTTGATTTTCGTGGTCATTGTCACCACATCAGAAGCAGTTCCGACCGTATGGAGTTGGGATATTGAATAAACTTAAGCCTATCCAGGCTTGCTATACAATGGCGAAAATTGTTTAATACCTAACGCTGTTTAGGCCCTTTTCGTGCCTCTCTCCGTCACAGTTACCGTTCCTGCAACTACCGCCAACATCGGTCCTGGCTTCGACTGCCTCGGCGCGGCCTTTAGCCTCTACAACCGCTTTCACTTCACTCGTTTCACTCCCCTTTCTGACAGCGCCCCCTTCCACATCACGGTCGAAGGCACCGAAGCTAGCCGCGTCAACACGGGCGCTAGCAACTTGGCCTATCGGGCTTACCTAAAGTGCTACGAGCGCATCGGGCAGCCTGCGCCTCCGGTCCACATCAAAATCAGCTTAGGCGTTCCGCTTTCGCGAGGCCTCGGCAGCTCTTCTACCGCCATTGTCGGTGGCATCGTCGGTGCCAATGCGCTAGCAGGCTCGCCGCTGGGCGAAAATGCACTAGCAGGACTCGCCAACGAGATAGAAGGCCACCCTGATAACGTTGTGCCCGCTTTGCTAGGCGGTGCGCGGCTAGTCGCAATGGCTAGCGGCCATCTCCAAATTTGCGATTTGCCCTGGCATAAGTCAATAGTGCCCGTTGTGATTATTCCTGAGTTTGAGCTATCGACCGCAGATGCACGGCGGGTGCTGCCGGGGCAGTACAGCCGCGCCGACGCCATTTTTAATACAGCTCATATTGGCCTGCTGCTGCGCGGACTGGCCACGGGCAACAGCGACTGGATTACAGGCGGAATGAGCGATCGCATTCATCAGCCCTACCGTACAAAGCTTATTCCTGGCTACAACAGCGTCCGCCGCGCGGCGATGCAGGCAGGCGCTTGGGGCCTGGTAATTAGCGGTGCGGGGCCGACTTTGCTAGCCCTAGCACCCAAAGGCAATGAAGAAGCCGTGCGAGAAGCAATGGAAACCGCCTGGCGATCGCAGCCCTTCCTCGCCCACGGACACTGCCTGAGCTTAGAGTCTCAAGGCACAGTCGTAGAAAGCATAGGTTAAAGGCAGTCTCGCCGACCGAGTCAGATAAGATTCGGGCCCAGAGTGAACATAGGATGGACATAGAGCAGACATATAGAGCAGACATAAGAGCAGACATATAGAGCAGACATATAGAGCAGACATAGCGCGGGTATAAAGCGCAGATGAATCAAAATTCATTGAACATTTGTTTATCTTTGTCGCCGACACTTACCAAAGGAGGTTAAGTTTTGTATACTAGCCTCTGGGCGCATCGGTAGGTATTTACTCTTATCCCTGCCCGTCCGATAGTTTCGCCTAGTCCAAAAGCCCAGCTTCTTGCTAGACTTCTCCTCCTTGGCCCTGCTGTTTCGGCATGACGTGCGCCTTTGTCGCTATCGAAATTGCGTGAACTTTAATGATCGCTGAACCATTTCCGTGGCTGACGTTCCTAGTCATCTTTCCGCTTTTGGCCGCAATGCCTATTCCGTTGCTGCCCGATCAAGACGGAAAAACCATCCGATGGTACGCACTAGGCGCTAGCCTTGCCGAATTTGGCCTGATTCTCTACGTCTTTGCAACTCAATACGAAATGGGCACCGCTGGTCTCCAGCTCGTAGAAGAGTACCCTTGGATCACTCAGTTTGGTCTGAGCTGGTCGCTCGGCGTAGACGGCCTCTCTTTTCCACTAGTCGTCTTGAGCGGGCTGGTAACCACGCTAGCTGTTATCGCCTCTTGGAACGTCAAGCTCAAGCCGCGGCTGTACTATTCCATGCTGCTGCTGGTCTTTAGCGCTCAGCTTGGCGTATTTCTCTCCCAAGACATGATGCTGTTTTTCATCATGTGGGAGCTAGAGCTGGTGCCCGTATATCTGCTAATTTCAATTTGGGGCGGGCAAAATCGACTGTACGCCGCCACCAAATTCATCATTTATACCGCCACCTGCTCTGTCTTTATTTTAGTAGTTGCCCTAGCCCTGGCCTTCTTTGGCGGCACCTTTAGCTTCAACATGAGCGAGCTAGCCGCCAAAGACTATCCGCTCACCTTCCAGCTGATTTGCTACCTGGGTTTGCTGATTGCCTTTGGTGCCAAACTGCCCATTTTTCCGCTGCACACCTGGCTACCCGACGCCCACAGCGAAGCCCCCGCGCCAGTTTCGATGATTTTAGCGGGCGTGCTGCTGAAAATGGCAGGCTACGGCATGATCCGGATGAATATTGAAATGCTGCCAGATGCGCATCTGTACTTTGCGCCGGTGCTAGCGCTGCTAGGCGTTGTTAACATCGTCTATGCTTCACTTACCGCTTTCGCGCAAGACAACCTCAAGCGACGCTTGGCCTACTCTTCGGTAGGACATATGGGATTTGTGCTACTGGGCCTAGCCGCCTTCAACTCGCTAGGCATGAGCGGTGCGATGCTGCAAATGATTTCTCACGGACTCGTCGCCGCCGTTCTGTTCTTCTTAGCAGGCGTTGCGTATGATCGCACCCATACACTTTCTATGGAGAAAATGGGCGGTATGGCCAAAGCAATGCCCATCACCTTCGCCTTCTTTACCGCAGGGTCAATGGCTTCTTTGGCACTGCCTGGGATGAGCGGCTTTATTGCTGAGATTACGATCTTCTTAGGCATGGCAACGAGTAATGCCTACAATGTCTTTTTCAAAGCGGGTATTGTGCTGTTGGCCGCGGTGGGTGTCGTGCTGACCCCCATTTATCTGCTGTCGATGCTGCGTGCGATTTTTTACGGCGAAGCCGGTGAAGTCAAGCCGCCTGCTGATAAGTCTTGGCAAATGCTGCCCCGAGAGGCCTTCGTAGCCCTTTGCCTGCTAATACCGATTATCGGCATTGGTCTATATCCCAAAATCGCGATTCAAACCTACAGCGTCAAGACAACAGAAGTAGCCGCTCAGATTAAAACAACCCTGCCGGATGTACCCAACGCCGCGCCGCTCTCTAAGGTGATGAATATGCCGGGAGCCGAGCAAATTATCGCGCCCTCGCTGTAAGGATTACGGCTGTAAGCTCGCGGCTGTAAAAATCGAATACAGAGTGAATACAAAGATCGTAGCTGGGAGCAGCTAAAACACAGCGCGATCAAAGCCTATCAGGTAGCATCTGGTAGGCTTCTTGTTGCAAGACATATTGTATTTACGATGAAAATTACTAGCCTCAGCCAGCTGCCCACAGAATCTGTTTCTCATAACCGGGCGATCGCAAAGCAGGTCATGCTGAGAATGGGTGACTTGCCCCATTTGACCAATTTTTCTCAGGCCCGGTTCCAGCCGAAACAGGTCGCGCAGGCCCATACCCATGCGGATATGCACGAAGTGTTTTTTGTAGAGTCGGGCGAAGGCGCGATCGCAATCAACGGTCAAACCTACGCGCTGACCCCAGGCACCTGCATCGCCGTGGCCCCTCATGAAAGCCATGAAGTAATCAACACCGGCACAGCAGAGCTAGTTCTCACCTACTTTGGCATCAAAGCGTGAAGCCGTACGGCTCTGGCTTTTTTTAGCCTTCAGCATTAGCCCTCATCTGCCGCAGCCGCCACCAGCCGCCAGCCATCACCCCTGCGACCCCAGTGGCTAGATTGAGAATAGCAACCGATAGCGGCTCAGCCGTCGGCCCAAAGAAGGTAGAAATCCCCCAGATGACGGTCAGCAAAACAGCCAGTAGTCCAGCATGAAAAATCGGGGCGCGCTTTGCCACTATTGCCGTTAGGTAGCCGCTGAGCGTGGCAAAACCCAGGCTACAAATAGCCGCAAAGGCCACAAATTGAGCGATCGCACCTTGCCCTGCCGAACTGAACTCAGGAGTACTAGCGCCAACAGAATAGAGCAAAGCTATACTCACACTCAAGGTAAGATAGCCGATAAAAAGAGAAAGAATCGTCAAAAACATAGCGCCTTTTGAATTCAGCTATTTGGTCCTCACTTTCAGCATGACATGAGTTCTCTTTTTTCTAGGATATTTGCTCAGCTAGCCTCTGATAATCAAATTGGTAATCAAACTGATAATCAAACGCCGACAGATGTGGATGCTAAACAGTCTGAAGGCGAGGCTGGTCAGGAAAAATCTGGCGAGACAAGGACTAAACCCAAAAAGCCGGGCAGCGTATTCGGCAGTGCGGCGCTAATTGCCGGGACAACCGTGGGCGCGGGGGTTTTGGCGCTGCCAGCAGTGACGCTGCCAGTAGGTTTACTGCCATCGACGGCGCTAATGGTAGCGGCGTGGCTATACATGCTGGTTTCTGGCTTGCTGATTGCAGAGGCGAATTTGCAGGCCATGCGGCAAACAGGCAGTGCTGATGTGGGTCTGCTGGCGACGGTACGGCTGAGCCTGGGTAAGCGAGGGGCGATCGCAGCTGGAATCGTCTACATTTTTATTCACTATGCGCTCTTGGTTGCCTATGTAGCCAGAGGCGGCGATATCTTGGCAGATGCGATCGCCAGCTTTGGGCGAGCGGTGGGCGTTGTGCAAACTGTGCCGCTGTGGTGGGGGCATGTGGCGTTTGTAGCTATATTTGGCGGCATTTTATATTGGGGCAGCAAGCGCTTTACCACAAGGCTTAACAGCATTTTGGTCATTTTTGTCGTCGTGTCATTTGGCGGACTGCTAGGACTAACGCTAGAGCAGATAGACGTTTCGCGATGGCAGTTTCAGCAGTGGGCGGCAGTGAGTTCGGCGGTGCCGGTCATGTTTGTAGCGTTTGTGTATCAAAACGTGGTGCCGGTGATTACCACGCAGCTAGCAGGCGATGTTCGTAAAGTAAAACGGTCGATTGTGATCGGGTCGCTCGTTCCGCTGACGATGTTTGTGCTTTGGAATGCAGTGATTCTGGCGAGCGTAGGGGTGGAGGCGCTAGCGGTGGATAGCAATTTGAATAGCGAACTCGCAGCAGGTACGGTCCTTGACCCAATTGAGCTATTGCGTCAGGGAACAGCGCATCCGCTGCTAGGGGTGGCAGTTTCGGTATTTTCGGAAGTGGCGATCGCAACCTCGTTTATTGGCTTTATCTTTGGCCTGCTGGATATTTTTGAAGACATCTTTGAGAGTGCCTTAAAACAGACAGCAAAAGGGTTGGCCGAACAGACCATCGGCCAAATAGCACAGGCACGCAGAAATATCATCTACGGCCTAACGCTGACGCTGCCACTGCTGCTGTCGTTCGTCGATCCTAATATTTTCTTTGAGGCGATTGACTTTGCTGGTGCCTTTGGCAACTCTATTTTGTTTGGCATCATTCCTGTGCTAGTGGTTTGGAAGATGCGAAACGCTTCGCCACCGTCAGAACCACTAGTACCAGGAGGCAAAGGACTCTTGATTGGGGTGATGGCGATCGCAGTCGGCATCATTCTGCAAAATGCCTGGCTAAAAGCTAGCGCTTTTCTCAACAGCCTTTAACCGGCTTCATCTGCAATCTTTATCCACAGATCTTTATCCACAAATCTTCAGTCACAGATCTTCAGTCACAGATCTTCAGCCACAGATCTTCAGCCGCAGATCTTCAGCCACACAGTAAAAATCGCCTTTACTTCGAAGCATTAAAGGCCATCTGCCAAAAGTCTTTTTCTAGTAGTGCAACGTCGACAAAAACCTGTTTAACCGCGGTTTCCTCAGCTCCACTAGCAACAGCCAAAGCACTGTCAGCCTGGCGCTCTAGCTCGCTCACATAGTCAGTAAACCCAGGGTTTCCCCAGCGGTCAGCAAATTCTGTATAGGGCTCAGGCATCGGAGCGTGCCGCTGCCATCCCTGGTTATAGGCTAGCTCAATCGCCCAGAACGCCGTGGCCTGTACTGCATAGGGCTGACTCGCCAAATCAGCCATAAACTGGCAGTAGCGCTGGCAAGTTGGCTGGGGTGAACCGGTCAGCAGCAAAGCGCGTTCTGCGGCCTTTACCTGAAACCACAGCAGTTCGTCTTTTAGCGCAGCCATGCCGCTCAGCAGCGTATCAAAATGTGCAGCGGGCGCAACGGCCAGCAGCTGAGCAGCCATGCGGGTGAACTCAACCACAAATAAATAGTCTTGAACGAGCCAAGTGTTGAACTGGCTAGCGGCAAGCGTGCCCTGCTGAGCCTGCTGAAGAAAAGGATGAATGGTAGCAGCTTGCCATTCGTCAGGATAAGTTGCGATCAGGTCGGCGCAGGTGAGGGAAGGCATTGCTGTTGAGGTATGGTGATCGTTGCTGAGCCAGCTACTAGCTGAGCCAACTATAAGAGCATATCTTACGAGCGCAGGTTGCTCTTTGGTAATCGCTCGGCGGTAGAAACAAAGCAGAAGTCAGCCATTAGAATAAGACCGTTAGAATAAAACAAAAACACGGATCTTTCGATCGCAAATGAAGTCTTTTTCTAAACGTTTATTTTGGCTACCGCTGGCGTTGGTGCTTTGCGGCGCGCTGCTACTCGGCCCTGGGCTCGGCTCTGGATTTGGCCCTGGGTTCGGCTCTGGGACTAAACCTGTGGACGCGGCTGGGCTCAGCGATCCGCGACTGGCGCGCCTAGAGTTTGAAGTAAGCGCACTGCAAAGTCAGGTCAATCAGCTTCAAAATCAGCTCTCTCGAGGCACCAACTCATCTGTTCAAACGAGCCAACCAGCGAGCCCATCTGAGCGTCCCTCAAATTTGGGGGACCCCACGCTAGACGAACAGTTCGATAACTTGGCAACGCTAGTAATAGAGCTAAATCAGAGAGTTTTGCAGATAGAAGATCGGCTGGCTAATTAAGCGCAAAGAGCTGTGTTTAAAGAGCTATGTTTTTAGTCCCCTATTTAAGGCACTTAATAAGTCGCTAATGGCTCGAAAGAAACTAAAAAGCGTTGCCTAAAAGAGACTGCTTTCGCCCCTCTGTGTCTGAATGAACAACCAGCACAGGACAGGGGGCATGGTTGATGATGTAGTGGCTAGTACTGCCTGCCGAGAGCGCAGCAAGCCCCTGACGACGATGACTGCCTACGACTAGTAGATCAACTTCTCGCCTGCTGGTCAAATAGCATAGCGATGCGCCCGAAATACCATGCGTTTGTATAGACTCTGCCTCTACACCAACGTCTTCGGCGCTCTGAATCTTTTGAGCTAGCAGTGCTTCATAGCTGGCTGTGTAGGCACTCCACTCTCTTGTATCACTTTGGTAAGAAGCCGCGCCTATTTCCATAAGCGCCCCTGTTGACGAATAGCTACAGGCAAGCTGCGGTCTGTCGCAGTCTGTTGGGCTCAATACGTGAACAACTAGCAGCTTAGCCGTAAGCGCTTTTGCTAATACTAGGGCTTTGTCAAAAGCTGCCTCACTCACTTCAGTGGTATCGATACCTACCATGATGGTTTGAAAGGGGACTGGGGACATGATTTTTTCCTAATGACCGTTGTTGGTAGCACCTATCAAGCTCCAACCCCTTACTTATCGCCTGAAAATGTGAGGAAGTTATGAAGATGGTTGACCCGCTAGTGTGTCCAGAAGCGTTGACCTAAATGTACGAGACTAGCTGTAGCAAATGTTCTAATGAATTAGGGCATTTGCAGATCATGTTGTTCGGCGATATAAACCTACCAATATGATCCCTACGTAGTTGCCTTCTCACCCTTGTCTACGTCCTTCTTTGAACGCTCGTCTTGCCGTTCTTCTTCTATCACTTCTTCTATCACTATGGATGTGTCTCTAATGGCTGCTGGCCCAAACGTTTCTCAGAATGCTTACCAGAAGTATGCAGCCCTCTCGCCTACTGCTTATGCGGACGGATTAGCGCGATCGCAGTTCATTTCCCCCACTATCCGCGAGCTGTGGCCCCAAATTCCACGCATCGCAGGCCCCGCCTACACCGTCCGCTGCGCCCCTGGTGACAACCTCATGCTCCATGCGGCCATTTACCGAGCGGCTCCTGGTGATGTGATTGTTGTAGAAGCAGGCGATAGTGACTATGCGATGAGCGGTGGCAATGTGTGTGCGATCGCGCAAAAAAGAGGCATCACCGGCTTCATCATCGACGGCATGATTCGAGACATTGCCGAAGTCAGAGAGGCCCGTTTTCCGGTATTTGCCAAAGGCTGCGTTCCTAAGCCCGGTGTCAAAGCAACGCTTGGAGAGCTGAACGTGCCTATCATCTGTGGCGGCGTCACCGTTTACCCCAAAGACATCGTCATTGCCGATGAAGAAGGTATTGCCGTTATTCCACAGGCTCAGGCAGAAACAGTCTGGCAGATTGCTAAAGATAGAACAGATAAAGATGCGGCCCAGTCATTAGAATCGTGGGAGCGCAATCATCAGCAAAAGATTGAGCGGATCTTAAAAGAGCTAGGATTTAAGGAGCCTTAACGCTCTATCTTTGGCGCTTGATCCTAGCCTCCTACAGAACACCTCGAATTCTATGATTCAGAAAGTACTTGTCATTGGCGGCAGCGGGCGCATTGGTCGTAGCGTTGCGGCTGATATTCTTACGCATACTGCTGCCCAAGTTACTGTCACTGGTAGAAGTCTAGCAGCCCCTCCAGACTTAAAAAATCAGTCAAACCAAACGTTCCAGTCAATTGATTTAGAAGATGAAGCGGCGGTAGAAAGTGCGATCGCCCACCACGACCTAATCATTCACTGCGCGGGCCCTTTTCGCAGCCGCAATCACCACGTCCTCACTAGCTGCATCGCCCAACGCAAGCCCTATATAGACGTTGCCGACAGCCCAGACTATGTAAACCAAGCGCTTAGATATCGCGAGCAGGCGCAGGCCGCAGGCGTCACCGCTATCATCAGCACCGGCATTTTTCCTGGCATTTCTGGCAGTATGGTGCGTCAGGGTATAGAGCAGCTCGACAGTGCCAAGCAGGTTCATCTCAGCTACCTGGTTGCAGGCTCTGGCGGTGCAGGCGTCACCGTCATGCGCACCACGTTTATAGAGCTGCAAACGCCTTTTATGTCAAAAATCAACGGGCGCTGGCAGGCGATTGACCCTTACAGCCAAAGAGAAGTGCTCAGCTTTCCCCGCTATGGCAAAGGCGGCGTGTACTGGTTCAACACCGTCGAAGCGCTCACCGTCGCCGATACCTTCCCCCAGCTCAAAACCATCATCACCAAGTTTGGCTCTGTGCCCGACTATTACAACCGCATGACGTGGCTGATGGCTCGCCTGCCCAAGTCCATCCTCAAAAATCCCAAGCTGATTGAGTCGGTCTCCCAAATTAGCTATCGCATGACGCAGGCCACCGATCCAAAAACGGGCGTGGGCATTGCTATGCGTATTCAGATTGAGGGTGAAAAGGATGGGCACGCCGCCTCTTATCTGGCTACTTTTGACCATGAGGATACGGCGTTTTGTGCGGGGTGTGGGGCAGGTGCGATCGCGCAGCTCATGCTCTCTGGTCAGCTAAACAAACCCGGCGTTTGGCCGGTAGAACAAGCCCTATCCACCTCCCTATTTGAAGAAACGCTAGCCCAGCGTCAGCTCAGCGTGACAGCATCGCTGCGGTAGCAGATTGAAGAAAGCTACAAAGATCGCCGCAACAGGCTGATGGCTTCTCCTTGTTTTGGGGTGATGATGAGCTGTTCGCTGACGGCGGTGATGGGGCTCCACAGGGTGGGTTCTACGTAGTGTAGGGTGTGGAGCTGGTAGATGACCTGGCGGATGGCGCTAGGACTACCGAGCAGAATGTGGCGCAGCTCTTCTTTTTGGGTGAAGCAGATGGGCGAGCGGGGCTGTTGTCTTGGCGCTGTTGCGGGCAAGACGAATGGCGTATAGATTGTCATTTTTACGGTTTCTCCATCGGATGTTGTTACGAGGTGGAAGAAAGCGCAAAAATTTAGCCGCCCCAACTTGTCATAAGTCAGGGCGGCTATGGCATATCATGCACATAACCTCTTGACTGGTGTGATCAGTTAAGGGGCGAGCCTGTGTTGACTGGTGCAAACAGTCAGCACGGGCGTTTAGCTAAATTTTTGAGCGGTTGAAGCGATTGCCGAGCGTAGGAGCACGGGCAACAGCTATGGAAACTAGCGTATCAGCATTTTTATGGGTGTCAACTTTTTTTGACAGGAAACTTTAGCAATTGCGGCAAGAGTGAAGATATTAGCTATCTAGAGTTTTAAGCGGGCAAGCTGTTCGTTTGCCCAAGTGCGGAACTGTTCATCATCGTCGTTTTGGGCTCTGTCGCGTAGCAGTTCTTTTGTTTTTGGGTGATTGGGATATTGCTGAACGAGGACTTCGAGAGCGAGCTGCCGAGGATTTTTTGCAAAGAGATAACTCATGACCCTCTTAAAAGGGTCTCGAAGAACAATATCGCACCAAAAACTTAGTAGAGTAAGATCATTCTTCCATCTTTCGGATATTTTAGAAATCGCTGACAGACGCACAGACACATCGTCGTCATTTTGAGCATGTTTTTTTAGAATAGACAAGCTATCAGGACTCTTCTTCCAATGCTTTGCTATTGCACCAATTGCCGCCATCCGCACAGAATAACTATCATCGTTTTGAAGGCGGTCTCTAAAAATGTAAAGGATATCAGGACTCCCATCCCAATGCTCTAATAGTGCACAAACCGCGTTGTTTCGCAGACTATCACTCTTATCATTTTGAACCAAAGCCTTGAGCCAGGATAACGTATTGGGGGCATTCTTCCAGCCCTTTGCTATTTCAGAAACTGCTGTGCTTCGTATTCCCCAATAACCATCGCTTTGAGCGAAAGCTTTGAGCCAGGGTAGGGTGTCGGGATCTTTCTTCCAACCCTTTGCTATTTCAGAAACTGCTCTATTTTGTACTGCTGTAACGCTATTGCCTTGGGCTAAAGCTTTGAGCCAAGGTAGGGTGTCGGGATCTTTCTTCCAGCCCTTTGCTATTTCAGAAACTGCCACCTTTCTCTCTTTGCACCACAACTTATCACAATCATTGCTTTGAGCAAAAGCCTTTAACCAGTATAAAGTACGAGGGTCGCCCTTCCAGCCGTTGACTATCTCGGAGACTGCTGTACTTCGCACAGACTCGGAGCCATCGGTCTGCGCGCACACTTTAAGAATTGTCAATGTCTTTATATCATCCTTCCAACCTTTGGCCAGCTCAGAAACTGCTGTACTTCGTACATACTGATTTTTACTCTCGTTGATCAGTTTTTTCAGCAAAGTGTGTGTTTCGGGGCACCCTTTCCAATTCTTAACAATTGACTGTAAAGCCGATTGTGGAATGTGGCTAGTGTCGCCTAAATCTAAGCAGCGTATCAACCAAATCAACGTTTCTGGATCTTCCTTCCAGTTTTGTGCGATCACGTCCATAAGCCTTTTCGCATCCCAGAACGACAAGCTGATTCTGGGATGTATGACGGATAAATCTAAGCAAAACTTCAACCAAGACAACGTCTCTGTCTCTTCCTTCCAGTTTTGTGCGATCACGTCCATAAGCCTTTTCGCATCCCAGAACGACGATCGACCAAGAAATTGAGTTTCCGCTATCCTCTTCAGTTCGCTTAGCAAGCGAGTAGAAATTTCCGTAGTCTCGTTATGTACTCTCGCATCCCTGTAACAATCCACCGCTAGAAACACGTTGCTTAAACCATCTGAAGGTTTGAATGGGCGCTCTCCCGTATAGTTTTGTCCATAGAGACAATGAACATGCTCAAACCTCTCTTCTAAGAGATATTGAATAATCTTTAATAAGAATCGTGCGTCTACCATAACTGCCATTAGTCTCAACACTTCATCCCAGGATTGCTCTTGAAAGTGCTCACCATACAGCGCCTTCACCCCCTCAATGTCCAGCGTCTTCTCCTTCTCAAACTGATAAACAAATTCACTCGCACAAAAATACTCTAAAAAAGTACGATGAACAAACGCATAGTTATCCGCACCCAAATAGCACAAAATAAAGTTGCGCTCCCGCAACTGCTGAATCATCACCTTCGCCACCGCCCGCGCCCGCTCCACCTCCCGTGTCTTCAGATACTCAGTCAAAATCTGTTCCAAATCTTCCCGGTCAATCACATTGCCCGATAGCCCCTCTTCATTCGCCTGCATATGATGCGCCACCTTCCGCAGCATCGCCTGCTTATCGCGCACATCTATCTGCCAATCTTTTAACTCCGCCTGCTCATGCAGCTTCACCTCCACATCCCACTGATACAGCAGCACCTCACTCGCCCGCTCATACAGCCGCGCCCGGTCTCTCGGCAGCTCCTGATTCCGATTTAAAATCGCCATCATCGTCAGCAGCAGCGGATTTCCAGCCAGTTCCCGAATCGCTTTTGATTCTGCAATTGCTTTATGCAGTCGCGCCTGCTTCCGCTCTCGCTCCTCCGCCTGCGCCTTCGTAAACGTCAGCTCATGCCACTTTTCTAAAAAGTCCTTAATCTGTTCCTCATTGAGATCTTGCAGCAGATAGTGCTGAAACTCCGCCTTACGCAGCGCCTCCGCCTTGTAGCCCAGCCAGCGAGAAGTCACCACTATCTGCACCGCCGCATATTGATTGCTAAAGCGGTGAATATCTGTCACCACCGCCTCCCGCAGCTTTGGGTCAAACACCTCATCGATCCCGTCAAACAGCGCCACCGCCTTCCCACTTTTTAGTAGCGCATCCACCTCAATCTGATTCAGCCGACAGGCCGTATTCCCCTTATGCAAATACTCCACAAAGCTGTTGCATATCCCCTTGTCTTTATCCTGCGCATACAGCCGCAGCTCAATCAAAATCGGCACCGGCTGATTCTTTAGCTCTGCTATCGGCTTCTCCGCCCAGCTCAAAGCCATTGCCCGCAGCAACGTCGATTTCCCCGACCCCGGATCGCCCAAAATCACCGACCGCAGCACAGAACTTTCTCCGGCTAGCCCCACCACGCCCCGCACCGACTCCACTGGCTTTTCCGCATAGGTGCGCCGCTGCTGCTCCAACGCATCCACCGACAGCAGCGGATCAATCTCTCCCGCCGCCTGTAGCTTCAGCAGCCGCTCTCTGGGCATCTCGTACATCTGCGGTGCAAACTCCGCACATTCGCGCACATCCTGCGCCACAAAAATCTTCCACAGCCGCAAACTGTCATAAGCCGCCCCAGTCGTATCCAGCGAATCCAAACTCAGCGCACCAAACTTCTCCTTCAGCGTCTCCTGATACTGCCGCAGGTCAAAGTCAACCTCGACACCGACAATCGCAGCCGTCTTCGCCGCTATTTTGGCCTGATAATCTAGCTCTAGCTGCCTAGTCAGCTCCGCATCACTACGAATCAGTCCCTTCACCCGACGCACATACGTTTTAGTCAACTGCGCCCAGTCAAACTCCTCTGGCAAATGAGAATCTGGCGAATCTTGCCAGTGCGCCGCCAAAAAGTCTGAATCTAGCTCGGTCACTTCAGTACTGAACGCCTGCCCCAAAAACGCCCTGACCTCCGCATCTTTTGTCAGCCGTTGCAGCGGCTTAGCAAACTCATGATCAACCAGCGCGGCTGTCAGGCCACAGTTTTCTAGCTCAGCACCAAACAGCACCAAAAAATGTTTCATCGACTGGGCGATCGCTCGCTTCAATGCGTCCGGGGCTTGGTGTGCGATCGCCTCCGACGCGCTCTGCTTCAAAAAATCTTTGTAAAAGTCCTCAGCCGCCGCCTTCGTCAACGGACCCAAAACATCCTTCACCAGCACCCGAGCACCAGCGCTAAGACTAGACAGCGCAAGAAATTCCAGCATAACCAAAGACAGCAAACTTACACAGCAAATATGACATCAATCGACAAAACCTGCCGCAAACAGTTTAGTAGATGACTATACAAAGGCATCTGAACCCGTCTTCATAGCCTTTCCATAACCAGTGAAACGGTTCATCGCAGCGACAGACAGTTTTACCGTAATGATCGAGAGTAATCGAGACGTGATCGCTTTTGTCATACGCCTGATCCTTTTGTTCAAGCTGACGTTCCCTTTGTTTGGCAACTAAAACCATTGGAACGGGAACGCGATCGCTGCTGTCATCCGCCTGATTCTTTTGATCGAGCCCGCGATCCTTTAATTCGGCAACTCAAACCCTTCGATCAAGAGCGCAATTGCTTTAATCATCAATGCGTTCCTTTATGTACATAGAAAAAACTATTAGATTGCGAACGCGATCGCTTTGATCACGCCCGCAATCCTTTCTGTTGTACCCGTAATCCTTTTGATCAGCCGCTAAAACCATTCGAGCGGGAGTGCAATCAAAGCGATCGCAATTACATACCCTTATATTCACAGGGTTAATGCTTTTCTCTAGTTAACGCATTATTGCAAAATGACACTGCACTGACCGACCGCTACATTCTGCCACCGGATATAATACTCATTACCCGGAATCACATTGATAGAGCCGTTACCAAAAGCCTGACAGTTACCAACACTAGGGCATTGGATTTGACCTTCTATCTGATACGGCTGCTGGCCTACTGCAACATCGTTATAGACAAAGGAATAACCGGAACCAGAAGGATAGAGCGACCGGTCTCCAATACTAATTTCAACCGGTAAACGACAGCCATAATAATCACCCGTGTAGGCAATTGAAATAGAGGCTCGATCAAGTATAGCCGGAGTATCCGGTGGCGCTGGGTCAGGAGAAACTGGCGCTGGTGTGGGACTTGCTGAGGCAGTTGGTTCCGGTTCAGTCGGATTAGAGACAGACGGCTCGGTTTTGGGCTGCTCTGCAAAAAATTCTTGCCACCACCAAGGCGACGTGCCACCTGCTAAAAGCGCAATAATGACAGGAATAGCAATTTTCCAGAAGACGCTTTCATTATCCACTCAGCAGCTTTCTCCGCTTTAAAGGCAACCAGTCTTTCAATCAGGCTAATGCAGTCTCAAAATCAAGCTCCAAAATTGACATGTGATGCACGGCTTTAGCGTCTATTGCTTTGGCATTTACGTCGCCACACCCACAATTCCCGTTACTGTCAAAATCTTGAACAGAATGCTGTTGATAATCGTGACACCCAGAGCACCGAGCAAAGCGCTCATGACGCCCCAGCGCAGTCTAAAGCCTTGAACAATCAGTGCGGCTAGACCAAACAAGATGGTGTTGCCGATTAAAAACACCAGACCTAAAGAAAAAACATTCAAAACCGCATTGTTTAAGAACCATCCCGTTAAGCCGTTCAACAAACCAAAAACCAGCGCAGCCAGACCCGCCTTAGTAAAGTCCTCAGATTCAATGCCTGTCGGCAGCTTGGTTAGAATAATAAAACTGACTGTTGTGACAATCCAAGTAATGATAAATCCAATCATGAGTAGGGCTCCTTACCAGTGATATAAAAGGCGATCGCATCTCTAAAAAAATTATCTCTGATGCAGCGCTTTCAAAGAAACGACGGCAGACATAATTTATCGGGAGTATACCAGATCGAGCCATTTTCACCAGACTGTATCTGTCACCTTCTGTCACCTATTGGCGACACGCTCTGCCGTCTATCTACTATCGTCCGATTAAACGCTGCCGGTAGTACTGCTTTAGCCGCGCCTGAAAACTGCGCCAGTAGTGAAATAAATCGTCAGCATCTAGCGTAAACACCTGGGCTGGATGGTCTTCTAGCGCGATCGCAATCACTCCCTTTTCAATCTTTATCCCCGTCTCCCGATACACCCAGTTCACCGCATAGCAATAGGCTGCCACCTGCATACAATAGTCCCCAATCCACTCAATCTGCTTGGGCCGACGCGCCGTCTTCCAATCGCACACGCACAGCTCGCCCTCGTATACCATCACCGCATCCGGATAGCCTGCAAACTTCAGCGGGTGCCACACCGCCCCTTCTACTAGCAGCACCTCATCAATCTCTGCTAGCACCGGCTCAATCGAATTCCAAAAGCCATCTAGCCCCGCTGGCAGCTCATACGGCTCCTGCCTCAAGTGCGACTTAATCACCTTGTGAATGCGCGTTCCCGAACGAGAAGCATTCGTTGTAATTTTTCTGGCTTCGTCTTTACCAATTCGGTCTTGCCAGTCCCACAGCCGCTGCTTTTCTTCATAAGGCTTCGTTGCTGAGAGAATAGAGGTAATTCCTGGATAGCAATGCCCCGCTATCTCGTAGTGGCGCTTACGATTAACCGAAACCTGCTTAGCCTTGTAGTAGGGCAGTTCGAGCATGAAAATACCGTCGCGATTCCTCAATTGTAGAATACACGAGCAGACCGATGCTCGCTCCTATCATAGAGCGCTGTCGTGGAGCGCTGTCGTGGAGCGCTGTTGTGGAGCGCTGTCGTGGAGCGCTGTCATGGCGCTGTTCATAGAGCGCTGTTCATAGAGTGCTGTTCATAGAGCGTTATCGTAGAGCGTTGCCTGATAGTGCAACGCTCACCCAAATCAGCCGATTGACTCGGTTTAAGCAACAAAAAGCTCGTGAAAAAATCCCTAAATCTGTTCCCACATCACTTTAAGGCCGTCAGGCAAAAAACCAGCAATCTCCTTAACTCGCTCTGGCGGCAGCTCTTCTCTCACAGTTGAAAATACCGCAATCACAGCCGCTTCGGGCGTGACGTTTTTAGGCACTCCGCCTTCCTGCTTAATTCGCCGTAAAAAAGTCTCTGTATCGACGTTCAAAGGAGGTCTTAGCTTAGATAGCGCCGCCACGATAGGGTTATCATCTTTCCAAAGCTTGGTAATTTGATCGTCACTTAGAGCGGCTTCAGTGCGCTCAGACGCTTCTGTGCTAATCAAATCGCGTAGGGCGCGAAATACAACAATAGTGATATCGCGCGCATCGTAAATGTCTGGGATGTTAGAGCGCTGCATCACTTTTTCTAGAAAAGCCTGTTCGACAGGACCGATACTTTTAGCTGCCATAGTAATTTCTCGTGATTTTATTAAATTATTGAACCGTCAGTATCATACTGCGATCTTGCCTCGCTATCTTTTACGAAGAATGTGTCACCTAGTGCTTAAGTTGCTATATCCGTCGCTATGCCAATTTCTCTATAACTAATTTCTCTATCAAACTGGCATAGCGATAGCCACAGAATCCGATATAAGGCTAGATATATGAAGTCAACTAGGGAGCCACCAATCGCGATGACTTTACCGTTTAATGCGGCGGCAACGCAAAACAGAGTCGATCAGTTTTGGCAACTGCCTGCGAGTTTTGGCACAGAGCGCAATGCCTATCACAACTATCTAAATGAGCTAGTAAGCGATCGCTATGCCCTGATCAGAGGGCTGCAAATTTTGCGCGATGAGCTTCAGTTTGCGGCCCATAGCCCAACGGCGATGAAAGCCTGCGGGGCCGATCTCAGCCTGCCTAGCGTGGTAACAACGCTGGCCTATACCAACTGCGGCGATCGCATCCACCAGGGCGAAGCCACCAAGCGCTACCGAGACGTGGTCGCCTCCCGCTTTGCCACCCTCTCAGAAATTGGCGAACTTAAGCTAGAAGCCTTTTTCCCCGCAGGCGGCGGCACGGATAACGGCGCGACCTTGGCTCATGTCACCGTTGCTCACGAGCTAGACGAACCGCTCAAGCACCAGCTATATGCAGGCAACCCGCAGTCGATTTCACTGGTGGCGATTGATCTAAAAACGCACGTAGGCCGACTGCGCCAGAACAATCAGACAGGCCCTCAGTATATGGTGTATGGCAAAACGCGCGAGTCGCCCTGGCGCGAACCCAGAGCAGCCTGCGGGGCCATCGTCGGCGCGCTGACAGACTATCACAACGAAAATCTGATTCATCGCCGCATCCGAGATGACTTAGGAGAAGAGAATTTTCAATACCTCTCTACGCAGCAGATTTTAACTGATGAGGGCGTGGATATTACGATGGCGATCGCCTCTGTTATCGTTGCCATTCGAGGCATTCGCAATACAGCGATCGCACTCACCCAAGAGCTAGACGAAAGGGGCCTAGCCCACCTCACCGCCAGCACCACCGTCAACCGTCCCTCCCGCGATGATTTGGTGATTTATCTAGCGCGGGCCACGGTCTTTAATGGCAAAGTGCACATCCAAAGCATGGGCACCGACGCCAAACGCTACGGCGGCAAGCTCGTCACCCATGCCGCCGAAAGACGCCTGCAAATTCGCTATGACGACTGGGACAACGAAAGCCTGCCGATTGAAGAAATTACGTACAAAGTTCGAGACTCAGGACTGTAAAGACTCAAGGCTGTGAAAAATCAAGGCTGTAAAGAATCCAGACTGTGAAAACTCAAGACTGCGGCTGATGCTTTGCGAGAAAGCGGTCTAAACGATTCGCAAAGTTTGCCTTGTCGCGATTGTTTAAAGGCGGCGGTCCACCCCCAACAGGCTCCGCCCCCCCGCGAAAAGACTCTAATAAATTTCTGACCGACAGGCGATCGCCAATATTTCTCTGCGTATATTCCTCACCCCGAGGGTCAAACACATAGCCCCCCTTACCCAGCACCTTAGCCGCCAGCGGAATATCAGCCGTAATCACCAAATCACCCGCGCTCAGCAGCTCAACAATTTTGTTATCCGCCCCATCAAAACCAGTCGGAACCACCAGCATCTCTACCGCAGCAGGCACCTGCACCGGCTGGTTTGCAACCAGCGTTAGCGGACAGGCCGTACGCTTGGCCGCTCGAAACAAAATTTCTTTAATCGCATTCGGGCAAGCATCCGCATCTACCCATATTTTCATCGCTTTTCCCTTTCCAGTAAACCTGCGGATACCTTAACCGTCTCTAGATGTTTTAGCCGTGAGGGTTAGTCGATTTTACCCATGTGAGCACTCCGTAGAATAGCTTACGCTGTTCGATGCGCCATGCCTTTTACCGGCAGCGGCTATTCCCAACTCATTTTTATAACAAAGCTATCACTATGCTGCTGTCCTTTGCCTCTAAGACAATTAGATGCTCTTTCTACCGAACGGCATATCGTACGATGTGCTTTGGTCTACTCACAGGTCTGCTGACAAGCATTGGGACCCTAGCATCTAGCCCGACGCAAAGTGAAGCTAGGGCGGCAAGCACAGTACCCACAGCCAGCTTAGCCAAATCGTCGACAACGTTCGAGCAGCTGATGGATGTTGGCTACGCGGCCTCTCGCCAAGGTGACTTTAACACCGCGCTGATCAACTTTCGACGGGCATTGGCCATTCGCCCCAACAACGCCTATGCTGCCGCTGCTGCCGACAATATGACCTACTACATAGAGCACGCTCGCATCTCAGCTCGGCAGTGGGAAATCGATCAGCTAGAATCTCGCTTGGCTAGGGCCAGAGCCCAAAAAGACTGGATTTGTGCGGCCACGACGTTAGATCAGCTCACAATGTATACAGAGCCAGATTCACTCAATCGAGAACGGCTAGTGGGCTATCGCGGCGAGGTGAGCGGGCTACTAGATGCGCGCATGGACTTTGACGCTTGGTCAACAGTTTGCGCAGCTCAAAGGCCAGTGTACTAACCTCTCCGGTCTACTATCCTGTACAGGTATAGGCCCAAAGCGAACCTGACCTACCAAATTTGGCATTGCGGCTTTAGTTACGTTTTGTTACATTAGATCTAGTTAATGTAACGTTACAACTCCCATGCTTACGGCAGAGACTTACTACGAAAATTAGTGAGCAGATTTGCGAGCACAGGCGGTAACAGGTACGGGTCATGCAAGCCGATCACACGCTTTCTTATCGACTTCTAGCAGAATACGCAGCAGGTCATCGTAGCTTTGAGCGCGTTGATCTGCGTGAGTGCAGTCTAAGCGATCGCCACTTGTCGGAGGCAAAGCTCTGCTGGGCAGATCTGGCCGCCGCCAACTTAAACGGCGCAACGCTGAACGGCGCTGATCTGACCGGGGCGATGATGTGGCGCGCTAACTTAACCGGCGCAAGCTTACTATGGGCGAACCTGCACCAGGCGATGATGGTTCGCTGTGAGGCGATGGGTGCTAACTTTGGTGGGGCTTGCCTACACCGTAGTGATTTGAGGCTAGCCAACCTACGTCTGGCTTACTTGGCGGGTGCCGACTTGCGCGGGGCAAAGCTGTGCTACAGCGACTTGCGCGGCGCTAATCTAACTGGTGCTGACTTGACTGGCGCAGACCTGACCGGCGCGCAGCTAGCGGGTGCTCATGTAGAATCGGTTTGCTGGCGCGCGGCACTCTTACAGGCCGATCAGCTAGCGATGACGATTCCTCGCGATCGCAATCCTCAAAGCACGTCATTCCAAAACGATCCGCAACGCCAAAACGATTCGCAAAGATCGCTAACCGCTGTCTAGGGTGCTCTATCCTAGAAACATGGAATTCTACCTCTGGAAAGACTACCGCTGCGCCTACGACCGCGTGCCCACCAAATGCGTACCCAACAGCAGATCAAATGCAGCCCCTGACGGCGCACCCTCACTGCTGCTGATTCATCCTATTGGCGTTGGGCTTTCACGCCGGTTTTGGCAGCCGTTCATCCAGCAGTGGACGCAAACCAACGGTCCTGCCCGGATCTATAACCTAGACCTGCTGGGCTGCGGTGAGAGTGACATGCCGCAGCGAGCCTACACGCCTCAAGATTGGGCAGAGCAGCTAGCTTTTTTTATTGAGCAGGTCGCCGAAAGCCCGGTGGTGCTGGTTGTGCAGGGGGCGCTGCTGCCCGTGGCTATAGAGCTGATGGCGCTAGCGGGCGATCGCATTGCTGGCCTAGTGCTCTCAGGCCCGCCTGCCTGGCCCTTGATGAGTTCTCAGTCACCCGAGTGGAAAACGCAGCTGGCTTGGCGTTTGCTGTCATCACCTTTGGGCAGCGCCTTTTATCGCTACGCTCGTCGTGAGTCCTTTCTGCAATCTTTTTCAGAGCGGCAGCTATTTGAAAACGCAAAAGATGTCACAGACGATTGGCTAGCGATGCTGCACGCTGGCTCACGAGATATGGACAGCCGGTACGCGGTGTTTTCGTTTTTGGCTGGGTTTTGGCGGCAAGATTACAGCAGTGCGATCGCCCGCATTCAGCAGCCCGTTCTCGTCGTCATGGGTGAAGCCGCCTCTACGATTGATCGCAACGTCGCCAAACAAGCCGACAGCAGTTCTACGGCTAGCCGCGATCGCCTGCAAGACTATCTAGATCGCTTTCCTCGGGCCGAGGGCGTCTGCATTTCGGGCCGCAACGTACCCCCTTACGAGTCAACTGCTGAATTTGTTCAGGCAACAGCGTCTTTTATCACTGACTTGGATAAATTTGCTTGAATAAATTTACTTGAATCTTGAACAAATCGACTGGGCTCAATTTGTTTGAATAAGTCAATTAGTTAAGCAGCCAGATGAATCGAGGTAGACAGGTCGTAAACTAGACAAAGCAGGTCTATTCACGGCGGGTAGCAAAATGCGAAAAGCTCAGTTGCTTAGCAATACCCAACCCGAGCCACATGGCAAATCAAATACTTTAGTTGTTGTTTTACATGGTATCGGGCGAAACTTACAAGACTGGTGTGAAGCGATTAAAGAGCGCTTACCAGACGCCGACCTCCTGGTGCCCCAGTACGCCTCTCACATCTTCTCAAATGTCGATCCGCGAAGAGTCGCAGATCAGCTAGCCCAATACATTCACGAGACAGACGTAAACCGCACCAAACGGCCACAGGGAGGACACTACGAACGCATTCTTCTCATTGGCTACAGTGGTGGCGGCCTAATTATCCGTAAAACTTACTTGATTGCAGCAGGCTATGGTGAAGACGAGGCACTCATTCACCATGCCGAGCCCCTACCTTGGGTACAAAAGGTTGAACGCATTGTTTTAATGGCCTCAATCAATCGTGGCATTTCTACAACAAAAGCACCGCGAACGAGTCAGCTAACTCACATAGGCCAAAAACTAGGATGGATAATTATTCCTCTATTAGGACGCGGCAAGTTTCTCTCTAGATTGCGTCAAGGCTCTCCTTTTGTTGCTAATTTGCGGGTTCAATGGATTCGACTAGGGCAAGCGCAAGGCGAAAATCTTGTGCCTACCATTCAGCTATTGGGCGATATTGATGAAACTGTTGCTGAAGAAGACAATATAGACGTCTTATCAGACACCAACTTTAAATACATCAGGCTGCGAGACACAGGTCATTCTTCTATTTGTGACTTCACAACACCCGGCGTAGGGGCTCACCGCAAAGAAAAATTTTGCGAGGCACTCGCTACGCCCATCGCAAAGATAAAAGGCGATCTCGTCGCCAATCAGCACGAAATCGGACAGCAAAAAGACGACGTTGTTTTTATCATGCACGGCATTCGTGACAATGGCGTCTGGGCTATTGAGGTAGACAAAGCGCTAGAAAAAGTCGCACAGCAGAGCGCGCGATCTGTTGAACCTATCAAGTCTGGATATGGCTATTTTCCAATGCTGCGTTTTTTGCTATTAGGGTCGCGACAGGCCAACGTGAGGTGGTTTATGGATCGCTATACGGAGGCGATCGCCCGCTTTCCGAATGCCAGAATTAGCTTCATCGGTCACAGCAATGGCACCTACCTTTTAGCTGCCGCCCTGCAACGCTATCATACCTGCCAAGTTCATCGGGTCGCCTTTGCCGGAAGCGTCGTGCCCAAAGACTACCCCTGGGACCGGCTAGTTCAGCAGGGAAGGGTCACAGCCATTCGTAACGATGTGGCATCTGCCGATTGGATTGTTGGCATTTTTCCCGGCTTCTTTGAGCTGTTGCATATGGGCGACATTGGGACCGCTGGCCATAACGGATTTCAAGACAGCGCACCCAAAGATTCCTCCTTTAACAAATTCTTTAAAGGATCACATGGCGCTGCGCTCAATCCGCAGAACTATCTTTCTATCGCCAGCTTCATCCTCACTGGTCAGACCGTTGAACCGCAAGGAAGACTGCTGGTCGCTAAGCAAAATGGCTTAGTTGCTAATATTGCAAAACAATGTTGGCTAGTTTGGCTAGCAATTGGCGTAACTTTGTGCATATTCGGCTATCTGTTTGCCTGGGTATTGATGCCTTGGCTGCTATCGCTCATAGGATTAGCGCCATTAGAATTAGTGCCCTTAGGACTATCGGCTCCTCTGTCAGGGCTAGCTATTTACGTAGGTCTCGTTCTTCTTCTTCTCTACACACTGTAGATACACACGATAAGTGAGTCAGCTGAATTAAAAACGCATTAGCTACCGGGCTTCGACTACGCTCAGCCCTCGGGTAATGGCGAATCGAGCATTGAGCGTAGTCGAAATGCGTTTTATAGGTTATTTGACCGACCTACTTAGAAATCAACAACAGAAGAAGCGAGTAAGCAGGCGCTTTAGGCTCGCCAAGCTTAAGAATCAGATGACGCAGCCTCGGCTGACTGACTTCGCGGCGTCAGTAGCATGACGTTAGATCCTTGTTCATATTCAAAAACAGTCTCAATGTCATAAGCGTTGCTAACTGCGCTTTTAACATCGTTGATAACTGGCCCCATATTTTCTGTTACCAGCCACCAACGGTCATATCCAGTCGGAAACTCTGCTACCCACTGCTGGGCAGTTGCTGGCGTTTTGACATTTTTAGCCGTGTGGATATGAATGTCTGAACTGCCGTCATAGTAGTGCATTAAGGCTATCGAACAGCATTCGTAGCTCCAGACAATAGCATCTCCAGGCTGCTCATATTGCTCAATTGTTTCAACATTGAATTTGTAATCTGTACGAGTTTGCGCCGTATAGTAATGAATCAGTCCACCGCTGATGGCAATAAAGTAAAGGGCCCCAAGCGTAACGGCGGCAATCTTCCACTGCTGCCAAAGGCGAGTAAACCCTGCAGCTAGCAGAATAAATAGAAAGGGAGTGACGAAAAGAATATAGCGACTTTTCCAAATCGGAATTGAAAGATAAGAAAAAGCAACAATTGGCATTATTGGAAGAAATAGCCAGGCGCAAGTCCACAGCAGCTTAGGCGATCTGTGCTTGCGAATGATACCTGCCCCAATAATCGCAGCCACCAGTGGGGTAAAAAGCTTGTAAAAAAGGGCCGCGATCGCATTGCTCTGAACTGGAAACGGCCACACTGTCAAAAACTTGAGCTGTCGGATCAGCTCGTCCGGGCCAGGTGGCACCGCACCAACATGGTCATTGGCATAGGACGAATCAGGCGATGATTGCTGCACAACCGATAAGACCGAGGGAGACCACAGCACAAACAACAGCAGCAGCCACTGAGCAAAATTGAACAGCACCCGGCGCTCTCGGCGAAATCGCCAGATAACTATCAGCGCGTCGGGTAACAATAAGGTGATGTTCAGCGGCACCGTATAAATGGCCAGCAACCTAAACAGTGCCCAACCAGCCAAAGTCTTCTGAGCAGGGCGATGAGGCCGCTCAGTTAGCAAAGCATCGACGACAAACAGCGTCCCGGCCAGTCCCAAGCACAGGCTCAGGGCATACATCCGAATCTCTTGAGCATGGCTGATAAACAAAGGAGAGACGGTTAGCAGCAGCGCCGCAATTAGCCCTTCTGCTTCTCCAGCCAGACGGCGTCCTAGTCGGTATAGCAAAAAGACGCTGATAACGGCAAAAATAACAGAGAGCGATCGCAACCAAGCATCGCTGCTACCCAGGCTTGCCCAAGCCATCAGCAAGAGATAGTAGAGCGGTCGCAGCTGGTTTTCTTTGTAGGCTGCAAGCACACTCTGATCAATATCTTCTAGGCTGTTAAATTCATCTAGCCAGAGACTTTCTCTACCGAGCTGATAGGTGAATAAAAAGATAGCCGTCGTTAAGATAAGCGCTATCGGCAGCCAGCGATACAGCGTCGCGGTGCTCAGTTGGCTCTTGACTGGCCGTAGCATTTTTATAGTCATAGAACTTAGCAGCTAGGTAGTAGCTGATGGAATCGTTGACGATACAGAAGCCCTGTATCAAAAAGGATTAGTCACTTTCTGTTCATCACACACTATCGTCAAAGGCCAGCCCTTTCACGCATCACTAATCGACTTTATTTATTCTTTATTGGAGTGCCTTCTACCTTTACTGCAATATTTGATTATGCAATGTTCAAGTGTTAGGAGGCGCGATCGCTCTTCTGTCTGAGTCAGGCCATCTGTCTAGATCAAGCCATTTGTTTGAGTCAGTATACGAAAAGCCCAGTCTGAGGAATAGGGAGGCTGCCAGCTGAAAGTTGCAGACTCAGAGGCAACTTCAACTTCTTGATAAGGTAACTGCGTATCCACAGCAACTATCTGAAGGGGGCCAGGAATTTTCTCTAAACTAAACTGAACAGTCTCTGGCGCTTCCACATAGCAAATTGCGGACTGCGCCTCATCCCGTAGACAATAGCCGTCGCTAATGAGATCGTTGTCGGGTGTCATGTCGACTGAGAAGGCACTACTTATGAACCGGCTGTATGTTTTGATAGCTTCTTTGTTAGGGTAGGGGGCTGAAAATTCCTCTCCTTTTGGCTGACGACCCCAAACGTTAGCAACTCCGCCCGCCATAGCCGAATGCCAAAGACCCTGACGCGTTTGCACTTGGTCATAATCTCTTGAATGGTTAGATCCCCAGATACGAAAACGATCCTCAGAAAAAGCTGGCCGCTGATTGGCTTTATCTATGTGGTCTTTATAGTCTTGATAGTCGGGGTGGTGCCACTCCCACGAAGCATAGTCTAAATTTGGGCTAACTTCCTGGTACTCGTTTTTGAAGCTTCTAGCGCCTATTAAGTGGTGATAGCTACAGTTGTCTCGTAGCTGCGTTCGAAACTGCTGTATTTCTGTTGCGGTTGCCCATTCAAATAGGTCAAATCCGTAGCCGAGCGTCCAGCCCGGCAGCGGCGCGAGCCTAGCGGCAATTTCGGCGTAAAGCAAGTCTACGTCTACACCATAGGTAGAGGGGGTCAGATTTCTCTGTTCGTCTCCCCATAGCCAAAAGTGCGTAGTGCCGCCCCGGCGATAGGTCTTTAGCACAACCGCTTCAAAGTATGCTGGATTTTCTACCAGATCTCGCAGGTTAATGATATGAAATCCGCTAAATCCGTGGCCATCTATAAACTCATCTAGTCCTGCCTCTAAATCGGGTTTGTCGTACATCACATACTGGGGAACAAAGGCTTCTCCAGTCGCTGAGCGGATCCATTTACTGCCTTCAGCGGCGACGAACCCTTTTGCATAGGGTGGCCTGTCGGCGTTGATGGTGATCTCGCCAGTGATCTCGCCAGCACTCTCATCACCTACGCTGCCACTGCTAAACGACCAGATCCCTTTTTGCGTGGGGGTAAAGCGAAATTTGGTTTGCTCATCATCTTGAAACGTTAAAACCTGATACGCTTCGCCGCTTTCATGCTGCACGCTTATAGGCTGATGAATAGCGCCCTCAATCGGAATTTCGTAGCACTCCCACGCTGGCCGACTCTCCTGATCGGGCGATAAACAGCTCTCAAAGTACTGAGTAGATAGCCCTTCGATGGATCCCTGTCTGGCTATACTTGTATTTTTATTTGTTTCTTTTTGGAAGTTTGAAGAGAAGGCTGAGTGTGCTTGTGCGATCGCCACGACAGCAATGAGGCCGACTAAAAAGAGAGTTAGAGGTTTCCAATACTTCATTACCAATACTTCGTTGTAGGTTGTGCAAGAGGTCGATCGAGCCTGTCACATTTTAAGCATGGGTATCGTCTTTACCCAGGCGCTGAACGGACTGGGCAAGCTGTTGTGGAGAACCCATTCCGTCGCTGACCATGGGATAAGCCAGGCTTCCCATACCAGCGGTAATCAATGTCTTCAGCCGCATAAATAAGGCAGTAGAAATAGCGACAGCTGGGTTGATGCCAAACAAGCTTAACGTGAAGCTATAGGCCGATTCCATCAGACCGATTCCGCCAATTGAAATCGGCAGGTTCATGATAAACATAATCACCGGAACCGCTACTAACATGCTGACGAAGCTAATGCTGCTATCAAAGGCCGAGGCGCTCACCCAAACATTGACCACCGCTAGGAAGTAGAAGACTAAAGAATTAAAAACGGCAACCCACAAAGCGCCTGGCTTGTCTTTATAGACTAAAACCGCTGTCCGAAACTTTCCTAGCTTTTTTAGAAAAGAGGCTATTAGGGGCAGCCTGCTGCCAAGATTTTTATCAATAAAGTTGAACGGGCGCGCGTCAATAATGACCCAGCAAATTAGCGCTACGCCTAAGAGCCCTATTGTCAGCGTAACCGTCAGCCAGGGCAGGTTAAACATTTGTAAGTTAACGACGACTGCGATCGCAGCCAAAAATACCAGCATCGCCAGTCCGCTAAATCGCTCGACAAAGACCACAGCAGCAGACTCAGCATAGCGCCCTGTATATCGGCTTAACTCATGAATGCGAATAAAGTCGCCGCCAATGCTGCTAGGCAAAACCAGATTGAAGAAGCCGCCAATCAGATAGTAGGCATACAGTCGCCACAGTCCTACCGGCAGCCCAACGGCTTGCGCCAAACAGTACCATTTTATCGAACTGACAATATCGATAATCGGCACTAAGAGAATAGATATGAGAATGAGCCACAAATTAGCACGAGAAAACGTGCCCGCTAAGTCTTGCCATCCTTGGGCACTCAGAAGACCTGCCTGGTGAAAAACATAGACGAGTAGCGCCGTTGTGACCGCGATTCTAAGAAAGTGCAGGGCCTTTTTTTTCATAAAGAGACGGGCTCCGGTGCCTGCTTTTTATCCATGACTTTGGCCGGTATGCCAATAGCGATCGCATCGGTCGGAACATTCTTAGTAACCACAGCACCTGCCCCTATCACCGCGTTATCTCCAATCGAAACACCGTCTAAAACAACAGCTTTTGCCCCTAGCCAGCAGTTATCTCCAATTACAGTCGGCCCGTCCGAGTAACCCGCTTGATCGGCCAAAGGCACTGTCGAACGATATTCATATCTGCCGCCGCTCATAATGTAGCTATCGGCGGCAATCAGCGTACCGCTGCCAATAACCAGCTTTCGCCCCGAATAGATTTGGCAGTTAGTGCCAATGTTTGCCCGAGATTTTATTTCTATCGTGCCGTCTTTGCAGTAAAGGTTGGAATTTCTGCCGACAAACACACCGTCGCCAATGCTAATGCCTGAGCGATCTTGACCTTTTGCATCAATCACACAGCCATCATCAACAATCACGCCGCTACCGATCCGAATCTTATGTGGATGCCTGAGCGTTACCCCCCGACCAAACACCACACTTTTACCGACTTCGCCTAGCAGCAGCGGGTATAGCTTGCTTCTAGCGAAAAGGCCCAAAGCACCCGGTAGACCGCTGCACAGTAGAATAATCAGCTCATATTTAACTAGGCTGCCGAGGTCAACCTTACCAATAGTTAAGGCGGCATATTGCTGCCAGAGCGGCACTTTGCCCTGATTAAATTCTTTAACTTTGAAGTTCCCTGAGTCCATGTCTATTTATTTTTCTAATAGTAGAGTGTTTTAGCAGAGCGTTTCTAATGTCTAGCAAGAGATAAAACTATTGTTCTTGTGAATAGTCGGTGAATGGTCAGTTGATAATGGGTGAATAGTCAAGAGAACACTCAAAGAGAGATCCATTGCTTTTCTAGATACCATTGACCTAGCTCTTTAAGCCCTTCTTGATCGGAGTGACGCGGTTGAAAACCTAGTAGATTTTTTATCTTTGAAGTGTTGAACGAGCGGTCTTTGGTGTAAAAAGCTAGCCGTCTGCGGTAGATGGGCGGCTCAATGCCTAAAGGCCGGAAGATTAGTTCGCAAAGATCTGCCAAGGCAAACAGGGGTGCGCCCGGCAAAGAAACAAATCTGACTGGCACTGAATATTCTTCGCTGATGAGTGAAACCATCTCTTTAAAGGTAATCGCTCGCTCACTGCCGCAAATAAAAGTTTCTCCAATAGCTTTGGGATGGGTTGCTGTGAGCAAAAAGCAGTCGGTCAGATCGTCAACGTGAATGAAGTGCAACAGATTGCTACCATTGCCGATAGCGGGTACCCAGCCTTTGGCAACCATCTTGTAAATTTTTAGTAATCGTTGCTCGCCGGGGCCATAGATGCCAGCAGGACGCACGATCGCAACCGGCAATCCGCTTTCTTCTCCAAAAGACTTAATCCACTTTTCGCCTTCAAGCTTGGTGTCTTGGTAAACATCTCCTGGCGACATAGGGTAGGTTTCATCAGCTGGAGGATGGGCGATATGGCCATGAACGCCGATAGTAGAGACATGCACAAAGCGCTTGAAGTCTGGCTGCTGAAGGGCGGCTTTGGCTAACAGCTGCGTGCTCAAAACATGGACGTTGTAATAGCCCTGATCAGGAGATTTAGCCTCTCGGAACGGCGTGACCATATGGAAGATATAGTTAACGCCCGTCGTTGCCTGCTCAATGAGATCAGCGTCGAAGACATCGCCTTTGATCCATTCAATAGAAAGATCTTCAAACTGTTGGATATTGGAAGTGGGGCGCGCGATCGCCACTACTTCAAGCCCCTGTTTAACCAGCTTGCGAACTAAAACAGCACCGGTAAAACCAGTTGCGCCTGTCACCAAAACGCGACTTCCCACTGGCAGGTTAAAAGCCTCACTGTCATTGGCCAAATCAGCAGTTGGTGAATTGGCAGTTGGTGAATTGGCAGTTGGTGAATTGGCAGTTGGTGAATTGGCAGTTGGTGAATTGGCAGTTGGTGAATTGACAGTTGGTGAGTTGGCAGTGGGTAAATCAACCGTCGATGAATTAACCATGAGTATCGGCCTCCTGTTTAACCGGTTTGGTGAGCTTAAGAATGACGGGAGAGCCAAACTGCCTAGAGAGCCCTAGCTGCCGCGCTCCACCTTCTAAGACTGAAGATATTTGAGGTTTGCCTAGCATACGGTGCAAAACCATGGGCCAGAAAAACTGAGCATAGCGCTGATGCCGCCGCTCCTGATGAGACTTACCCACGCTCAAACCCAAGCGCTGAGCGTAGTCCAACAGTTCGGTTTCGTCATAGCAGGTATAGGGCCGGGTATTGCCCTCAACCCCTTTTTTGAATGAGAACAGCAGCGGCGTAATGTAGTTAACGCTGCGCAGCGTTGGATAGTCTACCAGCACAGCCCGCTTGGCAACGCGAGTCAGCTCACTCAAAAACTGCTGCCACTGCTCTACGTGCGCCAAAAAGCGGTAGCTAATCACCACGTCAAACGAATTATCAGCATAGGGCAGCGCCAATACGTTACCGACTTTGAACTGACACTGCCCCGTCTCTACCAGCGAGCGAATTCTGGTCTGGCAGCTTTCATCACTGCCAAGTACCGTGACCGTGTGCCCTGCGGCGATTAGCCCAGAGGTGAGCTGACCGTGCCCGCCCCCGACTTCTAGCACGCTGGCTTTGGGATAGGGCGCAAGCATGGCTAAAGTCGCCTCTGACTGTACGCGCAGCAGCCAGGCTCCGGTCGGCCCGGCAAATCGGGAGGCGTAGGCTTCTGAAGACGTTTCGATGTCGGCAGTTTCTGGAAATTGTTCGGTAGAAATCATGACGGTGCTAGCAGAAGAACACAGATGGATAAGGGTCAGCTCAGTCTGAGCAGAGACTGATTTTTTAGGAAGCGCCAGGGTGACTGCGGCTGGCCGTACACTTGGACAACTGGCTGTGGCCCTAGCAAGATTTGCTTAAGACTCTCACCAGGCCGATCCTGGTCGAGGTGACCTTGGGTCACAAAGCCAAAGCTACCGGCTCGCTCTACTTCATAGGCAAGGGGCAACGGATCGGTGCCGGGTAGCTGTAAGCGCTGCTGACAGAAATCGGGCAGAGGCCAAAAGCTAGGGCGACCACCGTTATCTCCGGCAAAAAGAGGGCCATCAGCGGCCTGTAGCTGCGCGGCGACTAGCTGACCGCGTTTGCCTAGCCACTTGCCAACGCCCCAGGGCAGCACTGGTAACCCACCGACAGCGGTGACGGCTGCTAGCGTATCTTCCAGGCTGAGGCGATCCTCAACCGCAGCGGCAGTGATTAGCGCCAAGACTTCAATTCCTTCTTGCGTAACGGCCTGTCGTCCGGCAGCTATTAAGAGAGTATGACCCGAAGAGTGTTTGAACCAGAGAGTGGACGCTTCTGCGGTTGGGCAGATTTCCCAGTCTGCTGGCGGGTTGCCTTGTTTGTAGCGGCTCACTAAATCGGCAAAGACATTGACGCCGCTGACCTCTGCTAGCAGCAAGGCGGCGGTCACAGGTCCGCTAGGCCCCAGTTTGTCGCTTTGACGCTGAAAATTAGCCAGGGCAGCGCGTAAAAACTGTGTCAGGTCAAAACAGGGATGTAGATGAACATGGGCATCTACCAGCAAAGAGGGTAGATTGGTTGATAGGGGCATAACCTGACGGGCGGCGCTTAAAGGACGGGTGGAAGAAACTTGTGAGCTGTGAGCTGTGAATGTGAGGGGCGCGATCGCTAGCGAGAGACCTTGCGGTCAGTACGTGTGTTCCAAAGCTGTAACCCGCTGAACAGTAGCACCGAATAGAGGAGTTCGGCGCTGATAAAGATCAGGTGGCTGTTGTCCCACAGCCCGTGTGAGTGATGCACAGCGGGGAACAAAGCAACCGGCGACCGAAAATATTGGGAACTCAGCGGCCATAAAAGTGGGATGCCTCGACCACCAGCCGTAAATAAGTCCAGCAGAAGATGAGATCCGTAGATCCCAAAAGTCAGGCCAAAGAGAAGAGAATAGCTAGACTGACGGCGATAATAATGGACAATCCAGGCCAGCAGAGCACTAACTATCAGCGCAGCTAGCAGACTGTGAGACGGGCCGCGATGAAGCCTCAAACCGGTTAACATCTGCCCTAAAAAATCTAGATCGGGTAGGTTGGCAACAAACAGACTATAGAGGGCAGCGGCGGGCGTAATTGGCCAGAGCCGACTAGGAATAATGTTTTTGGCAATCGGCAGACGAGTCAGGACGTAGCCTGAAACTGAGTGAGCAATGGGCGAAGGCATGATGATGAACTCCTGATGACGGGCCTTTGACGGCATTTTTGATGATATTGAGCCAACTGATGTTAAGCGAAGACTAAACCGGGCAGGGCGGACGGACAGATGGCGGCTGTTCAGATCGCCGTTCAGATCGCCGCCCAGATCGCTGCTGTTCGAGATGCTGCTGCACCTGCTGCACTTCGGCCTGCCGCTTTTGGGGGCTCCAGCCTCGGGACTCACCCATAATGTGCACACATCGTTGCAGCACCTCGTCGCTAGGATGACCGACCGCGCCCAGCTCTGTCCGGCGGAAAATCATGTCGCTGAGGGTCTGGGGCATCGTGTGGTGCAAATTGTATTCAACCTCTGCGGTTAGAACGCTCTGCTCGTCCAGGCGATCGCTTGGGGATGAGGCAAGTGATGAGGCGTCAGGATTTAAGCCTGGGACCTGCTGTAGGACTTTAGGGTAGTTATCTCCGTAGTTGCGGACTAGCTGCTGCAGGGTTTGAGTTGGGACTTTTTGACTGTAGGTTTTGATCGCAGTTTCTGTAAACCGCTGAAACTGCGAAATTTTCCCACCGTAAAGGGGTTCTTCGTGAGAGCGAGAGGGCGGCGACATCTGGCGGCGATCGCGAAAGACCCAATCAACTGCCCTGCAAGCCAGATCGCGCGCGGTTGTGTACTTCACACCAGTAACAGAGAGCAGGCCGCTAAACCCTTCACTGCGGTGGTCTTTGAGCTGGAACTGCTTGGTGAGCTGAACTTCGCCAGTCTTTGTGGAAATGCCGTAGCTAGGCAAGAGCCCCGTATGCACCCACTGCACATCGTCAGGGGTGAGGTTAAAGCTGGGATATGCCTGGTTAATATCGGCTAAAAAGCTTTCAATCTCTGCGCCTGTTGCAGTTGGTGGCTTGCTACGATCTGAGGTGGGACCATACCAGGTGCCAACGAGGGAGCGCGATCGCCAGGGAGCAATAAAAAACAGACGGCTACCGGGCGCTCGGCCTGTAATTCCCACGGCGCATTTGTGCTGCGAGCCAAACAGAGGCCGGGTCACCAGGTTCATCGCCTTAGCGAGTGGCTGTGGGTTGCTGCCTTTCTCCATGGCAGTGTTCTCGGTGGCAGTAGAAGTTAATTGGTTAATCCAGGGACCGCTGGCGTTAACGATGGTTTTTGCTTGAATGGTGAAGCGATCGCCTGTTAGCTGATCTTGAGCGGTGGCCGCGACGACGCGATCGCCTTCCTTTCGCAGATTGACCACACGAGTATAGTTGGCCACCTGAGCACCGCGCTGAGCCGCTGACTGTAAAAACGCCAGCACTAGCTGTTCTGAGTTGTAGACCTGAGCATCGTAAAAGCAGGCAGCGCCCGTCAGCCCTTCTTGGGATAAGTCAGGCAGCTGTGCCAGACATTCCTGCTTCGAGAGCATTTGGCCAGCGGGAATATGCTTTTGTGGATCAGTGAGATAGAGGTTGCGATCGCAGCTAATCCAGTCGTTGATCTTAAGTGCGCTCGTCATCGCCTCCTTACCCTTAAGACCGTGTCCATAGGTCGGCACCAACACCGGCAGCGGATGTACCAGATGAGGCGCAATCCGCATCAGCGTTTGGCGCTCTCTAATAGACTGGCGCATCCGCCGTAGATCAGCCGTTTGCAGATAGCGCAGTCCGCCATGAATCACCTTGAGGCTGTTGGCCGACGTACCAGAAGCAAAATCAGACTGTTCTACTAGTGCTACCGATAGCCCCCTGAGCGTGGCTTCCCAAGCTACACAAGCACCGTGAATCCCACCGCCAATGACCAGCAGGTCAAATGACTGATCAGACAGGGCGGGCAAGTTTCTCTGCATGCTGATGTAGATCTCCGGTAAAAAGCTTGGCTTTGAGTGTTGCTTGCTTTGAGTGTTGCTTGCTTTAAGTGTTGCTTGCAGCGAATGTTGCTTGCAGCGGCTAATGCGTATCAGACGGTTTTAGCGTTACGCATGCTCTGCGCCTGTCAGCGGCGAGTTCGCCAAAGACGACAAAGCTGAGCTGAGCGAGAGTTCGCTATGGAGCCAGTCGTATAGTGACGAGAGCTTTTGTGAGAAGGCTTCGTAGTTATGGTCTTTAGCAATATAGGCTTGGGCCGCTGTGCCCAACTTTTGGCGCAGTTCAGGGCTCTCAATCAAATGCAGCATACCGGCAGCAAAAGCCTCAGCATCAGGCTCAGCTAGCCAGGCTATCTGGTCACTGGACTGGCCACTGAGAACCTGAGTATGGGTATTCAAGTTAGTTGCTAGCAGCGCCTTGCCGCTATCTAGATAGGAGTAAAGCTTCATGGGCGTATTGTTGCCCTGAATACGCGGAGAAACCACGATATCGGCCTGCGCTAAATACTGATTGAGTAGCTGAATAGGCCGAGGGCCAATGAAGTGAACATTGGTCTCAATTTTGTACTGAACAGCCTGTGCCTGATACCGCTCAATATCATCCGCATTGCCGCCCACGACGACTAAGTGGGCAGTCGGGGCATTCTGCAAAACCCTAGCAAAGCTCGCAAGCAGCAGGTCAATCCCCTGATATTTCTCTAAATTGCCCACATACATGAGCAATGAGCCTTCGATACGGAATTGTTCTTTGAGGCCCTCTTGAAAGAGTTTTACCGGGCGCTGCATCGTTGTTTTCATGGTTTTATACGATTTATACAACAGTATTTATACAACAGTAGTAGCAGTAGCAGTAGAGTCGGCGTGATAGTTAAGTAGCGAAATATCGGGAATAACGACAACTTTGTTCGGCTTATGCTGCTGCACTTCGAGCGCAAGCGACTGACAGACCGCAACGACCGCTTTGGCATTGTGAACAGCAAAGCCTTCACAAGGTTGTAAGATCGCCTTTAAGAATTTCAGCCGAGGATATTTATCAGAAATCTGTTGGACTAGTGAAGAATCCATGTCGTAGACATAGGGAATACCAAACAGCTTTTTGATAATTAGCGCAACAAAAACCGCTTCCTCGCCAGCATGAATAAGGTCGTAGCGATCGCGTTTGACAAATTTAATAGCCTGAAACAGTAAAAACAAATCGCAAACTACTTTTTTCCAGGAAAAGCCTGGGCGAATATTTTGAATAAACTTGAAGGCAGGCGTGCGGTAAATCGTCACATTGGGATAGTAAACGTCGCTACCTTCTGGAAACGCAATCACATCCACGGTTTCGCCCCGCTCAGAGAGCACCTTCAGAACCAAGCCTGCTGCAATCGGCGTGCCTCTAGCTTGATAGAAGGGATGAGGAGCCAACATTAGAATTTTCATGTCGCGTTAACCGATAACTTTTTGTTGCCAAGATCAGCGCTGAGTCGCCTTGTAGGACTGAGCTAGATGGCAGCTCGTGGAAGCTCTCTAGCAGACTGAAACAGGTAAAATTGTGCCTGGGCAGAATCGCGCCTGGGTTAGATACACCGGAACAAGCGCACTTGATTAACTACGCCCAGATACACATATAAACGATAGTTGTTGGCAAAAATTGGAAAATCTGCTGGGTTTATGCAATGTTTATTCTTGCTGCTCATTGTTTGAAGCAGATATAAATACTGACAAATATTGATAAATACTGAGCCTGACGCTATCTGCGAGGCTAGCGAATACCCTCTTTCCCTAGCAGGCTCAAGGCAAATTGATTCAGCTTTTAAGTCAGAAATGCCAAAAACGAGGACACCCTTCAACAGGTCATCCTCGTTTTATTAGACTTATTAGACTACTACCCAATCAAAAACTATCCGACCAAGTGAGCTTCTAAGAACCAGAGACGCTTGTCAATAGTACGAGAAATCTCTACATAGAGATCGTTGGTATCTTGGTCGCCTAGCTTGTCAGCTTTATCGATGCTTTCGCGCAGATGCTTGGCATAGGCCGCATACCTATCGGCCAAGGCGGCGACGTGCTCCATCCCGCCAACGGCCTCAAAGTCGTACTCCGGCAAGACTGATTCGCTCGCAGCAATGCGAACTGTACCCATTGCCGTACCTGCCAAGGCGGTGACGCGCTCAGCGAGCATATCGCTATACTCTTCTAGCTCACCTGCCATTTCATCAAACAATAGGTGCAGCTGATAAAAGTCTTTGCCTTTGACATTCCAGTGAGCCTGCTTGGTCTGTGTGCGCAGGTCAGTCGTCGCCGCGAGCGACCTGTTCAGCATCTCTGTGATCGGCTTGCGAGTGTCAAGCGACAGGTCAATGCGAGTAGGGTAGAAAGCAGATTTAGATGTGGTTGCAACCATAGAGGCCTCCGAAAGGTAAGGAGCTATTGCTTATTTTGACAATCGTTTAAGGTAACTCAGATCTTGCACCATTCTCAGTAAGAGTTGTGTAGCGGGCCAAAATATGAAAAAAAGGGCGTAATCAAAAATAGAAGACGGTCATTAAACCCATGCTTCAGCACGGCCAAACGCTAGTATATAGCCTAATTTCCCTGATGCCTAGTGTCTACCAAAAAGCTAGCCTTAAAGCCGTTCTAGGGCTATTTGTAGATGAGCAAGGCCATG
>CAWHWK010000001.1:0-39407 GCA_963833005.1 uncultured cyanobacterium | reverse complement strand
TTCAATGCCTCTTTACGTCGGCGCAATGCGGCCTTTCGACGCAAGACCAATACCTATGCTAAGTCCCGATCCGCTTTGCAGAGAACCTTGGATGTTTCAGATAGATCTAAAATTAGTGCCTATAAATTTCCATCGGGCATCAATTTGTCCAAAGCGGCTACTGAACAAAGGTTGAGCGCTTCCATCCAGGGAAGACCATGAAGCTGAGCGCCAAAGAACTCAGCTAACGATTGGCCCGCTTTTTTGGCATCGGGAAGAAAAGGCCTGAGATTGTTGACGATAGCCCAGGCATTGAGCATGGGGTCAATGCTATCGGTGGCGCGAAACTGACCGAAGGAAAGCAGTTTCTCATCCAAGAATCGCATGGAACGGTCTAAAGCGGAAGAGAAGGCAGGGGCACTGTCGAACTTGAGATGATTGGTGAACAGCACTCGCTTGTGCTTGAGGATGTCCAATCGTTTGAGCAGGATAGGTTCGTCGGTATGTTGCTCTTCTAGACGGCGGATACGCTGAGAAAAAGCAGCTAAGGAGGGGGCTGCGAAGACAGGGTCAAAGTCGTTTTTGAGCTGCTGTCGGTCTTGAGAAGAAGTCTCAAGATGGGCTTTGGCAAAGTCTTTGAGCGTGGCCGTGACCCGTTTGCGCCCGTGCAAATTGCATTCGATTAAGTCAATTCCTGGCACGAGCGTTTGCCAAGCCTTCTGAACCGGTCGCCAGCCATCTGTAGTTACCGACTTGGGGGCGTAAAAGACCTCTGGTGCCCACAATACCTCGCTTTGAGCGGCGGCTTCAATCGTCCCTAAGGCATTGACAATCACTTCGTTAAAAGCCGCTTCATCGGTGCGCTCCATCCACTCGGCATACCAAATCAACTCTTCCTGAGAGAGCAGAAATAGATAGATCTGTTCTCCGTTTAACGTGGCAAACTTCTCATCGGTGAGAATATGGGCGGGGGGGTAAGGCCTAGCCGCATCAATAGCAACGAGACCGGGATTAGATCGCCTAACCACTGTACTAAATGCCAGACCCAACCTGGATGCCAGCCTGCTTCTGGATGACTCCATTCATAGATCCGGGCGGTCTCTCGCTGACTCAGACCCATCCCCAGACTCATCTCTAATAACTTTCCCAGGCTGTCGGTATCTTGGCGGCGATACCGCGCGATAAAGCTCGGCAACACTGTAAACACTGCCCGGCAATTGCAGCACTTGACCCGACAAATCGGCAGCGTTTCGGGTGCCTGTTGACTGCCACGCAACCGTCGCTCAATCTGACTATGTACCGTATAGCGACTCGTATCGATGCACCCTGGCTTATGCTTATCCGGCGTCAGTTGGGCCGCTAAAGGCTTTTGAATGAACTTGATGTAAGCTGCGTGTTTTTTTCCTGACGCGACTAAGTCCAAATAGTCCTGTGGGGTTGCTCCAAAGTATACAATCGCCGTTCTATTCTGGTTCTGACGTCCCTTGGGCATGGCTTTTACTCTTTTCGCGCAATGCTCAAGTCTAGGACGATTTATTGACCCTGTCACTAGGCACTAATTCTAGATCTACGTGGTTCCATGACGTTATGCAGGCCGTGGATGATGCGCTCAAGCAGACGCCTAGAGCTAGCTCAATGGTGGAGAACCTTAACTCTCGTTTGCGCAACTACTTCTTTCTGCGGCGCAGTCTCGGTGATGACTATCTCAACCTTCTCCGTTTTTTCCTCAATCACCGGCAGTTCCTACGCTCTCGGATACTAGAGCGAGTAGGGAAAAGCCCCAGAGAATTGCTGACCGAGAAAGCCCATCCTCACTGGCTAGAGTTACTGGGCTTCGACCGGTTTCAACGCGCTTAGAAACTGACGCAGAAAGCCGGATAGATCATCGCCGTTGGTGGTCTATTTTGTGCTGCGAGTGTTACCTAAAATAGGCTGTTTTTAAACCACGCCGTCGATCAACGGCTCGAATCAGGTCATCATCGTCGAGAAACCCGACGCGTTTGGGCAGTCCCGGTCTCAGGGATGGGTCCGTTGCACAAGATAGGCCAGTGGAGTGGCCTGCAAACGATGGTTATGGTCAAGCGGGTACGACGGCTATGGAACAAAACCACCCGAGAAACGATGTTCTACTTAAGCTCGCTGCCTTGCGATGCTCAGCGGATTGGCCTGGCAATTCGCGTTCACTGGGGCATTGAAAACCAGTTGCACTGGGTACTTGATGTCACCTTTGGTGAGGATGCTTCTCGCATTCGCACGGCTCATGCCCCACAGAATATGGCTTTGCTCAAGCGTCTAGCCATCAGTGTCTTGAACCAGGAAACCTCGAAAAAGCGAAGTATTCGACAGAAGGCGAAACGAGCAGCGATGAGTCCCGACTACATGATTGAAGTGCTGGCGGCAGCAGTCCCCGCATAGCACATTTTTAGAAGATTTTTCTTGCGCTTACCCTGGACAAACAGCCCATAGACAAACTCGCAAAACGGATAAGCCCGCAAACAGTTCAGAGCCCGTGTTATATGTCTCCGCTTCTCTACCTTTGCCAAAGAGCAACTCAATCTACTCAGCCGCGTTCGCCTGTAGCTCTTCCAAGCTTACATACTTCAGTGCCGCCTTGTGCGTCGCGGCTAGTACCACTGGTGGCGCTACTCTGTCCTCTAGCGCCTCCTTCCACCTAGCCGCACACAAACACCACTGATCGCCCGGCTTCAGACCTGGAAAATTATACAAAGGCTGCGGCGTACTCAAATCATTACCCTGCGCCTTCGTGTAGCTCAAAAAAGCTGCTGTCAGCCGTACACACACCACATGCACGCCCTGGTCTTGTGGCCCTGTTCGGCAAACTCCATCCCGATAAAATCCGGTCATAGGGTCCAGACAGCAAGCCGCTAACTGCGTTCCCAAAACATTCTCACTCATCTCGCTAAGTCCTAACTAAACCTTTAATTTTCAATTTCCGTAGGCTGGGCAGAGTCGAAGCTGGCCTCTCGAACTGCCGCCGCATATTGCGCAGGCACGACGCCTAAAAACAAAACCCACCATGCCGAAATTATCAGCACTACTGGCAGCGTAATCCACAGCCGATGCAGCAGTAGCCAAGAGATGAGCATCACCGCTACTCCCGTTAGCACAATCGACCAAGGCTGACACCACCAGGGCTTAATCTGCCACATAGAATCTGGCAAAGACCTAATATCTATCGGATCACCGTTCTCAACCATCACATTGCCTCCCTAAAAATCTCAACAGGTTCAATTTCATCTGCCAACTCAAACCCAAAAATTTGCGCGTAAAATGACAGCTCCGCATCCAAAGCTCGCTTAATATTCTCTGCCTTACGGAATCCGTGCTGCTCACCGGCAAACAGCAAGTAAGCCACTGGAATACCCTTTTCCTTCAGCATCTTCACCATCTCTTCAGCCTGGTTTGGCGGCACAATCTTATCCTCATCTCCCTGTAAAAAAATAATTGGACAAGAAAGCCGATCTACCGCATTAATTGGCGATCGCTCTTCATACACCGCCTTCTTCTCCGGATAAGGGCCTACTAGGCTGTCCAAATAGCGAGACTCAAACTTGTGCGTCTGAGCGGCCAAGCTCGACATATCGCTCACCCCGTAATAGCTCGCCCCGGCCTTAAACACATCGCGAAACGTTAGCGCTGCTAGCGTCGTATAGCCACCCGCGCTACCGCCATCAATCGCCAGTCGCTCTGGGTCAGCCTTTGCCTGATCGACCAAATACAGCGCTCCGTTTGTTGCATCGTCTACATCCACAATTCCCCATCGCTTCTTTAGTCGATTGCGATAGGCACGGCCATAGCCTGTGCTGCCGCCATAATTTACGTCTAGCACCGCAAAACCTCGGCTCGTCCAATACTGAATCGACGGATTCAGCGCGCTAGAGGCCGCCGCCGTTGGCCCGCCGTGTGTTTTCACTAATAAAGGAGGCTGCTCAGTCACTAACGTCTCATAGTCTTTATTCTGAGGCCGGTAGTAAATGCCATAGGCGTTGAAACCACCCGTTGTTGGAAACGAAATCACCTCAGGTTCAGACAAATAGCCCGGCTCAATATGGAGCGTGCTGGACTTGCGCAGCACCGTCAGCGCTAGCGTATTTAGATCTAGCCTGACTAGCTCACTGGGGCGACGGGTGCTAGCACCGAGAAAAACGGCAAACCCATCTCCCACTTGCAAGCCGCCGATACCGCAGTAAGAAATGTCCAGCACATCCATTGAGCGTGCCAGCGTATCTAAGCGAGCGAGTCGCCGAATGCCTTTCTCTAAATAGGTACACAAAATCGTCGTATTGTCTTCAAAGCCGTAGCTACTCTGGCCAAAGTGCCACTGTGGCCCTGAAAATTCTGCTTCCATTGGAAATAACGGCTCGCCGCGCTCACCTTCCCACCGATACAGATTCCACCATCCAGTGGCATCACTAATAAAATGCAGTGTGCCTCTCGGTGACCACTGAGGTTGACACACCGACTCTTTTTCATTACCGACTAGTTTGCGAGGACGGCTCAATCTGCCATCGTCATTGACCTGAGCGAGCCATAGCTCTGTACCATCCCAGGGCATTTGCGGATGATTCCAGGTAATCCAGGCGAGCTGCGTACCGTCCGGGCTGAGTCGAGGAGAAGAATAAAAGTCATTGCCGCTAACTAAAACACTTGGAGATCCGCCTGCTAATGGGACAGTGGCGATCGCATTAATCGCCTCTCCCGACTGCCGGTGGTCTTCAAGCACACAAATCAGCCGCTGTCGTCGTTCATCGACTACCGCATCGGCATAGCGCAATCCTGCCGCTGGCGAAACCTCGGGCGTTAAAGCAACCGAGTCAGCTCCTGACGTTTGCGCATAAAGCCGCTGATCGGCAAAATTAGAGAAATACACCGTCCCTTTGTGCACGACATAGGCACCGCCCCCATACTCATGCACACGCGTACGCACATTGAACGGAGCAGGCGTCAGATCGTTCACTGTGCCTAACGCATCTTCAGGGCCATAGCGCACCAACAACTGCCGACCACCCTCTGTCGGCCTAAGCTCGCTCCAATAGACATCTACGCCATCTAACCGCACCGCACCCAGACCGATCGAGCTAGAAACAATTAGATCAGACGTAATCGGAGAACGCCAGGAGCCGTAAGGAGTCGTTGTAGCCATAGTCAAAAAAGCGTCAGAACTTTGATAAGAATAAACAGAACAGTCATGAGCTTAACGCCACAAGCCACCCTCGTGCTTCACATCATGACGCATCCTTTCTTAACCACTCAACTCTACCAATTACAAATCTACCCCCAATAACTCCGCCTACCAAAGATCTGCCGATTATAAAAAATGATACGTACTGTCCACCGCCTCACAGCAAAAAATCAGCTCTGCGCTAGGCTAAAACAAACTATTTAGAACTATTCCAAGCTGAATCTCTAAGGACTCACCTCATATGATTAAAACTGCACTGCTGTTTAGCAGCACGCTCTTTATCGGCCTCGTGGCAGCGGTTCCTGCCAGTCAGGCTCAAACCGGCGAGCCACTCCCCGAGGTAGAACCCACCACCGAAGGCAGCTCAGTCCCAACCGATACCCGGTTCGAGTGCCAGATTTTCAATAACGAATACACCGTTATGTATCTGCCCGAGGACCAGCCCGAAAGTACCTACGCCTGGGCTACTCCTGGTGAAATGGGCGGTGGTTGGACCGCCGAAAGACGCTGTTTTACCATTAGCGAGCGGCTAGAGTCTTATCGGCCCGAGGGCTTGGCAGAGCTTCAGGTGGGCACAGAAAACGGCTACGACACCGTTTGCGCTACCACCGAGCAGTTTCCAGGCGTCTGTAAGATTGTCTTCACCGTTCCCCCCGGACAAAACCCTGTCGTCACTCGCGATCTTGTCTTCGAGAACCTGACCCTAGCCGATAGCGGCACCGATACCACCATTGTCAACACCTTTACAGATAATGGCAGCAGCGGCTTGCTCGGTGAACTTGGCAGCGTCATCAATCGCTTTCCCCTATCTGGCAGGGCCTCATCCGCTAGCAATGCCATCAATCTAAAGCCTTTTCTCGCCCCTTCAGATGGTGGCACCGGAGAAGCGCTTGGCAATACGGCGAGTCCTGGCCGCTCACTCAATCCAGATAGCTTCCGCTAGCGCGCAAGTCAACAGAAAGGCATCAGAGAACTCACCGAAGAAGCTACCAAAGAAACCACTAGAGGTCTGTTACTCGTCATTCTATCCGCGCTGAACAGATTTGTAGATACATAGATTAGGGGACGTATAAGCGGGCTTATCGCCCGTTTATACAGATCCGGTCGCTAGCTTTCGGTCAAGCTATACGTTCCTCTGTCTCCTTTGAACCACTCTCCGTCGCGTACACCGCCCGAGAGAATATTAGAAATTCGGTTGCGCGCTTTGAGATACTGCTGCTTTGGCATTCCGTCTTTAAACAGCGAATCCATTACTTCTGCAATCTTGAATGACTTGTCGGGCTGGGTCTCTAGGACAATCCTAACAGCTTCAGGAATTGTTTTTTCCTTGACGCCCGGTCGAGTGTACTTCTGCCAGCTGGCGGTCCGTCCGTCTTTCTTCTTGCTGGTCTTGGTCTTGGTTGCTTTCTTTCGCGGTGCTTTTTCCTCTACTTTGCTTTCGGGTTCGACGATTTCTTCTTCGGTCTCTTCTTCGGTCTCTTCCTCTTCAACAGGGGCTACCACAGTTTTTTTGGCAGCGCCTTTAGCAGCGTCGCCTTTAGCAGTAGAGGGCTCTTTGTCAGAAGCTTCTTCAGCAGGTGATTCATTGACTTCTGCGAGCACAGTAGCCGCTTTTGCCTCTGTCGTATCTGCTCCAAACAGAGGCATGACAGCACGAACGCCTGCCAGCTTTTCTCTTACTTCTTCTAGCTGTGCAACTAGAGAGGTCTCCTGGTCAACTAGCTCTGAAGCAATTTCTTTCAGTTGAGGTAATACGGTTTGAGTCATAAGTGAAGTGTACAAACAGTGTGTGTCTTTATTTGTCAGGTAATAATACTACCGTAATGGCTGACATTCAGTATTGTCGTAAGGCTGATTATCTTGCTTTTTTTCAACAAATTCTCAATATTTCCTATTCCCAAAGGATTATTTGTGTTGAACTGACCTGGCTAACCCTATGGCTGACGACGGTTGAACCGCTTTTCTAAGTCCTCTGAACTAAAGTTCTTCTGATTTGATGTTGCTTGTTTTTGTGGCCATTTCTCTTGACTGGCGAGCTTTACTCCAGATGCTTTTTTCTTCAAAGTGGGTTTCATCCTATTTTGACTGGCAGTTTCACGACTTATGGCCTTATTTCCCGGCGTTTTTACATTTCCTTGTACGTTCTTCAATGTGTTTTCTGTTTCTGTTAGCCGCATACTTAAGCTGATTCGCTTAAGCTTCTCTTGCACTTCTAATACTTGTACTTTGACGACCTGTCCGACTTGTACGACATCCTTTGGATCGCTGACAAATCGATTAGCCATCTGCGAAACGTGGACTAAACCATCTTGATGCACACCAATATCTACAAATGCGCCAAAGTTAGCAACGTTTGTGACAATGCCTTCTAAAACTATGCCAGTTTTCAAATCTTTGATATCGTGAATGCCGTCAGCAAACAGGGCGTAGGTAAATTCTGCTCTAGGATCGCGTCCCGGTTTTTCTAGCTCGCTTAAAATATCTCGCAGGGTGGGCTCACCGACTTCTGCGGTGGTGTATTGATCTAGGCTTAGCTGCTTAACCTGCTGGCTGATGCGAGCCATTTCTGTTAGCGGTACGTCTAAATCCTTGATGATTTGCTCGACTAGGCTATAGCGCTCAGGGTGAACGGCGGTGTTGTCTAACGGATTTTTGCCCGCTCGTATGCGCAGAAATCCAGCGGCTTGCTCGTAGGCTTTGGGGCCTAGCTTGCTAACTTTGAGTAGGGCTTTGCGATCGCAAAACTGCCCATTCTTATCCCGAAAGCTGACAATATTGTTGGCAATTGCCTTACTCACTCCCGACACATATTCCAATAGCTCGCGCGAGGCCGTATTCAAATCCACGCCCACGTAGTTCACACAGCTTTCTACCGTGTTGTCTAGCTTTTGCTTTAGCCGCTTTTGATCGACATCATGCTGATACTGGCCGACCCCAATCGATTTTGGATCGAGCTTTACTAGCTCAGCTAGCGGGTCTTGCAACCTGCGAGCAATACTAATCGCACCGCGTACGGTGATGTCTAGCTGTGGAAACTCAGCGATCGCCACTTCGCTTGCCGAGTAAATAGAGGCTCCCGACTCATTCACCATTACCTTTACAGGCGGCTGCGCTAGCTGAGCGATCGCGTCTGCAACAAATTCGTCGGTTTCGCGGCTAGCAGTGCCGTTGCCAATGGCAATAAGGCTAATATTATGGTCTTTGATCAGTCGTTGAAGCGTTTTTGCGGCCTCTAGCCTGCCGCCCTGTCCAGAATGTGGGTAAATCGCCGCATACTCTAAAAACTGACCGGTTGCACTGACAGCCGCGACTTTGCACCCGGTCCGAAAGCCCGGATCAACACCTAGCGTTGGGTTCATTCCAGCTGGCGCTGCTAGCAAAAGATTACGCAAGTTTTCGGCAAAGGTCTGAATAGAGACTTCGTCAGCCCAAGCTTTTTTTTCAGCTACGACCTCGTTAATCAACGAGGTTTTCATTAGCCGGTTAAATCCATCTTTGACCCAGTCGCTATAGAACCGTTTGAGCTGTGGATCGGTATTGACGAGCTGACTATCTAATAAATAGTCTAAAACTTCGGCGTCATCAAAGATCAAAGATAGTTTGAGTATCCCTTCTTTATCACCGCGTAATAGCGCCAAAAGGTTATGGGAGGCTATTTCACTCACCGCCTTTTGATAGGTGCGGTACATCTCGTATTTGGTCGTGCCTTCAGCATAGGCCGCTTTGATTTTGGAAGAGAAACTGCCCTTTTTTAATAGAAACTGGCGAACATAGGCTCTAAGTGGAGCCTGCTCGGCCATCGTTTCGGCGAGTATGTCGGCAGCACCTTGGAGGGCGTCGCTAGCGGTTGCGACCTGGTCAGTGATATAGGGAAGTGCGATCGCCGCCAAATCGCCCACCGACTGCCGCTGTCGACTTAACCTGGCAATCTCATCAGCCAAAGGCGCTAGCCCTTTTTCTTTGGCTAGGATGGCGCGAGTACGACGTTTAGGCTTGTAAGGCAAATACAGATCTTCTAGCTCAGTCTTGCTCTCGCAGCGTTCAATTTTGGCCAACAGAGCTGGCGTCAGCGCATCTTGCTTTGTGATCGCCTCTAAAACCGTTTGCCTACGCGCCATAAGTTCACTCAAATAATCATGCTTTTCAGCTATCTGCCGCAGCTGAATTTCGTTTAATTCTTGAGTTTTCTCTTTCCGGTAGCGAGCAATAAAGGGCACTGTCGCCCCTTGCTCAAACAGCGCTAAGGCGGCCTCTACCCGATGGATTTGGATGGATAGATCCCGTGCAATGAGTTGAGCAGTCTTCATATCAACCGTAAGTAAGCAATGAACTCAGCAAGGTAGCCATATTAAATTAGCCAGATAAATTAGCCAAATAAATGCCGATTAGCAAAATGACTCGCAGACCTTGCCACACATCAGCCCGATTGTAGCCTGCGTAGAAACACACTATCTCAGCAAAATCTAGCGTTCGATAAAACTTTTTCTCAGTACACCCAACTATAGAATACCTTCAGCCTACGTAAAATCACTTTCGAAAGATTTTCTCTCTAAGCAGAAATCGCTAAGAACCTGCGTAAATATCCTAGACCAATCAAACTTTATTTATCTGCCGAAAGCCTTTCTATGGAATAGCTTTGTCTGTTCTTTAGCTAGCGGTCTCTATACATTTGTTTTTGGTTAATTGTACGCTTAGCTCCTCCATATAGAGCCCATTTGAGATCTTATGGCGTTTACGGCACAATAGTAAATGACGTCAATCGTAAGGAGCATGAGCTACTCAAGCAGTCTGACCGATAAAGAATGGGAAATCCTCGAACCGCTGTTACCCGAAGTTTTACCAAAGAAGAAAAAGACTAAGCCGCTCGATTGGAGCTATCGAGAGTTGATTGACGGTGTTCTCTACCGTCTCAAGAACGGGTGCAATTGGGAGGACTTGCCCAAAGACTTGCCGCCCTATTCGACAGTTTACTGGCACTACAAGCAGTGGCGTGCAGCCGGTACGATTGAGAAACTGATGACGATTTTGCACGAGCAAGCAAGAGCACAAGTAAAAAAAAAGCCTAAGTGGACAACCTTAATCATCATCGACTCACAAGCGGTGAAGAACACCTGTAATGCGAGTGTGGAGTCCAAAGGATTCTGTTCGTACAAAGCAACGAATGGAATAAAGCGGCATCTAGCGGTTGATATACTTGGGTTTCCGTTCTTTACGATTTGCACGAAAGCGAGTGTAAGCGATGATACTGGATTGATTGCATTACTCACCCAGAACATCGACTATTTCCGGTCCAAGCCGATGAATATTCCGAAGATCACCATTCTGCTAGACCACGGCTATCACATCGACAAGCTGATAGCGGCACTAGAAAAGGTGTATCCCCAAATTATGCGAAAGATTCGATTTGAGCGCTCACCGAAGCCGACGAAAGCAGAGAAAGCAGCCGCTGGCAAAAGTGGATTCGTGCCAGCGGCTGCCCGCTGGGTGATAGAACGCTCTAATGCCTGGATGGAGCGTTGCAAGAGTTTGGTGAAGAACTTTGAGCGAACGCTGGACAATGCCACGACTCAGCTCAACCTATGCTTCGTCAGGCTAATGCTCAAGCGGCTTGCAGCTAATCCTTAGAGATCTCAAATGGGTTCTATATCTAAGGGAAACTGTTTCTATGTACGAGTAGCAAATATTACGTCGATAAACTTACTCCTGAAATCTATGAATACTCTCCTTCCAAAAAATACTCACCGTTTGACCTTAATCGCAGCCCTGACTGTTGCCGCGATGGGTACGCTGGTCTCAGCGGCTGATGCTGCAACTTATCAGCTCGGTTTTGATCAAGGCGTAAATGGCGGAAGTGTATTAACGACCTCTAACGGACTACTCGATACAACACAGTGGGCCGATTGGAAGCTCGATAACATTTCTGGAGTCAATAGTCGTACCGGTGATGCGGCAAAGCTGAACTTGTACAACACCAATGAGAATGGTCGAGATAACGATTTGAAGACAGGCAGCAACTGGAAGACAGCCCCGCAAGGCAACGCGCTGATTATCCAGGAAGAGGATGGCAATAGCCTTCTCAATAACGGCAAATACAAAGCCGATGATGAGGCGAAAGGTGGATACATTGATTTTAAGTTTGCCGAAGCGGTCGATTTTGGCAGTATTACTTTGTTGGATATTGACGACAATGGTGGTGGTATTCGGATAGAAGGGACGCGCGTCGACGGTAGCCTGCTCAATATCGATATTGATCGGCTAATGGCGCAGCATCATCGCATTAATGGAACAAGTGGAGGAAGTGCTGAAGGAACGTCGGTTTCTCGCGATGGTGTCACGATGACTCAGGTTGGCAATCGGCAAGGTGACAACTCTATGTTCCGGTTTGATATTAATGATGCCTTTTTGACTAACGTGCGGGTGAGCTATCCTGGTAGCGGTGCGATCGCAGGCTTGGAGTGGGATACGCTAGAAGCCGCAGCCCCTCAGGAGGTGCCTGAGCCTTCCGCAATCGGTGGTTTGTTAATGATTGGCTTTATCGGCAAAAAACTCAAGCAAAAGCGCGACTTGAGCGCAGTGAGCGAGCTGGCTTAGTCCGAAAGCGTCTTTGAGGTATCGCTAATACCGCTAAAATCTTTGACTGAAAAAAATAGGCCCTGCTCAATCAGTACGTTGAGCAGGGCCTATTCGTTTGGATCTTTTATTGGTTTGTAGTCGTAGAGCTTTGCACTCCCCACAAGGTAGCCTGATCGAGTTTTGGCTACTCTACGAAAAGGCAAGCCAACGACTACGTTTAGCCACGAAAACATGACATTTTTACACTGGAGACGTATACGCATCGCACGTATACGGCATGCATCTTTGAAAAATCGTTAGTCTTAAAAATCATTAGTCTCGAGAGTCGAAAAGATTCGAGAACATTATAAGCGGTGCGGACGTATCGGGCAGCACTCTTATTTTAGAGTTGTCTTATCAGATCTGCTCATGGTTCGCGGATAAAAAAGGGAGTTCGCAACAATTAGCCAGTCAGCGAGAGATAGATATCATCAGCACTGTCTAACAACTGTAGTATGCGCTGCTGTAGCTCCGACAAATGTGAGAGAAAGCGTTGTCTGACTTGCGTTAATGTCCATAATAGTTGGTGTGATGCCGCGAAACGCCTTGAGCAGTAGCTCAGCGGTGGGCTGCTGGGTGGCTCGTTTGGGGTTACCCGCATAGAGCCCAGACAGTGTCTGGTGTTGCGCTTCCAACTGGGTGCGCACCGAGAATTCGAGCAGGTAGAGAATCCGTAAACCCAAGCTCAACAGCCGAACCAAGCCTTTGACGCGCCCGTCAGAGGCTAAATAGATCGGCCGAAGCCCCAGCGCCTTGCCCTTGTATCTTCCAAAACCTTGTTCAATCAGATACTCATTGCGATCGCCGTAGACGGCCTGTGTGAGTGACAATTCCAGGTCGTTGCTCACGTAGACCCGCCAGCCCAGCGAGCAGTGCTGATAAGCGTCGTCGTCGAGCGTGGGTGTCACCGTCACGGTAGTTTCTGTCATCGTCCTGGCCGGTTTATCTCGATAGGCGCGTTTGTGCGTCGTTTCAGTCTTGGTTTCGTAGGTCACTTGGACAAGGTCTTTGACGCGGTAGTGTTGGAGAATTCGGTGGACGGCAGCTTCGGTTTCCTCGGTGGAGAGGCGTTTGTGGCCTCTCCCGGTGAGGTTTAGTTGGTTGATCGCGGCGGCGGCTTTCTCGATGCGATTGTCTAACCCTTGTTGTTGCCGCCTTGCGTACTTGAACGAATGCACCACGAACCACTGTTCTCGCCAACTCAACGCTTCTGCTCCGACCTCAACCGATTGTGGCATCGTCAAGGCAAACCCCTCAGCGATCAAGTCAGGTTCGGTTGGTATCTGTGCGGTTGCCTCAGATGCGTGAGCGTTTTGAATGGGAGAGGCGACGGGCGTGAGCTGTTCCTCTCCTCGAAAAACAGGCGCTAGCAGCTCAGCTAGGTCAACTTTTGAAACCTGCTTCTCAGGCAACGGGCACAAGTAGCAGTTCTGGCTTTGGGCGATGTAACGCCGCGTCTCTATCGCCGCCATTTTGCTGTCCCTAACATACGTCAATCCCCTCGAATCGACGCTTTGTTGTACTTTCTTTATCTCTGGAATGTACAACGGGTCGTCTGCGGTGTTACCACTCACCACCGTGGTGCTCACTGGCAGCCCCAACGGGTCTAAGGCCGCTTGCGATATCTTCACTTGGGGTAGGTCGGGTCGATAGTCTTTACTGTGGCCAAATTGAAACAACCCCTCGGCTTCGACTGGCCTGTATCCACTGCTTGTCGTGGTATCCAGACGCACACACGATACGCTCAAGTCATACACCCGCACCGTATGACCATTCAACGCGCCTTCAAATGCATCCCACCGCTGATCATCGCTCAATCGGTCGAGCGCTCGCTTTAGACGGTCATCACTGAAGTCCAGGCTTCTAACCGTCGGCGCTAGACAATGCTCTAACGTGCTGCTCACTTCCGAAGCCCACGCTTCTACCTGATTGAGTCGATGGTCGCCTTGCGAGAGTAGATACGATAACCAGCCCTCTAGCACTTTACCTATACTCAATCCTTGCCAGTTCCTATGCCCCTGAAGATGTTCGTCTACCAGTCCGCTCAGATTCAGTTTCCTTATCTGGCTTAGTAGCAGGGGAATATCATCAACTCGTTCGTTGCCAATTAGCTCTGCCATAGCTGAGATCCTCGATCTGACTTGACTTCATTATGGCGACAACTATTTCGGTTTCTCCACTATTTTTCAGCGAACCACGAGTTATCAGGGCGGTAGCTCAGATTTGGTCGCTATCTTTGAGAATATCGATAGCTTGAATCTTTGGACGGATCTTGTTTTCCTCTAAGTTAGCTTTGATAGTGCCTTTGTTTTCCTTTCTTCCCTAACACAACCCCTAACACAACTAGACTGTATGGTTTTGGCCGTAGCACTTTATAAATAGCTTAGAATCACGGTCAGCTGTTTAGAATCACGACCAACTTGTTTAGAATCACGACCAACTTATAGATACTAAAACCCCCCTCGCTAATCTATGTAGAGAGAGGGGTTTCTTTTTGAACTAGCTCTAGCGAAATAAACGACAGTCCTTGTTCACTACTATTCTGTCGCCTCTGGTAGGGGCGTAGCGGCATCGCCAATCCCGCCATCGGGTTCAACGGGCATCACTTCCGGCTCAGGTGTTTCGGGTGCTGGAATGACTTCGGGTTCGAATGAATCGGGTGTAGTGCCAGCATCTAGCTCACCGGTGAAGTACTGAGCCTGCTCTCGCAAAGAGGCGGCTGGCCCGGTCTGACCCTGCTGATCTAGCAGGTCGGCGGCTTTCAGATAGTCGCTGACTACAGCATCGATAGTGTCTGTTGGCAGATCGGTAGGGCCAGTGATATCCATGTCAGAGGTTATGTATGCCTGGTTAATCCGGGCCTCAGCGCGGCCAAGGTAGGCACCTGGATCAGTATCATCGATTTCAATAGCGGCAGTGTAAGCTTCGATGGACTCGATGTAGTTTTCAGAAATAGAAAAATCATACGCCCGGCTAAATACTTTTTCGTACTCGCTGGCGGGACGCACTTCGATTTGGTAGCTGCCGCCTTGGCCAGAAAAGGAGCTAGCGACGGCGCTGTAGGTACCGGCTGTCGGTAGCTCGAAGACGATGGTGGAGTTGAGGGTGCCGCCGTAGTCGTCGTTGGAAGTAATGATTTCGCCGTCTGGGCCTTTGAGTAGCAAGATGGTGTCAAAGTCTTCGCTTTCTAGCTCGATGGTCATCGTTTGACCGGCGTCGCCCTCGAAAGGATAGGCGTCTTCCATTGGGGCTAGCGTGCCTTCTTGTTGCAGGAGGGTCTGCGCTAGCGCTGCCTGCTGAGCAATTGCTGCTGCGCTAGTTAAAACAGCGGCTGCTACTAGCCCCTGAGTGACTTTGTTAGGGAATTTCCCTGAGTTTAATTTCATAGCTCCGCTTTTGTTTGGTTAATGTCGATTTTGACTGGTGTCAATAGAGTCTTAGTCAATAGAGTCTTAGTCAATAGAGTCTTGGTAGAGTGATATCCACCGCCTTGAAAGCTTATTTTGCCAGTATGCTGTTTGGCTAGTAGCTGCCCTAGCGCTAGTTTTGGTATGGATACCTGTAGGCATAAATTTAAACTACTGCTGAATGTCTGCTAGTTGGTATGGGACACTATCCAAGTTGTCTTGATTAAGCCAGTCTTACCCTAGGATACTGCCAGCTATAGTGAGTGTAAGGTTTGAAGGGTGAGATTTTTGAGGTTATGGATCGATATGGGTTTTGGGCTTTAGGTGCGATCGCTACTAGCTTTGTTTTGACAGCGATGCCTGCTACCGCTGCTGTCCTGGTGAGCACGACTGATGCGACGATTGATGAGGTGACTGAGGAAACGCTTGATATGCCCTCTGTTCGCTCAGTGGTGGATATTCCAGAGGAAATTTTACGTACGGAAATTATCACAGGGGCGCGATCGCCAGTGACAGGAGAAGTCCTTAGCGCGGCTGAATATGCTGAACTACAAGCAGAGCTAGAAGATTCGGCGGGCACTGCATTCGTCAGTGAAGATATTCGATATTTGATTTTCCTTTTGCAGCTCAGGCGAGCAGTGAGACCGATTATTCCTTTCCTTTGAGGGACTTAACGACAAAGCTCAGGCTAATATGATCTTCTCATTGGTGGCAACCGCTCTATGCTGTGTTTAAGTTGCTGCATTCAAGGTGCTGTGTTTAAGCCGCTGCATCTGAGGTTGCTGGTGAGTGACTTGCTTACTGGTGGTTACTGAGACATTAGCCGCCATATAGCTGAGCGTGCCAGGTAAAGTGAGCTAGGTAGTTCACGGCTTCCAAGCGCTCGCTTTTGCTTAAAAGTCGCTGAAATCTACTAAGCTTTGTTAAGCTTAGAGCTATATCAAAAAAATATGATAGCTGCGCGCAGACTCGGTAATGTCTAGCTAGAAATTCATGGACAATTTTTAGACGGCTCTGCGCGATCGCTTCTAATGCTCACACAAAACTTACTTACGATCAGGTCATTTATATGTCGTCAACGATTGCGCTTGAACAAATCGAACGGATTGTTCGGAACCAACATCACAATCCGTTTGAGGTTTTGGGCCCCCATGCAATCGAGCAAGACGGCAAACAAGTTTGGGTTGTGCGTTCATACTTGCCCACAGCTGATATGGCCTGGGTAATTTTGCCATCAGCTCGAAAAGAGTACTCAATGCAGAATGAACAGCACTCCGAGTTTTTTGAAGCTGTGCTGGAAGAAGAAGAGCTAGCTGACTATCAGATTCGCTACAAGTCAGGCCCCAACGAACACGTTATTTACGATCCATACGCGTTTAAATCTCCTGTCATTACTGAGCTTGACGAGTATTTGTTTGCTGAGGGAAACCACCACCGCATCTACGAAAAGATGGGCTCACACCCGATGACGCAAGGCGGCGTTGCGGGTGTCTACTTTGCCATCTGGGCACCCAACGCTCGCAATGTGTCGGTAATGGGTGACTTTAATGGCTGGGATGGCCGACAGCATCAAATGCGTAAAGGTAACACTGGCATTTGGGATCTATTTATTCCTCAACTGACAGTGGGCACCTCGTACAAATACGAAGTTAAAAACTTTGACGGCCATATTTACGAGAAGTCTGACCCTTACGGCTTTTATCGGGAAATTAGACCTGATACCGCGTCTATTGTGGCTGACTTAGATCAGTATCAGTGGCAAGACGACGCTTGGATGGAGCATCGCCGACAAACGGATCAGATGACACAGCCGGTTGCCGTCTATGAGGTGCACTTAGGCTCTTGGCTACATGGGTCTTCTGCTACGCCTGCTAAAAATGCTGATGGCAGCAATGCGCCGGTGGTTACGGTGGCTGATCTAAAGCCGGGCGCGCGCTTTTTGACCTACCGAGAGCTAGCCGACAAGCTAATTCCGTATGTTAAAGAAATGGGGTTTACCCATATCGAAGTGCTGCCAATAGCCGAGCATCCGTTTGACGGCTCTTGGGGCTATCAGGTAACTGGCTACTTTTCCCCAACGTCGCGCTATGGCAGCCCAGAAGACTTTATGTACTTTGTAGATCAGTGCCACCACCACGGCATTGGGGTGATTGTGGACTGGGTGCCGGGTCACTTTCCAAAAGACGCTCATGGCCTAGCGTTTTTCGATGGGACACACCTGTACGAACATGCCGATCCGCGTAAGGGCGAGCACAAAGAGTGGGGCACGCTCGTTTTTAACTACGGACGCAACGAGGTGCGTAACTTCTTGATTGCGAACGTTCTGTTTTGGTTCGACAAGTACCATATTGACGGTATTCGAGTCGATGCAGTTGCTTCGATGTTGTATTTGGACTACAACCGCAAGCCTGGTGAGTGGGTTGCTAATGAATACGGTGGGCGCGAGAATATCGAGGCGGCTGAGTGCCTAAAGCAGGTGAATCATGTCCTCTTTAGCCACTATCCGGGGGCGCTGTCGATTGCTGAAGAGTCTACCTCTTGGCCGATGGTGTCTTGGCCGACCTATGTGGGTGGACTGGGCTTCAACTTGAAGTGGAACATGGGCTGGATGAACGACATGCTCGACTACTTCGAGATGGACCCGTGGTTCCGCCAGTTTCATCAGAACAATGTGACGTTCAGCATTTGGTATGCCTTTAGCGAGAATTTTATGCTGGCGCTTTCTCACGATGAGGTGGTGCATGGCAAGGCTCACATCATTGGCAAGATGCCAGGTGATGACTGGCAAAAGATGGCTAATATTCGAGCGCTGTACACCTTTATGTATGCGCATCCCGGTAAAAAGACGCTGTTTATGGGGATGGAGTTTGGCCAGTGGAGCGAGTGGAATGTGTGGGGCGATTTGGAGTGGCATTTACTCCAGTTTGACTCGCATAATAGTTTAAAGCATTGTCTAGAGCGGCTGAACGCGCTGTATCGCCGCGAGCCTGCTTTGCATACGCAAGACTTCTCGCAGGAAGGGTTCGAGTGGGTTGACTGTAGTGACAATCGCCACAGTGTGGTGTCGTTTATTCGCTACGACAAGCACAGTGATGACTTTATCTTGACGGTGTGCAATTTTACGCCGCAGCCGCATAGCCATTATCGAGTAGGCGTGCCGACTAAGGGCTACTACCGCGAGATTTTCAATAGTGATGCCCGTGAGTTTGGTGGTGCTAATATTGGAAACCTGGGCGGAAAATGGTCGGATGACTGGGCTTTTCATAGCCGTCCCTATTCTCTGGATCTGACGCTGCCGCCGCTGAGTGTGATTATGTTGAAGCTAGATGTGCAGAAGACTGAAGCTGCGCTAGCGGGTGAGATGCCTGATTAGAGAGAACTGGCTAAGCGGGCTTTGGTTTTGACGAGAGATTAGCTTTGTGACGGTAAGCGGATGGGAGAGGCTGCTAGATAGCGCTTTGGATTAGAGGGTTGTCGGGCTGGCTGGCTGAGGTTATCTGTAGGCGATCGCACTATTATCACTACTGGGGCCTAGCAGCGGTTGCTGGGCTGAGCCTTGGGCTGCGGTTTTGGGGGCTAGGCCGGTTCGACGAATGGGTGTTTGATGAGGTGTATTATGTGCAGTTTGCCCGCGCTTATCTGGCGGGTGAGACGGTCTTTGATGCGCATCCGCCTTTGGGAAAGTATGCGATCGCGCTAGGTATTGGGCTTAGTTCGCACCTCCCCTGGGCAGAAGGGGGTGAATCGGCGCTAACGGCTGTGAGCTATCGGTGGATGAATGCGTTCGTGGGCTCGCTGATTCCACTACTGGTGGTTGGGATTTGCCGGACATTGACTGGCCAGGTGCTGAATCGCCAAACGCCGAATCACCAGACGCTGAATCACCAGACACTGGCACGTCCTTACTTTGCATTGCTGGCAGGTGGCTTTGTCGCTATTGATGGATTGTTCATCACAGAGTCTCGCTATGCGCTGATAAATATCTATGTGGTTTTTTTTGGACTACTAGGGCACTGGCTGTGGCTGCGATCGCGCTTGGTCGAGAGCAAAAGAAGTTGTTTGTATCACCTATTGAGCGGCGTGGCAGTGGGTGCGGCAGCGGCCACTAAGTGGAACGGACTAGGATATGTGTTGAGTTTGCTCGTCTGGGAGGGCTGGCAATTTGCCGACCGGGATGCGGTTAGACACAATCTTAAATCAGCGCACAAGTCGGTGCATAATCCAGCGCATAATCCAGTGCAGATGAGCGTTTTGGTGAAGTCTATTCTTTACCGTGCTCTTTGCTTAGGACTGGTGCCGCTGCTGACTTATTGCTTAGTTTGGTGGCCGCATTTGCGCCTAAATGGAACCGGCTTTTGGGCGCTGCATCGCGGCTTGTTTTTGTTTCACCAGGGGTTAGATACGGTGCAGTCGGCGTGCTCTGGCTGGTTTACCTGGCCGCTGCTGCTAAAGCCCATTCCGTACTGGTATGAGGCGGCTGGTGAGCGCGTATACGTGGTGAATAATTTGGGGAACCCGGCGCTGTGGTGGCTATCGGGCGCGGCAGTGTTACTAGTAGGCGCGAATAAAGTTTTGGAATGCCGACAGCGTAGGCCAGCGCGTGACGGGGTTACGACTTATTTACTGATTGGATATTTGGCGAACTGGCTACCGTGGGTGGTGGTGGGACGCTGCACCTATATCTATTTATTTATGCCTGCTGCGGTGTTTGGGTTTGCGCTGTTGGCCTGGCTATTGAGCGGGTGGCTGGTGGTCGAGAAGCCTAGAAAAACTCGGCTGCTGGGCGGGTTGCTGCTGAGTGTGATCGCCCTCTCTTTTTTCTTTTGGCTGCCACTGAGCCTAGGGTTACCGTTGACACCTGAACAGTTGCAGCTACGGTGGTGGCTACCCTCTTGGACGTGATATGTATGCAACTCCATACGCTGCCACTCGGGAAAACTACGGAAATGAATGTAGCTGAGCCAATCTCTGAACTAGCGCATTTTTATATCACAAGTAAAGGCAATCCGGTAGCTGAGGGGGTGATTTTGCCGTCGGGAGCGTTTGCGATTAGCTGGTTTGGTACAGAACACAGCCACGGCACGTACCCTAGTCTGGCAGTGTTCCAGCGAATTCAGGCTCAGATGTCTGGCCGCAAGATTGTGCCGGGTGGTGACCTTGCGGCGGGCGAAAGGGCTAACAGCGTGAGGGCACGGACGTTTTATTTGCAGCGGAATGAGGACTGGAATGGGATTAGCGGGACGGGGCGAGTAGCGGTTGGCTTTGAGTTTGAGCAGGTGGCGGTGCTTCAGTGGTTAGGAAAAGATGGATCTACGTTTTGGTATGAGAGCGTGGAAATGGTGGAGCGGGTGCACGGACACGGTGGGCGGACTGTCATTGTTAGGCTGGCGGATTTGGGCACGACGATTTGACGAGGCGGATTAGGTAGGGATGGCTTGGTGAGATAAGTGCGACGGGACAGGCTTGCTGGGGCAGTCTCGATGAGATAGATGCGATCGCTTTTTCAATATTTATCAGTACATATTAACTATAGTTCTTATGTACTGATACAATGGCAGTTATTCAAACCTGTAAGGAGCCCATTAAGGGCAAGTTGTTTTGATTGACTGCTAATAAAAGTGTTTGCTACTAACTATTTTGGAGCTATACGATGACTTTTAGCCTCATTGATCGCGCTTTAAATGTTGTGATGACAGGCATGGTATACGGGTCAGAACTGTGGATCACCTGTGCCTTTGGTTTTTTCGTGGCGACGCGAGAACCCCTCAGAGAACAGAAGAGAGCTTCGCGGCAGTCTGTTTATCCGACTGTTGATCAAGGTAAGATCGAGATAACTATTGAGCTGCCCTTGAGCCGTGCAGGTGCGCCTGAGCAGATGGGTGCACAAGATTTTTCCGTACAAGAAACCGTTGAAGAATTGGTGCAAGCACCAGTGCAAGCGCCGATTAAAAAGTCAGTGCAGAAGGCTACGAAAAAGCCTCGGCCAGAAGCTAGTCAAAAAGCCAATCGGCAGACCGATCAAAAAGCTACAGAACAGACAAAACCTGGTAAAGCGAAGGCTGCAACCGAAACGGTTTTGGAGCCTGCGTGCCTGAGCCAAAAAATACAGGAGGTCGCTGCGAGTGCCCCTATTCTGTGTGAGCCAGTGAATTGGAAACAATGGAAAGTCGCTGATTTGCGTAAGGCAAGTATGGCCAAGGTTTGCGGTGTGCGAATTCGCCCGATTGGGTCGCGGCGTAATTTGTCCAAGGCGGATTTGATTGCGCAGTACGAGCAGCAGATGAGGCGGCTAACAAAATCGCCGATGAAGAGAACTCGAGAGGAAGAGGTTGCGTAGGGCACGGGTAGAGAAGCTATATCCTATGGCCGAATGCTGTCGGTTTGATCGACTCTTTGGATAGTTTCACTGCTGGTTTTGAGATGCCACAGGGTTTCGTAGAGTGCGTCTGTATGGGGCCAGCCGACGAATCCAGCAAATAGGCAGTCATTGGCCCGGTTTGCTAAAAAGACGTGATGAATGCCCAGCCGGTTTTGCCAGGTACGGAGGCTGAGATCTTCTGCGAGGGAGGCCCAAAGCTGTGAGCCGACAAAACCGCGATAGTGGGCATCGGTAATGCCAGGAATGGCTTGGAGCTGACGAATGACGCGATCGCAATAGGTTTCGATTGGCTGCGGTAGGCAGAGATGATCGGCGCTTTGCCAAAACTGCTGAATGATGCTGGCGACGGCTGGATGATGTTTCATCCGGTCGTGATTAATATTGTTGACGGTGACATAGCTGGCCCGGTGAAATTTGGTGCATTCGACGGGTACGACGCCATCGCTGCCACCATCGTAGTCGCCAGCAATAATCAGCGTTGGGATTTTGGCAGCGATTTGCTCGGCGAGGGCGCGGCGGTTGGTGCCAAGATCTTTGGCGATGCCGATGCCCCATTCAAACGGATCGACTAGGCGGCCTAGATCTGCGCCACCAACAGGAGAGGCAACAAGGACGAAAGATTCGACCTGCGGCCACCATTCTGGGTGACGGGCGAGGACTTCTAGCCAGATCAGGCCACCCATAGAGTGGCCAACAATGCGGATGGGCGTTTCGGGATGTTCGGCTTGGGTTTTGTGTGCGATCGCCTCGACGCGGTCTACCAATGGCGCAATGCGAATCCAGGTATTGACAAACCCAAGGTTAGGAACGATGACTTTGGCTTGTGGGCAGGCGATTTTGCTGGCGAGTTGCCCGATGCCCGAATTGATATCGGCCCAGCCGTGCTGAGCGTAAAGGATGTAACTGGGATCCGGCATGAAAAAGACTCTCAGGAAAAGGTCATCAACTGCTTTTGATGAATGTAAACCAACTCAACTGCTTTTGCCTGGTGTGGATGCCTGTTGTTGATTCGTCCATACATTCTGCGCCCACGCATTCTTTTTATTAATTTCCTTGGCAAATTCCCTAGCGAATTTTCTAGTAATTTTTTTGGCAAATCCATTAGCAGAGTCTCCTATGGAGCTAAGGGTTCTAAGATCTTGGGTGGTTTGGCAGTGATGGAAATAGGCTGCTGGGTGTGTGGATGGATGAACCGGAGCTGATGGGCGTGAAGGTGATAGCCCGTGTCGCCGGGGCGGGCGGTGCAGTCTGGGGCAGGGACACCGCCGCCGGGATAGAGAGGGTCGCCGAGGAGCGGATAGCCAGCGGCGGCAAGGTGAATGCGAATTTGATGGGGCCTGCCCGTAGAGATGGAGACATCAACCAGAGTGGTGGTGGCGGTGCGTTGGATGACAGTGCAGTCGCTGCGAGAGGCTAGACCGGCTGGAAGGTGGCCATAAATGTGACCAATCTCGCTGTGAGGAAGCTTGCCGATGGGATAGGTGCAGGTAAAGCGATCGCTAAGTTCGCAAGGTGTAGTAGGACCGATGAGCGCGCGGTAGACTTTTGTGAGCGTTTGAGCGTTGCCGGGTGTTTTGACAGCAGAGACCTGAGCAGCGGTACGGGTGCGGAACTGCTGAGCAAGTTGAATACGAGCAGTTTGAGTTTTGGCAATGAGAATAGCGCCAGAGGTGCCTCTGCCCAAGCGATGGATAGGGACGGGGGTGCAGGTCGGATGGTGCGATCGCATTTGATGAAGCAGGGTGTGCTCTAAAAAGCCGCCGCCGGGAAGGACGGGAAGCCCAGCAGGTTTGTCGATCACCCAGAGATGATCGTCTTCGTAGAGAACTTTGAAATCGAGAGGGGCCGAAGGCTCTTGCCACGGGGGCCGGTGATAGGTGAGCTGCCAGCTAGGGCTTAGAATGGTGTGCGGCTGTATGGGCTGGCCGTTGAGGCGGATCTGGCCCTGCTGGAGGCGAGTTTGCCAGACGGTGACACTAGAGTGGCGATAGCGCTGAGCGTAGTAGGCAAGTGCGGTTTGTCCGGCGGCAGCGGTAGGAATGCGATCGCGATAAATCCAGCCTTTATTCATATCTATTGACGGCATACGGGCCTTTAATAGCCTATCTTGTGCATGTGTTTTGATTGTTGATGGCTAAGATTTGATGGGGATGATGCGAGTGCTTTTGAGGATTGGCGGTGATAGTGGCCTGGGGGCCTGGGGGCTAGGCAACTGGGGATTAGGCAACTGGGGGCGGACCCTGGGAAAAATGCTGGTGAACGGTGTGCTAGCGATCGCGCTATTAGGCGGCGTTTTGACTAGCTGCGCTCTGCCACAGGTGAGCGCGGAAGAGCGGCTGTTTTTAGATTTGTCGGTGGATCTAGTGGGTAGCTACGTCCTGCCAAAGCAAAGCTTTGAGGGCGAGCCAGTCGGGGGGATTTCGGCGATCGCGTATGATGTGCCGCGCGATCGGCTGTATGGACTTTCCGATAATCGCGATCGCCCACGCTTTTATACTTTTACACTGGCCGGTACACTGACCGGGCTGCAAACTGAAGCGGCTCAAAATTCGCCTATTTTAAGCATCGAATCTGTCACCTACCTCAAAGACGCTGACGGGAATCCCTATGCCTCTGGTCAGCTGGACCCTGAAGGGATGGCGATTACACCCAGCAATACGCTGCTAATTTCATCCGAAGGCTCACCTCGAAAGCAGATTCCACCTGCTGTAAGTGAGTATGATATTGCCACTGGCCAGCTCAAGCAGTCGATTTTGGTGCCATCGCGTTATTTGCCTGGTAGCGATCTGGTTGATAGCGATCTGGTTGATAGCGATCTGGTTGATAATGCCTTGCCCAATAGCGTCGGCGAGGCAGCGCCTACTCAAACACTAGGAGTGCAGGAAAATCTTGGTTTTGAAGCGATCGCAGTCAATGTTTCCTCTGGCACCGGCGGTGTCTACGAGCCCTACCGCATGTTTATCGCGACAGAGGGACCGCTACTGCAAGATCTCGACTTCGCCCCTGATATTCCCTACAAAAATCGCGTACTGCACTACACGCTCGACCAGTACCAAACCACTTTAATTTCTGAACATCTGTACGAAATGGATCTGTCTCCGACAGGCGCGGTGCTGCACGGTGTCCCCGAAATTGCTGTGCTAGACAAAGGAGGACACTTTTTGGCGATAGAGCGCTCTTACGGCTTTCAAGGCTTTTCAATCAAGCTGTATCAGCTAGCATCGGGCGGCGCAACAGATATCAGCACGGTGGACTCAATGCAGGGCGACATCAGTGAGATTAATCCCATTCAAAAAGAACTGCTGCTGGATCTGAGCAGTCTGGATATACCGCTACAAAACTATGAGGCAATGACGTTTGGCCCGACGCTAGGCAATCGTCAGCGCAGTTTGTTTTTGATGAGCGATGACAATTTTTCGAGCGATCAGGAAACTAGTCTGCTAATCTTTCGATTGAGTAATAGCTGAGTGGTCATTAATCAGCAATTGAGCTGGTCGCGAGCCGGATCACAGGGCGTTTTTTAGAGTCTGACTTAATCTCATTTGACTTAATCTCATTTGATGCAATCTCATCTAGTAGTGCTCAAATCTATCGTGAGACAGAGGAGTTTTGAAGCCGACATCGGGTAATACAGTTGAAATTTAAGCTGGTCTTAAAGAGCGCTTATTCTCGCCTAGACCATTTTTATTTCGATTAAAAATTAAATTGCCTTTGCCGTCAGATGCGCTCTAAGAAATCTGAAGTACTTTTGGAGAACGGCTTTTGCCTATTTTCTCACTGCTGACCAACCGCGTTTTTTCGCAGGGATGGTTTCTTTTCTAACGACTCCCTTCCCAAGAAACTACTCATGCGCGCCCCCAAACCTGATAAATTGGGCATCAGCAAAGAACATTATTAAAGGTTTCATAAAGAAGCAACATGCGAGTCTTAGTAATCGGCGGCGATGGATACTGTGGCTGGGCAACCGCGCTGTATCTATCCAACAAAGGTCATGATGTAGCCATTCTAGATAACCTTGTGCGGCGACTCTGGGATATGGAGCTTCAGTCGGAGACCCTCACCCCTATCGCCCCTATTCAGCATCGGCTTCAGCGCTGGAAGGATTTGACGGGTAAGGAGATCGAGCTGTTTATTGGCGATGTCAATAACTATCCTTTCCTAGAGCAGTCGATGCTTCAGTTCAAGCCGGATGCGGTGGTGCATTTTGGCGAGCAGCGTTCTGCACCGTTTTCGATGATTGACCGCGAACATGCGGTCATGACCCAGTCAAACAATGTGCTGGGCAACCTCAATTTGCTGTATGTACTGCGTGACCATTTTCCCGAGTGCCATCTGATCAAGCTAGGGACAATGGGCGAGTACGGTACGCCGAATATCGATATTGAAGAAGGCTACATCACGATTAAGCACAACGGTCGTGAAGATACGCTGCCGTTTCCCAAGAGCCCTGGCTCTTTCTACCACCTGAGTAAAGTGCACGATACGCACAATATTCACTTTGCCTGCAAGATTTGGGGGCTGCGTGCGACAGATCTCAATCAGGGCATCGTTTACGGTGTGCTGACTGAAGAAACAGGTATGGACGAGCTGTTGATTAACCGCCTGGACTACGACGGTGTCTTTGGCACGGCGCTAAACCGATTTTGCATTCAGGCGGCGGTGGGTCATCCGCTGACGGTGTATGGCAAAGGAAGTCAGACGCGGGCGCTGTTGGATATTCGTGATACGGTTCGCTGTATTGAAATCGCCTGTGAAAATCCGGCGGACGCAGGCGAGTTTAGAGTGTTTAATCAGTTCACTGAAATGTTTAGCATCAATGAGCTAGCGATGTCGGTGAAGAAGGCCGGGAATACGCTGGGCTTGGATGTTGAAATTGAGAATGTAGAGAATCCACGAGTGGAAGCGGAAGAACACTATTTTAATGCGAAAAACACTAAGCTAATCGATTTAGGCTTAGAGCCTCACTTGCTTTCAGACTCTTTGCTAGATTCTGTTCTCAATACGGCGATTAAGTACAAGCATCGCGTAGATAAGAAACAGATTATGCCGAAGGTTAGCTGGCGGCGATAGCAGTCGGGCTATAGGCTTTGGTAGAAGAGGTCGGTTTGTATTCGTTACAAGCTGACCTTTCTGTTAGCTAGATGTTAGCTAGATGTTAGCTAGATGTTTGCTATCTGCTTTTGGTTTGTTGTTTTAGGATCCTCTCTTCCTTGTTTTCTTATGCGTATTGCCATTTTTACCGAGACTTTTTTGCCGAAGGTGGATGGTATTGTCACCCGGCTAAAGCACACGGTTGAGTATTTGCAGAGCTTTGGTAATGAGGTTTGCGTGTTTTGCCCAGAAGGGGGGCTAACGGAGTATAAGGGGGCGCAGGTAAAGGGGATTTCTGGCTTTCCGCTGCCGCTGTATCCGGAGCTGAAGCTGGCGCTGCCACGGCCTTCGATGCGCGATGAGATTGAGTCGTTTGGGCCGGATTTGATTCATGTGGTAAATCCGGCGGTGCTGGGTCTAGGCGGCATTTATTACAGTAAATCGTTGAATATTCCGCTGGTGGCGTCTTATCATACGCACTTGCCGAAGTATTTGGAGCATTACAATCTGGGGCTGCTAGAAGGGGTGCTGTGGGAGCTGCTGAAGGCAATGCATAACAACGCGGCGATTAACTTGTGCACTTCGACGGCAATGCAGCAGGAGCTGACGGCGCATGAGATTGAGCGGGTGGAGGTGTGGCAGCGTGGGGTAGATACGGCGCTGTTTCGGCCCGATTTGCGCAGTGATGAGATGCGATCGCGCCTGACTCAAGGCCACCCGGATGCGCCAATTTTGATTTATATTGGTCGGCTTTCGGCTGAGAAAGAGATTGATCGCATTAAGCCGGTGCTGGAATCGATTCCGGGGGCGCGGCTGGCGCTAGTGGGCGATGGCCCCTACCGGGAGGAGCTGAAGAAGCACTTTGAAGGGACGCCGACCCACTTTGTGGGCTATTTGGCGGGTGAAGAATTGGGCGCGGCGTATGCGTCGGCGGATGCGTTTGTTTTTCCGTCGCGGACGGAGACGCTAGGGCTGGTGCTGCTAGAGGCGATGGCGGCGGGCTGTCCGGTAATCGCGGCAAATGCGGGGGGCATCCCGGACATTGTGACGAATGGCGTGAATGGCTTTATGTTTGACCCGGCGGATGAGCAGGGTGCGATCGCCGCGACCCAGAAGCTGCTAGGGATGAAGGCAGAGCGGGAGCTGCTGCGGCAGAATGCGCGAATAGAGGCTGAGCGCTGGGGCTGGGAGGCTTCGACGCGGCAGTTAGAGCGGTTTTATTTGGATGTGTTGGCGAGTGGAATGGGGGCGATCGCAGCCTAGCTATTTAGCCTATCTATTTTCAAACGGCAGTTGCACTTAATAAGCCAGATGACTGGCCAACTGACTGGCCAACTGACTGGCCGGATGATTGGTCAGACGACTGGTCAGATGACTGGTCAGGTGATTGGCTAATCGGCTGATCTTGAGTTTGAGGCGCTAGCCCGGCCATTTCTAGTATCTGCGGAATCAGGTCTTCTCTGCGAACGGCCATCATGTGAACGCCCTGACAAAGCTGATGGGCGGCTTGGACTTGTTCGGCAGCGATTTTCATGCCTTCCTGGAGCGGGTCAGGGGCAGCGGCGAGACGGTCGATGAGGTGCTGAGGAATGTTGACGCCGGGGACGCAGCGGTTAATGAAGGCGGCGTTTTTGGCAGACTTTAGCAGAAAGATACCAGCAAGGATGGGGCGATCGCAGCCAAAGGCGACCTGATCCATAAATTTCTGAAGCTTGTCAAAATCGGAAATGAGCTGACTTTGAAAAAACTGCGCGCCAGATTCTAGCTTTTTGTTAAACCGGCTCTGCATCCCGGACCAGCTAGTAGACTGCGGGTCAACAGCGGCACCTGGAAAAATGTCGAGTGCGCCGTCGCTCATGGCCTTGTCGTTGTAGTCAACGCCGCTGTTGAGCTGACGAATGACGCGCAGCAGACGAGTGGAGTCTAGCTCGTGGACGGGTTTAGATTTGGGATAGTCGCCCGCTTTGATCGGGTCGCCAGTGAGCGTGAGAATGTTGCGAACACCGAGCGCATGGGCACCCATTAGGTCCGACTGGAGGGCGATCGCGTTGCGATCGCGTCCGGTCATCTGACAAATCGGCTCAATGCCTGCCTGCTTTAGCAAGACGGCGCAGGCGAGCGAAGACATCCGCAGAACAGCGCGCGAGCCATCGGTGATGTTGACTGCGTGGACCCAATCTTTGAGGTGGGCGGCCATTTCTAGCATGTGGCTAGGGTCACCGCCTTTTGGGGGCATCACCTCGGCTGTGACGATGAATTCACCCGCACGAATGGCTGAGCGTAGGCGATTTTGAGAAGCTTCTAGGCTAGAATTTCCTGAGCTAGGGGTTCCTGAGCTAGAAGTTCCTAATCTAGAAGATGGCCGCTTAGCCTGTCCGTTGGATACTGCGTTCATATTATATTTGAGTACTCAAATTGGATACCTGCGATGCGTGGCATAGCCGATGAGCAGGTCTTTGGTGTAGAAGTAACAGCCGTATAGTCCCTGATATGCTTATGGGCTATCTTATCTAGTTTCTCTATCAAAAGGGGTCATGACTAATAATTGAAGTTAGTCATGTTCGTTTGGGCCAGATATTTGAGCCAGACATTTGGACTAGTTATTTGGGTCAGACCTCTAGCCCAGGCAGTTTCGCTACGGAATGAAGCCCATAGCAGTTTTGACTTTCTCGAGCGTAGGCGCAGCAACGGCCTGGGCTTTTTCTTTGCCTTCCGCTAATACCTGATGCAGATAGGTGCGATCGCTCATCAGCTCTGTATATTTTTCTTGAATTGGCCTAAGCGCCTCTACCGTTGTCTCAGCGAGCAGCGGCTTAAATTGTCCCCAGCCCATCTCTTTACACTCAGCCGCCACCGCTTCTTTTGTCTGATCGGAGAGCAATTGATAGATGCCAAGCAAGTTGTTGCACTCAGGCCGATCAGGATCGTCGAACGCGAGCCCTCTGGCCGGATCGGTTTTGGCCCGCTTGATTTTTTTGGTGATTGCCTGGGGCGAGTCAGTGAGGTCAATTCGGCTTTGATCAGACGCCTCGGACTTTGACATTTTTTTTGTTCCGTCTGTCAGGCTCATAATGCGAGCGCCATCTGGTCGAATCAGCGGCTCTGGTACTTTTAAGATCGGTTTTTTCTCACTGCCAAACTGATGATTTAGCCGCCCGGCAATATCACGCGTCAGCTCCAGGTGCTGCTTTTGATCTTCCCCCACAGGGACAAGATCCGGCTCATAGAGTAAAATATCTGCCGCCTGCAAAACAGGGTAGTCCATTAGGCCAATGCTGACGTTTTCGCCTTGCTTTTTGGCTTTTTCTTTGAACTGAATCATCCGCTCTAGCCAGTTCAGCGGCGTAATGCAGTTAAATAGCCAGGCTAGCTCGCTGTGCTCTGGTAGCTGCGATTGGACAAAAATCGTGGACTGCTGCGGATCTATGCCACAGGCGATGTAGGTAGCCGCAACTTTTAGCGTATTTTCGGCCAGCGCTTTAGGATCGTGCGGGACGGTTACCGCGTGCAGATCCGCCATGAAGAGAAAACAGCTGTAGTCTGCCTGTAGCCCCACCCAGTTGCGAATAGCACCCAGATAGTTTCCTAGGTGAAGGTTACCCGTGGTTTGAATACCTGAGAGAATGCGGGGCTTGGACATGAGAGCGAGCTTAGAAAGGGTCGGAATGATTGTACTTTATTAGCCGAAGTCACGGGCTGAAGTCACGGGCTGAGGTCACGGGCCGAAGTCATTAGCTGAAATCATTAGCCGAACTCACTGTACTTGTGCTTGAATCACAGATTCGTCTTGCGGCCCTAGCGTCAGCAGCAGCGGTCGTTCTTTTTCAAAGGCTTTGACAGCCTGCCGATAGACGTCGTAGTCAGTCGGTAAGGTTTTTTCCTCGCCTGCCTGGTCGAAGGTGATGGTGTAGCTAACAGATTTGATGACTTCGGGCGGGCGAGCGGTTTCGCTTTGGCGGCGACGGTCTTCAAGATCGTTGACGGTAGGCTCGGGCGGCAGAACGGGCCACCACAAGCCCTTGCTGTCGGGCCCAGATCCTTCGGCTTCGGGGCGGATGCCGTTGATGCTGGTGACGGTGGTGGACTCGAACTGCTCTAGGCGACGGTCGTTGGGCCGGTCTTGGCCGACGGATCTAGGGATGTATTCGACTTGCCAGGTGTAGGTAGTGGTGGCAGCGGCCTGAAAGTTGGTGGTGGCTGAGTTGGCTGGCTCAGTCGTGCTGACTTGGGTGCAGCCAAAGGTGCTGGCGCAGATTACGGCGGCAACGGCAACGGGCACCGTAGGGATACTCCAAGGATGACCCGACGAGAATCTGTACATTTTGATACACTCTCAAATTCAGCGCTATTAGCTTAGCGCTGAATGCGTCACCTGTGCGTGTTTTTACGAGGAGTGTAAGGGTCTTTGAAAGTACTGAAGGACTTCTCTGACTAGGCCGCTTTTGCCGTGACAGCTCACCCGGATGCATTCGCCTGCGAGCACCTGTGCGTCTTGCAGATTTTTGACGCATCTAGAAACTGAGTGATCGACGTAGCTGGTAATGGTGATGACCAGATCGCAGTTGCTGATTTTGTCTTTGATTTGGCTGCGATCGCTGCTAGCAACGCTATGAGGCGGGACGTGTACACAGCGCTTTAGGCCATACTGCTGAAGTTCTTTGGTCACTTCGCGATAGGTTGTTTCGTGGCCCCCAATCAGGGCTAGTGAAATATTGGAAAGATCAACATGATTTGGAGCCTCAACGTTTGTAGTAGATTCGAGAGATGGATGCTGATTGTTAACGACAGGAACTGGATCGCTGTTGGTATCAGCCGAGTCCTGATGGCTACTCTGGTAGCTGCTCTGGTAGCTGCTCTGGTAGCTAAGCAGCGTTAAATCGTTTTCGAGCACGGCGACTCTGCCAATAAGCAGGCTGTTTTTGCCCTGAAGCGCGTCTTTTTCATCCTCGCTTTGCCTCAGGCGCTGCTGCAAGTCTTCTATTTCTAGCGAGAGGTCTTTGGCGTCCATATCAGCAACGTCGATAAACTCATCAAGGTCTAATTTGTGGCGATGTAGGCGCTGCTTAAGATCGGTTTGGCTATGCTGCGATCGCTCGTACTTCTGATGAAGGCGAGTATGCTTTTGCTGAAGCCCCTCATGCTGCTGTTGGAGGGCGTCGTGCTGCTGCTGAATCTGACTGTAGGCAACCTGGAGGGTGAGCAAGTGTTCTGAGAGGTGCGCTTTGGCCTGACGGTCTTTGCCCGTCGCACCTTTGAGAAACAGTTGAACAGCCTGAAGCACGGGCTTAAACATAGTGAACCTCAAATGGAGTAGGTCAGTGGCCGCAAGTCACCTATGACTTAGTCAGGGGCTTAGCCAGGAGCTTAGTCAAGGCTAGCCAGGCTAAGTAGATAGGGTTGCTTAGGCGACGAGCTGTTGTATGCATCAAATTGTGCTTGCGCTATTCCAGATACGTCATTCCAGATACACAGCTTTTGCAGAGAGATTTTCAGTTCCTTATACTCCACAATAGCGGCTGAATGAAAAAACAAGCCTACTTAGAGCGGACACCCGGAAATTTTGTCTAATATTTCAACAAAGATTGATTAAAAAGGCTTGCGCAATGCCGCACTAACGTTACGCAGCCATTACGCAGCTCAATTATGGCCGTGAATTATGCATCTAATGTGTTGCTTTTTACGGCTGATACGTAGGCGATGTGGGCCTGGATAATGTCTTGAAAGTTGCGATCGCGCTCAAATCCCAGCTCAACCGCACGGCCAACCTCAAACTGACTGGGCCAGCTCGCCACAATCCGAGAAATTGCCTCGTCGCTTTGCAGCTGAACTCGCGCTCTGGCCTCGGGTCCGGCGACTTTGCTGAGAGCGTCAAGCATCGCTTTAACTGTGACGGTGATGCCCGGCAGGTTTAGCGTGCGAGTTGTTGTAAATTTGCTAGCCGGAATCGTTAGGCTGTGGGCCAAGTTGGCCGTGACCGTATCTGGACTAGAGAGCCACAGCGCTAGATTTAGATCGACCGGGCAAAGGGCGCTTTGGCCGCTGATGGGCTCGCGAATGATGCTGCTGGCAAAAGAGGAGGCAGCGGCGTTGGGTTTGCCCGGACGCACGCAAACGGTAGGCAGTCGTAAGATCCGCCCGTCAATGAAGCCTTTGCGAGTGTAGTCGTTGATCCAGAGTTCGCAGATTGCTTTTTGGGTGCCGTAGGAAGATTGGGGTCTAACGGGCGTGTTATCGGTAATCGTGGCCGGAAGCTGGCCGCCAAAGACCGCTAGAGAGCTGGCGAAGATAAAGCGTGCGCCGGGGGCTTGATGGCGGACGGCTTCGAGTAAGTTACGGGTGCCGTCGCAGTTGACGGCGATGCCAAGATCAAAGTTGGCTTCGGCCTGACCGCTAACCACGGCGGCTAGGTGATAGACCGCGGTGATGTCTGAACCGACGAGGGAGCGGGCTGCTGAGATATCGGTCAGGTCTAGCTGTTTGCTGATGACTCTAGGGTCCTGGTTAGGAACCGGTGGCAGAAGAATGTCTGCGAGGGTTAGCTGCTGCAAGGCTGAGTTTTGAAGCAGGCGCTGGGCGAGGCGCTGACCGAGAAATCCGGTTGCACCCGTAATCAGGATATGCATAAAAAAGGCGTGGATAATGCCGCTAGAAAAGGCGGCTTGTGCTCAGCTTACCGAACATTTTGCCGAACGCTGCGGTAGTGGTCGGTACGAATTCTAGCCATGGTGGACTCTAGGCTGTCGTCAATGGCACCGAGCGTAGCGAGCAGGTGCGTGCCAAGGGCGAGGGCGGCTTCAAATTCGGGCTGGACGACTTCTTGCGCGCCTAGCTGACTGAGCTGATCAAGCTCTTGGGTGGTGTGGGCGCGGGCGATGATGTCTAGATGAGGTGCGATCGCTTTTGCCCGTTTTAACAGCAGCCGCGTACTCATCGGGTCAGGCAGGGCAATCACCAGCGCTTTAGCCTCTGTTAAATCGGCTTTGGCCAAAATCAGCTCTGAGTCTGCATCGCCCATGACGTAAGGAATGCGGTCATGCCGCAGCGATTGAACCGCGGCTTCGCTATTTTCTAGCACCAGCACCGGAAAGCCAGTTTGACGCATCAAATTGACAAGGACCCGCCCAACCCGGCCATAGCCCGCGACAACCACATGATCGCTGAGCCCAGCATGGTCAATACCGGGCTGAGTAGCTTCTAGCCGAGCGAGCAAAGACTGAAGCTGTGGGCGCTGATAGAGCCAACTGTAAAAAGACGGAGCCAGGTTGAAGAGGAGAGGCGTGAGCACTAGCGTGATGGCAGTCGTGCCGAGCAGAAGCAGGTAGGCCTCTTGTGAAATTAAGTTGCTTTCTAGGCCAACCACTGCCAGTACAAAAGAGAACTCACCGATTTGATTGATGCCAAAGCCAGTGAGGACAGCCGTTTTGAGAGAGTAGCCAAAGCCTAGAATAATTGGAATAATAATCAGCGCTTTGCCTAGCATCACCAAGGTAACTAGCCCTAAAATGCCGCCGAAGTTGTCGATCAGTACGCGCGGATCGATCAGCATACCAATAGACACAAAGAACAGACTGGCAAACGTATCGCGCAGCGGCAGCACTTTGGCAAGGGCCTGGTCGGCGTAGTCAATTTCAGCAATCATCAGCCCGGCGACAAATGCGCCAATTTCAATGGAGAGGCCCAGCCGCGCGGTGATGATGGCAACGCCCAGACACAGGGCAATCAGCGTGAGTAAAAAAAGCTCGCTGCTTTCGGTGAGCGCGACCTGCCGGATGATGACAGGGATGACCCAGCGCCCGACACAGATAGCGGCCACCAGAAAGCCCAGCACTTTGAGCAGAACAAGGGCGAGTATTTGCCAGAGGGGTCGGGTCGGGGACTCGGAGGGCGTGATGGCTGGGACGATGGCCAGCATCAAACCAAGGGCAAGGTCTTGGGCGATCAGGATGGCCAGCATGATCTGGCCGTGGCGGGTGTTGATTTCGCCGCGCTCTGTGAGGGTCTTGAGCACGACGGCGGTAGAAGAAAGAGAGAGGAGTGCGCCCCAGAAGAGTCCTTGGGGCAAGTTGTCTACCCAGCCGAAGGTGAGTGCGATCGCCGCGACTAGCCCAGCTGTGAACCCAATTTGCAACAGACTGCCCTGAAAGGCAATATTGCGCACTCGGTTCAGCTCTTCTAATGAAAACTGTACGCCGAGGGCAAATAGCAAAAAAGCCACGCCGATTTCTGCTAGTTCTTGGATGTTGCCCGTGTCGCTGATCAGCTGTAAGCCTAGTGGGCCAATAACTAGTCCGCTGGCTAAATAGCCTAGCAGTACCGGCTGACGCAGCCGATTGACGGTATAGCCACCGACAGCAGCGGCCCCTAGCACTAACATTAGGTCGACGGTGAATCCTAATTCTGCGGACATATTGCCTCTAATAATTACAGATGCGTTGTAGCTGCTTTATATAGGATGAGTAATATGACCTAGCTTAGGGTATAGAAATGCAGATAACGTACGTTAACCGCAAACAACAGACCTATTATCTGTATCAGGGCAAGACCAAAACGGGAAAGCCCAGATACTTTTTTTCGCAAAAGTCAGAAAGCACGCTGCCAGAAAGCGCATTATCAGAAAGGGCAATAGTAGAGGAGATTCCTAATGGGTACGAAATCTACGAGAATCCAAATTCCCAGGTTTTCCTCAGAAAAATTCCGGCCAAAATTATTACTGACAGCGAAATAGCATACGTTGAACAGGGCATAAAACAGTTTTCTAGCCTCAAAAACTTTCTAGTCGATGTTAAGAAGCAAACAATTAGCGTTTTTACGCCCAATCAAAATCTTGAGGCGCTTGAAGCATTGATGTCGTTTAGCAAGCATCTGAGAAGCCCAGAAGAAACTCAAGCGGTGCTAGCAAAGTCAATCACCTATTCTTCTGACCTACGGTTCGTTCTATTGAATAAAGCAACAAGAGTCTTTCAGACCGAGCGATTCTGCTATTTGGGCAAGATTGATGATTGGATTGAAATTGGGGCTGCAGGAAAGCTAGAAACCTTGGTTAAAGCCTATGCACCGCATGTAGGTCAAGAATCGCTTTATGAGCTGTATTGAAAGTTTGGAAAACCTCGAAAGCTGCCGTGCCAAGTAAAATTACCTCTTTCGATACAACCAGCTTTTTGAGGGATGCCTTTATTATCAAACCTTTGTGATCAACTGTGATTATGTGGTCGACCTTACCGCTTGTTGGTGATCTGTAAGTAGACGAGCACGGGGAAAAGCAGGTATGAGCAGGGCAAGCGTGAGAAATTACGGAAAACACCGACTTTTGGAATCTTTATAGCGAGGCTGCGCTGACTTCGCTGAGCTATTTTTGGAAAGCACTGTGGGCTTTTGTGCTGGGCTATGTTGTCAGCAGCATGATTCAGGTGTTTGTCACGCGTGAATCAATGCAGAAGTCTATGGGAGAGGCAGGCAGAGGCAGCATTGCCTTAGGAACGTTTTTTGGCTTTATTTCTAGCTCTTGTAGCTTTGCGGCCCTATCGACAACTAAGTCGTTGTTCAAGAAAGGGGCAGGCTTTGTTCCTGCGCTAGCCTTCCTGTTGGCTTCGACCAACTTGGTGATTGAGCTATACTCTAGACGCCTGATATTTGGACTTTCCTGAAAGGCTGAAAATTTAAGGTCAACAATGTTTCCAGAGAGGCTTTATGGGTGGTGTTGGCTTGTTCAATGCAGGTTTCAATCGCATTCTTAAAGTCATCGAAGTTGGCGTAGTACTTGGAATACAAACACTGATTTCGCACAAACTTCCAAAGCCGCTCAATCAAATTCAAATGGGGTGAATAAGACGGCAGGTATAACAGCTCAATATCAAGCGCCTTGGCTAAGCCAAAGACAAGCTGACACTTCTGATAGCGAGCATTATCGAGGACGACAGTAATGGGGACATCCAAGTCAAGGGCATGGAGTTTCAACAGCATCTGACAAATACTTTGAGCATTGATATAGCTCTCGTTGGTGACGGTGATGACCTCTTTGGTGATGGCATTGACAGCGCCTAGGACCTTGAAGCGTTTACGACCCGATGGCGAGGCTATGAAGATGCGGCTGAAGCACCAGAGAAAGCCCAAGTAAGCCCGGTGGACAAAGTGGGCAGCATCCATAAAAAAAGGGCGCGTTCACCGGCCTGTGCTTCTGCTAACCGGGGTTCGAGTTCTTCTGCTTGAAAGGTATCCTGTTCGGCCATCTTCTCAGGGGTCGCTGCTTTCCCTGGCACGTAGCCGACTTTTCGGGGTTTCAGCCCGATGCGCTTGAGAAAGGCTTTAATCTGTGTGGGACTGCGTTTAATCCCGGTAAGCCGCTCAATCTCTGCGCCTGCTTCGGCTGAGGTGCGCGGTGGATGTGCTTCAAAATGCGCTTTGAGACTGGGAATATGCTCGTTTAATTCACTCGGGCTACCTTTGAAATTCAGCTGCTTGAGGGCGGCGACGCCCCCAGCCTCGTATTCGCGCAAGTACGTCACTAACGTCGTTTTACTCTTAATCCGACACAATCGGCGAATGTCTTGATGAGACAGACCTTGACTCTTCAGATACAACACCTCCATCTTCCGTTGTACGTGAGGATGAGGGTGGTGATAGCGCTCGTATTCAAGCGCAGTGATATCGCTTTCGCTGAACTCTATATGGATCATGACACCTCGGGCTTACCGCTGAACTATCTCAATTTCACCATGACCGTTCAATTAGTTCAAGTTGGAACCGCCTGGAGTATACCTTTAGCGAGACCTTCGATACCCTATATTATCGCCGTCAAGTCACCCCTGAGCAGGTTGAGACGATTCTGCAAGCGCATGCCGAAGGCAGCAGCCTACGAGGGCTGAGCCGAATTGGCAAACGTGCCTACGGTACAGTTGTCAGCATCGTTAATTCGGCTAGTCAAAGAGCACAACAGGTTCATAACGAGGAAGTCCGAGACGTGGACTGTGATGCAGTCGTCGCCGATGAAATGTGGTCATTCGTCAAAAAAAACCAAAAGCACTGCTGTCCTGAAGAATTAGAGGTGAGCGACTGTTGGATTGGCGTGAGTCTAGTCAAAGAAAGCGGTCTAATTCTCAGTGCCCGAGTGGGCAAGCATACGGATCAATTCTTGGCAGAATTGATTGCTAGCACAGCCGGAAAGACAGACTGTAAACTTTGGTATACAGATGGTTGGGCAGGCTATGAGCGAGTTTTGCTCCCTGAAGTCACTCACATCATTGGCAAAGAAAATACGCAGCGGCTAGAGCGCACCAACGGCATCATTCGACAGCAAACGGGTCGATGGCACCGACGACAGAACAAGTTTGGCAAGCTGTGGATGCAGACAAAAGTGACGACCCGTTTAGTGCTGGACAGTGCGAAGTTTTTCTTGAAGTGCGATCTGCGATCGCAAAAAGCAACGAACATTCCTTGCCCTTTCGGGATGGGAATGTTCGAGACTGGTTGAATCACAACAAACAACCAGTTCAATTATGGAACTCTACACCCGCATTGAGCAAATTCTGCTTAAACTACGCCCCGCCTTCAGTCGAGAAGTGCCGTTTGAATGGTTTGTGCTGATGATGTGGGGACTGCTATTGAGCCATCAACCGGCAGCGGTGACGAGCTATGTGAATGGCCTGGGGCTAGATGAATCTTGCTACGGCGCAGCGCTGCACTGGCTCCACTCCAAGGCTTTCAAGATAGATGAAGTCTGTCAGCGCTGGGGCCAGTGGCTCTCATCGCATACTGCCGCCCAGCGACTGAAAGGCCAGCTAGTCTATCTCGGCGATGGCATAAAAGTCGGCAAGGAAGGGCGCAAAATGCCGGGTGTCAAAGGTCTTCATCAGGAATCAGCAGATGTCAACAAGCCAGAGTGGATAAGGGGGCACTACTTCAGTGCGCTGGGCCTGTTGCTAGGTCAGGGAGAAGCGCTATTTTCGGCTCCTATCGTCTTAAAGTTGCATGACGGCATTGACCCCTTAGCGCTCCCTAAGCCGACGCTAGTGGATAAAATGGCAGCCGTTTGTGTCGCCTATATGGAGCAGGGAAGCTACGCCATTTTAGATGCTTACTATGCGTCGGCGAAGGTGTTGAAACCGTTTCGAGCGCAGGGGCTGCATTTAATCAGTCGCGCGGCGATTTCCACCGTTGCGAAGGCAGACTTTTGCGCCAATCCGAGTATTCGAGGGCCGGGGCGTCCTAGAGTCTGGGGCGCTGACGTAAAACTCAGAGAGTTATTTGCCCCGATTGATACCTGCTCGCCCGCCGTCGTTTGGCTCTATGGTCAACAGCAAACCGTTTACTATCAATGTTTCAAATTCTATTGGGACGCTCCCGATGAATTAGTGTTGTTTGTCCTAACGCAATTGCCCAACGGCAAGCAGATTATCCTACTCTCTAGTGACACCACACTGACCGGAGCGCAAGTAATTGAAGCCTATGGCTGGCGGTTCAAAATTGAGGTCAGCTTTCGCTCATTAGTCCAGCTATTAGGCGGCTTTGACTATCGCTTCTGGCTACGGTCTATGACCAGAGCGTCTAGCTGGCCGAAGAACCTGGTCCTGGCTGACTTCGATGCTGATTTCCAGGCAAAGGTGGCCACTAAAGTTGAGGCGTTTGAGCGCTTCGTTAATCTCAATGCCATTGCGCTAGGGCTGTTACAAGTGCTTGCTTTAGAACTGCCTAACGTCGTCTGGGCACATTTTCCGCAATGGTTTCGGACACTGCCAAAGCA